>JAJDEN010000040.1 GCA_029259775.1 Planctomycetota bacterium | reverse complement strand
CCTCCGCGCCACGCGCTGCGTGATGGGCCTTTCGCGCCGCAGAGGGACTCTTGCTGAAGTCGATCGGGTTGCGCCCGCCCAGGAGCTGGAGCAGCGCTCCGGCCCTGCCGGACTCGAGGAACGCCAGGGCCTCCACGTGATCGCCGCTGCGCGATGCGGCAAGCGCACCGGTCTGGTAGATCGCGGCGTACTGCTCCCGCGCGCTGGAGGCATCACCTACGCCCAGCCCGCCGAGGACATGCGACACGACGGTGCGTGCCTCGCGCGCCAGAAACATGGCGCGCTCGGGCTTCTGCGCATCGAGGGCCGACCGCGCCAGAACCGAAAGGCTCCAAATGAGAAGCTGGCGTACGCGCAGCGACCTCGCTTCGCGCATGCAACTCTCGACCATCGGAAGGCCTTCCGCACTCTTTCCCTGACGGATGAGACACTCGCCGATGGACCCGATGCACCGGGCCTCCAGGGCGAGATCGCCCTGCTGGTGCGACAGTTCACGGCTGGCCTCGTACTCGCGAATCGCCGCGGGGTAGTCCCGCAGTCTTCGGAACGAGCCGGCAAGATTCGCGCGGGTCATTGCCTCGAGACCGCCGTCGCCGTGGGCCACGGCGACGCGGCGGGCGCGCTTGAGCAGGTCGACGCTCCCGGCGTAGTCGCCGAGCGACCTGCGCAGGATACCGAGCCCCATCAGGGCGTGCGCGGCGTCCCCGTGCTGGTTGGCGTCCGTGAGGAGCTTGAGGGCGTGATTGGTCAGTGTGAGAGCGCGATCGAGGTTGCCGATACGCCAGTTCACCCCGGCCAGGTTGATGCTCCCTTTGGCCTCGTTGACCGCGTGGCGCGCCGCAACCGCCGCTTCGATGCCCCGCTCATAGTGCCTGATGGCTTGCGCGTAGCTCCCGATGTCGCTGTAGATGTTCCCGAGACTGATCTCGGCCGCGGACACGAACTTGCCGTTCTTGAGCAGGCGCCAGCCCCGGGCGGCTCGGCTGTAATATTCGATCGCGCGTCGGTGATCCGACGCGGCCTTGCACGCTGCGCCGAGGGCTTGCAGCGCCGACAGCATGCCCGTCATGGCGTGGGCCTGCTCCATCAATGATACCGCGCGCTCGAGGTGATGGATGGCGTCGAAAGGCCTGTTGCGCCCCTGCTCCATCTCACCCATTTGAAGCTGAACGGTTCCACAGCCCTTCCAGAACTCGATGGCCAACCAGTTCTCGTACGCGCGGTTCAAGGAGAGGGCGGCCTTGTCCAACCGCCCGAGCTTCTTCTGGAAGTGGCCCACGAATGCGAAGCCGAGCCCTGCTCGGTGGCGCCAGCCGAGGGCCTCTGCACCTTCCGCGGCCTCCAGCGTGCTGGCCAGAGCCATGGGGATGCGCTCGGCCGCGCGGTGGCACTGTCCGGCCATGTGGGCCATCTCGATGCCGAGGACGGTGTCCGTGGACGGGCGCGGCGAGGGCAGGCGCGCGAGAGCCGCGGCCGGCTTCTCTGCGGCCGCGTCCTTCATCGCGGATTCCAGCGCCGCCCACGCACTCTCCGTTGCGCGGTCGCTGCGCCGCGCTTCGACGTAGGCGGTGAGGGCCTCGGTCGAGTGGCTCGGGGTGGCCTGTGCGTAGGCCAGCGCTGCGTCGTGGGCGGCGCGTCGCTGGAGTTGCGCGACCACGCGCCACGGGTCCGGATGCTGGAGCGCCGCCAAGCGCTTCAACTCCGTTGCGTTGCCGGCCCTATGCAACTCTGCGATGCGCGCGGCCATGGCGGTGGCGGTCCGCGGCGGGTCCGCAGGGCCATCTTTCGCCACGACGACCGGAGCGCTCAGACCAAGCAGAAGTAGGACGACAACGATTCGCATGGCCCCCTCGGTGGTTCGGCCAACAACGCCTGCATCCTAATGCGAGCCCCAGCGGAGGGGAACCGACCAGTCCCGAGCGACGCTGGGAACCCTGGCGCAGGCGGCCGGCGACGCAAGGGTCTCGCCGCGTGAGCCACATCGAGAGGAGACGCCAAGGTGGGCGCGAGTCGGCGCTTCCGTGACGGCGAGCCCGCCTACTTGCGCGATGTGCCGTACGGCCCCTTGCCTCCCGACGAAGCGCGCCGCTAGTTCGGCAGGCCCCACAGCACCCACGCCGCCCAGAAGTAGGGGTGTTTCCAGACCTGCTCGCCACCTGCATTCTTGAACTCGCGCACGTGTTCCTGCGCCCGCTTGAGTGCGGCGGCGGCCCCCAGACCCTGCGTGCCGTCCTTCGGGTTCCAAAGCTCGTAGAACTTGATCATCAAGACCTGCGTCGCCGCGTCGTCGACCTTCCAAAGCGAGCAGAGCACGCGCGGAGCGCCAGCGAACATGAAGGCGCGCGTCAGGCCGACGATGCCCTCCGCGCGGTAGACGCGCCCCCATTCGCAAATGTTCAGACGCGCCGCCCCGAGGCTCGTGCCCCAAGCCCAAGACTCTGGGGTCTGCATGCCCGGGGAACGTATGGGTCGAGTTCGAGCGGGGGACTTCGCCAGCTTCGACTCTTCGACGCTACAACAGTTGCATGCCTCGTCGAACCAGCCCCCGTCTGCTCCTTGCCCTTCTCGTCCTGATCACAGGCTCCGCCTGCGGAAGCGGGTCGGGTGGCGGCGGAGGCAACACGGGCGGCGTCGACACGTTCACGCCGAGTCCCCTCGTATTGAACTACATTCGCGGTGACACGTTTGCCCGCCTCGTTCTCGAGGTCGACCGGGTCGTAGGCTTCGAGCCTCGTCCCGCCACGCAAACCGATCTTGCGTCGCGACTCGCGGGGATCCTCGACAAGCCAGCGGGCGTTCAGATGGTGCTCGACGGGACGATCGCTTCACGCGGCAGCAACCACGCGTGGACGTTCGCCGAGCTCCAAGGGCTTGCGGCGTCGACGTTTGATCGCGTCGAGCCGGCCGGTACGACCAAGATGCATGTGATGTTCCTGGACGGCCGCTACGACTCCGGGCCGGGAGGCGGGACGGTGCTCGGTATCGCTTGGGCCAATCAGCACATGGCCATCTTCAAGCAGGTGATCGAAGACAGCTGCGCGGCGGCAGGTCTGGGCCTGCTCACCGAAGCCGGCTGCGCCGCGGCCGAGCTTGCCATCTGCGTGCATGAAGTGGGGCATGTCATCGGGCTCGTCGATAACGGGCTGCCGATGGTCGTGAACCATGAAGATGCCACGCACCCGGCCCACTCGGCGAGTCAGGACTGCGTCATGTACTGGGCGTATGAGGGTGACGCCCTGGTCTCCCGCGTGGCCGACGACATCCTTGGCACGGGCAGCAGCGCGCTCGACTTCGACGCCGACTGCCTCGCGGACATCGCGGCGGTCCGGGACGCGCCGTAGACCGAGAAGCGCCCGATCCGTCTCGGTGTGCGTGCGGCCGCAGCGCGTCCTTGGTAAAAGCACCGCATGCGCGGGTTGCTTTCCTTCCTCTATCTCCTGCTTGCTCTGGCGCACGTCGCGTGCGGCGGCTCGGGCGCCGCCGGGGGCATGGAGGACGGTTCGCCGCCGCCGAGCGAGCTCGAAGCCTCAGCGCATGAGGTCGCGGCGCCCTACCTTGCGGACACGGCCGCGTTCTGGGCGCGTAGCGACATCTACGTCATGCAGCCCGACCTTCAGCCGCTGGATCGCTGGCCGGCCGAGATTCTCGCGCCCCTGGATCACGGCGTCCGGATCATCGTGCTGCTCCCCGGCGACTACCGCGGCCGCTCCGACGGCCGCACGAACGACGGCTGGCTCTACATCCCGCAGTCGGGTACCGCAGCGGAGCCCCTGCTCGTGGTCTACAGCCCGGCCGTCGGTGCCGACATCCTCGCGGCGCCGCATCCCGCCGAGCGCCTCGGGGAGAGCCAGGCCCAGCTGATCGCCGTGCGCGTCATCGGGAACAGCCACCAGGTCTTCCACGGGCTCACGTTCGCCGATGGTTTTGCGCCGTGTCTTCTGTTCGGTGCCACGCAGTGCGTGTTCGATCACTGCCTTTGGCATGAGACGCTGGGTCAGCCGCTGCGGATCCGCTTCGACGCGCAGGAGAACCTTGTCCAGCGCTGCGTGTTCCGGCGCTTCGATCAAGCGAGCTGGGGCTCGGGCGACACCGTCGCGATCCAGCTCAGTGATGGGGCCTGCACGAACAACCGGATCGTCAGCAACGTCGTCCTCAACTACACGGACTCCTACCAGCACACCGATCGAGACGGGGAGCCGTACGGCCTCGGCGCTGGCACGCTCATCGACAACAACGTGATGGGCTTCACGGCCGAGGCCTACCTTCACGAAGGCGCCAATGAGCTTCTCTGTGGCGAGAACTCCATCGATATGAAGATGGGCGGTACCCAGGCCGATCCCGTCGTGATCTCGAACAACGTGTTCTTCGGTGCCCGCGCGGCCAAGGCCGGATGCGCAGCAACAGGCTCCGGAGGTTACGCGGTCACCTTGCAGCGGCGGGGAACCTGGATCCGGATGGAGGGGAACGCGTTCGTCGACAACGACAGCGGGCTCTTCCTCAACACGATGTTTCTCAACGTCGACGCGGCGCAGGGGCGCATCGATCCCGACTGGACGTTCGTCGACAACCTGTTCACGGGCACGCGCAGCTACGCCGATGCCTTCCCTACGCGCACGGGTCGCGTCATGAGCGGACTCAGCCCAGCGCTCTTTCAAGGCAACTGGATCGTCGACTCCGAGCGACTGATGGATACGGAACCGGCGGCCGGCCCGTGGTCACTCGACATCCTCGGCAACCGCATCCTCGGCCCGCTCGTCCTCGATCCGCGGACCCAGGGTGAGCTCGAGGCGGATGGCAATGTGTTCGGGCCGGCGGCGGATACCGAGATCGTGCGGCTCCGGATCCCCTGGCACGACCGGGTCCTCGAGTACGTGGTGCCCCGTACGCCCTAAGGCGCGCGCCGTTCGAGTTCCATGTCCGGTTTCGGGTGCGGAGCGTCCTATGATGCCCGGATGCGACTGAAGCTTGCGATCGTGCTCTCGAGCGTTCTCCTCGCGGCAGCGTGCAGCAGCGGGCCGCCGTCAGCGCCGGAGGGCTATGAGCCCAAGGTGGGCCAGGTGCTGGCGGTGTCTGACGGCGGGGGGTCGGTCGTGATCTCCCTCGGGACGCGGGACGGCATCCGACCGGGGGATTCCCTGCTCGTCGTACGAGACGGCAGGGAAGTCGGCGAGATCATCATCCACGAGGCGAAGGCGACCCAAGCCGTCGGTACGACCGTCGGCGGAGCCGGGGATGTCGCGCCGGGCGACGCGGTGATCGGCCGCTAGCCCGGCGGCGGGCGGTGGTCCCCAAGGCCGCAGACGAACGTCGGTACGGTATGGCGCCGGTGGGGCCGCTGAGATCAGCCCTGCAGACCGGGCCCCGCCGACGTTCCCAGGTCCATGGCCACGAGTTGGGAGGCTCCCCATGCGCAATGCAGCCCTGATTCTCTTCGTCACAGTCCTGCTGCTGCCTGCCGCCTCGGCCAACGCCCGAGAGGAGACCGCCGTCGAGAAGGCGCACGCCGTCGCGCATCTGCGCATGCTCGCGCGGGAAGCGCTCGACAAGCTCGATGCCGACCCCTTGGCGCAGAGGCTGCGGTCCCTTGGCCGTGTGCGTGACGAACTCGACCGCTGTCGGGACCGGGCTCTGGTCGCGATCTTCCATCCCGTCGACCGCAAGACGCTGGCCCCGAACAGCAAGGCCGCTCAGGCGCTGCAGAAGATCGTCGACCGGCGCGTGGCTGTGGTTCGCACGTTGTGGGACCAGGCGGAGGCGGTCGTTCTGCCCCAGTCCGCCGAGATCGGCCAGCGCTTGCGGCTTCTCGGGCGCCTCTTCGACGACCTCAAGCGGCGCGGTGACGACGCGCCCAAGCTGCGGGCGGCGGCCGGCCCCTTGCCGCTCTTCTGGTACATGCGGAGCGTCGGCATCCGCGACTACCACCGCAGCGCCGCGGAAGTCCTGACGCAGCACTACGACGGGTGGGTGATCGGGGTCTACAACGAGGCGCGCAGTGCCGAGTGTCCGGCGCGTGCCCGCGAGCAGATCCGCTACGTCAATCGCTACCGGCAGATGCTCGGTCAGAGCGTCCGTGTCCGGGCTGCCGGCGCACTCAAGACGGGAATGGATGAAGCGGCGATCGTGAAGCTCCTCGACACAGCGACCATCATCCAGCGCTTGCCCCTGCACGCGCTACGGATCGACAGCCGACTTCGTGCGGCCGCCCAAAGTCACGCGCAGACCATGAAGGCGGGCGGCTTCTTCTCGCACATGACCCCGACCTCGGTACCGGCAAGTACGGGCCGCTCGCCCGCGGATCGCATCAACGCCGCGGGCTACAAGGCGCAGACCTCCACGGAGATCCTCTCCGCAGGAGGTGCGAGTGCCGCGGCCACCGTTCTGATGTGGCAGCGGGCGCGGGCGCAGCATCAGATCCTGCTCGCAAGCGGCGCGGATGTTGGAGCGGGACACGCCGGACGGTTCGACGTCTTCGTCATCGCGAGCGGGGATGGGGGACCTCAGGCGGTGCAGCAGGATCTGAAGCCCCGCCGCGGATCCTGAGTCGCAACGGGCGCCGCATGGCCCCGTGCCTAGGAATCCTCAGCGGGTTCGACCCGCGGCCACTTGGCGCGGATGAGCCGAGCACCCTCCGGCTCGACGAAGTCCTGCACGAGCCCGCACGCGGTGCACACGAAGTGCAGGCGAATGGCGGCGCCGCCAAGGCCTACGCGCAGGGGCGGGGCCGAGCGCATGAGGTTGGCGGAGTCATGATGGACTTCCGTGGATTCGCAGTTGGGGCAGACGCCGCTTCGTAGGGACATGGGGACTCTCCCGAGGGCACCACCCTCTAGAACTCGAACTGGACGAGACGATGGTCGGCAACGAACCCAGCTCGCTCCAGCGTACGGCGGGAGCTGGGGTTGTTGGTCCCGCAGCCGGCCGTGGGCACGAGGCCTTGGCTCTGCGCAAGCGCGGCCATGCGTTGGACGATCCACGCACCGAGGCCGCGCCGCTGATACGAAGGGCACACCCGGATGCCGATATCGGCAGCCGGCGTATTCGGACCCGTTGGCGTGCAGAGCCCGAACCCTGCGAGGCCATCCGGAACTTCGAAGAGCGTGAGCCAGCCGTTGTCGATCCACACATCGATCTCGGCCGGATCGTCGAAGACCTCCGGGTGGTTCGCCTCGTGAACGACCGCCGCATCGGCCTGCGTCGCCAGCCGCATGGAGGGTAGAGGATCCGGGGTCGGGAGCGCCACCGCGTTGAGCGTGCGGAAACTCAGGCCCAAGACCGCGTGGCTGCGAGCGGCGGCGGTGCAGGCCTCGAAGAGGCGGGGGTCGAACGTGGCGGCCCAGGCGTGCTTCAACTCGAGCGACTTGATGGCTTGCGAGAGAATCGCATCCACCTGTTCGCGATGTTCCGGCACCAGGTAGAGCTCGTTCAGGGTTCCGTCCAAGACGGCGATGTAGCCGACGGTTCCCTCCTGCTCGATCGAGTGAAGCGCCGAACGCCGTACATGCATCTCGACGAAGAACTCAGGCAGCGCGATCAGCGTCTCGCGCTGGGCCGCGCGCAGGGGGGCCAGATCGGCAAGGGCGTTGGCGAGGATGAACTCGTAGGTGGGCATGCACACGCCATGGTCTTACGGGTTGAGGCGGCTAGGGCGAGACATTCACGGCGGCGAACGCCGGGACGGTGACCCCGTTCGCGTCGACGACCCACGCGACAGCCGGGCCCGTCGACATGCCGTAGCGCACGGTCGCGGCACCACTGAGTACGCGCGTGAGCTGGAGGGTGATGGTGCTTCCCGCAGCGCTCACGCCCACGATGGGATTCACGCCGCCCGCATCGACGACCTCGAACAGGGAGGCCTGCCCGCCTGAGACCGGCGCGTCGTAGCGCAGCTCGATGTCGGCGCCGGCATTCACGGCGACGGCGGTCGTGAGCTCGGCGAGCGGGTCGATCGCCTCGCCGAACACAAGCACGCGTGCTTGGTCCGCCATCCTCGCGCCTAGCTCTTGGTAGGCCGCGACGGTGTAGTGGATGCCGTCGGAGCGGGCCTGATCGTGCACGGTTGCCAGAGCCGCAAGTGGGTCCGCGGCGCACACTTGGCGCTGCGCTTCCTGGACGTTGGTCCAGTGCGGGAACCCGCCGCTGGCCCAGGTACCCAGCTGCACGCAGAGGAAGATCGCCTGCGGGGCGCCCAGGTCAGCCCGGTAGTTCGACACGAGCGCCTCGAGGTCGGCGCGGTATTGCGCGGTGGTGCGGCCGGCGATGGCGTCCGACTCTCCTTGGTACCAGAGGATGCCACGCAGGGGCGTGCCGCCGTGCAGTGCGGCGCGGCGCAGGCCCGAGCCGTAGAGCGTGCCGCTGTCATCGGGGTCGCTCGCATTGCGCTGCCATTGGACGTAGAGGTTTGTGCCGCCCAGCGGCGAGGGGATGATCCCGACGGGAACCTCCGTCGCTTGGTAGAGCGCGACGGCGAAGGGCAGCATCAGGGAGTGCAGCGGGTTTTCGGCCGAGACGCCGTCACGCTGGAAGGCGCTGTTGTCCATCGGCTCGGAGGCCTGCAGCCAGGTATCGCTGTTATGGAAGAGGTGGACTTGCGGGAGGGGTGTCGTGGCCCCGATGAGGTTGCCGGAGTAGCCGGCCATGTTGCTCTGTCCGATGCAGAGGTAGAGGTCGCCGACCGCCACCTCACGCAACCGTCCGCTGCCCCGCGTCACGCTCGACGCCGTGTCCACGAGTCGTACTTCGACATCGTAGTTGCCGCCCGTGGGGACGCCCCTCACGGCCAGCTCGAGCACGCCGCCGGAAGTGGGCGGCGCCGGGATCGTGTGGTCGGCGAAGTCGTGGCCGGGCAGGACGCTCTGCGTGCCCGCGTTCACCACGCGCGCCTCGAGGCGGGCCGAGGCCGCGGCCTCGTACTGGCAGCGCACGGGGATCGTGGCTTCGTCGCTCGCGTCCCGCTGGAAGACCTTCCAACTCGCGCTGCCCTCCGCCGTCTCGAGGACGGTCAGGGCCGCGGGAGCGACGTGACGTACGACGCTGATGCGCTTGAGCCCACGCGTGCTGTTTCCGTACTCGGCCATGACTACATTTCGCCCGGTGAACCAGGTGTCGTTTTGGATCGGGAACACAGCGTGGTCGGCCACCCAGGTGCCGCTGACCCACGCATCGACATGCAGGGTACTCGTGTTGGCCGGACCCTTGAGCAGGCGGAGGCGGAGGCGTCCGCTGCTCGGGAGACTTGCGCCGACTGCGTTAGGCAGGCTTCGCCGGACGCGTTGGTAGAGGCGCAGCTCGCCCGTGTTCGTGACCTGGAACAGAAGACCAGCGCCCGAGTTTCCAGCGTAGCTGCCGTCGGACCAAAGCTCGACATGCGCGGCTTGCGCTGTCGCGTCGAAGTCGAGGTACGCCGTTAGATCCTGCTGGCTGGTGTCGCAGCGCAGGCGCTCGAAGCGGTCGCTCACCGCGGTAGCGGCAGCGTTCGCGTAGTGCACGGCGCGGTCACCGCCGGCATCGAAGACTTCGAAGCCGGCCGTCGCTTGGTCGACCTGACGGGTGCCGACCGGCCGGGCTGCGAGCGGATCCTCTTCGAAGTCGTAGGTGTCGGGATCGCAGCGATCGTGCGTGCCATCGCCGTCGTGGTCGTAGGCCGGATCACGGGTGCCCAGAAGCGTGGCGATCGGTGTCGGCGACGCGAGCTCGAGACCGTCGGGAAAGATGACCGTGACCCAGCACGCCTCATCGCCCGCCAGTTCGAACGCCGGGAGTGTGCCTTCGATTTCCGTGCTCGAGAGACGCACAGCCGCTTGCTCGAGCGTTGCGCTGCGGCAGCCATCGAAGGGGCTGCCGGCTGCGGCTGTGAAGCGAACGATCACGCCGAGGAAGGGATCGCCCGGGTAGTCCACACCTTGGACCATGAACGCGCTTGCCTGCTGGGCCGAGATCACGCCTGAGACGGACACGACCTGGGGAGACGCTGTCGACGGGGGGGCACCACCGCCGCTGCCGCCGCACGCGGCGAGGAACAGGAAGACGAGGGAGAGTCGGCGCATGGCTGGATGGTACGCCACCAGGCTCGCTTCGTACCCCGGTCGAGGGCTAGCCCGCATGTTGCGTGAACACAAGCTGAATCGTGCGGCTCTCGGACACACTCGCACCCGATCTCATTGCCGAAGGGCGTCCATGGTGGGCTCAGCACCGAATCCGCCCTTCGGCTTCGACCTCGGGCGCGAGTGCAGCCCGAGAGCAGGGTGTTGCCTCGAACCACGCGGGCGGCCGCTCCCCGAACCCCGCCCTGGGTGGATCCGTCCCCAGGCGGCGCACGCTTCACGCAACATCCGGGCTAGGTCAGCGGGAAGTCGAGCATGGCCGGGCAGGTGTGTCCGAACTGGCGGAGCATGGTGGCGATCTCGCCCTGGTGCTGGTAGGCGTGGGTCTGGGTTCGTAGCAGCACGTGCGCGGGCACGACCTCGGCTGTCTCGCCGTTCCACTTGGTGATGGTGCGCAAGGTGCTCAGCTCGTCATCCGTGCGCGATCGAATGAATGCGGCGGTTGCGTTCGCGACCTCCTGCCGAAGGGCGCGCAGCGCGTCGATGGTCTGGTGCGTGGCCTCGTCGTCATCGAGGCAGATGTCGGCATTCAGTACGCCGAACCAGTAGCGCTCGGCGCCGATGACGTGATGGAGCTGCGAGGCCAGCGTGGGGTAGCTGAAGCCCTCTGCGCTACGCGTGAGTTCGGCCTCGGGCAGCGTGGCCACGTGGTCGAGCACGCCCTGGATGCTCCGGTGCGTGCGTTCATGGATGTCGAGCAGGCCGGCGGCGGTGTACGTCATTCGGTCGTGTCCTTGGGGGCGCTTGTCCTGAGACTCCACGCGACAGCCATGGCGCCGCCTGCCGCGACGAGCAGCCAGACCCACGACTCGGACGCGTCGAGGAGGAGCTTCCCCGTGGCGAAGAGCACGCCGAAGATCAGCGCGAGGCCACCGAGTACACCCGCTGCAATCGGAGCGAGCGGGTCGAGCCTGACCGGCCCCGTCAGGTGCGCACGCACGGGCCCCCAGAAACCGCGCGGACGTACCTTGCGGTAGAAGTCGACCAGCGCCTTGGGATCGGGCTTCGGGAGCAGGAACGTCACGAGCATGGCGCACGTGAAGGAGGACAGCACCACGACGAGCAGCCGGCCTCCGGAGGAGAGGGTCCCGTCGGGCGAGAGCGAGCCGAGGCTCCACTCGATGTCGACGAAGGTGACGAGGAGCGCGAAGGAGCCCGATGTGATCATCGCCGTGATCTCGGTTGCGGCGCGAATGCGCCACCACAGCCAGCGCAGGATGTAGACCGGTCCTACGCCCGAGAGGAAGGCGAGGAAGAAGATGAACAGATCGCCGATGGAGTCCATCGCGAAGGTGAGCGAGCCCGCAAGCCCGATGACCACGAAACTCGAGATGCGTGCGACGCGGATGTAGTGCTTGTCGTTGGCGGCCTTGCGTAGGAACCGCCTGTAGACGTCGTTGACGAAGAACGCCGACGAGAGGTTTACGTGTGTGTCGATCGTGGACATGAACGCCGCGAGCAGCGACGCGATCATGAGACCGAGCAGGCCGATCGGAAGGTAGCGCGTCATCATGACGACGTACGCCTTCTCGGAGTCGCTCTTGGCGATCACCTTGTCCTTGGCGATCGCGTCGCCCTTCGCCACGCTTGGCTCCGCGTGCCAGTCCTCCGTCGAGTCCTTCGTCGTGAGCGGCACGCTGACGGCGGCGCCGTTCTTGGGTTGGATCTTGACCGCCTCCTCGCTCACGGCGACCACCGTGCCGCTGACGGGCGCCGTCACCTTGAGTTGCGGCAGGACGACGAGCGAGGCGATGGCGACGATGATCCACGGCCACGGGCGCACGGCGTAGTGCAGGACGTTGAACCAGAGGTAGGCCAGAAGGCCATGGCGCTCGTTCTTGGTAGAGGCGATGCGCTGCACGCCGACGCTGGCGCCGTCTGCACTCTCGACGGCCCACCAGGCGACACCCAGCCACACGGCGAAGGCGGCGATGTTGGCCGTCCAGAAGCTCGCGTCGAAGAACCCGCCCTGGCCCGACGGCGGGAGCATCTCCAGCTTGTCCGCCGTGATGGAGCCTCCGGCGGCGACGGCCTCGGCGAGTCCGGTGCTGCCTCCGATGGCTGCCCATGAGAGCCACGCGAGCGCGAAGGCGCCGACCAGGGCCATCGCAAATTGGATGAGGTCGGTGACGACCACGCCCCAGATCCCGGAGAGCGCGGAGTAGCTCACGGCCAGGAGTGCCGCGAGCCCGACGCCGTAGATCTTGTCGATCTCGAAGAGGACCTCGAAGATCTTCACCGCCGCGAGCATGACCCAACAGAGGATCATCACGTTCATCACGGAGCTGTGCAGGATGCCAAGCGTTCCGCGCAGGGCGCTCGCGTCGCGCCCGCCGTAGCGCAGCTCCGCGAGCTCCGCCTTGGTCATCACCTCGCCCCGGCGCCACCAGCGGGCAAAGAGGAAGGTGCCGAGCATGCCGCTTACGGCGTAGCACCACCAGATCCAGTTCATCCAGATGCCCGTGTCCCGTACCCATGCCGTGACCACCAACGGCGTGTCGGCCGCGAAGCTGGTCGCCACCATGGATGTGCCGGCGACCCACCAAGGCAGGCTGCGCCCCGTGAGGAAGAACTGATCCACGCTGCGGCTCGCGCGGCGCGAGAGCGTGATGCCGATCGCGAGCGCCAGGCTCAGATACCCGCCGATCACGAGCCAGTCGACGAGATGGAGTTTCAACGCTGGCTCTCCTGCTGGCCCGGGGCTGTAGGATGCCCGACCCCAGGTACAGGGGCAGGAACGAAGCGCCCCGCACCCGACCCGCCGGAGCATCTGCATGACTCTACTTCGGACCCCGCTCGGACCTGCCGCCCTCGCGTTGCTTGCGCTCGCGCTATGCGCGGCCTGCGGTGGCGAAGCGACGGAGCCCTCGGGTGCTTCGCAGGAAAGCGCCGACAACGGGCTCGAGCTGGCGAAGCTAGCTACCTACCGCGCCCTCGTCCTGCCGAAGGACAGCGAGCGCGCCTGGGAGCAGATCGCGTGGCAGATCTCCTACGAGGACGGTCTGCGTGCCTCCTCCGCGGAGCAGAAGCCGCTGCTGCTCTGGGTCATGAACGGGCATCCGCTCGGCTGCACCTGAAACAACGGCGTCGCGGGCCGACGGTCAGTCTGGTCCAACCCCAAGGTCATCGCCGCTTCGAAGGACTTCGTCGCAGCCACCGACGAGGTCTGGCGCCTGCAGCGAGGCAAAGACGCCGAGTGCCTGCACTTCCAGAAGATGGCCAACCACGGCCACTACGGCGGCGGCGGAGGAACGCGCCAGGGCATCTACATCCTCACGGCGGATGGCACCTTCCTCGCCTCGACGAACACGCTCGACGCCGACGCGGTCGTGAAGGTGATGGCGCAGGGGCTCGCGGCTTGGGCCGATACGACGGCCGCAGCGCGCAAGCTACCCGCGGACTGGACCCTCCCGCGCAAGCGCTGGGAGACGAGCTGCCCGACGACGGGGCTCGTGCTCCGTTCCTTCAACGCCGATCTCGGCCCGGAGGCCGACCGCAAGCGTCTCAATCGCGACCATGCCTGGTTCACGGCGGCCGAAGCCCGCGGCTGGCTCGGGACGGATCCCAAGGTGGGCGACAAGCACACGGTGAGCCAGGCCATCGTCGAGCGCCTCGCCCGCTTCCACCTGGTGGACAACGTTCGGGGCCAGACCCTTCCGTTCGCGCCCGCCGACGTCGCCACGTCCTCGATCACGACAACCGTCACGAAGCGCGACGGCGACACCGTCTCCTTCGAGATCGACGGCGCGACGCAGGGCGAGACCGACGGCACGTGGACGCTCGGCGCAAGCGACTGGACCCCGTCCGAGAAGTACCCGCGCGCCGTCACGAGCAAGATCGTGGGGCACGGCCGCTTCGATCTTGCGAGCGGTCGGTTCACGGCCCTCGAGTTCGTTGCGCTCGGCGAGCGCACGGGCCGGACGAACCTCAACGGTCGCCCGAAGGGTGACGTCGGACCGGCCCGCATCGGTTGGGTCTTCGAGTTGGCGCCGGATCGTCCCGCCGAGCGCGTCGCGCCGGCGTTCGTCGACATCTACGACGCCGACTGGATCGTCGACCCGCGCTAGCCATGGGGGAGATCCTCATCCTGCCTGCACCGCTGTCCGTCGAGCGGGGCACGGGCGCGTTCGACGCCCCTCGCCCGTGGGGCGTGCACGCGCCTGCCATGGCGAAGGACGCCGTCGCGTCACTCGGTGACGTCGTGCGCCTCGCAGACCGCGGGCGTGCCCAGATCCTCTTCGCTGAGGTCGAGGGCGACCTGCCTCCTGAGGCGTACGTGCTCACCGTGGAGGCGCCGAGGGTTCGCGTCGAGGCGTCGACGCGCGAGGGCTTCCTCCGTGCCGCGTCGTCGCTCAGGCAGTTGCTTCACGACGGGCCGCTGCCGGTGGTCCGGATTGAGGACGCGCCGCGTTTCGCGTGGCGCGGGCTGCACGTGGACGTGGCGCGCCACGCGTTTCCTCTCGCGGACCTCAAGCGCTTCGTCGATGCCATGGCCCTGCAGAAGTTCAACCGACTGCACTGGCACCTCACCGACGACCAGGGCTGGCGCATCGAGATCACGAGCTGGCCGCGGCTGACGTCGGTGGGAAGCAGGCGAGCGGAGTCCCCGCGCCGCGGCGCGCGTGAGGAGGGCGATGGCACGCCCTACGCCGCGTACTACACCCAGGACGACGTTCGCGAGCTCGTGGCCTACGCCGCCGTGCGGGGCATCAGCGTCGTACCGGAGATCGACATGCCCGGGCACGCGCAGGCAGCGCTTGCGGCCTATCCCCAGGTCGGCAGCGGCGCGCCGGCCGAGGTCTGGACGCGGTGGGGGATCTCCGAGCGCTTGTTCGGCGTGCACGACAAGGCGCTCTCGTTCCTGGACGACGTGCTCGAGGAGGTCGCCGCGCTCTTCCCCGGTCCGTTCGTCCATCTCGGGGGCGACGAAGCCCCGACCGCCGAGTGGGAGGTCTGCGCCCACGCCGCGGAGCGCATGCAAGCCGAGGGCGTGGCGGATGCGCGTGCGCTGCAGGGCTGGTTTCATCGCCGCATGGCCGCGACGCTGGCGCGTCTGGGCAAGCGCCCGGTCGCATGGGATGAAGTGCTCGAGTGCGGCGCGCCGAAGGAGACCATCGTGATGGCGTGGCGCGATGCGGCGCACGCGCAAGCGGCCGCACGCGCCGGCCACGACGTCGTGCTTTGTCCGATGTCGCACGCCTACTTCGATCACTACCAGGGCCCGGAGGCGTCGGAGCCGGAGGCGATCGGTGGGTTCACCGATCTGGCCACGGTGCATTCGTTCGAACCGCTCGACGACACCTGGCCGGCTGAGCAGGCCAAGCACCTGCTCGGCGTGCAGGCCAATCTCTGGAGCGAGTACATCCACGACGCGGAGCACCTCGAGTACATGGCGTGGCCGAGGGGGTCGGCCTTGGCCGAGGTGGCGTGGTCGAGCCGTGAAGCACGAACGGACGGTGGCTTCGAAGTGCGGGTCGCGCGCATGATGGAGCGGTTGGAGGCGATGGGCGTGACGCATCGGAGGATCTCCTGATGACGCTCGAGGCAGCCCTGGACGCCACGCTCGAGGCCGCCGGATCCAACCGCGTGGAGCTGGAGCGCGCGCTGGCCGAGTCGCCGCACACCGCGTGGATGCGCTTCCTCATCGCCTGGATGCCCGCGTCTGACGCGCGGACGCTCGGCGCCGCGTACCTGCTCGAGAACGTCGCGCATGCCGCCCGCGTGCGCACCGAGGTGCCGACGAGCATGGACGTGCCGGAGGACGTCTTCCTGGAGTGCGTCCTCCCGTACGCGCATCTCGACGAGCGTCGGGATCGTTGGCGGCCGCTCTTCTACGAGCGCTTCGCCGAGACCGCGCGCCGGAGCGCCTCGATCGAAGACGCCGTTCTCAGCCTGAACCGCCTCGTGTTCGAGTCCTGCGGCGTCAGTTTCCACCCGACGAAGCGTCCGCACGACAACATGAGCCCTCTCGAGTCCATCGAGTGGACGTTCGCTTCCTGCACGGGACTCTCGATCCTGCTGGCGAGTGCGTGCCGGGCGGTTGGCATCCCCGCGCGTCTGGCCGGGACGCCCGCGTGGACGGACGGCAGCGGCAACCACACCTGGGTCGAGATCCATGACCACGGCACGTGGCACTTCCTCGGAGCGTCGGAGCCGGGAGCCTACGACCTCACGTGGTTCAACGATTCTGTGCGTGACGTCGCGGCGAGCGCGGAGCACGGCGTCTACGCAGCGCGTTGGTCGGCCTCGGGGGCGCACTTCCCACTCGTCTGGGACCCGGAGGGCAAGGCGGTGCCGGCAGACGAGCGCTCCGCGTTCTATGGCACGGTCGCCCCTACACCCGAGCACCCGACGCGCATCATCACCAGCCCCAGGCGCTACGTCTGCCCGAAGGTCTCTCGACCGATACAGATCACGGGCCGGATGGCCGATCCGCTTTGGAACGACGTGCCGTGGACCGACGCCTTCGTCGACATCGAGGGGCACAAGAAGCCGACGCCGCGCTTCCGGACGCGCGCGAAGATGTGCTGGGACGACACGTACTTCTACGTCGCCGCGTACCTGGACGATCCGCACGTCGTCGCGACGCTGACCGAGAAGAACTCGATCATCTTCAACGATCCGGACTTCGAGATCTTCATCGATCCCGATGGCGACAACCACGACTACTACGAGTTGGAGATCAACGCGCACGGCACGATCTGGGAGCTGCATCTCGAGCGCCCGTACCGCGACGGAGGCCCTGTCCACCGCGGCAAGAACATCGAGGGGCTCGTGAGTGCCGTGCACATCGACGGGACACTCAATGATCCTGCGGACATCGACCGCGGCTGGAGCGTCGAGGTGGCGATTCCCTGGGGGGGGCTCGCGGCTTTCGCGGGCAGCAAGGCCTGCCCGCCGGAGCCGTCCGACGTCTGGCGCGTGAACTTCTCGCGCGTGCACTGGCTCTTCGACGTGTTGGAGGGCGGCTACCGCAAGGTGCCGCGCGAGGCGCATCCGGAAGACAACTGGGTCTGGTCACCGCAGGATGCGATCGACATGCACCGGCCGGAGAAGTTCGGCTACGTGCACTTCTCCGATAGGCCGCCGGGCCTGCAGCCTGCGAAGGCGCCGCGCGATCCGCTGCACGCGGCCCGCGAACGGCTGATGGATCTCTACTACCAACAGCGTGAGCGCGAGGCGCCCTCGCTTGATGTGTCGGACTTCTACTTCGCGGGCGTCACGCCGTCGGAGCTTGGCACGCTCCGACTCGAGGCGCACGACAGCGGGTGGGTCGCCTCGCTCGAGACGAACCTGCCCGGTGGAGCAACCTCGGTGCTGACCGTCGACCACGAGGGGCGCTTGGGCATGTGAACAGGTGCGCGACGGAAGCGTGGCAACGAGCCGCCCATCCGTAGACTCATCTGCTTGCCTCCTGGAGCGTACGCATGAGCGCAGGCCTGCAACCCACCGATGGCTTCCTCGCCCGTGTCGTGGAGGGGCGTGCGCTCGCTGAACAGGGGGACTTCCGCGCGTCCGAGGAGCACTTCCGCGCGCTGCTTGACGAGGCGCGGGAGGAGCACGCCGGCAACCACGCCATGGCGATGCAGTCGCTGATCACCTTGTACGGACGCGGGGGGCGCTACCTCGAGGCGCACATGCTGGCGCGCCGTCTCGCGCAGCGCGCGCGGGAGGAAGGCCCCGCGGCAGACAAGGTGCTGGCCTTCGCGCTGGGCGCCATCTGCGGGGCGCTCAGCCAGCTCGACCTCGACCAACCGCTCGGCGAAGCGCTCAGCGATCTGCGGACGGTGCTGGACCGCGCGCCCGTGCCGCTCACCAACCTCGAGCTCGAGTACCTCGCCGCGGCCGGCGTGCACGCGCGCGGGCGGGGAGACCACGAGCTGGCGCGACGCCACTGGAGCGAGTACCGCCGGATCGTCCAGGAGACGGAAGGCCTCGAGCAGGTCTTCCACTGGGCGATGACCATGGGAGGTGCCCAGCTCGCCTACCACGAAGGCAACTATCCGCTTGCGCGCCATCTCGTCGGCCAGCTTGGAGCGGGTTCCGAGACACCGCCCTTCCATCGCTTGAAGGAACTGGCACTGACCGTGTCGGTCCACGCGGCGCTCGGCGAACGCGACGAGGCGCGTCCGCTGGCGCGCGAGGCCCTCGACATCCTGCGCTTCGTGAAGGACGAGGAGGGGCTCGCCTCCGGGCGCATCCACGAGGGCGCGGTGCTCGCGCGAGAGCTCGAGCGCCTCAACGAATGGGGCCTCGCGGCCAGCGCCTACGACCTGGTCGCCGCGGCGGTGCTCATTCGATTGCGGCAGGTCGACGCGTGCACGCGCGAGCTGCCCGAGCTCGGTCTGGACGATGCCGAGAGCTCCGCCGTCCTGGGCCGCTTCCGGCACCAGTTCGTGCGGGAGCAACAGGTACTTCTGCGGCGTGTCGCGGCGGTCTACGAGGCGCGCGGCGATGAGTTCATCCAGTCGCTCATCGGGCGGGGGGCGGCTGAGGGCTTCGTGTCGATCTGTGCGTGGTGCGAGAGCGTACGGCCGGAGGACGGTCGCTGGCTGCCGTTGGGTCACTTCATTCCACGTGACGGGACGTTCGACGTGACGCATGCCATCTGTCCGCCGTGCGCGGATGCGATGCAGAAGACCTCGGCATAGGCTGGTGCCATGTACACCCAAGCCGCCCTGCTCGACATCCACGCCCGCACGCATCGCAGTCTGCAGATGGTGATCGATCACTGCGCGACGTTGCCCGTGGACGACCTCCTGCGAGCCGTCGAGGGCTTCAGCTACCCGACCCTGGCCTCGCAGCTGCATCATCTGATCGGCGCCGAGCGCTACTGGCTCGGTGTGCTGCGAGGCGAGATCCTCCTCGACGATGACGCCGACGCGCATCAGACGATCGAAGCCCTCAGCGGATTGCGGGTTGCGGTCGAAGCCGCCACGGCGGGCTACCTGCGAGGTGCCTCGGACACCGAACTCTCGTCGCCACGCACCGTGACCAAGTGGAACGGCGACACCGTGGACCTCGTGCCCGCCCACGTCCTGCTCCGCACCCAGACGCACGTCTTCCAGCACCACGGTGAGCTGGCCTCGATGATTCGCCTCCTCGGGCACCAGTTCCCGTCCGGGCTCGACTTCCCCCTGACGGACGCGCAGACAGCCTGACGTCCTCTGGCAGAATGGCCCGCGACATGGGCAAGCGCGGCAGACAACATCGAGGGCGCGACGGCAAGCAGCGCCGCAAGAAGCAGCCGAAGAAGGCCGCGGAGCACGTGCTGCACCACGATCGCTTCGGCCCCATCCCATTCATCCCCGCGACGCTGACGCTTGCCGACGGCACGGTCCACGCCTTCTGGGACTACGACCCGGATTACCTCCCGGAGCTTCCTGACGGCGCGGTGCGCGGCAACATCCGGCGCCAGGCCTACTGCTGCGACACGCCGCGGTACTTCTACGAAGACATCGAGCGCACGTGCGTGCAGTGCAACCGCGGGTTCGTGTTTGCCGCCCGCGAGCAGAAGTTCTGGTATGAGAGCCTCCAGTTCAACTTCGCGTCGACCGCTGTGCGTTGTGTGCGGTGCCGCAAGAGACAACGCTCCGAGAAGGCGTTGGCGCGCGCCCTGCAAGATGCGGTGGGTGCCGTGGCTGAGAAACCGGATGACGCGACCGCGCTGCTGCAGCTGGCGGAGGCGACCGCCGAGCACGTCGAACGTCTCGGGCGTGGCGATCTCGACCGCGCCATCGCGGCCACGCGCAAGGCCTACAGATTGCACCCCGAACTCCTGGAGGCGCTCTACTGGCAGGGACGCTGCCAGGACCTCGCCGGCCGGCGCGCCAGAGGTCGCGCGGCCATGCGCCTGTTCCTGGAGGCCGCGGAGGGCCGCGGGCGTCTGCGTAGGATGGTCAAAGCGGCCAAGCGACGTCTCGCGCCGTCCGTCCCGACGTAGGCTCTAGAGGTGGTGCGCGCTTCGCGCCATTGGAGGTTGCCATGGCCCCCCGAGTCCTCTGCCTCGGTCTCCTGTTCCTGCTCTGTGGGTGTGGCGAGTCCGAGCCCTCCCCGAAGCCCGCTGCAGCGTCCTTCGATGGGACCGTCACGTTCTTCATCGCGCCGGACAAGGGACCGAAGCGTCCCGGCACGCTCGCCGAGACGACGGTCGCCTTCCTCGCGGTCGAGAAGGCCGGGCGGACACGTTTCGTCGACGCATGGCAAGACGGCGCCCCGGAGGGCTCGCGCTACGGACGGCATCGGTTCCCGGCGGGGACGACGGCAGCCGCTGTTGCCGCGTACTACAGCATGGCCCTCGAGGTCGCCGGGTGGAAGTCCCCCGAGGACTTCATGGCGTCGGACGGATCGATCCACTTCTTTGGCGCCACCTCGCTCCGGGCGGGGTCCGATCGTTCTGAGTTGTGGGTTACGTCCACGCCGTGACGAAGCAGGACCTCGCCAGTCTGCTGCGCGACGTCCGCGCATGCCGCATCTGCGAGCCTGCGCTCGAGCATGGGGTTCGTCCGGTGCTCCAAGTGCACGCGAAGGCGCGCGTCCTCATCGTGGGCCAGGCGCCGGGTCGCCGCGTACACGAGTCCGGTGTGCCGTTTGATGATCCGAGCGGGGACCGCTTGCGCGCGTGGATGGGCGTCTCGCGCGAGACCTTCTACGACGCAGCCCAGGTCGCGATCCTCCCCATGGGGTTCTGTTACCCGGGCACCGGCACGTCCGGCGATCTTCCGCCGCGGCCGGAGTGCGCTCCGGCGTGGCGCGACGCGTTGCTCGAGCGTCTGCCTGCCGTGGAGCTCACGCTCGTCATCGGACAGTACGCCATGGCGTGGCACTTGGACCAACGCGGCACGACGTTGACCGACACGGTGCGGGACTGGAAGCGCCATTGCCCGGCACGCCTCCCGCTGCCGCATCCGAGTCCGCGCAACAACATCTGGCTTAAGAAGAACCCCTGGTTCGAGGACGAGGTCGTCCCGTACTTGAAGCGGCGGGTGCGCAAGCTGCTACGGCCGTAGGCCTACGGCTTCGCCTCGATGTGTCGCAAGGCGTCGCGGGCCGCGCGGACGACGTAGCCGTCGTCGTCGGTCAGCACCGCTTGCAGCGCCGGGATCGCCGGCTTGGCGGGCGGACCGATGCGACCCAGGGCTTCCGCCGCGGCCCGGCGCAGGCCACCGCCCTTCTCTGCGAGGGTCGCCATGAGCGTCTTCAGCCACGGCCCCCGGGTGGGGGCGAGAACGCCCAAGGCGCCGGCTGCTGTCACGCGAATGGCCGCGTCCTCGTCGCCAAGCGCCTTCACGACCGCCGGGACGGACGCGCGACCCATCGCGATCAAGGCCTTGGCGACGCGGTGGCAGGACACGTGGCCCTGGCCGCGCGTGTACTCGATGAGGGCCGGGACGGCGGGAGCGCCGGCGGGACCGATCGCCGCGAGCGCATCCACGGCGGGGAGATGCTCTTCGAAGTGCTCGCCTTGCACCTGATTGATCAGGTGCGGGACGGCGGGGGCGGCGGGCGGGCCGATGCGCTCGAGCACACCCGCCGCGAACATGCGCATGGAGAGGCTCTTGGACTGCAGGTTCTGCACCAGGATCGGAACGGCCGCCACGGGTTTGGGGTCGATGTCGAACAGGGCCGAGGACGCCCACTCCCGGACGGGGTAGGCGTCGTCCGCCAGCGCCTTGCAGAGCGCCGGCAGGGCCCGCTTGGCGACGGGCCCCAAGCGGCCGAGCTCCATCGCAGCATCCCGCCTCGTCACGTCGGACGCGTCCGACAGCTGCGTGATCAGGCGATCGATGAGTTTGTCGTGTTCGCTCGCCGGCGCCGTTTCCGTGCCGCCGCAGCCCGGCATCAGGAGGGCGAGGGCGAACAGGACCGCGGACGTGGGCGCGAGGCGGTGCATGGCGTGCTCCCGGGGCGAGGGACGGGCAGCCTACGTCAAGGGCATGCGTCTGTACCCTGGCCCCCTCGCTCTTCCCGAACCCTGGACTGAAGACCATGCCGATCAACGAACAGGCCTACGCCTACGGCGGCGCGCGCGCGCTTGTGGAACTGCACGACGAGCACCTGAGGCACTTCGTACACACATGGACGCACGCCGTAGCCGCTGGGACCCAGCTCCCTGGGTCGGCGGACCCGGACGTCACATCGCTGACCGCCATGCTGCGGCACGTCCTCGGTGCTGCACGCGGCTACATGGTGTGGATCTGCAAGAACCTCGAGCTGCCTGCGCCCTCGATCGATCCCGTACCGGACGACGTCGAGGACCGTCTCGGCGCCTACGTCGACCATCTGCTTGCGGGCTGGGATGGTCCGCTGCATGGACTCGACGAGAAGACCGCCGACCGGGCCACGTTCGACTCCTCTTGGGGCGTTACGTACTGCATCGACGCGATGCTCGAGCATGCCGTCATGCACCCGATCCGGCACACGCTGCAGCTGACGCGCGCCGCCCGCTAGGCAGTCCATCTCGGTGGCCGTTGCGTGACGGGGCTCCGCTATGCTTCGTGCTCGAGGAGGATCGCATGCGAACGTCTCTCATCGCGCTCGTGCTGGGCGCCCTGCTGCTCTCGGCGTGTCAAACCGCGCGTCGGGCGAGGCCGGCGACACGGGTCGTCGAGCCGGCCGCGCCCGTGGCCACGCCGACCGAACCTGCACCGCGGCGCCTGCGCTACTACGACACGAAGGACCTGCCCATCACGAACGGGATCCTCGTGGTTCGCGCCAGCCGAGAACGGCTGAAGGCGATCGACAAGCACCTGAGCGGCATCCGGCGCGCCCTGCGCGAGCAGGAGGCCGAGGACGCGCGGTTGCCGCCTGACCCTGCGAAGGCGGTAGCGAGCGGCCTCGTCGTGCAGATCCACGCGATCCAGGACCTGGCCACGCAGCACACGGCGCAGGCGATCAGGGCTCGCGTCATCGACGGTCTCGGTGCCGAGATGGCCGAGGACACCTTGATCCGCATCCAGGGCGAGACGGTCTTGGTGGTGAAGGCCTCACCGGAGATCCAGGACCGCATCGCCGAGATCCTGGACGGACTCCGCGGCGCGAAGTGAGCCGAGACGTCGCTGCGGGACCGGCGGGCCTGGCTACGAGAAGACGGACGTGAACACGTGCTTCACGATGCCCCAGGCAATACCTGCGAGCGGGATGGCCAGGATCCCGACCACGACGAGCACGAACACGAACATCAGCGGATGCTCGTGTCCCATACGGGAGCGCTTGCGCTTGCGCAGGCGGAGCCTCCTGAAGCGCTTCGGGACTGGCTTGCCCTCGATCGAAGCGCGCTGCCTGTTGTCGAAGATGCGCGTCCGGCCTTGGGAACCTCGGCCGTAGTGTCCGCCCTGGCCACCGGTGGGAGGCATCGGGATCTTCATGTGTACCTGCTTCTCTCTCGGCGCCTGATTGACGCCGTACGGTGGAAGCAGGTCGGTGCGGCCTCCGCACGCGCCATTCTAGCCTGGTGAGGGGGGGGCTCTTCAGGAGCCTAGTACCAGATCTCCATGCGCAGGCCCGTGTCGTCGAGCGGGGCCGGCGTCGTCGGAACCCGCCGAGCGGTGCCAGCGAGCAGGCGCCGGCTGGTCCACAGGGCAGCGAAGGCGTCATGGATGTCGTCGTGGCTGACGGCGCGGACGAGGTAGGCGTCGCGGACGGCCTTGCGCGCGTCACGGCCGAAGTGCGCGTCGATCAGGGCGCGCCGCTCCGCCCGTCCCGGGCGCGTCTTCTTGCCGTCGAGCAGGGGCAAGCCGCCATTCCAAGCCCAGAAGCTGACTTCGGGATGCACCTCGTGGACCCATGCTTGGTGCTCGGGCGTGAGGCGGGCGTCGAGGCGCCCGATCTTGTGGAAGAGCCCGTAGGCCTGCGCCGATACGCGGCGGCCGTCCACCTGGTGCGTGATCTCGGACGCCAGATCGTGCGTCGGCGCGTGGATGGCGGGTCGGATGGGTGCCGGGAACACGCTGCTCTTGCGGGGGCCGCTCAGCAGCTTGCGTGCCTCGAGGTCGCACGCACGGCTGCCTGCGGCGGGCAGGCCGATCGGCATGTCGATGGCCATCGCGGCCGGACGAGGCTCCTCCGTGAGGAGAGCCTGGGCCGACGCGTGCACTGTATGCGTGAGCGCGCCGGTCTCCGTGTCGAGCCGCAGGCAGAGCCATCCGTGCGGACACCCATCTACACCAACCACCATCACCATTTCGCCGCACCCCACTCTGTCCCGTCGATCTCACGGCATGCCCATGCCGCTTGGCATGAAACCAGACGATCGGGGGGTGTGTCGTAATCCGGGGCAGCAGGTCCGAGAGTCCCGGTCCCGCGGTCGTTTTCAGGAGGACCGGCGCTTCTTCCACTCGTCCGTGAGCAGTCCCTCGAAGCCCCAGTTCTCCTCCGCGATCTCCTGGAGCACCACGTGGATGTGGTCGGGCTTCTTGCCGAGAACGCGAACGAGGGAGTCGGTTGCGTCCTTCACCAACTGGGCCTTCTGCTCGCGCGTGGCGCCTTCCGTAATCTGGATGTTCACGTACGGCACTCGGCTCTCCCTGAGAAGCCCTCCGGCTGCGCCGAACGATCCACTCGCTACGCTGGGCCCGAACTCGGATTGCGGTCCTCAACGTGCAGGAAGCACGCCTCCGGCCAAATCCTCGTCCTGGCACCAACTCGCTTCGGTCTCGTCCGGCTCGCCACGTAGCGTTCTCAGACAGAGTCTAGGCGAACCGATTCTCGATGACGACCTCGTCGAGCGGCAGCTGGCCGGGCTTCGGCCACGAATCCTTCGTGCCCTTGCCGATGGCGACGAGGGGACCGCACACGTGGTCTCCGGGCAGGCCGACGAGCTTGGAGACGGCGTCCCGGTCGAAGCCGATCATCGGGCACGACTGGTAGCCCATGGCCGTGGCCGAGAGCATGAGCGTCTGCATGGCGATGCCGATGGAGCGCATCGCCTCGTCGCGCTGAAGCTGATCGTCTCCCTCGTGGAAGGGGCCCATCCATCCGACGAGCAGGTCAGCGACCTCCTGGGGCGCGTTCACCCAGTAGCGCCCGGGCGACTTCTCCCAGGCCTTCACGTCGGCCGTACACAGCACGAGCATCGAGGCGTCGGTGATCTGGGCCTGGTCGTTGCCGGCCGCGCGGATCTCGGCGCGGAGGGCGGGGTCGGAGACGACCACGAAGCGCCAGTGCTGGATGTTGAAGCTCGTGGGCGACTGGATCGTGGCTTCGAGCAGCTTCTGCGTCTCCTCGGCGGACAGCCGATGCTCCGGGTCGAAGTGCTTCACGGCTCGGCGTGCGTAGATCGCGTCGAAGGTGTCCATCTCGTCTCCTCGTCAGGCGCGGGGCGGGGGCAGGCGGAAGGGTAGCCCGGGGGCCCAAGGGAGTCGACGCGTCACGCCGTCGATGGTGCCCTAGGAGAATCGTGCCGGGGAAGCCTGGTCGCGGGCGGCGAGGAGGAGGTAGTCCTCCTGGCCGTACGCGCGGAACTCCTCGAGGCAAGACCACGTGACCTTGATGACATGGTTGTTGCTCGAGGCGGCGCCGCGCTTCTTGAGGACCGCTTCCACCGGATGACGGCTCGGCAGCGGCCGCTTCGAATCGCGGCGCGCCAGGACGACAGCCGTGAGCCAAGCCGCACCCAGCGCATGGCAGAACGCGGTCAAGGGCTTCTCTGGCCTGCCGAGATAGGGGAGCACGGCGCGCATGGCGTGCGTGCTCGTGAGCCCGTGCAGCAAGGTGAAGTGCTGATGCTTCGTGAACGCGCTTCGGATGGTGTCGGCGACTACGTGGAGGGGCTTCTTCGAATCGATCTTGATCGGTCGCAGCCGTGCGCGGAACGCGGGGCTGCGGTAGTAGAGCCGCATGCGCTGGACGATGTTGCCGCTGCCGCCGCGGATCTTTCGCAGCGTCTCGTCGTTGGCGAGCGACGCGACAAACTCGGGAAACCCGATCGCCTCGTGCTTCGGGTCGTGGGCGGGCACGGCCTCGTACGACGTCGCCCAGTTCGCGAGCGCCAGCGCGATCTCCTCCGTGTCGGCGATGTCCAGACCGGAGCCGAGCTTGATGAGCGGATGGAAGGCGGCGGCGGCGGCCCCTTGGACCAACCGCGGCGTGTGCGCCTTCAGCGTCGCCTGGACGCCGTCGGCCTTGGCGCGCGCACGGAAGTAGCGGATGTAGGCGTGGACCGAGTCGCTCCGCCCCAGGGCGCTCGTCCAGTTCGATGCGGTGATCTTCGTCGCGCGTTGTCCGCGCGCGATGCTGAAGCGCGGCCTGTTCAGGCCGTCGTAGTAGCTCTGCAATCGCTTGGCTGTCGCGCCAAGACGATAGAGGGCCACGAGCACCATCGCGTTGTGGTTCATGCGGGTGCCGAAGCCATGTTGCCAGTCGTAGGTCTGGTTGTTCCGCAGCAGCGCCATCAACTTCGTCTTGGCAGGATCTGCGGCGATGCCTTCTTCGGCCGAGGCACCTGCTGCGAGAAGCGGGATGCCCGCCGCCGCGGCGAGCGGCAACGTGGAGGCCTTCAGCACGTCACGGCGTGTGAGGTCGGACATCGAGGATCACCCCTGGGAGCGTCCCTGGATCCTACAGGCGCGAGCGAGGGCGCTGTGTAGGCTGCTTGCATGAGCGACACACAGCGTCAGGAACAGATCGCGCTCTGGGTGGGGGACTTCTGCGAGTCCTCGGCCTTTCGCGATCATCCGTCCCTCGTGCGCGAGTACGCGCCGGAGGTGCTCGGCGCATTCCTGGGCGGCGCCTGCGCCGAGCGCGACGTCATGCCCCCCGACGTCGAGGAATCCGATCTGCGTCCCGCCTTGCTCGAACATGTGGCGCGCCTCGAGATGGCAGGCTCTGCGCGGGCGGACGTGCCAGCACTCTGCGCCTCGTTCCTGGGGGAGATGGAGGCCCAGGGTCGACTGAGCGGAGGCCGGACGCTTGGCCTCTACGTCAAGGCGCTGAAGACGGCGTTCGTCGCGGCGGCGCAAGGCCAGGGCCAGACGATCCGGTCGCAAGCGACGAAGCTGGGCCGCAACGACCCGTGCCCCTGCGGCAGCGGCCGCAAGTACAAGAAGTGTTGTCACGGCATGCTCGACAACTAGCTGTCGAGCGGGCGGATCTAACGACCGCGCGCCCCGCCACTGCTTCGGCCGCGACCACGCCCACCACCACCACCGCCGCCACCACGACCCGAGCCACCGCCGCTGCGACCGCGACCACCGCCGCCGCCACCTCGACGTCCGCCTCCGCCGCCGCGACCACCGCCGCCGCGCGGGCGGTTCGAAGCCGCGCGCGTGGCGCGTGTGCCCTGCGGGACGTTGGACGGGAAGGGATGATCCTCGATGACGTCGAGCTTCATGCGGATGAGCCTCTCGATGTCGCGCAGGTACTCGCGCTCATCGACGTCGCAGAAGGAGATGGCCATGCCGTCGCGCCCGGCGCGTGCCGTGCGGCCGATGCGGTGCACGTAGCTGTCCGGGATGTTCGGCAGGTCGAAGTTGATCACGTGCGTGATGCCGGGCACGTCGATGCCGCGCGCGGCGATGTCGGTGGCCACGAGCACGCGCGTGTTGCCGTCACGGAAGCCCTTCAGGGCTCGCTCGCGTTGGCCCTGCGACTTGTTGCCGTGAATGGCAGCCGCGCTCTCCATGTCACGTGCGAGGAAGCGCACGATGCGGTCGGCGCCGTGCTTCGTGCGGGAGAAGACGAGCACCTGCTCGATGCGCTTGTCCTCGAGGATCCAGCTGAGCAGTCGGCGCTTGTCGGTCTTCTCGACGAAAAGGACCCGCTGGTCGATGCGGTCGACCGTGGAGGCGGGCGGCGTCACCTCCACGCGGACCGGGTCGTCGAGGAACGAGCCGGCAAGTTGGACGATGTCATCCGGCATGGTGGCCGAGAAGAGCAGCGACTGGCGCCGCGGCGGGATGATGTCGAGCACCTTCCGCACGTCGCGCACGAAGCCCATGTCGAGCATCCGGTCGGCTTCGTCCAACACGAAGAACTCGATGAAGCGGAGGTCGATCTCGCGTTGATCGATGAGGTCCAGCAGGCGCCCCGGCGTGGCGACGAGCACGTCGACACCCTGGCGCATGGCCTTCACTTGCGGCACCTGGCTTACACCGCCGAAGACGACCGTATGCGTGGCGTTGACGTGGCGCCCGTAGGCTTCGAAGCTTGCCGCGATCTGGGCGGCGAGCTCACGCGTCGGCGTGAGCACAAGCGCGCGCGGGCGTCGCGGCTTCGCGGGCCGCGGGTTCTTGTTCATCAGGTTGAGTAGCGGGAGGGCGAACGCGGCCGTCTTGCCGGTGCCCGTCTGCGCGATGCCGAACAGATCGCGGCCATCGAGCAGATAGGGAATCGCCTGCGCCTGGATGGGTGTGGGCGTCTCGTAGCCTTGCTCGGCGAGCGCGCGCTGGAGGGGCTCACACAGCGCGAGGCTGGAGAAGGTGACGGGCGTATCGGCGGTCTCGGAATCGGATTCGGATGCTGTCATGGATCTCGGTCTTGGGACGGGAATGTAAGGGATAGTCGCGCAGGGTACCCGTGCGCCCGGGTGCTGACGCCTTCGGCAGGGGCGGCCCCTCGTGGCGGGTAGCATGACCGACATGTCGATCCGAAGCAGGCAACGATCGTTCTTCGCAGGTGCCGTACTCGTCTCTGGGGCGCTGCTGGCCTCCCTGGTCGCCTGCGGCGACACCTCGGGCGAGGCGGAGACCCACGTCGCCCGAACCGACGTGCACATCCGCGTGAAGGGCATGGTGCAGAAGCTCGGGATCACATGACTCGGGTGACCGAACTCGGTCGTAGACGCCGTGCGCGTCCTGCCCTCGGTCGCGAGCGTCACGTTCGACATCCCCACCGAGACGTTTGCCGTGGAGCTGCGCGAGGCCGGGCCGGTGGACGTTGTGCTCTCGACGATCCGCGGGCTCGGCTTCGATCCGGTCGTGATCGACGCCCCCGTCGACGGTGCGGCAGAGCTTCGGCGTCTGGAAGATCCCGCCTCGCCTGTGCTGCGTGCAGCACTGCGCCGCGCCACATCGCGTGACGTGCCGCTCGTGATCGACTTCGGCGGGGCTTTCTGCTCGTCGTGCCGGGCCTTTGAGCGCCTCGTGCTTGGCGAGGCGCGCGTGCAAGAAGCGCTACGCGCGTTCGAGCTCCTGAAGGTGGACATCGAGAAGGATCCGACGTCGGCGGGCGATCTGGGCGTGACTGCGGTCCCGGACATCTGGGTGCTGGCGGGCGATGGCCTTGTGCTGGCCCGCGAGAACCGGACGATGGACGCTGCAGCGTTCCTCGCGCTGCTGGCCCAGCACGCACCTCGCTGACACAAGGAGAGCCCATGCGCACGTCGCTGCCCCTGTTGCTCGCTCTGCTGCTCCTGGCGCCCATGGCCATCGCGGAAGACGACGTGCCCAAGGAGAAGAGCGCCGCGGCGAAGGCGACGTCTGGCAAGGCCACGCCGCTCAAGGCCGAGCTCCCGCCCTCGCTCACGTGGCCGCACGAAGGCTTCGTCGCCATCTCCGCCGCGGCGCAGGAGGCCAAGGCCAAGAACGTGCGCTTGCTGCTCGGTCTCTCGGGCGGCGCGACCTGATGAGCTAGCGTCGACTTCCGGAGCGGTCCGCTCCTCGCCCTTCTCCGTGATCCGCAGATCAAGGCCGCGGCGGCGTCCTACGTGCGTGTCCTCGTCCGGGTCCCCGAGGCGTACCTGCTGCTACGGCCGTTCGAGGCGACGCGCCCCGGCCTGCTCGTGCTGGACGCCGACGGGCGTCGTGTCGCAGACATTCCGCTCACAGGTACGCCGGACGCGACGCAGGTGGCCGCGATGCTCATCAAGGCCCGCGACGCGACACCTCGCGAACGCACGCTGGTCCGCGTACCGGAAGATACGGCCGACGTGTTCGCGAAGCAGCTGCGAGAGAGCGCGGGCAAGCCCGCCGTCGTGCTGCACGCTGGTGGATTCGTAGAGTTGCGGGCGGCGCCGGGCACGGTGACGCCGCTGGCGCTCGCGGCGATGGCCAAGGACGCCAAGCTCGAGCTCGAGGTCATCGATCCTGTGCGCGTCGCGCTCGAGCGCACCCGGGGCGAGGGGCCCATGAGCAAGGCCGCGGCGACGGTGCCTGGCGTTCGCCATGTCGACGAGACGGCGTCGGGTTGCATTGCGTGGGTGAGTCGCTGGTTGCTGCATCCAGAGCGTCTTGCCCACGTGGGGCTGAAGGGCGACGTAGCGTCGGTCGTCTACCGCTTCGAGAGCCTGCCGACGGGTGTGCGTGTGGTCGGGCACCTGAGGCGGCCCTTTGCGGAGAAGGGCGTCCTGTCCGTCGTGCCGCGCGTTGCGGAGAACGCCATCGAGGTCATCGTGCGCCCCAAGGACCACGACCCGAAGAAGACGCGCGCGGTCCTGGTGGCCGGGGGCCTCAAGCCCAAGCCGTGATCCTCAGCCGCGTTCGTACAAGCCGAGCGTGACGAGGGGGCGCAGGCCGGCCCGCTCGCAGTTGCGTTGGCTCGTCGTGTTGGGTAGGACGTCGCTCGCCAGCCAGGACAGGCCCAGGTTCGCCGCGTCGCGTAGGCGCGCATGCAGCAACGACAGATGCAGTCCCTGCCGTTCGTGTCCCTCGAGGGTCATCGCGTTGCCCAGCAGTCCTAGAGCGCCGTGAACGAAGAGGGTCGACCAGGCGACCGGTGTGCCGTCCATCGTCGCGACGAATGTGCGGAACGTGTCCGTCACGTAGTGTTGCCGCCGCAGGTCGCGCACCTGCTCCGGTATCTCGACGCCGGACCGCGCGAGCAGATCGAGGTACTCGCCCGCGCGGTCGTGCTGCCAGCGCTCGATGCGTGCACCGGAAGGAAGCACCGGCTCCGCAGCGAGCTTGCTTGGATCGCCGTCCAGCCACAGGAGATCGACGCTCTTCTCGAAGCCGCGCTCGGAAAGTGCGGCCAGGACCCCCCGGGTCTCAGCCTCGGCCTCGACCTCGACGCGAACGCTTGTGTCGGGGAGGCGAGCCAGCGCTGCGTCCAGGTCGCGTAGCGACGCAGCGGTGAGTCCTACGACGCGATTGCTGTAGGAGCTTTGACGCGCAGGATCGACCGTCACGTCGAGCGCGCCGATCCGCTCGAGGCGGAAGGCGGAGGGGCGTTCGTCCCCGAGCGTGCGCATCGCATTGAAGCGAGCGTAGGCAAGGTCGAGCATCCGCTGTTGATCGAGGCGTGTGTTCATGGCGAGCCCGCAGCCTACGCCGCGTCTCGCGCTAGAATGAGCGCCGATGCGATCGCCACCCCATCCTCGGGAGGAGGCACCCATGACACTGCGCCGCTTCGGACTGTCGGTCCTGCTGCTGCTCTTCGTGTTCGTGGCGCCTGGACATGGGGAGGGCGAGGACAACGCGGCGCTGATCGACCCCGGCTCGGAAGGGCCGCTGCGGGTCCCTGGCTCGGATGCGCCGTGCCACCTCTACGTGCCGACCGACTACGTGAAGGGTGCGCGCTTGCCGCTGATCTTCTTCCTGCACGGGTCGGGCGGCAAGCCGACGTCGTGGCCGTGGAAGTCCGCCACCGAGGGGAAGGGCTACTTCATCGTCGGGATGTCGTATGGCGCACAGCCCGACGCGGGAGCCGGCGGCATCAAGTCGGATGCGTCCACCATCACGGCCATGATCGCGTTTCTCGAGAAGACGCGTGCGCTGATGCACGAACGCTACGGGATCGATCAGCGGCGTGTCTTTCTCTCGGGGCTGTCCATGGGTGGCTGGGGCGTGAATTTCTACGGCTTCCAGGACGTGGCGCGCGGTCGCTACCGCGGCTACTGCATCATGGCGGCCGGCATCATGGAGAGTCCCAAGCCCGACCTGACCGTGCTCGAAGGGATGCCGTTGCTGCTCTTGAATGGGGAGAAGGACGCGAACCTCGCTGCGGCCAACCGCGGCAAGCCGCAGTTCGAGCAGGCCGGCGCGATCCTGAAGCAGGTCGTGATTTCCGGCGAAGGGCATGTGCCGTCGATCGCGACCATGGCGCCGCCGCTCAAGGCCTGGCTCGATGAGATCGAGCAGGCCGATGCGCATCAACGGGCCCTGGCCGCGATCAAGTGGAAGGACGCCCCGTTCGAGGGGGTGCCGGGCACCGCAGGGGCGACGAAGGAAGAGAACCTCCTGGCCTGGGTCAAGGCCCAGTCGTTCATGGAGAAGGTCGTGCCTGGCAGGCCGCTGCTCGTGTTCTTCACGACAGCGCACGAGGACAAGAAGGGCCGCCCGTCGAAGCAGGCCCAGGAGTCCCTGCGCGTCGACGAGCAGAGCTTCGGCTACCCCGCGGCGCTCGCCACGCCCGCGTCGGCTCGCGCCTGCGTCTGTTTTCGGGCGTCGATCGACGGTCTGCGGAAGAAGACGAGCCCGCTGCTTCACCGGGATCTAGCTCCCGTCGTGTTGCTTGTGGATCGGGAGCACAAGGCGTTGCGGATCCTGGCCAAGGGCAAGCTGAAGGACGCGGCGCTCGCGAAGGAGCTGCGATCGCTCCTGAGTTCGGACGAGGCAGCGGCCGCCGACGCGCGCGTGGCGTCGACGAAGCCGGTCCTGCAGGAGATGCGGAAGCTCCAGCGCTCGATCGACGCGGACCAGAAGGCGCTCCGCAAGCTGCGCACGTCCCCGCGCAAGAAGGGCTCCGCCAAGAAGCAGAAGAGGCTCACCACGTCGCTCGACGCGCTCCGGAAGAAGTTCGAGGAACTGCACGAGAAGCTCGCCGACTGACGGGCTGTCCACGGGTCTGCGGCTCTAGCGACTGCCCAGGCTGATGCCCATCCGCCCGACGGCGAGCTCAAGTTCCAGACGCTCCGTGCCGCGGAACACGACCACCGTGACGCGCTCTCGGCCGCCCCCGGCCGCTCCTTGGATCGCCACGCGCAGGTCGTTGACGGAGCTCAGCTGCATGCCGTCGTAGCTGGCGAGGTAGTCGCCCTTCTTGATGCCGGCGTTGGCGGCGTTGCTCTTCCCGGCGACGTTCGTGATGAGCAACACGGGCGCTGTGATCATGCCCTCGCCCACGCGGTAGAGGATCAGGTAGCTGCGAACGACGTGGCTCGCCTGGTTGATCTGCTTCTCGGTCGGCTTGCCTTGGAAGTCGTCCGCTTCGTAGGGCTTGCTCTCGTAGCGGAACAGCATCTTCTGACCGCCCTCGGAGGGGACCACCGGCACGTCGATCCACCAGGGGCGCACGACGTCGCCCGGCGCCCAGCCGGCCCGCGCGTATTGCCACGTGCCGGACTGCGGACGATTCGGGTTGAGGTAGACGTCGGTCTTCCAGAGCACGTTCGTGAAGCGCTTCTCGTCGGCTTCCTCGGCGCCCGCCTGCGGTGAGAACGTGATCGCGCGCTTCGACGGCGTGAACTCGCCGATCTGCGAATGGCCTGTCGCAGTCGTGAAAATCTTCCCCTCGACGGTCTCGGCGTCGAGCGCCACCGTTCGGGGTTCGAAGAAGTCCTGGAAGTGGTTCTCAGCGGACTTGTAGCGGGCGGTGCCGACCCAGAGGGGCACGACGCGGTAGGGCACACGCTGCGGGGTGCCGTGATGGAAGTCGAGCGACACGCTCATCATGTAGCCGCGGTTCTTGTAGAAGGTCGTGCCGGCGCGGACCTCCATCTTGCGCTTGCCCGCGAGCAGCGGACGGAAGTGCGTGACGTCCACCTTCCAGTGGCACGCCGTGCGGTAGGACGTGATGAACGGCACGATGCCGAGCTTGCGTTCACCGTCCCAGATGCTGATCTCGCCGTTGCGGTCCCACTCGTCCCAGTCCTTGCCGGCGTCGTGGATGTCGAGCGTGAGGATCACCCGCCCGAACGCCCAGTCCGCGGGCGGCAGGCTGACTTCGGTCTCGTAGGCGGTCTTCTTGTTGTTGGTCAGGACGTGGTTGAAGACTTCGACGTGGAGAGGTCGACGCGGCGCGGCCACGCGTTCTCCCTGCGTGAAGGCAACGTCCTTGACGTCGAACTCCGTCGTCGCATCACCGCGCGTGCCGGCGCCCATCGCGAGGCGCATGGGGTAGGGCGTGACGTGGGCGAGGAAGTAGCGGTCGTAGACGAGGGCGCCCGCGATCTTGACCGTGGCCTCCGCGCCGCCCACGACGTGCTTCAGCGCGACCTCGACGTCGGTGAAGTCGCCGCGGAACTCCTTCGGCGCAACACGCTTGACGATCTCGCGGCCGTCCCAGTGGAGCGAGACCTCCCGCTGGGGCCGGTCTTGATAGTTGCCCCAGGGCGTAAACATCTCCTTGCTCGGCGGGTTGTGCACGTCGAGGCCGACGGCGAATGTCTGCTTCAGGTTCGGCTCGACCCAGCTCGGGACGAAGGGTGCGGGGCCCTTCGCGCCGTAGGCGCGCGTGTTGAGGAAGACGAGCGCGCCGCCATCGCCACCCTCGAGGACGCGCAGCTGGCAGCGCAGCGTGGCTGAGCCGTGCGCCGCCTCGTCCTGACGATCGAAGGCGATGGCGTTTGACTGCCGCTCCGTCTTCGCGGTGTCGAGCAGCCTGTAGGTTCCGTCGGCGTGCGTCGGACCCGTGCCGGTCGCGAACCTGGCGAGGTGGGCGACCGGCTTCTCGGCCGCCGGCTCCTCGGCCATGGAGGTGGCGGGCAGCCCCATGCAGAGCGTCATCAGCAGCAGTGTTCTCATCGCGACCTCGTCGTGGGGGAGGCCAAGATCCTACGGGACCTACGCGAAGGCGCGCGCGAGGCGAGCCAGCGCCTTGGTGGTGCGCGGGTCGGTGCCACAGCAGCCGCCGACCAACGCGGCGCCTTCGGCGAACCACGTGCGTGCGTGCTTGACGTAGCCGCGTCGTGACGTGCCGCCGCGGAAGCTCCAGCCCTGATCGTCGTCCGGATGGCCCTTGCCGTTCGCGTACACCCCGGTGGGACGCTCCGTGGCGGCGCGGAGGGCAACGAAGGCCTCGGTCGCCACGTCCGGTGCGCAGCAGTTGACCAGGATCGCCATGGGGTCCAGCGGCTCGACGGCTTGCACCGCCTCGGCGATCGACTCGCCGGAGAGCAGCGTACCGCCCGGTCCGCAGGTGAAGGCGACCATGGCGGGCAGCAGACCGGCCGCGGCAGCCTCGAGCGCGATGCGCGCTTCGCGGGCCGTGTTCATCGTCTCCGCCATGGCGAACGCGGCGCCCGCCGACACGAGATGGCCGACCTTGATGCCGTGCTCGATCATGAGCGTCCCGTTGTCGGGCACGAGGTCCGGGCGGTAGCAGTCTTGGATCGGGGCGACCGAGCCCGCCACGAGCACCGGGCGCGGGGGCCGTGCCTGGGCGACGCCTTCGCGCGCAAGGCGTAGCGCGAGCTTGTTGAGGTCACGCGTGTGCATGCCATGCCCACCGCGTGCGAGGGTCACGCGGTCGGCGCGGAAGGTGTTCGCCGTGACGATGCGAGCGCCCGCGGAGACGTAGTCGCGATGCAACTGGCGTACGGCGTCGGGAGCGCTGAGCAGGGCGGCGGTGGCCCAGAGAGGCATCGGGGTGGGTACGCCACGACGCAACAGCTCGGTGCCGACAGCGCCGGACAGCACGAGAGGGCCGTCCTTCAGCATCTCGGCGAATCCGGCCCGAACGGGGTGCATGGCGTCATCGTACGCGCTTCTTCGCTAGTCTGGGGCCATGCGACCCAAGGCACGCCGTCTGCTGCTCATGGGCCTGGCGTTGATCGTCCTCGTCGGCTGCATCGTCCCCAGCGTCTTCCACGACGAGTGGACCGAGGGCCGGACGAGCTACCGCCGCAACCGGATCACCGGCGATCGCATCGTCACGCACCAGGAGCCCAGCTGGGGCTTCTGCTGCTTCGGCGGCTCGCGCTTCGGGCTCTAGCCTCTACGCGGGGCCTTCCTGTAGGTGGGGCCTTCGGCTGTCCCCCGAGGGAGCCACGTGCCCCCTCGGCGGCCTCGGCCGCGCCTACGATGTGCCTCCATGATCTGGCGCACCACCGTCCTCCTGCTGTTGGCAGTACTCGCCGCGCCTGCCGCTGCCGAGACCGAAGCCGAGGTGAGGGCGCTCGGCAAGGCGCTGCACGACCCTGACCTCGAGAAGGCCGCTGTGGCTGCCAAGCGCTTGCGCGAACTGGGCGCCGAAGCCGAGCCGGCTACGGACGACCTCATCAAGGCGCTCGATCGGAGGATCCCGGAGGGATTGCGCCGCAGGATCTGGCATCCCTGGCGCGGCGTCATGCCCAGCTACCAGAGTGACGTGGTGAAGGCGCTCCTTGCGATCGGGCCGCCGGCCAAGGCAGCGCTTCCGAAGCTCCTGGCCTTCCTAGGGGCTACCCGGGCCTACAAGGGCAAGCCCCTGGATTGGTTGGTCCAGCCGCTCTTCGATGTGTGGCGCGGCAAGGTTCCCGACGCGAAGGAAGGGCTGCTGGCATGGGCTCGGGGCGGAGCCAGGGGTCTTACCAAGCCGCTGCAACAGCGCTTCCGCGTGTGGCTTGTGTCCCTCGGCAAGGAGGCGCACCCAATCTGGGATGCGTGGCTGCAGACGGGCGTCCTGGACGATGCGTTCGCGGTCGGCGTGCTGCACGAGGAAGGTGCCGCCGGCCTCCCGCTGCTCGCGAAGCACTTTTCTCGGGATCGCGCGCTGCAGACCACGATGCTGCGGGCCTGGATCCAGGCAGGCCACCTGCCTGCGTTCTCGCATGAGCACGTGCTCGACCGGCTCGCCACCGAGTCGATGGAGCGGAAGGCCAACGCCGTCGTGACGATCCTCGCCGCGATGACGAAGGACCTCGCGCCGAGCCTTGCGGCCAAGCTCGGCGCGCAGCGCTTCCACTGGAACACCTGGCGCGCGCTCAGCTCTCACGGTGGCTCGTTCGGCCGGCGAGTCGGCCGGCATTGGTACGCGGCCAACGCTCCCAAGGTGCGCACGCAAGGCTTCGCCAAGGACGGGCTGCGCGACACCGCCGCGCTCGGTGGTGCCGGAGGCACGACGTTCCGCGAGACAGCGGGTGGTTTGCTCGTCGGCCTGCGCTACACGTACGAACTCGTCAACTGGGCACCGGCCATCCGCAGCATCCAGGGTCTTTACTGGCATGAAGGCAAGATGTTGGACGGCAGGGTATATGGGAAGCACGGCGCCAAGCGCGGCGAGGTCATGTCGAAGCCTGGCTACGCCATTGGCGGCCTCTTCGCCCAGCAGGGCAAGCGCTTCCAGGGCTTCGCGGTCATCTACATGCGCCATCTGGATGGCAAGCTCGATCCGAAGGACGCCTACATCGACACGTGGCACGGCGATGCGATCACGGGGCACACGGAGATGCGCCTCGCTGGCGAGGGCTACGATATCGTCGGCATCCACGGCCGCGCGGGCTCGGATATCGACGCGTTCGGCTTGATCGAGAGGCGGCCGCCGACCGTCGAGTCGAAGCCGAAGAAGCCCTAACGCCCGGCCGCCTTGCGCGCAGTCTTTGCGAGGCTGCTCGCCTTCGCCTTGCCGTCGAACAGCTTCAGCACCTTCCCCGTGCGATCCAGCAGCGCGACCGCCGGCGTCTTCAGGAGTCCGAGCGCCGCATGGATCTCCTTGTGCTTCGTGAGGTCGAGCTTCCAACACACGAGATTCGCTCCGGCCCGACGGACGCGCGCGTCGAAGAAGACGTCGTTCTGTAGTGCACGGGCGTCCTTGTTGGCCGCGTCGGCCGGCTTGTCGAAGATGTACACCATGGCGCCCGTCTTTCGCTTCGCGCTTTCGGTGTGGATCGCGGCGAGGCCGCCGACCTCGGTCTTCCAATCAAAGCTGTGGTCGTAGCCCGGAACAAAGCGTCCGCCGGTGGCTTCGAACCAGTAACGGAAGTAGGGCTCCCCGGTCGGCGTCTCGGCACTTCGCAGCTCGACGGTCCGCGCCTTGCCCGCGAGGGCCTTCTCGATCTCCTTGACGGACTGGCCGTCCGTGGGCTTGCTGTCCCAGTCGTACGCCAGCACGTTCATGCGCTTCTTGAGCGAGCTGGCGATGTTCGAGCGGACGTTGCTGGAGCGCAGGAAGCACACGCCCGAGAAGGGCGATCCCTTCTTGAACGTGACCATCTCGAAGATGCTGTGGACGCTGGTGCGATCCGCGGCGATCGCATGAACACGACCGGCGTCGATCTTCAGCGCCTTCTGCAGGTGACGTACGAGGGCGACGATGGTCTTGACCTCCCCCGCGCTCCACATGCCCGAGGTGCGGTCTTCCGGGACCGAGGGCCGAACCAAGGCGTACGGCCCCCCTCCAAGCGCGCCGACGTCGTCGAACGAACCCGGGAGGATCAATACCAAGGCTCGGCTCTCGGCCTTGGCGAACGACGTGGGGATCCGCAGGTCGAAGGGGATGCCATCCCAGGTGTGCGCTGGGTCGCCCTCGGGGTACGTGGCGGCGTCCTTCGCCGAGCTGGTCGCGGCACAGAAGACGACGATCGCGATGCAGCACAGCGTTCGCATGGGCCCTCCCTGAATGGGAACGTCGGACAGGGGTCGGTCGCAGCCCGCGCCTGGCTACAGCCAGCCGAAGGCATCGAAGTCGATGCGGTCGGAGGTGGAGAACTCGACACCCTCCGCCTCCAGGCGCGCGCGCTGCTCAGCGTAGGCGCCGTCTTCCTGGGGCAGGCTGATGCGGCCCGCCGCGTTGATGACGCGGTGCCACGGCACGTCCGTGCCCTGCTCCAACCCGGAGAGGGCGAAGCCGACCATGCGCGGCGTCGTGCCAAGGACCTGGGCCGAGACCTGCCCGTAGCTCGCGACGCGCCCCGCGGGGATGTCCCGCACGACGTCCAGCAGGCGATCGAAGCTGTTGCGACCCGAATCCATGGGCTCTGAGGGTACCGGAGGTCCCGCAGGCGAAGCGCTGTCCACGGGGGGACCTGCTCGGGAGTTGATGGGAGAGCCGGTTCGTGCCGGACCGTCCCCGACTTGGAGCCTTGCCATGCGCCGCACACTCGAGTTCACCTACGGAGCGTCGATCTACGCGCTCTTCCTCGTGACCTTTCTCTACGCCGCCGGCTTCATGGGCGGCGTCGACCTCCTGCCGAAGACGCTCGGTACGGATGCCGCGGCGTTCTCGTGGGGCGCCGCGCTGATCAACATCGGGTTGCTGAGCCTCTTCGCGCTGCAGCACGCCGTCATGGCGCGGCCTGCGTTCAAGCGTCGCCTGGCCAAGGTCTGGCCCGCGCGCTTGGAGCGCAACACGTTCGTTCTCGCGACGTGCCTCGTGCTGGGCCTGGTGTTCTGGCAGTGGCGCGCGATCGAGGGCGTCGTGTGGGACGTGTCCGGCGGTGCCGTCGGCCTGGGGATCACGCTCTATTGGGTCGGCATCGCCATCGTGTTCGTGGCGACCATCAACATCGGTCACTTCGAGCTCTTCGGCCTGCGTCAGGCGTTCCTTAACCTGAAGGGCCTCCCGCATGGTGAGGCGGACTTCCACATGCCGGGCCTCTATCGCTTCGTTCGACACCCGATCATGACGGGTTTTCTCATTGCGCTCTGGGCCGTGCCGACGATGAGCGTTGGCCACCTGCTCTTCTCGAGCGTGACGAGCGCGTACATCTTCGTGGCGGTCCACTTCCTCGAGGAGCGCGACTTGCTCGCGCACTTCGGCGAACGCTATGCACGGTACCGGCGCGAGGTGGGCAGCTTCCTGCCGCGCCCGAGCCGCGTGTAGCGGCGGGCGCTAGCGACGCTTGCGGGACGGACGCGGCGCCTGGATGGGCCGCGCCGGTTCTTCGTCATCCCCGGAGGACTCGGCTTCGGCGGTGCGCAGCGTACGCACCTCGTCCATCACCTGCCGGAGCCGTTCGCTGTCGAAGTTGCCGTTCTCGATCATGAGCTTCACGACGGCTTCGAGGACGAGCTCGAGTTCCTCGACCTCGCCTTCGAGCGTTTCGATCTGCTTGCGCGTGCCACGGCGCGCCCGACGCTGCGCGCGGGCGGCGCGCCGCCGCTCGTACTCGAGGCGTTCGATGTCGCCACGCTGCCTCAGCTCGCTGTCGAACATGTAGTCAAGCCAGCCCATGCGCACCTCCCTGGGGAAGGCCACATGGTAGGTCGGCCGCCAGGGCAGGAGCCCCGTGCGTGTACGCTGGGCCCATGCAGCACTACGTCGAAGAGGACCTGATGCGCCTGGGGCGCGCGGGTGCCGTGGACGCCATGCGGGCGTTCCTGCGCGCCACAGCCGAGGGACAGACGGCCGCGCCGCCACGCGTGAACGTCCCGGTGATGGGACGGCAGCTGGTGTTCACGATCGGGGGCTCGGCAGCGCAGGATGTCGCGGGCTTTCGTCTGTACTCCATCGACCGTGAGGCGGGCACGCATCCTGAGTCGCAGCTTCTCGGTCTGCTCAGGTTGTCGGACGGGAAGGTGTTGGCCACGGCGCAGGGCAGCGCGTTCGGTGCTTGGCGAACCGCCGCGCTGGGCGCCGTCGCCATGGACGCAGCCACCCGGCATGTCGAGCATCCGCTCGAGGTGGCCGTACTCGGCGCCGGGTTCCAGGCCTACCACCACGCGCGCACCTGGGCCGCGACACGACCCGTCGCGCGCCTGCGCGTGTGGGCGCGACGGCCCGAGGCAGCAGGTGCCTTCTGCGACGCCCTGGCTGACGATGTGGATTGTCCCGTCGAGGCATGCGTCGCAAGCGAGGACGCGGCCGCGGGGGCGGAGGCCGTGCTGTGCGTCACGGCAAGCGCTGAACCCGTGGTGGCCGCGGACGCGCTATCCGGAGCGGCGTACGCCGCGACGGTCGGGCCGAAGTTCGGCAGTCGGCACGAGCTACCGGCCGGCGCGTACGCCGGAGCCGACGTGCTGCTGTCCGATGCGCCCGCCCAGTGCGCGAACTTTGAGCAGGACAAGGGGCCTCTGCCCGCCGGTCGCACGGCGTCCGAGATGGTCGCTCTTGCCGACGTCGTCGCGGGCCGTGCCCATCTCCCGACAGCGGGCCGCGTGCTGTTTGTCTCGGAGGGGCTGGCCGGCTCTGAAGTCGCGCTCCTGGGTGCACTCCACGCCTCGTCCTAGTGCATGAGCTCCGGGCTGTGGCGCGCCTGGATGTTGGCCCACTGATGATCGTTGGTCTTGGTCTGGACGCCCGTGTCCGGGTCGATGGCGACGCCGCCGGCACCCTGGCTCTCGCCCCATGTGAGGAACAGCGCCGTGAGGCTCACATGCCGCATCTTGGCGATCGGCTCACCTCGTATCCGGAGCATCAGGGGCACGGCCTTGCGTGCGCGCGTCTCGCAGCGTGCGTAGTAGTACACCTCCGGAGCCGCGAGGAGCGGCAGGGAGCCGGCCGGGAGGCCGAACCCTTTCGCTAGCGTGTCGCCCGTGGCGATCTCGAGAGCTTCCTCGAGGCTGATCAGGCGGAACGAACCAACGAAGGGGACGTCCGATCCGCGGGGCATGCCGTTGTGCCAGCGATAGAGGGTGCGGATGTCCGACGGGAGTTCGTAGTTGAAGCCGGCCTGTTTCAACGTCGCGTCGATCTGCGCGTCGCTCAACCCAGGCTGGAGCATGGCGGCCACCTTCGGGGCCTTCTCTCTCAGCCAGGCTGCGATGCGGCCGACGGCGTGGAGGAAGTCCTCCTGCTCGTAGTTCGCCTCGGCCGACCTGAGGATGCGCATGTACTCGCCCCGTGGCGGGGCGTTGTGCAGCTTCTCGCCGCACCCCACGCAGAGCGTGAGCACGGCGGCGAGCAGCGCGAACAGGCGTGGGCGGAGCGTGATCATGCAGGGATCGTACCCGCGGCATCGGCCCACAACGTCGAAGGCGCGCCGCGTGGATCACGCGGCGCGCCTCGGGATGGGTCGTTCGAGGTCAACTCGCTGGCGGAGCTACTTCTTGAGGCCCTCGCGCTCGGCCTTCGCCTCGAGCATCTGACCGTAGGTCACGGCCTTCTCGTAGTAGGGGCTCACGCGGATGTTGCCGAACCGGATCTGGTTGATCACGTCGACGGCGTCCTCGAACTCGTCCTTCTTCTCGAGCCGCTTGGCCTCCGCCATCCACTTCTTGTGGAGCGCGATGTCCTTCTTCAGCTTCTTGGAAGCGGCCGGGAACTTCTTGAACGTGTCTTCGAGCGCCTTCTTCAGCTTCGACGCGCTCTTGGAGACGGGAACCTCCGCCTTCACCTTCAGATCGTCATCGAGCGCGACGAAGAGCGGCTCGCCCTTGTGGCCGAGCATGTCGACGTACTTGAGCTCGGACGCGCCCATGTCGATCTGCACGCAGCGGAAGAGCTTGCTCCAGCGTGCGGCGTGCTCGTCATCGAGTGTGCGGCTGCACACGGAGGTGGAGAGCTTGCCGTGCTTCGGATGATCGTGGGGGTAGTGGAAGTAGACGAGCACGGGGCGCTTGTCGCCGCGCGCCTTCGCCGCCGGGTAGCCGAGCGCCTTCTTGAGGTGCTCCGTCGCCGTGATCGGACCCGTGGGCTTCTCGCCCTCCTTGGGCGTGATCGCCTGGATCTTGCCGATCTTGGCCTCGGTCCACTTGAAGTAGGTCATGCGCGGCGCGGCACCGACAGACCTGCCGCCGCGACCGCCACCCCCGCCGATGGAGGGTGTGCCGATGCCACCTGCACCGTTGCCCATGGAAACTGCGGAGCGACCGCCCCCGCCTCCACCACCGCCTCAGCCTCAGCCCCAGGCTGTGGACGGGGCTAGCAGGGCAAATGCACTGACGACGAAGAGCGCAACGATGGCAACTCGCATGACACGGACCTCTCGAGAAACGGCAACCCCCCGGATGCCGGACCGTCCCAGAGTAGCCCAACCGATCGTCGCTGGGACGCCGATGGGCCTTTCCCATGCAGTTCGTGACACTTCGATGGGGCGTTCGCCCTCATCAGGCCTCATTCGAGGGGCTCTGGGCCCGGTTGGCTCCCGGCTACGCTGCCTTCATGGATGCGTCGCTGCCCGAGTTTGGAGAGCGCCTGCCGCACGTCACCTACGTGACGCGCCCAAGCGCCTACGCGCTCGTTCTCGACCCCGACCAGCGGCTGGCCGTCGTCCTGGCCGACCTCGGGCCGTTCCTGCCCGGCGGGGGGATCGACCCCGGCGAGTCGGCCGAGGACGCCGTCCGGCGCGAGACGCGCGAGGAGTGCGCGCGCGACGTCGAGCCGTTGCGGCCCCTCGGCGCGGCAATCGAGTACGTAGGGAACGAGCGCGAGGGCGGCTTCGCCAAGATCAGCTCCTTCTACGAAGCACGCTGGTCAGGACTGCCCAGCGAGGCCGGTGACGCGGAGTACGAGTGCGTCTGGATGACGCTCGAGGAGGCGGCCGACCGTCTCGTCCACGGCAGCCACGCATGGGCTCTCCAAAGGCTGATCGCGAGCCTGGACGCCTGAGCCGTTCAGCGCGGGAGCTTGGCCAGCCGCTTCACGGCGGCGCGCGCTGCGGCGCGGTAGTCGGCGGGGACCACGAGCTCGTGGCCGCCAAGACGCAGCTCGACCTTCTTCGCTGCGAAGTAGGCCTCGGCCGCGGTCAGCGACATGACGTGCGCGACGACTTGGAAAGGCGAGCCGTCCATGCGGTTCGTCACCGCCGGCAGCAGCTTGCGCGAGCGCTTGCCGTCGATGAGGTAGAGCGCCGTCGCGCGTTCGCCCTTGGCGACGGGTCCGCTCATTCCGAAGCCCACATCGTCTGACCCGAAGAAGAACGCGCAGGTCGACGCCCCTTGTTCCGGCCGGCTGACCTCGAACTGCAGCAGGAAGGTCCCCGCCTGCCGCGTGTCCTTGTGCAGGCCCGTGAGCTTCGCGACGGCGACGCGCACCTTCGCCGCACCCGTAAATCGGTCGTGGGTCTCGCTCAAGGCGTACGCGCCGGCGTGGGCGGGCTTCTTCGGAGCGGGCGTGGCCGGCGTCGGGGTCGCGACGCTGGGCGCTGCTGCGCTGGGCACCTCCCGGAGCTTGGGCAACTCCGGGGGCTTGGCGCCGAGGATCAGCCAGCCGGCCTGCGCGCCGGCACGGAGTGTCGTGGCAGCTTCCACCAACGCGCCCTGCGCGACATCGGGCTTGCCCTGGCGCAGCGCGGTCGCCGCGCGGTTGAACCTCGAGCGCATGACCTTGCGTGTGCGCGCGATCGCCTTGGCGACGCGCTCGTTCACCGGCGTGTCCTCGGCGGACAGAGATGTTGCCAGCAGGACGCATGCCATCAGGACGGCCCCCGCGCCGAGCAGTCTGCGTGTGGTGTGCGGGTGGACGCGCATGCGCGCCAGCCTACACGGAGGCGGCGGTCGGATCGATGTCATGGGAGCGACAGCGGGCTTCTGCTACAGTCCGCGTCATGGCTGGACTGAGTGTTCGCGCAGTACTGACCCTGTTGGGTGTGGTGTGTCTTCTGGGCGCTCTCTTCGCCCCTGGCGTGGTGCACGCGGACGGTGCGTCCGTTGCGGCCACCGTCGCCGAGATCGAGAAGCTCCAGAAGGAGATCGATGTCGCCCTGAAGGCGGCGGAGAAGCTGGCGCGTGCCGGCAAGCTCAAGGAGTCGCTCGCGCTCGTGCGGACGTTGCAGGAGACGACGCTGGCCCGCTTCGAGGCCCTGCTGCGCGAACTCCCCTCCGGGGCGGGCGCGCGCCCGTCGACGCCGCCCAAGCCCCCCACGAAGACGAAGCCGAAAGCCGAGACCGACGCGGGGGCCGGCCCTCGCGTGCTCGAGCGGCGTGCGATCACGAACGCCCTGGACTGGCTGGCCGCGCATCAGTCGCCGAACGGGGCCTGGGGGGCCAGCAGCTTCACGACGTGGTGCGATGGCAAGCCCGTGGCGGATGTGCGCCGTCGCCCCGACGGCCACGGCAAGGCTCTCTACGACGTCGGTGTGACGGGGCTCGCGCTGTGCGCGTTCTTGCAGGCGGGCTACACACACCGCGGCAAGCATCCGTACGTCGACAACGTTCGTCGCGGCCTGCGCTGGTTGCTGACCGTGCAGGACAAGGAAGGCTGCTTCGGCCCGCGGTCTACGCAGCAGTACGTGTACAACCACGCGGCAGCCGCGCTCGCGATGGTGACGGCGTACGGCTTGACGGGCGCGTCCCTGTTCCAGCGTCCTGCCCAGAAGGGCGTCGACTTCGTCGATCTGGCCCGCAATCCGTACTTCGCCTGGCGCTACGGCATCAAGCCGGGCGACAACGACACGTCGGTTTCGGGCTGGATGTACAAGGTCATCGCCGCGGCCGAGCACTTCAACGCGACGACGCTCACTCAGCCCGCGCGCGCCCTGCGATACGACAAGGACGCGAAGAAGGGCATGGAGGCGTGGCTCGTCAAGATCACGGATCCCGACTTCGGCCGCGCCGGGTACGTCCAGCGCGGCACGGGACCCGCCCGGCCGCAGCATCTCGTCGACCGCTACCCGGGTCGGCTGTCCGAGTCGATGACGTCGGTCGCCGTCTGGGCCCGCGCGCAGATGGGGGCGACCGTCAAGCAGAGCATCATCCTGCAGAAGGGCGTGGGGCAGCTGATGAAGCTGCGGCCCACCTGGAACGCCGCCAACGGGTCGATCGACATGTACTACTGGTACTACGGCACGCTCGCCACGCTCGCGGCGGGCGGCTCCTACTGGCGTGATTGGCGAGCTTCGCTGACGCACGCCGTCGTCAACAAGCAGCGTCAGGACACGGATGCATGTCAGTACAAGGGATCGTGGGACCCGGTTGGACCCTGGGGCCCTGATGGAGGACGTGTCTACTCGACGGCGCTCATGACGATGACGCTCGTGCGCTACTACGAATACGACGCGGTCAAAGCCCGTTGAGGGCGCACGCGGGAGTACCCGATGAAGCAGATGTGGTGGCTGGCCGTTCTCGGCGGTGTGTTGCTCTTGGTCTTCGCCTCGCCGGGCGCGCGCGGCGACGACGCCAAGCGCGCGGAGCAGGTGAAGGTCCTGCGTGAGGGCATCGAGCGACTAACCGAGCAGTTGGGACGCCTCGATCGCCGCGTGCGGACGCTCGAGGGTGGGGGCGCACCGCCACCCGCGCCGAAGCCGCCGCTGGTGGCGTCCAAACCCGGTGCGGGTGCTGGTGTGACGGAGAAGTACGACCGCTTCACGGGGGAGACCCGCGTCACGGCCACCTCGGGCTGGCTGAAGGGGCGCCACAAGGACACCGGGGAGACGCTGGAGCTTGCCGTCCAGTACGTGGTCGAGCGCTCGGAGGGGCAGCCGGCGGAGCACGTGCTCTACCTCGCGGCGCGTCCCGACCGCCACGGGTGGGAGCGCAGCGTACGCGTGTACATGCTCTTGGACGGTGCGCGCCACACGGCGACGGCGCGGACCTCCTCCGCGAGCATGCCCGACGGCACGGCAGTGCAGCAGGCGTACTTCTCCATGACCGGATCGATCCATGCCGCCGTGACCGGGGCGAAGACCGTCGAGCTTCGGATCGGCGACATCGAGATCGCCCTGCCGGCGGCGCTCATGGCATCCATGCGCACCGCCGACGCGCAATGCGCGTCGCGGTTCAAGTAGGCGCGGCGCCGTGGTCGCTCGTATCGCTGCCTGCATCACGCTGGGCCTGGCCGTGACCCTGGCCACCGCTGAGGGCGACGATGCGGGCTACGATCGTGAACTGGGTCGCCTCGTGAGCGAGCTGGCCGCCTTGGATCGATCCGCGCAGGCGCTCGATCAGCGTGTCGCGCGCCTGGAAGGCGGAGCGGCACCCGACAAGGAGCCGCTTCCTCCGGCGCAGGGCACGCCGGCGAAGGAGGCCGACCGTGCCTTCGTCGACATCGGCGGGCTGCGGTTCCCCAAGCCGCGCAAGTTCAAGCACAGCTACAAGTTCGAGCGCGAGACGTTCGGCAAGAACAGCGAGATGCTCTTCTCGAGCCGCATGTACCTGAAGAAGGAAGGCAAGCAGGGCGTCCGATGGGACTACGCCTGGGCGCGCGTCGGCTACGACGTCACGCATGCGCCACCGCCGGATGCAATCTTCGAGATCACGTTCAAGAACCGCTGGCGCTCCTCGATTCGCACCTACAAGCGGACGCTTGTCGTTCTGGACGGCGACGACCCGATGTGGAGCTTCACGCCGCTCAAGCCGAACAACTGGGACGAGGGTCTCTTCGAGTACACGACCTTCTATCTGCGTGTGCCGATGGGCGTGTTCCTCGAGATGGCGAGGGCCAAGAAGCTGACGGTGCACTTCGGCAGTAGCGACGTCATCTGGCTCCGCTTGCGCCCGCCCCAGCAGGAGGCCATGGCGGAGCTCGCGAGCAGGATGCTGCCGGCGACGAAGTAGGCCTTCACGGCCGATCGGGCGACCACGACGACGACGCGGCGCACGGCAAGCGGTGCGGAGCGAATCTCGGAGCCTAAGCCACGACCGTCGAGGGCCGGGGCCGCCTGCGAAGGTCGATCACGTAGAGCGCCAAGCCCGCCCAGATCAACGCGAACGTGATCAGGTGCGCCGTCGTGAACGCTTCGTCGTAGACGAGGATCGCCAGCAGGAACTGCCCCGTCGGGGCGAGGAACTGCAGCAAGCCCACGGTCGTGAGCGTGAGGCGCCGCGCGCCGTAGGCGAACCAGCTCAGGGGTAGCGCCGTGATGAGTCCTGCGAGCGGCAGCAGCAGCCAGACGCCCCAGCCGACGTCCGCGATGCCTTCCGACGCGACGCGCACGCCCAGCCAGAGCAGCGCGAACGGGAGCAGGATGATGACCTCGAAGAACAGTCCGGGCAGGGCGTCGATCGGCACCAGCTTGCGCACGAGACCGTAGAGGCCAAAGGTGATCGCGAGGGCGAGCGCGATCAGCGGCACCTCGCCGGCCTGGAAGACCAGGACCGCGACCCCCGCGCCTGCGAGCAGCACAGCGATCAGCTGCAGTCGGCGCAGCCGCTCGCCCAACAGCGCGAATCCGAGCAGCACGTTGACCAGGGGGTTGATGTAGTAGCCGAGGCTCGTCTGCATGATCTGGCCGTCGTTCACGGCTTCGATGAACAGGAACCAGTTCACGGCGATCAGCGCCGCACTGCCGGCGAGCACAGCCAGGACGCGCGGTCGCTTCAGCGTCGCACGCACGCGCCGCCAGCCCCCGCGCCAGAGCAGCAGCAGCGCCAGGAACGGCAGCGCCCACAGCACGCGGTAGGCGATCATCTCGCGCGCGGGAATCGCCGAGACGGCCTTCCAGTAGATCGGGACGAAGCCCCATATCAGGAACGCTGCGGTCGTGGCCCAGAGGCCCCGTGTCCTCTCGTCGTGGTCGGCCATGGCGTCGCTAGGCGACGTAGACCGTCTTGGCGTTCACGAACTCGCGGATGCCGTAGATGCCGAGCTCGCGACCGTAGCCGCTTTCCTTCACGCCGCCGAAGGGCAGGCGCGGATCAGATCGCACGAACGTGTTGACGAAGGTGCAGCCCGCGTCGAGCTCCTTGGCAGCGATGCGCTCTCCGCGCGCCGTGTCCGCTGTGAATACCGCACCACCGAGCCCGTAGACCGACTGGTTGGCGAGTCGGATGGCGTCCGCCTCGTCCTTCGCCGGCACGATGGCGGCGACGGGACCGAAGAGCTCTTCGTCGAACGCCGCCATGCCGGGTGTGACGTCGGCGAGCAGGGTGACCGGGTACCAGGCACCCGGCTGCGCGGGGACGTCGCCGCCGAGCACCAGGCGCGCGCCCGCTTCGATGCTGCGCTCGACCTGGCCGGCCAGCTCGTCGCGCAGATCCACCCGCGCCATGGGGCCCACCGTCGTTTGCTTGTCGAATGGATCTCCGAGTACCTCGGTCTCGAGGCGTTCTGTCACGCTCGCTTCGAACGCCTCGCGCACCGCGTCCACGACGATCCAGCGCTTCGCGGCGACGCAGGACTGGCCTCCGTTCACCATGCGACCCGCCGCGCACGCGGCCGCGGCGGCCGGGATGTCCGCGTCGTCGAGCACGATGTACGCGTCGCTGCCCCCGAGCTCGAGCACCGTCTTCTTGAGCGCTTGGCCTGCGAGGGACGCGACGGCGCGGCCCGCACGCGTGCTGCCCGTAAGCGTCACGGCGGCGATCTCGGGTGCGGCTATCACCGCACCTGTCTGCTCGATCGAGACGAAGAGGTTGCTGACGAGACCCTCCGCGGCGCCCGCCGCGCGGAAGAGGCGCTCCATGGCGAGCGCGCACTCCGGCACGTTCGGCGCATGCTTGAGCACGATGCCGTTGCCGGCCATGAGCGCGGGTGCGCCGAAACGGAAGAACTGCCAGAGGGGGAAGTTCCACGGCATGATCGCGAGCACGACGCCGAGCGGCTCGAAGTGCACGTAGCTCTTCGTCGCCTCGGTCTCGACGGCCTCGTCCGCGAGGTAGATGGGGGCCTGATCGGCGTAGAACTCGCAGGCCCAGGCGCACTTCTCGACTTCGCTGACGCCTTGCGCGAGCGGCTTGCCCATCTCGAGCGCCATCAGCGCGGCGAGCTCGTCCTGCTCGGCGCGCAGAAGCCCGGCGACCTTCCGCAGCAAGGCCGCCCGCTCGTCGAACGACGTCGGCCGCCATCCCAGGAACGCCTCGTGGGCGGTCGCCAGCGCGCGACCGAGGGCTTCGTCGCTCAGGTTCGGATGGCCGGTGCCGGACTCGCCGGTGGCTGGATTGACCTGCTGGAATTCCATCTCTACTCCTCCAGCAGCGCGGCGACCTCGTCGTCAAGATCGACGGCGAGCTCGCGATTGGGTCCGTAGTCGATCGGGCAGTCCACCAGGACGACGCCGCCTTCTTCGAAGGCCGCATGCAGTACGTGGCGCAGGTCGTCCTCGGGGCCGAGGCGCACGCCGCTCGCGCCGAAGGACTCGGCCAGCTTCACGAAGTCGGGGTTGCCGTAGGTCATGCCGAAGTCCGGGAGGCCCATGGCCTTCTGCTTCCAGCGGATCATTCCGTAGGCGTCGTCGCGCAGCAGGAGGATGACGAGATCCTGCTTGAGGCGCACCGCGGTTTCGAGGTCCTGCAGGTTCATCAGGAACCCGCCATCCCCGGCCACGGCGAGGACGCGCCGGTCGGGGAACGTCATGCGCGCGGCCATCGCCGAGGCAAGGCCCGCGCCCATCGTGGCCAGTGCGTTGTCGAGCAGCAGCGTGTTCTCGTCGAACGTGCGGTAGAGCCGCGCGAACCAGACCTTGTACATGCCGTTGTCCAGGCACACGACGTCCTGGCGGCCCATGACCTCGCGGACCGCGTAGACGATTTCACGAGGCGTCGGGGGGTGGCAGACGGCGCAGTCCTCCTCGAAGAGGCGCTTCGCGACGACTTCGCGCAGGCGGGCGAGACCCGGCTGCGGGGCCAGCTTGCCTTCGAGTCGTTCGGTGAGCGCCTCGATCGCCGGCCCGACGTCGCCGTGCACCTCCACCTCGGGTGCGTAGTACGCATCGGGCTCCGCGGCGCGAAAATCGATGTGCACGATCCGCTTGGAGCGCTCGGCGTTCCATACGGCCGGCGGATACTCGACGATGTCGTAGCCGATCGTGATGATCACGTCAGCGGAGTCGAGTGCCGCGTGGGCGTAGTCGCGCTTGTGGATGCCCAGCGCGAACAGGCTGTGCGAATGGTCCTCGGGCACGACGCCCTTGCCCATCTGGGTCGTCAGGGCGTAGAGCCCCGTGCGCTCGAGAAGCGCCTTGAGCTGGGGGCCGACCTTCTTGCGATTGGCGCCGCCGGAGGCAAGCACGACCGGGCGTCGCGCGGACTCGATGACCCGCGCCGCCGCTTCGATGGCGCCGGGTGCCGGCAGCGGCCGGTCGACGCGCGTGCGGGTCTGGGGCTGCAAGTCGCCGGCGTCTTCGCGAGCGACGTCCTCCGGCAGCTCGAGATGCACGGCGCCCGGGCGCTCGTCCTCGGCCGTCTTGAAGGCGTGACGCACGGAGCGCGGTACCCGGTCGACGGACGCGATCGACGTCGCCCACTTCGTGAGCGGCGCGATCATGCCGACGACGTCCATGAGCTGGAAGTTGCCTTCGAGGTTGCCGCGCAGCGGCTTCTGTCCTGTGATCGAGATGAGCGGCATGCCGCCGAGCTGCGCATAGGCGATGCCCGTCACGAGGTTCGTCGCGCCGGGGCCCAGCGTCGCAAGGCATACGCCGGCGCGGCCGGTGAGCCGGCCGAGCGTCGCGGCCATGAAGGCTGCATGCTGCTCGTGGCGCGTCGGCACGAACGCGATCGAGCTCGTACGCAGGGCCTCCATGAGGTCGAGGGTTTCCTCACCGGGCACGCCGAAGACGTGCCGCACACCTTCTTCTTCCAAACAGCGGACGAAGAGCTCGGACGCGTTCACGTGGATTCTCCCTGGGGCCCCGAAAGGTACCTACCTGACAGCGGCCGGGACGTCGGTGTTTCGGGAATCCGCTTTCCCGGCAGCCGATCACCGATATCGCGTGGCGGGAGCGTGCGCTGTGCCCCCGCAACGGCGGCAGGTGCGGGTGTGCTCCTTGCCGCGCCGGACGAAATACTCCTCGACGCCCGTGCCGCGGCAGGCCTTGCACGGCACCTTCGGATTGCGCTTGCCGAGGTCGAGCAGCTTGGTGTCGAGCAGGAGCGCTTGGAACAGGCGGTCCACCCTCTGGTTCTCGCGTGCTGTGGACCACCAGAGTTGGCGCGTCGCCACGATCTGGGACTGGCCTCCTGTCGGGAACTCGAACGTCCGCCATGCCCCGCGCTTGCGTTGCTTCCAAGCCTCGAGGACGGCCGCGGTGGTGAGCTTCTCCGAGGCCTTCAATGCGTCGGCGATGCGCCGGGCGACGTGCTCGCCCAACTGGCTTCGAACCCAGGTCAGCGAGGCACTGGCTGTCGACTTCTTGTCCCTCGCGCGCGCGGTGATCAGCTCTCGTGCCACGGGCAGGAAGCGCTCAGCGACGGCCGCTCGGAGCCAGGCCGTGCGCTTGGCAAGGTAGTCCGCCCGCAGGGCAGCGAAGGCTTCCTGCGCGGCCTTGGGCCGGCGGGCCACCTTGAGCGCGAGGAGCCTGAGCTCCTTGCGCAGATCACCAAAACGCTTCTCGCTCAGTGCCTTGTCCAGCACCGCTCGCTCGGCCTTCGAGAGGCGGGTGCCGCGCGCGGCGGCGTGCGTGCCATCCGCGAGGACGAGGCACGCGCCCAACAGCAGGGCAGCGAGGGATCGCACGAAGTGGGCCATGCGGGAACATCCTACCGGCAGGCGCATTGGGCGGCTGCCCCCGCTCCTTCTGGTATCAACGCGGACCGCTCACTTCTTGCATCGGAGGCCTATCGTGACCGGCACGCACCGTTTCCCGCTCGCTCTTCTCGCCGCGCTGCTTGCGGCCCTCGTCCTGGCTCCTGCGAACGCGTTCGCGGATGAGCCCGTCGCCACGACCGCCGCCGCACCTGCCAAGGTCGAGGCCCCGGCGACCCCGCGCACACCGATGCTGTGGGAGGTCGACACCAAGCCGAAGATCTACCTCTTCGGGACGATTCACGTTGGCGACCCGCGTGTCCTCGCGCACCCCCCTGTCGTCAAGAAGGCCTTGGAAGCAAGCCAGGCCCTCTACACCGAGATCGACATGGACCCGAAGGCGATGATGGCCCTCGCGCCGCTCATGCGCTTGCCTGCGGGGCAGTCACTCAAGACGATCCTGCCCGGAGAACTCCACGGCCGCATGCAGTCGCTCTTCAAGACCAAGGGCCTCTCCCAGGCCGTGTTGGACGCCTTCGACAACCTGCATGTGTGGGCCATCTACCTGCAGCTCCAGACATTGGATGTCGATCCCAAGACGCGCGGTCAGGCCCTCGACCAGGTCCTCGCCGCCGATGCCAAGAAGGCCGGCAAGCACACGGACGCGCTCGAGCAGTTGAACGAGCAGATCGACATCTTCGCGACGCTCACGACGAAGGAGCAGGTGCGCATGCTGGAAGAGAGCGTGGCCGCCATCGAGAAGGCGCGCAAGGACAAGGTCTCGCCGCTGGCGCAGCTCATCGAGCTCTACCTGAAGGGCGACGCCGACCTCCTCTTTCGCGCGATGATGAAGGACATGGACAAGGGCGACGCCCTGTCGCAGAAGCTCATGAAGCGCATGCTCGACGACCGCAACGTGCGCATGGTCGAGCGCATGCTGCGCAAGACACAGGCGCAGCCCGGCAAGACCGCGTTCGTTGCCGTCGGCACGGCACACTACCCGGGCAAGATGGGCATCATCGAGCTGCTCCGTCGCACCGGCTTCCGTGTGCGCAAGCTGAACTCGGTGGCCGACATGGCGAAGCCGTGGCCGCTCGTCATGCCGTCGACGTCCTCGCGCGAGGCGCCGCGGCGCAAGCGCATCAGGATCGGCCCGTTCTGCCTGCCCGACCCTTGCAGCCCGCCGCCCTGCTGCCCCAAGTAGGCCGAGGCCGGCGCTAGAGTTGGCCCCAGCTGACGACGCTCCACGTCTCGAGGCGCACGTCGTCGTCGATGCCGTGACGCATCAGCAGGTCTCGCACCATCGCATCGAAGACGGCCGCGGACGCGCCCATACGCGCGCGTGAGAAGCCGTTCCGTGAGTGGATCGATTCGATGTAGTCCTCGCGAGACTGGACGAACGTCTCGGTCGTCGTGCGCACGGTGTCGAGCGGCTCGAACCAGCCGCGCTCGTGCAACCCGGGGACGAGGTCGAACGGGACGTAGTCCTGGTTCGTGCTGTAGCGGCGGATGATGGCGATCAGCTCGTCGGTCCAGGGCAGGGGGGCCTCGGCCCGGCCGACGATGGCCAGGACGGCACCCTCCGCGAGTACTGCCGTGAGTCGTGGAAAGACGACACTCCAGTTCATCCAATGGATGCTCTCGCCCGCGACCGCGAGCGCATACGGCCCCTCCAGCAGCGCCGTCTCCATGGGGGCGGCCGTCCAGAGCAGGTTGGCCGCCTTGCCGCCAGGCTGACCTCGGCCCGCAGCGATCATCGCGTCCGACGCGTCGATCGCGTCCACGTGCTCGACGCGCGACGCGAGCGGACGCGCGATGTCACCCGTGCCACAGCCGACGTCGAGAACGCGCGCGGGCGTATCGCCCGCGAGCAGGCCGAGCAGCGTGGCGAACGTCTCTTCGCCGTAGGGCGGGCGGTGCGCGTACGCGCGCGCCATGCCGGCGTCCTGCCACTGTGCGCCGTAGTCGGGGCCCAGGTGGCGCGGCTTCGGTGCGGGTACCCCCGCAGGCAGTGCCTCGCTGCTCAAGGCTACGTCAGGCCCATCTGCAGCTTGGCGGCCTCCGACAGCTTTTCCATGGTCCACGGCGGGTCCCAGACGAGTTCGACGGTGACGTCGTCGATGCCGTCGATCTCCTTGATCTTCACCTCGACCTCACCGGGCAGCGTGCCGGCCACAGGGCACGAGGGGCTCGTGAGCGTCATGCTGACGTCCACCTTCTTTCGCTCCGCATCCCACGTCACCTCGTAGATCAGGCCCAGTTCGTAGATGTTCACCGGGATCTCGGGATCGAAGATGGTCTTGACCACTTCAACCACCCGCTCTTCCATCGTGAGCTCGGAGGCGGGCGCCGCGTCCGCGGGCGCGGCCGTCTCGGCCGGGGCGGGCGTCTCGACGGGTGCGGGAGCTTCGGTCGGTTTGTCTTGCTCGTTCATGGATCTACTCCGTCGACACAGGGGTCTGCTCACTCTTTGAGTTCACGTCGAGGGCGGCCTGGGTCGTATGCCAGCACAGCGTCGCGCACTTCACGCGCGCGGGAAACTCCGAGACCCCCGCGAACACGGCCAGCTTGCCGAGCGTCGCGAGGTCACCCTCGGTCTTGCCGGTCACGAGGTCGTGAAAGGTCTGAAAGACGGCCTTCGCTTCGTCGACGGTCTTGCCCTTGAGGATCTCGGTCATGAGGGAGGCGGACGACGTCGAGATCGCGCAGCCCGCGCCCTCGAAGCGGATGTCCACGATGCGTTCGTCCTCGACGATCAGGCGTACGCGGATCTTGTCGCCGCAGAGCGGATTGAAGCCGTCCGCTTGGCGGTTGGCGTCGTCCAGCGCGCCGAAGTTCCGCGGGTGCCGGTTGTGATCGAGGATCACCTCCTGGTAGAGGTCGCGTAGGTCGCTCATCAGGCAAACAGCTCCCGCACGCGGGCCAGGGCGGCCACGAGTGCGTCGATGTCGGCGCGCGTGTTGTAGACGCCCAGGGAGGCGCGCGACGTCGCGGGGACGCCGAAGCGATCCATCACCGGCTGTGCGCAGTGATGTCCGGTGCGCACGGCGACGCCCTCCTGGTCGAGGATGGTGCCGATGTCGTGCGGGTGTGCGCAGTCCAGGACGAAGCCGAGCACCGCGGCCTTGTGCTTGGCGGTACCGATCATGCGCAGCCCCTTGATCTCAGCGAGCCGCGACGTGCCGTAGCTCGTGACGTCCGACTCGTGCCGTTCGATCGCATTGAAGCCCAAGCCGCGCAACCACGCCGCCGCGGCGCCAAGGCCGACCGCGCCGGCGATGTTGGGTGTACCGGCTTCGAACTTGTGCGGCACGGGAGCGTACGTGGAGCCCTCGAAGCTGACGGTGCGGATCATCTCGCCGCCGCCTTGGTAGGGCGGCATCGCATCGAGCAGGTCCCGGCGCCCGTAGAGCACGCCGATGCCCGTGGGGCCGTACATCTTGTGGCCCGAGCAGGCGTAGAAGTCAGCGCCGAGTGCTTGCACGTCGACCGCGCCATGGGGCGCGCCTTGCGCACCGTCGACGACGAGCACGGCGCCGGCCTGGTGCGCCAGCCTGCCGATCTCGGCCACGGGATTGATCGTGCCGAGCGCGTTCGAGATGTGGCCGACGGCCACGATCTTCGTGCGCGCGCCGAGAAGGCCCGCAAGCGCGTCCATTTCGATCTCGCCGTCGTCGTTGATCGGCGCGACGACGAGCTTGGCGCCCGTCTGCTCGCAGAGCATCTGCCAGGGCACGATGTTGCTGTGGTGCTCCATGTGCGAAATCAGGATCTCGTCACCGGTGCCGACATTGGCGCGCCCGTAGCTGGATGCCACGAGGTTGATGCCTTCGGTGGTGCCGCGCGTGAAGACGATCTCCTCCACCTGCTCGGCGCCCAGGAACGCGCGCATCTCCTCGCGCGCGCCCTCGAAGGCATCCGTCGCCTCTTGGCTCAAGCGATGCACACCCCGATGGATGTTCGCGTTCGTCGTCTCGTAGAAGTGGGAGACCGCGTCGATGACGACCTGCGGCTTCTGTGTGCTCGCCGCGCTGTCCAGGTAGACGAGCGGCTTGCCGTGCACCTCGCGCGAGAGGATCGGAAATGCCGCGCGGACGGCGTCGACGTCGAGCGTGGCCGCGACTTTCGCCTCCGACGCGTTCATGCCGGGGACTCCCCGCGGAAGGCCGACGTGGTGCCGTCAGGGTCTTCGGACGGACGCTCCAGTCGACTCGCGATGAGCCTCTCGAGGCCTTCGACGAGCTGCGGAGACCCCGCGGCTTCCGTGACCTCGCTGGCGAACGCGTGCACGAGCATGTTGCGCGCCGTGCCGGGATCGATGGCACGCGCGCGGAGGTAGTAGAGGGCCTCCTCGTCGAGGCGGCCGATCGTGGCGCCGTGCGTGCACTGCACGTCGTCGGCGTAGATCTCGAGCTGCGGGCGCGTCTCGGCGACGGCGCCGTCGCTCAACAGCAGGGTGTGGTTGGCCTGCTCCGCGATCGTCTTCTGCGCGTGCTTGGCGACGATGACGCGCCCGGTGAAGGCGCCGTGGCTCTTGCCGGCCAGCACACCCTTGAAGAGCTGCGAGCTTCGGCCATGCGGTACGTTGTGACGAACGACGGTGTGGTTGTCGACGTGCTCGTTGCGGTTCAACACGTAGAGCCCGGCGAGGTTGCACTCCGCGCCTTCGCCGTCGATGTCGATGCTGAACTCATTGCGGTCGATGGCACCACCGAGGGAGAGCGTGACGGCATCGAAGTGGCTGTCACGTGCCTGCCGGACGGCCGTGAGGCCGACGTGGTAGGTGCTCGTCCCCTCGTGCTGGATCCGGACCGCCTTCACGCGCGCACTCTGGCCGAGGACATACTCGGTCACCGCGTTGGTGAAGCAGGTGCCCCCCGCGAGCGCGCCGATGCAGTTGATGCCGTAGCGCTCGACGAAGGTGACCTGACTGTTCTCTTCGGCGACCACGAGGATGCGCGGGTGCACGGCGACCGGCTGCCCGGTCGGGGTGTGGAGGAAGAGCGTCTGGACGGGTTCGTCGACCACCACGCCCGCCGGGACGCGCAGCACGAAGCCATCGTTCAGGAACGCCGTGTTGAGTGCGGCGAACGGATGCACGGACGTGTCGGCGACGGTGCCGAGCTCCTTGCGCAGCTCAGCGTGTTCTTCGTCCCGAAGCGCCGCGCCGTGGATCAACACCACGCCGTCGGGCAGGCCCGAGGTCGAGGACAGCGTCGGCTCGAAGCGACCGTTGAGGAAAACGAGGCGCGGGCCCGTTTCGACGCCCAGCGTGAAGCGGTGCGCGGCGAGGGAGGTCGGCACCTCGCCCGGTCGCGGCGCGAGCGGCAGCGCGGTGCGCGCGAGCGGCGTCAGGTTGGTGTAGAGCCACTCCTCGTGCTTGGGGCCAGGGATCCCCTGCGCGCGGAACTGCTCGAACGCCTCGTGCCGCATCGTGCGCAGCCACGCCGGCGCCGTGTCGGCGGTCAGCTTCGCGAAGCGGTCGAACTCGGCTTCGAAGGCGGTGGCTTGAACGGTCGCGGTGCTCACGCCGACGCCCCCTCTTCGAGCCAGGCGTAGCCCTTGGCTTCGAGCTCGAGCGCGAGGTCCTTGTCGCCGCTGCGCACGATGCGCCCGTTGGCGAGCACGTGGACGAAGTCCGGGACGATGTAGTCGAGCAAGCGCTGGTAGTGCGTGATGACGATGAAGCTGCGGCCCTTGTCGCGTAGCGCGTTGACGCCCTTGGCCACGACTTGGAGCGCGTCGATGTCGAGGCCGGAGTCCGTCTCGTCGAGGATGGCGAGCGTCGGCTCGAGGACGAGCATCTGCAGGACCTCGTTGCGCTTCTTCTCGCCGCCGCTGAAGCCGTGGTTTACGGCGCGGCTGAGCATGGTGGGCTCCATCTCGAGTACGTCGGCCTTGGCCTTGGCGATCTCGAGGAAGTCGATCGCGTCGAGTTCCGGTTCGCCGCGGTGCTCGCGCATGGCGTTGAGGCCCTCGCGCAGCAGCGTGCTGTTGGCGATGCCGGGGATCTCGACGGGGTACTGGAAGGCGAGGAAGAGGCCTTCGCGCGCGCGCTCTTCCGGTGCCAGACCGAAGAGGTCCTGGCCCTTGTAGAGGACCTCGCCCGAGGTGACCTCAGCGTTCTCGTTGCCCGTGAGGACGCGCGCGAGTGTGCTCTTGCCCGATCCGTTCGGGCCCATGATGGCGTGTACTTCGCCAGGTCCGACCTCGAGGCTCAGCCCCTTGAGGATGGCCTTGCCGCCCGCGGAGGCGTGGACCTCGCGTATGGAGAGGAGGGGATTATGGAGGGGATCGGAGTCGTTGCTCATCTCGTTCTCACTTCGCACGCAGGCGGTTAGCCCACGGCTCCTTCGAGGCTCACGCTCAACAGCTTCTGGGCTTCGACCGCGAACTCCATGGGCAGCTCGCGGAAGACCTCCTTGCAGAAGCCGTTGACGATCAGGTTGACCGCGTCCTCGGTGCTGAGGCCGCGCTGGTTGAGATAGAAGATCTGGTCTTCACCGATCCTGCTGGTCGACGCCTCGTGTTCGAGGTGCGCCGTCGGGTTCTTCACGTCGATGTAGGGGAAGGTGTGCGCGCCGCACTGGTCCCCCATGAGCAGGGAGTCGCACTGGCTGTAGTTGCGTGCGCCGTCGGCGCCCTTGAGCATGCGCACGGACCCGCGGTAGGTCTGCTGGCCATGACCGGCCGAGATGCCCTTGGAGATGATCGTGCTGCGGGTGTTCTTCCCGATGTGGATCATCTTCGTGCCGGTGTCGGCCTGCTGCCAGTTGTTGGTAAGCGCCACGGAGTAGAACTCGCCGACGGAGTCGTCGCCCTGCAGCACGCAGCTGGGGTACTTCCACGTAATGGCGGAGCCTGTCTCGACTTGCGTCCAACTGATCTTCGACCGTGCGCCGCGGCAGGCACCGCGCTTGGTGACGAAGTTGTAGATGCCGCCAACGCCGTTCTTGTCGCCGGGGTACCAGTTCTGGACGGTCGAGTACTTGATCGTCGCGTCGTCGAGCGCGACGAGTTCGACGACCGCTGCGTGGAGCTGATTCTCGTCGCGCATGGGGGCGGTGCAGCCCTCGAGGTAGCTCACGTGCGAGCCCTCTTCGGCGACGATGAGCGTGCGCTCGAACTGGCCCGTGTTGGCCGCGTTGATGCGGAAGTAGGTCGACAGCTCCATCGGACACCGCACGCCCTTGGGGATGTAGACGAACGAGCCGTCGGAGAAGACGGCGCTGTTCAGCGCAGCGAAGAAGTTGTCCTTCTGGGGCACGACCGAGCCGAGGTACTTCCGCACGAGCTCGGGGTGTTCCTGCACGGCCTCGCTGAACGAGCAGAAGACGATGCCGAGCTCGCCCAGCTTGCTCTTGAAGGTGGTGGCGACGGAGACACTGTCGAACACGGCGTCGACGGCGACACCGGCCAGTGCTGCGCGCTCGGCCAGCGGAATGCCGAGCTTCTCGTACGTTGCGAGCAACTCGGGGTCGACCTCATCGAGGCTCTGCGGCTTGTCCGCGTCGCTCTTGGGCGCGGCGAAGTAGCTGACCGCCTGGTAGTCGATCGCCGGGTAGTCGACGAGCGCCCAGGTGGGCTCGGTCATGGTCAGCCAGTGGCGAAACGCCTTGAGGCGCCACTCGAGCAACCACTCCGGCTCCTTCTTCTTGGCCGAGATGAAGCGGACGGTGTCTTCGTTCAAGCCGGGCGGCAGGGAATCCTGCTCGATGTCGGTGACGAAGCCCCACTTGTAGTCCTGCTGATTGAGATCATCGATCTCGGGGTTCAGCGCGATCTTGTCGATGGGGGCCGGGCGCTCGGCAGGTGTCATCGGGTTGGGGGTGTTCACTGTTCATCTCCCGTCGGGTCGGTCGGTGCCGCTGACACCAGCGAGCGGCTCATGCGCTCGCGCCAGCCCCGCTGGGGCGTGGCCATCTCCGCAAGGGAGATCGAGGAAAGTGCGGCGAGAACGGCCTGGTTGATGCGGTCCCAGTTGGTTCGCGTGGGGCAGAAGGACTCGACCTCGCAGTCCGGCGTCGTGGCGTCGAGGCAGTCCATGAGAGCGATCGGGCCTTCGATGGCGGCGATGACCTCGGCCACGTCGACCGCGGCCGGGTCGCGGCTCAGGGCGTAGCCGCCGTGGGTGCCCCGCTGGGCGTCGAGCAGGCCGGCACGGCTGAGCAGCCCCAGCAGCTTGCTCACGGTGGGCGCGGGCAAGCCGGTCTCCCGCGCCAGCTCTGCAGCCGAGCGGCGCTCGAGCCCAGGCACCGGGCGGGCATGGCGCCACGCGAGCCAGGTCATGAGCAGGATGCCGTAGTCGGTGAGCTTGCTGACGCGGATCATGGGAGGGGCCTATGCATAATCCATACCAATCTAGTATGGATTCCCCAGTGTAGGCCCTCGCCGGGGCCGGTCAACTCGCGGCGGGGGCATCGGCGGCCGGTTCGCCGGCCTCTGGCTAGCGGTAGCGCTTGCCGTCGTAGGCGAGCCAGCCGCCCGCCTTGCGGCCGCCCGGATCCCTGTGGGTCCAGTGGACCACCCCGCCCTTGGCGTTCCACTCGAAGCGGCCCCGGAAGTCTATTTTCTCGCCTTTGCGCCAGGGGACCTTCGGCGCGATGTCCACGTTGTGCGAGATCTTGATGGTGTGGCCGTTGGCCAACTCGACCAGGCAGAGCTGATGCCGCGGCGGGCGGCGGTCCTCCGGGAGGAGGTGGACGATCGTGCCGGAGCCCTCGACCCAGACGCCCGAGCGCTGGCCGGCGATTGCCCCCCGCAGGGCGTTCGACACCGGGGTGTCGCCGCCGGGGGAGCGCCCGCCGCTCGGCGCCGTCTTCGGCAGGGCCTCCGGGGGCTCTCGGCCCGTGGACTCGGACCCCGCGGGCTCGCCGAGGCCGCCGTAGTTCTTGAGCGCCCAGATGACGGCGAGCAGCACCAGGAAGGCGATCACGGTGGCAGGTTTGCGGCGACGCATAGGGCCGGATCCTAGCAGGTGGCTTGCCGCCCCGGGCCTATCCTGCGGCTCCCGTACTCCCCCCGAGGCATCGATGGGCCGCAAACCCCGCTACCGCAAGTCCGCCATGGCCGGGCTCCTCGTTGTCGACAAGCCGTTGGGCTGGTCGTCGATGGATGTCGTCCGCCGCGTGCGCGACGCCGCCGGCTTCGTGAAGACGGGGCACGGCGGCACGCTGGACCCGCTGGCTACAGGCGTTGTCATCTGCTGCATCGGGAGTGCGACCAAGAGTGTCGAGACGCTCATGAAGATGCCGAAGGTCTACGAGACGACGATCGACCTATCCGCCTTCACGCCGACGGATGACGCAGAGGGGGAGCGGGAGGAGGTCGCCGTGGCGACGCCGCCCACCGAAGCGGAGGTCCGTGAGGCGCTCAAGCCGTTCCTCGGGGAGATCGAGCAGGTGCCGCCGCTCTACAGCGCGATCCATGTCGACGGCAAGCGGGCCTACAAGCTCGCGCGCAAGGGGGAGTCCGTGACGCTCGAGGCGCGCACGGTACGGATCGACGCCATCGAACTCATCGACTACGACTTCCCGACGCTAAGGGTCCGCGTCCTCTGCGGCAAGGGGGTCTACGTCCGCAGCCTCGCGCGGGATCTGGGCAGGGCCCTGGGCACCGGCGGCTATCTGGCCGGCTTGCGGCGCACCGCGGTCGGTCCCTACACCGTCGAGGGTGCCGCGACCGCCGAGCGCCTCATGAGCGAGATTCGCCAGTCCGACCTGTTGGACGCGCCGGCTACGCCTGCCGGCGGCTCGTCAACCCCGGCCGTTCCTGGGCCTTGATCCGCAGCCCCTGGGGCTTCTCGCGCACGCCGCTCGCGCCGCAGGGCCTGCAGAGGCCTCTTCGCGTTTGGCACGGGATTCCCATAGGGAGAGGCTCTTGAGGGCGCCGCTCCACGCGTTTGATATCGCTCCGGGGGCTGGAGGGGTCACGGAGCGGCGACCCTCAAGTTCTTCCGCCAGGCGGTCATCTCAGCCAGCCATGACAACCATCACCGCAGACTTGCTGGCTCGCTACGACCGCCCGGGCCCGCGGTACACGTCGTATCCCACGGCGGCGGAGTTCCACGAGGGTGTCGGCGCGGAAGCCTACGCCGAGCGCTTGGCCGCGGCCGCGCGCCATCCAGAGCGCCCGCTCGGGCTCTACGTGCACCTGCCGTTCTGTGAGAACCGCTGCCACTACTGCGGGTGCAACGTCGTGATCACCAGCCGCCGGGAGGTCGCGCGGCAGTACCTCGACGTCCTCAAGACGGAGATCCTCGACGTCGCCACTCGCCTGGGGGAGCGCCGGACGGTGCGCCAGATGCACTGGGGCGGCGGTACGCCGACCTACCTCGAGCCCGCACAAATCTGCGAGCTTGGTGCTGCGCTGCGCGCGTCGTTCGCCTTGGAACACGACGCCGAGATTGCTGTCGAAGTCGATCCGCGTGTGACCACCGCGGCTCACCTCGTGGCCTTGCGCACCGTCGGCTTCAACCGGCTGTCGCTTGGGGTCCAGGACTTCACGCCCGCGGTGCAGGTGGCGATGGGTCGCATCCAGTCGTTTGAAGCCACGGCCGCGCTGGTGGCGGATGCGCGTCGGCTTGGCTTCGAGTCGATCAATGTCGATCTCATCTATGGGCTGCCCAACCAGAAGACGGCCACGTTCCAGCACACGCTCGAGCAGGTCCTCGCCATCCGACCGGAGCGCGTGGCGGTCTACGGCTACGCCCACATGCCCTGGCTGAAGGTGCACCAACGCCGCATCGACGAGGCGGCCTTGCCGACGCCGCCGGAACGCCTCGCCCTGGTCGCGGCCACGGCACAGGCGTTTCAAGGCGCTGGCTATCTCGCCGTCGGCATGGACCACTTTGCCCTCCCCGAAGACGACATGGGGCGCGCCCACGAGGCCGGCACGCTCTGGCGGAACTTCATGGGCTACACCGTGCGCCATGCCCCCGACTCGATCGGCTTCGGCATGAGTGCGATCAGCGATGTCGAAGGCGCCTACGTCCAGAATCACCACAAGCTAGGTCGCTATCAGGAGGCGGTTCGCGGGCAGCTTCTGCCGGCCGCGCGGGGCTACGTCCTGAGCGAGGACGACAAGATCCGTCGCCACGTGATCACCGCGCTCATGTGCAATGGCCGGCTCGACCTCCCGGCAATCGAAGACCGGCTGGGCATCGACTTCCTGAGCTACTTCGCCAGCGCCTGGGAGGCCCTGGCCGCTCTCGAGGCCGACGGGCTCGTCGTGCGCAGCGAGAGCGCTCTGGAGCTGACCGATCTGGGCGCGCCGTTCGTCCGCAACGCCGCGATGGCGTTTGACGCCTACCTCGAGCACCGCCTGTCGGGCGGCAAGGCGCGCTTCTCGCGGACGGTGTGAGCGCGGAGCGCTGACCGACAGCGCCCCTCGGCGCCCACGACCCACGAACAAGAGAGTGGCGGAGAGGGGCGAGGGGATTGGAAGGGGAGACCGCAGGTTTCCCCTTGCTGCACCGCGCAGCCTGGCTGCGCTTGTGCAAACAGTCCGCGCGTGAGCGCGGAACGAGCGTCTGGAGACGCCCCTCGGCTCGAACGACGCATGAACCGGAAAGTGGCGGAGAGGGCGGGATTCGAACCCGCGGTACGGAAAAACCGTACGCCGGCTTAGCAAGCCGGTGCATTCGACCACTCTGCCACCTCTCCGCGAGGCCGGATCTGTCGAATCTGGGCGGTCCTTATACCACCCGATTCGCTGGGGCCGCGGGCTGCGCCAGGGCCTCCCCTGAGGCAGGGCGCGGCCCCCCCGGCATGGGGGGGTACGATTCGCGCCATGTCAGATAGTCAGCACGGGGGTCATCCCCATCGTTCCAGGCGCAATGAGCGCGGTCCGCGCAGCGGCGGCGGTCGAGGCAATCAACGCGGCGGAAGTCGCGACGGAGGTCGCGGCGGCGGCGGAGGCGGCGGGCGCACCAGCGTCGGCCACTCCGGGCACGCCGAGCCGCTCCCGACGGACCTGCCGGCCACCGAGTTCGCCGCCTTCGATCTCGCACCCCGCATCGAGGCAGCCATAGCCGTCGCGGGCTACGTCACGCCCTCGCCCATCCAGGCAGGGATGATTCCGCTCGTCCTCGACGAGAAGAACGTGGTCGGCCGGGCCCAGACGGGCACGGGCAAGACCGCCGCGTTCCTCGTGCCCCTGCTTGCCCTGCTCGGCGCCTCCGAAGACGAGGAGCGCATCGCGAAGGGCGAGCCCGAAGGCCCCGTGCGCATCCTCGTGGTGGCACCGACGCGTGAGCTGGCGATCCAGATCGGCAAGGAGAGCGAGAAGCTCACCCGCTTCGTACCGGTGCGCACCGTGTGTTGCTACGGCGGCACGCCGCTCGACACCCAGATCCGCGCGCTCAAGAACGCGAGTGTCGTCGCCGGTACCCCGGGGCGCCTGCTCGATCTCATCAATCGCGGCGCGCTGGACCTCAGCCATCTCGACGCCATCGTGCTCGACGAGGTCGATCGGATGTACGACCTCGGCTTCCGCGAGGATGTCGATCGCCTGCTCAACGCGAGCAAGAGCCGCCAGCAGACGATCCTGACCTCTGCAACGCTCAACAGCGATGTCGAGGACTTGATCGCGAAACACGTGGGCGAGCACGAGCGCGTCATCATCGAGACGAACTCGCTCACGGTCGAAGCGATCGACCAGACCTTCTACTTCGTGGACCCGCGCCGCAAGCCGGATCTCTTGTTCGAGGTCATCAAGACGCTCGATCCGCCCAAGGGCATCATCTTCGTGCGGACGCGCTTCAGCGTGGACCGGCTCACCTACCAGCTCCAGCAGCGTGGCATGGGCGCGGAGCTGATCCACAGTGGGCTGCCCCAGCCCAAGCGCGAGCGCATCCTCGAGATGTTCCGCGAGGGCAAGTTCCCCATCCTCGTTGCCACCGACGTGGCATCGCGCGGCCTCGATATCGACGACATCACCCACGTCGTGAACTTCGACATCCCCAACAGCGCGGAGGACTACGTCCACCGTGTTGGCCGCACGGCCCGCATGGGCAAGGAGGGTGCGGCGGTCACCTTGGTCACGATGGACGACGGCCCGTATCTGACGGCCATCGAGAAGTTGATCAACAAGGAGATCCGCCAGGAGATCTGGCCGGGCTTCGAGGTGAAGAAGCCGGAGCCCGCCGGGGCCAAGGCCAAGAAGAAGGCCGCCCGCCCGCCGGGTGTGCCGCCGTGGGCCAACGTGGCGCGCAGGCGAAAGTAGCTCCAACGAGCGGACAGTTTCGGCGTGTACGTGCAGGCGGCTCGGGTTGAGCGCGCCAGCGGCTTGCGATCGGCTCCTCGAGTGGACGAACACGAGTCGTCGCCGATCGCTTCGCCCTGGCATCACTCCCCCGACCCGATGCGGTAGGCACGGTCCTCCATGCGTGTAGCCCGTCCCCCGTGGCCGCCGCGACTGGCTCTAGCGAGCGGACGGATTCGGCGGGTAGGCGCAGGGGCGACCCGAGCACGAGCCACAGCGGGCGATTCGTGAGCCCGCGGAGGGATGGACTTCGGCACCACGGGACCTGACGGCACGCTCCGTTCGTGGGGTAGGCTGGCTGCATGCGGCCCACCGTCACCACCGGCGACCTCGCCCTGCCGGCCCAGCCGGCGACGCGCGAGACGTTTGCCGCGTTTGGGAAGGTCCTGACGAGCGGGGATCGGACCTACCTCGGGCGCAGGGGGCGAGTGCTCGTCGCCTTCGACGAGCGCAAGACCGGGCCGCGCCGCGTGACCGATCTCGTGCGCTATCCCGAGGCGCGCCGCGTCGTGCTCTCCGTGGGGCGCAGCCCCATGTGGGTCGTCGTGCTTGCGGACGGCGGATCCCCCGAGCCGGTGCCGGCGGCGTTTCTCGTGCCGGGAGGCACCGGACTCGTCATCGAGGCTGGCGTCTGGCATGCGGGTCCCGTGCCCTTGGCCGACACGACGCTCTGTGAACTGCTCGAGGCCGTGGGGCCGAGCGACCGCTTTGATCGTCGCAGCGTTCTCGAGTTGCTCGGCGCGCCCGCCGCGCGCGTGCTCCTCCCCGAGGACCCGGGCTCGGGGGGCGGGGCGCTGGATCTCGCGACCCCCAATGCCGTGTTGCTCGATGCCTCGCTCCACGGGCGGCTGCGGCTGGGGTGCTTGGTGCTCGACGCGCTGGAAGCACCCGAGGCGTCCACCCTCGAGAGTGAGTTGGCGCAGGCCATCGAAGGCCTGCGCGCGATGTGGGGTCATGTCACCGACCTCGGCGAGATCCCGGGCATCGGCGTTGGGCGTGACCTCTACCGCGAAGTCGGCCTGGACGGAGAGCGCTACCCGCCGCGCGCGGAGTCCTTGCTGGCGCACGTTCTTGCGGGCCACGACGTCCCCCGTGAGGGGACGCTGGCTCGGACGCTCGCCCTTGTCGCTCTGCGGACCCGGGTCCCCGTCGCGGCCTACGACGCCGGGGCACTGGGCGAGCAGGTTCTCGTGCGGACCGGCTCGCCGGGCGAGGACTTCGATGGCGTCGAGGGGCGCCGCGTCGTGGTCGAAGGGCGCCCGGTCCTCTGCGATGGCGGCGGGCCCTTCGGCAGCCCTGTTGCGGACGCGCGGCGGAGTGCCGCCGGCGCCTCGGCGCGCCGCATCCTGGTCGTCCTCTACCTGCCGTCCGGGGTGGACGATGCGACCGTCGGGGGCTGGCTCGACACGGCGGAGAAGACGCTCCTCGCCCATGTGGGTGGCCGCGCCGCGGGGCGCTTGATCGTCGGCTAGGCCACGCCCCGGCGCTCGAAAGCCACGGACCTGCGTCCCGCCATGCCCTCCACCCGTCCGCTGGGGTACCATTCCGACCGGCCCCGGCGCCACCCGCGACGAGACTTCTCGCGGCTCCGCGCCGGTTGTGGCCTTCTTTCCTCAAGACCGCACCGGAATCTGCTCGACCTCAGAGATCCACCGGACATCCCATCGGAGCGCA
>JAJDEN010000039.1 GCA_029259775.1 Planctomycetota bacterium | reverse complement strand
TGGCGAGGGCGCGCCGCGAGCCGGCCTGGGCCACCGCGGGCAAGTACGGCACCACGTGCGCCTCCGTGGCGAGGGGCAGGGCCGCGAGGCCTCGGGTCCGCGCGCCGTAGAGCAGGTTCTCGAACCAGATCCGGAAGGCGGCGGTGTCCCCGGCGGCAAACGGGTCGACGCCAAAGGGAACGAGCGTGATCGAGGCGGAGGAGTCGAGTGTCTTCCACGCGCCGAACACCACGCGCACGGCATCGCCGCCGAGCGCAATCGTGATGTCGGCTCGGCCCTGGATATGCCCTCGCTGGAAGAGGAACGCGCTGAACTGAAGCGCCGAGGGAATGACGCGCGTCGCGTCGGGGAACTCACGGCGTGCGGCTGCGACGAGGCCCGGCATGACCTCCTTGCGTCGAATCGCCACCGAGAACTTGCGCTCGACCGACTTGCTGAGGGCCCCCGGACGTCGGAGGAACTCATGCAGATACTTGCCGAGATCGCTGCCCCAGCGCCGCACCTGGGCGTCCACCTCGCCTGCCACAGCGGGTGGTACGCCGCCGGGGGCGGCTGCGTAGTTGGTGCGGGGCGTGCGCTTCTGCGCCGCCGTCTTGCGCCGCGCCGCATCGATCGCAGGAAGATCCGACACCTCGAAGTCGACCCAGCCTGCTTCGTTCGCGCCGTTGATGGTCCACGGTGCGGGGCGCGGCTGCACCGCCGGCGGACGAAGCGCTTGGGGCAGGCGCGAGGCGACGCCGCCCTGAATCTCGACGACCGGCACGACGTCGAGGCCGCGCCAGGAGGCGCGCACGCTCATCTGTACGCTCACGCCGGCACAGCCGCCGCGGTAGAGCAGGTCGATCGCGGTGAGGGCGTACTGCAACGGAGCATTCGGAGAGATCCAGATCTTGCCCACGAGCTTGTCGACACCGAACTCGCTGCGGCGCTCGAGCGCACGTCGCGCCGCCGCGTAGACATGGCCTACATCGGACGCCTTCTTCAGCGCCGCTTCCAACTCGTCCTTCCCCTCGTCGTTCCCCTCGCTCGAGTGCCCCGGGTTCACCTCGCGCGGGTGCAGCGCGTTGACGCGCACGGCGAGCCGGCCGGCCTTCGGCCCGGGCGTCTTGCCGCGGCCCGGCGGGATGAAGAGCGGGAAGCCCATGACCTGGCCGGTGGTCTCGCTGCGCACGCGCACGCCGACCCGGTAGATGCCGGCCTGGATGCAGGCCTTCACGAGGACAACCACATGCGCCCACGCGTGCTTGCCCGTGGCGGTGAGCCAGACCCCGTGCGGACTCGGCCTCTGGGTACCGGCGCGCTGCGTGAGGACCTTCACGAGGCCCGGGTAGTCAACGACGCCCTGGACACCCGTGACGGCAAACCAGCGGATGTCCCTGCGCTTGCCGGAACGAACGTGGGTCACGTTCTGCCTCTCGATCGGGGCCACGGTCCCCACGGCCGGCAGTTCGGCGGAGGGAATCATGGGCACGCGATCGTCGGCCTGGGCGGGCTGGGCGCCGCCGAGGACGAGAAGGCAGAGCGGAAGCAACGGAACACAGAACGCGAATCGACGGATCATGGTCGAAAAGCTAGCATCGCCGCGTCACGGAGACGCCTCATGGACCGGATGCCGCGCATTGCCCCGCTCGCCCTCTTCCTCCTTCTGGGATGGAGCTTCGGTCCCCAGGGCGTGGCCGCCGCCCCCGAGGCGGATCGACCGCTCGATCACACGACCCGCGACTTCGACCAGATCCACATGGCGATCCACGTCGATCCCGACCTGGCCAAGGGCACGGTCGGCGGCCGCGTGGTCCACCGGATCGCGTCCCTCGTCCACGGGCTGAAGGAGGTGCGCCTGCACGCCCAGGACATGCAGATCCTCGAGGTCACCGACAGTGCCGGCACGAAGCTCGAGCGCAAGCACGCGAAGAACATCCTCACGATCCAGCTGGGCAAGGCCGTGCCGTATCAGGCCGAGACCACCTTCACGGTCCGCTACAAGGCCAAGCCCAAGCGCGGGCTCTACTTCCACCGCCCCACCGAGGCGGCGCCCGACACGCCGTGGTTCCTCTACAGCCAGGGCCAGGGCACGGACAACCGGCGCTGGATCCCCTGCTACGACGAGCCCGACGACCGGCTGAGCTGGGATCTCTACGTCATCGCCAAGGCCAAGTTCCAGACGGTGTCCAACGGCGTGCTCGTGGAGTCCTCCGACCCCGCCCGCGGCGAGCGCACCGACCACTGGCGCTTCAAGGGCCGCTCCCCCACCTACCTGATCACGTTGATCGTCGCGCCGCTGGAGACGATTACGACCCAGCACAAGGGCGTGCAGCTCGACTTCAGCGCCCCGCACGGTCATCGGGAGCAACTCGAGACCTCGCTCGCCGAGACGGCGAACATGCTCGACTTCTTCGGCGAGTACCTGCAGGCACCCTACCCCTGGCCGCGCTACGCCCAGACCTACGTATGGGACTTCATCTACGGCGGCATGGAGAACGTGACGGCCACGACGCTCAACATGCGTGCGCTGCACACCAAGGCGATTCGCCCCAACTACCGCTCGGAGGGGCTTGTAGCGCACGAACTCGCCCACATGTGGTTCGGCGATCTGCTCACCTGCCGGACCTGGAAGCACATCTGGCTGAACGAGGGCTTTGCGACGTACTTCACGGATCTGTTCTTCGAGTTCCGCTACGGCCCCGACGCGTTCCTGCTCCGGCGGCGGCGGCAGAACGCGGGCTACATGAAGGGCACGCCCAAGGCCAGTGAACTGAAGCTCGAGCGCGACCCGCGAGGCGACATCCCGTTGGAACTCTTCGGCGGCAAGCAATACAGCCGCGGCGCGGCCATCCTCCACACGCTCCGACGGCATGTCGGCGATGAGATCTTCCGCGACGCGATCCGCGCCTACGTCAAGCGACACCGCGACACGCCGGTCACCTCCGAGGATCTGCGCACGGTCGTCGAGGATGTCGCGGGCGAGGACCTTGCGTGGTTCTGGAAGCAGTGGGTGTACGGCCTTGGCTATCCCAAGCTGGATGTGCGCTATGACGAGCGCGCCAAGCAACTCATCGTCCGCCAGACGCAGAAGCAGGCCGGGGGCCAGGGGCTCTTTCGTCTGCGCGTCCCCATCCGCTGGGGTCGCGACGGTGCCGTGCAGACCTACACGATCCACAAGGCGCGGCATGCCTTTCCGATGGAACGCGGCGCCAGCTTCCTGCGCTTTGGCGTCGGCGGCGATCTTCCGATGAAGGTCACCCTGCATCAGTCCCCCACGGCCTGGGCCGAGGCCCTGGCCGGCGATCCGGACGTCACGGGGCGGGTCGATGCTGCCGAGGCGCTCGAGACGTTCGGTCCCGTCGCCGTGCCCGCGCTGCAGAGTGCCCTGCAGGACGGCGCGTGGGCGGTTCGCGAAGCGGCCGCCAAGGTGCTGGGGCGCCTGGACGGCATGCCCGCCGCAGCAGCCCTTCTGCAGGCGGTCAACGACGCAGACGCCCGCGTACGCGTGGCGGTGATGGATGCCCTGGGCGCGAAGAACCGGCGAATGGCAGGGCCTGCCGTCGCACACGCTGTCGAGACCGAGCCGCACCCGACAGTCCGCGCGGCAGCCGCGCGGGCGCTCGGCAAGCTCAAGGTGAAGGGAGCCTATGAGCAGCTCATTGCGCTGCTGGCTGTCGCGAGCGACCAGGAGCAGGTGCGCACGGGCGCCATCGACGGCCTCAAGAGCCTGGGCGATGCGCGCGCCGTCGAGCCGGTCCGGCCCTACCTCGCCTACCGCTGGGGCCAGGGCGCCAATCACGTCCTGCGCCAGGCGGCGCTGAACTGCGTCACGACGCTTGCACCGGACGAGCTCATCGTCCACATGGCGATCGTGCCGCTCGTGCGCGACCCCTACCACCGCATGCGCAGCTGGGCCTCGGAGGCCGCCGGGACGTTCGGCGTGCGCGAGGCCATCCCCAACCTCGTCGAGGTCACCAAGTCCGACTGGAACGGCGGCGTCAAGGGCGCCGCCAAGAAGGCGCTCAAGCGCCTCGGCTACAAGCCCCCGCCCAAGAAGCCCGACGCCAAGAAGAAGGCTGCCGCAACCAAGTAGAGGCGCGCGCGCCGCCGCCCGGAACCGCCTCGCGCACGAACTCGGGATCGAACGACACGCAGGGAGCGACGTCTTACCTTAAGCACCCGCCCGTCACACGAGCCATGCGATCGAACGACACGCCGGGAGCGGCGCCCGACCACCAGGGAACGCCGGGCACACGAGCTAGGGGATCAAGCGACACCCCACCGGCGCGTCGGATGGGGTGCGGAAGGCCGGTGAGGAGGACGACGCGTGGATTGTCACGCGAGGACGACGAAGCGCCTTCTCGGCGCCAGCCCGACGTGCAGCACGTCCAGAGGCAGGACCCTAGTCCGCGGCCTTAGAGGGTTCGGTGATGTCGAGCCCTGCAGCCTGCTCTTCTTCCTGGATTTCCTCGAGGAGCTTCGCCGTGTCGAGCGGGTCGCCGCCCTCCGTGAAGTTTTCGCCGCCTTCCCAGGTGTCGGCGTTCTGCTGCTCCCACTCCGCGAACGCCTCGGGCAGCTCGTGGTCGGGCCAAATGGCGTTGACCGGGCAGGCGGGAATGCATGCCTCGCAGTCGATGCACGTGTCGGGGTCGATCACGAGCATGTGGGGATCCTTGATCTCCCAGAAGCACGCCACGGGGCACTCCACGACGCAATAGGTGTAGCGACAGTCAACGCAGCGACCGGTAACGACGTGGGTCATGATGCTCTCCGAAAGCCCTCGAGCGAGGGGTCTACCTGTGTGGCTGGGAGTCTACCGAACGCGGCGCGCGCCGCACAATTGCCTTTGCCGCGTGTGTCCTTGCCGCGGGTGTCCTTGCCGCGGGCAGCGCGAGCCGGCCGGACGCTGCAGGCTCGGACTAGTTGGTGGTCGGGCAGCCGCAGTCCAGCGCCTTGGCGGGCTTGGGGCAGCCACCGCAGTCGGACTCGTAGACATGCTTGGGCGACCAAGTACGGCAATCGTTGTTGCCCGTGCCGCAGGACTGACCGGCGCGCCACTCCCAGTGGCCCGGCTCGTAGACCTCTTCGACCCACTTCGTCTCGTACTTCGGCGGGACGTAGGTCTGACGCGGGCGGCAGACCTGACGCGTCTCGACGACGGTCTCGTACTTCGCGGGGGTCGTGTAGCAGTAGGCGATCTTCTTCTCTTTGACCGTCTTGCTGCACCACTTGTATTCCGGTGCGCGGTACTTGTACTGCCAGCACTCGCCGTCGCATTCCCAGCGGTAGCCGCCGGGCTTGGCCTGGACGAGGGTGTCCGTGCAGGTCGGGCAGCAGGGATCGACCTGGCGCTCCTGGGGCCCCTCGACCATGACGTCGCGGGCCGTGGTCTTCATGACCTTGACGGTCTCGGTCTTCATCGAGCTACCGCAGACCTTGACCAACTTGGGGACCATGCGGGTCTTCGCGGGCACCCAGACCTTGCAGTACTTCTTGGTCGGGTCGGGGTTGTCGGGGAGCCTCGGGAGGTCGCGCGCGAGGCTGGTGCCTCGGGCGCCGGAACCACTGACGCAGCCCGCCAAAACGAGCGCGCTGAGTACGACGAGCGCTAGGGCCGTCTTTCGCATCTGAACCTCCTTCGACGGCCGCACGGTCTGCGGCCTCCTCCCAAGGCCACGATAGGTACCACGGGGGCCTGTCGGGCGAAAGTCCGACGCACGAGTCTGTTGGGCGTTGATCGGCCCGGGGGGCGGCTCCGCGCGTCACGGATCGGTCACGGCTTGCGACCCAGGCTCCCCAGGGACGGTGCTCGGGGGTAGGATCCCGCCTTCCCCCACTGCGGCACCCGCTGCCGCCGAGGTCGGCCCATGGCGAACCAGGATCCGCCCCTCCCCGGCACGGATCAGGCGATTGATCCCCTCGACACGAGTGGAGGCTTCACCCTCCACCGCGAGCTGCAGCTCGCCGAGATGTTCACCGAGCGGGAGGTCAACCTCATCGAGCAGCTCCAGGCGCTGTGCCGCGACGGCGAGGGCGGGCCCTGCGAGGACATCCGCCTCGCGCTCTCGCGGGGCTTCGGCGGCCTCGGCGCGATTGCCACGGCGCTCGCCGCCTACCCGTCGCTGCAGGACCGGGCGGAGCTCGGCGGCATCGTCCGCTCGGGCGAGACGCTGATGCGCCACCTCCTCGAGTCCGGGGATCACGGGCTCGAGTGGGCACTCCCGACGAAGGCCCTGCTCTCGCGCACGTTCGGCATCGCCAAGGTGAACTTCTGGACCTCGCTGAAGCTTGCACTCACGCCAGAGAACGAGGGTGCCGCCGAGCCGCGCCCGACCCCGCTACAGACTGCCGTACGCGAAGCCATCGAAGAGGCCGTCTACACACGACTCGCCGAAGAGCTCTATGCCTCGTTCGTCACCTCCAAGTCGATGGACCCGGAGGTGAAGCTGCGTGCCATCACGCAGCTGATCCAGCTGTGGGAAGGCCGCGTGGGCTTTGCGACGTATCGCTTCTGCCCCGTGCTGCGCTCGGCGTGGGCCGCGCGCTGCCGCGCCCCGCGGGTGTTCGGCACGATGATGGGCATCACCGAGATCGCCAGCCTCCTCTTCCAGGACTGTGACGCCCTCTTTGTCGAGTGGTTCATCGGACGCGAGTCCGATTCGAACGAGGTGCAGGCCTTCGAGGAGTTTGTCTTCGATCTCCCGTTCGAAAGCCTGGAGCGGGTGCGCCAGAGCATGCGCGAAGAACGCCGGGACGCCATCGGCCCCGACGAGGTCGCACAGCTCCTCGGCATGCCGAAGGGCGGGATGCGTACCTTGATCGAGGATCCGAAGGCCCTCTACTCCTCCTTCCGTACGCGCCGTGTCAAGGCGAAGTACCGCACATCGATGCGAGCTCCGGGGCCCAAGCGCACGGCAGAGTCCTACGTGCTGGAAGGCCTCCTGATGGCTCCGTCCAGTGAAGAGGAGCGGGTCTAGCCATGGGCATCGAACTCGATCGGCTCGAGCAGCGTGTGATCGGGTCCTTGATCGAGAAGGAGCTGACCACGCCGGATCAGTATCCCCTCTCCATCAACGCACTCGTCGCCGCCTGCAATCAGAAGAGCAACCGCGACCCGAAGATGAACGTCGAGGACTACGACGTGGAAGGCGCGATCCGCGCGCTCATGGACCGAGGCTGGGTGACCCGCCGGGAGATGCACGGCAGCCGGGTGATGCGCTACGCCCATGAGGCCGGCACCCAGCTCGGCGTGACGAAGCCCGACCTGGCGATTCTCTGTGAGCTGCTCTGCCGCGGACCGCAGGCACCGGGCGCCCTCAAGACCCGCTGCAGTCGGATGCACCCGTTCGCAAGTGCCGACGAAGTCGAAGATCGGCTCGCCGAGTTGTCCCTGCGTCCCGTGCCGTACACGATCGAACTCGAACGCCAGAGCCGCGAGCGCCACGCGCGCTGGCAGCACATGCTGGGGCGGCGCGAGCAGTCACTGGGTGAGGCCCCGGATCTCGAGCCCACGCCGCACACCGAGGCCGAGCCGCTGCCGGTGCCGCAAGCGGCAGCGCAGGGCACGCTCGGTGACTCGGGGGCGCCCGCGCCGGCTGCGCCGCCCGCGACGGAGGCTCCGGCACGCGTACCGCCGGCGGCGGAGCCGTCGGCGCTGGAGGCCCGCGTCGAGCACCTCGAAGAGCGCCTCGAGGAACTCGTCGATCGCTTGGATCGCCTCGAGGGGCGCTAGTGTGGTGAACCAGAAATTCCATTCCATATCGACATGCGGCGAACTGGGCTGGGGGCGATCAGGCCCCTTCATCGCACTCGCGTGACACCATCTTCGGGCAGAGGCGTACGCCACGCGCTCTTCATCGGCCTTCCGCTCCCCATCCAGCCCGCCGACCGCGTCCGACCGCCTCTGGCCCCGCCGGGGGAGAAGGCCTCTGGTGCGGCGTGTTCAGGCCGGCAGCCCCTTGGCCAAGTGCCAGCGAGCGGCCGGATCCCGTAGGCCCCTGTCTCGTCCCGGTACCTCTCTCGCTCGGCATCTCGGGGCGTGCCACGTTTATAGTGGTGTCGATGCGACGGTACCCGCGCCGCTCTGCCTGCCTCGTGACAGCCCTCCTGCTGGCCGTGTGCGGATTCACGCCCTCGGGGGCTGCGGCCGAGGATGAGCGCGACCTGGAACCGCTCCCGCGCGTCCTCGTGTTCCCCGATCCGGCCGAGGTAGATCGGCACCTCCAGACCTCGCGAACGATCGAGGATCAGGTCCAACGCAACTTCGCGTCGCTGGGCACGGTGGCGGGTGCGCGCCATGTGCTCGTACGACGCTTTGGCGTCCTGTCGATGCCGGCGCTGATGGCGCTGTTGCGCAAGGACAACGCGGAAACGCAGGGCTGGAACGCCGCCCTGACCGTCGCCGCGCTCCGCGAGGTCCACGGCCCCGCCATCGAGATCAAGCCGGCCCTGCGTCCCCTCGTGCGGACGCTCACGGGCAGCGCCAAACCCCACGACCGCGCCTTCGCCGCCTTGGCGCTCGGGTGCTTCCACTGGCCCGAGGCCGACCTGCCCAAGATCTACGCCGAGCGGGCCGGCTACTACGACGCCGTGCCCGGCACGGGGAAGAAGCTGAGGACCGCAAGCGAGGCCCTCAAGCAAGCGCGCACGCGGCTGGTGGACCGCTGCAACGACAAGCAGGCGTTCATGCGCGTCGCGGCGCTGCTCGCGCTCGCCAAGATGGGCGGGCCCGATGTGCGCACGTTGCATGCCGGCCGAACGCTCGACGCCTTCGCCAACGCGAATCCGCAGCGCGCCGCAATGTTGACCGACGCGTTCCTCGGTACGGGCAAGCTCAAGACCCTGCTGCAAGCGACGCGGGACGAAGACCGCCGCGTGCGCGCCGCCGCCGCGCTGGCCATGGCCGTAGCCATCCTCCAGGAGCGCCCGGCGACGTGGACGCGCGACCACGATGTGCTCCTCAAGGCCGTCCGTTTCAACGGCACGAGCTACGACCGGGTGCTCGAGGATGGGGCCGAGGCGGTCTTCGCGCGCGGGGTCATCGCCCTTCAGCGCCAGAGCAATGACGAGTGGAAGAAGCTCTGGGCCCTCGCCACCGGCGCGACGACCAAGGCTCTCGTCGCGGAGTCCGCCGCCCAGACGCTCCGGTTCTGCGACGTGCCCTGGTTCCGAGACGCGGTCGTCCTCTGGGCCACGAAGCCGCCGACCGACCTCAAGCCGAGCGTGCTCGCCCTCGTGCTGCTCCGCGCAGGTGAGCTGGGCAGTCCTGATGCCATCGACGGGCTCGTGGAGTGGCTGCGGATCAAATCCAGGCGCCCTGTGCCCAACGAGCGCTGGGATCCGCGCTGGTATGCGGCCGTGGGCCTCCTGCGGGCGCTGCAGGAGGGCCGGATCCGTCCGAAGAAGGACCGCGTCCGAGTGATCGAGGCACTTCGGAAGTCCGTGGCCCAGGTGCTCGATCGCAAGTGCGCCCTCCGGGCCGCGCTCGCCTTGGTCCTCGAGGGCCATGGCAAGCGCATCGCCGAGGCCGACGAGAGCGCCGTCCAGCGGCTGCCGCTCGCTTCGCTCCGCGCCGTCGAGCGGTCCTTCCGCTGCCCGCACAGCTTGCTGTCGCGCGACGTCATCGATACCTGCGCGCGCCGCGTCAACGACATGGTGCATGACTCGTTCGGCCTCAGCGGGATCATCCCCGGCAAGCCGGGCGAGCCGCCGACCAAGCAGATGCCGGAGCGCTACCTCCGTCGCTATCTGGATGCGTTCCCCTACTTCTCGCGCCTGGAGTTCCGCGAGCGCCGCGGGGCGCGCCCCTACCCCACGCTGCGTGATCCCGAGCAGGGGATCGACCGATGACGGCCCGCAACGAAGACTTCCTGTTCGCCCAAGAGGCGCAGAACCTCGGCTACGTGTCCGAGGAGCAGGTCGAAGAGGGCTTCTTGCTGCAGACGCGCATGAGCGAGGACCTCAAGATCGACGAGCGCCTCGCGGTGATCCTCGTCAAGCGCGGCTGGCTCGCCGACGAGCAGGCCCGTCGGGTGTACGGGATCATCGAGCCCGAGGGGGCACGCAGCCAGATCGAGGGCTATCGCCTCGTGCAGAAGATCGGGCGTGGCGCCATGGGCACGGTCTACAAGGCCATCCACAAGGGCCTGCACCGTGTGGTCGCCATCAAGATCCTGCGCCGCGACCTGGTCGCCGACAAGACGCAGATCGAGCGGCTCAAGCGCGAGGCGCAGCTGCTTGCCGACCTCGACCATCCCAACATCGTGCGCGCGTTCGACGCCGGCGAGTCGAACGGCTTCCCGTACCTCGTCATGGAGTACGTCGAAGGCGACACGCTGCGCGAGTACATCGCCAAGAGCGGCACGCTGGGCGACGAAGAGGCGCTGCGCATCACCCGCGCGATGGCCGACGCCCTCGAGAAGGCGCGTCGCATGGGCGTCGTGCACCGCGACGTGAAGCCGGGCAACATCCTCATCAGCAAGTCCGGCACGCCCAAGCTCATGGACCTCGGCCTCGCGAAGGGGCCCCTCGATCCGGGTCTGACGCAGCATGGCGCGACGGTCGGCACGCCGCAGTTCATGTCGCCCGAGCAGGCCGAGAGCCCGGACAAGGCCGACACCCGCAGCGATATCTACAGCCTCGGCGCCTCGCTCTACGCGATGGTCACGGGCCGCCCGCCCTTCGAGGGCAGCACGCTGGCCGAGATCATCATGAAGGTGATGTCCCAGCAGCCGGTCCCGCCGCGCGTGCGCAACGTCGAGGTGAGTCCGGAGGTCAGCCACCTCATCGAGCGCATGATGCTGAAGGACGCGAGCTTGCGCTACGCGACGCCGGCGCACGTCATCGCGGACATCGACATGATCCGCGGCGGCCAGTCGATCATCCCCCGCGGCTTCCAGGGCAACTGGGAGGCCTACCTCCTGCGCAAGCGCTTCCTGAGCTGGCGGCGCCGGATCGTGGTCGGTTTGGCGGCGGCGTTGGTACTCGGCGTCGGCTCCTACGTCTACGTCACGCAGATGACGAAGATCGAGAAGCGGAAGGAAGTTGCCCAACTCGTCATCGACATGCGGGAGCTGCCCGCCGTGAACGAGGCCACGAGCCTCGGTGAGCTTCAGGAATGGAAGCGGAAGAGCGCTGCGATGTTCGAGCGCATCCGGCAGATCGAGAGCAGCCACCCCGGGTCTCTCGCCACGGACAACAACCTCGAGACGAAGGTGGACGAGTACGCCGAGGCCGCGCGTGTGATGCTCCGCTTCGAGGGCCTGCGCGCCGGCATCAAGGAGAAGATGTCCAGCCAGCAGTTCGCCCGGGCCGTGCAGATGCACCGCAGCGCGGCCGAGGCCTTGCAGCACGTCAGCCCCGTCGTCGATCGATACAACGCGTTGCGCACGGAGATCACCCAGGCGTCGGACAAGGCTCTCGAGTTGGCCCGCAAGAAGGTCTTGAATCAATCGTCCACGACGTTGCCCTCGTTCGCCAAGAAGTGGTCCGACTACAGCGCGCTCTTCAGCGGCCCGTGGGCCACGACGCCGCGTCTGACCCAAGCCCGGGCTGCTGCGGACGTGGCGGCCGAGAAGGCGGGCAAGATCGCCGAGGTCATTCGGGCCTTCGAGGCCGAGTTCGCTCCAGCGGAGGTCGACCGCCGCGTGCGCGCGCTCGAGTTCTACGATCTCAAGCGACATGTCAGCGAACGGCGCGCCGCGGCCGCAAGGGACGTCCAGGCGCATCTCCATGCGTGGCCGAAGGCGCTCCCTGCGCCGCCCGTTCTGGATCCGGGCGACATCGGCGCCTTCGCGCTGGCGCAGGCCGAGAAGCGCATCGACAGCGCCGTCGAAGCCTACTGGACCGAGTTCTTTGACTCCCTCGCTGCCCTTCCTCTCGCGGAGAGGGTCGAGCGCTTGGAAGCGTTCGAGGTGGCGATCGACCGTGGCAACCACTACCCCGAGATCGCAGCCGTGCTTCCTACGCTCGTCCAGCAGGTCAAGGCGACGATCGCGACGCGCGGCAAGGCGGCCAAGGACGCCTTCGAGGGAGCGCTCCAGCTTGTTCTCAAGGCGGTCCACGCCGGCGACGCGGGCAAGATCGAGAAACGCGTGGACGCCGAGCTGGCGTCCGGGGGGCCGCTGAACGACGCGCTGCGCGGCAAACTGCGTGAGCTGCGGATCGCGGGAACGGTCCTGCGCGCCATCCAGGACGGCGCGCTGACCTACCTCAGCAAGGTCGCGCGCGAGAAGCAGACCCTGCGGGACGTTGCCCTGCGCGCCGAAGCCGGCGCAGATGCCGTCGTCCACAAGAGCCTGCGCGTGACGGCCGTGGACATGGCGGCACGCACGGTATCCGTACGGGTCACCCGTCCCGGTAGCAGCCGCAAGGAAGAGGTCATCCTCCCGATCGACGGCTTCGATCTGCAGCGCGTGTTCAGCTGGGCGGGTCAGGGCGGCGCGACCCTGCCGGCGTCGGCGTCGGCGTTCGTCGAGTTTGCCGTGCTGGCGCCCGCCCGCGACGTGCCTGGCACGGATCTTCGCAAGCTCGGCCGCGAGTACGGCCGCGTCGCGCAGCTGTTCAAGACCGCGAAGGTCGCGGGCTGGGCGACGCTCCTCGATCAGCTCACCCGGGAGCTCGAGGAGCTCCAGTTGGATCGCGAGGACCAGGCCGCCGCCATCCGATTCGTCATTCAGCAGGCGGATGCGAGCCCCAAGGGCAAGTTCAAGGTGGTCGCCGAGCGCTACGAGCAACTGGCCGACCCAGCGGGTCGGCTGCGCTACACGGACGTCTTCGACATCAACGCCGCCGATCTCGCCAAGACGTACGCACGAGCGCAGGATGAACTCAAGCGTCAGGAGCTTCTCAGGCTCTTCGAGGGGGGCGTGGGCATTACGGAGCTAGGCGGCGGGCGCCACAGCTTCCTCTTCGACTTCGACGATCTGGGACAGCTGCGAAACTTCGAGCGTGGCTTCGCCCGGGCGGTGGCCACGAAGAAGACCGTGACCCCCGACGAACTCATGCGCTCGCGTGAGCTGCACCTCCTGCCGCGCGTGAAGGGGGTCCTGCGCGATCGACCGCTCTCGCTGCGCACGTTCTTCGATCCGAACGAGAAGATCGTGCTCCAGGTCCGGCTGCGCGCGCCGCGCGCCGGCTCCCTGCTGGCCTTCGACATCGATGGGGTCCAGATCGCCATCGCGTCGGCCGATCCGAACTGGTGGCGCCGCCGCTTCCCCGAAGGCACGCCGCTCGTCGACGACGAAGAGAAGCTGCCGGACTTCGACTTCTACGGCCTCGGTCGCGGGATTGCGTTCCACGATGGCAAGGACTTCGGGAGCGGGTTCCCGCACGGCAACTGGAGCTGGTCGCCGCGCTCGGCCGGCCGCTTCTTCAAGCGCTGGAAGGACCCGGCCTACCTGCTCAAGCACCGGGCGGATCTCTTCGCCTTCGAGCCGGCGAAGACCTACACCGTGCGCATCGTGCGGGACCGCGGCCAGATGCTGCTCTACGTGAACGACGAGCTGATCGTCCAGAAGACCAAGGCCAAATGGGCCCAGCGCGGCGGCAGCAGCGACAGCAACAGGCGGATCCGCCAGGGGTCAGGCCGCATCCAGATCCTCACGTGGACGCACCTCGTGATCGATGATCTCGTGTTGGAGGGCAAGGTGAGCGAGCGCTGGAAGCAGCTGCGCCGCGCCAAGCTGGAAGCCAACAAGTGATGCGGAACCGTCCGAATCAACCGTGGGGTGGTGTAGGCCTGTTCATGGGCCTCTTGCCTGCCCCCTCCCGTCGAGCAACATAGGTGGAATGATGGATCTGAAGCCCGGAGAGAAGGCTGGCGGCTACGAGACCAAGCACTACGTGTGTGTCCGTGGCATGGGGGAGCTGGCCCGCGGCCAGCAGGTGAAGATCAACCTCGGTGAGACGATCGTCGTGGGACGCAGCCGACACTGCGACTGGTCGCTGCGGCGCACGCCGAGCTACCTGAAGAGCGACGCGAACGGTCGCAACGTGATCGCGCACGATCTCGCCTACAACTCGGTCAGCCGCAAGCACGCCAAGGTCAGCTACGTCGCGCCGGACATGGTCGAGGTCGAGAACCTCTCGGGCAACGGCACGCTGGTGGATGGCAAGTTGGTCGACAAGATCATGTTGACGGACTGCCGCGCGAAGACGCATCGCATCCAGTTGGGACCGAAGGGTGTGATTCTGGAGCTGGAGCCGGGTTCGTTGCCGCTCTAAGCACTCTCACCCCCACGCCAACTCCCACGCCCACCAACGCACTCACACCCGCACTCAACACACGAGCACGACCTCGCACCACCTCTCACGTGCACTCAGCCTCACGCGCACGCGTGTACGCGCACTCGTGGGCGCGCACGCGTGTAGGCACACGCGTGTACGCGAGCGAAGGTGCGCGTGCGAGTGCTCCAGGGGGCGTGGGAGTTGGGGTGGGAGTTGACGTGGCCGCAGCGGTGGCGGTCATGGCTTCGCCATGACCGCCACCGCTGCGGCGTACACCCGTTCCGGCGCCAGCGTCCGCATGCAGAGCGGATCCGCGCACCGGCGCAGCATGCAGGGACGGCACGCCACGTCGTCTTGCGTGAGCACCGGCAGCAGGCCCGGCGTTCCGTCGGCGCGGAGGCCGTAGGGTCCATACACCGCCGGATCCTTCGGGCCGAACAGTCCGACCAGCGGCGTACCGACCAAGGCAGCAAGATGCAGGGGGCCCGTATCCGCCGCTACGAAGAGCCGTGCTCGGCGAATGACCTCAGCCAGCACGGTCAGCGACGGCGGCTGAAGAAGCCGCACGGCCGCGCCCGCCGATGCACCGACCGCGGCGGCCAGCGACTCTTCGCCCGGCCCGTACGTGACGAGCACCCTGTGCCCATCGCGGGCCAGGCTGCGGGCCAAGGAGCCGAAACGCTCCGGCGGCCAACGCTTGAACGCACCGAATCCACTCGTCCCCGGCTGCAGGACCACGAAGCCGTCGTTGTCCGCCCCCGGCTTCTGAAGGGCCCCTGTCCCCTGAAGGATACGGTCGGCCGCCTCCCAGTCCTTGGGGCTCACCGGGAAGCCTGGGGCGACATAGGGCAGCGTCTCGCCCAGGAGCGCGGAGGCCAGGGCCAGGTTGCGCTCGACCCGGTGGACCGCGCCCGGAGGTGGCACGGCACGCCGGTGGGAGAAGAGTTGATTGCCCTCCTTGGCGGCCTCGCCGCCGGGCCCAAAGCGCAGTTCGGCGCCGCTGGCGCGCAGGACGGCGCCCGACTTCAGGTTGCCCTGGAGGTCCAGGGCCACGTCGTAGTCGCCGGCGCGCATCTCGCGCACGAAGCCGCGGGCGGCCCGGACGGCCTCGAGCGGGTTCGGCACACCCCGGACGGCTGCGTTCAGCCTCTGGCGGGGGAAGACGAGGACCCGATCGAGGTCGGTTCGTCCCGCCAGGAGATCCGCCGCCCGGTCCTCCACAGCCCAGTCGATCCTGGCTTCGGAAAAGCGCTCTCGGAGAGCAGACAGAACAGGGAGGGCGTGGAGCACGTCTCCTAGGGCGGAAAGTCGTATGATCAACAGCCTCGGAGCGCGATTTTCCGGTGGTAACCAGGGTTTCGGGCCTTTGGGCCTCTGCTCAGCCAAGGGGCACGATTCCTCGGGTTCTATCGGGTTCAATCGGGCACCCAGTCTGCCGGTCGGGACGCTTCTGCCATGACCACTTCGGTGGTCAGCCTCGGTCACGAGACATGAGGCGGTGAGAGGATACCCGCCGGAAGGAGTCCCACCTTGTCCGCGCCTCTTGCGAATCCCCACGCTCCCCTTTGCCGCGGCGGCAGTCCCGCACCGCGCAGGCTGGCGTTCGCCTTCAGCTTGATCGCCCTGCTCTTGCTCGCAGCCGGCCCGGCCCCCGTCGAAGCGGCGGGCGGCAAGGCGCTCGACCAGTACTTCCGCGGCAAGGTCACCGCCCTCGAAGGCAGCACCGTGACGCTGCGCTACGACTTCCGCAGGAAGGACCAGGTGAAGGACTTCACCGATCGCGTCCCCTTCCGCATCAAGCCCCGCAAGGGCCAGCGCATGAAGTGGTTCGACGACAAGATGGAGATCATCGGGAACAGCGGCGCGCGCCACAAGGCGGAGTGGATCGGTGACGTCGTCGTCACGGCCACGTTCACGCCCGAGATCGAGAAGGACTTCGGCGGCTACATGAGCCCCGTCTCCGAGACCGAGGACTTCGTCACCTTCACGTTCGTCGAGACGTTCTTCCACGCCTTCGACGGCAAGTCCGGCGGGGCGAACAGCATCATCAAGTTCGGCGCGCAGTGGCGTGAGACCGACAGCGAGGAGTTCATCGGTTTCCGCTACGGTCCTCGCAAGCCGCCGAAGAAGAAGATCAAGGTCGGCGAGAAGTACACCGCGACCTTCGGTCGCGTGAGCAAGAAGCTCATCTTCAAGCTCGCCGACTACGAGATGAAGGGCAGCGAGAAGGGCAAGAAGCTCAAGCGCTTCCATGTCGGCTTCTACGCGATGAAGGGCCGGATGCTCGTCGACAACGTCGAGATCACCGGCACGCTCGCGACGGACTGGTGCAAGCGCGAGAAGGTCGAGCTGCGCACGTCCAAGCCCATCGAAGAGGCCGGCGCCGGCACGGTCGACGCCGAGCTTCAGGCCTCGATGGACGCCCACAAGGGCGGTTCCGCCAAGGCCACGCGCGCCCTCGTGGGTGTGCTCAAGGACCCGGGGGCGGGCGAGGTCGTGCATGCGGCCGTCACCGAAGCCCTCTCGACGGGCCCCAAGAAGGCCGTTCGCAGCCTCATCGACCTGCTCTACAGCACGGACGAGAAGGCCCGCGCGCGGGGCATCACCGTGATCAAGGCGTTGATCGGGTCGGACTACGGATTCCGTCCCAAGGCCAAGGAGAAGAGCCGCTCCGACGCCATCCGCAAGCTCAACAAGGCTCTGAAGGACGACCCCGACCTGCTCAAGTGAAGGCACTTGAAGCTGGCCGGGTGAAAGGCAGCACTATGTGGAATCGATGCAGGCGATGGTTCGCCCTGGCAATCGCCGTGTTCGCGATCGGCGGCATGACGGCTGAAGAGGCCGGCGCGCGCGGTGGCGGCGGTGGTGGCGGCGGCCAAGGCGGCGGCGGTCGCGGCGGCGGTCGCGGCGGTGGTCGCACCGGCGGCGGCGCGCGCGGCGCGATGGGCGGCGGGCGTGGCACGGGTGGTGGTCGCGGCGGCGGCAACACCAACGGCAAGACCGCGAAGGAGTGGGAACTCCTCCGCGATCAGGAAGCTCGCCTCGAGATGATCAAGGAGCGCCGCGAGCGCCTCATGGATCTCGATCGCAAGAAGGAGCAAGAGTCCTGGCTCGCCGACAAGCGCGTGACAGCCGCCGACAGCCAAGCGCGCACGCACGACGTCCGCTAGCCGCGCTCGCAGCTTTTCCATCCGCCTGCCCCAGCCCAGCCCTCGCTCCCGAGTCCTGAGCGCTCCAACGGAGACTCCCATGCATCGCGAAGGTTGTTCGCCCCTGCTACGCCCCACGCTGACGTGGCTGTTGCTGCTGCCTGTCATCGTGGGGCTGCTGGCAGCGCCCGCGGTTCTCTGGAGTCCGTCGGAGGCACGGGCCGACGACACGGGCAAGAAGAAGGACACCAAGAAGGCGGCGGCGGAGCCCATCGACCGCGATCCGGAGGCATCCCAGGAGGACTTCGAGGAGGCACGCGTCGCGCGCGAGGAGCAGCGGCCGAATGACGCCGCGACCCTGTTCTGGAAGTCCCTCGAAGCCGACCTGCTCAACTACCCGGCGCACATCCGCTACCAGGAGATGTCGCTCAAGGCGGGGGATGCGAAAGCGGAAGTCGTCGCGGACTACGACAAGTTCATCGAGGACTACCCTTCGCAGGTCTGCTTCAAGCTGCACCGCCTGCGGCTCGAGGATCCCGAGCCCCGGCTCGCCAAACTTGCCGCCTTCGCGAAGTCGCACGCCAAGCACAGCGACGTCCACCTCGAGATCGGTCGCGCCCATTTCGCGCGCCGCGAGTACAAGCTCGCGATTGCGGCCCTGACGAAGGCCCTGGCGCTCAAGGTCGGCGATAGGCCCGACGTGTTGATCCTGCTTGCCGAGGCGGAGCATGCCGGTGGCAAGACCGACGCGGCGATCGCCCGTCTCGACGCGGCCGTCAAGGCCAAGGCGACGTTCTTCGACGCACGTCTCGTGCTCGCCCGCCTGCAGCTGGTTGCCGGCCAGGCCGAGCCGAGCGCGAGCAACGCGGACATCGTCATCAAGCAACGTCCGAGCTACCTCGCGGCCTTCCTCGTCAAGTCCGAAGCGCTTGTGGGAATGGAGAAGGAGGACGAAGCGCGCGAAACGCTCAAGTCCGCCTACCGCATCAACAAGGAGAACAACGACGTCGTTCTCGCCTACGCCGATCTCTGGGCGCGCATGGAGACCGAGGCCTCCTACAAGCAGGCCGTGAAGCTCTACGAGGAGGTCCTTGCGCGCGACGACGAGAACTGGCGCGCCCTCTACGGCCAAGGCTGGGTTCTCGAGCGCATGCTCAAGTTCGAGGAAGCCGAAGAGAAGTATCGCGCCGTCGCTGCCATCAACACGGAGTCCGTGGCGGCCATCAACTCGGTGGGCTACGTCCTGTTCAAGCAGGGCCGCGTCTCCGAGGCCCAAGTGCAGTTCAAGCGCGCGCTCGACCTGGACAGCACCTTCGTGACCGCCAAGGCCAACCTCGGTGCCACCTTCGATGCCCAGGCCAAGTACGGCGAGGCGATCACGATCTACGAGCAGATCCTCAAGATGAAGGGCCAGGAGGAGAACCTGCGCGCCATCATCAACTGCGCGTTCGACTACGAGGCCAAGGGCTCGTTCCCCAAGGCGCAGAAGCTGCTGCTCAAGGCGCACGAGATCCTGCCCAAGGACGCCAACATCGTCGTCTGGCTCGGTGACAACCAGTTCTTCCAGCGCAAGTTCCCCCAGGCCGAGAAGTGGTATCAGGAAGCGATCGCGCTCGATGAGAAGAGCTTCTTCGCGTGGCGCGGCCTTGGCTTGGCTCTCTCCCAGCGCAAGCGCTGGGCGGACGCGGCCCAGGCGCTCGAGAAGGCCAGCAAGATCAAGCCCGACGACCTCGACATGTACGTCGCCCTCGGAGACGTCTACTACCGCGAGCTCAAGGACCTCAAGACGGCCCTCGCGAAGTACGAGGAGTTCATCCAGCGCGGCGGGAACGACCCGGACGTGCGCGACGTGATCCTCGAGATCAAGAAGCTCCTCGAGAAGAAGTAGTCGCGCGCAGACGCGGAGCGCCCCGTCCCACCGGGCGCGTGCCGGGAAAGGCTCGCGCTGCCCCCTCGCGGCGGGAATCATGGTCGCGTGAGCGATACGGGAGCCAGCCACCAGGTGCGGGAGCGCTACGACGTGCCCGACGGCGTGCATCTGCACGTCGATGGCAGCGACGTGCTCGCGTGGCTTGCCGGTGCGGAGAGCGCCGTCCGGACGGTCGCAGCGGATCCTGAGCGGTTGCCGCCGGCCGACGCGATGGGGCGCGCCCCCCTGGGGCGCGTGGACATCGCCGGCGACGCCCTGCTCGTCCGCACCTACCGCAAGGGCGGCTTGTTGCGGCACGTGCGCGGCCGCCACTTCCGCGGCCGCTGGCGCCCCTTGGATGAGTTGGTGCTCCACCAGCGTCTGCAGGCCGGTGACGTACCGGTCGCGGATGCGGTCGGATGCATCGTGCTCGTGCGGGCGATCGGATGGCGCGGCTACCTGCTCGTGCGGGAGGTGCCCGAAGCGCTGGATCTGGAGGCGTGGCTCTATGGCGTGGCCGGCACCGAAGCGCATCCTCTCGCCGACGTCCTTCGCAGCGCTGGACGCGCCGTGCGCCGGCTGCACGATGCGGGCGTGGCCCACGCCGACCTGCATCCGAAGAACCTGCTCGTCACGCCCGGAGGCGACGTCCTCGTGCTCGATCTCGACCGTGCCCGGGATCACGGCGTGGCGCTGCCTGATGACGACCGCCTCTCCAATCTCGTGCGCCTCGGGCGCAGCATCGAGAAGCACCGGCTGAAGGGACTGCGCACCGGCCGCCGCGAAGCCCTTCGGTTCCTGGAGGGCTACGCGGGCAGCCGCGCAGCTGCCACCGCGCTTCTCGATCGGATTCGCGTGCGCTTGGGACGCGGACTCGGCCTGCGCATGGCGTGGTGGCGGCTCACCGGCGAGGCGCGGCCGTGGCGTGGTTGGCAGCGTCATGCGCGACGTGCGCATGCGCAGACGGGTCCATCGCAAGCGGGGGAGGCCCTGCGATGAGCGCCCCTCAGCGCGTGAAGATCTCCGCCTGCATCATCGCCAGGGACGAGGCCGATCGCATCGGACCGTGCCTGGAGAGCGTGGCCTTCTGCGACGAGATCCTCGTCGTGGACTCGGGCAGCACCGACGGCACGCAGGACCTCGCTCGCTCCCTGGGTGCGCGTGTCATCGAAGCCGACTGGCCGGGATGGGTGAAGCAGAAGAACCGCGCCGCCGAGGCGGCCAGCCACGACTGGGTCCTGTCGCTCGACGCCGACGAGCGCGTCGACGACGAGCTGCGCGCCGCCATCGAGGACCTCCGGGACGGTGTGCTGGGCGACGAGACGCAGCCGCGGGCCTACGACCTCACGCGCAAGGTCTTCTACCTCGGCAGGTGGATCAAGCACGGCGGCTGGTACCCCGAGTGGCGCGTGCGGTTGTTCGACCGGCGTCACGCCCGGTGGGGGGGCGTCGATCCGCATGACCGCATCGAGTACGCCGGCCCCACGGGCCGTATCCGCCGAGGGCATCTCGACCACCACACCTACCGCTCCATGGCCGACCAGTTCCACCAGATGGTGCGCTTCAGCAAGGCACGCGCGGAGGCCATGCACGCGAACGGGCAGCGCGCGTCCCTCGTCAAGCTGCTGCTCAGGCCTGCTTGGCGCTTCTTTTCGATGTACGTGTTCCGGCTCGGCTTCCTCGACGGTCGTGCGGGCTACGTGCTCGCGAAGGTGAACGCCCACTACGTGTTCATGAAGTACGCCCAACTCTGGGAGCTGGCACGTGCCGCTCGCCGGGGCGGGGGCGCATGAGCCCCGAGGCGAAGCCGCCGTCGGAGACCGTGCCCTTCGGCCTCGCGGGCTTTCGTGGGGAGACGCTGCGAGGCGCCGAGCGCGCCGTGCACACGGGGTTGCTGCCCGATCCCATGCAGCGCGCAGCCGAGGGCACCCCGCTCCGCGAAGCCGTGTCCCGCCTCACGAGCCGCGTCATGTGGGAGGGCGTCGGCCCGGTCTTGCTGAAGGTCCACCGCACGCGTTCCCTCGGCGAGCGCCTGCTCTCCCTCGCTCGACGCAGCCGGGCGCGTTCGGAGTGGGACGCCGCGCGGTTCCTCACGGCCGCGGGCATGTCGGTGCCGGAGCCGCTGGCCTTCGGCGAACAGCGCCGCGCGTGTCTCCTGCACACGTCCTTCTACGCGGCGCGCTTCCTCGAGGGCATGCGCACGGTACTCGTGGCGCTCCCCGAGCAGGAAGCAGGCAAGCGGGTGCTCTTGCACGAGCGCACCGCTCTGCTGGTGCGCGGCCTGCACGACCTCGGGTTCGACCATCGGGATCTCCACGCCGGCAACGTGATGTGCGGGCCCGGTCCGGGCGAGGCGTGTCGCCTCGTGATCACGGACCTGCACCGCTCGTCGTTCGGCGGCGAGGTCGGAACAAGATCCCGGCGACGCGGCGTGGCGCAGTGGCTGTACTCGCTCCGAGAGGATCTCGACGCCACCGGCCGCCGCGCGTGGCTGCGCACCTACCTGGCGGGCGCCCCCGGCCTCGAGACCTGGTGCTCCGTGGTCGAGGCGCGCATGGCGCGGCTCGAGCGGACGCGTCGCAGGAGCCGCGGCAGGAGGTGCCTGCTCGAGAGCACCGTGTACACGCGCGACATCGGCGCCGGCTGGGGAGCGCGGCGGCGCGACTTCTCGATCGAGCGTCTGGAGCACATCCTTGCGGCGCATGCCGCCGGCAGGGAGCCGGGCCGGCCGGGCTTCCTGCGCACCAGCCGCAAGGGCGTCGTGACGTTGCACGGCGACATCGTCGTGAAGGAGCGCCATGACGAGCGGCTCCTCCACAGGCTGCGCGATCGGGTGCTGCCCAAGCGTCACGCCGACGGGTACCGCAACGCCCACATGCTGGGCGTACTCGGTGCGGGCACGGCCATGCCACGGGCCTACGTTCGGCGTGCTGGGCGCTCCTACACGCTCTACGAGAACATCGGACACCTCACACGCTTGGACCACCTCGTGCGCGAGGCCTACCGCGGCAGCGACCGGGCCTTGCAGGTGCGCCTGCGCGAGGCGAGCGCCGCCTGGTTGGGCGGCCTGCACCGGGAAGGGATCTACCACGGTGACTTGAAGGGCGTACACGTCCTCGTCGGTCCGGTGGGGGACGGCTTCGAGTTCAAGCTCATCGATACGGATCACATGCGGTTCGAGCGCGGCGCTGTGCTGCCGCGCCGCCGGATCAAGAACCTCGCGCAGCTCGCCGCGTCGATCTCGACTCGCGTGACGCGGACCGAGCGCCTCCGCTGGTACCGACGCTACCTTGTGGCGGCCGGCGTGCGCGAAGACGAACGCGCGACGGCGCGCAGCGTGGCGGATGGGCTGGCACGCAAGATCGTGGTTGTGGACGAGCCAATCGAATGAAGCTGCTCTGGGCCGTCAGCAACTGGAAGCGCACGGGGCCGGTCGAGCCGAGCCTGGACCTCGCTGCGGCGTTCGCGGTCCTGGGTCACGAGGTCCATGTGGCCCATGGCCAGTCGCCGCCGGGCTTCCCGAACGAGACCGGCGCGTGCGTGCACGCGCGCTGCCTGCGTGCCGCCGACACCGGAGCCCAGCTGAACAAGCACTCCTCGCCCATGCGCGACCTGCGGGACGCGGCCCGTCTCCGACGCTGGATCGAGCAGGAGGAGCCCGATGGGCTCGTTGCGACGCACCGGAGCGGCCACCGGCTGCTCCTGCGCGCGGCGAAGCGCTCCGGCACGCCTGTCGTGCGCCTTTGGTTCGGCGACGGTCGCACCGAGCCCGACAAGCGCGACGTACAGGCCCTGCGCGCCAGTGCGGGCGTGCTCGTGTTCGGTGAGGCGGCACGCCTTCAGTTGGAGGGGCTCGGCGTGGAGCCCGCACGCGTGCAGAGCACGGGCGCGCCGCTGGCCATCGAGGCGCTGCGCGAGCGTGTGCGGGAGCCTGCTGCTGTGCGCGCCGAGCATGGCGTGGCGGACGATACCTTCGTGTTCGGCATCGTGGCCCGCATGCAGAGGCACCGGCACTTCGAGCATCTGTGGGGCGCCATCGCCCGCCTGCGCATCGAGCGCGTGCCGTTCCACGTGTTCGTGGTGGGCCGCGGGACGCATGAAGAAGAGGTCGGTCGCGCACCCGTGCGCGAGCTCGGCCTCTCGGACCTCGTGACGTTCTGTGGCTACCTGCAGGGCGAGACGTACGCGACGACCATGGCGGCCTTCGATGCCCAGTTGCTGCTCGTGCCCGGCTCCGATCCGACCTGCCGCGCGCTGCGCGAAGGCATGTCGCTCGGCGTGCCGAGCATCGCGGCGCGCCTCGGCATGCTGCCGGAGATCGTCGAGGACGGCGTCACGGGCCTGCTCGTCGAGCCGGGCATCGACCCGCTGGCGCGTGCGATGAAGCGCATGGCGTCGGCGCCCGACGCGGCTGCGAATCTCGGCGCCAACGCCCGCGCGCGGGCCGAACGCCTGTTCGCGGCGCCGCGCGTGGCCGAGGCGCTGGCGACGCTGTGGCAGCGCGCGGCGAAGCAGCGCGTATGAGCTTCGCGGTCGCTTGGCGCTGGGGGCGGCTCGTGCTGCTGGCCGTCGTGCTCGCCTGGCTCGTCCTGGGGGCCTTGGCGTGGATCTTCCAGCGGCGCCTGATCTACATGCCCGGGATGTCGTCCGTGGATCTGCCAACCGGGAGGGACGGCGAGGGACTCACGCAGGTCTACATCGAGACCGCCGACGGCATCGTGCTCCAGGCGTGGCTGCTGGAGGGGAAACGCCCGGGCACGGTGCTGTGGTTGCACGGCAACGCGGGCGATCGCGGCGACCGGATCGGCGTCGTGCGTGAGTTCCGTCGACGCGGCTGGGGCCTGCTCCTGCCCGACTACCGCGGCTACGGGGGCAACGAAGGCTCGCCTTCGGAAGAGGGCTTCCGGGCCGATGCGGAAGCGTGCCGAGCGTGGCTGCTGGCCAACGTGCCGGGACCCATCGTGTACGCGGGCAGCTCGATCGGCAGCGGCGTCGCGGTGGACCTGGCAGCGCGCGCGGCGCCGGCGGGGCTGTTGTTGCTCTCGCCGTTCACGTCGCTGGTGGACGCCGCGAAGGAGCATTACCCGTGGCTACCGGTGGGCCCGTTCCTGCGCGACCGCTACGAGAACATCGACAAGATTGGCGATGTGCGCTGCCCGCTGCTGGTGATCCATGGCGGGAGGGACCGGATCGTGCCGCGCGACCTCGGGCGTGCCCTCTTCGACGCGGCGAACGAGCCGAAGACGTGGGTTGAGATCGCGGGGGCGGGGCACAACGACCTCGATGTCGTCGATCCCACCACCTACTGGGACGCCGTGGACGTCTTCCTCCGCCGCTGCCTCACGCCGTAGGTGCGCTGTAGGGGCAGCCTGAGCGACGGCTTGGCCGGAGTGGTTGGCTGCCCACGTCGTGGAAGAAGAGGAGTTGAACCACAGAGGCGCAGAGGACGCAGAGGGCGGCCTGTCGTGCCATGGATGCCACCCGTGCCTGGGCCTTGTCTTGCGTGGAACCAAGCCCATCAACCATGAGGCGAGTCGCATCACCTTGGGAGCTCGTGGCCCTCTGCGCCTCTGTGGTTCAAATTTCCGAGGCCAGATGCTCCACAAAGTGGGCGGTGATGCGCGCCGAGGCCTCTTCCAGCGCCGGCGTCGGTCCCTGGAAGGGGTGGACCGCACCGAACGTATGGCCGGCACCCGCGATCGTGAGCACGTCCGCCTTCGGCTGCCAGCCCGCGATCTTCGTCTGCGCAGCGACCGGCACCGCGTCGTCCGCGTCGCCGTGCACCAACAAGAGCGGCGCTTCGAGTGAGCGCGCGGCGTCCTCGATCGAGTGGCGCGCACCGTCCTCGAACGCCTCCCGTCCCACCGGCATCAGCTGCTTCGTGCGCGCGTTCGGGAAGGGGTAGTAGCCGGTCTCGCGCAGATGCTTCTCGGCATCCGGCACGTTCACGACCGTGCTCGCGATCGATGCGAGCGTCGCAACGCACGCCACCCGCGGCTCCGCCGCCCCGAACAGGATCACGTCGCCACCGCCCCGGCTGTGCCCCAGCAAGCCCAGCGGTCCGGGAACCGCCGCGGCCAGCGCCGCCAGATCCTCCTGGTGTCGGCTCGGCGTATCCAGCAGGAAGAGATCCAGGCGGTCGAAGTCCGTCGCTTCGACGCCGTTGTGCGAGAAGTCGAAGCGGATGGCGCGCAGCCCCGCGCCGGCGATCTCGTCGCACAGCCAGGGGAACATGCCCCAGTCCTTGAAGCCCTTGAAGCCGTGCGCGACGAGCACGGCGGGCGCGCTCTCCTCACCGTGGCTCACCGCCCGGACCGGGCGCCCCTCGGACCCCGTGACCTCGAACTCATGGACCTCGAAGCTCGTCGTGTCGTCTTCCATGGCCGCATGCTACCGAGAGGCCGGTGGGGGGCGTTGGTAGTGTGAGCCCGTGCGCCTCCTGCCCGCCCTCGCCCTCCTCGTATTCATCGTCTTCGCGCTGCTGCTTGCGCTTTGGCCCGAGGAGGAGCGTGGCGGCGCGCCCGGCGACGCACCAGCCAGCGGCGAGACCGAGCGCCCGCCCGAGTTGCGGGCGAAGGGGCTGCCAGCGGAGGCGGAGGACGTCCCTGCGGGCGAAGCCGACGTGCCCGTACCTCCGCGGCCCGCGTCCCTGACCATGCGGGTGGCGTGGCCCGAGCGGAAGGTCGCCGGTCGCACGGCCGAGGTGACCGTGCGCATGGACGGCGGACGTGTCTGGCGTGAGAGGTCGGACGCTCGAGGCTACGCGCGCTTCGTCGGCTTGCCGGCGGGCGTGGCGCGCGTCGAGGCGAAGGGGCAAGACCCACTCTTCGGCGTGAGCCGCAGCGTCGCGGTGAAGGCCGGCGAGGCGAACGAGTGGTTCGTCGAGTTGAAGGAGGCCGTTCTCGTGCACGGCAGGGTGCTTGCGGTGGAGAATGGCGCGCCGATTCCCCGCGCACGCGTCGGCCTCGTGCACGGCAGTCCACGCGCGCTGACGGACGAGCGCGGCGAGTACCGGTTCTGGGACGCGCTCGAAGGGATCAAGGACACGTACGACTGGCACGCGATCATCGTGCGTGCGACCCGGCGGGAGCCGGTCGATGTGAGACTCGGCGAGGCCGCGTGGGAGACGGACCACCGCGCGCGCCTGGACGTACGGCTGGAGGCCGCGGGTCTCGCGCGCGGCGTCGTAGAGGACGCGCGCGGCCGGCCGGTACCGCGCGCGACCGTCGTCTTCACGCCGCAGGGCGACACGGCTGCGCGAGGAAACCTGCAGTACACCCTGCTGCACACGACCACCGACGAGCGCGGGCGCTACGAGGTCGACGGCCTCGGCTTCGGTGCGGTCTATGGCGCGACGGCGACGGCCCCGGGCCATGCGCGAGCAGTGGACGTCGAGGAGATCGAGGTCACCTCAGCGCGGCCCGAAGTCACGGTGACGCTACGACTGCGTCCTGCCTGCATCTTGCGCCTCGAGGTGCGACAAAAGGGCGACCTTGCCGTCCCGAGAACGCACGTTCGTGTCGACCGCGGCCCATTCGCACGCGTCGGCAAAGACGGCGTCGTCCTGTTCAGGGACCTGGCGCCGGGAAGGCACCTCGTCACCGTCAGGCACGGGCCTGGTGAGCGCCTCGTCGTGGAGGTGACACCCGAAGCGCCGACGCGTCGCAGGATCGTACTCAGCCCCCTGACTGAGATCCTTGGTGTGCTGCGGGACTCGGCGGGCCGCCCGATTTCGGGCGCCACGGTGGAGGCCATCACGGAGGGGGGCAAGGCGCGCGGCAGCGGCCTGACGCGGGCCGATGGCGCGTTCCGCTTGGAGAGCCTGCCGGCGGGCCGGTACGCCCTCAGGGCCAAGCTGCACGGCACCGTGCTCTCGGGGCAACGGCTGGATGTGTCCGCGCCGGCGGACGGCGTCGTGCTCGTGGCGGCCTCGCTCGGCGTGCTGCGACTCACGCCGGTGCTCCCCGGTCGGGGAGAGTTGCCCTGGGCGATGAACGCCCGCTACCGCACAGACGACGCGGTCGTGACGACCGGCGCGACCCGCCAAGGGGCCAACTACATGTTCCGCTTCCCCCCGGGAAGCTACCTGCTGCGGATCATGCCCGAGGGCTTCGCGCCGTTCGAGCGCGCTATCGTTGTGGGACCGGGCGGCGAGAGCGCGATCGGAGGGATTCGCCTCAAGCGGGGGCGGACGCTGCGGGGTCGGCTGCGCCGGCCCGATGGCCGTCCCGTTTTCGCTGCGACCATCGAGGCTCGCGATCACACAGGCGTCTCTGCCACGAGCGACAAGGACGGCGGGTTTCGTCTCGATCATCTGGCGACCGGGCCCGTCGTATTGGATGTCCAGGCATCGGAGGGGACGGAGCGGGTGATGCGCCTCCCGGCCGGAGACGCTGAAGCGTCCCGCGTCTTCGTGCTCGGGGATGGCGGCGTCATCGCCGGTCGCATGCTGGACGCGAAGGGCCGCGGCTGGGCCGGCGAGGAGGTGTACGTGCACGAGCAGGGCGCCCCCCGTCCCGACGGCATCCATGAGTACGACGTCACGGACGCGAAGGGACGCTTCGAGATTCATGTGGGGGCCGGCCGCTACGAGGTCGGCGTGGACCGCGAGGGCAAGTGGATCCCGCTCGACACCGTGGAGCTGCGCGACGGCGAGCGCAAGGTGCTCTCCCTGCGCGTGCCGCCCCGTTGAGTCACTCGGCCATGAGCGACGTGTAGAGCGCTTCGGTCTCGTCGAGCAGGCGCTGCATGCTGAAGTGTTCGAGCGCGCGTGCACGGGCCGCTTTGCCGAGCGACGATCGACGCTCCGGGTCCCGGACGAGCGCGATGATCTCGGCGGCGAGGTTCTCCGGCGTCGGATCGTCGACCACGACGCCCGTGCCCTCGGTGACGGCCTCCGGGATGCCGCCGACGCCGCTCACGACGACCGGCCGCTCCATGCACATGGCCTCGACGATCGACGTACCCAGCGCTTCTTTTAGCGAAGGCAGCACGTAGACGTCGAGCAGCGCGAGGTAGGCGGGCTGGTCGACCTGGTAGCCGGGGAAAACGACCTCGTCCTCGAGGCCCAGCTCCGCCACCAGCGGCTGCCACTGCTCGAAGCGCTTGCCCACGAGCACGCAGCGCATGCTCGCGTCCGGGAGCGCATCGCGTACGAGCCGGTAGGCGCGCAGCGTGGCCTCGACACCCTTGCGCGGGTGCAGGCTCGAGAGGCTGCCGACGATCGTCTCGACGCCCTCGAGCCCATGGGCGCGGAGGACCTCCGGGTCTCTCGGACGGGGGGTGAAGCGGTCGATGTCGATCGCGTCGTGGAGCGTGCTGACGCGTTCCGGCGCCAAGCCATCCTCGATCAACGCCTGCCGCACCCACTCGGACACGGTGATCACGCGCGCCACGGGGTTGAAGAGCATGCGGCTCAGGAAGCCCGAGCGCATGTGGCTGTGGTTGTGCTTGGTGCGGACGAGATGGCGCACGGTGCGCTTGTTCGCCGCGAGGACGGCGTACTGGTGGTCGCGCGGGCCGTGGCAGTGCAGCACATCCACGGGTCGGGCCTTCAGGAACGAGCGGATCTTCAGGACCGAGCGGTAGCCGCGCCAGCCTCGCATCGGCACCTCGAGCACATCGATGCCCGCCGCCCGGCCACGCTTGGCGAGCTCGCTGTCGGGGCTGGCGATGAAGGCCACCTCGTGGCCGCGCTCCCGCATGCCCGCGGCGATCGCGTACGTGCGCACGGTCTGGCCCGTCCAGGAACGCTGACGATCGATGTGGACGATGCGCACCGGCGGCCCCGAGCTACGGCGCCGAATGCGGCTTGGTGCGGCTGCTGACGTCTTGAAGCCGGACGAGCTGTGCGTAGAGGCCGTCGCGCGCGATGAGCTCCTCGTGCGTACCCTGCTCGACAACGCGCCCCTCGTCCATGACGACGATGCTGTCCGCGCCGCGAACCGTGGAGAGGCGGTGCGCCACCACGAGGGTCGTGCGGCCCTCGCGCAGCGTGTCGAGCGCGTCCTGCACGGCCTTCTCGCTGGCCGTATCGAGGCTGGCGGTCGCTTCGTCCAACACGAGCACGTCAGGGTCGCGCACCAGGGCACGCGCGATGGTCACGCGTTGACGCTGGCCACCCGACATGCGCGCGCCGCCCTCGCCGGCCGGCTCGTCGTAGCCGCCCGGCTGGCGGAGGATGTGCTCGTGGATGTGCGCGGCCTTGGCCGCTTCGACGATCTGCTCGTCCGTCGCGGCATGGTTGCCCTCGCGGATGTTCTCTCCGAGGGAGGCGTGGAACAGGAACGGCGTCTGCGTCACACACGCCGTGCGCTCCAGATAGCTCATGCGCTTGAAGGTGCGCATGTCCGCGCCATCGACGCTGATGCGGCCACTGGTGGGGTCGTAGAACCGCAGCAGCATGTCGCAGAGCGTGGACTTGCCCGCGCCCGAGGGTCCCACGACGGCCACGGTGCTGCCCCGCGGGATCTCGAACGAGATGCCGTTGAGCACAGGCTGCCCCGCGACGTACTCGAAGGACACGTCTTCGAAGCGCAAGGCCTCCTTGACGCCCGGGAAGTCGACGGCGTCCGGCGCATCAGGCATGCCCGGCGGCAGCTCGAGTACCTCGGTCGTGCGCTCGATGCTCGCCATCGCGTCGAGCAGGTCGTTCGTCTGGCGGATGGTGCGCTTGATGGGCTGGTACATGTTCACGAGCACGAGCATGAACGTGAGCAGCTCGGGCAGGCCGACGTTGAGGTGGCCGCGCATGATGAACCAGCCGCCGCCGACGATCAGCAGGACGGCAAGGAAGTTGTTGATGAACGCGACCAGTGCCATCGACGTCGACTTCGTGCGCTGTACTTTCAATGCACGCGCCGTGACCGCTTCGTCCGTTGCGCGGAACTCGCCGACCCGGCGCTCCTCGGATCCGAACGCCTTCACCGTGCGCACACCCGACAGGTTCTGGTGCAGCGCCTCGAAGAGGCGTGTCGACTCCTCCTGTCGCTTGTGGGAGCGCTTCAGCGTGCGCATGCTGAGCTTCTTCATCGGCAGCAGGAAGGGCAGGCCGACGAAGGTGATGAGGGTGAGCATGGGCGACAGCGCGAACAGGATCAGCATGCTCGAGCCGACCTGCAGGAAGCTGCGCATGCCGCCGAGGATCATCGAGAGGCCGCGCGCGTAGCCGGCCGTGTCGGTGAGCGCGCGCTGGAAGATGTCGCCCCGGCGGCCTTCGTCGAAGAACGCCATGGGTTGGTCGAGCACCTTGCGGCAGACCGCTTCGCGCACGTCCATGCCGATGCGTAGCTGGACGAGTTGCGCGAGATAGGTGTCCCCGTACGTTGCGCCGCACATGAGCAGCGTGACGAGGCCGAAGAGCAGCAGCGTCGAGAGGAGGGTGGCGTAGCGCTCGCGCTGCGCCCGCCGGAGCCTCGTCTGCTCGTCCGGCTTGGCGTTGACGCCCGCCTCGTTGACCCAGCTGTCGGGGATCCAGCGGCCGGTGACGGCGTTGATGGAGCCCACGAAGTCGCCCATCGTGCGGCCCAGCCAGCCGCCGGCCTGCTTCTTCGCCTGCTCGGCCGCGTTCGCGGTGGCCTCGTCCTTGATGTCACCGGCGAGGTCGCCGTCCTTCGTTCCGGGATCGGCGGCGAGGTCGGCGAGGCCCAGGCTGTTGAGCAGAGGCAGGGCGACGACGATGCGGCCGACGTTCATGAACGACATCAGCGACATCAGCAGGAAGGCCGCGACGAACGGCTTCCAGTGGGGGCGGCCCCAACGCAGGATGTCGTGGATGTTGTCCCGGATGCGGCGGACCCTCGAGCCCACGGCCGGCTTCTCGGCGCTCTCCTGATCGCGGCGGCTCATGCTCGTGGGTCGTCCGTTTCCGCCAGGTACCCCTCAGGTCAGCCTGGCGTCCAGCGCGTGGGCCGGGGGCCCGCCGCGTACGTCCGAGCGAGTGTAGGAGCGCTGCACGAGCCACCCCAGGAAAGCCCATTTTCAGGGCCGCGGCGGGGGGGCGCGATGTCGCGCGAGGTATCCGTCCTGCCGGTTGACCGCTCGGGCCGATGCCTGTATTCCGGGGCTCCCCAAAAATGGCCGAATACGAGGAGCCCATTCATGGCGCATAGCTCCGAGAACATCCGCAACGTCACGCTCATTGGTGCCGGTGGGGCGGGGAAGACGACCCTCGCCGAGGCCCTGCTCCATCACTGCAAGGTCACGAGCCGCATGGGTTCGATCGGTGAGAAGAACACCGTCACGGACTGGGACGACGACGAGAAGGACCGCCAGCACAGCATCGTCGCCACGCCCGTGCACATGAAGTGGGACGGCCGGCACATCAACCTGATCGACACGCCCGGTGCGCTCGACTTCGTCGGCGAGGCGATTTGCGGCCTGGCCGCGTCCGAGACGGCCATCATCTGTGTCAACGCCCACGACGGCGTAGGCGTCGCCACCCGTCGGCTCTTCCGTGCCGCGCGCGACATGGGCATGGCCACGGTCATCGTCATCACGCGCATCGAGGGCGAGAACATCGATCCGGACGGGCTCATCGAGCAAATCCAGAGCTCGATCGGCGAGCGCGCCGTACCGATCAACTTGCCGAACGCCTTCGGCAGCGCGACCTCGTCCGTCACGGACATCTTCGCGAAGGAGATCCCCGAGCATCTCCAGGACGCGGCCGCCAAGTACCGCCAGCAGGCCACGGATCGCGTCGTGGAGTGCGACGACGACTTGCTGGAGAGCTACCTCGAGACAGGCGAGGTGAGCCACGAGGATCTCGACGCGGCCTTCCCGCGTGCGCTGCGCCAGGGCAACATCGTGCCCCTGCTGCACCTTTCGGTCGAGAAGGACAACGGCGTCAAGAAGCTGCTCGACTTCATCACGCACGACTGCCCCGCGTCCGCCTCGCGCGCCGGACGGGCTCTGCGCAAGGCCGTCGATGCCGACGGCAACGAGATCGACGTCGCCGTGGGTGGCGCGTTCGCGGCGCAGGTATGGAAGATCCACGTCGATGCCCACGTGGGCAAGGTGGCCTACCTGCGTGTGTGGAGCGGGACCCTCCCGAGCAAGACGCAGATGGTCGTAGCCCGTACGGGCAAGACCGAGCGCATCGGCGATCTGCTCGAGTTGCAGGGCAAGGACATGAAGGCCGTGCCCTCGGCCTCGGCGGGCGACATCATTGCCGTGGCCAAGGTCGACGACATTCGTATCGGCGACACCGTCTCCGACGGCAGCATCGACTGGTCCTTCCAGGCCATCCCGACGCCGAAGCCGAAGGTGACGCTCGCCATCGAGCCGAAGAACCGCAACGACGAGACCAAGCTCGGCCCCGAACTCCACAAACTGGACGAGGCCGACCCGACGTTCGTCGCGGAGCGCGAAGATGCCACCGGCGAGATGGTCGTGCGCGGCATGAGCACGCTCCACGTCGACATCATGCTGAAGCGTCTGGCGCGCAAGAACGTGGAGACGGTCACGCGCCAGCCGCGCGTGCCGTACATGGAGACCATTCGTCAGAACGGCGCCGCGAGCTACCGCCACAAGAAGCAGAGCGGCGGGCGTGGACAGTTCGCCGAGGTCCACCTCAAGCTCGAGCCGAAGCCGCGCGGCGGCGGGTTCGAGTTCGCCGACGAGGTGGTAGGAGGCACGATCCCGCGCCAGTTCATCCCCGCCGTCGAGAAGGGCGTACGCGAGGCGCTCGCCCATGGCGTGGTCGCGGGCTATCCGTTCGTCGACGTGAAGGCGATCGTGCACTTCGGCAAGTACCACGACGTGGACTCCGACGAGCACAGCTTCAAGCTGGCGTCGCACCAGGCGTTCCGCGCCGCCGTCGACACGGCCAAGCCCGCGCTCCTCGAGCCGATCATGAAGGTCGAGATCGAGGTGCCCGCGCGCTTTCTGGGCGACATCTCCGGCGACCTCAATAGCCGTCGGGGCCGCATCAGCAGCATGAACCAGGAGGGCGAGACCTCGATCATCGAGGCCCACGTCCCGCTCTCGGAGATGATGCAGTACAGCACCGAGTTGAGGTCCCTGACCGCAGGCGAGGGTGACTACGACTTCCACCTCGACCACTACGACATCGTGCCGGCCCACCTGATGAGCGACATCATCGCCCGGCACAAGAAGGAACTGGCGACGGCGTAGCTGGTTGCCCGTGCCCGGGCTCGGCGCGACACTGGGTACCTGATGCGTCTCGTTCTCCCGGTGCTGCTGCTCGTGCTCCTGCCCGCGCTCCCGGTGCGCGCCGAGGACGGTCCCGCGCCCGCCAAGCCGCCTGTTCGTCCGAAGGCGGCGCAGCCCGACATCCACGAGCAGGTTTCGCGCTGGCTCGAGGAACTCCGGTCCGAGGACTTCGAGGTGCGCGAGACGGCGCGGCGCAGCCTGCGGGCGCGCGGGCTTCAGGCGCGGGATGTGCTCGAGGGCGCGAAGGACGACGCCGACCCGGAGGTGCGTCGGACGGTGCGCGCGATCCTGGCGCGTGCGCCCGCCAAGCCGACGCTCACGGCCGCCCAGGTGACGCCGGGCGACTTCCGCGGCATCGGCCGGCTCTCGCTGAAGGCCCAGGACGAGCCGCTCCAGGACATCCTCGCGCGGGTGGACGAGGCTCTCGGCTCCCGCATCGAGCCGCCCGAGGCCCTGCTCCAGAAGGCCCTGACCCTCGACCTGACCGACGCGCCTTGCTACGACGTTCTGGCGGCGATCCAGAAGGCCACGCTCACGCGCCCGCAGCAGCCGTTCGATCGCTCGGGGCGCATGCTCCTCGTGGCTGCCGACCCGCGCGTGAAACGCGCGCCGCGTGGTGCGGTGGGGCCCATGCAGATCACGGTGCTCGAGGTCGCGGCGACGCGTGCCTTCGGCGTCGAGACGTTGCCGCGCTACGCCCTCAAGCTGCGACTCGAGTGGGCCCCCTTCGTGCAGGTCGGGCAGTACGATCGCCCCACGGTGGAGGTCGCCCGCGATCCTGACGGCAAGCGCTACCGCGCGACCGCCGCCATGGCGCGCAACGCGTCCTACGGCGTAGGCACGACGGTGAAGCATCACACGACCACAGTGCACCTGGAGCCGGCCGAGGTCGACTGCAAGCAGATGCTGGCGGCACTCGAGCTCAGCGTGCAGATGCGCCTGCAGCACGACCGCGTGACGGTCAAGCTGGACGACCTCAGCAAGACGCCGTGCTGCCTGGGACCGGACGGCAAGCCGGCCAAGCCCGGGAGCAACGAGAGCGTCCAGTTTCACAGTGTCGCGCAGGCGGAGGGCGGCCGCGGACAGTGGGTGGTGGACTTCACCGCGACGCTGCTGGACGAGAAGGCGCGCCGCAATCTGCAGGCGTTCCTCGTCGAGGAGGACGGCTCGACCCGGCAGGTGAGCGTCTACGGGGGCCGCTCGATCGGCGCCGACGGCACGGTCCGCATCACGGCCCGCGCCTACCGCGGGACCCGCGGCAAGCCCAAGGCGCTGCGGGTGAGCTGGTTCCGGCGGGAGGAGCAGGGCAGCCTCCGCTTCCGCATCGAGGACATCCCTCTCCGCTAGGCCTGGCGCCCCATGTCGCCGTCCGTGGCGAGAGAGCGCCTCCAATGGCCCTTTCGTGGCGTCCCCCACCCTGGGCCAAGGGCCCGGAGAACGTACCGAACCTCAGGTACCCTTTCGGCGTCCCTTACTTGACCCCGAGGGGGGCCGAGGAGTTCCTGATGACACGTTCCCGCAGCCTCCTGGTGGGGGTCGGTGTGCTCGCCGCGAGCGCATTCGCCTTGGCCATCACGTCCGGATCCGACGCCCTCGCCAAGGGCAAGAAGGAAGCGCACCTGCGCTACGCCACGTCCTGGGCCGACGCCATTGCCCAGTCGCGCGCGCGCAACGTGCCCATCTTCGCGACCTTCCACAAGGACAAGTGAGGCGGCTGCACCGCACAGCACCGGTCGGTGCTGGAGAACAAGAAGTTCGTCGAGTGGGCCAACGAGAACCTCATCGTCGTGGTCGGTCACACGCAGGCCGATCACCCGACGGAGATCACGGACGACAAGGGCAAGAAGACAGCTGGCTGTCCGCTCTACGTCGGCATGACCTGCGAGCAGCACCGCGCGATCCCCGGCGAGTGCCGCAATCCCGCCGAGGGCCTGCCAAAGCTCGAGTCCAAGAACACCATGCCGAACTCCTGGTTCGTCTCGCCTGACGGGACCATCAGTGAGATCGAGCCGGCCGCGCAGCAGGTCGCGGGCAAGATCGAAGAGCTCGCCGTCGCGCTTCAGAAGGAAGCCGGCAAGGGCCTCGTCTGGAAGAAGTACGGCAAGTACCTCGAGCAGTTCGAGGCGAGCGACAAGGCCTTCGCCGACAAGAAGATCAAGGACGCCATCAAGGCTCTGCAGAAGGTCGAGAAGGACACCAAGAAGCTGACCGAGGGCATGAAGGCCGAGGTCGACAAGCGGTTCAACACCATCAACGGCGCCGGCGAGGACGCCTTCGCCGAGATCACCGGTGGGTCGGACGAAGCCAAAGCCAAGATCAAGGCGGCCAACAAGCTCAAGTCCCTGTACGGCATCCGCTTCAAGCGTGGCTACCTGCCGATCGTCGACGAGATCAAGGGCTGGCTCAAGCGCGCCAAGGCGGGCGACCTCAGCTGGACGAAGCCGTCGCGTGGCGAGGAAGATGCCGGCGAAGACGCCAAGGAAGATGCCGAAGAGGACGGCGACGGCGAGCGTTGATGCGCCGTCAGGCGACCCTCGCTCTCTCGCTCGCTGCCCTGGCCGCCTGTTTCCTCTTCGCGGCCGGCACCGAGGATCGCGAGGCCTGCGCGGGTGACGACACGTCGGGAGTCGAGTCCCCGAAGAAGTCCCCGAAGAAGTCCCCGAAGCAGTCCACCAAGAAGAAGGCGCATCTCGCCTTCCAGAAGACCTACGAGGCCGCGCTGCTCGAGGCGCGCATCCGCAACGTGCCGGTGTTCGTCAGCCGGCACAAGGACTTCTGAGGCCGCTGCACGCGGCAGTACCGGTCGGTACTGACGAACAAGAAGTTCATCGAGTTCGCGCGCGACAACCTGATCGTCATGATCGCCCACAACGAGCTGGGCCATGACCCGGTCGATGGCAAGGACTACGACGGCAAGCCGGTTCGCATGTGCCCGCTGTACCCGGGCATGACCTGCCGCGACCACACCGACGCTGCCGTCGACATCGACACGGCGAAGGGGGAGGGCCTGACGCGGGTGCCGTTCATCGAGCTTTGCCCCAACTCGTGGCTCGTGCCGCCGGTGGGGGAGCCCGTGCGCATCCCGGAGGCCGAGCAGTTCGTCGCCGGCAAGGTGGAAGCGAGCGTCAAGAAGCTTCAGAAGACGCTCGGTCCGTCGCTCGCGAAGACGGTCGTCGGGCAGGTGAAGAACGCTCTCGGTGCGGCCGACAAGGCCATCGACGACGAGGCCTGGACCAAGAGCCTGGAGGCGCTCGCCGGCATCGCGGCGCACGTCAAGAAGCCCCACAAGGCGCTCGAGGGGCTCATCGGGAGCCGCCTCGAGGCCGTGGCCGAGCAGGTCGAGTGGGCGTTCGAGGATGCCCGCGACGGCGACGAGCCGATCGCGGAGCGCATGGACGTCGTGGCCAAGCTCATCAAGGCACTCGACGTGTCGGTCTACGGCAAGGAGCCCAAGCCCCGCGCCGCCATGCAGGCCTGGCTGAAGAAGCAGGCGACCAAGACCAGATAGGGCCTAGCCGCTGGGTCCGTGTCCGTGTCCGTGTTCGTGCGGGGGGGCTCTACATGGTCGGAGGCGCCAACTACCCTCCCGACATGGACGAACCCCGTCTGCCCCCCGTCGTCGCGGGCCGCTCTGCCCTACCCGCCTTCATCGCCGTCGAGGCCTGGGCGCGTGAGAAGACCGCCGCCGGTCACCTCGCCGCCGAAGCCCAGCTCGCGCAAGGCAACGCCGACGCCGCACGCATCCGCGCGGAAGGCGAAGAAGCGCTGAAGCAGGCCGTGATCGACGGCGAGCACGAGGCCCTCCGCGACGTCGCGACGCGCCAGCGGGACAAGGTCAGCGACGCCCGCATCGCCGTCGAAGCCTGGATCGGCGCCGCCGAGGAGGCAGCGGCGCGCGCGCTGGACGACGCCGTCAACCTACTGATCGCATCGCCCGTGGCTGCCTCGGAAGCACCACGCGAGAAGGGCGGTGCGTAGCATGGTCGCCCCCTTTGAGTCTGCCGCCCAGACGTCTGCCGCCCGGAAGTCCGCCGCGGCGCAGTCCGGATCCCTGCACCACCTCGAAGTGCTGGGGCCGCGTGCGGATCTCGACGCGTGGCTCGGATCCATGCAGGACGCAGGCGTCTGCCACCTGGCCGACGCGCTCCACGATCTCGAAGGCGAGCCTGGCATTGGCCGTCCAGCCCTCAAGGCCGAGGAGCTGCACGCGGAGCTGATCCGCAGCGAAGCCGCGCGCGCGTTGCGCGGCGTCGCGCGCGTGCTGCCGCCCACGCCCGTCCACACGGGCACCACGCGGCGCCCGGACTGGACGCTTGGGCCGGGCGGCGTCGGTGAGCGTGATCTGCTCGCGCTCAAGGACGAAGCGCGTAGCGTCGCCACCGCACTACGGGACGCCCTCGAGCGCTCGCGCAGCCGCGAGTCCGAGGTCGTGCGCCTCGACGCCGTCGCCGCCGCGCTCGGGTTGCTCGAGAGCGAAGGCGCGACGACCTGCGCGGGTCACGTCTTCCGCCTGCCGCGCGGCGTGGGTCGCGGCCGCCGCTTGCAGCGCCGCCTTCGCAAGCTCGGCGCCGACACGCTCCGGGGCCGCGGCGAGCGCTCGACCGTCGTGTTCGTGCGCACGACGGGCGTGGCCCTCCCCGACGGCGCCCACGACACGGCTCTGCAGCTCGGCGCCGAAGGCGGGGCCATGCCCGCGAATCTGATCGACCTCTCGCCGGCCGCCGCCAGGCTCGCGCTCGCCGATGAGTTCGCCACCGCCCGGCGTGGCGAGGCCGAGGCGCGCGCGGCGCTCACAGGGCAGGTGGGGGCCCTGGGAGAGCGCGGGCGCTTCCTGCTCGACTCACTCGCCGACGCCGAGCAGCGTACGGACGCGCGCCGCCGTCTTGCTTCGACCGAGCATGTGGCCGCCGCGCGTGTCTTCGTCCGCCCCGAGGACGCACAGACCCTGCGCGAGCGCTTGCGCGCCGCGCACGGCGAAGCGGTCGTCGTCCGACCCCTCGCCGAGGCCGAGGATCAGCCGAGCATGCCCCGTCGCATCGCGGCCGTACCCTTCGCCGCGTTCCAAGGGCTTGCCCCCCGACGCTTTGGCGACGTGTCGCCGGCCAACGTGCTGGCGCTCGTCACGCCGCTGGCTGTGGGCATCGTCTGGGCCGACGTCGCCGGCGGGCTCCTGCTGCTGCTCGCGGGTGGGCTGCTCGGTGCGGCCGCCAAGGTGGGGTCCCCCCGGCGCGACACGGCCCTGCTGGCGCAGGTCGGTGGGTTCGCCGCGCTGTTGCTGGGCGTCATGGCCGGCCGGGCGTTCGGCCCGGCGGGTGCTGCGTGGTTCGGCGCCTCCTGGGGCGTCGCCCCCGGCGTCGCCGGCTGGGCGGGTCACCTACCGACCTGGGCCGCGCCCTTCGCCGGTGTGCTCGCTGTGCTGGGCGGGGCCTCGCTGCTCGCCGCGCTGTGGGGCGGGATCATCGCCGCGCGCGAACGCGCCCGCGGCCGGACGGCGCGTGCGCGGACGGCCTGGGAGGCGGCCCACCACTACGCGGTGATCGCGGGGCTCGCGGCGGCCGCCCTCGGGCCCGCCCATCCGTTGCACGTGCTCTGGTGGCTCGCTCCGCTCGGCGCCGCCGGCATCCTCGTGATGACCGGCCCGCGTCGGTTCGTGGTCAACCTGTGCCTCGATCTGGTGGGCGTGCTGCGGCTCACCGCCGTGGCGGGCGGCGCCCTCCTCATCTTCCAGCTCGTCCTCGCCGGATGGACGGATCCGGCCCTCTTCGACCTCGTGGTCGGAACGCTCGTGCTGTTCGTCGCAGCCCTGGCCGTCGTTGCGGACCCGGCCCATCTCGCGATGGGCGTGCCCTACGACGTCTCCTTGGGCGGTCGCCGCCTGAGCATGCCGTTCGAGCCGTTCCGCCGCCGCGTGCGCGACATGCCGCCGTCCGCGCGGGATGGAGGGAACTGACATGATCATGTCCGAATCCCACGTGCTCGGCGCGCTCGTCCGCATCGTCGTCGACGACGCCAAGGCCGCCTGCCGACGCGTCGAAGATCAAGCCCTCAACCAGGCGCGTGACGTCGTCCTCGAAGCCCAGGACCGGGTCGACGAACTGACCCGCGCTGCACGCGAGTTGGGCCGCACGCGCGGTCACGCCGCGGAGGCCGCCGAGGCGCTTGCCGCACGGGCCGAGATCGCCACCGTCGAAGCCGGCGCGATGGACGCCCTGTTCGAGCGCTTCACACGACGCGTGCTCATGGCGCTGAAGGCCCTGCCTGAAGCCTCCGGCGGCGCGTCCGCCGACGCGTCCGGGAAGGAGGGGCGCTACCGCAAGGCGCTCGAGGCGTGGGCGCAGGTTGCGGCCGGCCACATGGACGCTCCCGCCGAGGTGTTTGCCTCCAAGCGTGACCGCTCTGCCATCTACGCCGCGCTGCTCGCCGCTGGCGCCGAGGACTTCCACGTCCGCGTCGACCACCGCGTGCATGTCGGCTTCGTCGTGCGCGACCTGGATGGCAAGACCCTCCACGACGCCCGCCCCGAGGCCCTGGTCGAGGCCCATGCCACGAGCCTCCGGGCGCTGCTCGAGCGGCGTGTGCCGCCGGCACCTGCTGGCGTCGCCGCCGGAGAGGGCTCCGCAGGGGCTCCCCGGGAGGCGACCGAGACAGCGACGACAGCCGGCTCGCCTCCGGACGCGTAGTGCTCCGTCGGGGTCTGGGCGAGGCCGCCTTCGAGTCCCTGCCTTTGGGTCTCTGCGTTCGAGTCCCTGCCTTCGAGTCCAGGGTGTGGAGGCCCACGCGCCCCGCCTACGATGGGAGCCCATGTCCGCCCTCGGCGCCAGTACCAAGCTTCTCCTCGGCAACGTGATCCTGTTCACGCTCGTCGCGGGCGGCGTCTACGGAGCCACCCGACCGGAGGTCGCCACCCCCGCGTCGCGCGTGGGCGCTGCCATGCTCAGCGCCTTCGAGACCGACCGCGAGGACGACATCCTTCTCAACGTCGCTTCGCTCCACGGCATCAAGCCGGGGCTGCCCGTGTTCTTCCTCGATCGTGCGGACGAGCAGCGACCGATCGCGCACGTACTCGACATGGGCGAGGGGGGTCGCGGCGCGTGGGTGCAACTCCGCTTCGAGCCGCTGGAGGAGGCCACCGGCCCGTGGACCCTCACGGCCTACCCGCCCAGCCGCAAGCTGAGCAACGCCCTGCGCATGGCCGTCACCGCCGACGCCGCCAAGCGCTTCGGGGCCCAGGTCGGCGAGCGCATGGAAGGTCTCTGGAACGACGTCCTGTTGCCCGACCTGAAGGAGCGCCTGCCGGGCTTCCTCGAGCGCATCGACCCGACGAAGGACACCGAGGCGCGCGAAGTCATGTCGTCGCTCTCCAAGAGCGTGATGGAGAAGCTCGATCCGCTTCTCGATGATCTGGCGAAGTACGTCACGCGCGCCGTGCGCAAGAAATTCGATCTGCTCGACCGCCTCGGGCTGCTCGTGAAGGTCGTCAGCGGCGACTCGAAGGGTCTGTCGCGCAAGATCCTGCCGGTCGCGAAGGACGCGGCCAAGCGCTGGTGGGAGGAGAACGAGGCGCGCGTGCTCAAAGCCGTAGGGGAGGCGTTCGCCGGCGAGATGCCCAAGATCCGTGCTTGGGCGACGGGCGAGCTGTTCAAGGCCGCTCGCGATGAACTGGCGGTGCCCATCTTCGAGGCGCGCCGCGACGTCCTCGAGAAGGAAGGCGAGTACCTCCTGAAGAAGGCCGCCGACGAGTTCATCCGTGCGCCCCAGGGCGGCTTCCGTGTCCGCTTCGCGGCGCTGCTGCGCACGCAGCTGCTCAACAAGAAGACCGCCTTGCTCCTGCTCGAACGGACGCCGCCCGCCCGATGAGCGTCGGCGCGCCCGTATTGACCGTGAACGATCTGGCGGTAACGGCCGGCGGCCGGCGCCTGATCGCACCGAGCAGCTTCACCCTGAACGAGGGGCAGCGCGTACTGCTCGTCGGTCCCTCCGGCTCCGGGAAGTCGCTCTTCGCCGACATGCTGCTCGGCTTCGCCGGTCCGCAGACGCCGGGGCTCGAGATCAGCGGCCACATCGCGCTCGAGGGCAGGTCGCTGCTGGGGCGCGGGCCCGAGGCCCGGGACGGGAAGATCGGTGCCGTCTTCCAACTGCAGCGTTCGGGTCTGTTCGACGATCTGACGATCGAGCAGAACCTCCGCTTTGGCAGCTACGACGCCGCCGAACGCAGTCGCGTCGCCGCCACGCTGAACCTCGAAGCGCTGCACCGCCCTGTCACACTCTGCTCGGGCGGCGAGGGCGTGCGTGTCTCGTTGGCTCGCACGCTGCTGCGCGGTGCCGGGGTGCTCGTCTACGACGAGCCCACGACGGGTCTCGATCCTGTCAACGCGGCGCAGGTCGTCGACGCGATCCAGCGCTCGCACCAGCGCCTCACGATCATCATCACCCACGACTACGCAACCTTCGAGGGCGTGGCCGACGTCGTGCTCTTTCTCGACCCTGTCCAGCGACGCATCCGTGTGATGGAGCCGACGGCCGCGTCCTTCCAGGTCCTGCACGATGCGTTGGCCGCCGGCAGTCCGCCCGAGCTCGAGGCGCTGGGACGGCCGCCGTCGCTCGTCCGTCGCTTCATGCAGGGCTGGCAGGGCCTTGCTACGGCGACGACCGAGGTCTTGCTCGACTGGCTCGCGCTGCTCACGACGCCGTCCGCGTTCCTTCGGATGGCGCACCCGCTGGATGGTCCACGGGTCCGTCAGGCGCTCAAGCGGGACGTCGCACCTGGTGTGATGCTGTTCGTCGGCATCAGCGCGATGCTGGTTGCCCTGACCGGTACGTATTTCATTTTCGAGCGCTTGCCCAAGCGGGAATGGACCGAGCCGATCGTCCAGGACGACCTCATCACGGGGCTCGGCCTGATCTACATCCGGATTGGCGTTCCCTTGATGGTCTGCGTGTTGCTTGCCGCCAAGCTCGGCGCCGCAGCGGCCGCCCATCTCGGGCACATGAGCCTCACGCGGCAGGTGGACTCGCTCGACCTGTTGCGCATCCCGCGCCGCCGCCACCTGCTGCTTCCCACCGCCGCCGGTCAGTTGGTGGCCGCGTGGCTGGGCACGGCCATTGCTTGCTTGCTCACCTACGTGACGTCCCTCGGCGTGTTCTTGGCCTTCCACCCGGGCTACTCCGTCCGCTACTTCCATGGAGCCTTCATCAAGGAACTTGATGGTGATGTGTGGCTGTGGGTGCTCGCCAAGACCGCCGTCAGCGCCGTCGGTGTTGCCGCGGTGGCGTTCCGTGTCGGCATGCAGCCCAAGCGCTCGCCGGAACAGGTCGTGAAGGGCATCCATCGCACGCTCCTGCGCGCGCTGCTGCTCGTCCTGGCCGTGCACGCGGTGTTCGCGTTCCTGGAGTTCTAGCGACGTCATGCGCGGCGTGCGGACCATGCAGTGGGTGGGCATCGTGCTGGTGGTCGGGAGCGCGTTCTGGCCGACGCTCCGGCTCGAGGTGTTTCCCACCCAGGACGACGCGCCGACGCAGACGTTCATGGCCTCGCTCCTCCGCGGCAACAGTGAGGTCCCCGCACAGGAACTTGGCACGGCCGTCGTGGAGTCCGTCCGGGGACCGGAGCATGTCGAGCCGCTGTGGGAGGCCCGCCGCTGGTACCCCTGGTACCTCGCGCCGCTCTGGGTGCTCGCGCTGCTGACGACGGCCGGCGCCGGCCTGGCACGCCGCGACCGGCGTCGCCGCCTCGTAGGCGGCCTGCTGCTGCTGCTGACCGGCGGGCTGATTGCCTTCGAGGCGGCCTACCTGCGCGAGGAGTACCTGTCCTTCCTGCCTGGCCTCTTCGGGCGCATCGAGGGCGCCTGCGCCTGGTTCCTGGTCGTGGCGGTCCTGCTCTACCGCCGGCGCCAGGATCGCCACCTCGGGGCGCTGGAGGCCACGCTCGGGGCCCAGGCGCTGCTCGGGTTCGTCCACGCCCTGACCCTGCCGGCCACGATGCTGCGGATCTGGCTGCCCGGGCGCGAGCTGGGAGCGGTCGGCGAGGCGGTCCTGCACAACTTCCGGCCGGCCTTCTGGGTCGGCAGCCTCGGGCTCCTGCTGGTGGCGCTACCTGTGTACCTCCGGCGGTCGGGAGACCCCTCCGCGGGAATACGGCGGGTAGACTCGTAGTCCATGGGTATGGCCGCGGTGCGGCCGGGAGGAGGCGCTCCGTGCGTATCTCGATCATCTTGGCTGTCGTTGCCGCCGCGTCTCTCGTCGGCTGTTCGTCCGGGCCCTCGCTGCCCGGACCTGGCGCCCTGCTCGCGTCGTGCGCGCCCTCGGACAATGACTGCCCGCCTGTCGACAGCATCACGATCCCCGGCCACCGCGTGCCGATCTACAAGACGATCAACGAGCCCATCTACGAGAATCGCAAGACGGCGGTTTGGGGCGAGAAGACGGTCGACGTCTACCAGACGCGCAAGGTGCCCGTCACGATCACGCTGCCTGACAGCTGCACGGGTTGCGACAAGGTCGTGAAGCTCTGGGACAAGGAGCAGCAGGTGCAGGTCGGCACGAGGCGCGTGCCCGCGTGCATCGGCTACAAGACCGAGCGGATCGTCGTGGGCCACTGCCCGAAGAAGGTCCTGGTCGGCTGGCGTACGGTCGAAGAAACCCCCGACTGCCCGCCGGCCAACTAGCGCCGGACAGGTAGCGCACGGCCTGCGTTCGTCTCTGGCCTCGGAATTGAAACCACAGAGGCACAGAGGACACAGAGGGCTGGCCTCCGTTCGTCTGGGCTGAACAGAGCCCTCGATCCCGCGCGCCGGAGTTGAACCACAAAGGCACAAAGGACACAAAGGCAGGAAGCTGGCGTGTGCCAGGGTTCGCGCGGGCTCATACGCATCTCGTGAGTGAATGAGGCGCAGAGGACGCAGAGGACCGCCTGTAGTTCCTGGGGTGCTCCCCGTGCCGCCGCGACTTCTCGCCAAGGACCAACCCTACCATGCATGGGGTAGGGCGGATCACCTTGGGACCTCCTCGCCCTCCGCGCCTCTGCGGTTCAATTCACCACCAGCGGATCACAAGCCACGATCGCCGCGCGCACTGTGACTCTTCCCCTTGTGTCCTTTGTGCCTTTGTGGTTCTGCTTCTCCGGCGCCAGCTGTGGCCGGACGCCAGGTCGCTACGGGAACCAGAGGCCGAGCACGAGGTCCGTGATGTCGGGGTCGGCGTTGAGGTTGCGGTTCTCGATGAACTCGTCGCGCAGGTAGGCCCAGAGCGTGCCCGTCTCGGTCACGGGAACCGACTGGCGCGCACACAGCTTGCCCTTCTCCAGGACGTTGCCCTGGAAGTCGAGCACGCGGAACACGACGTCCGCCATCAATCCGTTGCCGTCGTAGTCCTGCCCCGTGAACGCCTCGTCCGCTGTCATGCCGATGCGGCCGTTCGCCACGGCGCACTCGTTGCCCCCGCCATCCAGCACCAGCACCTGCGTCGGCGTGTTGAAGGAGATGTAGGCGAAGAAGATCTCAATCAGGTTCGCGTCGCCGTCCAAGCTGCCGTTCTGCTGCTCCATGAGCCGCACGACGACGCCCTGATCCAAGTTCGCGGGGTCCTCGCCCCAACGCCCCGTGTCGGGGAAGGTGCCGCCCGCGGAGACCACGATGCGCGGGTTGTGGACGATCGGGGCCGCGCCGCTGGAAGCATCGATCAGCAGGTAGGCGAAGTCCACCGCGCCTGTGCCGTTGATGTCCTGGTTGCCGTTTGCGAGCTCGTTCACGACCACGGCAATCCAGCCCGGCGCGAGCTTCACCATCTTGCCGCCGTTGTCGAGCGACAGGGCGGTCAACGTGATCGCGCCACCGAACGCCACGCCCACCGGGAAGGCCTGCGGTCCGGCCGCGGTGTGATCGGCCCAATACAGGATGTTCTGGTCCGCACCGCCGTCGCCATCACCGTTCGTGCCTGCCACCGGATCGATCCGAGGCGCCTCGATGCCCGTGAAGAACATGCGGTTGGTGTCGTAGACCAGCGGTGAGCCGGGCGCGCTGTTGAGGGGGCCCGCCGCGCCTGCGGGGATCGTCTCGATCATCGTGTTCGCGTCGTAGAAGGCCGGGACCCGTCCGATGAGGCCGTCACCGTTGCGATCGTTGCCTACGCCGAGGCCCGGCAGCACGTTGTGCGACCCCTCGTCGATGTAGTAGCCCGCGTGCCCGTCGAGCGTGACGTCGAAGCCGCCGCCCGGATCTACGGGCGAGGGCGCCTGCGCGGGCAGGGCCTGGAAGCCGGCCAAGCTCGTGAACTGCGCGGGTAGGCCGGTGCCGCCCGCCAGCAGGGACGTGCCGAGGGCGAGGAAGGTGTCGCCTTGGTCGAGGTCCGCGTTCGGGTCCGTGGGGAACGGTCCGCCCGCCTCGGCCACGAGCCACCCGGCGATCACCGTCCCGGCGTGGCGAAACGCCAGGCCGGCGGACGGCGCAGGGAAGATGCGGTGGAAGACGACCTGGTCGAACTCGTACGGGGGACCTGCCGCGGCGGGATCGACGTACCCGAAGATGAAGTCTGTCGTGTCCAGATCGCCGTTCATGATCGTGCCGCCGGCGCCCTCGCCCGCCTCGGCGTAGCGCGTCAGGATCATGCCGTTGATCATCGATACGATGGCCTGCGCGCCACCGTACGTGTTCGTGATCGGAAGCGGACTCACGGCCGGCACGACGTAGGAGATCATCGCGTCCGTCTGGTCCACGTCGGCGCCGCCGATCGGGGCGATCAGGTTCTGGGCGTTGAGCGCGTTGAGGTTGGCGTTCTCATCGGCCTCCAGCGTGAACCAAGCCAAGGTGCCGCCGTCGCTCTGCACGGGGCGGACGCGCGCACCCGGTGCGGCCGTCACGTCCATCGACACGCTCGGCGTGGGCTGTGTCAGGGTGCCTGAGGTCGCGTCGAACAGCACCATCACGCCGTCGTCCGCGAAGCCGTCGCTGTTGAGGGGACCCGCGGCGTCCTCGGCTTCGCCCCGCGAGAACACAACGCGCTCGCCGGCGATGCCGTAGCGGTTGCTGCGCGGAGGCGCGACGCCGGCGATACCCGGATAGACGACGAGCGGGCGCGGCAGCACGATGGTCACGGCCGGGTTGACACCGTCGTCCACATCGAGGAACACGACGTAGGCGCCGGGGGTGAGCGGCGCCGCGATGGGCACGGTCACGACTTGCTGGGCGCCGTCCATCTCGACGCCGGCAAACAGCGTGGTCTGGTCACCGGTCGTGCCGAGGTTGCCGTCCGCGTCGGCGACGATCCGCACGGGCGTCGCCCCGTCGTCGCTCGCCGTAAAGGTCACGCTGAAGGTGTCGCCCAGGAGGCCGGCGACGCCCAGCACAGGCGCGCTGACCATCGCGGCCGGGGCCAGGTTGGGTCCGCCGGGGCCAGCGCCATCCCCGCCACCACCGCCACCACAGGCGGCTACGCCTAGGCTCGCAGCAAGGCAGAGGACGTGGGGAACGAGAGAGCGGAGGACGCCGGAGAGGCGCCGAGGAGCATCGCGCATGGAGGTTCCTAGGGGGGGGTGGGCCCTGACCCCTAGCCATCATCCCCGCGTCGGAGGACCCGACCATCCCTAGGTGAAGATGGGGTTGTGTTCGGCGGTCGTTTGGGGCGCGTTCCCCTGCGCCACGCCGTGCACGCCAAAACGAAGCCGGCCCGCGCGAGCGAACTCGCGCGGGCCGGGATGTCGTGTCGGACGATTCGGTCTACGGGGCGGGCGGGAAGGGGCATGTGCCGCCCACCTGATCGCTCGCGTCCTGACCGGCCGTGTTGTCGTTGAGGATCGCGCACCCACGGATCACACTCGCCAACTGGGCGCCGAAGTCGGGGAAGAGGCTGTCGCGGACGACGACCGTGAATGCGGCCTGCGCCACGTTGATCGGGTCACTCTCCGAGGCGATCGGGTTCTCGCCGTCGCCGCGTGCCTTGATGAGGGCGATGATCGCCAGGACCTGATCGGCGTTCGCGGCCGTCTGGCCGTTGATCGTCGTCAGCTGCGCGCCGATCTCGAACTGTTCGTTGCGCGTGGCGGGCAGCGGAACGGTCTCGTCCTTGACGGTGTACTGGAGGAGGCCTTCAGCGGCCGAGGGGAAACTCACCTCGACGTCACTCGGCACGGCCTGGTCGGACCAGTACGTCGGGATGACAGCCGTCGTCGTGAACTGTCGCTGGGGGTTGCCCACCACGAGCGGAGCCACCTGTACGACGTCGAAGTCGACCTGCTCTTCGCCGAGGTCGAGGAGCTGCAGGATGAACTCGTAGGAGAGCGTCGGCAGGGCCGGACGATCCGCCAGCGCCACGACGCCCGAGCCGCCGGTTACGAACCCGCCGTCGATCCAGCCGCGGATGCGCTCCACGAGATCGTCCGTGACCGTGTCCTTGACCGTGCTCTCGTCGCCGCCCTGCTCGTTGCCCGCCGTCAGGGGCCAGACCGTGCCGAGGTTGTAGACACCGGGGAACGTCTCCTCTGCGCCGCCGAGGGCGAGCGAGGTGACCTCCGGCGTGGTGAGCCGGCTGACGCCGTTCATCCAGAACCAGGGAGCGAGGTCGGGCTGGACCTTGTTCGGGTCGCTCGGGTCGAAGTCGTCAGCCGGGATGTCCGAGGCGACGTCGCCGTTGACACCCGTCTCGCCGGGCTTGGTGTCGAGACCGCCGATGAACGGCGAGCCGATGAGGAGGACCTCGATGTCGAGCGCGTTGAGAGCGGCGATCGTCTCCTCGAGCGTGTGCGCGCCAACCGGGGCGACGCCGTCGCCCGGCGCGCGGACGTTGTCCGTCGGGTTGGGGTCGAAGTCCGGGCCGTTCGCGACACCCATGCGGCGCGTGGTCAGCGGGAAGCCACCGGTCAGCGACTGGACGCCGCCGTCGAAAGCGCCCGCCAGGACGTTGCGCGCCTCGCGCGGGGCATCCGGCGCGCCGGCCGTGCTCGAGACCATCTGGGCCTGCGAGGGGGGCGGCAGGATGCCGGGAGTCTCGGGCGTACCGAGGTTGGGTGTGTCGGTCGGTGTGACGGTCGCGATGTCGCTCGAGAGGATCACGAAGCGGGCCGCGTCTTGGCGCCAACCGATGCCACCGATGTTGCCGGACGAGACGCTGGTGACGGAGCCACCTGCACCGCCGGTTGCGGGAACCGTCACGACCGTGCCGCCCGCAGACGTCACACGGAAGAGGGGTTCGCCGCTCGGGTCGTCGTAGTCCGCGTCGCCGGCGTTGACCGCTTGGAAGCCGATTGCGGGGACGTCACCGGAGGCGCCGGGCAGCGTCTGCGGGTTGCGCGCGCCGGCCTGCGAGGTCGGGAGGCCGCTGTCGTCCGTCGAGCCGTTGCCGTTGGCGTCGAAGCCACCGTAGGAACCGTCGGGGTTCTGCGGAGCGGAGATCTGGTAGAGCGCCTCGAGGGCGGTCTGCGGGTCGACGACCTTGAACAGATCGGGCGTGCCCGGGAGCTGCACGTACGAGTTGCCGTCGCCGGGCGCGGTGCGCGCCATGGCGGAGAGGAAGCGCTCGTCGAACTGGGGGTGCGCCTGCCGCAGGATGGGCATGTTCAAGATGAACGGGCGCGCGTCCTGATCGTTTTCGCGGTTGTTCGGATCGTCGACGTCGCCCGTGCGGCGCAGCGGCGAGGTGAACGCACCGCCGAAGTCCTCGAAGCGAGCTACGCCGAACGCGAAGTCGAGCGGCGGAACGGGGAGGTTCTCGTTTGCGTACTCGGCCTCGAGGCGCGTGCGCACCATGTCCTCGATGCGGCGCATGATCGCCTGAGCCGCCTGCGAGCGCTCACGACGGTCCGAGATGTTCGCGGGGATGATGCCCAGCGGCTTCTCGTTCATCCCATCGCTATCGTCGAGCACGAAGGCGACGTCGATCTTGATGGGATTGTTGAAGCGCGGCGGATCTACGGGCAGCGGGGGCATGCGCGTCTTGATGCCCAGCACGGCCGCGATCGGAACGGGGTTCGTCCCGGGGGGCGTGGAGTCGTCATTGCAGCCACAACCCGCGAGGGTCAGCAGCAAGGCGGCCATCAACAGGTTGCGCGGCATCAGCTTCATGTTCTTCAGCATCATCGGTCCCGGTCTCCCAGAGCACCCGCGAAGGCGGTTGTGCAGGTCGGGGGTTCATTCACCCCTTCCTTGGCACATCCCAGGCCCAGCGCGTGCCAACCACGCGGCAGGTCCCACTTCAAGGCTGCAACTCGTTCATTGGCAGGCGTTTGCGACTGTCTCACCTGTCAGATGACGGGCGCCGGACGGTCGCGAACCTGTTGAACTCCTTCGTCGTGCGTTTCGTTTTGTGAACATTCCAGGGCCCCCGTTCCGCACGCCGGGGGGCCGTCCACGACCTGTGAGGTCGCCGCAAGGCGACCGCGTCAGGTCGTTAGAAGCTGCCTTCGATCTCGATGACCGGGGCGATGATCCACAGCCAGCGGCTGCGACCGTCGTTGATGGGCAGGTTGCGCGTGACCGACGTGTCCATGCCGTGGACGTTCACGCCGGCGCGGACGCGCCAGTTGAGGCTCAGGTTGTAGCCCAGCCCCAGCTCCCCGAAGACCTCGGGGCCGCTGTCGTTCGAGATGTACTTGCTCGTGGTGAAGTAGCCGCCGCCGAGGCCGCCCCACGCGTAGAACTTCGAGCTCCGGCCGAAGCTCTTCTCACCCGTGATCTTGACCCCGAAGTGGTGCCACTCGCCGCCGTCCTTGAAGGGCGTCGCCGGCGTGGGCGTGCGGTCGAAGCGGCCGCTGTTGTAGCGGTAGTACAGGTCCAGGCCCCAGCAGCCGCAGAACGTGCGGCCGAGGTCGAGACCCAGGTAGGTGCAGTCGTCCGCCGGGTCGGTGCCCTCGAACAGGGCGCGGCCGACGACGGCGCGAGCGTGCCACTGGCTGATGCCCTGGTTGCACGGGGGCCAGCAGCCGGCATACGTGCGCTCGGGCGTAACGAAGCGGCGGGTCGTCGCGACCGGTGCGGGGCAGGGCGCAGGCTCGCAGGCGACGACGGGCTGGCCCGGCGCGGCGGCAACCACCGGCTGGCCGGGCAGGGGCGGCGGCGGCGGGGTGCCTGCACCCGTCCAGACGCGCGGGCGCGCCTCGGCGGGCTGAGCCGCGATGGGCTGAGCCGCGATGGGCTGCCCACCGACGGCGCGCGGAGCGGGCTGCAGGGCGCCGGCCTGAGCCGGGCGCGCGGCGTACACCGCGCCAGCCGGAGCCGGCGTGGTCCACGCGTTGTAGACAGGCGCGTTCGCCGGTGCCGTGTTCGTCCCCGCAGGGGCCAGCGGGCTCCCGGCGCAGGCGCTCAACGCGAGAATCGCAACACATGCAACAAGCACAGCGCAGCACTTGGTCGTGCCTCGGTCCATCGTCCAATACCTCCCGACGAAGCGCGGGCGCAGTCCGCGGCCCACGCTTCAATCCCAGGGGGAGAGCGTAGGTAGGCGGAGGTCCAGGGGCAACCCTGCAAGGCCCCGACGCGTATTCGGATCGAGCATCCTGTTACACCTCCAAAGACCTACATTGGGGCCTGAGCGAAGGATTTCCTGACATAGCCATGACACGAGCCGAGCGCCCCCCCGAGCCCCCCTCCGCCAGCCCGTTCGAAGGGCTGTCGATGGAGGCTGGAGGCGACGTCGTGGCCGCGGGAGGTGATCTCGAGCCGACCCTCGTGATGGATGCGTACCGCCACGGTGTCTTCCCCTGGTTCGACGCCGGCGAACCGGTCCTCTGGTGGTCGCCCGATCCGCGGGCGATTTTGCCGCTGGAGGACGTTCACCTGCCCCGCAGGCTCGTTCGGACCCTACGCAGCGGGCGCTTCGAGATCCGCTTCGATACGGCGTTCGCCCACGTGATCGCGGCGTGCGACGAGGACCGGCCCGACGGCAGCTGGATCCACGACGAGATGCGGGCGTGCTACCTCGAGCTCCACGCGCAAGGACACGCCCACAGCTGCGAAGCCTGGTTGGACGGTGCGTTGGCCGGTGGCGCGTATGGCGTGGCGTTCGGCGGTGGCTTCGCGGCGGAGTCGATGTTCCACCGCGTGCGCGACGCATCGAAGGTCGCGCTCGCATCGCTCGTCGACCACCTGCGCGAGCGGGGGTTCGGCCTGCTGGACGTGCAGTTCACCACGCCGCACTTGGAGACGTTCGGCTGCGTGGAGATCCCGCGTGACGAGTACTTGGAGCGCGTGCGCGTGGTGCGCGACATGGACGTCACGTTCTGAGCGGCGGCTCCGGCGCTCGAGATGGTACCGCGGTCTCGCCCCGCTCGGGCGTCGTCAGCACCCGCGTAGGGGCGTCCCTCGTGGGCGCCCACACCAGCCTGATGTTCGACCTTGGGCCATGGCGTGAGACGACCAGCGGCATCCCTACGGGGATCGAGCAGAGCAGGCGTGTGCGCAGGAAGGGCGACCACAAGGGTCGCCCCTACACGTAAGGGCACATGCGGAAGTAGGCGTCCCGGGCGACCACAAGGGTCGCCCCTACCCGCCGCATCGCCCAGCGACGCGGCTACTCGACGGGGGCGTCGAGGACCTCGGCCGCTGTCGGCGTGCGGCGGTGACCGGAGCGCGCGGCGACGCGGATACGTGCGCGTGCGTCATCGGAGCGATCCATGCGGGCGTCGATCTCGGCCTCGCCGGTCGCCTCGCTGGCGAGTGCTTCCGCAAGCATGGCTTCCGCTTCGGTCGTGTCGATGTCCTGCGCGCGGGTGACGGTCTCAGCGAGGATCGATACCTCGTCGTCCGCCACCTGCACGACACCGCCGGCCAGATAGAAGTACTCGGTGTGGCCGTCCGTGCGCGTCACGCGCAGCTCGCCGTGGCCAAGCACGCCCACGAGCGGTGCGTGCATCGGGTAGAACGCCATCTCGCCGTCGAAGGCAGGCGCGACGACGTGCTTCGCCATGCCTTCGTAGGCCGAGCCTTCGGGCGTGACGACGGTCACCTTCAGCGTTGCGTTCTGGGCCACGTGAACTCCCTCTCGACGATCGACCGCCTAGGAGGCGGCTTCTGCCTTCATGCGCTCGGCGTTCTCGGCGGCCTCTTCGACCGTGCCGACGTACATGAACGCGCTCTCCGGCAGGTGGTCCCACTTGCCTTCGCAGATTTCCTTGAACGAGCGGACCGTCTCCTTGAGCGGGCAGTTGATGCCCGCCTTCCCGGTGAAGATCTCGGCCACGAAGAAGGGCTGCGAGAGGAAGCGCTCGATGCGGCGCGCACGCTCGACGAGGACCTTGTCGTCCTCGCTCAGCTCGTCGACACCGAGGATGGCGATGATGTCCTGCAGTTCCTTGTAGCGCTGGAGGATCCGGACGACCTCCTGGGCCACCGCGTAGTGCTCCTCACCCACGTACTGGGGGTCGAGGATGCGCGAGCGCGACTCCAGCGGGTCGACGGCCGGGTAGATGCCCTTCTCGGCGATCTTGCGCTCCAGGACGGTGAAGCAGTCCAGGTGGGCGAAGGCTGTCGCGGGGGCCGGGTCGGTGAGGTCGTCGGCCGGCACGTAGATGGCCTGGATCGACGTGATGGCGCCGTTCTTGGTCGACGTGATGCGCTCCTGCATCTCGCCCATCTCCGTACCGAGCGTCGGCTGATAGCCGACGGCGGAGGGCATGCGGCCCAGAAGCGCGGACACCTCGGAGCCGGCCTGCGTGAAGCGGAACACGTTGTCGACGAAGAGCAGCACGTCGGTGCCCTTCGTGTCGCGAATGCTCTCGGCCATCGTCAGTGCCGAAAGACCGACGCGCAGACGCGCACCGGGCGGCTCGTTCATCTGACCGAAGACCATGACCGTCTGGTCAAGCACGGACTTGCCGGAGGCGCCGATCTTGGCTTCCTGCATCTCGAGCCAGAGGTCGTTGCCCTCACGCGTACGCTCGCCGACGCCCGCGAAGACCGAGAGACCGTCGTGGAAGCGCGCGATACGCGCGATCAGCTCCTGGATGACGACCGTCTTGCCGACGCCGGCGCCGCCGAAGAGGCCCGTCTTGCCGCCTCGCACGTAGGGCGTCAGCAGGTCGATGACCTTGATGCCCGTCTCGAAGATCTCGGTCTTGGGCTCGAGATCCTCGAAGGCCGGCGGCGGCTGGTGGATCGAGCGGCGCTCGGTCGCACCGCAGGGGCCGCGGTTGTCGATCGGCTCGCCGAGCAGGTTGAACACGCGACCGAGGGTCTCGTCGCCGACGGGCACGGTTACGGGCGAGCCCGTGTCCGTTGCCTCTTGGCCGCGGACCATGCCGTCCGTCGAGCCCAGGGCGACACAGCGCACCTGACCGCCGCCGAGATGCTGCTGCACCTCGCCGACGAGGCGCTCCTTGCCGCCGGCGCGCTCGATCGAGCACTCGACTGCGTTGTAGATCTGGGGGAGGTCGTTCTCGGGGAACTCCGCGTCGAACGTGGAGCCGATGACTTGGGTGATCTTGCCGACGGAGGCCATGATCTCTCCTGTTACTCGAGGGCGGCAGCGCCGCCGATGATCTCGCTGAGCTCTGTGGTGATCTGCGTCTGGCGGCTCCGGTTGTAGAGCATCGTCAGATCGCGGATCATCTCGACTGCGTTGTCGGTGGCGCTCTTCATGGCCACCATGCGAGCGGTCTGCTCGCTGACCGCCGAGTCCAGGAAGGCCTGGAACACGTGCAGTCGGACCGAGCGAGGCAGCAGATCCGAGAGGATCTCCTCGGCGCTCGGGTGGAAGACGAAGTTCTGCTGGACGCCGGTCGCGGCGCTCTCGTCGGCCGCCGGCGGCTCGAGGGGCAGGATCTGTTCGGTCGTGGCCGCCTGGCGGGCCGCCGTCTCGAACTTGGTGTAGGCGACGTGGACCTCGTCGATCTCACCATTCGCGTAGCGCTCGAGGAGTTCGGAGGCGATGACGTCCACCTCGGCGAACGTGGGCTTGTCCTCGATGTGCGTGTGCTCGGCGTCGGGCGTGATCTTCTTGTAGCGGAGGCCGCTTGCGATGCGCTTGCCGCTCGCGATGACCTCGACCTCGAGGCCGCGCTCGAGCAGCGCCTTGTGAGCGCGGATGGCGGCCTTGACGGCGTTCGTGTTGAAGCCGCCGCAGAGTCCCCGGTTGCTCGACACGGCCAGTAGCACGGCCTTCTTGGGCGTGCGCTTGTCGAGCAGCGGGTGGGCGAAGTCGGCGCCGGCCGCGTCGGCCAGCTTGCCGATGAGGCGCGTGAGCTTGTCCGTGTACGGACGCGCAGCCACCGCCCGATCGAACGAGCGCTTGAACTTCGCCGTGGCGATCATCTGCATCGTCTTCGTGATCTTGGCGATGTTCTTGACGGACTGGGTCCGCTTGAGGATGGCGCGGGGCTTGGCCATGGGCCCTCTCTGCTAGGTGGCGAGTCTGGTCGTGGAAGTGGAAGAAGGGGACGTGGAAGGCAAAGTGGAAGTCAACGTGGACGCCGCTTGCGCGGCGTCATCACCGCGGGTCAGGGGCCTTGCCCTCGAGGAAGGCCTCGGTGAACTGGGCGCAGATGCGGTCCAGCTCGGCCTCGTTCTCGTCATCGAGCACGGGGTTGGCGACGAACTTCTCCTTGAAGGGAGCGTGGTTGTCGGCGAGGTAGGTCAGCAGTCGAGCCTCGTAGTCAGCGACCTTGTTCAGCGCCACCTTGTCGAGGTGACCGGATGCGGCCGCGAAGATGATCGCGATCTGATCGACGACGTGCATCGGGCGGAACTGCGGCTGCTTGAGGATCTCGACCATGCGCTGGCCGCGATCGAGCTGGGACTGCGTGGTCGCATCGAGATCGGTGCCGAGCTGGGCGAAGGCCTCGAGCTCGCGGAAAGCCGCGAGGTTCAGGCGCAGGCCGCCGGCGACCTTCTTGTGCTTCATGGCCTTCACCTGCGCCGCGCCACCTACACGCGACACCGAGATGCCCACGTCGATGGCGGGACGGATGTTGGCGCGGAAGAGGTCAGGCTGCAGGTAGATCTGGCCGTCCGTGATCGAGATCACGTTGGTGGGGATGTAGGCCGAGACCTCACCCTCCTGCGTCTCGATGATCGGCAGCGCCGTCAGCGAGCCGGCACCGAGCTCGTCGGAGAGCTTCACCGAGCGCTCGAGCAACCGGCTATGGAGATAGAAGACGTCACCGGGGTACGCCTCGCGGCCCGGCGGGCGACGCAGAAGCAGCGACAGCTGGCGGTACGCCACGGCCTGCTTGCTGAGGTCGTCGTACACCACAAGCGTGTGCGCCTTGTGGTTGTACATGAGGTGCTCGGCCATCGCGCAGCCGGCGTACGGGGCGATGTACTGCAGCGGGGCAGGCGCCGCGGCGGATGCCACGACCACGGTCGTGTAGTCCATGGCGCCGGCCTTGCGCAGGTCCGCGACCACGCCCGCAACCGTCGAGTCCTTCTGACCGATGGCGACGTAGAAGCAGTGAACGTTCTCGGACTTCTGGTTGATGATCGTGTCGACGCCGATGGCTGTCTTGCCGGTCTTGCGGTCGCCGATGATCAACTCGCGCTGGCCGCGACCGATGGGCGTCATCGAGTCGATGGCCTTGATGCCGGTCTGGAGCGGCTCGGTCACCGGCTGACGACCGGCGATGCCCGGCGCGATCATCTCGACCGGACGGCGCGTCTCGGCCTCGATCGGGCCCTTGCCGTCGATCGGGTTGCCGAGCGCGTCGACGACACGGCCGAGAAGACCGTGACCGACCGGCACGTCGAGCAGCTGACCCGTACGACGGATCGTCATGCCCTCGTGCAGTTCCTTGTCGTCACCCAGGACGACGGCGCCGATGGAGCCCGCTTCCAGGTTGAAGACCTGGGCGCGGACGCCATTCTCGAATTCGAGCATCTCACCCGCGGCGGCCTTTTCCAGGCCGTAGATGCGGGCGATGCCGTCGCCGACTTCGAGGACGGTGCCGACCTCGGATACGTCCACCGAAGACTCGAACTGTTCGAGCTCCTTGCGGATGACCGAGGTGATCTCTTCAGGATTGAAGCGCATGTCGCTGCATTCCTCTCTCGATGATGCTGGTGTGGAGTGCGTTGAGGCGACGGCGAGCGCTGCCGTCCACGATGCGGTCGCCGACACGAATGACGGCGCCCGCGAGGATCTCGGGCTTGACCACGTGGGTGACGACGGCGTCGCCTCCCACGGAGCTACGGATCGCGTCCTTCCAGGCCTGGAAGTCGCTCTCCGGTACGGGCACGGCCGTCGTGATGGTCACGGGCACGCGGCCGAGGCGTTCGTCGAGGATCGTGGCGTAGGCGCCGGCGATCTCCGGGATGAGCGCGAGGCGGCCGCGCTGGAGCAGCAGCCGCAGGAAGTTGCCGAGCAGCTTCGGGAAGCGCCCCTCGACCAGTGTCTCCATCGCGACGTGCTTCTGCGCACGGGAGATCTCGGTGGCGAGGAAGTAGCTGCGCAGCGTGCGATCGCCTTCCCACGCGTCGTGGATGGCCGCGAGGACGCTACCGACGTCCTGCAGGAGGCCCTTGCCCCCTTCGGCCTCCACGGCCTCGGCGAGCGCGCGGGCGTAGCCCGTGCTTCCGGGGCTTGCGTGGGTCGAGGACATCAGGCGTCCTCACCTTCGACGGGCGGCACGGTCGGCGCGGCGCGTGAGCCGGCGCCGCGTGACTCGGAGAACTTGGACACGACCCCGGCGACCAGGGCGGCGTGTCCATCGGCCGAGAGCTCCTGCTCGATGATCTTGCCAGCCGCCTCCGTCGCGAGGGCGGCCGCGTCGCGCACCAGTCCGTCCCAGGCCTTCGTGGTCAGCTGGTTGATCTCGCGCTTGGCGCGCTCCACCGTCTCGTCCGCACGCGTGCGAGCGTCCTCCTCGATCTGCGCGCTGATGTCACCTGCGTCACGACGGGCTTCGTCGAAGATGGCCTGCGATTCCTCGCGGGCCCCATCGATCTTGCCCTCGTACTCCGCGATGAGCGCCTTGGCCTTCGCGTGCGCCGCTTCGGCGTCGTCGAGGGCCTTCTTGATCGTCGCTTCGCGCTGCTGCAGGCCATCGAGGATCGGCCGCCAGGCCGTCTTCGAGAGCACGATGAGCAGGAGCCCAAAGACGACGATCGAGACGAGGATCGTCTTGTAGTCGAGCATGTCCTCGAGACCCAACGGGTCTTCGTTCGCACCGGCTTCGCCCGCGAACGCCGGGGAGGCGATCGCGCCGAAGAGCACGAGAAGGACAGCGAAGATGAACAGGGTGCGCATGGCGCTCCTCCGCATCGCGTCGAGACAGGGGGCCGGGAGCCTGGGTGGAATCCGCGCGACGCAGACCTTCTGCGCCGCGCGTGTTCTCGACTCCCGAAGGCGGACTACTTGTTGGCGAGCATGCAGATGACGAGCGCGAAGAACGTCGCACCCTCGATGAGCGCGGCCGAGATGATCATCGCGGTCTGGATCGCACCCTTCGCTTCGGGCTGACGGCCGATCGCGTCGCAGGCACGCTCACCGATCATGCCGATGCCGCGGCCGGCACCGATGATCGCGAGACCCGCGCCGACGGCGACGAGGGGGCTGAGGGACATTTCGGCGAGGATGGTCGAGAAGGTCGAGAAGAGGCCCATGATCGGGTTTCCTCCGGAATGCGGTGCTCGGAAGAGCGCCTGTGTTCAAAAGGGAAGATGTTGCTACGAGGATGAATGAGGCGGACAGCTCCCTGGAGCTAGTGCTCCGGGTGGATGGCCGCGCCCAAGAAGAGCGCTGTGAGGAACGTGAAGATGTAGGCCTGCAGGAAGGCCACGAAGAGCTCGAGCAGATTGATCGCGACCGCGCCCAGCACGGAGACGACCGTCACGCCGAACATGCCAACGGAGCCGTCGACGCCCATCTTGATGCCCGTGACGGCGAACCCCAGCAAGACGGCGAGCACCACGTGCCCTCCGGTCATGTTGGCGAAGAGACGAATGGCCAGCGCGAACGGCTTGACGAGCGCGCCGATGATCTCGATCGGGATGAACAGCGGCGCGAGCCAGATCGGGCCGTGGCCGAGCAGCAGGTGCTTGGCATAGCGGCCCGGGCCGAGGCGGACGACGCCCGAGAAGTGGAACAGCATGAACGCGCAGAGGGCGAGGCCGGCCGTGATGCCGATGTTGCCGGTCGCGGTGCCGCCGATGTGCAGGTGCGGATCCTGCAGCGCGAGCTGGCCCAGGTCCGTGAACGGGATCATCCCGAGCAGGTTGGCCGTGAGGATGAGCAGGAACATCGTCCAGAGGAAGGGGACGAACTTGTCCGCGTCCTTGCCGAGCGCGGGGCGTGCGACCTCGTTGCGGATGTACTGGAGGATCGACTCGAGGAAGTTGCGGAAGCCCGTCGGGACGAGTGCCTTCTTGCGAGCCGTGATCGGGATGAAGATCAGGAGCAGCAGGGCCGCCACGACGAACATGAGGATGTGGTTGTTCACCGCGGCCCAGAAGCCGCTGTCCGCGAGCTTGTGGGGGCGGGTGTGGCTCAGCGGGTCACCCCCCGCGGCCAGGAATACGCCACCGAACGCTGCCAGCTTGGACCCGAGGAGGTCGAGTGCTGCGGTCATCCGTTTCAGGCTCCCGAGGACGTTGAGGTGGCGTCTTCCGACTCAGGTCCCGTCGGAGGAGAACCGACCTCTTGCGAGGCATTCCCTTCCGGCTGCGATTCGCGCGCGGACACCCTTGTTGGGCCGTGATTCTGGCTCAACTCCCGCACGGACACGAAGACTTCCAAGACCATGTGCGCGAGATAATGCGCGCCCAGGAACGCGGCGAACGGCATCCCGGGAACGGGCTCCCAGACGAACACCGGAAGGGACATCGCGAGGGTGGCGAGGAGGCGGACGGCAATGCCTGCTTGGATGCCCCGCGCACCTGCGTCCGGACTCGGGTCGAGCCCCTCCAGGGCCTTCGCGGCAAGGCGCGCGATGACCGCGCCGACGAGACAGATGCCCGCGGCCGCCAGGAGGGCGTACTGGCCCGACGCGCCCATCCAGGCCCCGGCGGGCCACCAGCCAACGGCCGTCACGAGGACAGCCAGGATGATGGCCTTCGGAAGGTAGCACGTCGCCGGTGAGCTCACGCTGTGTCCTTCTCGCGCGTCGCGCGGGAAGGGGTCAGGCGCCGCCCTTGGGCGGTCCATCACGCTTCGCCTCGCTCGCTTCTTGGGCCGACTTGTCGGCGCGCATGACACGCCGGATGAGCATGTACATGCCCATGCAAGCCCCCAGAAGACCGCCCATCGCAGCACCCCAAGGGTCCCAGCCGAACTTCCCATCGAGCCACCTGCCGCCAAGGAAGAACAGGGCCACGTAGATGGCGAATTCGATGCCTACGGCCGCCCATTGGCCCGCGCCGGGCCCGATGTCGGCCTCGCGCTCGAAGTCCATCGTGGGGCGTTCGTAGTCCGGGAGGTCGTTCTTCTTCTTGGCCACGTGCGGGAGTGTAGCGCGGGGCGGCGCTCGACCCGCGTGGGGCCGTGCACGGGATACGGAGCCAGGCTCGCGATTTCACCACGTTGCGGGAGGCGCACCGAACGGCCGCGCGCAGCCCGGGCAACGATGACGAAATCGAGCCAGGCTCCTGTTGGAGGTAGGGAGGCGGTCTGCGGCCTAGGATGTGGCCGTGCGTGTCCTCTCCACCCTCGGCGTCGGCTGCCTGAGCCTCTGCTGCCGGATCCTGCCCGCCCGGCTGCTGCTCTGGCTGGCCGATCGGCTGGGCGGCCTCGGCTGGATGCTCTCGCCCTCACGCCGGGCCATCGTCGACGAGAACCTGCGCATCGCCTTCGGCGACGAGCATGACCCCAAGGAACGCAAGCGTCTGGGCCGTGCGGCGTGCCGCAGCCTGGCGCGCGTCGTCGTCGAGATCGGCCTGGCCGAGCGCCTGCTCGGTACGCCCGCCGGCGCGGCGAAGCGATTGGCCTTCCACGGGGACTGGGACCAGCTCGAGCAGGACCACGCCGAGGGCCGCGGCGGGGTCATCGTCACAGCCCACCTCGGCAACTGGGAGGTGGGGGCCTTCGGCGTGCGCCACCGTGGCGTCCCGCTGCGCGCCATGGCCCGGCCGCTGGGCAATCCAGCCCTGGAGCGCTGGCTGGAGCGCCGCCGGGGAGGCGCAAAACACCTCATCCGCAAGACCGGGGGCCTGAAAGACGCCCTCCGGACGGTGAAGGAAGGCGGCTGGGTGGCCCTGCTGGCCGATCAGAATGCCGGCCGCCACGGCATCTTCGTCCCCTTCTTCGGGCTCGAAGCGTCCACGTTTCCCACGCCGGCGGCCATCGCCGTCCGGCTGGGCGCGCCTCTCTACCTGGGCATCTGCCTCCGGGGCGAAGGTCCTGCCTGCTTCGACATCCATCTCGAGCGGCTGGACGTGGCGGGCGCTGGGGAAGGCGATGAGGCCGTGAAAGCCCTGACATCTGGTCTCAACGGGCGGTTGGAGGCCTGGGTGCGCCGCGAGCCGGGGCAATACAACTGGGTCCATAGGCGCTGGAAGACGCGCCCCCCGGGCCGGGACCGCAGCGAGCCCGGTCAGCCCTCCTACGCCCGGCTCTGGCCTGAGGGCCATCCCCTCACGGAAGCACGGAAGCCGAGCCCGCTCCGGTAGCATTCTCCTCCTCATGGCCGACCGACCCGACCCCCAGCCGCCGTTCGACCCTGCGCGCTTCCAGCCCGCTCCGCTGGAGGGCCGCGGCCACCTCGTCGAGACCGACCGCTTCGCCACGCCCGTCGATCTGGAGGCTCCGGCCTCGGCCTTCCTCGCTGCGCTGCCTGACTTCCTGGGCGTCCGCAAGCTGCGCGGCCTCGCCGGCGCCATCGCCGGTGCTCCCCGGACCCTCTGGGGCCTGGGTGGCCACGTCGTGAAGGTCGGCCTCGGGCCCCTGCTCAATGATCTCACCGCTCGCGGCTTCGGCCACGGGTTCGTGATGAACGGCGCTGCCGCCATCCACGACAGCGAGGTCGCGCTCACCGGCAGCACGTCCGAGGACGTCGGCGGCGGACTCTTCGAGGGCACCTACGGCACCGCGGACGACACCGGGCGCCTCTTCGCCGACTGCGCGGAACGAGCCCAGGCCGAGAACATCGGCTTCGGCACCGCGCTCGGTCGCGAGCTGATCGACCGCGAAGCACCCAACGCCGAGCTCTCGATCCTCTGCCACGCCGCCAAGCACGACATCCCTGTCACCGTGCACGTCGCGATCGGCACGGACACCGTGCACATGCACCCGGCTTGCGACGGTGCTGCCCTCGGCGCCGCGACCCACCGGGACTTCCTGCGCCTTGCCGGCCTCGTCGAGGGGCTCGACGGCGGCGTCTACGTCAACGTGGGCAGCGCCGTCATCCTGCCCGAGGTGTTTCTCAAGGCGGTGGCGATCGTCCACAATGACCTCGCGCAGAAGGCCAGCACCGACGAGACCGGCGACGCCCGACGGCTCGCCATCACGACGGGCAACCTCGATATGCTGCGCCACTATCGGCCGCGCGTGAACGTTCTCGAGCGTCCCGCCGCCAAGGGCTATGACATCGCCGGCCAGCACGAGTACGTCGTGCCGTTGCTGCGTCTCGCCATCCTCGCGCATGCCGCAGCTGCCGCCTCGGATGCAGCAGCGGGGGGGGCGGCATGAACCGCCCCCTGCCGCAGGTCCTGAACACGCTGGGCGATCCGCGCGTGCTGGTCGTCGGGGACATCGTGCTCGATCGCTACCTGACCGGCGCGGTGGAGCGCATCAGTCCGGAGGCGCCGATCCAGGTGTTGCGGGTCGAGAGGGAGGAAGAGCGCCTCGGCTGTGCCGGCTCCGTGGCGCAGATGACCGCCGTGCTCGGCGCGCAGACGACGTTGGTCGGCGTGCTCGGTGCCGACAAGGGCGCGGCACGCGTCGCGGCGCTGTGTGCGGCTGCGTGCGTTGCGTTGGATGCCATCGCCGAGGACGGTCGCCGGACCGGCGTCAAGACGCGGCATCTCGCCCGCAGCCACTCCACGGACCAGCAAGTCCTGCGCGTGGACGAGGAGACGGTCGGTCCGGTGTCTGATGCGACCGACGCCGCCCTGCGCGCGAGAGTCCTCGAACTGATCGATGGTGTCGGGGCCGTCATCGTCAGCGACTACGGCAAGGGCGCGCTCAGCGACGCCTTGGTCAGCGAGCTCATCGGCGCCGCGCGTGCGGCAGGTGTGCACGTCATCGTCGATCCCAAGGGCAGCGATTTCCGTCGCTACCACGGCGCAACCTGCATCACGCCGAACCGGTCCGAAGCGTCGCGTGCCACGGGCATCGACGTCACCGACCTCGCCGCCGCCGATCGAGCGGCCGATGCGCTCATTGCAACGGCGGGGCTCGACTTCGCGCTCGTCACGCTGGATCGCGAAGGCATGTACCTCAAGGCTGCCGGGGGAGAGGGCGTGCACCTCACGACCACCCCGCGCGAGGTGTTCGACGTCACCGGGGCGGGCGACATGGTCGTGAGCGTCCTCGGCATGGCGCTGGCCGCAGGTGCGACGCCGGTCGAGGCCGCGTCCCTGGCCAACGTGGCCGCCGGTCTCGAGGTCGAGCACGTCGGCGTCGTGCCGGTCACGCGCGAGGAGATCGCCGATCGCTTGGCGCTCGGCGTCGAGGGCCTCGCGGCCAAGCACGTTGCGCGCAGTGAGATCGCAGCCGTCACCGCGCGGCACCGCGCCGCGAAGAAGCGCGTCGTGTTCACCAACGGCTGCTTCGACATCCTCCACGCCGGCCACGTGCGCTACTTGGCCGAGGCCAAGGCGCAGGGCGACGTGCTCGTCGTCGGCCTGAACTCGGACGACAGCGTCACGCGCCTCAAGGGCGAGGGACGTCCGCTCAACGGCGTCCAGGACCGCGTCGATGTGCTGGCCGCGCTGGCGGCGGTGGATCACGTGGTGGTCTTCGAAGAAGACGTACCGACGCCGCTCGTCGAGCAGGTGCAGCCCGATGTGCTCGTCAAGGGTGCCGACTACGCGAACCAGGTGGTCGAGGGCCGTGAGTTTGTCGAGGCCCACGGCGGCTCGGTCGTGCTGATCGATCTGCACGAGGGTCGCAGCACCACGGGCCTCGTGGCCCGCATCCGAGAGCAGTAGCTACGACGGGGAACGGGCATGGCACTGGCAGCGTGTTACGAGTGCGGTGGGCAGGTATCGACGGCGGCCGTCGGTTGCCCGCACTGCGGAGCACCGCAGGCGACGCAGAGGGTCGGCACGCCGGTGCGCACCACCGAACTGACGAGCAAGCGTCTCAAGCTTCACCAGTTGCTGAGTTCGCTCGTACTCATCGTCGGGCTGATCTGGTCCATCTCCGACTACGCGTCGGCAAGGGATCCCACGTTGGACGTGCAGCCCAGCGCCACGCCCTACGCGGTCCTCGGTGTCGCGCTCGTTTGGTGGATCGCCACGAAGTTCCGTATCTGGTGGCACCACGAGTAGGACGGGAGCCGTAGACTCCGACAGCGCGCATGCGCCCGGAGGTCTCCCCAATGAGCGGCAAGCAGTTCCTCGTAGCGTTGATGGTCATGGGCTGCATGGCAGCCGGAGGCGCCTTCGCGGCCGTAGCGGTGTTCATGGACATGCGCAGCGCCAACGCCGCGCCCGGCGACACGCTGCGAGCGAGCGCTCTTGAGATCGTCGACGCCAAGGGCAAGGTGCGCGCGCGCCTGGCCTCCGAGGCGAACGGCGACGTCGCGCTGCGGCTGCTGGATGCGGAGGGCGCCAAGCGGGCCGAGTTCGCCTACCTGGCCGGCAAGGACCGTCTCGTCCTGAAGTTCCTCGACGCGAAGGGCGGGGAACGGTGGCTGTCCGCGCTGACCAGCAAGAACGAGTGCCTGCTTGCGTTCGCGGGCGCCGGCAAGGCCAAGTTCCTCACGTTGCTGGCGGGCCCGGAGCTGGCCTCGTCCGTGCTGCTCCAGGATCCCCAGTCGAAGCGCGCGCTGACCGCGTTCGCCGGACGCGGGCAGTCGACGCTGCAGCTCTCGGACGCCCAGGGACGCATGGGCCTGCTCGGCTCCGTGATCAAGGACGGGCGCAGCGTGCTCGGTCTCGCCAAGGACGGCAAGCTGCGCCTCCGTGCGATGACGACGGAGGACACAACACCCGAGATCAAGTTTCTCGACGACCAGCGCAAGGCGACCTGGTCCGCAGGCAAGTAGGCTTGACCCCAGGGAGTCGCGCCTATGTCCATGCACCAGGCCATCGCCATCGCGACGCTGCTCGCCGCGATGGTGCTCTTCATCTCGGAGTGGATCCCGCTCTGGATGACGGCCCTCGCCATCCCCGTGGTCCTGGCGGCGACGGGGACACTCGAGAGCGCCGACCAGGCGCTGCTTGGGTTCGGCAACCCTGCCGTGCTGGCCCTGGCCGCGATTTTCGTGCTGGGCGCCGGCATGAAGGAGAGTGGCGTCGCGACCCTGATGGCCCAGGGGCTGCAGCGTCTGGGCGGACGCAGCGAGATCGTGCTCGTGCTCACCATCATGGTGTCCGTCGCCGTGCTCTCCGCGTTCATGTCGAACGCGGCGACGGTCGCCGTCTTCCTGCCGGCCGTGGCCGTGCTCGCGCGCCGCGCGGAGATCCCGACCTCGCGGCTGATGATGCCGCTCGCGTTCGCCGCCGTCGTGGGCGGCACCATGACCGTGATCGGCACGACGCCCAACCTGATTCTCGCGGAGGACCTGCGCCAGCGCATGGGCACGGGACTGAGCATGGTCGACTTCGCCAAGGTCGGCGTCCCCGTCACCGTGCTGTGCGTCCTCTACATGGCGCTGATCGGCCGTCGCTGGCTTCCTACGGTGTCGGACGGGGACCGTCTACGTCGCGCGCAGCTTCCGGACGAGCTGGCCGAGTCCTATGGACTGACGGCCAACCTGCACCGCATGCGCGTCATGCCAACGTCGACCGTCGCGGACCAGTCGCTGCGCGACGCCGACCTCGACGGGACGTGGCAGTTGAAGGTCGTGCTCGTGCGGCGCCCCCGCGGCTCGCGCAAGCGCACGCACCATCCGCATCCCGACCTCGTGCTGGAGCCGGGGGACGAGATCTACGTCCAGGGGCGCACGGAGGACGCGTGGCGCTTCTCGGAGGATGCAGAGGTGCAGTACGGCATGGCCGAGGCGGGCTCGGTCGACCGGCTGATGGAGCAGGGCGTGACCCTGGCCGAGGTCACGCTGCCGCCGCGCTCCGAGGCGCTGGGGTCGACGTTTCGCAGTCTGCGGTTTCGCAACGAGTTCGAGCTGAGCGTGCTCGCGATCTTGCGGCGCGACGAGATCCGCTCCACGGGCTTGGCCGATGAGAAGCTCCTGCTGGGTGACGCGTTTCTCGTCTCGGGCAGCGGCGCGGCCATCCGCACGCTCGGCCGCGATCCCCGGTTCATCGTGCTGGCGGAGGGCGTCCAGGGCGAGGACGTGCGGCGCGCACCGATCGCCATCGGTCTTCTCCTGTTGGCGCTGCTGCCTCCGCTGCTCGGCTTGCTTCCGTTGGCCGTCAGCGCGCTCGGAAGTGCCCTGCTGATGCGCGCGACCCGCTGCGTCTCCATGGCGGGGATCCGCGAGTGCATGGACTTCCGCATCCTGTTCCTGATCGCGGGCACGATCCCCCTGGGGATGGCGCTCGAGTACCACGGCGTGGCGGCCGGAACGGCGAGTGCGATCCTGGAGGTGGAGCCATGGCTGGGAACCGCGGGCGTGATCGCGGCGCTCTTCGTCATCGCGGCCGTGGTGAGCACGACGAGCAACAACGGCGCGGCCGCCGTGATCCTGGCGCCCGTCGCCTATCAGGTCGCGCTCGGCTCGACGCTCGACGTCAACAAGACGTTTCTGGCCGTGGCCTTCGGCACGAGCTGCGCGTTCGTCCTGCCTTTCGCCCACCAGTGCAACCTGATGGTGATGGGGGCGGGTGGCTACCGCACACGCGACTTTGCGCGCGTGGGCATCGGGATGAGCCTCGTCATGGCTGCTGGCACCATCGTCGTGCTGGAGTTGCTGTAGGCGCCACGGATGTGCGGCCGGGCAGCGTCATCGCGAAGCTCGCGTGGGAGACCACGCCACGTTCCGCGCTTCCTTGCGCGGCTCGCACCCCGAGGCGCCTCCTAGCCGAGAAGACCTCGGATGTGCACGTCCACGCCGCCGTCCTCCAGCGGGTGGACCTGGCAGATGTCCCCGAGGAACATCATCAAGACCTCGAGGTTCGTTCGGCTGTGGCGCGAGAGAGCGGTCGTCCGGTACGTGCCGCCGGCGCCTAGCGCCAACGGGACCATCAGCTGGTCCGCCAGCATCGTTCCGACCGGCGCGGTGCCCTTCAGCCACGAGCGGGCATCGGCGCACGCCAGCTTCGCCACGCGCTCCGCCGGCAGACCGACCGAGCCGAAGGCCGTGAAGACCTCGGTCACGTGCTCATGCTCGATGCGGAGGACGAGCGCGTTGCCTGGGCCCGCGGTGTCGCGCACCGCGTCCACGTGCAGCGAGGAGCTGGGCCACCCCATCTGCTTGGCTACGACGGCCAACTCTCGCTCTGCCACGTCGCCGGGGATGCGCGCCACGATGGCCTTGGCGTGCGTACCGACGCGCTCGCCCCGTTCCCGCAGCTCGAGGGCGCGCGGTGACGAGGTGGGCTCAACCCGTATGCGCACACGTCCGCCGCCCGCCGGGAAGAACCCGTGGCGTTCGATGGCCATGCTGATGGAGGCGCCGAGCGTGCGCATGACGGGCGCCCACGCCTGCTCGAGGAAGTCGTAGGGCGGTGCGCTGCGTGCGTGCGTCCCGCCTTCGATCACGAGCTCCGTGGGGCCGTCCGCGAACAAGAGCGCGGGCAGCACGGACTGCGCCACGAGGCTCGTGCTGCCGGCCGTGCCGACCTGCACCTCGTAGGTCCCCGGACGACAGGCCTGCGGCGCGAACGCCAGCGTCTTCGATCCGAGGTCCATCCCCTCCGCGAAAGCGTCGCCCACGCGCGCCGCGAGGCGGACGCAGGTCAGGTGCTGCCGCAGGAGGCCGGACTTGCGCCGTCCGGCACGGATCTTCTCCATGCGGAACGGCGTCCCGGTCGCCAGCGAGAGCGCCAGGGCGGAGCGGAGGATCTGCCCTCCGCCCTCGCCCTGGCTTCCGTCGATGATCACGTTGCGGTCCATGGCAGTGTGCTCTCTAGGCTCTGTTTGGAAATGCTACGTAGCGAGTGGATCGTTCGGCGCAGCAATAGGGCTTTTCAGACAGCGCCTATCCCTCGTCAAGGACGAGACACGTGGTAGGGGCGGGGCTTGTCCCCGCCCGAGGGCGCACCTCCACATCCGGACTTACCATGTAGGGGCGGGGCTGGTCCCCGCCCTCTTCTTCTTGCCCCTTCCCAGCGCCTCCGTCCCCTCCTGGGCGCTGCCGCGCGCTGAGCCCCCATGGGGAAGACAGAGAAGGGCCACCACAAGGGTCGCCCCTACGGGGTAGGTCCGAGGGAATCAAGAGAGCCCCCGGGCGACCACAAGGGTCGCCCCTACCCCGTGTTTCGTCAGCGACGAAACACTAGCCCTTCACGCAGACGACCTGCTTGAGCGTGTGGACGACCTCCACGAGGTCTTCCTGCGCCTTCATCACTTCGTCGATCGACTTGTACGCCGCCGGTGTCTCGTCGATCACGCCACGGTCCTTGCGGCATTCCACGCCGCGCGTCGCCGCTTCGTGATCGCCGATGCTGAACCGCTTGCGCGCCGCGGTACGCGACATCGCGCGCCCCGCGCCGTGGCTGCAGCTCTCGAAGCTCTCGGGGTTGCCCTTGCCGCGCACCAGGTAGCTGCGCGTGCCCATGCTGCCCGGGATGATGCCCATTTCGCCGACGCCCGCGCGCACCGCGCCCTTGCGCGTGACCCAGACGTCCGCTCCGTAGTGGTGTTCGCGCTGCACGTAGTTGTGGTGGCAGTTGATGGCTTCGATCTCCGCCTCGAACGGAGGCAGGTCCCGCACGCGGCCCATGCCCTCGATGACGTAGCGCATCATCAGGTCACGGTTCTTGCGCGCGTAGCGCTGGGCCCAGCTCACGGCCTGGACGTAGTCGTCGAAATGTTCGAGGCCCTCGTCGAAGTACGCCAGGTCCTTGTCCGGCAGGCTGCTGAGGTTGCGCCCCATGTCCTTCTTCGCGAGTCCGATGAAGTAGCGGCCGATCATGTTGCCGATGCCGCGCGACCCGCTGTGCAGCATGATCCAGACGCGGTCGTCCTGGTCGAGGCACACCTCGATGAAATGGTTGCCGCCGCCCAGCGTGCCGAGCTGCTTCTCCGGCGTCTTCGTGCCGATCTTCGGGTGCTTCGCCATGATCTGGCGGAACTCCGCGCTCATCTTCTTCCACGCGGACTCGTTGGGCGCAGGTGTCTTCTTGAAACTCTGCTGGCCGACAGGAACCGCGCGCTCGATCATGTGGCGCACACCACGTAGCGAGTCGGGCAGGTCGTTTGCGGTCAGGGTGGTGCGCGACGCCATCATGCCGCAGCCGATGTCGACGCCGACCGCGGCCGGGATGATCGCCTTGTGCGTCGGGATCACGCTGCCGATGGTCGCGCCCAGGCCCCAGTGCACATCCGGCATCGCCGCGACCCACTTGTGGATGAACGGAAGACGGGCCACGTTCGCCAACTGGGCGCGTGCCTGGTCTTCGATCGGGACCCCCTTCGTCCATGCCTTGATGGGCGCTGCGCCGGGATGCTCGAGCAGCTTGTAGTTCGTTTCGGTGGTCATGATGAGTGCCTGGGAGTGAGAGGCCGCGGCGACAAACGGTCGTGAGACGTCACCTCGGAAGCCGAGGAGGGCCGGGGTCGAACCGGCCTGAACCAATGTAGTCCCACGGGCATTCGCCGCGGCCACGTCGTGTCGTGGATGTTCTTGTTGAAAGGGACGTGCGAAGGGCGTGCAACAAAGTCGTGCCGAGACGTTTTCCTGCTCTACCACTGAGCTACACGCCCCTGATGGTGGGCGTGGAGGGACTCGAACCCCCGACCTGGTCATTGTGAATGATGTAGTCCCGACGGCATTTGCACGCCCACCGCGAAGGTGGGATGGAAGCCGCGCCGATCAGACCGGCGCGGACTCCAGCTTCACGTTGCGGATGTTGCCGACCCAGTGGTCGGGCGACATGCGCCCCGCGAGGAAGTCGGCGACCATCTCGAACACCGTGTCCGAGAACCCGCCCACGTTGAGGATGTCGTCACGCTCGCGCGCCTGCGTCGTCCCGTACGGCTGGAGATCGATGCAGACGAGCTTCGCGCTCGGGTTGTTCCGCTTGATCTTCTCCCAAAGCCGCATCGTCTCCGTGCCGTCGCGCTGCCAGACCTGCCGACCGGCCGCCTGATGGGCGTCGAACCAGGACTCGTTGTCGGACACGAAGATCACGGCGTCCACGCGAGCGCGCCGACGTACGAGGTCCGCCAGCGGAGCGCTCAAGGCCGTACCGCCTCCACCCACGCGGGCCAGATGGCTCGCGTTGGTCATCACCGTGTCGCGCGGGTCCAGGCGGACCTTCACCACCCGGTGCTCGAACGGCATGACGCTCGCCTCGGGGTTCTTGCGGAGAACCGCCGCGGCGACCAGCGCCGCCACGTCCACGCAGCGAACCTTGCTCGACGAGCCCTTGCGCCAGCCGCTCACAGGAGCGGTCATGGAGCCGGACACGTCCGGGCAGACCACGACCCGTCCCGCGATCGCGGGCACGTTCTCGAGGGCGACCTCCATGGCGTCGTGCAGCGCGTCCCGCAGGGGGCGCGGCAGCTCGCTGTTGGCGTTCAAGTACGCAGCCAGGAGCTGGTACGGGAACACACGCGCCTTGCGAATTGCCTTCCGGTCACGCAGCCGCTTTGCGACCCGCAGGACCATCGCCCGTCCGGCGTCGTCATCGGCGAACAGGCCGTGACGGTGGAACGTGTTCAGGTTCATGCGGGTCATGTGCCACCGGGCGTTCGTCGCGATCGACGTCCACGCGGCGCGGTCGAGCGGCATGCTGGTCAGCATCTGGAACGGCACCGGCGGGACCGGGCCCGCGTCGCATCCGGCGAGCGTCGCCTGCTTCCAGGCTTCGTACGTTCGGACGATCTGCGGGAGCGCGTCGGCGTCGTGCGGCTGACCGACGAGCCAGCCATACAGGGCGGAGCGCTCGGGGCCGTCGGGCGCGGGACGCACCATGCGGATCACATCGGCCAGCGACGGATCGCTGCCCACGCTGTCGCGCAGCAACTGGGTCGCGTCGCGGCCGGCCAGCCAGCGACGCACACAGCGCCGCGGGCGGGAGCCGAGCGAGGAGCGACCCGTCACGCCCGAGCGGATGATCTGCACGAACGTGCGCAGCATGCGTCCCGTGTCGATGACGCGATCGAAGACCTGCTCCATCAGGGCGCCGTCGCGGCTGGCCAGCACGGCCAGCAGCACCGCCGGAGCGTCCTTCATGTGGCCCTTGGTGCGGCAGTGGATCGCAGTCTGCGCCAGGAACGCGGGGCTGACGTCGTGCGCCATGCGCAGCAGGGCGTCCAGCTGCAGCTCAGCGCGCGCGTAGAAGGTGCTGTTCAAGCAGCCGGTGGCGGCGTACTGCGCCAGCGCGTGCTCGGAGGCGTGGGCGTAGGCCGGGGCCAGCTCGTTGTTGATGGCATCCGTCCAGCGCAGGCGGTCGCGCAATCCGGCGAAGAGGTTCTTGTTGGCCATGTCGGACTCCTTTGTCTCGAACAGCCCCTCCTTCTCATCTTTCGTGCCCGCGCCGCCAGAATCTGAGAGAATCACACAAGTCATTGATGTCAAAAGTGTTATGGAGTCCCAGGTGCGTGGCGGGAGCGCGGCGCCCTACCGTGGGATGCCAATTGTGGAGATCAAGAGATCGTCGTTTATCTTTTTATATCGTGTCATCTCGCCCCGTCGTCGTCTGTGGCCTGCTCGGCGTCAACGTCGATCGCGGTGGATGGGAGCGCTGGCGTCCGACGCTCGATGTCTGCCGGCACCAGGACTTCGTCGTCGACCGCTTCGACCTGCTGGTCCAGGACGGCTTCGAGAAGCTCGCCTCCGAGGTCGAAGCCGACATGCATTCGGTGTCGCCTGAGACGGAGGTCGTGCGCCACGCCATCTCCTTCGAGGACCCGTGGGACTTCGAGGAGGTGTACGCGCGCCTGCACGACTTCGCGGCGGCCCAGGCCTACGACCCGGAACGCGAGGACCTGCTGGTCCACATCACGACCGGCAGCCACGTGGCCCAGATCTGCCTCTACCTCCTGACGGAGGCGCACTACCTCCCGGGCCGTCTGCTGCAGACGAGCCCGCCGCGGCGCGGCTCGCGCGGTGGTCCGGGGCGACGCGTCACCATCGATCTCGACCTCAGCCGCTACGACCGCCTGCATGCACGCTTCGAGCGCGAGCGCGTCGAGGGACAGAGCTTCCTGAAGGCGGGCATCGTGACGCGCAACGACGCCTTCAACGAGCTCATCGAGCGGATCGAGCGCGTTGCGATCCGCTCGCGCGACCCTGTGCTGCTGCTGGGGCCCACAGGTGCCGGCAAGAGCGAACTCGCGCGTCGGATCCACGAGCTGAAGCGTGAGCGCCGGCAGCTCCAGGGGTCTTTCGTCGAGGTGAACTGCGCGACCCTGCGCGGTGAGAACGCCATGTCCGCTCTCTTCGGTCACGTCCGCGGAGCCTTCACAGGTGCGGTGACCGAACGGCCCGGGCTCCTGCGCAAGGCCGACGGGGGCATGCTGTTCCTCGATGAGATCGGAGAGCTCGGTCTGGACGAACAGGCCATGCTGCTCCGGGCGCTCGAGGAGGGCACGTTCCTGCCGCTCGGTGCCGACACCGAGGCTTCGAGCCGCTTCCAGCTGATCGCCGGCACGAACCGCGACCTCCGGACCGAGGTGCGCGAGGGGTCCTTCCGCTTGGACTTGCTCGCGCGCATCGACATGTGGACCTTCGATCTGCCGCCGCTCACCGACCGGCCTGAGGACATCGAGCCCAACCTGGACTTCGAGCTCGAGCGCGTCGGGCATCGGGATGACCGGCGCGTGTCGTTCAATCGCGAGGCGCGTGCTGCGTTCCTGGACTTCGCGACGGGCCCCGAGGCCCTCTGGCGCGGCAACTTCCGCGACTTCGGTGCTGCCGTCCGCCGCATGGCCACCCTGGCGCCGGGGGGACGGATCGGTCGCGAGACGGTGCGCGAGGAAGTGGAGCGGCTGCAGCTCTCCTGGCGCGGCGGCGAGCCGGAGGCGAGCGTCGATGTCTTGCTGCGCCAGGTGATGGGGGAGGAGCAACTCGCTGCGACCGACCGCTTTGATCGCGTGCAACTCGCGGACGTGATCCGGGTCTGTCGCCGCGCGCGGTCCTTGTCCGAAGCCGGACGCCTGCTCTTCGCGGCGTCGCGCCGTCGCCGCCGCTCATCGAACGATGCCGATCGCCTACGCAAGTACCTGATGCGCCACGATCTGTCGTTCGACGACGTGCAGTAGGGCGGGCTACCGGTTCTTGAGGCCGTGCGCCGCGTCGAGGGCGACCTCGGCCATCGCGACCGCCTTGCCCTTCTTGAGACCGAGCGCCTTGTCGACGTCCGGCAGGCTGTCGCGCTTGTAGAGATCGCCGATCAGCTTGGCGAGCTTCTTGAGGCCCTTGCCACGGTTGGCCTTCATGAGACCGACGACGAACGCCGTCGCCTGGGCCGCCACGACATCGACCCTCTTGGCGTCGCGCGGGCTGCCGCCGAACGAGATCTTCAGCGTGGGCCGGTCCAGCGCCTCGCCCTCCTTCTGGTTCAGCTCCATGAACTGATCCCACGGCATCAGCTGGCCGGCGTCGCGCAGCGCGCGCGCGACCGAAAGGCGCCAGCACGAGCCCGGGTCGATCTCGCCCATGCCGTCCTCGTTGAGGCGGAAGCCTTCGAAGGCACCACGCAGGCCCTCCAGCAGCCAGTAGCCCTTGCCCTGGACCTCACCGCCCGCGCCCGCCGCGAAGTGCCGGCGGGCCATGACCTTGGCCGCGTGGCCGAGCATCAGGTCGTCGTCGCCGAGGTAGGCATTCTCGCGGTGGCGCCAGCAGACCATGAGGCGATCGCGTCGGCGGTCGTACCAGCCCGACGTGCCCGCGAAGCGGTCCTTCTCCTGATCGATGACCAGGTCGGCGCCGACCTTGTCGTAGGCCTGCCACTCGCTGAAGACCATCAAGTTGGTGACGCGCTCGTCGCCGCGCTTGGCCTTCGATCCCATGTTGCCGACCATCCATGCTTCGGCCGCGGCGAGCGTACCGAGCAGGCGCAGCGCCTCCTTGTAGGCGTGGTCCGTCATGAGGCGCCAGGACGTCGTCCGTGCCCCGCGCGCTTCCGGCCAGACCGCGCGCGCCTTGAGGTACTCGTCTTCGTACTCCTGCGGGAACGTGAAGCGCGTGAGGCTGCCGCCCATCAGCTCTTCGACGTCCTTGATCTCCTTGGCGCCGTAGACGCCAAGCCACGTGAAGCCGCTCTGCTTCATCGCCGTGACGAGCGGACCGGCCACGCTTCCGTAGCTGCTCGCGCGGATGTTGATCGGGTAGTACTTCTCCGGATCCATGCCGCTGGCTTCAAGCGTCTCGCCGAAGTGGAAGTAGTCGTCGCCGAGGCCGCGCAGCATCCCGTCGCGCTTCTTGACCCAGGCCTTCTTGGGAATCTGGCCGGCCTGTAGTTCTTCGCCGGTCCACGTGTCGAGGACCTCGATGGCCTTGGTGTCGGTCGGAGCGACGGCGAGCAGGCGGTCGGCGAAGTACCAGGCCTGCCGGCGGTAGTCCTTCTTGAGGGCGCCCTGCATGAGCGTCTTCAGGAGCTTCACCTCGGCCTTCACGAGCGACTTGAACGCGGGTTCGTCCGCCCAGGGTTCACCCGCCTGGGCGAACGTCAGGGGGAGGGTGAGCAAGCAGAGAACGACGAGGGCGATACGGCGCATCCCTCCATGATAGGGATCGGCGGGCCGGGTGTCTGCGGGGCGCCGATGGGGGCAGGAAACGCCTGGCTCGCTGGGCCGCTAGACTCATGCCCGAGGAGCCACCATCCGGAGCACGGCCCGCCTGAGCGCGATGTTCTTGACCGGGGTCGTGTTCTGCCTCTGGCCCGGGCTGCTGCTCGCGGACGAGCGCGGACCGATCACCGGTACGCCGGCCGAGAGGGTGATCAAGGCGTTCGATACCAAGGCCACGAAGGTCATCACCCGGATTGCGGCGGAGATCTACCCCGACCGCTGGTCGATTGCGGATGAGGTCTGCATCCAGGCCCGGCAGGATGCGGCGGCGGCCTTCGCCGAGGCGGTGCCCGGCGTGGAAGGCCCCAAGCTCGGTGCGTACCTAAGGGCGCGCGGCAAGGCCGAGCCCCACGCGCCGACACGGGCCGCGCTGCTGCAGGCCGAGCAGGCCACCACCAGCGAGCAGCACGAAGCGGCCCTGGTCTCGTTGCAGAAGCTCGGTGCGGCGGGCGATGCGTACGAGCAGGCCCGCGTCCAGCTCGCATGGGGATTCGCTCTTCGCGCGCTGGGCCGGCATGCCGAGGTCCGCCGGGTCATGGCGGCCGTCGCCGTCCGTGCGGAGGAACTCGGCTGGCTGACGGGAGCCGTCAGGGCGTGGATGCGCGTCGGGCACGCCGCGTGGGCTGCGTACGACGCGGCGGGAACTCTCGCGGGCTTCGAGAAGTTGCGCGCGGCCGAAGCGCTTCGTGATGCCATCGATGGGCAGGTCAGCGCGCTCAACAATCTGGGGGCCGTCCAGGGGATGGTCGGCAACTTCCGTGGGGCCAAGCGCGACTTCAAGCGGGCGTTCGAACTCGTGAAGGACGCCACGCATCCCCGCCTGGTCGATCAACGTCGCAGGGTGCGCCTCAACATGGCTGAAATGGCCGTGCGCGCGGGGCGCTTCGCACGCGCCGGTGAGCTCCTCGACCAGGCGATGGACGATCTCCCCGCCGAGAAGAACTCGATGGCGAGGGCGGATGCGCTCGCGCAGCGGAGCAACCACGCGCTGAGCATGCACGATCCGCATCGTGCTGCTCGCGACGCGGACGCGGCCGAGAAGATCTACGGCGGCCTGCACGAGAAGGCGCGCAAGCACGACCCCGCGGGAGCCGAGGACATCGCCTACCTCCTGGCCAAACTGCAAGCCAATCGCGGCATCATCCTGCACGATCTCGGTGAGAGCGAAGATGCCATTGCCGCCCTGAAAGCGGCGCAGGCGACCTTTGCGGAGATGAACGCCGTCGAGGACGAGGCAGGCGCGCTGGACAACCTGGGGTGGATCCTGGGACGCCTCGGTCGCCAGGAGGAGAGCCTGGCGGCACTGCATGCTGCTCTCGCCCTGGCCCAGGGGAGCAAGGACCGCTGGCGCAAGACGAACGTGCGGCAAAACATCGCCCAGGTCCTGATCGACCAGGGCAAGGCCGAGGAGGCCCAGGACCTACTGATCAAGTCGCTCGCGGATGCGAAGATCATGGCCGCGCCCAAGCTCGTGGCCGACGGCTACCGCGGCCTGGCGCGCGCCTGGCTCAAGCTCGGTGAGCCGCGGAAGGCTGCAGGCAGCGCCCGCGAAGCCAGCGTGGCCCTGCTGGACTCGCTGCAGGGCCTGGCTAGCGCGCAAGGGCCGTACGCGCGCACCGACAACGCCGCCGTCTTCGAGATGGGGATCGAGGCCGCGGTCGCGCTCCAGGATGTCGATGAGGCGTGGCTCTTCATCGAGCGCAGTCGTGCCGTGTTGCTCCTCCAATCCTTGCAGGGTCGGGAGGAGGCACGCGACGACCTCGTGCCGGCGAGGCTGCTCGCGGACGAACGGGCGATCGAGGTCGAGATCGCCGAGGCTCGCGCGCTCATGGACCGCGCCTGGACGAAGGGCGATCGCACGGCCTACCAACGGCTCAAGAGCAGGCTCGAGGCCGCCTGGGCCGAGAAGTCCATGCTCGCCTCGCGCATCCTCCGCAAGGCGCGGGCGTCGGCGACGGTCCTCCTTGGCACGGTGAATCTCATCCCTGAACTGCAAGCGCGCTTGTCGCCCGGCGACGTGTTCGTCTCCTACGCGTTCACGGGCCAGGGCGTCGTGGCGGTTGTCGTCGATGCCAAGGCCTCCCGTCTGGAGGATCTCGGAACGGCCGCGAAGCTGGACCGCGCGCTGGGGGCCGTCACCTGGGACGAAGCCACGATTGCCGTGGACGACAAGGGCCGCAAGGCCCTAGCGGACCTCCTGCTCGGCAAACTCAAGATCGGCAAGGACGCCAAGCGCGTCATCATCTCGCCCGTGGGCTCCCTCGCGTCGTTCCCGTTCAGCGCGCTGTTGCCGAACAAGCAGGTCGTCCTCGCTCCCTCGGGGACGGTCTACACCGAGCTGGGCACCGACGCGGGCCTGCGTGGCAAGGGCGTGCTTGGCATCGGCGCCGCCGACTATGCGGGTCGGCCGAAGTCGCTGGTGCCGCTGGACTCGTCGCGCGGCGAGATCGAGGCCGTGGCCACCCGCAGGTTGATGGGGAAGGAGGCCAACGAGATCGCCTTCCGAGCGGCGCTGGCCGAGTCTCCCCGCTGGCGCGCCGTCCACTTCGCTGTGCACGGGACGTCCGATCCCGAGCACCCGTTGCGCGGCTCGCTGGCGTTCACCCGGAGCGAGGACGAGGCGGATGACGGCTTCCTGACCGCCCTCGAGGTCCTCCGGATGAAGGTGCCCGCCGACGTGGCGGTGCTCTCCGCCTGTGTGACGGGCAAAGGCCGCTACTTCAAGCTCGAGGGCCTCGTCGGGCTCGGCCGCTCCTTCATGATCGCGGGCGTGCCCCGCGTGATCGGGAGCCTGTGGAACGTCAGTGACGACGCGACGCTCGCGCTCATGCGCCGCTTCCACGAGCTCTGGAACCCCAAGGACCCGAAGATCAAGCCGCTGTCCGCGGCTGAGGCGCTCAGCAAGGCGCAGGCGTTTGTCCGCAGCAAGCCGAAGTGGAAGCACGAGTACTACTGGGCCGGCTGGGTGCTCTGGGGTGTCCCCAGCTAAGGGGCTCGATTGCGCTCGTAGCGGCAATTGTCTACCGTTTCAACGTAGCGGGAGCACCTTCGCGCGCTCTGAGGTGCAACTCTCCCGCTTCTTGGGATCAGCGCACCGTGGAGATGATGATGAACACGACGAACGATGATGACAATGAACTTGGCGGGACGGGGACGCGTGGGCTTGGCAGCCTGCGGCTCGACGACAACACGACGGGCGGTCGCGTCACGTCCGGCACGGCTCGGGTGCAGGGCACGACATCCGACGGTCAGCCGTTCGACGAGGAGATCCAACTCCCGAAGGGGCAGTCCATGCCTGTGGGGCCCCTGTCGGTCCTGTCTTCGTTGACGCTCAAGTATCACGTCACCGAGCCCGCGGGTGAGTTCCCCATGGACCCGCCCATGGGTCTCGCGATGGAGGGCCTGCCGCTGGCCGCGGAGCAGGTTCCCGACATCTTCATCGCCAGCTGCGCGGATGCGCCCGATCCCATGATGGGCAACGTCGCCGTCGACTGGACGCCCGGCACGAGCGCCTAGCTTCGTGGCGCAACCGCCGGCGCCTAGCCCCCGGTGATCACCGGGTTGCGGGTGCGGCTCGTGGACCTCTTCAAGAAGAGGATCGCGAACGCGGAGTCGATCTGCGGGTCCTGGTCTCGTTGCCAGGACCCGTCGCTGCGCTGCTCGCTCAGGATGAAGTCCGCGCCGACCTTGTACCAGTCGTGCTTCCCCATGAAGCGCGCACGCGCCATGATGCCCGCGCGCTCCATGCCGTAGAGGTAGTAGTAGTGCCAGCCGCCCGTGGGCTCGCCCGGGTTGCGCTGCACGTCGAAGTTGTCCTGCATCCACGCAAGTGCGTCGCGGATGCTGCGGCGTGAGAGCTTGCGCATGTCCGGCGTGAACCGCCGCGAGCCCCAGAGCTCGTCCTGGCAGATCGCGACCGAGGCCATGCCCGCCGTCGTCATGCTGCCCGAGACGGGCTTCTTGCCCTCGACGGGCGAGCCACCCGGGATGTAGCGAAAGCCGCGCGCCTTCGCGGGCTCGGTCCAGGCCATGCGGTAGTTGCCGCGTACCTCGTTGACCAGCAGCTTCACGCTGCGTCCCGTGCGCTCCTGGCTCGTGACGAGCCAGGTCAGCGAGTCCATCCACACCTTGCTCGGGATCTTGAAGCCGCAGCGGCTCGCGGCCCACAGACCCAGGAGCGCGTACTGCGTGTTGGAGACGTCGACGCCCTTGTCCGGGTAGCGCCAGTGACCGCCTTCCTGATGCTTCAGGAGGAAGTCCACGGCCTTCTTCATCAAGGCGCGGTCCTTCTTCGACATGTCCGTGAGGCAGGGGTCCTTGATCTTGCGGTGGCCGTACTTGTCCACCTCGACGATCTGCTTCTCGTCGGTGGGGGAGTAGAGCGCGTGCAGCGCCATCAGCAGCACGCCGACGTCGTAGACCTTCGTCAGCTTCTGCGTGTGCAGCCACGCGACGGCCTTGCGGATCTGCTTGTCGCGGACCGTGATGCCGCCCTTGAGGCAGGCCAGCGTCATCAGCGCCGTATGCCCCAGCCGGTGGTCGAGCAGGTTCTTGTTGGCGGGCCAGCTGCCGTCGATCGACTGCTTCCCGAGCAAGTACTCCACGCCGTGGTCGACGGCCGCGTTGACCCGGTCGCGGAACGCCTTCGGGTACGCGTCGTTCTTGATCTTGAGCGGCTTGAGCTTCTTCGCCCCGGCCTGCTTGGCCCCCTTGGCGGCGGCCGTGGGCGTGCCCAGCGCGCAGATCAGCGCGGCCAGGAGCAGCGCGAACAGAAGGGAGACGCGGGGCGGTCGCATGAACTCTCGGAAGGTAGCACGGCGTACAATCTCCGCCCCGATGAGCCCCTCCAACGCCCCGCGCCGCGCCATCTTCCTCGACCGCGACGGCACGATCATCCACGACCCGGGCTACCTCTCGGATCCGAAGGCCGTGGTGCTGCTGCCCGGCGTCGCCGAGGGGCTGCCTGCGCTCATGCGCGCCGGCTTCGATCTCATCATCGTGACCAACCAGAGCGGCATCGCGCGCGGCAAGTACACCGTCGAAGCCTACGAGACGGTCGCGGCACGCCTCGAGGAACTGCTCGCGGCCGAGGGCATCGAACTCGCCGCCTCCTACTACTGCCCGTACCACCCTGAGGGGGTCGTGGCGCCGTTCAACATCGAGCACGAGGACCGCAAGCCCTCGTCGGGCATGTGGCATCGCGCGGCGGCCGACCTCGGCATCGAACTCACCGCGAGTTGGTCCATCGGCGACGGCGAGCGTGACATCGTCGGCGGCAAGCGTGCCGGTACGCGCGGCATCATCGTGGCCGGCAATCGCGACAAGTGGCCGCTCCCCCTGCTGGGCCCTGTCGACCCCGACTTCGTCGCGCGCGACATGCGCGAGGCCGTGCTCTACATCCTGCGCGCCGAAGGCGTCGCGCTCCCGGACGGTCCCGGCGCGCCCTTCCCCGGCGCGCCCTTCCCCGGGGGGCCGTCCCCCGAACCGTCCTCGGCCGAGGGACCGCCGGCATGAGCGACGCTGCTGCCCGCATCGTGACCGAAGACGTGCTGCTCGAGCACGTCGCGAAGGCGCGCGCCGCCGGCCGGCGCATCGTCTTCACCAACGGGGCCTTCGATCTGCTGCACGTCGGTCATCTGCGCGTACTGGAAGCTGCCGCGGAGCTGGGGGATCTGCTCGTCGTGGGGGTCAACGACGACCCCTCCGTACGCCGCCTGCGCGGTCGCGGTCGGCCCGTCGTGCCGGCGGTCGAGCGTGCCGCCCTCATCGCCGCGCTGCGCTGCGTCGATCACGTCGTGGTGTTTGCCGACGACACCGTCGATCGCCTGCTCGCGGCGGTGAAGCCCGACGTGCACGCCAAGGGCACCGACTACGCGGAGCGCTCGCTGCCCGAGCTGAAGACGAACCAGGCGCTCGGCGTCGAGATGGCGTTCGTCGGCGGTCCCAAGGACCACTCGGCGACAGGTCTGCTCGCGCGTGCCGCGGCGGCCGCGACGGTTTCGGGCGGCATCGACCGGGTGGTGCCCTGGCAGCAGGGCGGCGCCGAGGGCTACGTGCTCGACCGCGCCCAGCCGCGCCTCGCTGAGCACGGCTGGCTCGACCTCGCGAGGCTTGCGACCACGGACGAAGGCCGCATGGTGGAGGGCACGGCGAAGCGCTGGGTGCGGCGCATCGAGGTCGGCGGCACGGCGCTCTACGTGAAGGTCACGCGTCCGACGGAGAAGAAGCGCAGTCCGCTCACCGAGATCGAGAACCATGTGGCGCTTCGCGCCGCCGGATTCCGTGCGCCCGAGCCGTGGCTCGCCGCGGTCGGGGACGTGGACGGCGTCTCGACCGGCGTGCTCGTCACGCGGGAAGCCCCGGGCCCGGGGCTCGACGTCTGGCTGCGTGCGCATCTCGAGACTTGTTCGGTGCGCGAACGGCAGGACATCGCCATCGGCATCGGCCTCGCGGTGCGCTCGCTGCACTCGGCGCGTTTCCTGTTCCCGGACCTCCAGGCGTGGCATCTGCTCGTGGATGGCTCGCCCGCCGGTGGCCGAGGCGCGCTCACCTTCATCGACCTCATGCGCCTCGAGCGCTCGGGCAAGAAGATCGCGCCCGCGGCGGCCGCCAAGGGGCTCGCGGCGCTCGCGCTCTCGTTGCGGCCGATGACCGAGCCGCGCTTCAGGCTGGCGATCGTGCGCGCCTACCTCGGCGGCACGCTGCGCGACGGCAAACCGTGGCTCGAGGCGATCCGCAAGCGCATCGAGAAGGTCAAGGACCGAGGGACGTTCCGCGACCTCGGTACGGGCGGAGCGGGGGACGCATGAGCGCGCTCTTCGGACCGCAGGAGTTCCTCGACCGTCTGCGGGAGGACGGCGTCCGCACGGTGGCCGACGTCCTCGAGCGCGCGACCTGCGTACGCGACCTGAAGGACCGCTCGAACCACGTGCTCGAAGCCGGCGGGCTCAAGGTGTTCGTGAAGCGCGAGAAGAACCGTCGTCGCACGCGCGAGGCGGACGCGATCCAGGCGGCGGCGGAGCGGCGCGTGCCGACGGCGACCCTCGCCTTCTCGGGTGTGGATCCGGATCTCGGAGCCCTCAGTGGCACGCTCGATCTGGCGCCCGCGCGTCCTCTCGACGACCTCTTGCGCGACGGCGCGCTTTCCTCGGTGCAGATCCGTCGCACGCTCGTGGCCCTGGCCGACGCCGTGGGCACGCTCCATGACGGTCGCCGCAGCCACCGCGACCTCTATCTCTGCCACGTGTTCGTGCGGTTCGACGGCGACGCGCCCGTGCTCGCGATCATCGACCTCGAGCGCATGCGGCGCCATCGCCGCTTGCTCGGTCCTCGCGTGCTCAAGGACCTCGCGGCCCTGTGGTCGTCCGTGCCCGAGGGCACCACGACCGTGCTGCAGCGAGCCCGCTTCCTGCTGCGCTACATGGCGCGGCGCGGCATTCCCCGCCGCGGCGTCTACGACGGCCTCGTCCGGCGTATCCGGCGCAAGGGTGCGCGCATCCGCAAGCATGTGCCGAAGACGCCGGTGGGGGAGGCGGCCCGGCCGACGGCGGACGACGCATGAAGCTCGGTGTCCTGCTCGACCGGATCGACGGCACCCCCGGCGGGGCCGAGGCGCACACGCTTGCCCTCATGCAGCGCGCGGCGGCTGCCGGCGACGACGTCGTGCTGGCCACGATGTCGGGCACGGCACCTGCGCCGATCGAGACGATCCGCGTCCCCGCGAAAGGCGGCCGTCCCGAGCGCGACGAGGCGTTCGCTCTCGAGGGCGCTCGCTTGTTGCGCGGCGCGGGATGCGACGTCGTGTTCGCCATCCGGCATGCCTTGGACTGCGACGTCTACCTGCCGCATGGCGGTCTCGTGGATGACGCGCGCGCGGCCAAGGACAGGGCGGACGGCGGCGCGAGCTTCTTCACGCGTCTGGGCCGTCGTTTCAGCCGCAAGCACGAGTTCTTCCAGCGCTGCGAGCGGACCCTGCTCGCCGAGGCCGAGGGGCCGGCCGTGATCACGGTGTCCGACATGATCCGCGGCCGGGTCAAGGCGCGCTACCCGGCGGCGCTGAGGCGCACCACGACGGTCGTGAACGGCGTCGATGTCGAGCACTTCCAGCGTGAACCCTTCGAGGACGCGGGCCGAGCGCTGCGCAAGGAGCTGCGCATCGAGAACGCGCTGCTCGGCGTGATGCTCGCCCACCATCCCGTGCTCAAGGGTGCGGAGACCGCGGTGCGCGCCCTGGCCCAGGCCCGGATCGCGAATCACGACAAGCGCTTCGTGCTGGTCCTCGCCGGTGGCAAGCCGCCCCGGCGGCTCGCGTGGCTCGCACGCAATCTGGGCGTGTCGACCGAGATTCGTTGCATTCCCGCCCTCGCAGATCCGAGGCCGCTCTACGCCACGGCGGACATGCTGATCCATCCGACCTACTACGACCCGTGCTCGTTGGTCTGTCTTGAAGCGCTCGCCATGAGCCTGCCCGTGATCACGACGCCCCAGAACGGCGTGCACGAGCTGATGGGCCGCCGCGGCGGCATCGTCATCGAGGCACCGGACGACGCCGAAGCCCTGGCGCGCGCCATCGACGTGCTGTCCGAGGACGAGCTGCGCGCCTTCACGCGCGAGGACGCGCGTTACCTGTCCATGCGCAACCGCGAGAGCACGCGCCTGGACAGGGTCCTCGAGATCTGCCGCGCGCAAGCGGGGCGCCAGAACGCGGCGAGCCACAGGTAGGCTTGCGGCGTGGTCTCCTCGCGTCTCCTGGCCGTGCTCACCTCGGATCCCGACGGGCCCGTGGTGCGTCATCGCTGGCGCGCCTACGAGACGCATCTGGCGGCCGCCGGCATCGTGCTTGAGATCGTGCCGTGGCCGAAGAGCCGCCGCAAGCGGCGCTTCGCGCTCCAGCGGGCCTCGGCGGCGGACGGCGTGGTGCTCTCCTCGCGCCTGATCAACCTCGGCGACGTCCGGCGGCTGCGGCGCCGCGCGCGTCGGCTGGCGTTCGATTTCGATGATGCGCTGCCCTACCGCGACACGAGCCGCGGCGCCACGCCTTCGCGCACGCGGAAGCGACGCTTCGCCGCGATCGTCGACGCGTCCGACGCCGTGTTCGCCGGCAACGCGTTCCTCGCCGGGCTGGCCGACGAAGCCGGCCGCGAGGCGACGGTCTTGCCCACGACGGTCGATGTGCCCGCGGGCGACATCGTTCCCGAGCCGGCGGGGGACATGGCCACGATCGGCTGGATCGGTTCGCGCGCGACGCTGCCCTACCTGGAGGAGCGTGCGCTGGCCCTCTCGGCCCTCGTTGCCTCGGGCCGACACTTCCGGCTGCGCGTGATCGCTGACGCCGAGCCCGTGTTCCCGCCGGGCGTGCCCGTCGAGAACGTGCCCTGGGACATCTCGACGTGGCGCGAGAACCTGACGGGGATCCACTTTGGTCTGGCGCCGCTGCCGGACGATCCGTGGACGCGCGGCAAGTGCGGCCTGAAGGTCTTGCAGATGCTCTCGCTCGGGCGGCCCGTCGTGGCGAGCGCAGTCGGCGTGCAAGTTGATCAGGTCGTGCATGGAGAGACGGGCTTCCTCGGTACGGACCGCGCCTCGTTCCTCGACGGCATCCTCAAGCTCATGGACGATCCGGAGCGCCGCCGCGCGCTCGGCGCCGCGGGCCGCGACGACGTTCGTCGGCATTGGTCGGTGGACGCCTGGGCGCCGCGCGTGACGGCGGCGGTCGAGGAGTTGCTCGCATGAGGGCGACGCGGCTCCCCGCGCCTAAGCACCTGCTGGTGCGGCTCCCGAACCCTCTCGGTGATGCCGTCATGGCGACACCCGCCCTGCGGGCGCTGCGCGCGGCCCTGCCTGATACGCGCATCACGTGGGCGGGCGGTCCCGCGGCCCAAGCCGTGCTCCATGGCTTGACCTGCCGCGATGGCGTCATGCCGGTGGGGGACCGCACGGCCAAGGGCCGGAGCGCGCCCTTTCGTGCGGGCCGGATCCTCAAGGCGCTCGGCGCCGACGCCGCGCTGCTCCTGCCCAACTCGTTCTCCTCCGCGCTGGCCGTGAAGCGCGCCGGCATCGGCCTACGCGTCGGCAGCGACCTGCACGCGCGGCGCACGCTCTTGACCGACGTCGTCACGCTGCCGAAGACCGCCGAGGGCAAGCTCCAGCCGCGCACGATGGTCGACCACTACATGGATCTCGCCGCGGCCTTCGGCGCCGTGCCCGATGGCCGCGGCCCCGAGCTCGCGACCACCGCCTTCGACGAGGAGCGCGCCGACCTGCGTCTTGCGGGCGTGCCCGCGGGCGTAGCTCTGCTCGGTGTGAACCCCGGCGCCGCGTTCGGGCCGACGAAGATCTACCCCGCGGAACGCATCGCCGCGGCGGTCGCGTCGGTCCGCGCCCAGCGCGAGGTGTTCCCGGTCGTCTTCTGCGGGCCCGGCGAGGCATCGCTCGCGGCGGATGTCGCGAAGCATCTCGGTGGCGACCATCTCTCGTGCCACGAAGCCGTCCCGGATCTAGGCGAGCTGAAGGCCTTGCTCAAGCGGGTGGCCGTGCTCGCCACGACCGACGCCGGCCCGCGCCACATCGCCGAGGGGCTGGGCGTCAGGACGGTGGTCTGGATGGGTCCGACCGATCCGCGCTGGAGCGGCCACAGCCAGGCCGAGATCGTCCGCAAGGAGGATCTCGACTGCTTGGCGTGCCACAAGAAGGCGTGCCCGATCGGGCTGCCCTGCATGCTCGAGCTGCCTCCCGAGGACGTCGCCGCGGCCATCCTCCGGGCGTTGTAGCGGAGCCCTCCTCGGGGGCCCACTCGCGGGTACACTCCCCGCCATGGCCGCCACCAACTCCCTCGACCAGAGCCGCGCTCTCGCCGCGGAGGTGTACCGCACCGGCGAGGAGCTCAAGGCCCAGACCGCGCGGCGCATCGTCGGACTCGAGGACGTGATCGAGCAGGTCCTCATCACGATCCTCACCCGCAACCATGCGCTGCTCGAGGGCGTGCCCGGCCTCGCCAAGACGCTGCTGCTCTCGACGGTTGCGGAGGTCCTGGACCTCAAGTTCTCGCGCATCCAGTTCACGCCGGACCTCATGCCGTCGGACGTGACGGGCAGCGAGTACCTCGTGCACGATCAGGACACGGGGGAGCGCGTGTTCCGCTTCGCGCGGGGGCCCGTCTTCGCCAACCTCGTCCTCGCGGACGAGATCAACCGCGCGCCGCCCAAGACCCAGGCCGCGTTGATGGAGGCGATGGAAGAGCGTCAGGTCACGAGCCTCGGCGTCTGCCGCCAGCTCGAGGACCCGTTCATCGTCCTGGCCACGCAGAACCCCATCGAGCAGGAGGGGACCTACCCGCTGCCGATGGCCCAGTTCGATCGCTTCCTCTTCAAGATCCACCTCGGCTACCCGTCGTGGGAGGACGAGGAGCGCATCGCGCGCATGACCGCGCTGGGCCCGGAAGGCTCGCTCCAGCCCGCTGTCTCGCGCGACGAGTTCATCCACATCGCCGACGCGCTCCAGCACGCCGAGGTGCCCCCGGCGCTCGCCCGCTATGCCGTCGAGTTGGTCCAAGCTTCCCGGCCGAACTCCCCGAACGCGCCCAACAGCGTGCGCGAGTACGTGGAGTGGGGCGCGGGGCCCCGCGCCGCCCAGGGCCTGATCAATGGCGCTCGCGCCCGTGCCTTCCTGCGCGGACGCAGCGTGCCGGACTTCGACGATCTGCGCGCGCTCGTGCCGAGCGTGCTCCGCCACCGCCTCGTCCTCAGCTACGCGGCGGAGGCCGACGCGGTCAGCGCCGATGGCGTGGCCAACGACCTGCTCGAGCAGGTGCCCTGCCCGGGTCTTTCGACACGCCGCCGCCGGCGTGGGCTCTTCAGGCGGCTGTTCGATGCGATCTGGACGGTTCCCGAGCAGCGCCGAACCGCCTGAGGGCATCTGCTAGCATTGTGGGGCGCCGTTCTCGGCCACCTCGGAGCCTCCCCATGCGCACGACCCTCGCACTCCTTGCTCTCCTTGGCCTTGCTGTCCTGGTCCTCCCGCTGCCCGCCGTGGCAGAAGAGAAGGCGGGCGCGAAGGACAAGCCCGGCAAGAAGGAGAAGGTTCTTCCCCACGCCGACGACGTCGTGGATACCGCGACCGAGCGCTTCGAGAAGGACTACGCCCTCGACGACATGGACAAGCGCCTCCACATCCTCAAGTGGTACGGCATGCACATGCACAACGACGTGCTGAAGAAGCTCTCGAAGATCTACCTCAAGGAGAAGAACCTCGAGCTGCAGGCGAGGGCCGCCGAGGGGCTCGGCAACCAGCTGCACAACCCCAAGAAGGCCTCCGGCTACCTGATGCAGGGTCTCGAGAAGTTCAAGAAGTACGCATCGCGCGAAGATCCGACCGAAGAGGAAGAGACGCCGCAGGAGCTCGAGGCCACGGTCCTTGCGACGTCATTCGTCTCGCTGGCCAAGCTCGACGTCAAGCCCGACAAGAAGGGCTGGAAGATGATCAAGAAACTCATCGACCACAACCACGATGAGATCGCCATCGCGATGCTGAACTGGTGTGGCGCGACGAAGGAGTGGCGCTCGCTCCCGATGATCCTCGAGTGGTTCAACTTCTACCCCGACGGCTACAGCTGGTCCGGCGGCTCGGTGAAGGTCGACACGGGTGCCGCCGGCAACAAGGACGCCAAGGCGGCCAAGGCGAAGTTCAACGCGAAGTACGGCGGTCGCGCGAAGAAAGCGCGTCCGAAGGCGCATGCCGCGATGCGCAAGGCCCTGAAGTCCATCACCGGTCTCGAGTTCGAGAAGCCTGAAGAGCTCAAGAAGTGGATGAAGGACAACAAGGTCATGCTCAAGCGGAAGGGCATGTAGGAACGGGCCTTGGCCCGCTCCGGGTAGGGGCGACCCTTGTGGTCGCCCGGGACGCCTCCTCTGTCATGAGCCCTTGCGTGTAGGGGCGACTCCCACACGACCTCCGGTCGCGCGGGGCCCACGGGGGGAACTCGAACGCCGATGCGCGCTCGCCAGCTCGCGCGCTGGCTCGGACGGCCTCCCTCTGGAGGGGCCGGCCATGTTGCCGTAGGGGCGACCCTTGTGGTCGCCCGGGACGCCACCTCCGTCCTGTGCCCTTACGTGTAGGGGCGACTCCCACACGACCTCCGGTCGCGCGGGGCCCACGGGGGGAACTCGAACGCCGATGCGCGCTCGCCAGCTCGCGCGCTGGCTCGGACGGCCTCCATCTGGA
>JAJDEN010000038.1 GCA_029259775.1 Planctomycetota bacterium | reverse complement strand
AACTTCGGCGCGGGCATCCCGATCGACGACGGCGCCGGCAACGAAGGCATCGGCGCGGGCTTCAACAGCTTCGCCGGCACTCCCTCGCTCTCGGGATTCCTGCTGAGCCTTCAGGGCGTGCACAACAACCTGCGCTTCGACGGCATCTTCAGCCTGCTGCAGAGCATCGGCTCGGCCGAGCTGATCTCGTCGCCGACGGTCACCGTGCTCAACGGACACCGCGCGCGGCTGATCACCGGCGACAAGGTGCCGGTCTTCGAGGCCAGCGGCAACGTCAACAACCCCAACGTCGTGACGCGCTTCGAGCCCACCGGCGTGACGGTGGAGATGATCCCGTTCATCGTCAGCGAGGGGCTCGTCCGGATCGATCTCTCGATCGAGGTGTCGAGCCAGACGGGTTCGGTGCCCTTCAACATCTCGGGCACCGACGTCTCCTCGCCGATCATCAGTCAGCGAGCGGCCGGCACGACCGTGCACGTCTACGACGGGCAGACCTTCTCGGTCGGCGGGCTCAAGTCGAGCGATCAGATCGAGATCCTCACCAAGGTGCCCTTGCTCGGCGACATCCCGATCCTGGGCTGGCTCTTCAAGAGCCGCAACAGCGAGGTGCGGAACACCGAGATCCTGTTCTTCGTGACGCCGAAGATCATCATCCCGAGCGAGTCCCTGCTCAACCCGCTCGCTCCTTGAGACCGGCGGCTTGAGCGGCACGGGTTCGCTCGCCTGGGTCGACTGGGTGGTCATCGCTGGCTACCTGATCCTCTCGCTGGGGCTCGGGCTGATCGTCGCGCGGCGCGGGCGCAAGGACGCCCAGAGCTTCTTCCTCTCGGGGCAGCAGCTCCCGTGGTGGCTGGCCGGCACCTCGATGGTGGCCTACTCCTTCGCCGCCGACACGCCGCTCGTCGTCTCGGGCTGGACGCGCTCGGGGGGCGTCGCGAAGAACTGGCGCTGGTGGGGCTACATGCTCGGCGCGCTGCTCGTCGTGCACCTCTTCGCGCGGCTCTGGCGACGCTGCCGCGTGATCACCGACGTGGGCTTCATGGAGCTGCGCTACTCCGGCGCGCCGGCCCGCGGGCTGCGCGCCTTCAAGAGCATCTACCACGTCGTCTTCCTGCACGCGTTCATCATGGGCTGGGTGATCCTCGGCATGACGAAAGTCATCGTCGTGCTCTTCGACCTCGGCGCCGAGCCGCCGATCGAGATCCTCGGCATGTTCGCGATCAGCGTCGAGTGGACCGTGATGCTCGCCTGCGCGCTCGTCGCGTTGATCTACTCCGAGGTGACGGGCCTCTGGGGTGTCGTCGTCACCGACTTCCTCCAGTTCGGCGTGGCGCTGCTCGGCGCCGTCGTCCTGTGCTGGATCGTGCTCGGCGAGATGGGCGGCCTGCAGCCGATGCTCGACGCGCTCGCCGCCGAGCCCGCCACCGCGGGCAAGACCTCGCTCGCCCCCGACGTGGGTGAGTCGGACTTCCTGAGTCCGCTCGGCTGGACCGCCGCCCTGGTGCAGTTCCTCGTGCTCGTGCTCGTCGTCCCCTTCGCGAACAAGAACGCGGACGGCAGCGGCGTCATGGTCCAGCGCCTGCTCGCCGCGAAGAACGAGAGTCACGCCATCGGCGCGACGCTCTGGTTCGCCGTCGCCCACTACGCCATCCGGCCCTGGCCCTGGATCCTGGTCGGGCTCGCCTCGCTGGTCGTCTTCCCCGACGCGCAGCTGTTCGCGCCCGACGCCGGCGAGATCGTCACGATCTCCGGCGAGGCCATCGGCCTCGACACCGGCGGCCAGCTCCTGCAGATCCCGATCCCCGACACCGGCGCCGCCGACTGGCTCGCCCAGCCGCAGGTCGAGGTCGGTCAGTACGTGCAGCCTGGCGAGCTGCTCGCCGCCACTGACGACGAGCGCGCCTACCCGCTGATGATGCGCAAGTTCCTGCCCATCGGCATGCTCGGCCTGCTCGTCGCGTCCTTCCTCGCCGCGTTCATGTCGACGATCGACACGCACGTGAACCTCTCGTCCGCCTTCTTCGTGAACGATGTCTACCGCCGCTTCATGAAGAAGGGCGAGAGCGACAAGCACTACATTGGCGTCGCGCGCATCACGAGCTTCGTGGTCATCTTGTTAGCGGGCTCCCTGAGCTTCGCGATGGACTCGATCGGTGACCTGTTCATCTTCTTCCTCGCCTTCCTCTCGGGCGTAGGGCCCGTCTACATCCTGCGCTGGCTCTGGTGGCGCATCCGCGCCGTGACGGAGATCACGGCGATGGTTACCTCCGGCACGTTCGCCTTGATCGTGACCTTCGTCGAGATCAAGTGGGGTCTGGGTCCGCTCTCGCCGGACGGCGTGCTGTCCAGCGGAGGCCGCTTGCTCGTCGTGGTGCTGTCGTCCTTCACCTGCGCGATGACCGTGACGCTCCTGACGGCAAGGCCTGATCCGAAGACGCTCGTCGACTTCTACCGCAAGGTCCGGCCGAGGGGATTCTGGGGTCCGGTCAAGGCGCACCTGGACGAACCCGTCACGCTCGACCCGCTCGCCCCCATCGCGGCGGGTGTGTTCGGGGGCCTGGCCCTGATCTTCGGCGTGCTCTTCGCCACCGGCAAGCTGCTGCTCGGCGCATCGGGATCGTGGGTCTGGTTGCTCGTCGCCGTCGCAGGAGCCTTGTCCGTGACGTGGAGCCTGCGCCAGAGCGCGCCAACGCGCTAGCCCCGCTCGGCGCTCCACGTGACGTGCACGCGTCAGTGCTAGGATCGAGTCCATGGTGCAGCGCGGTGTCCTCTTGGCGATCCTGGCGTGCTGGCCCGGCCTCGCCCACGCGAAAGAGACCGCCACGCCCGACAAGACGGTGATCGCTGCGCGCGCGGTCGCCGAACGCGCAAAGAAGGCGATCGGCGACGACCACTACTTCAAGCAGCCGGACGGCGCGACGCTGGCGTGGGGCGAGAGCTACTTCCTCATGGCCGTCGTGTCCCTCGCCGAGTCCACCGGCGAAGCGCGACATCACGACCTCGTGCGGGACCACGCCAAACGCATCCTCGCCCTGCGCTCGGATCACCACGGCCAGAAGGACGAATTGCGGGGCACGACGATCAAGGCCTGGACGACCGCCCGCTACACCAAGGGCAAGCACCACGCCCACGCCGTGCACACCGGGATGATCACCTACCCCATCGCCCGCTGGTGCTACGTCGTCCGCCGCGATCCCGCCCTTAGGCGCACGTATGGCAAGGACGTCGCCGCGTTCGTGCCGCAGTTGATCGAGTCGCTCGCCGCGTTCGACGCGGACTTCCGTCAGGTCAAAGGCACGGAGCGCGGCTACTACGCGCCGTTTGACAGCAGCCGCTACACGTCGACGCCCTACAACTTCGCCTCCGCCATGGGGCGTGCCTACGTGATGCTCTGGCTGATCACGGGCAAGGCGGAACTCCGGCGGCGCGCCGCGCGTATCGCGGGCGAGTTCCGCGCGGCGCTGCGCAAGGTGAAAGATCGCTACGACTGGCCCTACGCGTCGTACCGACCCAAGGGCAGCGAGGACATCTCGCACGCCGCCATCAACGTCGACTTCGCCTTCCAGTGCTACCGCGCGGGCATCGTGTTCCAGCAGGGCGACATGCTGCGCTTCGTCGCCACGCTCGCCCACCTGCGGGCAGGCACGTCCGGGTATCACGACTTGGTGAACGGGACGGGCGGCCCCAGTGCGAAGTACTCGCGTGAGGCGGGCCGCTGGCTGCGCCTGGGCTACCTCGACGCCAGCGTGCGGCGCGCCTACGCCCAGCACCTGTTCGCGAACCAGAAGACGCTGCCGCCGCTCTCGCGGCTCCTCGGCGCGGCCTACCTCGCAGAGACCGGGGCCCCGCTCCGCATGGAGAAGCCGCTGCGCAACCCGTAGCGGCGTCGATGCGTCCGGCGACGCGAAGGCCTACTTCCCCGACCGCAGCGTGCGTGCGAAGAACGTCTCCATGGCCGGATGGGTCTCGGCGCGGTGCTTGTTGAAGACGCCGTGGGGCGCACCCTTGATCCGCATCAGCGTCACGTTGGTGGCGCCCGCGTCCTTCAGCGCCTTGACGAAGACGTCACTGTGCTCGACCCTGACCGTCGTGTCCGCCGTGCCGTGGATCAGCAGGAGCGGCGGGACGCCCTTGCGCACGTAGGTGAGCGGCGAGGCCTGCTTCATGCGGTGGTAGAGATCTTCGGGCGTGCCGGCAAAGAGGCTTCCCTTGCCCACGCGGCGCGTGCTGGAACCCGCAAAGAGGGTGAAGTCCGTCGGCGGCGCGGACGCGCACACCGCCTGCACGAGGCTCGACTGGTCCTGGTACGGCCCGTCGCCCTCGAGGCCCGCCTTCTTCCCGACAAGACCGAGCATGAGCACGAGGTGCGCGCCGGCGGAGTTGCCGTAGGCGCCGACCCGCTTCGGGTCCACACCGTAGGCCGCGGCATGGGCGCGGAGCCAGCGCACGGCGCACTTCACGTCTTCGATGGACGCGGGCATGGGCGCCTCATCGATGAGGCGGTAGTTCACCGAGATGCAGACGTAGCCCTTCTGCGCGTACTCCATGGCGCCGCGCAGGAACGTGCCCGAGCGCTTGTCGCCCTGCTTCCACCCGCCGCCGTGCACGAACACGAGGGCCGGCCGCGCCGCGTCGGCCTTGGCCTTCGGCATGAAGAGGTCAAGCCGCCACGCTTTGCTCTCGCCCGTGCGGTAGGCGATGTCGGCCACGACCCTGATGTCCTTCGGTGCGGAAGCGAGGAGTTGCTTCGTGGTCGGCGTCCCGCGCTGCCGGGCGGGGGAGCGCTTGCCACCGGCGAGTCGCTTGGAGAGGGCCGCAAGCTCTGCCGCGTCGAGAACGCCGTCCTGGTTCGCGTCGTTGCGATTGAAGAAGCGCTTCATGGCTCCACGGGTCTCGGCGCGTGCGAGCTTGCCGTCCCCGTTGGCATCCATCTGCTTCAGCCAGCGGCCCGGTCGCTCGTCGACCTCAGGCGCCTTCGTCTCAGGCGCCTTCTTCTCGGGCTCCGCGGTCTTCGGCGCGGGGGGCGGGGCGGCGGGCTCCTCGTCGGCGCCTTCGTGGGCGCACACGGGGCTCCCCACGAGGAGAACGAGAGACACCAGCAGCAGGGGGCACGCGGACTTCAGGGGCAGGCTCATGCTGTCTCCATACCCGGCTCGGGCCCAGGGGTTGCGCTCCCGGCGGACGCCGGGGCGCAGCCTGGGGGTCATGGCGTGCGTCCCATGTTCGGGATTTGCCACGCCGTACGGGAAAGACCGATGGCTCCGGGCCGTGCGCTGCGTTAATCCGCAGTCACGACGGCCTCAACCGAAGACGACGAGCCGCGTGACGTCTCCCCTCCATCCCCGGCGCTCCCCGACCTCGGAGGCCGGCCCTCGTTCCAAAGGACGCACGCCTTGCACTCTGCCCAGTCCCTCCCTGCCCCCCGCCTTGGCTGGGCCCGCTCCAGGACGGAGCTTCTTTCCGGCCTCACGGTCGCCATGGCGCTTGTGCCCGAAGCAATCGCCTTCGCGTTCGTCGCCGGCGTCGAGCCGCTCGTCGGTCTGTACGCCGCGTTCATCGTCGGCTTGGTCACAGCCCTCTTCGGAGGCCGCCCCGGCATGATCTCGGGTGCGACCGGCGCACTCGCCGTGGTCCTCGTCTCCCTCGTCGCAGCGCACGGCGTGCAGTACCTGTTCGCCGCCGTCGTCCTGATGGGCGTGTTGCAGATGCTGGCGGGCCTCTTCCACCTCGGCAAGTTCATCCGCCTCGTGCCCTACCCCGTCATGCTCGGCTTTGTGAACGGTCTCGCGATCGTGATCTTCCTCGCGCAGATCGGTCAGTTCCAGATGGACGACGGATCCGGCGGCCGCACCTGGCTCCCGGGCAACCAGCTCGCGCTCATGCTGGGCCTCTCGCTCTTCACCATGGTCGTCATCTGGAGATCCGGCAAGCTGACGAAGTCGGTCCCCGCCCCGCTGGTCGGCATCGTCGTAACGACCCTCGTCGTGCTCGGCCTCGGCCTCGAGGTGCGCAACGTCGGCGACCTGGCCTCGATCGCCGGTGACTTGCCCGCCTTCGCTGTTCCCGACGTGCCGTTCTCCTTCGACACCCTCGCCATCATCTTTCCCTACGCCGCCATCCTCGCCGTCATCGGGCTGATCGAGAGCTTGCTCACGATGAACCTCGTCGCCGAGATCACGGAGACGCACGGCAAGGCGAGCAAGGAGTGCTTGGCGCAGGGCGGTGCAAACATCATCACCGGCTTCTTCGGCGGCATGGGCGGCTGCGCCATGATCGGCCAGAGCATGATCAACGTGGAGTCCGGGGGCCGCACGCGAGTCGCTGGGACGGCCGCGGCGCTCTTCCTGCTCGTGTTCATCCTCTTCGCCTCGGGCCTGATCGAGATGATCCCCATCGCTGCCTTGGTCGGCGTGATGTTCATCGTCGTCATCAGTACGTTCGCCTGGTCCAGCCTGCGCATCATGCGCAAGATCCCCAAGTCGGACGCCTTCGTGCTCGTCCTCGTGTCGCTCGTCACCGTGGCGACCGACCTGGCGATCGCCGTCGTCGTCGGTGTGATCGTCTCCGCGCTGGTCCTCGCCTGGAAGGCCAGCCAGAAGATCCACGTGCGGATCGAGAGCAGCGATGCGGGCGAGAAGGTCTACCTCCTGAGCGGAACGCTCTTCTTCGGCTCGGTCGAGAGCTTCGCCGCGCTCTTCAAGGCCCGCGAGGACCCGGATGAGGTCATCGTGGACTTCCTCGAGACGCGCGTGCTCGACCACAGCGGCCTGCATGCCATCGACGCGCTCGCCGAGCGCTACAAGCGCGCGGGTAAGACCCTGCGCCTGCGCCACCTGAGTCCGGACTGCCGTGCCTTGCTCGAGAAGGCCGGGAACCTCGTGGTCGTGAGCGTCATCGAGGACCCCCGCTACGGCGTGGCCGTCGACTACGGCGCACGCTTCGATGACGAGATACCGAAGTAGCGGCGCGTCCCACGGACGAGTAGAGGGCGAGGCCGCTACGTAGCGAACGCCGGAAACACGGGTAGCGAGGTCGGGGAGTCTGACCACTGCCCGCGCAGGCGCTTCTCCAGGTCATCCAGCACCTTGGCCATCGGTGCCTCCGGCGGCCGCGAACCCAGGAGCGCGAGAAGCCGCTGGCGCCCGCTCGCCCTGCCCCAACTCCAGTCGTCGGTCATGACGTCCCATGCGTGGAAGCGGTCCAGCCTGCCCAGGAGCTGGACGACGTAGGCGCAGCCCCACTGCCGAGCCGTGAACGTCTGGCCCAGGGCCGCTTCGTAGGCGGCGTCCATCTGTGCGATGACCTCCGTCGGGATCACGCCCGTGTCGGCACCGAACGGAAAGCCCAGGTGCCAGGCGACGGCGTCCGTCAAGGGATGACGCGCTTCACCGATCTCGAAGTCGAAGAGACGCACGCCGTCGCCCACCACCATGGCGTTGTCCGGGCCCACGTCGCCCTGGGTGTAGGACGTCGCTTCGAGCTCGAGGGCGTCGCTCGCGCCAGGCTCGATGTCGATGTGCCACGCGGCGCCGATCCGATCCAGGTCGAGGCGCGTGGTTGGGCCGGGATCTACAGGCACTGCGTGCATGCGCCCCATGGTTTGTGCGTGCTGCACCAGACACGCGACGGCGGCGGGCGCCTCCGGTCGCAGGAGCAGCGCGTCGAGTCGCTCGCCTTCGAGATCCTCCATCAAGACGAGGCCACGCGCCGGATCACCGGCCAGGTACGTCGGCGCCAGGCCGGTGCCTGCGAGGAAGCGCAGGCCTGCCCCCTCCCGCGCGTCGGGTGCTTCCTTCAGGATGACCGTCCCGTCGTCGGTGAAGCATCGCAGGACACGACTCCGCCGGTCCGGCGGCAGCAGCGACTCCGCCCGGAGGATTGGGCACCCAAGTGCGCCTTCAGCCCATGCAACGATCGCGTCCATGAGGTCAGTGTAGGAGGACGGCTCTTGCGTGCTCGACGAACACGACGACGACGACCCTTCCGATCGGAGCGAGCTTCCCGCGCGAGGCTCTGTGCGACCATGGAGAGGACATGGCCGAGTACCGCTTCCGTCGCCTGACCTCTCTCGCCGACGTGGCGCCGCTGCGTGCCGCGCGCGTGGCGTCCCTGACGGCGCTCCCCGAGCTGTTCGTCGAGCTCAACGTGCGGCAGTCCGATGTCTACGGCATCGAGTTGGACGGCACCGAGTCGGACGGGGTCATCGGCTACCTCACGGCGCGGGAGAAGACTCTGACCGAGCTGTACGTCGTCCCGGAGTACGAAGCCCACGCCAGCGCGATCCTCACGTCGGCCGCGGCGTCCCTCGGGCTGACCAAGGCGTGGGCCTGCACCTTCGACCCGCTGGGTCTCGCGGCGTGCTCCTCCGGCTCGCGTCCCTTCACGACGCTTGGCCTGAGCTTCCGAGCGCTGCACGAGGTCGCGCTCCCCGTGCCGGCGCCGTTGCCCTCGGAGCGCCTGGCGTCTGCCACCGACGTCGAACGAGTGACCGAGGCCAACCACCCCGAGGTCTTCGATGATCCCGCCGACATCGCGCTGTGGGTGGCCAACGGCTGGGTCACCCTGTTCGAGTTCCCAGTCGACATCGTCGGCTTCGGGCTCTGCACGCCGGCCGGTCCAGAAACACTCGCCTGTGATGTCGGGATCCGCGTGTGCGAGCCCTACCAGCGGCGCGGCCTCGGTGCGTGGATCGTCCAGCGCATGGCCGCGCGGGCCCGAGACCAGGGCCTCGTACCGACCGCCGGCTGCGATGTCGGCAACGAGGCTTCACGCCGTACGTTGGAGCGCGCCGGCTTCGTGGCCGACCACCGGTTGCTGGAGTTCAGGCTTGGGACCCAGGCGGGCGCGCAGATCCCGGCGGCCCGCCCCCGGACGTAGGGGGATCCGCTCGATCCAGGCTTGCCATGGCCCCTCACCAAGTTATGACTATGAGAATCATTCTCATAACTGAGGACCCAGGGGCCCAGCGATGGCCAAGAAGAAGCGCAAGAAGAACTGCTGCGACAAGCCCCCGAAGAAGCGCTGCAAGCGCTGCCCGCTCGGCTGAGCGGCATCGCGCGCTAGCCCCCGCCGAGCGCGCGCAACATGAACACCTGGTCGTAGTAGCCGGTGTCATCCTTGATGCCGTCCGGCTCGAGGCCGTAGCGCTCGAAGCCGTGCGCAGCAAACAGCGCGAGCGCCCCCACGCTGGAGGTCGCCGTGACGATGCGCACGTGGCGCATGCCCATCTGCGCCGCGCGCGCCAAGGCCTCCTCGAGCAAGGCACGCCCGACGCCGGCACGACGAAACGCGGGACGGACGAAGAAGCCCCACAGCGACCCCTTGTGATCGACCGAGGCGCGCCCCTCACGTCGCGGCCCGATCATCCCGCTCACCTACCCGTCCTGGGCCGGGAAAAGCGGTGACGCATGGCGCGGCTCGTACACACCAAGCTTGCTGCCGCCAGGGAGCGTCACCGCGGTGAGGCGGCCCCAGCCCTCGTCGCTTACGTCGCTGCAGGCGAAGCCCGCGTCGCTCATGCGCGCAACCAGCGCCTCGACGTTGTCACACATGAGGTAGATCGCGTGCTTCTCGCCATCGTCCATGACGGGATTAAACGCGATCTCGGCCGGCGGCATGGCAAAGATGAGCCAACCGTCATGCGCATCGACGTAGGGCCACTCGAGCACGTCCTTGAAGAAGGCACGATCCGCCTCCGGATCCTTCGTGTAGATGATCATGTGCGCGCCTCTGATCACGTTGCATCCTCCGTGGCGCCTCATGCTACCCGTCTCGCCGAAATGGAAACCGCGCTGCGTGCTCAGCGATTGATGAGGCTCGCGGCCGCGCGGACGCGCTCGAAATCCGGCTGGAACGACAGCGCCGCTTCGGCGCGCTCAAGCGCCCACCGCGCGTGGGCGCGCGCGGCGTGCTGGACCTCCTGGCCCCCGAGCGCATCGAGAGCCGAGAGCGCCTTCTGCAGCCGGATGCCCACCTCGACACAGTGCGCCCCGTCCCGGGCGATCGCCCCGAAGGCGTCCTCGAACAAGTCGTCGATCGAGAGACGCGCGACGCGGACGCGGTCCTGCACCACGTCGTGCTCATCCGTGGCGTCCAGCGTGTCCCGCTTCCAGAGGGAGAAGATCTTCACCAAGCGCGAGAGGCACTCGATGGCCGTGCCGGGATCGTTCACCGAAGAAGAGAGCGCACGGCTAGCGATCTCGGACAGGGAGATGAGCCCGAGGCGCGGATCTTGAGCGAACGTCCGCGCGTCGTCGATCACGAACATCTTTCGCAGCGCGTCTTGCAGGTCGTCGTCGATCGGGGCGCCGGCCCCCTGCACGTACAGCAGGGGTTGCCCCAGGGTGACGAGCGTTCCCGGTCGGGCGCGTAGCACGATCTGCGCATCCTGGGCTTCGGCCCAACGCTGCAGGGCTTCGACGTCGACGTGCCGCACGTAGCCCACCGTCGATGCGAAGAGGGCCTCGCCTGTGGCGGGCTCGGCCGCGTCGCAGGGGACCCCACGGAGGGCGCGCTCCGATCCCCAGGCCTTCAGGGCGGCCAGGGTTGCTTCTTCGACGCGGTCGACCGTGTTGCCGAGCCGGCCGAGGCGTGCGATCCCGTCGACCCAACGAACGAACGTCGCGACGACCCATGCCATGACGCCAAGGGCGAGCAGGAACAGTACGAAGCGGCCCCCATTGCCGTAGTACTCGACCTTCACCGCGACGATGCCCGCCACGCTGAAGATGAACGCGCCGATGAAGCTGGAGAGCGCGTTCTGCGACGAGCGGTCCTTGACCAGCAGGGAGAAGGCGCGTGGCGTCGTGCTGCGACTCGCGGCCGCGTACGCAGCGACCATGGACGCGACAGCGAAGGTCGCTACGCCGAGCATGCTGGCGGAGATGATCGTGACGAGCGCTTCGATGGCTCGCGCGTTGATGTCGGGCACGAACTGGGCCAGGCCGTGCGTGTCGGCGATCCCCGCAGCGAGGATGGAACCCACGGCGAGGCACGCGTAGAGGGAGGGCTTGACCCAGAGCCGCTCCCGCAGCGAGTCCAGCACGTAGCGGACGTGACTGTCCATGAAGGGCTCCTCGGGCGACGCAGACTCCGCACGCCCTCGGAGAGTACCGGGGCCCAAGACGACGGGGGACCGGTACCCAGACCGGCTCGATTCCACCGATTTCCGTGACCCAGCGGCCACGTAGGTGAAAGCAGCTGGAGCGGCGGGCCCCCGCCGGCCTGGGTCGTCGGTCTCGGTGCGCCGTATGTGCACAACTGTTACCTGGCCAAGGCCGTCGGGGACGTTCAATAGCCAGGCACGCGCACTGGAGGAGCCCATGCAACGAATCGTGACGTTCTTGATGCTCTTGACCTTGGGCCTTGCGCTCGGTGGTCCGGCGGACGCCGCCGAGCCGGCGCTTGCCAAGCGCTGCAACGCGATCGCGTGGCAGGTGCCATCTGGAACGGCCAACGACATGCCGCCCGCGCTACGGGAGATCCAGCGCGGCCTGCTTGCCCGTCCGCCTGGCGCGCTGAAGAGCGTGCTCGAGAGCCTGCCGCACAGCTTGAACGTACGACGTATCGCGGCACCCATTCTCGCGTCGCGCCCGAGTGACGCTACGCGTCGTACCTTGCTCGACCTCCTCCAAGACAAGGACGAGTACGTTGCGCGGGAAGCAGCCAATGGGCTCGGGTCCGTCGGCGGGCGCGAGGTGATCCCCTCGCTCCGATCTGCCGCTCGCACGGCCAAGGCCTCGGTCCGGCACAACGCGATCAACGCCCTCGCCCAACTGGGGGCGCAGGACGAGGCCGTCGCGGTGCTGCTCAAGGCCGTGTGGGCAGCTCCGGAACCCGTGGTCTGCTCGGCGCTGGACGCACTCTCCAACCTCCGTGGGCGCGCCAACCAGGCCCGAGCGATCGAACGCATCGAGCGCCTGCTCGCAGACGACCCCCAGGGCAACGTCGGCACCCGCGCTCGCGCGGCCCTACGGGTCCTGCGCGTGCGCCTCGCGCCCTAGGGATCGTGCTGCAAGAGTCAAGGCCCGGACGGTGACGTCCATGCGGAGGGCGGCGGGCGCGAGTACTCTCTCGCGCATGACACGCGACTCCCTGCTTCGACAGTACGGATGGAATCTGGCCTACGCAGAGGCTCTCTCGCAGGACGTCCCGCCGGACCTGTGGGCACGCTCCGGCGGACCGGGGCTCGAGAATCACCCAGCCTGGACCATCGGCCACCTGGTGACGGGATCTGCGATGGTCGCGGACGATCTCGGCGTCGGAATCGAACTCCCAGCCAGTTGGACCGAGTTGTTCCTGCGCCAGGGGCCGAGCGACCGCAGATTGCCCGATGCGTCGGCGCCCTACCCCGACCGCGAGACCCTCCTGGGCGAGTTGGCGCGGGTGCACGCCGCCGTGTCCGACGCGCTCGCCGTCGTCGAGATGGACACGCTCAAGCATGAGGAGGCGTGGCGTTTCGACGGCTACCTCCCGACGCGACTCGACAGCATCGTCTTCATGCTGATCGCTCACGAGAACGTGCATCTCGGCCAACTCGGCTGCTGGCGCCGGCGCTTCGACCTCCCATCGGCCATGGCCGCCATGCCGCGCGGGGGTACCGGAAGGGCGGGGGAAGGACTCGAACCCCCACAGTTTCGACCCTAGGCGGGAGATCAAGCCCGACCTCGACGTCTCATGTGTGATTCTCAGGGCCAAGGCGCCTACCCTTGTGGGCACCATCCCTCGTTCGGAGCGAGAACGCATGCAGCCGCCCCGGACCCCCGACGACGAGAGCGAGAGACTGGAAGCCCTTCAGGGTCTCTGCATCCTCGACACAGATCCCGAGGAACGGTTCGACCGCTACACGCGCCTCGCCCGCCGGCTCTTCGGTGTTCCGATCGCGCTCGTGAGTCTCGTCGACGCCGACCGGCAGTGGTTCAAATCCGTACAGGGGCTCGAGGCGACCGAGACGCCGCGCGAGATCTCGTTCTGTGGGCACGCGATCCTGGACGAGGGACCGCTGGTGGTCTCGGACGCGACCCGGGACGATCGCTTCCACGACAACCCGCTCGTCCAGGACGATCCGGCGATTCGGTTCTATGCCGGCCATCCCCTCCGCACACCTGACGGGAGCAAGATCGGAACGCTCTGCGTGATCGACCGCGAGCCGCGCACGCTCGACGCGGACGACCAGGCACTCCTCGGAGACCTCGCAGAGATGGTGCAAGCCGAGTTCGCCACGATCGCCCTGGCGACCGTGGACGAGCTCACCGGCCTGTCGAACCGACGCGGCTTTCGCGCGATCTCCGCCCAGGCGATCGCTGCGTGCCGACGCCGCAAGGCGCCCGCGACGCTGGTCTATCTGGACCTTGATGGGTTCAAGCAGATCAACGACGAGTTCGGCCACGCGGAGGGGGACCGCGCCCTGACGACGTTCGCCAGCCTGCTGCTCGAGTCGTTCCGCGAGTCCGACATCGTCTCTCGCATCGGCGGAGACGAGTTCGCCGTCCTGGTGGTCGATTCTGACGCGCCTCGGACCACGATCTCCATCCAGCGGTTCGAGGAGGTCCTTCGGCGCCGAAACGCCCAACCGGAGCCGCGCTACGCGCTCGCCTTCAGTGCGGGCGTCGTGGGGTTCGACCCGGAGAAGCACGCCACGATCGAGGACCTTCTCGCGCAGGCCGACGAGCGCATGTACGCGGCGAAAGCCGGCCAGGCGCCCGGTACCGAACCCGAGCCGATTCCGCCAACGCCGTAAATCCGGTATCCTTCCCATCCTGACGCGCCACGGTCGCCGCCCTTGGCGCGCGTCCGCAAACCTCCAAGGAGCAACCATGGCAGACCAAGCAAGCAAGTGCCCTGTCGTGGGCGGAGCCCATGCCCAGCAGGCGACCGCCGCCACCGCAAACCAACACTGGTGGCCGAACCAGCTGAACCTGAAGCTTCTCCAGCAGAACTCGCCCCTGGCCGATCCCATGGGTGAGGACTTCGACTACGCCACGGCCTTCGCAAGCCTCGATCTGGACGCGGTGCAGCGGGACCTCGATGCGTTGATGACGGACTCGCAGGACTGGTGGCCGGCCGACTACGGCCACTACGGCGGGCTCTTCATCCGGATGGCGTGGCACAGCGCGGGCACCTACCGCATCGCGGACGGCCGCGGCGGCGGAGGCGCCGGCACGCAGCGCTTCGCGCCGCTCAACAGTTGGCCCGACAACGCGAACCTCGACAAGGCACGCCGCCTGCTCTGGCCGGTCAAGCAGAAGTACGGCCGGCAGATCTCGTGGGCCGATCTCATGATCCTGGCCGGCAACCGCGCGCTGGAGACCATGGGATTCAAGACCTACGGATTCGCCGGCGGGCGCGAGGACGTCTGGGAAGCCGAGGACACCTACTGGGGCCCCGAGAGCACGTGGCTTGCCGACGAGCGCTACAGCGGCGACCGCGACCTCGCCGACCCGCTCGGCGCCGTGCAGATGGGGCTGATCTACGTGAACCCGGAGGGCCCGAACGGTAACGCCGATCCGCTCGCCGCCGCCGGGGACATCCGAGAGACCTTCGCGCGCATGGCCATGAACGACGAGGAAACCGTCGCGCTCATCGCCGGCGGACACACCTTCGGCAAGGCGCACGGTGCGGCCGATGCGGACAAGCACGTCGGTCCCGAGCCCGAGGGGGCTGGGATCGAGGAACAGGGCTTCGGCTGGACGAGCGACTTCGGTAGCGGCAAGGCCGGCGACGCGATCACCAGCGGCCTCGAGGGTGCTTGGACGACCGAGCCCGCCACGTGGGACAACAACTTCTTCGACAACCTGTTCGGCTACGAGTGGGAGCAGACCAAGAGTCCGGCCGGCGCGACGCAGTGGACTCCGAAGGATGCCGCGGCCAAGACCACCGTACGGGACGCGCACGACCCGTCGAAGACGCATGCGCCCATGATGCTGACCACGGACCTCGCCTTGCGGATGGACCCGATCTACGGGCCGATCTCCAAGCGCTTCCATGAGCACCCGGACGAGTTCGCCCAGGCGTTCGCCAAGGCTTGGTACAAGCTGACGCACCGCGACATGGGGCCCATCACGCGCTATCTCGGCCCGCTCGTTCCCGCCGAGCCGCAGCTGTGGCAGGACCCCCTCCCCAGCGTCACCCATGAGCTGATCGGACCGGCGGACATCGCGGCCCTCAAGGCCAAGATCCTCGACGCGGGCCTGTCCGTCTCACGACTGGTCAAGACGGCCTGGGCCTCGGCCGCGACCTTCCGCGGCACCGACAAGCGCGGCGGCGCCAACGGCGCACGCCTGCGCCTCGCGCCGCAGAAGGACTGGGACGTCAACGAGCCGCCGGAGCTGGCGAAGGCGCTGCAGGCCCTGGAGGCGATCCAGGCCGAGTTCAACGACGCGGCGCCTGGCGGCAAGCAGGTGTCGCTCGCGGACCTGATCGTCCTGGGCGGCTGCGCCGCCGTGGAGAAGGCTGCGAAGGCAGCCGGCTACGCCGTCAAGGTTCCGTTCGCGCCAGGCCGGACCGACGCCACGCCGGAGCAGACCGACGTCGAGTCCTTCGCTGTGCTCGAACCGACCGCCGACGGCTTCCGCAACTACTTCGCCGACGGACGAGGACGATCGGCGGAGGCATGGCTTGTGGAGCGGGCGTGCCTGTTGACGCTGACCGCACCGGAGATGACGGTTCTCGTCGGTGGCATGCGCGCCCTGAACGCGATCGCCGCGCCGTCCGGCCTCGGCGTCTTCACCCAGCGCCCCGGAACACTGACCACCGACTTCTTCGTGAGCCTGCTCGACATGGATACGACGTGGAAGGCGGCCTCTGCCTCCGAAGGCGTGTTCGAGGGACGGCGTCGCGAGACAGGCGACGTCACGTGGACAGGCAGCCGGGTCGACCTCGCCTTCGGTTCGAACGCCGAGCTGCGCGCTCTGGCGGAGGTCTACGCCTGCGATGACGCGGGCGAGGCCTTCGTGCGCGACTTCGTGGCCGCGTGGCACAAGGTCATGAACCTGGATCGCTTCGACCTGGCCTGATCCCTCCCGGGGACCGAGCCCGAGTTGCATCCGCCTGTTCCGTAGCTCCGGTGCGGAGCATGCCGGGGCGGGAACGACACGTCGCAGCTCTCGGCATGGCGGCACCAGCACGTCATGCTGGCCGGCCCTGCCGACTGCGTGCTCGGTATACTCCGGGCATGACCCAGATGCGCCGCCCGTCGTTGTTCGTACCAGGGAAGTCCTTGGCCTCCCACCACAGCGACCTCACCGTGTACGAGGGTGTGCAGCAACTGGAAGCAGGCCTGCGTGCCAACCGCGTGGCGGCGGAGCGCCACCTAGGCCGCCTTGTGCCGGGGCTCTCCAGAGACATCACGCGCGCGATTGACCAGCTGAACGGTGACGTCACCTCTGCACTGGGAAGCGGATTCGACCAGGTCACGGCGGGGCTGGCCGAAGCCGCCGACGATGTCGTTTTCGCGATCGATCGATTGCAAGCCGCGTTGGGGGAGCAACTCAGCGGCATCAGGTGGGAACTGGCCGTTGGCAACCAACTTCTTCGAGAGTTGTTGCACGTCCATCTCGAGTCACTGAACAACGAGTCGCGGCAGCGGTACGAGCAAGCGATCAAATGCTACCGGGTCGGCGAGTTGGACATGGCCTTGGAGCAACTCTCGCAGGCACTCGAACGGGATACGACGAACTACTTCGCATGGCAATATCTCGGACTTGCTCAGGCGGATCGGGATCAGTACGAGGGGGCAACCAGGTCGTTTGACCTCGCGCAGAAATTTGCGCCTACCAACATCGAACGCGCCCGCTCCCTTCAGCACCTCTCGACATGTTTGACCATTCGGGGCGATGCCGACGGGGCGGTCGAAGCCGCCCGCAACGCCGTGACGAACGACCCGGAAGCGCCGGCCAACCTGGTCGCCTCCGCGCGAACCCTTGCGCGCTTCTCGGCCGAGGGCTGGACCGACATGGTCGAACGATCCATTGTCCGGCAGCCATACCTCTTCGGCATCGTGCCCCTGCACGAAGAATTCGCTGGCGTGGCGGACGTTCTCGGCCAGTTGCTCAGCCGACTCAAGCAAGAGCGACATGCACACGTGAAGGCCCTGACGCGGGAGGTCCGCGCGAGTTGGAAGAGCGCCGAGCGCATTCTGACCGAGCCTGCGGCCGTGCGCGAGTTGAAGGCTGCCGTCGACGCGGGCCAAGCCGTCACGGAAGAAACGCCGTACGCGGAGGTTGCGGGCCTCATCGATCAGCTCGAGGCGCTCGGTCGTTCGATCATCGCGCTGAAGATGGCCGACCACGTTCAGGCGATTGCCAAGACCCAGGACGAGATCGCCGTGGTCTCAGGGGCGCGTGACCGACCTGATCGCCCGGAGTGGGAGACCATCGTCAAGGCCCGGACGAAGGTGATCGCAGGGGCCGGGGGCGTACTGTTCAGCGCGATCACGGGAGCCATCGATGGCTGGGGGCCCGTCTCGCACATATTCAACGGCGCGATCTGGGGCGCCATCTTCTTCGGGCTCGGAGCTCTGGTCGGCGGAGTCCTTGGCAAGCGCTACCACCGCAAGAGATGCGCGGAGAACAAGCGCGCCAACCTTGCGCGCCGCAAGTCGAACGAGATCAAGGTCGGCAAGCTCGAGGATTCGATTGACGCGTTGAGCTCGGACCTTCGCGCGGAGTCGTCGCTGTTGACAGACAAGCCGTTGCTCGCCACGTCGGACGACGACGAGGCGACGCACGATCTCGTATGGTCGGGCTCAGGATCTCGACACGGAGAGGCCGCCGTGAGGGCGCTGGTGGCGCAAGCGGTCATGGCAGATCTGGCACCCGACGAGTTCAGCGCCGAGTGCGTCACGCTGTGCGATGCGCGCGACTGGGCGGTCCGCAACCTGGTCTCTTCACTCGGGCGAGGGCAGCTCAACGTGCGAGCTCGCGATGACTCGGCGGAATCCTAGGCGCCGAGGGGGTACCGGGGCGGGCAGCCCTACGCCGGTTCCGAGTCGACCGCCTTCTCCTCATAGATCATGATCAGGTTGCCGCAGGTGTCGTCGAGGGTGGCCATCACGGCCGTGCCGGCATCCGTGGGCTCGCCTTGGAACTCGACGCCGAGAGCCAGGAGACGCTCGTACTCCGCCTGGCAATCGTCGACCTGGAACGCGGTCACGGGGATGCCCTCGGCATGGAGCGCCTGCTTGTACACCTTGGTTGCCGGATGCTCTCCGTTGGGCTCCAGCATGAGCTCCGCGGCGTCCGGCTCCTCGGGCGAGACGACCGTGAGGAACCGCGCGCCGTGGCCCATGGGGATGTCCCGCTTCTTCACGAAGCCAAGCTTCTCCGTGTAGAAGCGCAACGCGTGATCCTGATCCGTGACCGGGACGCTCTCGAGTCGGATGCGCATGAGCTCATCTCCTGTAACAATTCGGGCTGAGATCGTACGGCGACTCGCGCAGGCGTGGGCGAACTCGGCCCTGGCCGAAGAACTGCTGCGCGCGCGCGAGTAAGATCTTCCCCATGAATACGAAACAGGTGATGGCCCGACTCGAGGAGTTGGGTGACGAGAAGCGGCGCGCCTTCAACGCCAAGCGCGGGGCGGGCGACAACCAGTTCGGCGTCAAAACCGGCGACCTCCGCAAGCTGGCCAAGGAGATCAAGGTCGACCACGAGCTCGGGCTTGCGCTTTGGCAGACCGGCAACGTGGACGCGCAGATGCTCGCCATCCTGCTCGTGCGCCCCAAGGAACTCGACACGAAGCAACTCGCCACGATGGCCAAGGAAGGCACGTGCGAGTGGGTCGCGGAGTGGCTGAGCTCCTATGTGATCAAGAAGCACCCGGACAAGGAGTCGGTGCGCGAGACGTGGATGAAGTCGAAGGACGCGATGACCAAGCGCGCGGGTTGGAGCTTGACCTCGGAGCGGATCGCCAAGAACCCGGACGGGCTCGACCTCGATGCGCTGCTCGATCGCATCGAGAAGGAGATGCCCAAGGCCGCGCCCCAGGCCCAGTGGACGATGAACTTCTGTCTGGCGGGCATCGGCATCCACCACGCGGAGCACCGCGACCGCGCGCTCGCGATCGGCGAGGCGCTGGGGATCTACCGGGACTATGGGGTGGCGAAGGGCTGCACCTCGCCATTCGCGCCGATCTGGATCAATGAGATGGTGAGCCGGCAAAAGGCGTAGGGAGCGCGAGCAGGTCGCGACATCTCGGCAGCCGCACGCTCGCATCGTCGACGACTCTTGCCGTACCCGTACCCAGGACGAGAGCCGGCAGCGCGCTCTCGAAGGCGCGGCCGGCTCTCACGATGTAGCGTCGCGGGGGACTCTGGGCCTAGCCGCAGCCCTTCCCACCGCCGCAGCCACCGCCTCCACCGCAACTCGTCGCGGGCGCAGCGCTGGGGGCTGCCGCAGGAGCGGGCGCCGTGGCGCTCGGATCGCCGGAAGACTTCGGAGCCTGCGTGCAGGCCGAGAGAGAGAGGAGGGCAGCGAGGCCCAAGGCTGTGCAGAGGATGCGCATGAGATGGTCTCCTGGTGGCCGGCGGATCCGGCGCTTCCATGAAGAACAGTACGCAGCGGCGCGGTGGAGACAACCCCGCGAGAACAACGGATCGCTCGCAACGATGGACGAGCCGTGGGCCTACGACGAAACAGATTCGTACGGAGTCGTCCGCGTCGCGCTTCGCGCGCTACCGCATGTCGCGAGCAGAGTCCAGCCTTGATGCATGGCCGGAACCTGACAGCTATTGAATGCAACACGCAGTCACAAAGCGGCCAGGCATGGCCCGTAGATAGCTCTGGCGCATCGCGCTACGGTTGGCTTCCGCAACGGCGCGGTGCACCTGACACCCCGCTCACGAGGACCCACCGGAGGCAACATGCACAAGAACTTCATGGCAGGAGGCATCATGGCGCTCGCCGTGATCCTCGTCTGCGTTTCGATGAGTTGGAACGAGCCCGCGACGGCGGCCGACCACGGCGACGCCCCACTCACAGCCGCGGATCTCGGGGCTGACATCGCCGATGTCTACGCGTTCCACGACACTGACGCGGGCACGCTTACGACGATCTTCACCTACGGTGGCGGCTCCTCTGCACTACCGCTGTACGACGGCGACGTGCTCTACACGATCCACCTCGACACGAACGCTGATCAGGCCTCCGACCACCAGATCCTCGTGCGATTCGGCCAGGACACGGCGGGTGATTGGGGCGTTCAGGCGACGGGCATTCCCGGCAGCTCGGCGGCCCTCTCCGGCCCCGTCGGGACCACCACGGCTGGATCCGGCGTGATCAAGCTGTTCGCAGGGATGACCGACGATCCCTTCTTCTTCGACCTCCAGGGGTTCCACGACACGCTGTCGACCGGCACCCTGATGTTTGACAACACGCGCGATTCGTTCGCCGGACGAAACATCATGTCCGTCGTCGTCGAGATGCCTCTCGACCTCGGACTTGGCAGCACGCCGACCAACATCCGCGCCTGGGCGACGGCGGGAAGGAACTAGTCCGATGCGTAACTTCAAGAAGACCACATCCACGGTCCTGACGGCTCTCCTGTTCGGCGCGGTTGCGACCGTGTCCGGCGGCTGCGGCAGCAGCAGCGGAGGCGCCGCGACGACCTTCGACTCCTTCGTCTTCAGCACCCTGACACCGAGCGCCTACACGCGCGTCGATCGCATGGGCATGCCCGCTGTGAACACGGCCCTGATCGCGAGCAAGGACGCCTACAACGCAGCTGATCCGTCCGATGACGTCGCAGGCGCGTTCGTTGCGGAGATCCTCGCCTCGCTCAACGGGTTGCACATGGCGCTCGACGATGACTTGACGGGTGTGGCGCTGACGCCTTGCACCGCCCCGGGCGATGGCACGGGTACCTGCGTCGCACAGGGGGGTCCCCTTATCATTCCCGACTCAATCAACATCGCGACCGGGCAGGCGTCCGGCTTCCCGAACGGCCGCCGGCTCGAAGACCAGGTCATCGACGTGACGCTCGCCGTCATCCTGCTCGACCTCACGGTCCACACGGCGACGACACTGGCGGACCTCCCCCTGAACCCCCCGGCCAACGACGTAGCCTTCCAGCCCACCTTCCCCTACCTGGCTCCGGCGCAGCCGTAGTCCAGGAACAACGGAGCAGTCCCATCAAGACGCCGCTGACCGCCCCCCTGCTGCTCGTCCTTGTGGCGGGCCTCGTGTTCCTCGTCGGGCAATCCGGAACCGGGCCCGCCGAAGCCGTAACGTCGTCGCGCGCGTGGTCCTACGCCTCGGAGTCTGACCAGCGCGACCGCGCGGTGGCGGCAGCTCGCGCGCGCATCGAGGCGCGTCCGGACGACCGAGTCGCTGTCGAGGCCGCAGCGGCGGCACACGTCGCACGCGCCCGCCTGACGGGGCGCTACGACGACTACGTCCAGGCCGAGGCGTTGCTTGCTCGCGCCTTCCGACTTGCGCCCAAGGGCGGTGGACCCTTGCTGGCACGGGCGCGCCTCCACTACTCACTGCACAAGTTGGACGAGGCCGAGGCCGCCCTCCAGGCTCTCGCTCGCTGGGCCGTCGTGCCGAACGCTGCCGCAGCAGCCGCTGCCGACCTGCGTGTTGCCCTGGCCCTGCAGCGCGGCGCCGGCGAGGACGCGGCCCGCATGGCGGCGGCCAATCTCGCCAAGGGCCCGAGCATGGGGCGCCTCGTGTCCACCGCACTGGTGGATGCGGCGTTCGGCCGCACGAAGCAGGCCGACGCGGGTTTCGTGAAGGCGCTGGCGTCGCTGGGGAAGAAGCGCGTCCCGTACCACCGGGCGTGGCTTCACCTGCAGCGCGGGATCATCGACTTGGACCGCGGCCGGTACGAGGAAGCGCTCGAGCACTACCTGGCGGGCGACGGAGCCCTTTCCGGTTGGTGGTTGATTCGCGAACACATGGCCGAGATCCACGTCCTGCTCGGCAACGCGACGCAGGCAGCCGAGCTCTACCGCGAGGTGACGCGGACCGACGACCACCCGGAGCTGTTGCACGCCTTCGCCGAGTTCGAGTCGTCGCGCGGCCGGAGCCGGCAGGCGAAGGCCCTGATGAAACGCGCGGGTACGGGGCACGAGCGCCGGCTGAAACTTATCTCGAGCGCGGCAGGTGGCCATGCTCTTGACTACTTCCTCGCCGTCGCGGAGCAGGCAAAGGAGCGTGGCGACCCCGAGGCCCCCGCGCTCCTTCGTCGCGCGGTCGCCTTGGCGCGCGCGGATCGCGATCGCCGGCCGGGCGCACCGTCTAGCATCGCGCTCGCTGCGGCACTCCTGGCCTCGGGCGACATCCCTTCCGCACGGCAAGCCATCGGAGCCGCACGCGCGACGAAGCTGCGCTCGACGGATCTCTTCGTCACGGCGCACGAGATCTACCGCGCCGCGGGTGACTCGGAGCGCGCGGCCGCCATGCGCGCGTCGGCGTTGGCGCACAATCCGCGCGCGTTCGAGTAGCGCCGCGCCTGGCACCGCCCGGCTACTCCCGGTCGGTGTGCGAGGGTAGCTCGCCGAACTGCCTCCGGTAGTGCGCCGCGAACTGGCCCATATGGTTGAAGCCCCAGCGCTCGGCGACATCGGTTACGCGCGCCCGCTGGCGCCCGGTCTCGCGAAGCGTCGCACGTACGCCGTTCAAGCGCTGCGCCAGCAGGTAGGACTTTGGCGAGACCCCCACGTGCTCGCTGAACGCGCGGCGCAGGGTGCGCTCACTCACGCCGACCTCCTCCAGGACGGCCTTGATCGCGGGGGCCTCGCGCGCCTTGCGGATCATGAACTCGCGCGCCCGGAGGACGACGCGGGAACGTGGTGACTCCGGGACGCGCTCCGCGAGACTGGCGGCGGCGATCCGCTCCATCAGGGCCCGCGGAATGTCCTCGTCGATGACGCGAACGGCGTCAGCCCCATCCGGATCCGCGAGGAGCCCTGTGGATAGCAGGCGCAGCGCGTCCATGCTGCCGCGCTCGGTCCTGAGCTGCTCGATCGAGTTCATGTCGTCCTCGGTCAGACCGTATTCGGCCAGGACTCGCGCCAGGTACTCCTCCTCGATCGAAACCGCGAAGGCAGACCATCCCGCAGGCGTCAACACGTCGATGTGCGCCCCCCGAGGGTAGACAAGGAAGTCGTTGCCGCGTGCGAAGCGACCGCGCCAGGTCCAAGCGAGGTCGTCATCGACCGCGTACTTGAACGTGCGCATGCCGAGAGGCGCCGCTCCTTGGATCTCGAGAGACCGCTGAAACGAGGCCCACGCAACTTGCACCCGCGGGCTCGAGACGAAGGCCATGCGGCTTCCAAAGTCTCCGGGGTCGAGTTGCCGGATGATCAACTCGTACCCGGGCGCGTCGAGGGCGAACGCGTCCAAGTCGCGATGCTCGTACCGGTTCGTGGTCAGCGCCATTGCGTACCGATCGTAGCGCGGCGGCCATCTGAAATCAGGTGCGATACACGTGATTGCACTGCAACGCGTCGTGGGGTTCCGGGGTGCCTGCTCTGCAACCGCACCCTCGAGCCGTCGACTATTTTTTCCGCTTCCGTACCCCCCCACCCCCACAGCGCGTGCACTGGGACGTAGGAGAGGTGCTGTTTGCTCGACAACAATCGACCGCCGGGAAACGCCCGGCTCACACGTCAACCGCCTCTACTGATGGCGCTCTGACGGGTCAAAGAACCCCTATCGGGAATTGGTTTCGAGTCGCTCCCAAACGCTCAGTAGCGGCGTCCCTGATGGTTCAGGGCGGCCGGCCAATCTTCGACGTCGCAAAGATCCTGGGCCACCAAGACGTGAAGACGACGATGCGCTACGCACACTTCGCACCCGAGGCGGGCCGGGACACGATCGACACTCTGGGCAAGATGCTGGACCTGTTCGCCGAGCAGGACAATGACGCAGTGCACGAGCCGGAGTGCAGGTACCAGGTGAGATAGGCTTGGAATGACGGACGCTTAGCGGGCGTCCAATGCTCGATGCGCGCCTCGTGCGCCGCGCGCCCGAGCGAGACGGGTGGTAGGGTCGACGGGGAGATGGTCATACGCCGCACAGCAACCTGGCTCTTGATTCCCGCCCTCGCGTTCGGCGCGGTGATTTCCGCCTGTGGCGACACGACCGACGAGGTGAACGCCCCTCGGCCCAAAGCCCCCGAACAGCGCCAGGCACCCACATCGCTTGTTCTTGCCGGCGGAGTCCCGCCCGTGAACTCTCCGACGCTTCGGGATGTCGTTGAGATCCAGGCCTGGTCAGACTCCGCGTTGCTCGACACCACCAATGTCACGCGTTGGCCGTCCAGGTCTCCGCGCAGATTCAGCGCTCACGCCCCCAAGGACTCGTCCGAACGGTGGTCTCTCCAGGGGATCCCCGAGGCCGCCCGGGTGCTCTGCATACAACAGAGGAGGCGAGGGGCTGTAGTACGCCTGGCAAAGTCTATTGCCCTCTTCCCAGCGCCCTCCGACCCGGTGCCCGTGGAGTGGATCCCCGAGGACGAGATGGCGGCGGTCACGTGCATGGCGTACTTCGCCGAGCACAAGCAGTCGCGCAACCGCTTCGTGGCGCGCTGGAATGGCTTGCCCCTACCGGCTAATGACTCCAATGGGTTCGTGACCCGCCTGACCATTCCGGCCGACACCGATGTCGAAGTCACGTGCTCCGGCTGGGCGCGCGCGAGCGACTACGGCCTGCCTGCGCCGGTGACGACGAGACAGCCGCCGGGAACCACTGGCAAACTTCGGTTCGAACTGCCGAGCGGGAGGACGCTATTCATCAGAGCCGTCACTGTGGATGGGCGCTCGATCCCCTCGCGGTTTCAAACGTGGCGAATTGGCGAAGACGGCGCCTATCACCCCTGGTCGAGGGTGCACTTGCACCAGGAGGGGAGGGTCCAAGTGGTTCCAGGTCGCTACGGAGCGCTCGTACAGTCGCTCAAGGGGGGATCCGGCTGGAAGACGTTCGTCGTCGACCAGCAGAACGGTCGCGCGATTGAGCTCAAGGTCCGTGTCCAGGAGCAAGGGCCTCGCATGCGCGTCGTGTTCAGACAATCGGCTGGCACCCGCGACGAGATCGATGTTGTGAGGATCGACCACGTGGACGCACCCTCGCCCGAAGCGGCCGCTTTCTGGCTCGGACGCACGCGTTCCTCGACACTGGAGACGGGCACCATGCCGCCCGGTGAGTACGACTTGCTCGTCCGCTGCGGCACACGTTGGTGGACGCGCCGAGTTCGTGTGGACGGAGTTGGAACTTCCGAGTTCACGTTCGATACGCCGCAAGAAGGGGATCCAGCTCTGCACGCCTCAGGATCAAACTCGCTCGTCATTGAGGTTGATTCGCCTACGGACGCTCGGCCCCACGGCACGTGGGTCGTTGTCTCAAGTGTCGATCGTGACGAGCCCTGGGATCGCGCACGACCGGTGACGGGGGACTCCGCCCTCTTCACGGGCTTGGCGGCCGGGCGCTACGAGGCTTCCGTTCGCCAGACGTGGCGTTGGCCATTCGCCACACCCGGTGTGTCAGAGACGGTGACGATGGAAGGCAAGGGACCCCAACAGCGCGTGAGGCTTTCCCCGCCGGGAGTCGAGAAGGACCGCTGACCCCGACGAGCAGATTCGGTGGTGGGCAATCTGGTGGGAAGCGCTCGTGTGCAGCATCGCGAGCGTTGCGCGGGAGGGCCTTGAGAGGCGAAGAAATGTGGCGGAGGGAGAGGGATTCGAACCCCCGGTAGGTTTGACCCTACGCCGGTTTTCAAAACCGGTGCCTTCGACCGCTCGGCCATCCCTCCATGATCCCCGGGGATCATACGAGAGCCCTGAGTCTAGCCGCCAGCCCATGTAACCCAACGTTGGTACACAGGTTAGCCAACGTTGGTTCACCTCGGGTCGGGCGGACGACTGTCCACGGGTGTTCCCCCGTGTCCATGCGACGGGGGCAACTCGACCACACTTTCAACCACACCATTTGACTAGGTTGATCGGCGGAGTAGGCGGCTCACGATGGCCTCGAAGCGATGCGGCTCTAGGCTGAGCAGGTTCTTGGCCGACGGACTGATGCCATACTCCGGCTTGTTCGCCTTCCCCTCGTGGTCGCGGTCGCCAGGCACAGCGACATCAAGTTGACCCAGGGTGTCTACACCGACTACGAGAAGTTGGCCGTGCCCGAGAAGGCGGCGGCGGAGAAGTTGCTGCGGCTGTGGAAGAGGCGGTGAGGGGTGGCAGCGCTCTCCCCTGGCCCCTCCTAGTCGCTGGCGCCCTCGCTGGCGAGCCAATGACCCGCGATCTTCCTGCGGAGCCTCTTGATGCAGGCACCGTACTCCGCCAAGTAGTCGAGATGAACAACGTCAACCACTTGACCGAGGCCAGCGTACTCCTTCGAGCGGTACGAGGCCATGACCTGCCCAGCCTTCGCTTCCGCGACCACCAAGTCACCAGACTCGTCAATGGAGCAAGCGAACAGCGGCCCCGAAACGACTACGACGGGCTTGACGAAGATCAGGCGCGGCGTCCCGTCGGCGGGCTCAGGCGGAGGTTCGCCACCGAAGGACCCCGGCGATCTCGGCACTGTGCGCTCAACGTGATACTGAAGCAGATCCTCCGATGCCTTGCAGACCTTCTCGATCGCCACGAAGGAGGGGGCTCTCCTCTGACTGCCCCCGGGCTTGAACTCGGGCTCGACAATCCCAGCACCAGTCCAGAAGTCGTCAGTGGCGCAGCCCGAGCCCTCCAGAGGATGCTCGCGCCCCTTCAGAAACTCGGCCAGGGACCCTGCCTCGTTCGGCGGCCAACACGTTGGCATCCGGGGGATGGGGAGCCCGATGCCTGTGGGGCGGATCACGACCCAAGGAGCGTCTGGCTTCGCGTACTTCACCTCGCAGGCCAACGCGACAACCACGCCCTGCTTGCCTCGCGCCCCGTGGTCGCACTCCACGTCGAGTTCAGGCTCAAGTTCGAGGTCAGGAAGAACAGCGGCGATGTCGTACTCTCGCGTCTTGCCCCCGTCGCGGTCGAAGAAGGTGGGCGACATGTTCGCCCACCAACCGGCCTTCATCAGAGCCCGCACTGCGCCGTATTCGCTGGAGACGCCATGCTTCATGAGGCTCTCGCGGACTTCGTTCAGTTCCATAGGATTTCCCCCGCGCCGTGCCACTGATTGGACTCCCCGCGTCGAACTTCGTGCGCCGGTCCCGGGCGACATCCCCGTCGCAGGGCATGGGCCCGTTCCGCTTCTACTGCGGCGTGCTCCCCACCCTACCCCTCCTGCGGCGCCCGCTGCCACGCGGCATCGGGGGCCTCGCGCAAGGCATCCCAGCCCAAGGGCAAATCCACCAACTCGGCCAGCCGGGGCGCCACTTCAGCGAACACGCTGCTGGCCTAGGCGTCCTGCCCAAGCAGTTCTTCTAGGGCCGAAGCCTTCCAGACGATGCCGATGTCCATGCGGTCCAGGTCGCGCTCGATGCGTCTCCCCGAGTAGACCCCCAAGAACCTCGTGGCTCCCGCTGCCACGTTGAAGCCCTTCGATGACTGATAGGAGCCGGTGCGACGGGCCACGACGGGCGACCCGGACATGCCGCTCTTCGTCCTCGCGTCAATCAGGAACGCGGGCAGCCCCATGGCATCTAGATCCAGGTCTGACGCAAGGTGGCCGGTCTTCCAGATCGGGAAGAGGCCATCCGAGGCCATGGACTCCGGGAACCCGATGATCGACACCGGATCGCTGGGGCCGAGGAGTACGTCGGTACCGGCCAGGCTCAGATCCAGATCGAAGGCCGTCCCAGTACCGGGCAACTCCAGTGGGACACGGACGAGGTCGATTTCATGACCAGCGGGGTGCCCTCGCCAGATCGGCTGTTGGGCGTGGTCAGCCAGGGGGAGCCGGAGTGTCCGCCAAGTACCGAGCCGCTCGATCGCGTGCAGATGGACGTGCAGGGCATCGACCGGCCTCTTGTGGTCGTCCACTACGTGCCGGTTCGTGATGAGGTACCTCCGCCCCCCCCTCATGACCGTGAACCCAGTAGCAGTGCCCACCTGCTTCCCCTCGTGTTCGCACACCAGGAGCAGGGGTACCGTGCTGAGGGGATCGATGATGATCTGCTTGGCCATGGACGGAGTATCCCACCTGGCCAGTCAGCACGCCAACGCACGGTCCGTTGCTGTCCGCCGGTGTCCCGACGGCTAGAAGCCTACATCCGCACCCTCGGCGACGTGGACCCCGAGTCCGTCCTCTTCCCCTCAACCAGGACGATGAAGAAGGGTGCGAAGCGTGCTCCGAAGAGCGCCATCCCGACCATCAAGACCTTCGATAAGGATCTGGATGCGGCGGGGCTGCCCAAGAAGGACGCTCGCGGACGAGTCCTCGACTTCCACGCATTGCGGATGACATACATCACCCATCTCAGGCTCGCGGGCGTGTCGTTGGACATGGCGAAGCGACTCGCCCGGCATTCAGACGTGCGGCTCACCGAGGACATCCACACCAACTTCGACCTCTTGGACCAGGCCGAACGCGAGCCGCCGAGATGATGGTGCCGGAACGACGGCGGCAGCGGTTCGTGCCGGAGGTGAGGTAGGGGGGCGTTCGCTCACGAATCAGCCGGAGGCCCTGCCGCCGCGCCACGCAGGACGACGTATGCTGGACGCGATCAAGGGAGGCGGGACAGCATGGACGCTAGACGAACGGCGCTGGCCTGCCTCGTCGCAGGGGTCTTGCTCGCACTCCTTCTTGTGCTGCTTCCCGACAGTGAACAGCGGAGGACGGGCGAAGCCCATCGGCCATCGAGTGAGAAGTCCGGCACCGCTCCGTCGTTGATGGGGCACGGGCCTACCGCTCCCCGCACCGACTCCGCATCGGCTTCATCCGCCGATTCGGACGAAGCCGATGAGGCGCGTACTGCCCGCCTCGTCGCCCACGAGATCGAGGTGCTCGACTACCGGAGCGCACCCGTCGAGGGGGTCCGCGTCTTCATTGAGCGGGATTGGAATGACTACAGCAGCGGGACCCACGTCCGTGGCTGGCGCGTTCTCGACCAGGGCGCGACGAATGATGGTGGGCTGGTTCGACTGGCCGCAGACCCTGCACGCCGGAAGGACCTCAAGGACGGCTTCAACCACAGGCTACGAGTCGTGCCACCCAAGGGCCGAGAGGACCTCGCTGCTACTTGGCGGACGTGGAAGCCCACTCCGAAGGAGACCTTCCGCCTTCTCCAGCGTCATGTCGTGGGAGGCGTCGTCGTCGATGGGAGCGGCGCCGCGATCGCCGGTGCTACCGTGTTCATTGGGGACTTGCCCAACGGTGACTACGCCGTGACCAACCCGGAGTGGAGGAAGACGACGACGGGTGCGAGGGGGCGCTTCCGATTCGATGACCTCCCCCCGACATCGGATTGGAGGGCGGATGTTTGGGCCATCCGTCCGGGGGAGGCGCTGCCGCGAACCTCGCGTGACGTACGAAGTTCCCAGTCCGTGGCGCTCGACGATCGCCACGTTGAGATCCGGTTGAAGTAGGGCGAGCCACGCCGGAGCGGCATCGGATGCACACCAAGAGGCCATCAACTCCGAACGCGAGCCCGCCGAGATGCTGGTGCCGGAGCGGCGGCGGCAGCGGTTCGTGCCGTGGGTGAGGTAGAGTCCTTGTGCTGGCTCAGGTCGGCGGCCACTTCGGACGAGCCTGCGGCGGGCGTCGTCCAAGGCCGATGTCAGGCCCACGGAGGAGCGATGAGCGACGTGCCTAGATCAGTGCGCCTTGCCCTCGTCGCCATCCTTGGTGTCGCCCTGACCGCGTGGGCGTTTTGGTCAGAGGTCAGAGGCTCTCGGCAAGACCCGGCTCCGCACATCCCTGTGACTGCCCACGACGGTCAAGAGGCTGGTCCCCATCTTCGAGGTTCGCCGTCTGAGGGCGCGCCTCTAGCCGAGGTGATCGCCGACGACGACGCTGATGCAAGACAACAGCGGCTTGAGCGCTCCTTGGCGTCAGGCACTCGCACCCGCGTCCTGGAAGCCCTCGGTGAGATCACCCGCGCCGGGCCGGACAACGCTGCCTTCGTCGGTGATGTCATTGCACTTCTCAAGTCTGAAGACCCCAAGATCACGGAAGCCGCAGCAAACGCTCTCGTGGCGATCGGGACGAGTGCTGTAGAGCCGCTCATCGAGGCCATCAACGCTGACGCCAAGCGGCTTGGCCGTACCCCGCCGTGGTCCCTCAGTTGGGCCCCTCTCGTGATGGCGCGGATCGGCGCCCCGGCAGTAGAGGCGGTGGCAGGTTGTCTGAACCATCCCACGGGCTACTTCTGGGGGCTTGTCACGTTTTCCAGAATGTCTAAGGCTGGCGTCGATACGACGGGTGCGGCATCGCAGATTCTGGAAGGACTTGCGCCGGAGTCTGAGCAGGGACCGCTGACGTTCACCATCGATGCAGTCGAGCATCTCGGCACACGGGCGGTCGATGCCGTTCCCCGGCTCATCCCCCTGCTGGAAGACTCTCGCCCGCAGGTTCGCCTCCAGGCCATCGCAGCGCTCGGGAAGATCGGACCGGGGGCGTCCGCTGCGCTTTACGACCTAGAACGACTTCAGTCAGGCACGCCAGAGTCCAGCGGCACTGTGAAGAAGGCCCTAGACACCGCCATTTCCCGAATCAGGGGCGAAGAAGAGCGTCCTCGCTGAGAGGACCTTGTGGCGGAGATGCTGCGAGACGAGCACAAGTCGCCCCACGCGCACCCACCTCGCCCGGGCTGGCCCCCTCCCCGAGCCTGAGGCGGCGGAGATGCTGCCTGCATGAGCACGACTCGCATCACGAGCGCCACTCGGCTCCACGAATCCTCGTAGACTCGCAACAGCAACCCCGGCGGCGGCCACTACCTCATAGAGATGCAGTTCGACCCCCCCAACAGCCAAGACCTGACCGTCGCTACCGGGCGCATGCGGCGCCTCGCGTTGGCGCTCGTCGGCAACGCTCACGACGCCGAGGACGTAGCCCAGGAGGCGTGGTCCCGAGCGTTGCAGGGCGGCGCAACTCCTGATGACGGTGACGCATGGCTAAATGGCGTAGCCCGCAACGTGGCGCGGGAACATCGGCGAGCGGGCAAGAGGCGGCGCCGTAGGGAGTCTGCGTCGGCCAAACCCGAGAGCCAGTCTCCCGATCAACTGGCTGTCGATCACATCGAGGCCATCCACTCCCTCGTGCAAGTTGTGCGCTCGCTACCCCAGCCCTACCGATCTGCCCTCATCATGCAGTACGTCGTCGGCATGGCGCCCGCCGAGGCCGCCGAGGCTCTGGGTGTCAACCGAGCCACGCTCCGGTCACGAGTGCATCGTGGGATGGAGATGGTGCGAGCGGAGTTGGAGCGGCGCTCCTCTAACGATCGCAAGCCCTGGCAGATGGTCATCGCGCCGCTCGTGGCGGATGCCGCCCGGGTCACCTTAGGAGGACTCCTCGTGTCGAAGGCAGCGTCCATCGCAGGAGCAGCACTCCTACTACTACTTCTTCTCGTCGGCGTAGGCTTGCTCTGGGTCCTGAGCGCAGATACTGAAGAGGGGGAGTCACCCCAGGCCACAACAGTGGTCGCGCCCAAAACCGCGTCAGCTCCCTCAGGGGCCGTCCTGCGAGGACGCAAGAAGTCGGCGAGCGATGTTGCGCCCCAACCGTCCGTCGGTGCGGCGCTGGCCGACATTCTCCTGCCGGGCTCCCCAGGACGCAGTGAAGTGCGCTTCTCCATCACGGGACCCGATGACAGCGAGGTCGAAACGGGCACCAGGGAGGCCGGTCCGATCCGCATCGAGTACACGCGCCCGAAGGACTCCGCCGCGTACGTGCTTCGCCTCCACGGACCCCAAGGTGCATTCGCGGTGCGGAGCCTCCCCACGCAGACGACCGACCTGGGTCGCATCGTGCTCGTTCCTCGCCTCGTCTACACCGGGGAGGCGCGACTTGGTTCTGGTCAACCCCTCGTCGGAGTGCGGATTGACCTGCTGCAAGACACCGCCGCCGCCATGGGTACGTCGATGCCCACCGACGATCAAGGTCGCTTCCAGATTCCGCTCAGCAGTGTCACGATGCCGCTAACACCCACAGCAGGCGGAGAGTTGCCGCGCTGGTCGCTGGTCGTGCGTCCATCGAGACAAGGCTCCTTCGCGCCGGTACCGGCGCGCTACGAGGGGCTAGCCGATGTGCATCGCGCCCGTTTCGCCCCTGCTGCCGCCGTCGCCATCCGGTTTGTACATGCAGGCAACCGCAAGCCACTCCGCCATGCTGCGGTTCGATGGACGCCAGAAGCCGTCATTGGATTGAACGTCGATCCGCGAGCCAGGAGGGCGGGCCTTGTACAGCGATTGCGAACCAATGAAGACGGAGTCATCCTCCCGCTCTGGCCCGCTGGCGTGTGGCGTTCAAGCCTCCAACTCACAGTCGATGGAGCCGATGTCCGCTACGCCGTCCTGCGCGAGGATGTACCTGAGGATCGCCCTCTTGAGTTGACCGTTGCGACGACCGGTGCCGTCCTCAGGGTTCGCTGCAAGGGACTAGGCGCGGCCGGTTCGGTGGCCCGCACCGCCACGATTCAGATCTATCTCAGTCGTGGGGACGGCGCGCCGGGTTACCTCAGGCACCTCGTCACGCTAGAGGCAGGTAGCGAGCACAGACTTCACCTTGGAGACTCGCCTCTGTTCTCGCCACGGGAGGCATCGCTTGGGGAACAATGCGCGTGGGTTGCTCGTTTTCCTGGGCACAGTGGCCGCCCCCGCTTCCAGGAGGGATCGAGCCCCATCCGTGAGGTCCATGGCGGTTGGACGACGGAGATTCAACTCGACCCCAACGCGCCGCCTGCTATTCGCCCACTCTGGGTACTCCTCGACGACGCGATCCGTGGCGCGGTAGGTGGCCCGAAGTCGCTGACACTCATCATCATGTCGAATGACGGCCGCCCACATCGTTTCACGGCGTATCCCATGGGGATTCAGCCGGTGCCCTACGGCAAACACGGTGCCGCGTGGCCCTTCCTTGGAATCGACGATGCGCGCCTCAAGAGCCTGGGCCCCCGCGACGTTGCGTGGTCGCGTGCGATGATTCGCACACAATCTGGCGAGGCCATCGGCGCCGAGGTCAGCCATGCCGCGATCGTCAAGTCCATCAACGGCGAAGCGCCACTCTCGCTCCTAGTGTCCGAAGAGGCAGCCCATGCGCGCATTCGGGTCATCGATCACAAGAACTCACCGGTGGCAGGCGCCGTCGTTTCTGTCATGCCCGCTTACGCCGACGGCGGCGGTGCGTGGCATGAGTTGCGTATCCAGTCAATGACAGATCGCAATGGTGTGTGCGTTGTCAGCCTGCCCGACCAAACCGTGGATACGGTGCTTGCCGCCACGCACCTTCCGACGGGGCGAAGCGGGTTCGCACGGCGAGCCCCTGGGAGGGGTGAACATACAGCGACGATTCGTCTCACAGAAGTCGAGGAGTTCCACTGCACAATTGAACTCCCTGACGACTCATTGCCGGGCAGCGAGTCCGTGTACCTCATAGCGCGCCCCTCATGGCTCGCGCCCCGTGTTCCATGCGTGCGCGGTGAGGCACCACACACCTGGAAGTGTCGTGCCTCGTACAACGGCTATCGCCTGCAAGGATCCGTCCGAGTGCGTAGAGGAAGAAAGGTAATCATGCACACGCTCGATGTCGATGCGGTCGAGGCGAACGGCGGAACGGCGAGCGGTTGGAAGCCCGTCAGCCGATGAGGTGACCGCGCCGTCACCCCGGCACCACGACTACCTCCCGCCTCCTCGCCCTCGTCGGCGCCCCCCGCGTGCTGGCCGTCGTGAAGACCGTCTCGACGGAGTTGATTGATGCCCAGGAATTCAGCCGCGTCAGCGGACCACGATGACTGCTTCGATCAACTCCCCCGCCGCCCCGGCCACGGCCTCGGTGTGAGACTGCCGTCCGTCCGACAACTTCACATGGCACTCGAATCGGCCCTTGGGAATCAACACCTCAGCAACGTCGGTCAACGTGGCCCCAATCTGGCTGGCCCTGTACTCCTGATGCCAATACTGCCGCCACGCGGAATGTCCGCCTGGCGAGACGATTGCAAGGCCATACCCTCGCAAGGACACTCCTTCGGGGGATTCAACCCGGACCCGTAGGACCGCTCCCCGCAGGGTGACGCGGCAAACGGATGGCGCGCCATCGGAAGACTTGGTGATCTCGCATGAGGCCTGGGCGTCGGGGTCTCTCCACCACACGCCCGTGGGACCGAGCCCCGCCGTCGTGACGCTGTAATCTCCGGTGGGAAGGTAGAACTCCTCGACCGACCAGCCCTCCTTGAACTCCAGATCGACGCCCTGGCCTCCCGGATACGCGGCACTCCAGAACTGGACTCCCAGCAGCCCGGAGAACGGGCTCCCGCCCTTCCACTCGGCGCGCACCCGTACCGGAACGAAGTCCACCTCCGGTTGGCGTTCAAGTTCGATTTCATGCGCGTTGCGAACGCCGAACTCCAGAGCGGCCTCGACTGTCTGCGGACGATACCCATGCGCCTGGATGCTCACGCTGGTCGCAGGCTTCTCCGGAAGGTCCGACGCAGCGTATCGGATGAACCGGAAGACCCTTCTCCCAGCGACCCGCTTGCCGGTCTCACCGGACAGCGAAGCGTAGTGCGTCGGCCTTCTCATCGCCGCGCCCCGGGGCATGTTCATGCTCATGACGGCGTGTCGAACTGGATGACCCGTTTCCGCATCCACAATCGAGATGCTGAGTTCCGCCACTGGTACGAGTATCAGCCGGATCTCCTTGGGGTCGTCTCCCGGGACCGCCACCGTGTCCGATACCGAGATGCTCGTGTAGAGCGTCCGTGCTGCTCTCACCCGGAGCCGCAGACTGGGGTCCAGCCCTCGCATCCTGAACCGGCCTTCCTCGTCGGTAAGGGCCGTGCCACCCTGACCTTCGTCTCCCGTCAGCCACCACTGCGTGCCGTGCGGCCATGCAGCCGCGTTGGCGTCCGAGAACGCCCAGACCCGAGCGTTTGCAACCGGCGAGCCCAGGTCATCGATCACACGCCCTTGAATCGAGGCCCCTCGTGCAAGTCGGATCGTCAGGAGACCGTCAGGGCTCGCGGTCGGGCTGCTTACGGCCTGCAAGTAGCCGGGCGCCCTACAGACCACGGGGGATGTCGGACCCGCCTGTTCGCGCAGTTCAAACTGCCCCTCCTGATCGGTCACCGATGTCATGGAGGATGGGATAAGGGCTTCCTCCCCCCGCTGGAACACCCATGCCTTCGGCACCGGCTCTCCGCTCTCGTCATCAAGCACCAAGCCGCTGATCACGCCCCCGGCATCCATCTTGCCGGTTGGCTCTACGCGCTGCATGTCTCCACGCATGACCTGGCCTTCGGCCTCGGCGGTTCCAGTCAGGGTGGGCGGACGATCCGGGGCAGCCGTAGTGTCATCCGTGTCAAGAGGAGGCATCTCGCGCTCGCGCTGTGCGAACATCCAAGCCCCGATCAGCACCAGAACGATGAGTCCCAAGAGAAGGAAGGCGCGCTGCTTCACGCACCGCACCCTTGCCCGGAGGCATCACGCTTCCGTCACCGTGGCACCACCACCACCTCCCGCCGCCTCGCCCTCTTCGTGGCGCCCCGCGTCTTGCTCACCGTGTAGCAGGTCTCGACCTCGTAGATCGAAGCCCACGAGTACAGCGCCTCGACCTCTGGGCACGAGTCGTACGAGAGGACGAACCTAGGCACCCGCCGCAGCACGACGGCGAGCCGCTCGTGGTCGCCGTCGGTCATGATCTCTCGTGCTGAATCCAAAGAGGGAACGGGCGCCCCGCCTCACCGAGGCGGAGCGCCCTCATCGATCTGCTGGAGGTCGGCGTGCTTGGGGCCGTGCGCACTACCAAACCCAGCCGCACACCGCCAAGCCCAACCGCGCCGAGCCCTGACCAGCCCAGCCTCGCCATGTCGTGATCCATAGAACCACGGGATCTTCGGCGCGCAACTGGAGGAAACGTTGGCATCACCGGGCAATGATTGCCTGGGGGCATCGCGTGATGCAGGGGAAGCAGGGCGTGTTGCCCGCGCCGAGAGCACGGGCGGCATTGAATACCGGCATTGGACGACTCCATGGCGAGCACGGCCAAAGCCGCGAACAGGTCGGGGGTTTCGAGCGCACGCCCGAGGGCCTGCTGCTGTGCTTCGCGGGATTGAACTTCGATTGGAGTTCGTCCCGTGCTGGTTCCCTCCCCCTTTTTCACCGCCGTCTCGCCGCCCGGTCGGGACGGTGTCTTTCGAGCCAGCACTCGAACTCCCATACCGGGCACCTTCACCCCATGGGAGTTCGAGATGGAACCGCTGCTCAGGAACCGGATCTCATTCACGTTGCTCAACGCCCGGAACGTTGACACGCGGACGAAATGGCTGGGCCTGATGGTCCAGCCCCCACGAACTCCTGGCGCTCGGGGGAAGGAGGGCCGATACCACGTCGTGGGACTCGACGTGGCCAATCCGAAGCGTGAGATCGCAAAGCAGGACCTCTACGAGAGGCTCTGGCGGGAGCACAACGATGCGCGCAAGAGCGGGGGGCTCCGCTCGATCCCCATGCCGCTCTACGAGGCCATGCCGTACCTGGACAAGCGCCACGGCATTGGGCTCACGCTCCTCTACCAGGCCCGCGAGGAGAAGCCCGAGGCCGAGCGCCAAGACCGTACGGACAAGTACTACGATCGAGGCTCGCTTGCCCGGACTGTGTTCATGTACCAACTGTGCGGATGCAAGTCAGGTGACTGGCGCCGAACTCTCAAGGAACTGAAGGACGCAGGCTTCATCCGATGGCGCGAGGAGAGGAATCCGAAGCACCCGGAACTCTTCCGCATTCACTTCGACTTCGTCGAGGGTTGGCTCGAAGCCCTCGGGCAGATCGCGGCGAGGTGCTGTAGTGACCCAGTTCAGGCATCGACAGCAGTTCTCGACGGGGTCATTGCAGCACCGGCGACTGGGTCATTGCAGCACCTCGACGGGGTCACTACAGCACCGGACGGGGTCATTGCAGCAACAGTACCTTCTTACGAAGGATGTGTACGTGCCGATGATCAGTACCGCCTTCGGCGGAACCCTCCCCAAGTACCGCCTTCGGCGGCCTGCCCGCCTGACGGCGGCGTGGGGGAGGAGCACCACTTCGTGGACGACGAGGGTAAAGACACAGAGGACAAGATCGACGAGCCTTCTTCCCCCCTGCTCGAATTGGCCAATGCCATTCATGGTCGTGCGTCATCGAATGCAGAGGGGAAGTCGAGCAAGCCTGTGCCGCAGATCGGAGTCGTCCTCAATCGCCTTCGCAGCACGCTCGGCATCAAGGTGGTCGAACTCCTCGACGATGGGCCCGTGCTGGCATCGGTCATCGAGAGCCTCTCGGATGACTACAGGTACAAGGTCCTCGACATCTGCGACGACATCGTGCTCTCGATCCTCAATTCCGTCGAGCGGATCGAGAGCAATCGAGAGGAGGAGAGACTGGAGGCTGCGGAGCATGCCCGTGCCGTGGCCCAGTGGGAGCACGACATCGAGACAGGTACCAATGCCCTTCGAGATTCACTGGGTGTTGACCCGATCGACGAGAAGACATTCCTCGTCTTGCTCGATATGAAGACCATGAGAAATGCGTACATGGCCGTCGTCCAGGCTGGTCTTTCGCCCGACGGTTGGCGCTCACTCCTCGCAGAGATCCCGGCCCTTGGTGCAGCGCACTCCGTCATGTACCAGCGCTTCCGCACGTGGGAGGTGGTCAACGGCCTCCATAGGACGCTGCCGTTTGACTACGGGAAGGGGGACACTGCCGCAGCCTCGCGCATTCAAGACACCTACTGGGATCAGGTGAAGCAGTTCTTTGACCGCTTCGACGAGGATGCTCAGTCAGGAATGCCACGCCCACCCGGAGCCCATCGATCTTGTGCGGCTGAGGCTGTGGGCGCTGGCGCAGAATAGTATTCAAGACGGCTGAGGATGCCCTGTGGGCACGTCGGGCATCGTGGGCTTGGCGCATCGGTGGGGATGGCCTTGACGCCAGAAGCGACGGTGGCGAGGTGGCCGCTCGTGTCGAAGGCGCGGGGAAGCGATTGCCATTCATGAAGGGCCTCGTGAGAGCGAAAGGCAGCGCTCTAGACGATCCGAGACCAGGGCCTCGCAAGATCCTTGGCATTGTAATGGGGTACGCCTCCCACACGCCTGTGGCTGCCGCTGTTCTCATCCAAGAACGCACACAGGGCGGCCCGCGACCTCCCGTGTTCGGGGGTCAGTCTGGATAGATTCCCTAGGACATTGTGAAGTACGTCGTCTAGGAAGAGCAGGTCACGTGGTTCGATCTTCGATTCGTCGGCAGAGTGAACAAGGTCATTCCTGAGATCGTAGAGATGGCTAACCTCATCTCCGATCGCCCCCGTCCTGGCATAGCCTAGGCGGCCATCACCAAGGAGCGCGCCCGCACGCCGAGGCACCACCTCCCAGGTTTTCTCACGCCTTTGGCGAAGTAGTAGTTCGAGGGCAATCCACCCAAAGAGAAGTGCATCTGCCATGGATGGATAGGCGAGCCACGAGCGACCTGCGAAACGCGCAGCGCTCCAGAATAGCCTGCGGGACTTGCCCACCAGAGTGTCCTGGTCGTTCAGGACCTTCAGCAGCGGAAAGAAGGACCCATACTCGTCAGCGCCTCGGTGCCAAGCCGCATCGACCTCGACTTCGCCCAGAGGACCTCGGTGAGCAGATGTCTTTCGCCATGCACTGGAGTTCCGGTCGCAGAGAACCTCGACCGAAGAGAATGTGGCCACAGATGAGCCAGCACCAAAGTGAGCCGTGTGCCAACGGCGAGCCCAGCCGTACATTCCGCAGGCCAAGACCTCGACTGCCTGGTTCACCCACTCTCTGCCCCTGTCCTTGGCCTCATCCACCGTCCCGGTGTGCGTCACCAAAGCGAGCGTCCTCCCCTCCGGAAGCACGGCCCCTTCACCAACGAGGTACTCCTCCGGAGGACAGGGGAAACCCAGGTCCTTGGGCAAGGGAGCCGCATACAAGACCGCCTCTTGCCCCTACTGTGCTCAGAAGACAACAGACTTAGCGCTCGTTGGCGCTTACGAGAAGTACTTCGGGGCGGCATACAAGTCGCTGCTGCGCCGTGTAGAGACCCTCGCCGCACGACCGGACGAAACCTTCTCAACAACCGTATTGCGACAACTAGGCGAGGACATCGCATCTCAGGATTCGCACTGGCGCTACTGGCAGGCAGTGCTTGATCTTCAGCCGTTACCCCCAGTACCTGCCGATCCACTCGTCCTCGGGCCGAAGGTCCGCGCCGCGCTCCAGGCCGCCATCTCACGCAAGCGTGGAGCGATGCTGGAGGAGGCCCACCTATCCGCGAGCGAGGCTGCCCTGGCTGATGAGTGGAATCGTCTGGCAGGCGTCGTCACAGCAAGGAACGAACAGGTGGTAGAGGCGCTGGTACTGATCACGCTGCACAAGACCAAGGGAGCCAGCACCGCAGACAAGGAACTCGCCAACGCACGGCGCGCTCATGAAACGCTAAAGGAGACCAAGATCCGCTTCGGAAAAACTGTAGCCCGGCTCTGCGACCAGTACATCGAGCAACAGAGACTGCGCAATGGAGCCGTCAAGGAGCGGGATCGCTTGGGCGACGAGATCACACGCTACTCAAACAGCGTGCTGAAGCGGTACGGCACGAGCATCAACTCGTATCTCAAGCGTTTTGGAACAACGTTCTCCCTCACCCCCGTCACCAAGAACATGCGTGGGGGCGCTGGTGCTGAGTGGGGCTTGCTCGTGCTCGGCGACAGGGTGTCATCGGCAGAAGGGGCGAAGGTGCGCGGACCGCGATGCTTCCGATCCACCCTGAGTGCCGGAGACCGAACGGCGCTCGCCCTTGCATTCTACCTGTCAGTCGTGTCTGAGGAGGCGGGGGCGAATGCGGGCACAGTCGTCCTAGATGACCCCATGTGTAGTCTCGACGGACATCGCCGGACTATCACAGTGAAGATCATCCTTGAACTCGCCGGAAAGTTCGAGCAGGTGATCGTATTGAGCCACGATGCGTCCTTCCTCGGGAGGATCTACCGCCGCCACCGCAAGCATCTCAAGCGCAAGGACGTGAAGACCCTGCTGCTGTCCCCGGGAGTGTCAGGATCGAAGGTCCACGAGTGGGACATCGACGAGGCGCTGCTGCGCCCCTTCGAGAAGAACTGCTCGACGTTGATGAAGTTTGCCGAGGGATACGGTACAGCCGTCGATGCAGCACGGAAGAGCACGAGAGAACTCATGGAGTTCTGGATGCGAATGAACTACCCCCTGAAGTTCAAGTACTCGGACTCCCTCGGCGGCATGCTCGGGCAGATAGAGGGAGAGGTCGGTTCGAGCCTGTCGAAGGACATGTACGACCGACTGTCTGACATCAACGATGTGGCCACACGCCAGCACCACGATACGGACGAGGAATCGGACCGGGGCGAGGTGCTAACGATGGTCTCAAACGCCCTCGACATCGTTCTCCCAGAGAGGCGCATGGTCGAGCAGTAGGGCATCTGGCGCGCCTAGCAACCGCCAGTCTCTGCCTCCCGTGCTATCGCGGCTTGCGGCGCGCTGTCGAGGCGGCGAGGCGCGATAGCCCTTTGCCGGACTGGATGAACTCGTAGAATGCTCATCATGACCCGCGCCGACCGCCGCCACCGCACAGACCGCATCGTGCAGCGCCGCGTCCGCCAAGCGCGTGCCCTGGACTGGGGCGTAGGAGCCGAGCCCGATCAGCGCGTGCGGGGTCGATGGCGACGGCACGCACCGATGGACTGTGGGCGTCCTCGTTGTGGGTTGTGCTCGGGGCCGCGCTATCGCCGGGAGCGGGCGCGCAAGATCCACTCCGCTACTACCTAGCAGTCGTCGCCACCCAGCCAGTCAACGAGGAAGGCCCCGATGACGACGACGACCAGTGCGCGCAGCAGCAGCCGGAGGGGCGAGAGGAGAACTCGGAGCGTCGTGGACACCGTGCTTGGCCTTCGGTCAGTAGTCGTTGATATCGGTGACCATGAACGGGCCCCCGAAACGAAACGCTTCGTGTACCACAACCTGGATCGTCCCGTCCCGCGCCTTGAAGTAGTAGTAGACGTTCTCCCCGACGGACTGCGTGCGCGACGGCTCACCGAGGGCCTCGATCAGTTTCTTCTCGCCGCCCTCGATGCCGCCGATGCCCCCGCGCTCCCCAACAAGTTCCACGATCTTGGCGCGGATCCGACGTTTCGTTGGGAGGGAGGGCGCAGACGCTCGGCTGGGTGACGCTACGTGCGGCTCGTCGCTCTTCACTGGCTGACGTTCAGGCGTGTCGTTGCGTGGCACGAACGGCCCAGTCCGAACTCGGCTGACCGCCTCGCGCTCGTCCCCGCCACGATTCAGGACCGCCACCGCAATTCCAATGGCGGCGAGCAGGCCGATGACGACGGCCACCATCGGTACGCCACTCTTGCGTCTCTGCTGGCGGCGGGGTCGTCGCTGCGGACGGTCAGATCGATGTCGGGGTGGCGCGGCTGATTGCTGGGGCATCGGCGGGCGTTTGGGTGCGGTGGCCGGGAACAGGGCTGGCCAGTCGGACCCCTTCCACCACGTCTCTCCATCTTCTGAAAAGTCCATCTCCGCGCTGATTCGACCCGCGTCCCGATAGCCTTCGATCTTGCTGAAGTCATACGGCCCCTGCGCGGCGCCCCCGGCCTGGCGAATGTAGTAGCGCGGCTCCTGCGGCATGGGTTCTCCCCGCCAACGGCTCGTGGCGACCCGACCTGCTCCCGGCTACCCTTCACGGCATCGACACACAGGCCAGATCGACACCCCGGACTCTGAGTCCTGGGCGCTGGCTTACATTTTGTGTCCCACAGTATAGTGCCCTGGCGATTCGGTCAGAGGGCGATCCCCGAGGGGGTCGCTGATGGCTGGCAAGCAGAGAGGTCGTCCCAAGTTCGAGGAGGGGCAGGCATTGAGCCGACGGATCGCCTGCCGTGTGCGCCCGGACGAGGAGGACGAGGTCCGCGCTGCTGCCGATGCCGCAGGGATGAGCCTCAGTGAATGGATGCGTGCGGCCATCGTGGCGGCTGCGCGGAAGGCGCGCCGCAAGAAGGCCAGCAAGAAGAAGTCCCGCCGGAAGTCCTAGTCGAGCGATCCGGGCCAATAACCGCGAGGTATCGAGTTGCGAGTGCTGATACTACTGACGTTGCTACTGGCGGGGTGTGGGTCGGAAGCCCCCAAGCCCGTCGAACAGGAGGGGCCGTCCCCCGAGGAGAGGCGGGCGACGGACCTGCGAGCACTCCGTACTCAGCAGCACGGCGTGCGCAAGGACCTTGCAACTACTGACACCGACCTCGTGAAGGCGGCCAAGCGCGTCACCTACTTCGACGGCACGAAGATTCCGTCGCACTACCTGAATGCGACAGAGGTAGCGAAGATGGCCGCCGTGCGAGAGGAACTGAAGGACCGACGCCGGACCATGAAGATGGTCGAGGCGTACAAGGATCGAAACAAGAACCTGCACGAGCAACTCTCGGTGCTGATCCCCCTGCTGGAGCGCCGCATCGAACTACATGCTCGGCTACAGGAGATTGAGGATGAGATTGCATCCCTAGGTGAGAAGCCGTAGCCGTACCGAGAGAAGGCACACGAAGTCTGGCTTCTCGTTGTCGCGCCGGGGCGGCATCTCGCATCCATGATCGCACGTCCGGATCAGATAGCGGAGCGAACGTGGGACATCGCGTTTGACCGGGTGTACATCGTGGACCGTGGCACGGGTGCGGTTGCCCGGATCATTCACCCCGGTCGTTAGGCGAACGCCTACCCCTCCAACAACTCAAGCCGCTTCAGCGCCTCGCGCTTCCCGATACCTCGTGCAGCAGCCCAGCCCGCCAGCGCCTTTGCCTTGTCATCTTTGGGCGAACAACACTCCGAGGAAGTGCGCATCGAAGCGAGCGTGATGGTCCGCTACACTCTCGGAACAGACATGCGCCTACTCTCAACCAGTACCGAAATCCATGACACGCTGACGCGACTGCTGCCCAAGCACGACTCGTACTCCGTCGCGGTTGCCTGGGCAACGATGGACTTTGCGGCTCAACGGCTCTTGGTAAGGAACAAGGCCAAGATCCGCAGGCTGGTCGTCGGGATCGACTCCTACATCACCCATCCCGACTTCTTGTGTGGCTTCGTCGAAACTCCTTCAGTTCGCTGGATGCCACAGAGGTCGGTCACCTTCCATCCGAAGGTGTACCTCCTCGAATCGGGAGACTCCTGGGACTGCATCGTGGGCAGCGCGAACTTCACGAAACGCGGAATGCTCGTGAACGACGAGGTTGCCCTCCATTTCTCCAACCAAGACACGAAGGCAGATTCTGTCCGCCAGGATCTTCAGAAACTGATCGGTGGATATTGGGCCGCAGCCGAGTCATTCGACGCCGACGACGTATCGGAGTACCGCACTGCATGGGAGGCTCGAAAGCGCGACCATGAACGGCTCTCGCGGCCACTCGTCACAACGAGTCCGGCGATCAGACGCAAGAGGGAACGCGCCCGAGAGGAAGGGGTCACGGACATTCTCGGCATGTCCTGGGCTGAGTACTTCAAGCGCATTCAGGCTGAGCGGGCGGAGAACATGTTCGAGGATCGGCTCCTGCTACTTGAAGACGCCCGCTCGTTGTTTCACGACACACCCAGATTGAGAGACATGGACAAGGCGAGCCGAACCCGCATCGCGGGCACCACCTATGAGAGGTACGACCCCGATGAGGACGCCTTTGATTGGATGTGGTTCGGTGCCATGCGCAGGGCATTCAACTTCAGAAGCCTCATCGGACGAAACAGTCGCGGACTCTCGCACGCGCTTGACGCGATCCCTCTCACGGGCGAAGTCCGTCGTGAGCACTACGAGACGTTTAGGGCCCGGTTCGCCAAGACGTTCGCTAATGAACAACTGGGCGGCGGGCTGGGGCGCGGGAGCGCCACCCGACTGCTCTGCATGAGAAGACCAGACTGGTTCGTGTGCATCGCGCTTCCGAACGCGGATCTGTGCAAGGCCACTGGAGTACCGAAGGACATCGGGCTCGACAAGTACTGGGATAGGCTAATCGTCCCGCTCACGCAGACGCCCTGGTGGATGTCAGAGGAGCCCGAATCGCCCGTTGAGAAACGCACGTGGATGGGGCGCATGGCCATGCTTGATGCCATCTACTACGTGCCGTAGCGCGGCAGGGCGAGGCTCGCCCCTACTCTGGAGATATCCCGCATGGACATCGCAAAGTACTTCCGCTCGCGGTCGGCAGAATTGTCTGCCCTACGCGACCGCGTCCGCGAGTTCAGCGCAAATCCTCACTGGCAGACGGACGGTGAGTGGAAGGAGAGTGTGCTCCGTGCTGCTCTTCGAGACAGCCTTCCGGAGACCATTCGCGTAGGCCGAGGCTTTATCGTTGGCGGCGGGCACACATCAAAGCAAATCGATGTGTTGCTGTACGACTCTGCCAGCCCAGCCTTCTTTCGGGACGGCGACCTCGTGTTCATCCCGCCTGACCATGTACGGGGCATCATCGAGGTCAAGAGCAAGGTCAACGGGCCAGCGAAACTGTCTGAAGCCCTCAAGGGCATCGCCGAAAATCGATCGCTACTGCCCCAGAGAGTCCGGTCCCGCGTTGTCACGGGGCTCTTCGCGTACGAGGCCACGCCAGGAGCGAAGGTGGCGGCGACTGAGGCAATCCCCGAAGAGTGCGGCACAGAGGACCGGCTTACTAACTTGGTCTGCTTGGGCCCCGACTGGTTCGCCCGCTACTGGGAGCAGCCCCCAACTGGCGCAGAGGACAACTACTGTCACTGGCACACCTACGCACTCAAGAAGATGGCTTTCGGGTACTTCATCCACAATGTCCTCGTCCATGTCTCGCCGAACTACTCGGACTGGCGTGGCAACATCTGGTTTCCGGAGACAACGAAGGAGATTCACCTGGAAGAACGAATCTTGGCTCCCTGGCTACGAGCGTAGGCCTACAAATGGAACGCAACGATCTGGGCGAAGTAGTGCGAGCGGCAGTAGGAGACGCGAGGGAAACTCTCCGCGAACGAGGAATCCTCTTCGATACGACTCTGTCTTGGTGGGTCGTCGAAGCGCAGAGTGCTGAATCTGCCAGCGCTGATGCGAGTGTGCTCCAATCGAACTGGACAGGTGCGTGGGACGACCTCCTGAGACATTCTTCCGTCTCTTCGCTCAACTCACTGGTCACGAACAACCCTGAGGATCGCGTTGCGCAGGCCGTCATTTGGATTGCACTTCACGGGGTGCCCCATGCCGAGCAAGAAGATGCGATTGAACGCGCCGCCCGCCTACTCCGGCGCCACCAGGTGCGCGAGGCTGATGGTGCAGACTCGGCGCCCATGGAATGGGTCACGCCTCTTGATGGAATCGAGATGACATCGGAGGAGATCCAAGTCTGCCCCGGCGTGGACTTGACTGCATGTTCGCCCTTTCTGCTTCGCCACTTCCAGGGCGTCGGAGGCTCGGTTGCCACCGTCATGCCCTTTGGCGGAGTCGCTGTCTCATTCGCGGGGACCGCCCTGCGAGTTCGAGACCCGCACCGGCATGGCTGGTCCAACGAGCGGGATGTCGTTGAGGCGGTGATCGCCTTCCTTCATGTCCAGCATGAGTGTTCGATTTGTGCAGGACCTACCCACCACGAGGATCTCACAGCGATGGGGCGCGTTACGGGCGCCCGCCACCCACCGTTTCGAGCGACGGAGTTCAAGATGACGGCTGGCTTCGTGCCGAGGACGACCGTTTCATGCGAGACCTTTGACGGTTTCAAGGCGTTTCGCGCCTGGTGCAGGACGAAGTCCAACTCGCTGGGTGTCCACTGGTTCGCACGCGGGTGTCATGAATACGGAGATGCTGACCGCCTACTGGCTCACATGATCGCCCTCGAAGCGCTGGTCCTCAACGACATACAGCATGGTGAACTCCGGTTCCGTCTCGCATCCCGACTGGCTTGGCTCCTTGGCACCTCTGTCACAGAACGGCGCGACTTGGCCCGAACCGCCGGGCACCTGTATGACATTCGGAGTCACCTCGTTCACAACGGGACAATGGACTCCAAAACGAAGTGGGCCAAGGATTGGAAGCGGCTCGCAACACCCGGAGCAGCGGCGAAGCAGGTCCAGCAACTCACGCGGCGCGTGATCCAGGCACTCGTGGATCGGGGCTCAGTGGACTGGACGCAACTGACAATGGGCGGCTTGTCGTCCGCCGACGGACGTAGCGAGGAAGGCCAACCGGCTGACTAGCGGCCACTGGCCCGTACGCCTCCAGTCACAGCAGTCGCCGCCGAGTCTCGCGTCTCTGCATGCGATGCCGCGCCGTTGCGTGCATACCGTTATGCGCGTCAAGTGACATTGGTATTGTTGGGCACGACGCGAGAACGCGGCTCCTTGAAGCGGTAGTCGAGCGTTGATGGCGCCCCCGGCGGCGCACAGGAGCCCCCTCTTGAGCAAGAAGAACGAGGATCTGGAAGTAGTGCTGACCTTCAAGGCGCCAACGCGATTGAAGGAGAGGATCGACAAGCAAGCATGGCGGGAGCGCTGCTCGCGCTCCGAGATGATCCGTCGCCTCTGCCTCAAAGGGCTGAGCAAGAACTAGGAACCTGTCCGAGTATCGGCCCCCTCTACGAGGCCGATCCCCGGCCCAGCCTCCTGGATAGCCTGGCGTCGGTCGCCGCGCGAAGGCGCCTCGGCTCTCAGGCAAGCGCCTTGTAGATCTTGTTGAGGTTGTGGGCGGTGCAGAGCAGGTCCCATTCGCCTTGCACCTTCTCGAGGCC
>JAJDEN010000037.1 GCA_029259775.1 Planctomycetota bacterium | reverse complement strand
GCAGGACTTGGAGGTCAACATGGGCCCCCAACACCCGGCGACGCACGGCGTGATGAGAATCCTCATCCGCACCGACGGCGAGCTGATCACCGGTGCGCAACCGCACCTCGGTTACTTGCACCGGTGCGCCGAGAAGATCGGCGAGAACGTCGAGTGGCTGCAGTACCTGCCGTACACCGATCGCTACGACTACCTCGCGGCGATGAACAACAACCTCGGCTATTCGATGGCCGTGGAAGCGTTGATGGGCGTCGAGATTCCGCGCCGCGCGCAGATGATCCGCACGATTTGCGTCGAGCTGAACCGCATTGCCTCGCACCTGATCGCCTACGGCACCTACGGCCTCGACATCGGCGCCTTCACGCCCTTCTTCTACGCACTGCGCGAACGCGAATGGTTGCTCGCGCTGTTCGAGAAGATCTGCGGCGCGCGTTTGACCTACAGCTTCATCCGCATCGGCGGCGTCTTCAACGACGCGCCTCCGGGTTGGCTGAAAGAGGTCGAGCGCTTCTGCGACGTGTTCGAGGAGAAGTGGCAGGAGTACTGCGACCTCTTGATGGCGAACCACGTGTTCATCAAGCGCACGGCGAACATCGGCGTCATCTCGCCCGAGATGGCACACGACTTCGGCCTGACCGGGCCAATGTTGCGCGGCTCGGGCATCGACTTCGACTTGCGCCGCGACTGCCCGTACATGCTGTACGGCGAGATGGACAAAGACGGCCAGCTAGGCATTCCCGTCGCCAAGGGCGAAAAGGGAACGCTCGGCGATTGCTGGGACCGTTTCTGGGTGCGCGTGATGGAGATGAAGGAGTCGATTCGCCAGGTCCGCTGGTGTCTCGCCAACATCGAGCCGGGCCCCGTGCTCGGCGACGTGCCCAAGGTGCTCAAGATTCCGCCCGGAGAAGCCTACGTCGGTATCGAGAACCCTCGCGGTGAACTCGGTCACTACGTCGTTTCGGACGGCGGCAAAGTCTCCATCCGCACGCGCGTGCGCGGTCCCTCCTTCTGCAACCTCGCCGTCTTGGAAGAGATGATGCCTGGCACATTCCTGGCCGACTCCGTCGCCATCGTGGGTTCAACCGACATCGTTGTCGGGGAAACGGATCGCTGACCCCATGGAAAGCGGAAACCTGTTTCTGAAACTGCTGAGCGACCTCGCACCGGAAGGTGCGCCGGGTTGGGTGCTCGCGCTCATGGCGTGCGGCGTCGGCGTCAGCATCTTGATCGGCTTCGTGTCCCTGCTCGCCATGGCGGCGACGTGGGCCGAGCGCAAGGTTGCAGGCCACATCCAGTGCCGCTTCGGTCCGATGTACGTCGGCGGCTGGCACGGTTGGGCGCAGCCGATCGCGGACGGCGTCAAGCTCCTCATGAAAGAGGACATGATCCCGCTCGGCGCGGATCGCATGCTGTTCGTGCTCGCACCGGCGATCGTGCTGGGCTCCATCTTCGGAGCCTTGGTCGCGATGCCGCTCGCGCCGGACGTGTACTTCGCGAACCTCGACCTCGGCATCTTCCTGGTGCTCGCGCTCTCGTCGATGACGACCATCGGAGTCGTGATGGCGGGTTGGGCTTCGAACTCGAAGTGGTCGCTCTACGGCGCGATGCGCGAAGCCGCGCAGGTCGTGGCGTACGAGATTCCGCTCGGCATCTCGCTGCTCGTGCCGCTGATCGTTGCAGGCACGTTCAATCTGCTCGAAGCGAGCGAAGCGCAGAGTGGCCTCTGGGGAATGGAGTGGTTCATTTTCTGGAACCCGTTCATGATCCCGGCTGCGGTCATCTTCGGCATCGCCGCCCTGGCCGAGACCAAGCGCGCGCCCTTCGACTTGCCCGAGGCTGAGAGTGAACTCGTCTCCGGCTTTCTCACCGAATACTCGGGCATCCGCTGGTCCTTCTTCTTCATGGAGGAGTACGCCGCGATGTTCCTGATGTCGCTCATCGGCGCCGTGTTCTTCTTCGGCGGTTTCGAGAGCCCGATCACTCACCTCGCCAAGTACATCGGCGGCGAGCACTCCATCCTGCACAACCTCGGCGGCCACGTGACCTTGATGAGCAAGGCGGCCTTCGGTGTGTTCTTGATGATGTGGTTGCGCTGGACACTGCCGCGCGTTCGCATCGATCAAGTCATGACGATGGGATACAAATACCTGACCCCGCTCGCACTCGTGTGCGTGCTCGGCGCTTGCCTTTGGGAAGCCCTCAAGGCCGCCTTCTAGCCCGGATCACCATGAGCACTGCCACCAAAGAGTACATCCACAACGTGTGGGCCACCCTCACGACCACGCTCGCGGGGATGAAGATTACGGGCAAGTACCTCCTCCAGAAGCCGATCACGGTTCAGTACCCGGACGAGCGCTTGCCGATTCCGGATCGCTACCGCGGCATCCACTATCTCGAGCAAGAGAAGTGCATCAACTGCCTCGCCTGTGCGCGCGCCTGCCCGATCGATTGCATCGAGATGGACGCGATTCGACACGGCAAGGAACTCGAGTGGGTTTCGTTCACGCTCGACTATCAGAAGTGCATGTTCTGCGAGCTGTGCGTCTACCCGTGCCCCAAGGATTGCATCCACATGGGCACCGAGTACGCGTTCACGAGCTTCGACCGCTCCGAGTTCAAGCACGACCTGCTCTCGTTCAAGGGCATGGACCGCGGCGCGCGCAGTCGAATGCGCGAAGCGGACAAGAAGAAGGCCGAGAAAGCAGCAGCCAAGGCGGCCAAGGCCGCAGCCGGCGGAGTTGTTGAGGACGAACCGGAAGTCGACGACGAGCCCGAGACGGAGAGTGAAGACTGAGATGGAAAACACCTCTCGTCCCTTTTACGCCGCACTCGTCGTGCTCGCGCTCGTGCTCCTCGGTTGGGGCATGCAGGCCGCTCACGCGGAAGGTCTGGCCTTTGGCCTGTTCGCCTTCCTGACGATCGGCGGCGGCTTGGTTTGCATCTGGGAACGCAGCGTCGTTCGCAGTGCGTTCTCGTTGCTGGCAACCTTCAGCGGCGTCGCTGGCTTCTACGTTCTGCTAGGCGCGGACTTCATCGCCGTCGCGCAGATCTTGATCTACGTCGGTGGCATCCTCGCGCTCTTGTTGTTCGGTGTGATGCTCACGCCGCCCGACATGAACGAGCGCAAGCTGACTCGCGTGCTGTCCGGCCTCGGCATCGTCGGGGCCGGGACCTTTTGGGTCGCCATGAAGGTCGGCGGATCCGCGAACTGGGTCGTCGATCCGAATCTGGCCGAGATCGCCTCGCGACCCAAGCAGATCGGTGTCGGCTTCCTCGCCATGAATCTCCCGGACGGTGAGCCGGGTTACGTGGTCGCCTTCGAATTGGCGGCCATTCTTCTGACGGTAGCTCTCGTCGCGTCGGTCTACATCGCGCGCCGCAAGAAGAGTGACCTCGAAGAACCCGCGCTCGAAGGAGGAAACGCCTGATGGGTATCGAAGCCTACGTCGCCGTCTCGGCCGCGCTCTTCGCACTCGGAATCGTGTGCATCTTGGTGCGCCGCAACATTCTCTACGTGCTGTTCGGGATCGAGATGATCCTGAACGCTGCGAATATCAACTTCGTGGCCTTCAACCGGTTCAACGGCGATGGGCTGGAAGGCCGCATGTTCGCCGTGTTCGTCATCATCCTGGCCGCAGCGGAGGCTGCTGTGGCACTGGCAATCGTCCTCAACGTGTTCCACCTCTTCCACTCGGTCACACCGAGCGAAGTGGACCGCCTACGTGAATAGGGCCGAGTAAGGCTTCCATGGGATTCTTCGACCTCACTTTCGAACCGGACCGCGACTTCAGGCTGCTCCTGATGGCGCTGTTCCTCCCGCTCGTCGGGTACGTGATTCAGATCTCCGTCGGGCGGTTCTTGCCGCGCAAGGGAGACTGGTTGCTGACCACCGGCATGGGCCTGGCGATGATCATCACCGTGCGCGGTCTGTTCCAAGCGATCAGCGCGGTCTCGGCCGGAGAGGAGTTCTTCCACAACTCGAAGGACGCGGGGATCGGCTTCTCGTGGCTCTACAGCTCCGGTGTGGGCGATGGCGTGCAGAACGTCGTCGCGGGAGTGCTCTACGATCCGCTCGGCGCGGCGCTCTTTGCAGTCGTCGGCGTGGTGTCCTTCCTGGTGCACCTGTTCTCGACCGGCTACATGAAGGGTGATCGCCGCTATCACATCTTCTTCGCGAACATCTCGCTCTTCACGTTCGCGATGCTCGGGCTCGTCCTTTCGGACAACCTGCTCTTCCTCTTCATCTTCTGGGAATTGATGGGCTTGATGAGCTACCTGCTCATCGGCCACTTCAGCCACGATCCCGACTCGCACCGCATCAACCACGCGGCGCGCGCTTGCAAGAAGGCCTTCCTCACGACTCGTGTCGGTGACGTCTGCCTCTTCATCGGGATGATGATGTTCTACAACGAGTTCGGGACCTTCGACTTCAAAGGCTTGTGGGAAGCGACGACGAACGCGGTCGCCGCGAACGGCGGCGAGTGGCCAGCCTGGATGACCGTCGCGGGACTCTTTGTCTTCGGCGGCACGGTCGGCAAGTCGGCGCAGTTCCCGCTGCACATCTGGCTGCCCGACGCCATGGAGGGCCCGACGCCCGTCAGCGCCATGATCCACGCTGCGACGATGGTCGCGGCTGGCGTGTTCCTCTTGGGACGCACCTTCCCGATGCTGTCACCGGACGTGCTCGGCGTCGTGACCGCGGTCGGAGCCACGACGGCGATCTTCGCCGCGACGATCGGCATGACGGTCTTCGACATCAAGGGAGTGCTCGCGTACTCCACGATCTCGCAGCTGGGTTTCATGGTGGCCGCGATCGGTTGCGGTGGCATCGGACTCGTCGCCGGCCTCTTCCACATGGTGACGCACGCCTGCTTCAAGGCCTGCCTGTTCCTGTGCGCCGGCTCCGTGATCCACGGCTGCCACCACGAGCAGGACATGCGCAACATGGGTGGCCTCAAGGCCAAGATGCGCACCACGTACAAGACTTGGCTGGTGGGCACCCTCGCCCTGACCGCCCTCGTCCCGATTGCCGGCTGGTGGTCGAAGGACGAAATCCTCGGCGCCACGCGCATCACGAACATGGTCTGGGGTTCGGAGATCCTGCTGGCCCTCGGCGTGCTGGTCGCCGGCATGACGGCCTTCTACATGTGGCGCGCCACCTACATGACCTTCGGTGGTGAGCACCGTGGTGAGGGCGAGCCGCACGAGAGCCCCAAGGTGATGACCATCCCGCTGCAGGTCCTGGCGGTCTTCAGCATCTTCATCGGCTTCGTCGGCATCCCGGACGGCACGTTCGGCTCGGCCAAGACCAACTGGTTCGAGGGCTGGCTGCACCACTGGCATCTCAAGGGCACGCCCGGCGCCGAGATGGTCTGGCCGCTGGCGATCATCGCCACCGCGGTTGCCTTCGCAGGCTTCTTCGTCGCCCGCGGCATGTACCGAGGCTCCGATGGGAAGGACCCGCTGCCGGAGAAGCTCGGCGGTGTCTGGAAGCTCTGGAACAACCTCTACTACATCGACGCCTTCTACCTCTTCCTCGTGAAGAGGGTGCAGCAGGGCATCGCCAAGGCGTGTTGGTTCTTCGAGCGCTGGATCCTGATCCAGGGCGTGATCAACAACCTCTCGCAAGCGGTCCGCGTGACCGGTGACCGCCTTCGTCGCGTCCAGACCGGACGCCTCGGTGGGTACGTCACGTCCTTCATGCTCGGCGCGGCCATCGTGGCCCTGCTCGTGCTCCTGCAGGTCGGCCTCCTCTCAGGCGGCCAGGCCTCCGCGGGAGGGAAGTAGTCCATGAATCCCCTGCTTCTTTGTCTGATCGCACCTGCGGCAGCGACGCTGGCGATCTTCTTCGTGGATGCGAAGGAGAAGAAGACCATCCGCGTCATCGCGACGGTCGCCACCGGCGTCTCGCTCGCCATGGCGATCCTGATGTTCATCGGCTTCGGCGATTACAGCTATGAGCACGCGGCCACGGCGGCGGAGTTCACGGCGAACGCCGGCGAGGCCGACGAGCACGTCTACAAGTACGGCATCGCGACCGACTGGGTCGAGGAACTCGGTCTGTCGTTCCGCCTCGGCGTGGACGGCATGGGCCTGGCGATGGTGCTGCTGACCTCGCTCATCATCTTCGCGGGTGTGATGGTCAGCTACACCATCCAGTCGCGCGTCAAGGAGTACTACATCTGCCTGCTGGCGCTCGTCACGGGCGTGTTCGGCGTGTTCGCCTCCCTGGACCTCTTCTTCTACTACTTCTTCTACGAACTCGCCGTGATCCCGATGTTCCTGCTCATCGGCATCTGGGGATCCACGACGAAGACGGTCGACCAGTACTACGCCACGATGAAGCTCGTGCTGCTGCTGAGCGCGGGCGCCGTCATGGCGCTGATCGGCCTCATCGCGGTCTACGGCGACGCAGGCACCTTCGACATGGTGCGCATCGAGGAGCACGGCTTCTCGTCCGGCTTCCAGATGCTCTGGTTCCCGGTCATCTTCCTCGGCTTCGCCGCGCTCGTGCCCATGTGGCCGCTGCACTCGTGGAGCCCGGCCGGTCACGCGTCGGCCCCCGCGGCCGTCTCGATGCTTCACGCCGGCGTGCTCATGAAGCTCGGCGCGTTCGGCATCTTGCGCATCGCCTGCCTCTACTTCCCCGAAGCGGCGGCGGTGTACCTGCCATACGTGGGGATCCTGTGTTGCTTCAACATCGTGTACGGCGGCCTGGTCGCTGTGTCGCAACGCGACATGAAGCTGATCATCGGCTACTCGTCCTCGAGCCACATGGGCTACGTGCTGTTGGGTGTAGCTTCGGCGAGCCTGATCGGCATCGAGGGCGCGGTGTTCCTCATGTTCGCCCACGGCGTCATGACGGCCCTCACGTTCGCGCTCATCGGCTGGTTCTACGACCAGACCCACACGCGCATGCTCGACGACCTCGGCGGCATGATGAAGGTGATGCCCTTCTGCGGCACGCTCTTCATCATCGCGTCCATGGCCTCCGCCGGACTCCCGGGCTTCGCCAACTTCGTGAGCGAGCTGATGGTGATCATCGGTGCGTGGAGTTCGCGCGACATCCTCTGGTACGGGATCCCCGCCGTCTTCGCGGTCTGGGGTCTCGTGATCACGGGCGTCTACCTCCTGCGCGCCGTCAAGGACGCATGGTTCGGCGACCTGCCCGAGCGTTGGAAGAACCTGCGCGACCAGCGCACGCTCGCGGAGAAGGCGCCCTACCTGATCTTGACCGGCGTGCTGCTGCTCTTCGGGTTCTGGCCGCAGCCGATGCTCGACGTCGTGCACCAGGGGGCCAAGCCCCTCGTGGTGCGCCTCGATGAGGGACGCGCGACGCACGAGGCCGCGCGCACAGCGCGCGAGGGCGGCACGAAGGCCGTGCAGTTGCCCGCGGGCGGCGCCCAAGGCACTGCGCTCGCAGACACGGCACTCGCAGGCACGGCACTCGCAGACACTGACTCGACGAGCGAGGGTTCGCGCTGATGGACTCCTTCTTCGCCCTGCACCTGGTTCTGGCCATGAAGCTCCCGGAGGGCCTGACGCCCAACCTGCAGCTCCTCATGCCCGAGTTCATCATCGCCGGCACCGCGATCGCCGCGATCCTGCCCGAGCTCGTGCTTCCCGCCGGCCGCCGCGCCACTGCGACCGCGTGGACGAGCTTCGTCGGCCTGGTCATTGCGTTCGTCGTGATCGTCGCCATGGGCCCGAGCTCGGAGAAGGCGTTGCACGTCGTGTCCGGCGACGCGACCGTCACCGGCTGGACGGCCGACAGCTTCTCCGTCTTCTGTCGCGCGCTCACGACCGCGGGCGGCGCGCTGCTCGTCCTGCTGTCGATCCCCTACACCCGGCGGATGGACCGCGGCCACGGCGAGTACTACGCCATCCTGCTGTTCGCCTTGCTGGGCGTGATGCTGGTCGCGGGCGTGTCGGACATGCTGTCCCTCTTCGTCTGCCTCGAGCTGGTCACGATCATGGCTTACATCCTCGCGGCGCTCCGGCGCAACGACGTGCGCTCGACCGAGGCCGGCCTCAAGTACCTCGTCGTGGGTGCGGTCAGCACGGCCGTCCTGCTGCTCGGCATCGGCCTGATCTACGGCGCCGTGGGCAGCCTCTCGTTCGAGGCGCTCGCCGGCGTCATGGCGCTCGGCTCACCGCCGGCGATCCTCGTGCTCGGCATCGCGTTCGTGCTGATCGGCCTGCTGTTCAAGGTGGGCGGCGTGCCGTTCCACGTCTGGATCCCGGACGTCTACGAGGGCGCCCCGAGCCCGGTGACGGCCTTCCTGATCACGGCGTCCAAGTTCGCGGGCGTGGTCCTGCTGATCCGCTTCGGCCAAGCAGCTTTCCTGCCGAGCATCGGCGCGACAGACGCCTTCGACTGGGTCCTGATCCTGGGCGTCATCTCGGTCGTGACGCTGCTCTTCGGCGTGCTCGGCGCGATTCCGCAGCGCTCGATCAAGAGGCTGCTGGCCTACTCGTCCATCGGTCACGCCGGCTACATCATCATGGCCTTCGCGGCGATCGCCGCCGAGGGTGGCCCTGAGAAGGGCACCTCGGCGTTGCTCTACTACCTCATGGCCTACTTCGCCACGAGCATCACGGCCTTCGGCGTCATCATCACCGTGGGGGCCGCGGCCAAGAGCCACGGCAGCGACGCCTACACCGGCCTCGGGCGCCGCGCGCCGTTCCTGGCCCTCGCCATGCTGCTCGCCCTGCTCTCGCTGGCGGGCGTGCCGCCGCTGGCCGGGTTCTTCGGCAAGTTCCTGATCCTCGCTGCGGTCGTGGACAAGGGGCTCTTCGTGCTCGCCTTCATCGGCGCCGGCGCGGTGATCGTGTCCCTCTACTTCTACATGCTGTGGATCAAGGAGATGTACATCCGTGAGCCGGTCGAGGGACACGCCTACCCGGCGATCCACGTCCCCGGCGTCACGCGCGTCGTCCTCTGGATCGGCATGGTCGCGATGCTGGTCATGGGCGTCGTGATGGGGCCCTTCTATGAGTGGGCCCATGACGCGGCGCACTCGATGGCCGCCTTGCTCTCGAAGTAGGCGCGCTCTCGTGCCAGCGGGGGCCCGCCGTCCGAAGCTGTCCGCTCGCGGCAGCACGGACGGCCTACCAAGCGGTCCGAATCGACCTTCCCGCGGCCTCCGCGACGTTTCGCTCCCCTGGCTGCGGAGCTAGGCTGGGCCCGTGCGCACCCTCTTGCCGATCTTGCTGCTCCTCGCCGCCGCCGGTGGAGCGTATGTGCTGTTCATCGACGACGACGTCAGCACCTCGGACAACGCGCTCGAGGGCGAGGGCCTGCGCGATCGGCCGGACGCCGGTGCGAACACGCTCCGCACGGAGAAGCAGACCGTGGTCGGCGTCTGGGGCCAGGGTGGTGGCACGCCCACACGTCCGATCGACTATGCGAGCGTGCACCGGCGGGTCTTGCGTCCCGCCTCCGTAAGCGGGCGTGTGACCGGCGCAGCGATCCTCGAGGCCTTTGAGAAGGGGCTCGGCCTGGACGCGCCCATCCGCTTCGCGAAGGAGGGCAGCCTTGAGGACTTCCGGGTCGCGAGCCTCGAGATGGACGACCCGGGCTCTGTGGAGATGCTGGACGTGGTGGAGTGGGTCCGTCACATGGGCTTCCACATCGAGCAGCAGCCGGCTTTCCTGCTGATCACCAGGAAGGTGGCTCCCAGGCCCCCGCCCGAGCAGGCGGCGCCGCTGCCGCCGCCGCCCAAGCCCAGCGTATGGAATCAGCCGCCTGCACGGTCCGACGGCAAGTAGCCGTGCGGGGATCGAGCCGACGGCCTGACGTCTCGCCGGATGCGAGATTCTGCCCGGGTCGCACGTCCCGGGTCCAAGAGCGAGTGTCCCGGCCCAACGAGCGCCCGCCGACCACGCTCCGCGCCATCGCGTCGTGCGGAATCGCACTACGCACGCGGCCGGACGCTCCACGGACGTTGTGGTCGTTCCGTAAGTGCTTGGCAAGTGGTCACTTACATGCGCTTGGGTGGAATTCAGGAATAGGACTCAGGATTGCATATTCTTCGGGCGGTTCGGAATCCCGGGGCGGCACAGGTCGCCGCGTCGGGGTACCGGCGGGAAGGTTGACTGCCGGGGCTAACGGGATCGTCGGAAGCGGCGGTTCAGGGCCTTACGGTGTCACCCTGGCCCGGGTAGGATTTCCGCGCGGTAGGTCAGTAGGTTCAGGAGTGCCCATGCGCAGTTCCAAGATTTTCTTCGCTCTTCTCGCAGTCGCAGCGCTCGCCATTCTTCCGGCGTGTGGCGGCGGCGGGAACGGCTTCCCCGCTTCGGCCGCGGATCCCCTCGTGATCATGGCCACCTCCCTCCCCGCCGGATTCACCTCCGGTGACTCGATCGACTGGGAAATCCCGCTCGAGGGTGGTTGCAGCGGCCCGTACGTGGTTGAGCTCATCGCAGGCTCGCTGCCGCTGGGGCTCGGCTTCGACGATGTCGGAGGCCGTCACCACTTGACGGGCTACATCCTCGAGAACGGCATCTTCTCGTTCACCGTGAAGGTCACGGACACGAGCTGCACGCCGTTCTTCACGACCACGCAGGCGTTCGTGTGGGAGGTGCCGATCGGTGCGCTCCGCATCGTAGGCGCCAACAACGGCGTCGGTCCGGCCCTCATCCTGAATGCGGCGTTCAACGACCCGGCCAAGTGGGAAGACGCGGATGGTCCGGATGGCGTCAACGGCACCGCCGATGACAACACGCCCGGCTTCACCATCGACGCGCTCGAGACCACCGTCTTCAGCCAGTTCGCCGTCTACAACCTCATCGTTGCCGGTGGCGTCGCTCCCTACACCTGCGCGCTCATCGACGATCCGGCCGACCCGAACGACGGTGCCCTGCCCCTCGGCGCCAACTTCGCGCCGAACTCCTGCAGCATCCTCGGCACGCCCAGCCAGGTGCTCCCCGGTGGTGTCCCCTTCCGCATTACGGTCCGCGTGACCGACGCGGCGAGCAACGTCTCGACGCGCAAGTTCCAGTGGAAGATCGACACGCCGCCGATCATCATCGCCAACAACAATCTGGTCGATGGCCAAGCCGGCGCCACCTACAGCGACGGCATCCAGATCGTCGACGGTGTGCCGCCCTTCGCCTTTGAGCTCACCGATTCGCTCCCCGACGATGACGGCAGCGTCGATACGACGTCCAACCAGCACGATGACATCACGTACCCGCCGGGCATGACGCCGATCGTCAACAGCCTCGCTCCCGGTAGCTTCGGTGCGTTCGCGCTGACGAGCGGTGGTCCGACGGACGTCGCCACGCTCCACGGTGGCATCGGCATGGGCCGCGTCGACTACCCGGCCGACGCTGACAACGGCCCGAACTACGGCCCGTTCCACTCCGAGGGCATCCAGTTCCGCCGTGCCGGCGCCGGCGCCGGCTCCTTCTCCGGCATCCCTCGCCGCGTGGGCACCTTCGAGGTCTTTGTCCACACCTACAGCACGCTGGTTCCGAACGAGCGCGGTCAGCACGCCTTCAAGCGACTGTCCTGCAACATCGCCCAGTCCGATCCGCTTGAGATCAGCGAGAGCCTGGCCAACGAGGGCACCTTCTCGGGCCCGACCCTCCCGTCGGATGGCTTCCCGACCCTGCCCGAGGCTGAGGTCAGGGTGATCTACAACCCGGACGTGAGCACGGGCCACGCCGCCGAAGGCATGGAGCTGCGTGCGACCGGTGGTGTCGTTCATGATGGCAAGTTCGATCAGGCCCACGAGGGTGAGAACCTGGGTGTGCCGGCTGGCGAGCTCGCCGGCAAGTACGGCTGGACGGGCGACATGAACGCGGACGGCAATGGCGATCTCGCGCCGAACTTCCGCGTCTACCAGCCCTTCGGCATCCTCGGCACCGAGACGATTGCCGAGGCCAACGCGCTCCAGCGCAGCGGCCGACGTCAGGTCTCCCTGACGGTGGAGGACGCCCAGCTTCCCCTGTCCGTCCGCAACACCGACTCGCAGATCTTCGGTATCAGCATCGGTCCGGATGCCGTGATCATCACGGAGACAACGCTTACGGCTACGAACTCCACGGCCACGGGCACGAACGACATCTCCATGGAGCACGGCCCGGTCAAGGTCCGCTTGTTCCAGGTGGTCGCCGGTTCGGGTACGGTCGCAGATCTCGCGCCGAGTGATCTCAGCACCGGTACGACGATCCCGTCCGAGGTCGGCTCGCTGACGTTGGCGCAGGTGCTCTCTGGCGCCGCCGGCGGCAACACGGGTGTCGAGTTGATGCGTCCGACCCTCAACCCGAATGGTTGGTGGTGCGACAACTTCAACATGAACCCGAAGGGCGGCCGCGCGACAGCGCGAACCGACAAGCAGACCGCGTACAACTACCAGCAGGTGAATGGCTGGAACAACTCGGGTGGTGGCTGGCACCTGAACTCGAGCGCGCTCGAGCTGCCCAAGACCACCAACGCGATGAATCCCGCCGCCGGCATCCGCAATGATGGTGGCCTGCTCTACGCGTTCCGCACCACCAGCGCCTCGGCCCCGAATGGCACCTACGGGTTCTTCATCGTGCGTCGCAACGCATCGATCTACATCCCCTGGGCCGCAGATGCTGGCGATTCCGCGTCCGGTCTCTCCTGCTACAAGTTCGGTGACGGTGACGTGACGCGCTCGCGCGACAGCAACTTCCAGATGGTCCCGATGTCGGTCTCGCCCAACGGCCGCACGGCGGTCGCGAAGATCGTTGGCACCACGTCAGACACGTTCAGCACGGTCTCGAACTGGAGCCTGGCGCGCTTCGTGCTGATCTCCCTCACGGGCGAGAAGTTCGCGAACGGCAAGACGTACTGCTACATCAATCCGAACCTGACCACGACCGGTGGCAACTACATGTACTCGACGTCGATGGTTCTCACCGACAACCACATGTACTTCCTTACTGGCACGTACAACGGCCACTACGCCTCGTGGCGTGACCACTGGATCCACCGCTTCGAATACGCCAACCCGAGCACGGGTGCGTGGACGGCAGACGATTCCGGTTCGGCCCCGCTTGCGGACCTCGCGCCGGCAGCCGTGTCGAACACGCGCTGGACACAGTCCGGCACGAGCACGCCGATGCAGACGCCGTTCCAGAAGTGGGACAACATCAACGCGGTCCGCAGGCTTAGTGGGTTCTCCTCCTCAGGGACGACCTTCTCGACGGTCACGCAGATGGACGACGAGATGTACATCTACGACGGCTCGAACTTCCTCGAGAACGCCTTGGCTCCGGTGCCCTTCCGCGTCAGTGCGGATGGCCAGCACTGCGCGCTCCTGGCGGGCCCGCGGTCGAGTGGCACGTCCGGCTCGGACGTCATGTCGCACTACGTTTGGGTCGACTCGTACGGCGACGGCTTCCGTCAGATCAGCAGCAACACCTCGCGGCACTGCCCGCAGGGTGCTGGCCGAGGGTCGTCCCTCCGTCGTGGTCCGAGCAGCTACCGTCACTGGGGTTCGTACGGCGGGCCGACGACCGGCTTCGAGATCTCGGATGACGGTCGCAACGTGGCGGTTTGCTACAACACGATCTCGTCGGTGAGCTCGACGTCCGCGACGTCGAACTACGTCAACAACCGCGAGGACATCCTGGCGTACCGCGCTACGGGCACGACCTCGAGTCCGTGGACGGGCACGACGGGCGAGAAGCTGGTGACGTCCAACACCTTCGGAGGAACGATCAAGTGGCGCTTCGGCTCCCTGCTCTTCACGAAGGACAATGACGGCCTCATCTTCTGGGGAGGTGCGAGCTCGAGGAATCCCACGAGCACGTCGACGGTCCTCAACCGCTACGTCGCGGACAGCCACTCGACGCACTTCACCGGCACGTATTACTCGTACGACATGACCAGTGGCGGTTCGGGCACGACTGCCACCGTCCGCGGTGTCATGCCCACCAGCGCCGGCGGCATCGGGACCTTCCCGACGTACGACGGCACGGCGGGTGGTTCGTCCTCGCCGTTCTCGCCGGCCGTCGGCTCGTGGGTCGCCAACCATGGCTACATCAAGCCGCTCGGTGGTTTCCTCTCCGTGGAACGCGACTACTTCTACGTGGTCAACATGCACGCCAACAACGGCGGTGATCAGACGATGAACACGCTGCTTGGTATCAACATCGAGAACTTGTCGGCCAGCAGCACGCCTAGTGGTCACCAGAAGGGCCGCGGCTTCAAGCCCACGGGCTACCCGAGCCGCCGCGGCTTCCTTCCGAACTACCACTACAGCCCGCACGAAGCTCTTGAGCGCAACTACTACAACCCCCACCACGTGGGCGGCGCGGCCATGCAGGTCATGAACGAGGAGACGGGCAACGTCTACTTCATGACCCACTACTCGCGTAGCGGCCCCACCCGTAGCACCAGCACGTTCGCGTCCGGTCCCCAGACGGCTGTGTACTGGCAGGACTATGGCTCCTACGGCTTCGAGATCGAGGCCTTCAGCGGCAACGTGGGTGGCCCGATCGCGCGCCTTAGCGACTTCAACGGGAATACGTCGACGCGCGATGGTCACTACATGATCGTGAGCCCGAAGGGCGACAAGGTCAGTGCGGTCTACGGCGAGGCCGGGTCGACCGTGCGCTATCACAACCGCGAGCGCGTCATGTTCGTCCGGAACATCAGCTTCCATCCCACGACGGGTGTCATCGACGGTTCGTTCGACAAGACCGACGCCGACCAGGTGTGGGTCATGGAGACCAGCGCTGGTCGTGCGGGTGAGTCGCTGGCGTTCGACTCGGGCGGCAGCAAGCTGTTCTACTCGTGGACGACAGGTACGAACGAGAACGCGAAGCAGCTCGTGCAGATGACGTTCAACCCGACGACGGGTGCGAAGACGTACTTGCGCGTGTCGCCGACACGTCGGTACATCGTCCTCTGGGCCGGCCGCTAAGCGATCGACCTACCAAGAACCGCAGGACGGGCGGGAAGGCATCAGGCCTTCCCGCCCGTCCTCATTTTTGGGAGAGGGCGTGGATGCTCGGTCGAGCTAGGCCATGCGCTTCCTCGCGTGGAAGCCCACGCCACGTCAGCGATGGCTACGCTCTACCGTCGCCCCACGACCTCTCCGTGGGCGCCCACGCCAGCGGCGTGTAGGAGCGGATCATGTATCCGCCCGCGGGTGTAGGCGCCTCGTCTCGTGACGCTACCCGCGAGCGGAAGCTTGCGCATGTTCGTGTCCTCATGCCCGGTGTATCGGAGCGGGTCCCGCGCGGGACGTGCGGGCTTCGCCCGCCGTCGTGCGTGGGGTGCTCCGGGTGTCCGTGTCGGTGCCGGAGGCCGCGGGGGCGCTACGACCGTTTGCGCGACGCCGGCTTGCGGTGGATGCCGCCGTGGAACAGTTCGAGGACGGGCGCGGCCAAGCGGTCCGGGCGGGGCTGAGGTGTCTGCAGTGCGGCATCGAGGGCGACGCGGTCCGCCATGCCAAGCAGGAGCTGCACGTACCGCAGGATCGTCGGACGCCGCGTGCCCTTCTGCCGCACGGCACCCTCCACGATGTCCGCCGCGAGATCGAGATAGACCTGGCGCCGCTTCTCGAGCCGTCGGCGTAGGTGATCCGGCAAGGCGTCCGTCGACTCTTGCAGCAGACGTGCCTCCGCGGGGAAGGCCAGCACGCGACGGATGTGGTCCGTCACGTACGACTTCAGCTGTTCGCGGCCGCCGCGCACGGCGAGCGCGGCTTCGGCCGAGCGGATCGCACGCTCCAGCACGCGCTCCGTGACGAGGTAGAGCAACTCCTCCTTGCCCTGCACGTAGCGGTAGAGGTTGGCTGGGCTGGCCTCCGCGCGCTCGGCGACGTCACGCATCGTGCAGCCGTGGATGCCGCGCTCGGCCAGCACCTGCGCGCCGGCATCGAGGATCTGCTCCATGCGCAGATCCCGCCTCACGCGCGATCCCCTCCGCGGTGGATGACGTAGCACGAGGGCGTCTCCCAGAGCCGGATCTCGACGACCGGCAGCTCCGAGCCCTCGAGGTGGTCCCAGATCCAGGCGGCGATGTGCTCGGCCGTCGGGTACTCGATGATGTCGTTGAGCAGCGTGTGGTCGAGGGTGTCGAGGACCCGGGCCTGGACCGCCGCCTTCACGTCGGCGAAGTCGACGACCATGCCGGACGCCTCGTCGATGGGGCCCTCGCACAGCACGTCGAACATGTACGTGTGCCCATGCAGGTTCCGGCACTTGCCCGGATGGCGGGGCAAGTGGTGGGCGGCTTGGAACTCGAAACGGCGGGCGACGATCACGAAGGCGATTGTAGGCCCCCGGGCCCAACACCCGTACCGACCCTGGGTCCGATCGGGTCTTTTGTGGCGGGCGAGATTCGGTGCCCATGACGCCTCAAAGACGGAAACACAGCCCCTACGAGACCCGTCCCTTCAGGTGACCCTCACCTCAGCCCTCCGGTGGGCCTGCCCCGCCGTAGAATCGGATCCCCGCCCGGAGGCGGGATCGGGCTACGGAGGCCTGCCATGACCACGACCTCTCGCATTTTCACGGCCTTCATCCTCGCCGTGACCGCCGCCGGCTTCCTGGCCGTTCCCAACGCCCTCGCCGACAAGGTGGACGGCAAGATCACCTTCGAGGTGACGACCGAGCCTGCGGACCTCGGGCCCGGGCAGAGCGGGACCCTGATCGTCAAGGGCGTGCTCTTCGACAAGCTGCACATCTATGGCGCCGGCGACGATCAGGCGATGACGTACGAGGCCGTCGAGGCCAAGGGCGTCAGCTACGACATGGCCAAGGCCACCATCGACAAGACCCACGACTGGAAGGGCGAGTTCGAGGAGTCCGCCCGCCCCGTCTGGGAGAAGTCCTTCACCCTCAAGGTCCCCGTGACGTTCTCGAAGGACGTGCTCGCAGGGACGCGCGTCGGCGTCGCGTTCAACTACTACGGCTGCACGGACCGGGGCTGCTATCCGCAGATCAAGGGGCATGAGGCCGTCATCGTCCTCAAGGGCCCGGCGCCGAGGGGCATTGCCGCCAAGGGACCGGTGATCACCAAGGACATCATCGAGGAAGAGGGCGGCGCCTCCGTCACCATCGAAGAAGAGGTCGAGGAAGGGAACGAGACGAAGGGCACGATCGTCGTCACGTTCACGCCGGAGTTCGGCTGGCACTTCTACGGCCCTGCGGGTGGGGACAAGGGCCTCCCCATTGGCGTGAAGCCCAAGAAGGCCGACGGCGTCACCTTCGGTGAGCCCAAGCCCGACGACCCCGCCGCTGTCCAGATCGACGGGCCCTACAAGATCGTCATTCCGTACACGCGGGCCAAGGGCTCGAACAAGATCGAGGTCGAGGTCAGCTGGGCAGGCTGCGAGGGCGAAGGTGCCGGGGCGAAGTGCAATCCGCCGCGCACCGAGACCTTCGGCTGCGTCTGGCCCGGCCCGGGCGGCGAGGTCTCCGTCCCCGTGATGCCCGAGCCGCCGCCGCCGCCGGCAGCGCCAAAGGGGGACGTCCTCTTTCCCGTCGTCGCCGACGCGGACCTGGGGGCCGGCGAGGACGAGCAGTCCTTCATCCAGCGCAAGATGGCCGAGTCGCCGATCCTCGCGTTCGGCATCATCTTCTTGCTGGGGCTGGGACTGGCGTTCACCCCCTGCGTTCTGCCCATCATCCCGATCACGGTGAGTGTCATCAGCGGCGGAAACGCTGACATCCCGCGGAGGCGTCTCGCAGCCCTCCTCGCGGTGTACGTCCTGGGCCTCTGTCTTACGTTCGCGACCATGGGCGTCATCGCGGCCCAGACCGGCGGCGCCATGAGCGCCCTCTTCGCGATGCCCGCCGTGCAGTGGGGGATCGCGATCCTCTTCCTCGTCCTGGGCTTCGGGATGTTTGGGCTCTACGAACTCCAGCCGCCCGCTTGGATGACGAAGATGCAGGGCGGCGCCCGCAGCCACTCGGGCTCCTTCGTCGGCGCGTTCCTCTTCGGCTGCCTCGGCGCCATCATCGCGAGCCCCTGCACGGGGCCCGCCATTGCCGCGTTGCTGATCATCGCGGCCAACGAAGGCAGCACGGTGCTTGGCTTCTCCATGTTCTTCATGCTCGGCCTTGGCATGGGCGCGGTGCTCTTCGCCGCCGGGTCGCTGAACTTCATGATGCGTCCTGGCCCCTGGATGGCCTGGGTGCGCTACGCCTTCGGGATCCTGATCGTTGCAGCGGCCATGTACTACCTGCGCAACTACCAGCTGATCGATGAGACGGCGATGTGGATCGTCGGCGTCCTTGTTTGCCTCATCGCCGGCGCGGGCATCGCCTGGCACTTGAACAAGCGTGAGGGCGAGGATGTCCGCCCCGCGCGCATCCGTGGCGCGAAGGTGGGCGTGCTCACCCTGCTGGCGATCGTGTTCGTCGCTTGGTACACGCGTGTGCCGGACAACCTTCTCTCCTGGACGTACGCGGAGAGTCCGGAGCATCTGCAGGAACTCGTCGTGGCCTCGCGCAAGAAGGGCAAGCCCGTCGTCGTGGACTTCTGGGGTACGTGGTGCACCAACTGCAAGGTCTACGACAAGCGCATCGCCTCGACGCCGATCCTGCGAGAGCGCTTCGAGCGCATCACACGCATCAAGGTGGATCTCAGTGGGGATGACCAGGTGCGGTGGCCGATGCGGCACGCGCTGGGCATCAAGGAGAGTGGCGCGCCTGTCATGGTGTTCCTCGACGGCCAGGGCCGCATCCATCGCAGCGCGGACGTCGTCGGCCTCATGGACGCAGAGGACCTGGTCAAGCTCATCGACGTTGTCTTGAAGAAGCGGAAGCCGATCAAGACCACCCGTCTGGACAAGACGGCCCGCTAGAAGCGCCTAGCTGGGCAGCACCGCCGCCGAGGCGACCGCGTTCTCCTCGCACGCCAGGGCGAGCGCGGACGGCAGGTCCTTGCACGGCAGGAAGCCCATCGGGCGGAGCAGGTCGCGCGACATCTCGCTCACGACGTAGACCGGGTGGTCTTTCGCGATGCGGCGCATGCTGTAGGCCGTGAGCCCGTAGGGGTGGAACTCGCGCCGGAGCGCGGCCAAGTGGCGCGGCAGCTTGCCCGCCGTGAACCACGGCAGCAGCGACGGGTGCCCGGGTCCTTCCGGAGCGCGGGCGGCCCACACGATCGGCGCACCCGGCTTCACCCAGGCGAGCGCGCGGAGCAGCGCCTTGTGGCACTGGATGAGGTTGCCCGCCTGCGGACCGTCCACGCCCACGATGGCGAGGTCGTGCGGCTCGGGCGCCGCCGGCTCGTAGAGCGTCTGCCACGCGGCGATCGCCTGCGCGTGCGCCGCGCCCGGCTCGCCCGCCGCGGCCGCAGCAATGCGTCCGTCGGTGTCGAGCACGACGTTCAGGAGCCACGCCTTGCCGAGGGAGCGCGCGACGCGCAAGAGCGCCGCGTAGAAGCTGTTGCCCGCCACGCTGCCCGAGGCGCTACGGATCGAGCCATCCGGCCGCACGAGCGACTCCAGGGTCAGTCGGTGCGCGGCCAGGACGGTGTCACGATGGGCGACGCCCGGGACGAGCGCCTTCGGCCCGCCGCCGAATCCCGCCAGGTGATGCGGCGTCACGGAGCCCGTGAGCAGGACGAGGTCGGCTTCGGCCACGGCGCGGTGCACGCGGATGGGACCGATCTCCGGATCCTCCCCGATCGTGACGTTGAGATCCTCCGCCGTCGGGGCCGACTGCACGGGCCGGAGGATGCTCATCATCTCGCGCCCGAGGATCGCTTCGACGTCGGCGCGCGAGGTCGCGGCGTGGATGCCGCGCGCGATCACGAGCTTGATGCGGTCCGGACCGATGCCCGCGCGCGAGAGGCGCGAGATGATCGGCAGCAGATAGACGTCGGCGGATGCCTGTCGCGTCCCGTCCGGGATGATTACGGCGACAGACGAAGCACCCTGGCAGGCCTCTTCGAGGGGGGGCGCGTCCACCGGATGATCGACGGCGCGCGCCACGACGCCGAGCGGCTCGTGTTCCCCCGTCGGCTCGGGCGAGTCGACGATCGTGGCCTTCACGCCCGGCGGCAGTTCGAACTGGATCGTCCGGTCGCCGTACCCGATTTGTGCTTCGCCCACAGGCGCGGATGCTACCCGCCGAGTTGCCTATCCGCCCAACTGCCACGAGCGCTGGACGATGTTGTGGGGGTTCGGCTTCCCTTCGCGCGAGCGGTTGTGGCAGGCCCGGCAGCTCTCGCGTCCCGGCCGCAACTTGCGCTGTGCTTCGAGGAAGGCCTTGCTCACGGCCAGATAGTGGCGGCGGCGGCCGTAGACGAGGTCGTAGACGACCATGTCACCGAGATCCGTCATGCCCAAGTCGGGGCCCCTGTCGACGCCCTCAGCCGCCACGGCGGCGTAGCCCATGGTGGGCAGGTCCTCGGGACGATAGAGCTTGGCGACCGTGCCCTGCGCGTCCTGGTTGCAGCGCCACACCCGCAGCGTCCCGTCCTTCACCGGCGGGAACTGCATCGGGCCCTTCTCGGCGGGCGCGTTGCACGAGCGCGGGCCGGCGCGATCCTGCCGCGCAGCGTCGGCTGCCTTGATGACCTCGAGCGGCATGGCCCGCGCGCCTTCGTCGCCACCATCACGCAGGCTCAGAGCCAGCGTCACGATGAGGACGGCCGCGGCGGCGGTGACCCAACGCCACGTCGTGCGCCGGGCGCCTTCCGCACGTCGGAGCGCGAACCGCACGCGGCTCTCCAGTCCCACCGGGAGGCGCTGCCGCACTCCGGTTCGCCAGGTCTGACCCGCCACGGCGAGTCCGGCGAGGAAGGTTCGCCGCGCCTCGAGGCGCTCGGCCAGCGTCGGATCCGCGGCGACGTCGCGGTCCCGCTCCGAGCGTTCGGAGGCGGTCAGCTCGCCTTCGATGTAGCGGTCCACCTCGAGCGGCTCCTGATGCCAGGGCGCAGGGCTCAGCGCGTGATGGCTCGCGTCGTTCGTCACGTCGATTCTTCCTCAGCGTCCGGGAGGTTGTCGCCCGGCGCGTCGGGGCGTCCGGCCTCCACCAGCGAAACGAGAGTACGCCGGAGGTATTCCCTCCCCCGGTGCAGCCTGCTCATCACCGTGCCCGCCGGAATGGCCAGGATCGCGCCGATCTCGCGGTAGGAGAGGCCGTCCAGATCGCGCAGCCGGACCGGCAGGCGGAACGGGTCGGGGACGCTGTTCACGGCCTTCTCTACGGCTCCCGGCGGGAGGTCGTCCCACGGGAGGGCCGCTTCGGGCAAGGGCACGTCCCCGGCGCCTCGGGCCATTTCGGTCAACTCGTCTTCCGGCAGCGGCGTCGGCCGCAGGCGCTCGCGGCGGTAGCGATCGATGTGCAGACGCCGCAGGATGGTGAACAGCCAAGCCTTCGCGTTCGTGCCGGGTTGGAAGGAAGCGAACGCGCGGTGGGCCTTCACGAACGTGTCCTGGACGAGGTCCTCGGCGTCGTGGCTGCGGCGCGTCAGGGAGAGGGCGAACGCAAAACAGTCCGGGAGAAACGGCATGCAGGTCTCCTCGAACGGGTCCTCCCTGGGCGCGGTCATGGCGGCAATCCTCCCGGCCGCCGCGCTGCTGTGCAACCGCCGAACCCAGTCGAGTAGAACGGACGGTGGGGAGGTAGCATTCGCGTGTGGAGACACGTATCTACGTCGACGGTGAAATCACGCCCGCCGAGCAGGCGTGCGTGCCCGTCACCGACCACGGATTCCTCTTCGGCGACTCGGTCTACGAGGTCTTCTGGTGGCACCGTGGCGCCCTCATCCAGCAGCGGGAGCACCTCGAGCGCCTGGAGAGCTCGGCCGCACGCCTCTACATGGAGGTCCAGTTCACGCGCGAGGCGCTCGTGGATGCCATGCAGGCCACGGTCCGGGCGGCCGGCGCCACCGTCGACGACGATGCCTACGTGCGGCTCGTCGTGACCCGCGGGTCGGGGCCGCTGGGGCTCGACTTTCGTCAGGTGCCGCGACGGGGCTTGATCATCGTGGCCGCGCCGGCCAACCGCCCGTCGGCGGAGATGGTGGAGCGGGGCCTGCACATGGCGTTCATCGACCGCCTGCGCATGTCGGCCCGGGCCCTCGACCCCAGCGCCAAGACCGGCAACTACCTCAACAACGTGCTCGCCTTGCATGAGGCACGTCTCGCGGGGGCCGACGACGCGATCATGCTCAACGCCGCCGGGGAGGTCACGGAGGCGACCACGGCCAATGTCTATGTGATCCGCGCCGGCGCCTTGGTGACGCCGCCGCTCGACGCCGGGATCCTGCGCGGCACGACACGCACGCGCATCCTCGGCCTGTGTGCCGAGGCCGGCATCGAGGCCGTGGCGCAGACGCTGCGGCCCGACGACTTGCGCACGGCGGACGAAGTCTTCGTCTCCTCCTCGGTGAAGGGCCTCATGCCGGTGACCTCGATCGACGGCGTCCCTGTGGGGGACGGCGCCATGGGGCCCGTGACGCGTGCGATCCGCGGGCGCTTCGAAGCCGCAGCCGCAGCCGAGGCGGCGGCCCAACGTGCTTGAGGCGCCCCGTCTGGCACGCCGTGCGCTACATGGGGTACCCATGCCCTGCTGCGCCCACACCTACGCTGCGCCCCGTCTCGCGGGCGATACCACGCCCTACGCAGGCGTAACTGCCGGGGGAGCGGTCTGAGGTGGGGCGGTACCGTACAAACCCGTTCCTGTGGCTCGCCGTCGCCGTCCTGCTGGTCGCGCTCATCCTGCCGATCGGAGCGATGCTCGCGCGCTCGATGCTCTTCTACGAGGTCGTCCAGAAGGACGGCACGGTCGAGCGCGCGGTCGGGGAGCTTGTCTTCACCGAGCTGGAGGTTCGCTACTCGGTCGCGAGCGACGATCCCGAGGACCCAACCCCGAGTCAGGTAGACCTCGAGTACCTGGCCGAGACGCGCCGCGTGTGGTCCTTGGACAATTACCGGAGCGTGTTCACCGAGGAGCGCACGGGGCGCTTGCTCTTGAACAGCGGACTCATCGCCTTCGGCGGCGCCCTGCTGGCGCTCCTGCTGGGCCTGCCCATGGCGTGGATCATCGCGCGGACCCGGATGCGCGGACGCATGGTCTTCGCGGCGCTCTGCCTCGGGCCCGCCGTGCTACCCCCGTTCTTCATCGCGCTCGGTGGCGCGCGGCAGATGCAGGCCGTGCTCATCGCGCTGTTCGATGTCTCGGGACCGACGCTGCAGATCTTGAACTCGATGCTCGTCTTTGGCTGCGTGCTCTTCCCGGTCTACGTGCTGCTCGTCGGTCCCGCGATGGCGGCCGTCCCCGCGGGGCCTTGGGAGGCGGCACGCCTGCTGCGCGGACCCCGCGCGGCGTTCCGCCACGTGACCCTGCCCGCGGTCCTGCCCGCTGTCGTAGGCGCCTTCGTCTTGGTGTTCGTCCTGGCTCTGGCCGACTTCGCGATTCCCGACGTGCTCGGGTTCATGCTTCCGGCGGGGGGATCGACGGCCAACGTCTTCGCGACCGAGATGTTCATGCAGTGGACCAAGCATGGCAACGTCGGTCGTGCGGTCGCGACCGCCGCGCCGATCGTGCTGCTCACCTTGGGCCTCCTCCTCGTGGCGCTGGCCATGCTGCGACGCAGTCCCGTGTTCGCGGCCGCGCGCGGTCAGCGCGTCCGTCCGCCGTGCGATCCGCGCCCGCGTCGCAAGGTCGTTGCCTACCTCTTCGTGGCCGCCGTGCTCGGCGTGTCGCTCGTCATGCCCATGGCGAAGATCGCCACGTGGGGGGGCGCCGGCGCCGAGTCGGTGACCGGCGGCAGCTTCAACCCCCAGGCCACCGACACCTCGGGCGTAGCGCTCTTCGACTTCTCCACGACCCTCGACAAGACGACCGGGAGCCGGGAGGAGCGGGACCGCTGGCTGCTCACCGCGTTCCTTGCCGCGTTGCTCTCCATGACCATCGCTGTGCCGATGGCCCGCGCGGCCTCACGCGCCGGCCGAGGCGCCCGCGCGCTTGTGGTGCTGATGGGGGCGCTGCCGCTCGCCATCCCCGGCACCGTGCTGGCGGTCGGTACCCTGCTCCTGTGGCAGGCGATCCCCGGGCTGTGGCTGCGGCCGCTCGAGTCGAGCATCCTCCGGTCCGTACTCATCCTCGCGGTGAAGTTCCTGCCCTTCGCGCTCGTCGCGGCCTGGCTCGCCCTGCGCTCCGTGCGGCGCGGTCACGAGGAGGCGGCGGCCATGCTCGGCGCCGGCGGGCTCACGCGGGCGTGGCGCGTCATCCGGCCGCAAGCGCTCTGGGGCCTCGTGGCGGGTGGGCTCATGGTGTTCGTGCTGGCCCTGCGCGAGCTGGATTCGGTCGCGCTGATCGATCTGCGCATCCTGCCGATCCGGCTCTACGACCAGATCCACCGGAGCCGGATGGGGCTGGAGGCGAACCTGTTGTTCCTCTGCCAGGCCTATCTGTTGGGCCCCGCGCTCTTGGCCGCCCTGGTCCTGGGCCTCAAGCGCCGGAAGCCCGGCGTCTGAGCAAAAGTCCCAGACCGCTGTTCGCGCGTGTTTCGGGGGCTTCCAAGAGCATTCTGCGGCGTTGGTACTCTTGGTACCCGCTGATTGGAACGCCCCCTATGAACGCCTCACGAGTCCTCCCTGGCCGCCCCCTGCGCAGCATGTGCGCCGTCCTGCTCTGTGCCTCCCTGCTCCTTGCGCTGGGTGCGCCGCTGCAGGCCGACGTCCTGACCACCACCGAGGGCATGGTCCTCGAAGGCAAGGTCGAGAAGCTGCCGAATGGCTGGTACCGCGTCGAGACCAAGGCCGGCAAGGTCGAGCTTGGCCCGAAGGCCGTCGCCTCGGTGCAGATGGGCGCCGCCCCGCGGGCGGCGTTCCTGGCCGAAGCCGCGAAGGTCGACGGGAAGGATCCCGTCGCGCTCTATCGCCTGGCACTGAGCGCCGAAGCCAAGGGCCTCGCCGACCTGAGCCGCAGCTACATGGAGCGCGTGCTGAAGCTCTCGCCTGACCACGCAGCGGCGCGTCGTGCGCTTGGCTACGAGAGGGTTGGCGCCTCGTGGCTGTCCTTCGATGCGGCGCAGCGCAGCAAGGGCCTCGTCCTCTACCGCGGCCGCTGGATGCTGCCGGATGCCGTCGAGGCCGCCTCGGGCAAGACGAAGGCCACGCCCAAGCGGATGAAGGCCGCCGGCGACGTCGATCGCGCTCGCGCGTTGATCGTGAAGGTCGCCACGGGCGCCGCGCCGCTGCAGCGTGCGGCGCGCCTCGCCCTCGCGCGCACCGCCAGCCACATCCTGCTCGATGCGGCGACGTCCTCGCTCTACCACACGGACGCGCGGGTCCGCATCGCCTCGGCGCGCATCCTGGCCGACCTCGGCGATGAGGCCGCCCTGCGCGCCCTGCTGCTCTCCGGTGCGCGGGACAAGGACGCTGCCGTACGACGTGAGTCCGTGCTCGCGGCGCAGGCGTTCGGCCACGACGACACGGCCTTGCCCTTCGTGCGTGCGCTTGGTTCCAAGAACATGCGCCTGTCCGGCTATGCGGCCGAAGCGCTTGCCCTGCTCGGCGATCAGCGTGCCGCCGCCTACATCGTGAAGCGTCTTCGCAGCCACGGCTCCTCGACGCGCAACTTCGTTTCCTTCCTTAACCAGGTCTCCTACGTGCGCGACTTCGACGTCGAGATCGCACAGGCCTCGAACATCGCCAACCCGGACGTAGCGACGATCAGCGAAGGCGTGGTCTTCGACGTCAAGGTGCTGGACGCCTCGTTCACGAAGACGTGGATCGAGCCCATCCTCGTGAAGTCCTTCAACGATCTCGTGGGAACGCACCTCAAGAGCGGCCGCGAGGTCTTGGCCTGGTACGAAGCCAACAAGGGCAAGCTGCCGCGGTTCCCCGCGAAGCCCGGTGCGCGGGCGCCCAGGAAGTCCAAGGGCCGCGTCATCGGGGCGCCCGTCCACTAGGTATTGCGGGCGATCACGCGAGCCGCCGCACGAACGCCTGAAGAGGGCGCACACCCGGAGCTCCCCAAGTAGGCCGGCGGGCAAGGCCCGCACGGCCTACCCGGGACCCGCTCCGATCCACGTGGCGTGAGATCACGAACCTGCACGAGCTACCCGCTCGTGCGTAGCGTCACGATGTACCGCGACCTGGTGGGACGTCAGCCCCTCCTGACACGGACCCCGACACCGACACGCGCCCGCGAGGCACGCGGGCGACCACAAGGGTCGCCCCTACGTCATCCTCGACACGTTGACTTTGACGTTGCCCTCCACGTCCCCTGGCCTGCCACCGGCACTTCCACACGATCCCACAACCCGGAATTGACGACGCCCCCGGACCTGAGGTCGCGGGGGCGCTGGTCCCTTCGTGCTGAAGGAGGGCCTGCCGAAGGAGAGGGGCCTAGGCCTCGTCGCCCTCGGTGGTCTCTTCCACGTCGTCGCGCTTCTTCTGCTTGCGTGACTTCACCTTGAACTTGGTCCGCACCTTGGGCAGGCCGAGGACGGGGTCGCCCTCCTGCCACTTGTCCGCGTCGATGAGCTTCTCGATGCGCTCCCAGCGCGTCAGCACACTGCGCGGACGCTCAAGCGAGTTCTTCAGCTTCAGGCTCTTGTGGATCGACATGGGGTAGCCTTCCGGGCGGGTCAGGGGTCTTCCGCCAGGGTTCGCAGCGAAGCGCCCTCGGGGGAAGCCGGAGAGTATCGGCCCCAGCGCCCGTGGGTACGCCCAATTTCCGGGGGCCGACCATCCCTGCCACCCCCGCGAGGCCCCTGGAAGCCGCTCAGGCGCCTCTGAGGCGCACCTCAGGCCGCGGGCGGGCCCGATCCGTGGGCTACCTGGCAGGACGCCCCTGCTACTTGGCAGGATGCCCCTGCTACTTGGCAGGATGCCACGCCACGTACTCGGGCCAGCGGAAGGGATACTCCATGTGCAGGTGGAGCATCTCGAGGCCCGACTTGCGCAAGAACTCGGCAGCGGAGGCATCGGAGCGAAACGGGCCGACCTCGATCACGAGGCGGCCCTCGGCGCGGCGCATCGTGAGGTTGTGGCGCTTCAGCTTGTAGTCGCGCTTGAGGATGTCGGCCACGCGACGGGGGTCGATCGTCTCGCGGGTCGCCGAGTCGAGCTCAGGGAGCGAGCCCCGGATCGCGACGCGCGGCGCGTGCTGGGTCTTCTGGATGGCCGTCTCCCCTCCGGAGGGACCACTGCGCCCGGTCGAGAGGCCGAGCACGAAGCTGAGCACGAGCAGCAGCGCCACGGCGCTGGTGCCAAGGAGCACCTGCCGCCGGTTGAGGATCAGGCCCTGAAGGCGCGTCTTGGGTTCCGCGGCGCGGGCCTTCTTGGCCTTCTGGCTCTTCTTCCGGGCCACAGCACGGCGCCCGCGAGAAGTCTCGCGTTCACGGTTGTCGTCGTCGTCGTCGTCGCCGAAGCGGAAGACGTCCAGAAGATCGGTTGCTTTTCGCGCCATGCCCTTCCCGAAGCGTGGAAGCCGCACAACGTTAGGTCGGAGGGGGGACGGGCGGGATTGAGCGCCGCCCAGCTCAGGAGGCGGTTCCGACACCGAATTCCGCGCGCCGGGCAGCGATCTTCGCCGCCGCCTCGACCGCGGCACGCAACGACGACGCCTGGGCGCGTCCCTGACCCGCCACATCGAAGGCCGTCCCGTGGTCGACGGACGTCCGCACGAAGGGCAAGCCCAGCGTGATGTTGATGCCCCCGCGGCGTCCGACGCTCTTCACGGCGGGCAGGGCCTGATCGTGGTACATCGCGAAGACGGCGTCGTAGCCCCCCTCGACGGCCGCGGGGATGCAGCCGTCGGCAGGCAGCGGACCGTGGGCGTCCACCCCCCGTGCGCGCGCTGCCGCCACCGCCGGCGCGATGATGCGCGCGTCCTCGTCGCCGAAGAGCCCACCTTCGCCGGCGTGCGGGTTCAGCCCACAGACCGCGAGCCGTGGGCGCTCGGGCCCGAAGGCGGCCGCGGTCTCGCGGGCGAGCAGGACGAGATCGTCCGTCAGCTGCGCTGTGTCCAGGAGGTCGGGCACGGTGCGCAGCGGGACGTGGATCGTCGCCAGCGCCACGCGCAGGCGGCCGCCGGTCAACATCATCAGCACGCGCTCCGCACCCGCGTGCTCACAGAGGGCCTCGGTGTGACCCGGGTGACGGACACCGGCGGCGTGCCAGGCGGCCTTGTGGATCGGGCCGGTCACGATGCCGGCCACCTCCCCCGCGAGCGCCAGATCCGCTGCCTGGAGCACCCACGCATGGCATGCGGCGCCCGCCGCAGCGTCGATGGAGCCGTAGGCCGGGAGGCCTGGCAGCGGGGCGCTCCCCGTCCACCGTCCGACGCTTCCGGGGGCCGTCGCGACGTCGGACGGCCGCGCGACCTCCGGCGGCATGGCAACACCCGGTACCTGGACAAGCTCGCGCTCGAGCGCGGCTCGGTGGCCGACGATCAACAGGCGCGCGCCGGCGGGCGGGTCGGCCAGCAAGCGGAGCGCGATCTCGGGTCCGATGCCGGCGGCATCGCCCAGCGTCAGCGCGAGGAGCGGGGGGGCGTTCACGAAGCGCGTCTCCGGCGGTGGAGGAAGACGTCGAACGGCAGCAGCCCAACGACGAGCCACAGCAGCAGAGGCCAATGGTCACGGCGGATCGTGCGTTGGGCGAGCGGAAGCGTGGCGGCGAAGCGCGCGGGATCGACCAGCTCGCTGCCGAGCGCGGCCGCCAGCGCGGCAGGATCGCCCGCTTGCGGCGGCGCAGCCGGACGCGGGCGTGCGAGGTAGGAGAGGGCCGGCATCGGCGGGCCGTCCACGATGCGCATCTCGAGACGGCACAACGTGCCTGCCGGTGCCGCCGGCAGGCTTCGGGCGCTGCCATCCTCCGGCGTGAAGCGACCGGCCGTGCGCGGACCCTCGGGCCCGTGCCACGTGGCCTCGACGACGCCTGTACTCGTGCCGCGCGGCCAGGTCACATGCAGGAGGGCTCCATCGGGACCGTGCGTGACGCGTGCCGTCGGCAGGTAGCCGAAGGCGCCGCGCGGAGCCATCACCGAGCGGGCGATCTGGCCGTAGAGACGTCCGAGCGGCGCGAAGGACAAGGCGCCCGGATCATCCGGCGCGAGCGTCCACTGCAGGACGCGCCCGAGACCGACGCGCCCCGCCGCGAGGATGGGGCGTCCGTCCTCGCGCTCGAGCAGGACGGCGGCGCCGGACACGGCCTCGCTCCGACGTGGCGTGCCGACCTTGGGCCACGGCGCATCTTCGAACCCGGACAGGGCCTCGTGGGGACGCAGCAGCCGGATCGGCAACACACGGGCACCCTCGTCCCCGGCCTCGCTCGCCGGCGTCGGTTGGGGCGGCGGCGTGTCGCTTGGCGTCGGCTTGTCGGGGCGCCGCGGGGGCGGCGCGGGCTGGTCGGGCTTCGGCGGCTCCGGAGGACGGCTGTCCTTGTCGGGCCGCAGGCGCGCCTCGATCGCCTGGGCCTTCTCGCTCCGCGCTGCCGCAACCTCGCGCGTGTCGCGCGTCATGATGATCGGGATGTCGCGAGGCGTCGCCGCGCTCACGACCAGACCGCGGGCGGCCCACTGCACGATGTCGCGCAACTGATCCATGCGCGCACCCCGACCGATGCCCACGGCGGTGATCGTGATGCCGCGTCGGCGCATCGGCTTCACGATGGGGCCGAAGATCGGGCCGGGCGGGTGCTGGCGCCCATCAGTCAGCAGGATCAGGTGCAGGATGGGGGAGCGCTCCTTCTCGAACACCTCGCGCGCCTTGCGCAGCGCGCCTGCGAGGTTCGTCCCCTTGCCGCCCGCCTCGACGTTGGCCAGCCAGAGCGGGATCGACGAGGCGCCGCGGGCGCTGCGCGGCGGCACATCGACGCGCACGTCGTCGGCGAACGTGATGATGCCGATGCGATCCCAGTCCGAGAGGGCGCGCGCCGCCTCCTGGGCACCGCGGATCGCCATGGCCATCTTCGCGCCTTGCATGCTGGGGCTGCGATCGACCACGAGCAGGAGTGTGATCGGCAACGCCTCTTCGGGCCGCCGCTCCGCCTTGAGGCCCGGGCCCTCGTCGTCCTCGGGCGGGTCGATCGGGGGCGGCGGCGGCTCGGGCGGCGGGGGCTCCGGTGGCTGCGGCTTGGGCGGCGGCGGCGGCTCGGGCTGGGGGAGGAGCGGCAGTACCTCGCTGAGCGCCGAGCCGGCCAGGGGGGCCCAGGCGGCGCGGTCCGTGCCCGGCTCCACGAGCAGGCCGAGGCCGTCGCGCACGCGAGCGACCAGCAGCAGCGCCGCGTCCGGCGTGAGGGCGCCGAGGCTCGCGGCGTCAGCTACGAGGAGGTCCGGCAATGTCCCTGGTTCGAGCAGCCGGGCGCGCAGCGCCTCCGGCGCGACATCGGCCACCGCGAGCCCTTGGGCTCCGAGGGCTCGGCGCCAAGGTGAGCCGGAGGCATCAGCCAACAGGCTCACGACCCGCGGAGGTGTGCCCACGGTGACGAGACGCCGGGCCAGCGCGAGGTTCTCGCCGGTCGGGCTCTGCAGGGTCACACCGATCTCGTGGACGCCCGGCTCCAGATCGAGTTCGTCGAATCGCAGCTCGCCCGCGCCGCTGCCATCCAGCGCTTGCGTCGCGTGGACCTCGCCGTCGACGCGCAACACCACCAGGGCTCCGCTCCCGTCATGTCCTTCGACCGCCGCCCGGACCACGAAGGGGCCACGCGTCGTCTCCGGGACGTCGAGTCCGGCGACGCGTGCGGCCGGCGCCGCGTCGGCGACGGCGCGCGGAACCGCCGCGGCCGTGACGACGACACCCTCGGCTCGTAGCGCGGCGACGGCTTGCTGCAGCCCCGTCAAGCCGTCACGCCCGTCCGTGATCAGGAGGATGCCGCCGCTCTCCTCGGCGCGCAGCGCGAGGCGCGCCTGCGCCAACGCCGCCGCGGCGTCGCCCTGCCACGCCATCTGGCTCACGGCGACGTTCGATGCGCGCGCGCTCGACGCCGCCGTGGCGGCCACGCTCGCCGTCTCCGCCGCCGCGTTCGCAGGCAGACGTGCGGAGGTGTCGATCGCGATCAGGAGTCGTCGCGGACGCTCACGCTCGTGGTCGTCGTAGGGCCCGGCGAGGGCGCCCACGGCGAGCGACAACACGAGGATCCGCACCAGGCAGCGGGATGCCTTGCGCCCCGGCGACGCACCCAGTCGCAACTCGAAGACGAGCACGACGAGCGCGAGCACCGGTAGGGCCAGGAAGACCAGGGGCTGGTCGAAGGCGATCATCGGCGTAGGTGGGCCACCAAGGCGTCCTACTTGCTCTTCTTCACCAGGATGGGATCGCCCCAGTTCGCGCGGTCCCGGGTGAGTTCCCCCTGGCCGATGCCCACCTCGAGGACGAGCTGCTTGACGCCCTTGACGTCCAACGGACCGATGCGGCGGGGCTTGTCCCCGCCACGCACGCCCTTCGCCTCCCACAGCACCTTGCCGTCCGCGAGGATGCGCGCGTCGACGTCGCCCTTGGGCCCGCCGGTCTCGTCGTCCTTGCGATCGATCTCGTCGATGCCGAAGCTCGAGCGGAAGGTGGCGTACTTCCCGTCCATCGGAATGGTGATGATGCTGTGGCTGTTCACGCCGAAGCCGTGCCGGAACGTCTCACCGCTGACCTGCAGCGGACAGCCGAGGACGCGACGATCGACGCGCGTGCCGTGCCAGCGCTCCAGGATGTCGCCGCCCAGCGCGTCGGAACTCGGCCAGTAGTGCTTGCTGACCGCCTCGTGCGGCACGTCCGAGGCGTAGTCGAATCGACCGCCCTTCCAGCGCACGACGCGCACGGCGTCGATCGGGGCCGTGAGGGCCTTCTTCGGCAGCGAGCGCAACCGCAGGCTGAGCCCGGTGCCGGCAAGCCGCACCTTCGCGACAGCAAGGCGGGAGCCGTTCGCCAGCTCGACCTCCGCTGTGACGCCCGTCGGCGCCTTCAGCACGTCGTTCTCGAGATGCAGCAGCCGCAAGGCGGGCCACGCGATCGTGCGCTTGCGGCCGCGCTTGGACTGGAGCACCAGGTGTTCCTTGGTCGCCTCGAGCACGGTGCCTCGGTACTCATCACCGCTCGTGTCGAACGCCGCGTCGCCTGTGTCGGGACGGCGGTGTTTGGACGCGAGGTCGTGGCACGGCCCCGCGTTCGGAGGGAAGCGCTCGAGCGTGAGGATGTGCTCGAACAGGAGCTCGAGCTTTCCCAGGCCGGCCACCTCGAGCAGGAGCCCCCCCTTGGCAGGACCGACGAGTTGGCCGACCAGCATCTCGCCGCCGACGAGGTAGGCACGGAAGCGTCCGGGCTTGGCCTTGGCGACGGGCCGGTCCGGGAAGCGCAGTTGGATCACCTCGTCGAGCGGGAAGCTGCGCGCGGCGGTGGCACCTTCGGTCCGGATCGAGAGAGCCTTCTCATCGAGGGAGGCGAGGGTGCCCGCAGCGCGTGAGAGGTCCAGCGTGCGAACGGCGACGACCGTGTCCTCCGGAGCGCCCCAGGCGGCAGGCCCGACGGGGCCAAGCAGGAGCAGCACGGCAAACGCGGCCGCCACGAGGGCGGTCGGCGGGTGGATTCTCATGGCTCAAGTGTCGAAACGGCTCGTAGCTCCGTCAAGCGGCGTCGGGCCTTGCTTTGCTTCTCCGCCGTAGGGCGCGTACCTTGGCCCGCCGGGTCGCCTCGGACGGCGGCCACTACCGCGTGGAATCTTCCTCTCAGGGGGAGATCCGGGGTTCGGGACCAGTCCAGTCATGACGATCGACTCGAACGCCGCCTCGCATCTGCGTGTGACCTGGCACGGCCGCTCCGTCGTGGGCTGCGTCCGCAAGAACAACGAGGATTCCCTCTGGGCGGGTGATCTGGTCGCCGATGCGAAGGATCCGGCCGAGCACGACGAGACCTTCGACGGCTCCGCGGTGATCTCACGCCCGGGCGTCCTGCTGGCTGTCGCCGACGGCATGGGCGGGGCCAAGGCCGGCGAGGTCGCCAGCGGCATGGCCGTCCAGATCCTCCGCGAGGAGATGCTCGGTCGCGCCAACGCCGACGGCATCGCCGACGCACCCATCGATACGTTGGCCGAGACGTTCATCGCCGCCGTCGAGACGGGCAACGAGAAGATCCGCGACGACGGTGCCGGCAACCCGAGCCGCCAGGGCATGGGGACGACACTTACAGCCATCTGGGCCTACGACGACGTTGCGCAGATGGTCCACGTCGGCGACAGCCGCGCGTACATGTTCCGCAAGGGCAACCTCACGCGCCTGACCAAGGACCAGAGCCTGGTCGAGAAGCTGCTCGAGGACAAGATCATCAGCCCCGAGGAAGCGCAGCGCATGGGCGTGAAGAACATCATCCTGCAGGCGCTCGGCAGCGAAGAGGATCTCGATGTCGCCCACCCGCGCACGAACCTCGAGGCCGGCGACATCGTGATCCTCTGCACCGACGGCCTCACGGGCGTCGTGGCGGACGAGGACCTCGAAGAAGGCCTGCGTCAGGGTGGCGGCCTCAACGCCGTCTGCTCTCGCTTCATCCAGGCGGCGGAAGACGGCGGCGGCCCGGACAACATCACGGTTCTGCTCGGGCACGTCACGCACGCCCACCAAGCGCCCCCGGCGTAAGCCTCGCGAGCGTTCCTTCGAGGCCGCATCCGAGGCCTCGTCCGAAGCTCGCCAAGCGGACGGAGGGTCATCGCGAGCACCGGCACGGCGTCCGTTCGTGACCCACGCGGCCCGCGTAGGGCGCACGGCTCGGGGGTTTGCGTTCTTTTTGCCGAACGACGGCCCGCTGCGGGCGTATCAACCCCGTAGAGTTGGGTTTCCGAATGGTGGTGGAACCCCTGGAGCCGACCCGGGTCTAACCGTGGCAGAACACGCTGACCAACAGCCGATTCGCGATCCGGACCTCGATGTCCTCGAGGCCTTCCGCGACGGCAGCCCGAGCGCGTTCGATGCGCTGGTGGAGCGTCATCAGGGGCGGATCTTCCGCCTGGGATGCCGCCTGCTGGGGGATCGCGACGCCGCCCTGGATGCCGCGCAGGAGACCTTCGTCAAGGCATGGAAGGCCCTGCCGCGCTTCGAAGGGAAGGCCCGCTTCTCCACATGGCTCACTCGCATCGCCATCAACCAGTGCCGCAACGAGCTGCGCAAGCGCGGCACGGTGAAGCACACGCGACCGCTCTCGCTGGACGAGACGCTGCCGGGGACGGAGATGCCGAGGGTGGAATCCATCGCGTCCACGGAGCCCGGAGCCTGGGAGCAGGCGCGCGGGCGCGAGGTGCGCTCGGCTTTCGCCGACGTGATGCGCGATCTCGAGCCCGAGGTCCGCGAGGTGCTCGTCCTCACCGAGGTCGAGGCGCTGTCCTACGAAGGCATCGCGGAGCTCCTGGACGTCCCCGTGGGTACGGTGCGGAGCCGCGTGCACCGCGCGCGTGCCGACGTGCGCCGCCGCATGGCCGCCGTCCTGGGCAGTCCCTCCTGAAGCAGTCCCTCCTGAAGCAGTCTCTCCTGAGGCAGTACTCCCACGGTGCCTCCCCCCGAACACCGATCCCTGCAACCATCTCTCCCCGAGTCGCATGACGTGAGCAACCCGAACGACCATCTTCAGGACGATCCCACTCCGCAGGGTGCGTCCGCCTTCAGCACCGAGCTGCAGGACCTGCTCGACGGCCGTCTCGACGACGACGCCGCGGCCGCCCTGCGCGCACGGATCGAGCGCGAGCCGGCGCTGCGCGAGGAGTGGGGCGAGCTGCGCGGCATCCAGCGGTTCGTGCGCGGCTACGGCCCGCAGGGCGCCGAGCTTGAACCGCCCGCCGACTTCCTCGCGGGGGTGCAGGCTCGTGTGGCCGCGCTCAAGACGCGCGAAGCGATCGCCAACGAACGACTCGATGACCCGCGGCGTGCACCTGGCAACGCCTCGCGGGCTGGGACACCGGCACCGCGTCGATCCGGTCGCATGCTGCGCATGCTCACCGTCACCTACGCTGCCGTAGCCTTGCTCGTGGTCGGCTTCACCGTGCGCTACGTGGTGGACACGCCCGCGCCGGCGGGCGACGCGACCTCGGGCGGAGGGGCGAGCACCACCGCCGCCGTGAAGCCGCCCAAGGCGGGCGACATCTCGGCAGACGACATCTCGGCAGACGACCTCGCGCCGCCCGTAGCCGAAGCGGGGGCGCTCCCCGAAGGAGGATCCCTCCAAGACGACGAGCCCAAGAAAGCCGTCCTCCCCGAAGACCGGCTGCTACGGCTCCAGAAGGAGGAAGCAGCCAAGCGCGCGGAAGGTCTGGCGCGCGAGGCCGGCAAGGCCATGGCGTCGGGGGACGACACGTCCGGTGGACGTTCGCCGAAGCCGGAGGCCCGGGAAAGCCTCCGTCCGAAGGATGGCCGCGGTGGGTTCTTCGGGAGCCCTGGCGGTGCCGTGACACCCGGGGTCCGCCCGCCGCCCGGTTCGAAGGCGAAGAAGCCCGATGGCGGCTTGGGCGCGTCGGATGCGGGGAAGGATCGCGAGCAGCCCGCGGCTGCCAAGACGTCCCCCGGACCTACGACGCCGTCAGATGGCCTGGCCTCGGGCCGAGCCGGTCGCCTCGCGAGCCTCGAGCAAAGCCTGAGCGACGGGGCGATCGTCTACGTGCTCGAGGTCGACGATGCGACGACGGCACGGCGCGAGCTGGCGCTCCTGCTCCGCGGGCGCGGAGCGCACGCGAAAAACTTCGACCTGAAACGTCGCGGAGAGAAGGACGCCGGCGAGAAGATCGGCGACCCGAACGAGGCTGGCTCAGAAGGCAGTGGCTCGATCGGTCGGGGCGGTGGCGCGGGCGGCAAGGTCCGCAAGCGCGGCGGTAATCGCGCCGGAAGCAGCCGTGCGGGCGGCAGTCAGGCCGGTACGGGGGCTGCCGAGAAGAAGTCCGAACACGACGACGACGGCAAGAAGCAGGGCGGCAGCGCGCCCCGCACGCTCGTGTACCGACCGGACGCCGCGCGCCTGCGTACCTTGCTCGCGCAACTGCGCGCCCCGGCTCCCGCGAAGCAGCCCCGGAGCGCGGGGCGCGCGTCGAAGCTCGCCCTCGTGGATGTCGTCACGCCGGCCCTGACGGCCGAGGCGCTCCGGCGTCTCGAGGCGGCAGCCGTCGTCGGCACATGGAGCCGAGCCGCGCCCGCCAGCGAGGCGCGCGTGCGCAGGTCGGCCGACAAGAAGGCCGCGAAGGAAGATCGAGAGCCCGCGGCTCCCGCGGCGCCCCCGGCACCTGGCTCCGTCGCACCCGCACCCAGGTCGAAGGCTCCTACGGCGGCCACGCCGCCGGCGCCCGCACGGAAGGCGCCCGCACAGAAGGCCAAGGCGGCCCCCCAGATCCGCATCCTCCTGGTCGAGCGCAAGCGCTGACCCACGCGGGTCGTACAGCACGCGTACCGTGGTGTGCGTGTCCCTACGCCTCCTCCTCCCCCTGAGCCTCGTCATGGCCGGGGCTGGATTCCTCGCGGGGCACGTCGCCCATGCGCGCTGGGGTGACCGCGCCGAGCGACGCCCCACGCCCGCGCACGCCACGCAGGCACGCGCGGCCTACGGGGCCATCCGGGCGGCGGAGGGGGACGCCGACCGGACCGCGCGGCTCCGGCGCAGCTTCCTCGCGCGCTGGCCCGATACCTGGGCGCGCGCCGCGTGGTCCGGCAAGACGTCCGCAGGTGGGCGATGAACACCGTTGCCCGGAGCCATGCCGACGACGTGGGCTCCCTGCCGGGCATGCGCGCCGCGCGACGCGAGGCCTTCGTGCGACTTGGCGTCGAGACCTTGGGCGACCTGCTGCGGCTCGCGCCGCGGCGCTACGAGGATCGCCGTCATCCGCGTCCCACCGCGGACATCGAGGCCGGCGAAACGGCGCTCGTCGTGGGCCGCGTGCGTTCTTCGAAGTCCTTTCGCACGCGTGCCGGCCTCTCGATCCTCGAGGCCACCATCGCTGACGCAAGCGGCACGGCGATCGCGCGTTGGTTCTACCGCGGCTTCATGCCCACGCCCTTGCCCGAGGACCGCCGGGTCGCGCTCTTCGGTGTCGTCAAGACGGTGAAGAACGCGCAGCCCGAGTTCAAGTCGCCGGAGCTCGAGCGCCTGGCGGAGGAGGGCGTCGACGACCCCGGCTGCGGCCGCTTCGTGCCGGTCCATCCGCGCACGGCCGGGCTCTCCGCTGCCGTCGTGCGCCGCGCCGTCTGGGACGCGCTCCCTGCCGCGCTCGACGTCCCCGACCCCCTGCCCGCGCCGCTGCGTGCCGCCCATGACCTGCCGGCGCTCGGGGAGACCCTGCGCGCGCTGCATTTTCCCGATGACCTCGAGGAGGCGGAGCGTGCGCGCCGCCGCCTGGCCTTCGACGAACTCCTCGTACATGAGCTGCTGCTCGCAGAGCGTCGCCAGGCACGCCGCGCGACGGCGGCCCCGCCGTTGCCCTTTCCCGCCCGGGTTCGGGCGCGCATCGAGGCTCGCCTGCCGTTCGAGCTCACGCCGGGGCAGGTCAAGGCCGTGGACGAGATCGTGGCCGATCTCGAACAGCCCGTGCCGATGAACCGGCTGCTCCAGGGCGATGTCGGCTCCGGCAAGACGGCCGTCGCGGTCTACGCGCTGCTGGGCGCGGTGGCGCGCGGCCTGCAGGTGGCGTTCATGGCGCCCACGGAGGTCCTGGCCCGCCAGCACACGCAGACGCTCGAGCGCATGCTCACGGGCAGCCGCGTGCGGCTCGAGCAGCTGGCCGGGGGACGACGCGGCAAGGGGCGCACGGCGGCGCTGGCTCGCATCGCGGCGGGCGAAGCCGACGTGGTCGTCGGCACCCATGCCGTGCTCAGCGCCGACGTGCAGTTCGCCGACCTCGGCCTCGTCATCGTCGACGAGCAGCACAAGTTCGGCGTGCGGCAGCGGCGCGAGCTGGTCGCGAAGGGGGGTACCAAGGCCGCGTGGCGCCGGCCCCATTGTCTCGTGATGACGGCGACACCCATCCCGCGCACGCTCGCGCTCACGGTCTGGGGCGACATGGAGGTCAGCGTCATCGAGGGGCGCATCCCGGGGCGCGCGCCGGTGGAGACGTGCGTCGTCACGGCGCAGGAGGCGCGCGACGTGATGCCGCGCGTCCGCGCGGAGCTGGCGGCCGGCCGGCAGGCGTACGTGATCTATCCACTCGTCGAGGAGTCCGACAAGATCGCCTTGAAGGACGCGCAGGCCGGGCACGAGCGCTGGACTCGTGCGCTACCGGAGCACCGCGTGGGGCTGCTCCACGGGCGCTTGAAGCGGGACGAGAAGGAGCGCGTCATGGAGGCGTTCCGCACGGGCGAGGTCGCCGTGCTCGTGGCCACCGTGGTCGTCGAGGTGGGCGTCGACGTCCCCAACGCCTCGCTGCTCATCGTCGAGCACGCGGAGCGCTTCGGTCTGTCGCAGCTCCACCAACTGCGGGGCCGCATCGGCCGCGGCACGACCGGAGGCCTCTGCATCCTCGTGGATCGCTCGCGCGAGGAGACGCCCGCGCGCCTCGAGATCCTTGCCGCCGATACCGACGGCTTCGCCATCGCCGAGGAGGATCTGAAGCTGCGCGGTGTGGGCGACCTGTTCGGCACACGTCAGCACGGTCGTCCCGCCTTCCGTGCCGCCGTCCTGCCGCGTGACCTTCCCGTGTTGATGGAGGCCCGGACGGCTGCGGACGCACTGCTCTCCGAGGACCCGGCTCTCGAGGCGCATCCCGCGCTGGCGCGGGCGCTCAAGGCGCGCAGGAGCCTCTTGGACGACGTCTAGCGCCTGCTCCTGACCCTGCGCAGGATGACGGGTGCATGACCCGTCCCGGGCACCCTTGTGGGGTTCTGCGAGGTTGCTGCATGTCCTGTGTCGAGACCCCCCGTCCTCTCCCTCTCTCTGTCGCCCGTCCTGCCCCTGGATGGCGGCCGGCGTGGCACGTACTTGCCTGGGCGCTCTGCCTCGTGCTCGCCACGCCGGCGTTCGCGGACGACGAGAAGGCCCGCAAGGGCTTCGACTTCGGCACCGACGGGAAGGGCAACCCGACGAAGCGGCCGACGAAGAGCGCGTCCGGCTCCAAGGGCAAGAGGCCCGGCACGACGCGGCGGACCCCCAGCGCCGATCTCGATCCGATCTCGCGCGAGATCCTGAAGCTGCGCACCTGGCCCGACCGCAAGGGCCGTCGCGCTGCCGAGAACCTCTTCCTCGCGGGCCAGGACACGGTGCCGCTGCTCGTGGGCAACCTCAACGGGGGCGACCCGGCGTTGCAGGCCGGCGTGGCGTGGGTGCTCGGCAAGGTCGGCGCACCGGTCCACGTCCAGGTCATCCTGCGGGCCGCGGCCAAGCGCATGAATGCGAGCCGCGCGGAGGTCTTCTTCAACGCGGCCTACGGCCTCGACGGCCAGATCACCAAGGACTGGCTGATCAGCTTCCTGACGCTCTCGAGCAAGCCCGTCTTCCGCCAGAAGGCAGCCGAGTTCCTCGCGGGCAAGGTCGGCCCCGGCGATCGCGACCGGGTCCTGCAGTTGCTCGAGTCCGAGAAGGCCGCCGTCCGCATCGCCGGCTTGCAGCTGATCTCGTCCTCCGGCGTCGAAGACGTCGACGAGCGCCTGGTCCAGGCCTTGTCCGATCTGGCGCCCTCCGTCTCCTATGCTGCGGCACGTCAGCTGGCGCAGCGGTCGAGCGCGACGCTCCTTAGGCGCCTCAACGCCTACGCGCGGGAGGCCGGCGCACGCGAGCGCGCCTACTCGATCATCGCCCTCGTCGAGACGGCCCGTGCGCACGTGTCGAACCCGTTCGAGGAAGCGACCGTCCTGGAGCTCACGGGGCGGCGCGGCCTGCTGCATCCCGAGAAGCTGTCGCGCGGCGCCGCCGCGGTGGGCCTCGCCTACGGCGCGCTCGATTCGCGCGACGCCAACGTCGCCAATCTGCTGGACGGCCGCGTCGTCGACACGCTCATCAACACGCTGGGCGGTTCGCACTTCCGCGACTACGGCAGCATGGCACCCAGCATCTTCGCTTCCCTGCGCCGCCTCTCCGGTCGCGACCTGCCCGACACGGCCGTCGCCTGGGCCCAGTGGTGGCAGACGAGCCGCGCCAGCTTCCGTGCACGCCGTCCCTTGCAGAAGCTCGACCCGACGGATGTCGCGCGCGCGTACGTACGCTTCGATGCCATCGCCGCCAGTGGCCTGCGGCGCTCGGCGACCTTCGTCTCCGAGGGCGGCGCCGAACGCCGCGGATCGTTCCTGCTCAAGCGCCGCGTGTTCGAGGGGCTCGTCTCGTTCCTCGATGGCGAGGGCCTCTTCTCGACCATCGAGCGCGGAGGCGAGCGTGCCAACGAGCACGTCGCCGTGACGCTGGGGGTCCTCAACCAGCGCAAGCGCCTCACCGTGAGTGCCGACGAGATGGGACTCTCGGAGGTCGACGGGCAGGCGCACCGCCAGAAGTTCGCCCGCATGCGCATGCGCATGAACGCGCTCATCGACGCCAACCTCTGGCAGAAGTTCCGCGACACCGACAAGTGGCCGGATGCACAGTCCTACTGGAAGGCCAACGTCGACCTCATGGCGCAGGCCGACCCCGAGCAGCGCCGCGCGATGCTGCAGGCGGCGGTCGTCTACTCGTTCGACGACCTGCCGGACGACGTGTCGCGGGCCGATGCCCTCGCTCGCCTCCAGCGCGAGGACGGGCGCTTGACGAAGTCCGAAGCCAGTCACCTGGCCAAGGAACTCACGAAGCGCGAGTCGTTCGGACGCATGGAGTCGGACGGCCTGCGCTGGGTCATCGAGCAGGGCCACGACAGCGTCCGCGAAGAGATCGTCGCCGCGATCGCAGGGCGTCAGGAGCCCCAGGCCATGGAGATCCTGGCCGGGCTGCTGCTCGACGGTGGCGTCGCACGGATCATGAAGGCCCACGCCGACGACCGCGTGTCCATGCGCGCGGCCGGCGCCCAAGCGACACGGCTCTTTGTCGAGAGCGGCCGGGCCAAGCGGATGACCGACGCCCAGCGCAAGGAAGTCTACGGACGCCTGCGGGCCGGCCTCGAGGTGCTGAGTGCCGACGAGGAGGCCACGGTATCGATCAACGCGTTGATCGGGCGTGCCTACCTGGGCGAGAGCGGCATGGTCGCCAAGCTCGAGCAGCTCTATCACGGCGGCACGTTCAGCACGAAGCTCGAGGTCACGAGGGCCCTTGGCTACATCCCCGATCGCAGCGCCCACCGCTTCCTCACGCGCGTGATGGCGGAGGAGCGCAAGGATGGCCGTTCGGGCGCGTTGCGCGCTGCGGCGCTCGCTTCGATGGCGCGCACCGGCCACAAGGATGCCGTGCGTCTGCTGCGTTACTACCTCCTCAACGACAGCGACGACGGTGTCCGAGCGGCGGCTGGGCGCACGCTCGTCGGCATGGGGACGGACGAGGCCCGCTTCGCGCTGGTCGAGCACCTGACGGGCGGTGAGCCCGATGCCGAGCGGCGCGCTCGCGTCGTCGGCGTCCTCGGTCGCTTCCGTGGCGACGTCGTGCCCGTGCTCATGCGTCGCTACCTGGGCGATCGCGACTCGGGCGTGCGCAACGCCGCCGCGCTGCGCGCCGCCGATCACAACATGGCCGAGGCCTTCCCGTTCCTGCTGCAGATCTTGCGCAAGGGCCGTGGTGCCGATCGCGACGAAGCCCTCGTCGCGATCGAGACGCTCACGTCCGTGCGGTTCAATGTGCGCGGCTACAGCGCGATCGCACAGCGCTACGAGCAGTGGTACGAGGACCCGCGCGTAAAGGCCCAGTCCGATCGTGTCTGGTTCCGCGAGGCGCTCAAGCGCAAGGGCTACGACGTCGGGCCTCTCGCGTTGTACCTCGAAGGCCGTCAGGGACTCGGCGGCGTGCCGTTGCTGATCCGCGTGCTGCGCGATGACGACGCGGTCCTGCGCCGCAACGCAGGTGTGGCCCTGGAGCGCCTGACCGGTCGGTCGCTCCGCAAGCGCATCGAACGCTCGACGTCGCCGGCGGAGGCCGCGCGTGCTGCCGACGAGTGGAGCCGCTGGCTCGCCGCCCGCCGCGCGCCCCGGCGTGACCGTTGATCCAGCGGATGGGCCGCTGGCCGGGGCGGATCGGCCGTTGAGCGAGCCCGATCGGCCGTCGAGACGAGCGCGCGCCTCCTGGGCGATGGCCGTCCCGGTCCTCGTGCTCGCGTTGGGCGTGGGGGCCTGGCTGGGGTGGCACCACGCCGCCTCGCCGCCGGACCTGTCGCGCTGGAACGGCGAGATCGAGGCCGCGGCACGTGAGTTTGCGCTCGACGCCGACCTCCTCCGCGGCCTGATGGCGGCGGAGAGCGGGGGGGATCCCGAGGCTGTGAGTCGCGCGGGCGCGGTCGGTTTGCTCCAGTTGATGCCGGCGACGGCAGCCGCAGAGGCCGTCCGGTTGCGGGTGCGCGACTACGCGCCGGCGCGGCTCACCGAGGGTCCGCTCAACGTGCGCTTGGGCGCGTCGTACTTGAGCCGGCTCCTGCGCCGCTTTCACGGGCATGTACCGTTTGCGGTCGCTGCCTACAACGCGGGCCCCACGCGTGTGCTGCGCTGGCGTAGCGCGGCCCCGGACGCTTCAGCCCGTGACGTGATCGAACGCGAGGGCTTTGCGGAGACGCGCAAACACCTCAAGCGGGTGCTCCGCTTCCGGGACGCGTACGCCGGGCTCCCCTCACCTTGACTTTGACGTTGCCTTTGACTTCGCCCTTCGACGGCTCAGGTGCGGTCCGTGTCGGAGTGCAAGTACACGTGGCAAGCCAGGGGACGTGGAAGGCAAGGTTGAAGTCAACGTGTCCAGAACCATGTAGCGGAGGATCATGTGTCCGACCGCGTCGCCGCGCCTCAGTTGCCGAGCCGCATGAGGAACTCGGCGTTCGTGGCGTTCTGCTTCAGCTGCTCGCGCAGGGTCAGCATCACGCCCTGAGGATCCTGTCCGGTGATGGCGCGGCGCAGCATCGTGATCCGGCGCAACTCGTCCGGGTGCATCAGCAGATCCTCGTTGCGCGTAGCGGACGCCGGTACGTCGATCGCGGGCCAGACGCGGGCGTTGGCCATGTCGCGGTTGAGCACCAGCTCCATGTTGCCTGTGCCCTTGAACTCCTCGAAGATCACCTGGTCCATGCGACTGCCGGTGTCGATGAGCGCCGTCGCGACGATCGTCAGGCTGCCGCCGTCTTCGACGTTGCGGGCGCTACCGAAGAAGCGCTTGGGCTTGGTGAGCGCCTTGGCATCGAGACCGCCCGTCAGGATGCGGCCGGAGCCGCCGGTCGCGTTGTTGTAGGCACGGCCCATACGCGTGATGGAGTCGAGCAGAAGCACCACGTGGCGCCCGAACTCGACCATCCGCTTGACCTTCTCCATGACCAGCTCCGCCACGCGGATGTGGTTGCTGGCCGGCCTGTCGAACGTGGACGCCACGACCTCGCCGCGCACGGAGCGGCTCATGTTCGTGACCTCCTCCGGACGCTCGTCGACCAGCAGCACGACGATGTCGACGTCAGGGCTGTTCGCCGCGATCGCGTCGGCGAGCTTCGTCAGCATGATCGTCTTGCCCGTACGCGGCGGCGCGACGATCAGCCCGCGCTGACCCCGGCCGAGCGGGCAGAAGAGGTCCATGATGCGCATCTCGAGGTCCTCGGGGACCGTCTCGAGCGGCAGTCGCTGGTCCGGGTAGACGACCGTGAGCTTGTCGAACTCGACGAGATCGCGAACCTTCTCGGGGTCTTCGTGGTTGACCTCGTCGATCGAGTGCAGTGCGAGCTGCGGCTGGTTCGGACGCCGGCGGTTGGCCTTGCCGGAGATCCAGTGACCGGCCCGGAGGCCCAGCCGGCGCACGAGTCCCACAGCGACGTAGACGTCCTCGGGATGCTGCGTGTAGCTGCGGCCCGGCTTGCGCAGGAATCCGTAGCCGTCCGGGTGGAGCTCGAGCAGGCCCTCGACGTGAACCAGTTCCTCGACCGGTGCGGCGGCCTTGCTGCGGCCACGGCGGTCGCGATCCGGCGTGTCACGGATCGGGGCGTCGCGTCCGCCACGGCCACCTGAGCGGGTCTTGCTCCTGGGTTCGTCCGCCCCCTCGTTGACGAGCCGGAAGATCGTCTCACTCGAGGTCTCGCCCGGGCGCGGGCGAACGCCCGCGTGTTTGGCAAGCGCCTCGACCTCGTCGGCGGTGAGCGCGTCGAGTTCGGAGATGTGGGCGTCCCCGGCGCGGACCTTGCCCAACTTCTGGACGAGCGCCCGATCGACGCCGGGTCCGCGCTTGCGGCGGGGACGGCGGCGGCGCGGGGACTCGGGCTCGAACGGGACGAAGTCTTCGTCCTCGTCCGGCAGGGGCGGGATGGCGGCGCGCGTCGTGGCGGGCGTCGTTGCGCGTGGCGGGGTGCCAGCGCGGCGGCGTCCGCGTGCGAGGCCGACGGAAGCCACCTCGGCAGCGGCGGTCTTGAGCGCTGCCGGCTCGACGACCTCTTCTGCGGCACCACGCGCGGGGGCAGTCCGGTCGGGGGCACTGCCTGCGGCGGGAGCGGTGGTCGCCTTGCGTGCCGCTTTCTTGGTGGCCGCGGAACTCGCGCGCTTCGCCGGCGCCTTCTTCGCGGCAGCCTTCTTCTTCGCGGCAGCCTTCTTCTTGGCGGGGGCCTTCTTGGCGGGGGCCTTCTTGGCAGGGGCCTTCTTGGCGGGGGCCTTCTTGGCGGGTGCCTTCTTTGCGGGTGCCTTCGCCGACGCTGCCTTCTTGGAGGCCGCTGCCTTCTTCGGGGGCACGGCCTTGGCAGCCCTCTTCTTGGCGGGCGCCTTGGCTGTCTTCTTCTTCGCGGCCTTCTTGGAGGCCTTCTTCTTTGCAGCCATGGTCTGGCTATCTCCGGAACCTTCGCCGGCGGACGCCGTCTGTCGGCGTGTCGGTCGATGTTCGCTGTCGATGGGGTGTCTGGGACACGGGCCCGGGCGCGACGCGCCCGATGAACCGTGTGCCGTGTCTTGTGTGTGGCCTGTGCGTCGAATCCCTGCTCGTGGAATGCCTGCTCGTGGAATGCCTGTCCCTCCGTTGCACGTGTTGGCCACGCGTGCTGCGCCTCGGGGCGTCGCGCCTACGGAATCGGGTTGCCGACGGCGGTCTCGCCAGACGCTTCCCGCCCGGGTTCCCCGTCCGCGTCGCACGTCACGTCCACATCTCCGCCTACGTGTGCGAGCCCGACACGCGCAAGTCCTGCGAGGATCTGTCGGTCCAACTCGGCGGGGGGCACATCATTGCGGATGACGTGATCGGCGCGGGCCCGCTTGCGCTCCCGCGGGCTCTGGAACGCTTCGCGCATGCGGATCTGCTCAAGGGTCAGCCCGCGCTGCTGGGCTCGTTCGGCGCGTAGACCGTCCGGCGCCTCGACGTACCAGAGGGTGTCGCAGTGGCGGTCGAGACCCACCTCGATGAGCAGCGGAACGTCCAGCACGAGAAGCGAGGGCCCATCGCCGGAGCGAAAATCGTCGATGGCCACCTTGATGGCCGAGTGGGCGTAGGGATGGATCAGGCGCTCGAGACGGCGGAGGAGGGCCGGATCCTCGAACGCGCGGCGGCCGAGGGCTTTCACGTCGGGCTTGCCGTCGCACACGAACTCCGCACCAACAGCCTCGGCCAGGCGGCCGTCGGCGGCGTACAGCGCAAGCGCCTCGTGGGCGATCACGTCCGCGTCCACGACCCGGCCCTGGCCCAGCTCGCCCGTGCGGCGGGCGACGTAGCTCTTGCCCGCGCCGATACCGCCCATCATGCCGAGGACGAGGCGCGGAGCGAGCGGCGCCGCGCTGCCCGTCGTGTAGGTGGGTTCGTGTTGCAGGGTTCCATCCTCCGTAGGGACGTAGCTTCCAGGCCGATGCCCGTGGCTGCCGCCGATGCCCCGTGGCTTGCGAAGCCCAGAAAACCGGGCTTCGAAGCGGTGGGGGCGCACGCCACCCGGCGCGCCACCGGTACCTCCGAGAAGGCCTCCGAGAATGCAGGGAAGATCCCTGTTCGCATCCTTGAAGGCCTCTTCGAATCTCACGTGCTCGTCTGTCAAGCCGAGACCAACCTCCTGGCGGGTCTTGACCAAACACGGCTGCGCAACCGTTACCGCTGCACAACCGTTCGTGAAATCACTCCGTGAAAAACACGTCGAGCGTCGATTCGCCTGCGCCTGGCGCGTCCCGGGGGCGTCACTACCCCTGGGTCGGCGCCCTCTGGTGTGGGCGCTTGGCGCGGGAATCGATGTCCTTGAGGGCCAGATAGCCGGTCCTCAGGGCTTGGCACCACGATAGGGGGTGCCCAGGAGGCGTCAAGCGGAACCCCTGACGTCCTCTCGATTTGCGACCAAACCTGCGCTGGCCCGGATGTTGACCCTGGCTGATGTGCGCTGCTACCTTTGTCGCGGGTGGGAGGCCGGTCGGCGCGAGCGTCGGCGGGTTCCTGATTCCGCTGCGCCTGCGCTTTCGCGTGGGTGCGTCTCAGACACGTGTCTCAAAAGCACTCAGGACGGGCTGGAGATCAAACCGAATGCAGTCCCTTCATACGCGTACGCAGCGCGGCTCCACAAACTGGGCGTTCATCGTTACGCTCGTTCTTCTTCTCGTCTTCGTTTGGATGTGGTTCTCCGAGACCGACAAGCAAGACAACCTGGTCAAGGACCTGAAGGTGGCGAAGGAGAAGAACAAGACCCTCAACGCCGACGCGGTCCGAGCGGTCGAGGCGCTGAAATCGATCAGCAAGGTGGTGGGCTACGACTACAAGCCCTTCCAGCTGAAGTCGATCAGCTACGCCGAGAACACGATCCAGATCACGGATCCGACGCTCGTCACCGGCAACTTCACGCCGGACGGCGTCGTCCCCGGCCCGGAAGACGGCCAGACGGTCGACGGGGTCCTGAAGAGGATCATCGCCGCCGCCCAGCTGACCTTCGAGCGTGAGGCTCGTCTTCACACCACGAAGACAGGCGACGAGAAGGCCCACACCTTCAAGACGCTGAGCAACGCCTTCAAGGAGAAGCTCGCGAGCCTCCAAGCCAAGTGGGGCGAGGTCTCCCTCAGCCGTCCGATTTCCCCCGCGGATCCGGACGACGAGCAGGGCAAGGCCGACTACGCCTCGGCTCTCCAGGAGTGGGAAGGCAAGGTCAAGGAGTACAACGACGACCTCACGGCTCTCTCCGAGATGGAGGGTTGGACGGAGTACACGGAGCGGATCGCCGCGCCCGGCCAGTGGGGTGATGCGAAGAAGGAGGGCGTGACCGTCCACTTCTACACGTACACCGATAGCGGCAAGAAGACGATCGAGGCAGCCCTCGTCGGCCTTGACGAGGCCTTCAAGCGCATGGGCTCCGAGCTGCGCGCGAACATGACCACCTGGGCCCAGGAAGTCACCCAGCTGCGCAAGGACACGGCCGCGAAGGAAGCTTCGCTGACCGAGGCCAACGCGGCGTTGGCCAGCGAGCAGCAGGCGCGCACCAACGACACCAACCAGCTCACGGACCGTCTCACCGCCGAGACCCAGCGGGCCGACCGCAACGCCATCGCCAAGACGACGGCCGAGAACGAGGCCGCGAAGAACAAGGAGTCGGCGGCCAAGGAGGTCGCAAGCCTGAGCCGTGAGGTCGAGGCTCGCAAGGAGCAGAACCGTCTTCTCAAGGAGAAGCAGGATCTGGTCAGGGCGCGCAACGACAACGACGGCAAGGTCCTCATGGCGAACGGCACCCTCGGCACCGCGGTCATCGACCTCGGCAGCAAGGACAAGGTGTACGTCGGTCAGAAGTTCGGCGTCAGCGACCTGGACCGCATGGGCAACCGCCGCATGAAGGGCGAGCTCCAGATCGTCCGCGTCTCCGGTGACCACAGCGCCAAGTGTCGCATTACTGCCGGCCACGTCGGTGGCGGCGACAACATCCACAATCCCTTCTATCAGCCCGGCGAGACCATCTACGTCTACTTCGCTGCCAAGCTGGACAAGTGGCCCAAGGACATGGCAACCCAGCGCCTTGCGAAGATGGGCGTCGTCGTCCAGGCTGCCCCGAACGGGCAGACGCACTACATCGTGGTGCCGAACTCGTGGACCGCTCCCAAGGAAGCAGCTGCCGAGGGTGAAGAGGACGAGGATGACGGCGAGTCCGCCGCGAACCCGCTCGAGGACATCATGAAGACAGCGCGCATCTTCGGCGCGAATGTCATCACCGAGAACATCCTGGATGCGTTCCTGAGCTACTAGGTCCTAGACGTCAGAGGACCTGACCTCAACTTCGCGGGAGCCCGGCCTCATGGCCGGGCTCTTTGCGTTTTTTGGGGTGTGGGCTCTGGCGCCTCTGCCGCACGTTGACTTTGACGTTGCCTTTGACTGGGCCCCCCTTGTCGACGACCTCCGCCTTCGTTCCGCACTCCCGCGCGGCATGTTCGTCGCGGCGCGCGGCTCCGCCACGTCCGCCGCTCCGGCAAGGAGGGGCTGCGGGCCCCTCCTTCCAATCCACCTCGCCCCTACGCGAGTGCTGACGACGGCCGATCGGGCCCATCGCCGTGTCCGTGCCCGAGCCCGAGCCCGCAGCGGCGCCTGTTGGCGCGCGCCAGGGCGGATCAGCCACGACATGGGGGCGGCGGCTATCCTGGGCGTGACCTCGCCTCCCCGCCCGGGATCCAACTCCCATGACCGACCTCGAAGACGACATGCACCGCATGACGCTGCCGGAGCATCTCAATGAGCTCCGGCGCAGGCTCGTGTGGTCGGTCCTCGCCATCGTCGTCGGCATGCTCGTGAGCTTCTTCTTCTACAAGGAGCTCATGGAGCTCCTCGAAGCGCCCTTCCGGGAGGCCGTCACCGCCACCGGGGCGAAGGCCAAGCAGCTCCTGGCCATCGATCCCGGCGAGGGATTCCTGCAGGTCTTGAAGATGTGCTTCCTGAGCGGGTTCGTACTCGTGTCGCCCGTCGTGCTCTGGCAGATGTGGGGCTTCATCGCCGCCGGCCTCTACGAGTACGAACGGCGCTATGTGCGCATCTTCTTTCCGGTGTCGCTCATCCTGTTCTCGCTGGGCCTGATCGTCGCCTACATGCTGCTGATCCCCTTCGGCATGCGCTTCCTCATCGGTTGGAACGTTGCCCTGAACCTCGGCACCGAGTTCCGTCTCTCCAGCTACCTCTCGACCTGCCTGACGATGCTCTTCGGCATGGGGCTGGTCTTCCAGCTGCCCCTCGTGATGCTCTTCCTGCAGGCCGCCGGCATCGTGGAGCGCGCGACCTTCGTGAAGGGCTGGCGCTGGGCCGTCGTGCTGGCCTTCATCCTCGGGATGATCCTGACGGACCCGAGCCCGGTGACGCAGATCGTCATGGCCATCCCTGTCGTGGGTCTCTACTTCCTGGGCATCTGGGGCGGGCGCTTCGTGGGCGAGAACGCGGAGGTCTTCCGTCTCTGGAAGGCGTGGCCGATCGTGATCGCCGCGGCCGTCTTCGTCGCCATGCTCATGTACCGCGACCAGCTCAACGAACTGGCCGTCGACATGTTCGGCCAGGAAGAGCCCAAGAAGGAAGCGCCCGCCGATCCGGGGGCCTCCCCGCCGCCGGGCAAGTAGCCGACCGCCCTGCACGATTGTTTCGCCTCGGTCGCGAGGCCGTATCGTGCGCGCATGCGCATCGCACTGCTTGGACTCCAGGGGGCGGGGAAGACCACGGTCTTCAACGCCATTGCTGAAACGCCCGTCGAGGCGCCGGCCGGCGTGCTGCAGACCGAGACACACGTGCAGGTCGTGAAGGTGCACGATCCGCGCCTCGAGGCCTGCCGCGAGATCTTCACGCCGAAGAAGTACACGCCCGCGGGCCTCGAGGTCTGGGACCCGCCCGGCCTGCCGCCCGGTACGACCGAGGGCGACCGCGAGCGGCGCGGGCGCCTCCTGTCGAAGCTGCGCGACGCGGACGCGTACGTGCTCGTCGTGCGCGACTTCCGCAGCGATCTCTACCCCTACGAACGCGCCGCAGCCGACGCCAAGGCCGACCTGGCGCGCCTCGTCGACGAGATGGTCACCTCCGACTTCATCATCGCGGAGAAGCGCGCCGAGAAGCTGCGGGACAGCGTGGCCAAGCGCACGAAGACCGCCGCCGAGGACAAGCTCGAGCTCAGCGTGCTCGAGCGCTGCCTGGCGTACTTCGAGGAGGGCAAGGACCTCGCCGACCTCGAGATCGACGAGCTCACGGAGAAGCGCATCCGCAGCTTCCAGTTCTTCACCCTCAAGCCGATGCTCGTGCTGTTCAACGGCGCCGACGAGGCGCCGGCCGACTTCGCCGACGGCACGGCGATCACGATGCAGGCGGTGACCTCGATGGACGCGCAGATCGACGCCGAGCTCAATGCCATGGATGCCGAGGACCGGCCCGCCTTCATGGAGGAGTTCGGCATCGAGTCCACGGCCGCCGATCGCTTCGTGCGCGACGTCTACGGGGCCGTGGGGCTGCGTTCCTTCTTCACCGTTGGCGAGGATGAGGTGCGTGCTTGGACCATCCAGGCGGGCGACAGCGCCGTCACAGCCGCCGGCAAGATCCACACCGACCTCGCCCGCGGCTTCGTCCGGGCGGAGGTGTTCCCGCACGAGGACCTGCTGGAAGCAGGCGACATGCGTGAGCTCAAGGCGCGCAACGGGATCCGCCTGGAGCCGAAGGACTACGTGGTCCAAGACGGCGACGTCGTGCACATCCGGAGCGCTGTGTGATGACGCGCGCCGTGATCCTGGTGGTGGGCGATGAGCTGCTGTCGGGGGATCGACGCGATCGAAACGGCCTCTGGCTGGCCCAGCGCTTCGCCGCGCGCGGTGTCCACCTGCTGGGCCTGCACGTCGTGGGCGACGATCTCGATGTGCTCACGCGCGCCGTGCAGGCTGCGGCGGCCGAGGCCGACCTCGTCGTGCTGAGCGGCGGCCTCGGCCCGACCGAGGACGACATGACGCGGGAGGCCCTCGCGGCCGCAGCGGGTGTCGAGCTGGTGCACGATGAGGACGCCTGGCAGGCGATTCAGGACTGCCTCACGAGTCGCGACCGCGTTCCCGGCGCTGCGGAGCGTCGTCAGGCGCTCGTGCCCGAGGGCGGACGCTGGCTGCCGAACGCCGTCGGTGTCGCGCCCGGCCTCGCCCTGGAAATCGCCGGCGCGCGGGTGTTTGCCTTCCCGGGCGTACCGCGCGAGTGGCGATCGATGATCGAAGCGCACGTACTTGGAGCTCTCGAGTCGGGCGTGCCGGCCGCCGAGGCCGTGGTCTGGGTGGCGGGTGTGCCCGAGGGCGAGGTCGCCCGGCGGCTCGAAGGCGCCGCCTCGTTGGCGGCGGTGACGACGGCGTCCTACCCCCACGACGGCGAGGTCGAGCTGCGCTATCGCGCGACGGGCGAGGATGCGTCGGCACGCGTCGCGGCGGCGGAGGCGGAGACGCGCGAGCGCCTCGGTGCGGACGTATTCGACCCACCAGAGGGCGGCCGCATCGAGCACGTCGTCGTGCGGGAACTCGCGGCGCGCGGCTGGCGCCTAGCGAGCGCTGAGTCGGTCACGGGCGGCCTCATCGCGCGCATGATCACGCGCGTGCCCGGGGCGACCGCCGTCTATCCGGTCGGCTGGATCACCTACGCGACCGAGCAGAAGACGGCCCGGGTGCGGGTCGACGAGGAACTCATCGAGGCCCATGGCGTCGTCTCGGCGGAGGTCGCCGCGGCGATGGCCGAGGGAGCGCGCGCGGAGGCCGGCGTCGATGTGGCGGTCGCGACGACCGGCACGGCGGGCCCGGGTCCGCTCTACCAACGGGGCCGGGCGCCGATTCCGGCGGGGCGGGTCTATGTGGCCATGGCCATGGAGGGCCGCGCGACGGAGGTGCTCGAGCTGAGCTTGCCGCATCCGCGCGAGATGGTGCAGCGGCTTGCCTCGGTGCGGGCGCTGGATCTGGTGCGGCGGGCGATTCAGAGCGTCGAGCCAGGTGCCCGGTAGGATCTGCGCGGTCACCGTTCCCCGGTGGTGCAATTGGTAGCACAGCAGATTTTGATTCTGAATGTTGGGGGTTCGAGTCCTCCCCGGGGAACCACCTTCTCCGTGCTCTGACGAGCACGGAGAAGCCGGTGCCATCGATCGTCGGGTAAGACCCTCCTCACGACCGGCGGCCTTGCAGGCCGCCATCGGCGCGAAGCCGCGCCGAGCACCTGTGGTTACTCCTCCAGGGGGCTCCGCCCCCTCGCGACCAGGCAGCGCAAGCGCTGCGGTCGCACCCCCGAAGTAGGCGGCGCCTCGGCGGAGCACGGGCGAAGCCGGTGCCATCGATACCTTCGCCCCTGCGGAGCACGGGCGAAGCCGGTGCCATCGATCGTCACCTTCGCCCGTGCGGAGCACGGGCGAAGCCGGTGCCATCGATCGTCGGGTAAGACCCTCCTCACGACGGGCGGCCTCCCACGCGACGTTCCGTCGCGCGGGGCCCACGGCACATGGGCACGCCGATGCGCGCTCGCCAGCTCGCGCGCTGGCTCCGGCGCTCCCTCCCTCACCGACGCCGACACGGACAGGCAACCACGCCCACGAGCGCACCCGCACCCACACCAGCAACACCCGCACCACCTCTCACGGGCACTCCCGCGCCGATCTACGCACCCCGACCAACCCCGCCTGGGGGGTTCTCCCTTCCCCTGGGGCCGTCGCTCTGGTTCAGTACCCCACAGGACCTCGTCCGAGGCCTGACCGGAGGCAGCGCCATGGGCAGACTGATCGCTTTCATCCTCGGTGGCGCCGCGCTGGCGCTCTACGGACCGCACCTCTTCCTGCCGGCCGATACGCTGCTCGAGTACCAGAGCTGGTGGGTCGATACGCTCGGCGCGGACTGGTACGCCAAGATCTTCACCTACGGTCCCGGCATCTTCGGGGGCCTCGCCCTCGTCCTCCTCGCCGTCCGCGGCCGCGACTGATCCACGCGGGCCTCGGCCCACTCCACTACGCCGAGAAGGAGCCTCGCATCCCATGACCGGGGAAGCCGCGGCCACACACGACGCCCTCGCCGTCCTTGTCCTCGCCGGGGGCAAGGGCACGCGTCTGAGCGCGTCCACCGACCTGCCGCCCAAGGCGCTGCTCGATTGCCTCGGCCTGCCGCTGCTCGAGCACGTCCGCCGCGCCGTCGCACCGCTGGGCGCGACCCACACCGTCGTCGTGACCGGACACCGTGGCCATGACGTCGAGACCTGGCTCGCCGCGCGGTGGCCCGAGGCCACCCCCGTACGCCAAGAGCCCCAAAACGGCACGGGCCACGCCGCGCGCCTGGCCCTCGACGCGCTGCCCGGCTTCGCAGGCGCCGTGCTCGTCGTCTATGGCGACGTGCCGCAGCTGCGCACCGAGGATCTCGAGGGGCTGCTTGCCGCCCACCCGCCGGCCGGCGCCGCGGCGACCGTCCTCAGCGGCGTCACCGCGGAGCCCGGGCTGCTCGGCCGCATCGTGCGGGACAGCGCGGGCGCGTTCGCCCGGATCGCCGAGGCGCGCGACGCGACGCCAGCGGAGCTGGCGATCACGGAGTTCAACACGGGACTCTACGCCTTCGAAGCCGCCGGGCTGCGGCGAGCGCTGGCCGCCCTGTCCACGGACAACGACCAAGGCGAGGAATACCTGACGGACGCGATCGAAGGCATTGCCTCCGCGGGAGGCACCGTCGCCGCGGTGGCCGCGCCCGAACCCCGCGCCCTGTTGGGCGTGAACGACTGGGACGACGTCGCCTCCGCCGTAGCCGTCATGCGCCGCCGGATCACGAGCGCCCACATGCGCGCCGGCGTGCGGGTCACGGACCCCGACACGACGATCATCGAAGCCGACGTCGAGATCGCCGCCGGCGCGACCATCCACCCGTTCACGCACATCGGCACAGGGTGCCGCATCGCGACAGGCGCCCAGGTGGGCCCGTTTGCCCGTCTGCGCGGCGGGACCGTCCTGGAGGCGGGCGCCGTCATCGGCAACTTCGTCGAGGTGAAGACCTCCACGATCGGTCCGGGCGCGAAGGCCAAGCACCTGACCTACCTCGGTGACGCCGAGGTCGGGGCAGGCGCCAACGTCGGCTGTGGCGTCGTCACGGCCAACTACGACGGCAAGCGCAAGCACCGCACGATCATCGGTCCCGCAGCGTCGATTGGGTCCGGCACGATTCTCGTCGCGCCGGTCGAGGTCGGTCGCGGTGGGACCACAGGGGCCAACGCCGTCATCCTGCCCGAGGATGGCGTGCCGGAGGGGGCGACCGCCGTCGGTGTACCGGCGCGTGTCCTGGCCCCGCGATCCGAGCGAGCGTCCGAAGAGGAGCAAGCGTCATGAGCCAGCGCAGTCTCGAACTGATCACAGGCAACGCCACGCCGGATCTCGCCGCGGACATCGCGCGCGAGCTCAGCGTGCAGCCGACGCCGGCCCGCATCGGTCGCTTCCCCGATGGCGAGATCGACGTCCAGATCACCGCCAACGTGCGCGGCGCTGACGTGTTCCTCGTCCAATCGACCTGCCCGCCCGTGAACGACAATCTCGTCGAGCTGCTGATCATGATCGACGCCGCGCGACGGGCTTCGGCCATGCGCATCACGGTCGTGATCCCGTACTTCGGCTACGCCCGCAAGGACCGCAAGGACGAGGGGCGCGTGCCGATCACCGCCAAGCTCGTGGCGAACCTGCTCACCAAGGCCGGCGCCGATCGTGTCCTGACGGTCGACCTCCACGCGGCCCAGATCCAGGGCTTCTTCGACGTTCCGGTCGACCACCTCTACTCGTCGCCGGTCCTCGTGCGCCACTTCCTCAGCCAGGGCCTCGAGAACCTGACTGTCGTCGCGCCGGACGTCGGCTCCTCCAAGATGGCTCGCGGCTACGCGAACCGCCTCGGCGGCCAGCTGGCCATCGTGGACAAGCGCCGCCTGAGCGGCCACGAGGTCGCGGTGGGGGCCGTCATCGGTGATGTGAAGGACCGTAACGTCCTCCTGATCGACGACATGATCTCCACCGCCGGCTCCATCACCGAGGCGGCCCGGGTCTGCGCGGAAGGCGGGGCCATCAGCGTCCGCATCGCCGCCACGCACGCCGTCCTCTGCGGCCCGGCCCGCGAACGGCTGCGCGACGCCCCGGTCGAGGAGATCGTGGTCACGGACACGATCCCGGTGGATCCCACGGGCCTGCCCAACCTGACCGTCCTGCGCATCGCCCCGCTGCTGGCCGAGGCCATCATGCGCGTCCATACCGAGCAGAGCCTCAGCGTCCTGTTCTCAAGGACCGACTAGGATCCGGGCACGGGCGCGGATCGGCGGTCCCGCCGCTTCTGGCCCCGCGCGCCACTGACGGTAACGTTTCTGGACTGTGCCGCTGTTCCCGGCGGTCACCGGAGCCCATGCCATGGAATTCATCCAGATCGAGGTCAGCCCGCGCGAAGCGCTCGGGACCTCCAACTCGAACCGTCTGCGCCGCGCCGGCAACATCCCCGCGGTCCTGTACGGCATGAACCGCCGCAATCTGGCGCTCACGATCTCGACGAGCGAGGTGAACCGGTTCCTGAAGACGGGCTCCCACCTGGTCGAGCTTCGGCTGGGCGACGAGACACGCCCCGCCATCCTGCGCGAGATGCAGATGGACGTCGTGAGCGAGAGCATCCTCCACATCGACTTCGTTCGCGTCGACGCCGATGTCGAGGTCGACACCGAGGTGCCGGTGACCTTCAAGGGCCGCGCCAAGGGCGAAAGCGAAGGCGGCGTGTTCCAGGTCGTCAAGCCGTCCATCCACGTGCGCGCGACGCCGAAGAACCTGCCGGCCAGCTACGTGATCGACATCAACGAGATGAGCCTCGGCGACCACATCACCGTGGGCGACATCGTTGCCGGCGAGGGCGTGACGCTCACAGAAGAGCCGCTCACGTTGATCGCGATCTGCGCCGTGCCCCAGGGCGGTGACATCAGCGAGGCCGACGAGGCCGACGCCGAGGCGAGCGCCGAGGCGAGCGCCGAGGCCGAGGACGCCACGGCCGACGGCGACGCCGACGCGGATGCCGACGGCGACGCCTAGGCTCCGTCCGACGACGACCTGCTTCGGTTCCTCGACCGGCGGGCTAGGCTGAGACCGTGACGCGCATCCTCTTCGGGCTGGGCAATCCCGGCCGCCGCTACGCCAAGACCCGCCACAACGCGGGCTGGCAGGTCTTGGATCAGCTGGCCGAGCGCTACGGCGAGGGCTTTCGCCGGACCAAGCTCGTCCACGGCGAGATCGCCGACATCCAGGTCGGGGAGCACCGCATCCGGATGGTCAAGCCGGCCTCGTTCATGAACCTCGTGGGGCCCGTGTATCGCCGTGCCATGGACGTCTTCGAGGTCCCTGTCGATGGCGCCCTCGTGCTCGTCGACGATTTCAGCCTTCCGATGGGGCGGCTCCGCTTCCGGGCCGAGGGCTCGGCGGGGGGACACAACGGTCTGAAATCGATCCAGGGCTCCCTGGGCGGCTCCAAGACCTATCCACGCCTCAAATTGGGCATCGGCCCGGCCCCCGAGGGCGCGCGTTGGGCGGACTTCGTCCTGAAGCGCTACGACGCCGCCCAGCGGCGTGAACTCCCTGAGATGCTCGAGGTTGCGGCGGATGCCTGCGAGCGCTGGATCCGGGAGGGTCTGATCGAGGCGGCGAACCGCCACAACGCCGGCTGAATTGCACCCCCTGATCACCCCGGCACGGGTTGGCGGGGATTGCCGACTCGGGTACCTTCGCCGGCTTCCGGCCATATCTCCGGGCCTACGCCCGGTGCCCGGCTCCAGACCTTCGTCTGGAGGGGCAGGCCTTGATGGACTCCAGGACACATATGAGCAACCGCAGCTACGAAGCGATGTTCATCCTCGATAACAACGCCGCCACCGCGGACTTCGAGGGGACTTCGGGCCAGGTAGACACCATTCTCGAGAAGCATGGTGCTGCGATCGCCCAGAAGGAGAAGTGGGACGAGCGCAAGCTCGCCTACGAGATCAAGGGTCACCGCCGCGGTACGTACTACCTGACGTACTTCGAGGCCGATCCCGACGCCATTCGCAAGATCAACGAGGACGTGCTGCTGTCGGAGACGATCCTGCGCCACCTCGTGATCGCCCTCGACGTGTCGATCGACGACTACATCGCGAAGATGGCCGAAGAGCGCGAGATGCTCGCCGAGGACAGCCGGAAGAACTCCCTCGGTGGGTGGGGCGGCCGTCGGGGTGAGCGCAGTGACCGCGGCGAGCGTCGCGGTCCGCCGCCGCGCGACGGCGCACCGGCCCCTGGTGCACCTGCCACACCCGCGGCGGATGCGCCGGCAGCGGCCGACGCACCGGCCAAGGAAGCACCGGCCAAGGAAGCACCGGCCAAGGAAGCACCGGCCAAGGAAGCACCGGCCGCCGACGCACCGGCCAAGGAAGCACCGGCCGCCGAAGCTCCGGCCGCCGACGCACCGGCCACCGAAGCACCGGCCGCCGAAGCACCGGCAGCTGATGCACCGGAAGCGGACGCAGCGGCCACAGAAGCGCCGGAAGGCAAGAAGACCGATGCGGCCAAGCCCGCAGCAGCCGACAAGACCGAGACGACCGCGACGGAGGCGAGCGCCGAGTCGTAGAGCGGTTCGCCCTGGCGAGCCCTACAACGACCGCGATTCGAGGATCAAATGGCCAGCAACACGAAGATCAAGAACCTCAAGAAGCTGATGAAGAAGCAGACGGAGCGGAACAAGTGCCGCTTCACGCGCGCTCGCGTCTACCACATCGACTACAAGGACGTCGCGACCCTGCAGAAGATGGTCAGCCAGCAGGGCAAGATGTACGGCCGCAAGCGGACGGGCACACGTAGCGCGTTCCAACGCAAGCTCAAGATCGCCATCAAGCGGGCTCGCTTCATGGCGCTGCTGCCCTACGTGGGTCGCTAGAGGGAGTCCAGAACGATGGCTATCGAAGTCCTCCTGCGACGCAACATCGAAGGTGTCGGCGACGTCGGCGAGACCGTCAAGGTCAAGAACGGCTACGCGCGCAACTACCTGCTGCCGCAGGGCTACGCCGCGGTCGTCAGCCCCGACAGTCTGCGCCGCATCGCGAACGACAAGAAGACCGAAGCCGTGCGCCAGGAGCGCTTGGCCGAAGAGCGCAAGGAAGTCCGCGAGAAGCTCGCTGACCTCAAGCTCACCATGGAGGCCCGCGCCGGCGAAGACGGCCACCTCTATGGTTCGGTCGGCCCGCGCCAGGTCCTGGCCGCGTTGGCCGAGCAGGGCTTCAAGTTCATCGAGCGCCACCTGCGCTTCGACATCGTGCGCGAGCTTGGTCAGTACGAGGCCATCGTGGCTCTCGCCCCTGGCGACGAGATCGCCGTCCCCGTTTGGATCGTCCAGGACGCCGCCGACGCCATTTCGATGGCCGAGGACGCGGCGCGCCAGACCGATGCGCACGACCAAGGCGACGCCCCGGGCACGACCGACGAGCACGACCTGCCCGCGATCGACCTGCTGGAGGAGTAGCGCCGGCGCTTCCGCCGGCCGCCTCGAGAGGCTGCTTGGCGCCTGACGCTGCTTGGCGCCCCAGAGACGCTGGGACGCTGGGACGCTGGGACGCTCGACCTGATCCCTCCCGAACGCCGCGGCTGTCAGCAGCCGCGGCGTTCGGCGTTTTTGGGCGGTCGGTCCCTTGGCCTACACTTGACCTGCGTCGCCGCTTGACGCATAAGTCATTGCTGACGTAAGTCTTTGCTGCAAAGTAAGTTAGGGCGACACACTGTGAAGAACCTGAGGAAATGCTGCTCGCTTCCTGTGGAGAACGGACGGCTTCGGGCCCCGTTGCATGGGGCCTCAGGTGCCCAGCACCCCCGATCCAGGCTCTCCCCGGTCTTCTCGGGCCCGGACGGCGAGGTGCTCTCATGATCGATCGCGGTGGCTTGAGCGTCCCCCAGGCCCTGATCGAGCGGGTTCCGCCGCACGATCTCGAGGCCGAGCTGGCGGTTCTCGGCTCTGTCCTGCTCGACGGCGAGACGATGGGCATGGTCGTGCCCATTCTCAAGCCCGATGACTTCTACCGCACGAACCACGGCCGGCTGTACGAGGTCATGCAGAGCCTCTATGAGCGCGGCGATCCCGTGGATGTGCTGCTGGTCCGCCGCGAGTGCGAGCGCACGGGGGTCATGGAGGATATCGGCGACGAGTTCCTCGGGCGCCTGGCCTATGTGGTGAAGAGTCCCGCCCATGCGGAGCACTACGCGCACATCGTGCGCGAGAAAGCCGTCGCCCGTTCGCTCATCACGGCCGCGACCGAGATCCAGCAGGCCGCCTTCGCCGACGACCGGCCTGGAGACGAGCTGCTCGAGCTTGCGGAGTCGACCGTCTTCCAGCTCGGCGACACGCGCGAGCTCGGTGGGGCCCAGGACGTCAAGAGCCTGCTGAACGAGACCTTCGAGGAGCTGGATCGCGGCGACGGCCCGGCCGAGGGCGTGCTCACGGGCTACTACCAGTTCGACGACTACACGAGCGGCCTGCGCCCGGGCGAGCTGATCATCATTGCCGGCCGCCCGTCCATGGGCAAGTCGACCTTCGCGCTCAACGTCGCGATGAACGCCGCGCTGCATGGTGGCAAGTCCATCGCGATCTTCAGCCTGGAGATGACGGCGCAGAACATCGTCAAGAACATGCTGTGCGCGAAGTCCGGCGTGCAGGGCCAGAAGATGCGTCGCGGCGGCAAGTTCGTCGGCCAGGAAGACCGGCGCCGGCTCCAGGATGCCGCCGGTCCGCTCTTCGAGGCGCGCATCTTCGTCGACGACACGCCGTCGCTCACACCGATGATGCTGCGTGCGAAGTGCCGCCGCATCAAGGCGCGCCATGGCCTCGACATGGTCGTCATCGACTACATGCAGCTCATGGAAGCGCGCGGCGGCCTCAAGGGCATCGACAACCGCCAGCAGGAGATCTCCTACATCAGCCGTTCGCTCAAGGGGCTGGCGCGCGAGCTCGAGGTGCCCGTGATCGCGCTCTCGCAGCTCAACCGTGATGCAGAGAAGCGTGAGGGCAACAAGCCGAAGCTGAGCGACCTGCGTGAGTCCGGCGCCATCGAGCAGGATGCGGACGTCATCTGTCTGCTCTACCGCTCCTGGTACTACTCCCGCAACGAGAACGAGCGCAACGACGCCGAGGTCATCATCGCCAAGCAGCGCAACGGGCCGACGGGCACGGTGAAGCTGTTCTTCCACGATGAGTTCATGAGGTTTGACAACCCCGCCCCCCAAGGCATGTCGTAGACGGGGGAGGATGTGGTGGAGGCTTGCCGAGGCCTCCCTGCGTGGCAACCCACGCCACGGCGGCCACGTGCGCACGCCGGGGCGTGCCGGGGGCTTGTCGAGCGCTCCTCGCGTGGCAATCCACGCGTCGTCGCGCACGACGTCGCCCCGCCTACGCCCCAGCACGCGCACGAGGTCACACCGTCCATGCACGAGCGCGCCTGTGAGCGGAGTGGGGGTGGCGAGCGCGCGCTCGCTCAAGAGCGTGAATGACAGGGCGATGACAGGGTTTGGCGGGGGGCGATCCGTGGGGCGCAGCGGCTTGCGGGCGTTCAGGGCCGGCACGGCGAAGCGCCGCTCCGTTGTGCCCCTCGGCGCATCTACAATCTCGGCCGCTCGGCCTCGGTGAGGGCGGATCCGGGCAGGCAGAGGCTCCCGTCCGCGCAGGCGACCGGCGCAGCAGCGGACTGGGTTCGAGGAGGGCGCAACATCGTGCTCGCAGGCTCCGAAGGCGAAGCGAATCGCGAGCGGCCCAGCCCGGGCTGCCTGCGCATGCTGCTCAGCGGCGTCGCGCTCCTGCTGATCGCTGCGTGCCTCGGCGCGCCCGTCGACGGTGTCGCACTCCGCACCGCCTCCGCCGATGCCCCGCCGCCGCCGCCACCGCCGGCTTGGACTCCGTCCGGGCGCCAGCCGACCGTGCCCGCGGTCCCCGTGCAGCCGGCCATCCCCGCTCGGCCGCGCGCCGGTGGCCGCGTGCCCGCAGCGCCGCCGCCTCCCGCCTGGCCGGGCTCGCGCACAAGACCCGCGCCCGGGCAGCCCGTCCTCCGGGACATCGTCCCGCCCCAGCCTGCGCCGCCGAACCGCGGCCCTGCGCAGCCCATCCCGCCGCGCCCTGCCCCGCCCGGTCAGCCGCAGCCCTCCCAGCCCAGGCGACCTGCCCCGCCGGCGCAGCCCGCGCCTCCCGGCCTCGCGCCCTCCGGCGGTGCCACCTCCGCCGAGGGCCGGCCCGGCCCCGCGCTGTCACCGGGTGCCGTCGATGCGCGTGACCCGGCCGCGGCGCGCCCGTTCATCCGCCGCATCGAGTTCGAAGGCAACCTGCTCTACGCGTCCGAGATGTTGAAGACGCGCCTCCGCAACAAGGAGGGCACGCGGCTCGATCCCGTGATGCTCGACCTCGACATGGAGGAACTCTACCGCTACTTCCGCGACATCCAGGTCGTCGAGGAGCAGGTCGCGGGCGGCATCATCTTGCGCTTCCGCGTCAGCGAGAACCCGCTGATCCTCAAGCTCGACATCCGCGGCAACGACGCACTCGACAACGCCGAGGTCCGCAATCTGCTCCGTACGCGCGAGGGCTTCCCGCTCTCGCCGTATCACCTCGCCGCCGATCGCGAGGACGTCGAAGAGGCCTACCGGCTGCAGGGCCATCACTTCGCCAACGTGCCCGAGCCTGAAGTCATCACCCTGCCCGGTGGGGGGCGGCGCGTGATCTTCACAGTCGTCGAAGGACCGGCCGTCGCCGTGAGTCGCATCGTCTTCCGTGGCAACAGCCATCTGGCGCAGAAGGACCTGCTCGAGGTGATGCTCACGGAGACGCCGAACTTCATCGAGAACATCATCGGTGATCTCGTCTTCCGCCAGCACGTGCTGGAGCAGGACCTCGTTGCGATCAAGCAACTGTATCGCTCCGAGGGCTTCCTCGACGCCGAGGTCGCGCTCGATGACCTGCGCTTCTCGGACGACAAGTCGCGGGTCGAGATCTCGATCAGCATCATCGAGCACCAGCCCTACACGGTGGGCAACGTCGAGTTCGAGGTCGAGCGCCTCGATCCCGGCAAGGTCGCGAGCCCCACGGCCGATGACATCGCGACGTTCACGGACGAAGGCCTCCAGGCCCTGTACGGCCTGAAGTCCGGCGAGCGTTTCTCCGGCAAGAAGGCCGCCAAGGGCCTCAAGGAGATCCGCGAGACCTACTTCAAGCGCTCCTTCCTCAACGCCGCCGTCGGCCACCGCCGGACCGGCGAGACCGTCCTCCGCGGTCGCGAGAAGGAACTGGTCGTCGACCTCGTGATCCCGATCAACGAGGGGCCCAAGTTCCGCCTCGCTCGCATCGACTTCGTCGGCAACGAATACACGCGGGACAGGATCCTCCGCCGCGAGGTGAAGACGGGCCCCGGCGGCTACGTCGACCGCAACAAGCTCGACCGCGGCCTGGCGGGGATCCGGCGGCTGAACTACTTCGATCGGGCCACGCTGCGTCTGGCCGACGCCGTCGGTCCGAACGGCGAGGTCATCGAGGGCTGGAAGCAGGCGACCTACGAGGTCGTCGAGGGCAGCACGGGCAACGTCAGCTTCGGCGTGAGCCTTGCCACGGACGGCGGGCTCGCCGCGTCGATCCAGTTCCAGAAGCGCAACTTCGACATCACGCGTTGGCCGACGTCGCTCGCCGACATCGAGTCCGGGCGCGCCTGGACGGGGGCGGGGCAGGAGTTCGATCTGTTGCTCAACCCGGGCACGCAGGTCTCGCAGTTCCGGCTGCGCTTCCGTGAGCCGCGCGTCTTCGGTTCCAAGTACTCGTTCGAGGTCTCGCTCTACCGCCGCATCGCGTTCCGCGACGGCTACGAGGTCGATCGCACGGGCTACTCCCTGGGCATCGGCTACCCGCTGTTCCGCGCGGACGACGACACCCTCGCCCTCCTCAGCGAGATCGAGTGGCGCCACGAACTCGTCGACCTCGACGACATCGACCCGGACTCGATCCCGGGGGCGTTCCTGTTCGAGAACGAGAACGAGATCCGCTCGCTCGCCGTGAGCCTCTCGATGGTCACGCGTGACGACTTCATCAAGCCGACCTTCGAGACCCAGGCGCGGCTCTCGGCCGAGTACATGGGCGGGCAACTCGGCGGCGACCTGAACATGTGGTCCGTCTCGGGGCGCGGCTCAGCGACCTGGCTCGTTCACGAGGATGACGAGGGCAAGAAGCACCGCCTCATCGGCCGGGTCAATGCTGGCATTGCGGAGGCGTTCGACGACACCCCGGAGGTGCCGCCCTACGAGCGCTTCTTCGCCGGCGGTCGCACCTTCCGCGGCTTCGACTTCCGCGGTGTGGGTCCGCACGCCAACAACAAGCCCACCGGCGGCGAGTTCATGCTCACGACGAGCCTCGAGTACGAGTTCCCGCTCGTTCGTCGCACGCTGAGCATCGTCGCCTTCACCGACCAGGGCACCCTCGCCTCGAGCATCGGCTCCTCGACGGCATGGAAGTGGCGCGTCACCGCCGGCCTCGGCCTGCGCTTCGCGATCCCGTTCCTGCTCGGGGATCGCCCGATCGCGCTCGACTTCGCGTGGCCCATCTTCTCGGAGGATGAGGACGAGCCCGGCCTCTTCTCCTTCAGCCTCGGCCGCGATCTGTGATCCCGTGGCTCGTCAATCCGTCTCGCAAGGACTCGTGAACCCGTCTCGCCAGTACCGCGAGGGAGTGTTTTCATACACCCGCTCGCCCAGACAGAATGAACCCGGTATCCAGCACCCGCGCTTCCGGCCCGGTCGCTGACCTCGGAGGAATCCCGCATGCGTCCGCTTTCCCTGTTCATCGCCGTAGCCGCTCTCTTCGCATGGGCCACCCCTGCGGAGGCCGCGTCGAAGGTCTCCGTCGTCGACCTCGTCAAGGTCATGCGCGAGCACAAGGAGTCCGCCCGGATCGAGAAGGCGTTCCGCGACGCCCGCACGCAGGCTGACGACAACCTCAAGGCCGATCAAAAACAGCTCGAGGGCATGAAGAAGGAGCTCGAGAAGCTCGGCCTCACCGACCCGGATCGGATGCTGAAGGAGAAGCGCTATCAGCAGCAGCTCGCGAACGCGAAGTTCAACTACGAGTGGGCCCGGCAGGCAGCCGTCCGCAAGTACGCAACGATGCTGGAGAGCCTCTACAAGGGTGTGCGGTCCGTCATCGCCGACTATGCGCGCACGAATGGCATCGACGTCGTGCTCGTGAAGACGGACCCGCAGCAGCCGATGAACCCCGTCGATCATCAGGATGTCTACTTGAAGACGCGCCTGCGCGTCGTCATCTACGCCGACGCGAAGACCGACATCACGGACGCGATCCTCGCGCTCGTGAAGTAGCCGGCCCCGTAGCAAGCCAGGAGGACGAGGCGGCCCACGGCCGTCCGCATCCCATGCCCCGCAAGCAACGCACCATCCGCCGGGAGAAGGAAGTCCGCGGCGTCGGACTGCACGAGGGCGTCGAAGCCGTCCTCCGCGTGCGCCCCGCCGCGCCGGACTCCGGTGTCACGTTCGTGCGCACCGACATCGCGAGCCGCCCCCGCATTCCCGTGCAGGCGAGCAACCTCACGGAGCGCAGCCGCCGCACCGCCCTCGTGGGGGCGGAGGACGCGGAAGTCCACACGGTCGAGCACTTCCTGTCCTGCTGCACGGCCCTGGGGATCGACAACCTCGACGTCGAGCTCTCAGGCCCTGAGTGTCCGGGCATGGACGGCTCTGCGCGCGCGTTCTGCGATCTGCTGGAAGCAGCCGAGCCCGTCGAGCAGGAGGCCGACCGCGCATCGGTCAGCTTGCAGGCTCCGGTCGTCGTCGACGCCGGTGGCGGGGCGTCCCTCGTGGCGTTCCCGTCGGAGCAGGGGCTCACGATCTCCTACACGCTGGACTACGGGAATGCCTTCCCCGGCACGCAGCACTTCTCGCTGCGCGTCAACCCCGACGACTTCCGGAACGAGGTCGCCGGCGCGCGCACCTTCTGCCTGAAGTCGGAGGCCGACTACCTGCGCAGCCGAGGCCTGGGCAAGGGCGCGACGCATGAGAACACGCTCGTCATTTCCGAGGACGGCGTCGTCGACAACGAGCTCCGCTGGCCCGACGAGTTCGCCCGCCACAAGACGCTCGATCTGCTCGGCGACCTGTTCCTGCTGGGGGCCGACCTCAACGCCCACATCGCGGCCTACCGGAGCGGGCACGCCGCGAACCTGAGTCTCGTCGAGGCCCTGCGTGCTCCGGCGCGCAAGCCCGCACGGAAGCGTACGGCCAAGCCCTCGGCCGCATCTGCGAGCCCGGAAGGGACGAGCTCGGAGGGGACGAGCGCGGAGGCGAGCACCGACGGGCAGGCCGGCACAGCGTTGAACCACGCGCAAATCCGGCGCATCCTGCCGCATCGCTACCCGTTCCTGCTCGTGGATCGCGTGATCGAACTCGAGGGCTTCCAGCGCGCGGTCGGCATCAAGAACGTCAGCGTCAACGAACCCTTCTTCGAAGGTCACTACCCCGACCAGCCGATCATGCCCGGCGTACTGATTCTCGAAGCGATGGCGCAGCTGGCCGGCCTGCTCCTGCTCCGCAAGCTGGAGTTGACCGGCAAGGTGCCCGTGCTGCTGTCGATCGATCGCGTGAAGTTCCGCCGCGCCGTCGTGCCCGGGGACCAGATCCGGCTCGAGGCCTTCACGCTGCGTCTCTCGGGCGGGCGCGGCCGGGTTCGCTGCCGGTCGACGGTCGACGGCAAGCTGGTCTCCGAAGCACGGCTCAACTTCGCGCTCACGCAGGCGCCCTCCTGATGGGGCGCATCCACGCACGTGCCGTGATCGACGAGCGCGCGCAGCTCGCCGACGACGTCCGCGTCGGCGCGAACTGCGTGATCGAGGGCCCGGTGCAGCTGGGTGCCGGGTGTGTGCTGCATCCGCAGGTCACGCTGATGGGCGACACCGTCGCCGGCGAGGGCAACATCTTCTTCCCGGGCGCCGTCATCGGCGCGCCTCCGCAGGACCTCAAGTACGACGGCGAGCATGTGCGCCTGCGCATCGGCGACCGCAACCACTTCCGTGAGCACGTCACGGTGCACGCCGGGACGCTCCAATCACGGAGCAATGAAGAGGCTGGGGTCACGAAGATCGGCTCGGACAACCTCTTCATGGTGGGCAGCCACGTGGCCCACGATTGCCGGGTGGGCAACCGCGTGGTGATGGCGAACCACGTCTTGCTCGCCGGCCACATCGCCGTGAGGGACGGCGCGATCCTCAACGGCGCCAGCGCCTGCCACCACTTCACGACGGTGGGCCGGCTGGCCTACGTCGGCGGGCTCACGCGCATCACGCAGGACGTGCCGCCGTTCACGATCGTCGAGGGCCACCCCGCTCGGGTGCGGGCCTGCAACGTGATCGGCCTCCAGCGCGCGGGCGTCGCCGCGGAGGACGTCGAGATCGTGCGCCGGGTCGTCCGCGACATCCTCGTCTCGGACCGCATCTCAGCCGCCGAAGCCATGGCTGCCGCCGACGCGGCCCACCCCGAGCATCCGCTCGTCCAGGAACTGCTTGAGGCCCTCCGCGCCGCCGAGGCGGGCCGCCAGGGACGGGCGCAGGAGCCCCGCCGCGAGGCGGCCTCCTAGCACCCCCGATCGGACCCTGGGTCCGATCGGCTCGTTTCCCGTCGGTTGGGGGGGCGGATCCGCCCAACGTGGGGCTTTCCGGGAGGCTCGCTCGCTCCTCCCCGCCTTGACCCGGTAGGCCAGCCCGCTAAACTCCCGGGCTTGGCTCGCATTTCGCGACGAGGAGCCATCGTGAGCAATATCACGGTAGACACCCTGCTGGAAAACGGCGTTCACTTCGGCCACCGCGCGAGTCGGTGGAACCCGAAGATGAAGCGCTACATTCACGGCAAGCGCAACAGCATCCACATCATCGATCTGGAAGCGACCGTCCGGGGGCTCGTCCGGGCCGGCGGCTTCCTCCAGGGGGCTGTGGCCGAGGGCGGCAAGGTCCTCTGGGTCGGTACCAAGCGGTCCGCGAAGGAGGCTGTACGCAGCACCGCCCGCCGCACGAAGCAGCCCTTCGTGACGGAGCGCTGGCTCGGCGGCACGCTGACCAACTTCCGCACGATCCGCAGCCGCCTGTCCCGTCTCCAGGAAATCGAGGACATGGAAGCCAGCGGCATCCTCGCGGCCCTCAAGAAGAAGGAGCAGGCGCGCATCCGCAACGAGCGCAAGAAGCTCATGAAGAATCTCGAGGGCATCCGCGACCTCACCTCGCTGCCCGCGTGCTTGGTCGTCGTCGATCCCAAGAGCGAGCACATCGCCGTCGCCGAAGCCAACAAGATGCAGATCCCGGTGCTCGCCATCTTGGACACGGACTGCGATCCCGACACGGTCGACGTGGCCATCCCCGGCAACGACGATGCGATGCGTTCCGTCCAGACGCTCCTCGACATGCTGGCCGTCGGCGTGGATGAGGGCATGAAGGTCTGGGCCGTCGTCGAGGCCGAGCAGGCCCGCGCCGCCGAGGCCGCCAAGGCCGAGCAGGAGCAGCGCCGCGAGCAGGAGCGCCAGCGCCGTCAGGTCACCGACGAGTGGCAGCGTCGTCTGCGCGAGGACGCCGACGGCACCCCCGTGGGGGAAGCGCCGGCCGCTGATGCTCCGAAGGCGGATGCGCCGGCTGCGGATGCTCCGAAGGCGGATGCGCCGGCCGCTGATGCTCCGAAGGCGGATGCGCCCGCTGCCGACGCTCCGCAGGCCGAAGCGGCTCCGAAGGCTGATGCGAAGGCCAAGAAGGCCAAGAAGGCTCCGAAGGCCAAGAAGGCTCCGAAGGCAGCGGCCACGAAGAGCGACGACACCAAGTCCGACGCGTAGGGCTACGTCCCTCGCGGCGGCCGATCCAGCCACCGATGTCCAGTAGGGCGCACGTGCGTCGCCGGACGTGACCCGCGGCGGAGTCCCTAAGCGGCTCCCCTGCGGCAGGTTTCCCTTTCGCGAAGGGGCCGATGGAGGGCCCTTGGAGATGACGACGATGGACATCAGCGCCAAGCAGGTGATGGAGCTCCGCCAGGCCAGCGGCATGCCGATGATGCAGTGCAAGAAGGCACTCATCGAGGCCGAAGGCGACTTCGAGAAGGCCATGGATGCGCTCCGCAAGGCCGGTCTCAAGACGGCCGAGAAGCGCGCCGGCCGTGCGACAGGCGAAGGCCTCCTGGCCGTCCGCATCGCGGACGACGGCAAGACCGGCACCATGGTGCAGGTCTTGTGCGAGACCGAGCCGGTCAAGAGCACGCCCAAGTTCGTCGAGTACGTCGAGAAACTCGCCGACCTGGCCGCCGCGTCCGGCGCCGCCGATGTCGACGCACTCGGCGCCATGGACTGGGGCGACGGTGAGACCGCGGCTTCCGCGCTGAAGAGTCTCGTCGGCCTGATTGGCGAGAACATGCAGCTCGGCGGCGTCGCCAACTTCAAGGTGGACGGCAACGGCTCGATCGGCGCCTACATCCACAACGACAAGAAGCAGGGCGCCCTCGTCGCCGTGACCGGTTCGGGCGACGACCTGGCCGACACGGCCAAGGAGGTCTGCCAGCACATCGTCTTCGCGAAGCCGAAGGTGCTCAATCGTGACCAGATCGCGCAAGACGAGATCGACAAGGAGCTTGCCTTCCTGCGTGAGCAGGTGGCGGATGACGAGTCGATGAAGGGCAAGCCGGAGCAGGCCGTCGAGGGCATCCTCCAGGGTCGCCTTGCGAAGAACTTCTTCGGCGAGCGCGTGCTCAACGAGCAGGGCTGGTACCGCGAGAACTCCAAGAAGGTCGCCAAGGTGATCGAGGAGCGCGGCGCGGCCATCCAGGACTTCAAGCACTTCGCTCCGGGCGCGTAGTCGCTCATGGGAGACGGGTCCTCGAAGGCAGGCGGGTCATCGGCGCGAGGTACGCCACGCTGGAATCGTGTCCTCCTCAAGGTCTCCGGCGAGGCCTTCGCCGGCCCGTCGGGTCGGCCCGTGGATGCGGCCGGCGCTCGGTCGCTGGCGTCGAGCATCGCTGACGCGCACGCCCAGGGTGCCCAGATCGCCGTCGTCAACGGCGGCGGCAACATCCTGCGCGGTGCCCAGACCTCCATCGACGGCATCGGCCGCGCGACGGCGGACTACATGGGCATGCTGGCCACGGTCATCAACGCCCTGGCGCTCCAGGATCTCTTGGACGACATGGGCGTGCCGTCGCGTGTCCTGACCGCGATCGAGATGAAGAGCGTTGCCGAGCCCTACATCCGGCTGCGCTGCATCCGGCATCTCGAGAAGGGCCGTGTGGTCATCCTGGGCGGTGGTACGGGCATGCCGTACTTCAGCACCGACACGACGGCTGCCTTGCGCGGGACGGAGATCGGCGCCCAGGTGCTGCTCAAGGGCACCCAGGTGGACGGCGTCTACGACAAGGACCCCAAGGTCCACGCCGACGCCAAGCGCTTCTCCAGCCTGTCCTACGACGACGCGCTGCGGAGGAACCTCAAGGTGATGGACCGCACGGCCTTCACCATGTGCGAAGAGAACAAGCTCCCCATCGTCGTGTTCGACATGGGGGTGGAGGGCAACCTGGTCCGGCTTCTCCAGGGCGAAGAAATCGGTACCATCGTGTCCACGGACGCGACGGAGGTCGAAGCATGAATGCGGAAGAGATCCTGTTCGAGGCAGAAGAGCGGATGGACGGTGCGGTGCAGCACCTCGCGGGGGAGCTGAGCGGTCTGCGCTCGGGCCGCGCGAGCCCGTCCCTCGTCGACAAGCTCAAGGTGGCCGCCTACGGCGTGGACACGCCGTTGGCGCAACTGGCCCAGATCGGTTGTCCGGAGCCCCGCCAGATCCTCATCAAGCCGTTCGACCCCTCCATCCTCAAGGACATCGAGAAGGCGCTCATGGCGTCGGACCTGGGGCTCAACCCCAACTCCGACGGCAAGGTCTTGCGCCTGAATCTTCCTCCGCTCTCCGAGGAGCGTCGCAAGCAACTCGCCAAGGTCGTGAAGGACAACGGCGAGAAGGCCAACATCGCGGTGCGCAACGTGCGCCGGGACGCCAACAAGGGCGCTGATGCTGCGAAGGAGGGCAAGGAGCTCACGATCGACGACTGCGAGCGCCTGAAGAAAGAGATCCAGGAGCTCACGAACGCGCACGAGGCCAAGATCAAGGCGCACGTCGACAAGAAGACCGCCGACTTGATGGAGGTCTAGGTCCCACGCGACGCTCCGTCGCGCAGGTCCCACGTGGCGCGCTCACCCGCCCTCGGCTCGACGCATGTCCATGGCCCCGTAGGGGCGGCCTGAGCGCGCGCGAAGCGCGGCGCGGTTGGCCGCCCACGAGCCCCCGTCAGCGTTTGTCGCCCGTGATCGGCGTCGACAACGGCGTTGTCCCGCGCTTCAAGAACAGCAATGCGAAGCACGTCGGCGGGGTCTCGTCGCGGCCCTTGTGGTTCCACGCGCCGCCCTTGCTCGCCTTCGCTTCCTCCGACCCCTCCTCGAAGGGACCCTTCTCCTCCGGCTCGCCCTTCTTCTCGGGATCGGCCTTCTTCTCGGGATCCGGCGTCTGGCGCGCGAGCAACTGCATCGCGCCCTCGAAGTACCAGTCGCTGCCGCCGACGCGCTTGATCCCGTCCAGCAGGCCCGCGCGCTCGAGGCTGTAGAGGAAGTAGTAGTACCAGCCGCCGCTGGGGTGGCGCGGATGGCGGTCGACGCGCCAGTTGGCCTGCACCCACGCCCAGCCGATCGCGATCATCTCGTCGACTTCCTTGGCGAGCTTCGCATTCCACTTGCGGCTCTGCATGACCTGCAGTTGGTGCCGCGCGATCAACAGGCACGAGATGGCGGCGCAGTTGAGCGCGGCGTCCACGTGGTTGTGCGACTCCAGCGTCGAGTAGCGAAAGCCCGCCACCCGCGGGACCTTGCGCAGGTTCAGCAGGTGCGCTTGGCTCTCGTCGGGGACGGCCTGGCCGCGCCGGACGAGCGAGACCGTGCCCTTCGGACCCTTGCGCTCGAGGACCACGCCGAAGTGGCGGATGACGCCAAGCCAGGTCTGCTCACGCACCTCGTAGCCCATGTACGTCGCGGCGCGCAGCCCCAGTACGGCGTACTGCGTGTTGGATGTATCGAACTTGAGCAGGGAGCGTCCGCCCGGCGGGTAGCCCCACGAGCCGGGCGAGGAGGCGTTCTTCTCGAGCGCAGCGGCGGTGCGCCGCACCCACGCCATGCGCTTGGCCGGCAGGTCCCGCACGCGCTTCTCGACTGTGTGCCCCCCCGCGATGGCCTTCAGCTCCTTGGCCGGTGTGTAGGCGCGGTCGACGGCCAGCAGGCTCGTCGCGAGGTCGTAGGTCTTCACCGGCGTCTGCTGGAAGAGCCAATCGAGCGCCTTGCTGACTTGGGGGTCTTCACGCGGAACGCCGCACGCTGTCAGCGTGAGCACCGCCAGCGCGGTCGTGCCGACCTTGTAGCCGGCCTGCGGCTTGAAGGTGCCGTCGTCCTTCTGCAGGCGACGCAGGTGCTTCAGGCCGCGGTCGATGGCGACGTCGACCTGCTCCTGGAAGTCCTTGGGCCGCGCCCGCGTGAGCTGCTTCAGGCGCAGCTCGTAGACGCCGTGCGACGTGCGGATCGCCTGCGGGCCGGACTTCTTCGTGTCCTCGCGCGTGTACCGGATGTCGACCCGTGCGCGCTGGATGACGCCGTCCTTCTGGTCGAACTCCACCTCGGTCGTCGCGCTGCCGCTGTCAAACCACCAGCGATCCCTGCGCGAGGCCTTGCCCCGCGACTTGAAGGTGTAGCGGCCCTCGAGCTTCACGATGCGCTGCCCGGACTCCGTGATCCGGACGTCGCCCTTGACCCGCAGGTTCGTCGTCTGCTGGGGGTGCCAGTCGAACTTCACGGGACACGCCAGCGCGCCCGCGTGCGTGAGGCGCAGCGCGAGCATGTGCTTGAGATCGTCGATGACGGGCGCGGCCGGGCTGTACTGGCCCTCGCTGAGGTCGTGGCCGTGCACGGTCACGATCGTCTCGCCGCTGTGCTTCTCCTGGGCGCCGGTGCCCGTGACCTTGGTGCGTTCATACCGCAGGAAGTCCGAGCGCCCGATGCGCCACGATACGCCCCGGTCCGCAGCCTCGGCGGCGCCCAGCGCGAGGCAGAAGGGGAGGGTGCTCAGGAGGAGGGCGGCGAGGCGCGTCACCCATCGATTGTAGCCACAGGCCGTTCGTGCATGCCTGCTGCGTGAGGCTACGCTGCTCCGGCAAGCCATGAGCGACTTCCAGACCTTCTGCCGGGACCTCCTGAAGCGCGCCGAGGCGGCGGGCTGGGCCATCGCCAGCGAGAAGGCGCTGCCCTACGGTCGCCAGTACGGCCTGCTGCAGCACGGGGCCACCAAGGCCGTCTTGAGCTGCTATCACGGCAAGAAGGGCTTCTCGTTCGTGCCCGCCGGCAAGGCCGCGGACGACCTGGCCGCGACCCTGGGCGGCGTCGCGCCGCGCCGCGCCGACAAGCGCCCCGCGGGCGACGACCCCTTCAGCGCGGGTACGCCCCGGCTCGGCGGGGACGAATCCGGCAAGGGCGACTACTTCGGCCCGTTGGTCGTGGCCGCGTGGCGCCTGGGACCGGGCGAGGTCGACGGCCTCCGTGCGCTGGGCGTCGCCGACAGCAAGGTACTGGCCGACAGCTCCATCGCGCGCATCGCCGGCCGCCTCGACGAGCTCGGCCGCGGCGCCGTCCATGTGCTCATGCCGCGTGAGTACAACGTCCGCTACGCCGAGAGCGGCAATCTCAACGTGCTGCTCTCCCAGATGCACGGCGCCTGCGTTCGCGAGCTGCTGGAGCGTGACGGTGAGCCCCCGGTGTCGGTCGTGATCGACCAATATGCCCGCAACACGACGGTGCTCGAGCGGGCCGCCCGCCTGCCGCGTGGCTGCCGCTTGATCACCCGGACGAAGGGCGAGAGCGACCCCGCCGTCGCGGCGGCGAGCATCCTGGCCCGCGCGGCGTTCGTGGACGGCCTGAAGACGCTCTCGCACGAGTTCGGCTTCACGTTCCCGCCCGGCGCCGGCAGCCCCGTCCTCCGGGCGGGGGGCGAGTTCGTCCGGACGTACGGCCGCGCGCGGCTGCCGGACGTGGCCAAGGTCCACTTCGCGACCAGCGACAAGCTCTAGCCCCGCGGGGTGGGCACACCGTGCGAAGCCCGGTAGGTTGGCGCGCGTGCAGCCTCGATGCCTAGCCCTCGCCGTTCTCCTCGCCGCCGTCCTCCTCCTGGGGCTCCCCGCGCCGGCGCAGGCCGATGACTGGAGCGATGCACGCGGCGAGTTCCGCTCGTGGATGAAGAGCGAGCGCTGGCAGGAGCGCGCCACCGCCTACCAGTTGCTGCTCGACTTCGATGGGGGCAAGGCCTTCCAGGAGTGCCTCGGCGCCGCGCTCAAGGAGAAGAACGCCGCCGTCGTCTTGGCCGCCATCAAGACACTCGGCCAGTTCGATCACGCGGAAGCGCGCGCGCTGTTCGTGAAGGAGCTGAAGAAACCTCGCGGTGAGAAGGGGGCGTTGCTGCTCATGGCGGCCGGTCTGACGAAGGGTGACGTCGGCGTGCCGGAGCTGATCGCGGTCCTCGGGGGCAAGGATGAGATGCAGGCCGGCCTTGCGGCGAACGCCCTCGCCGAGAAGCGGGCGGCCGCCGCGTTGCCGCATCTCTTGGACGCGCTCGGTCACAAGGCGTGGCAGGTCGCTTCGGCCTCCGCGCGCGCCCTGACCACGATGGCCTGGTCCGACAAGACGCAGCCCAGCAAGAAGTCCGGCAAGCAAGCGGAGCCCAAGATGCCCGCGTGGTTCGACGTCGAGAAGGTCCTCTGGCCTCTCATCGACAAGCTCGAGACCGCCCAAGGCACGCTGCGCGGCGACCTGATCGAAGCGCTCGAGAAGATCACGCGCAAGGACTACGGCGACAACTGGGCCGCCTGGGTCGCGCACGCGCGCGGTCAGGACGTGACCGAGGAGTTGCTCGAGAAGCGCGAGCATCCCGCGTACTTCTTCGGCATCCCGGTCTACGGTCGCCGCATCGTCGTGGTCATGGACGCGAGCGTGCTGACGGAGAACGTGCACCCGTTCACGAAGCGCGAGCGTCTGCAGGAGCTCTGCAAGGTGCCGGGGGGGCGTGACGTGCCCTGGTTCAAGATCCAGAGCATCAAGCAGTTCGTCAGCGCCTGGGTGACGCGCTTCCTGTCGGACCTGCCCGCCAAGAGCCGCTCGTTCGATCTGATCTTCTCCGGTCAGAAGCCGGGCCCCGTCTTTGGCAAGCTGCAGGGGCTCAATCCCGGCTCGCTCAAGAAGGCGCTTGCAGCCATCACGAAGCTCCCGGCCGAGAACGACAACGACATCCTCTCGACCATGACGTCCGCCCTGGACATCTCCGGATCGAAGGACAGCGCTGCCTGGAACAAGGGCCCGGACCTCATCCTGTGCGTCTACGCGAGCATTCCGTGGCGGGCGGAAGTCACGGATCCCGAGGTCGTGGGCGCAACTGTGGGGCTCAAGGCCCGGCGTCGCCAGGTGAAGGTCCACGCCGTAGGGGTCCATGAGTTCGCCTACAACATGATGAAACTCTTCTCGGGGCAGAGCGGCGGCCGCTACGTGGCCCTCTCGCACTGAGTGCGGGGCCCTCACGCACTGGGGAGGGCGGCAGGTGGTATCCTGGGTGCTGGCTCCAGAGCCGGAGAAGACCCATGCTGCGTACCCTTGCCTGCCTGTTTCTTGTGACCCTCCTCGCTGTCGCGGCGTTCACGCCGCTGGCTGCGGCCGAGAAGGCGCCCGCCGTCAAGAAGGCTGAGCCCAAGCTCACCCTCGCCACGGACGAGAAAGCCGCCAAGGTCCTCGCCGTCTTTGCCGACGAGTGGAAGGCCAAGGGCCTCAAGGGAGACGACAAGGTCTCCCAGCGCGACTACGCAATGCGCAAGATCTCGAAGATCCACCACCCGGACGTCGTGCACGCCCTCGGCAAGGCATCGCGGAACGGCGACAGCGACACGCGCATGCTCGCGCTGATCTACCTGGGCGACCAGAAGGCGCTGCCGCACCTGGCCGGCCAGCACGTCCTCAAGGCCCTGAAGAAGCACAAGAAGGACATCGTCCTCCAGCTCACCGGCCTGCAGACGCTCGGCGCTTTGAAGTACCTCGGTGCGCGCAAGGAAGTGCGCGGCCTCATCAAGCACAAGTACTTCGTCGTCAAGAAGTCCGCCATCGCCGCCGTCGGCCGCATCGGCGACAAGCGCATGTTGGCCGACGTCCTCAGCGCCCTCGGCGTGAAGCTGGGCGAAGACGGCAAGGAGCCCGACAAGAAGGAATCCAAGAAGGAGACCACCGAGGAGGGCTACTCTTGGGAGGGCGCCGAAGCGACCGTGGATCGCGGCGAGTCGGACAACACCCAGGAGAACGCGGACGCCAAGAAGCAGGCCGAGGCCCAGATCGCCAAGAACAAGGCGGCGGCCGCTTCGGGCAAGGGCGGCGGCGCCGGCGGCGGAGCTCCGGGCGGTCTTGGTGGCACGTCGGGCCGAGGCGGCTCGTCCCGCAGCACCGAGGAGCTCACGCCCACGATCCTGCGCACGCTGAAGGCGCTCACGGGTGAGGAGTTCGACAAGCCGAGCTCCATCCGCACGTGGGTCAAGGTCAACAAGGCGTCGCTCGAGAGCGACTGCAAGGACCTCGACGCCAAGGAGAAGGCCCAGAAGGCCGTCGGGAAGTAGCGCCGGCCCGCCTCCGGTTCCCCGGAATGTCCGCGCCTGCCAGGGCGTTCGCCCGTTCGGCCCCCGAGCGGTAGAACAGCACCATGTCCAACGACCGGCAGTCCCTGAAGCCCGTACGCAAACGCCGCAGCGCCCTTGGGCCGTGGCAGCGCGTTCTCGTGCGCATCGTGCTCGCGGGAACCATCGCGCTCACGGCGACCGGGCTGTTCCTCTTCTTCAGTGACGGAGCCGGCGCCGCCAGCTCGATCTCGCTGATCGTCCACATCCTGGGGGGCGGACTCGTCTTCCTCGTGATGGTGGCCTTCGTCGTGCCGCACATGATCGCGCAGCGCAAGCGGAGCCCGGCCATCCGCACCACGGGCTTCTTCCTCCTGGCGGGGAGCCTGGCGGTCATGGCCACGGGCATCTGGCCACTGCTCGAAGAAGTCGCTTCCAGGCGCACCTGGGCCCGCACGGCACACGTCGGCGCGGGCGTGTTCATCCTGATCGTCTACTGGGTCCATCGTCGGAAGGGCATGAACCCGCTCGTCCGGAGCCGGTATGCGCGAGGCCTCGGCATGGCCGCGATCTTCGGCGGCGTCCTCTTCCTGGGAGATCGCCTCAATCCCGAGGGGTTCATCGACGCCCTCGGCCGGGACCGGAAGGCGAATGAGTTCACGCCGACGCGTCTGCCGGACGAGAAGCTCGTCAGCGTCGACGAGGTTGACGACAGCGCCGGCTGCGTGGACTGCCACCGGGTGATCGTCGAGGAGTGGAAGCGCAGTGCACATCGCCACGCCTCGATGACCAATCCCTTCTACCGCGCCACGATCGAGGAAATGCGCCGCAAGACCGACCTTGAGAAGACGCAGTTCTGTTCCGGCTGCCATGACCCCGCGCTGCTCTTCACGGGCGAGATGGACAAGAAGAAGCTCGACTTCGAGGGCCGCGCGGCGCGCGTCGGCCTCTCGTGCGTCTCGTGCCACACCATCGACATCGCGCCGGGCACCAAGGGCAACGGCGACTACCTCTTCACACCGCGTCGCATCTACGCTTGGGAACGCTCGGGCAATCGGACGCTGCGTGACGCGCACGCCGTGCTGATCCGCCTCAAGCCCGAGGCGCACAAGAAGAGCCTGCGCCCGTCCAACATCGCCTCCGCCGAGTTCTGCGCGACGTGCCACAAGGCCGAGATCTCGCCGAAGACGAACGGCTGGCATTGGTTCCGCGCGCAGGATGAGTACGACGCCTGGCACGCCAGCGGCGTCTCCATGGGCAACAGCCGCAGCTTCTACCACCCGCCGGCGGCCAAGCGCTGCCACGACTGCCACATGCCGATGGTGTCGGATCCGAAAGACCCGACCAGCGACCAGGACGGCATGGTGATGAGCCACCTCTTCGCCGCCGCGAACACGGGCCTCGCCCACATCCGCGGCGACACGAAGATGATCGAGCGCATGCGGACGTTCCTCCGCACCGCCTGCCGCATCGACATCACCGCCGTGGACGTGCGCGCCAAGGCGACGCCCGAGAAGGCCGAGCGACGGGTCCTGCGTCCCGGCGACGCGGTCGTGGCCAGGCCCGGCGACGTCGTCGAGGCGCACGTCGTGGTGCGCACGCTGGGCGTCGGCCACACGTTTCCGGGCGGCACGATCGACTCCAACGAGGTCTGGGTGGAGTTTCGGGCGTCCGTGGGGGACCAGGAACCCTTCTACGTCTCCGGCGCGATCGATCCGGCCACCGGCATCAGCGACCAGAGCGCCGAGTTCTACCGAGCGTGGGTCACCGACAAGGACGGCAACCGGGTCGTCAATCGCCTGGGTACCGACGTGCGCACGCGCGTCCATGTGAAGACGATCCCGCCGGGTGCGGCCGACGTGGTGCGCTATCGTTTCCGCGTACCCGACGGAGCGACTGGCAAGCTCAAGCTCACGGCGCGTCTGCGCTACCGCAAGTTCATGCGCGAGTACGTGGACTTCGTCTTCCCGAAGAGCAAGACGCACGACTTCCGCCGCGACGACGGCTCCGTCCACACGTCCGACGTCACGAAGCAGCCGATCATCGACATGTGCGAGACCGCCTACACCATGCCGACGGATGGCCTCGGCGAGACGGCCTCGGCGCCCGCGTGGAAGGACCACTACGAGCGCGTCAACGATCTCGGCATCGGCTACCTGCTGCAGGGTGACTACGTGCATGCGCAGGAGGCCTTCGAGCTCGTCACACAGGAGATGCCCTCCTACGCCGACGGCTGGGTGAACCTCGGCCGCGTGAAGCTCGCGCAGCGCAAGTTCGACCAGACGATCGAAGCCGTAACCGAAGCGCTGAAACGCAGGCCGGGCTATCCGAAGGCGCTCTACCTCCAGGGCGAGGTCCAACGCGCCCGTCTCCGCTTCGCCGAGGCGCAAGCAAGCTTCGAGGCGGTTCTCAAGGAGTTCCCCGTGGACCGTGTCGTGCTCGAGCGACTGGGCCTCGTGCTTTGGGAGCAGGAGAAGGCCAAGGAGGCGCTGGTCGTCTTCGAGCGGCTTCTGGCGATCGACGAGGCCAACCCGCAGGCGTGGCTGCACGTGGCGAACTGCTACCGCGTGCTCAATGACCTCGTGGGGTTGAAGCGCGCGAACGAGAAGCGCGAGTTCTACCGTCCCGACGTGGACGAGCGCGGGCGCAAGGGCAAGATGCTGCTGAAGTACGACATGACGCGCATCAACCGCCCGATCCACATCCACCGCCAGCCGGGCGTGAAATAGCCAGGAAGCAAGTCGGGACCTTCGGTCTCCGGTCGGCCGTGGCAAGGCGCCCTATCATGCCCGTAGTCGGTGTGGAGGGAGCGGCTCATGAAACGACTCGCACGCGTGTTTGCGCTCGTGGCCCTCGTGATGACCATGCCCTCCGTCACCTCGTCGGCCCCCGCGAAGGAGTCGCGCGACCATGTGAAGGGCAAGGCCGGCGCCGCCATTCGGGACTGGCTCCAGGCGGCCAGCAAGAAAGGCTTCAGCGGCTCGGTCCTGGCCGCGAAGGGCGGCAAGGTCGTCGCGGCTATTGGTGTGGGCCACGCTGACCTCGCCGGCAAGGTGCCCAACACCCCGGCGACGCTCTTCGAGGTCGCGTCGTTCTCGAAGCAGTTCACGGCGGCGGCGGCGGTGCGTCTGGCTGAGCAGGGCAAGCTCAAGCTGGACGACCCGATCGCCAAGCACCTGCCGGGCGTTCCGGAGAACTGCGCGGCCATCACCGTCAGGCACCTCCTCCAGCACACATCGGGGATTCCCGGCTCCAACGCTGCGGGTGGCGGCGACAGCCTCGAGCACGTCTTGCCACTCTTCCTCAAGGGCGGGCCGAAGCACGAGCCCGGCACGCACTGGGAGTACTGGAACCAGGGGTACGCGCTGGCCACGGAGGTGATCGCGCGCGCAGGCAAGGCTTCGTTCACCGAGTACTGCAAGCGCGAGCTCTTCGCGAAAGCCAAGATGAAGTGGACCCTGTTCAACGGCGACCCGGCGCCCAAGAAGACCACCGTCGCGATCGGCAGGTCCAAGCACGGCAAGCCGCGCTCCGCCCTGGAGCACCCCTACGGCTCGTCGTACGGCTTCCAGTACCGAGGCATGGGTGGCGTCGTCACCAGTGTCTGGGATCTTTGGCGCTGGGACCGCGCGCTCGCTGGGAAGCTCCTCACGAAGGCGTCACGAGCCCAGCTGTTCAAGCCCGGGCTGAATGACTACGCGCTTGGCTGGTTCGTACGAGAGGAGCGCGGTCGCCTCGTGCAATCCCACACCGGCAGCGTGCGCGGCTTCGTATGTGAGGGGAGGCGTTATCCCGAGCACGACGCATGTGTGTTCGTCCCCACCAACGACGACGCAACGCCCCTCGGAACGATCACGACCGCGGTGGAGCAGTTGCTGTTCGGCGAGAGGGTCACCGTGGCGATGCCGAGCCCCGGCGATGCGAAGGAGGGCGCGTTCCTGGTGGGGGCGTACACCGACAAGGAGGGCAGCAAGCTGACGATCGAGATCGTCAGCGACACCATCCGCGCCCACGTCGAGTGGGTGAAGATCACCCCGAGCCGCATGACCATCGCGAAGGACGACAGCGGCGTCTTCGCCGTGTTCGTGAACGCAGATCGCTACGACTTGAAGGTCATCGAACGCAAGGGTGAGAAGGCGGCGGCTCTTGGACTCTGGGGCAGGGTCTTTCGCCGCAAGGCGCCGTGACGAACGGAGCCCTGGTGGTTCAGCGAGGCGGAGGGACCTTCGAGAGATCGAGATCGGTGAAGCGGTAGCGAACGACCTCGTCGTCCCACGTCGCGGGTACGCGCACGGTGACGGTCACGGGGTAGACGATCTTGAACTCGGAACTGCGGCGGCTGCGGTAGGTCTGCGACGTGCCGCCGCCCGATCCTCCGCCGCCGACCGCCTCGAGACGCACCCCGCGCGCGTCGGCGACGTGCGCCGCGCCGGCGGACCAGGCGTGGCTTAGCAGGTTCCAAGCCTTCTTGGGCCCGGCGAGCGACTCGTCTGTCGAGTAGGCGCCCACCACGACGCCGGACGCCTCGGCCGCGACCGAGAACTCGAACGGCGAGAGGACGACGCGTTGGCTCGCCCCCGCCTTCATGTCGGCGATCGTACGGGTGGTCCAGGTCTTCACGCGTACGAGGCGTACCTCGATCTCGAGCGATGTCAGCTGCTTCGGATCCGGACCGGCGTCGATGCCGAAGAACGTGACGTTTCGACTCGCCGCGTCCACCAGCGAGCGCTGGCGGTCGTAGCTCTGCTCCTTGCCTTCGTCGGCCACGAAGCGCAGCTTGGCGTACAGGTCCGAAAGCAACAGGTCAGGGTCGTCGCTCTCGACCTGCCCCTGGATTTGCAGCGTCGGTCCGCCGCCGGCTTCGTACGGCCCGTTGCGCAGGATGACGTGCAACTGAAAGCGGGAGTCACCGGCGGACGCCTTGACGGCGGGCCATTCCCAGTCGACGGGCGGCGCGGTGGGCGGCGCGGGCCTGGCGGCACGGTCCGCGTCCTCGCCGCACGCAGCGAGCCCCAGCACGGCGACCACGAGGAGGGGGGCGGCGAAGCGGTTCACGAGGCCGCCATCGTAGGTACCGCCCTGGGTGCGTGTACGCTGCGATGATGAGCCGCTCGTACCAGGTCCAGCGGCGAAAGTAGGGGCAGAGGGACTCGAACCCCCGACCGTTGGCTTAAAAGGCCACTGCTCTACCAACTGAGCTATGCCCCCGCGGGGCGCGGATTGTAACGGGTCAGGACGGCGAACCTCTCTCCCGTCATCTACCATCTTCCCATGTCCGTCGAACTCACGATCCAAGAGGGCCGCTGGAGCCCCAGCCGCCTCCGCGGCTTCCTCGAAGGCTGGCTCCCGCACGCGCCCGTCCGCGTCCTGGGCGGCATGCCGTGGCAGTCGTCACGCGTCGGCACGTGGACCTGGCTCTTCGGCGAAGGCTCCGTGCGCGGCTGCTCCTTGCGGCTCAAGACCTCGCTCATGAAGGCGGGCACGCTCCACATCCGTCTCAACATGATGGCGAGCCGCTCGGATTGGAGCCTGGCGCATGGCCTGGCGCGCGGCCTGTTGAAGGCCGGTGGCGGGCGCGCCCTCAGTCCGGACGGCCGCGTCCTGCGCGCCGAAGACCTCAGCGACTCCGCCGTCGCGACCGAAGCCCTCGTGAAGATGCGCGAGGACGTCATGGCGCTGCAGAGCAAGCTCGCAGGCGGCGCGCCCTACGCCGCGCTCCCCACGCCCGCCTTCAGTCTCATCGTGACGCCCCGCATGCTTCCGGCCGAGAACGACGCCGCGCGCGCGGCGATCGCCCTGGAGGAGCATCTCCGTGAGATGGCCGCCCGCTACCAAGCGGCCGAGCCCGTCACCGCCATGCTCCTGCCCGACCGCAGCACGCTCTCGGTGTGGGAGCGCGACGAGGCGCTCATGTACTTCCGCGACCACGTAGGTGTGCAGCGCGGGAGCGATGCCGACGAAGGCGTGGTCGTCCCCGCAGCCAAGGCCGTCTCGATCTTCGGCAGCCGCTTGGAGATGGTGTCCGAGGAACGCGATCGCTACTACGTTCCCGCCCTCGTGCCCGGTACCGCGGCCGACGAGAAGCTGCTGGCCGACCTCGCCGCCGCCGGCGAACCCCTGCCGCAGTTCATGGCCCGCTTCCAAGAGCAGCAAGCGAACATCTTCGGATCATGACGCTCTACCGGGCGCTTCTGGCGGCCACGGCTGTCTTGCTTGCCTGCCTGCCGGCCGCCTCGGCGCCGCCCGAGGTCAAGCCCGGGTGGGACTACGTCATCACGCTCGATGAGGGCTTTACGAAGGCGGAGGTGCGCCTCTGCTTCCGAGGCTTCCTTCCGAAGCGCTTGGTGGTGGGGAACCCCGGCGTCCTTCCCGCCTTTCGCTACGACGCCGTGAAGGGGGCGGCGCGCTTGGAGCGCCGACAGGAGAGCGTCGTTCCCGTGGGACTGGCACGTGGCGGCTGCGTCGCCTGGCAGGTGGACCTGGAGAAGCTCCTGGGCCTCGGAGGGCGCCGCGGCCGCGCGCGGCGTGTCGGTCGTGATCTGCTCGTGCCGCCGGCGTCGCTCCTGCTCAAGCCCGCCCTCTGGCGTGCCGGATTGGACGTGACCGTACGCTTCGAGCTCGCCAAGGGCATGCGCGCGGCCGTCCCCTGGCCCCGCACGCCGGACGGCAAGGGCTACCTGCTGGACCGGCATGCCCTGCGCCTGTCGGCCCTCGTCGCCATCGGCCGCATGCCGGTCGACGGGTTCCAAGCGGCCGGAGCCACCGTGGACGTCGCCGTGCTCGACGGCGAGCATCTCGCGACGCGCACGGGCATCCACACGTGGCTGAAGGGCGCCATCCTCGCGCAGGCGCAGCTGCACGGACGCTTCCCGGCGCAGCGCCTGACCGTGATCGTGCATCCGATCCCCGCACGCTCGCCCTCCGTCGTGTTCGGCTCGGCCATGCGCGGCGGCGGCCCCCACGTGCACCTCTTGATCGCGAGCAGCGCGCGCGATGCCGACCTGCCGGGGGAGTGGGTCGGTGTGCACGAGCTGGGGCACATCGGCATGCCGTGGACCTACGACACCGAGCCGTGGCTGCAGGAGGGCTTCGTCACCTACTACCAGGAGGTGCTGCGCGCGCGCGCGGGCTTCCTCTCCGAGACCGAGGCCTGGCAGAAGCTGCACGAGGGCTTCGGTCGCGGGCGACGCAGCGGCGGCACGCGCACACTCGAACACGAGAGCCGCGAGATGGGGGAACACCACACCTACCACCGCGTCTACTGGGCGGGCGCCGCGATCGCGTTGTTGATCGATGTCGAGCTGCGCACGCGGTACCCGCGGCGGTGGAGCCTGGACGACCTCATGCGGCAGTGGCACGCCTCCCACGGCGACACGCGGAGCCGAGCGACCTACGGATTGAAGCTGCTTCAGGCGTCCGATCGACGGATCGGTGCCAACGTCGTCCGGCCGATCGCCGCGAAGCATCTGGCGTCCACATCGTTCCCCGACCTCAGCGCGGTCTTCGCGCAGCTGGGCGTGGTGGTGGAGGCCGGGCGCGTCCGGCTGGACGACAGGGCGCCGCTGGCATCGTTCCGGCGCGCGATCATGGCGCCGCGCAAGGCTCCCGCTAGCCCATCGGACCGCCCGGACCGCCGAAGTCGGTGAAGCTGGACTGGAAGGACGACATCTTCCGCCGCATGCGCCCGATCTTGCGCGCTGCGATGAGCAGGCCGAGACCCGCGAGGACGAAGGTTCCGGCCACCAGGTAGCGCAGCAACGCTGGCCAGACGAAGAGGGCCACGCCGAAGGCGATGAGCGCCAGACCGGGCACCATCGTCAGGGCGCCGGTCGCGCTGCCACCGCGACGCTCCTCGCCTCCGCCTCGCACCTCGACTCGAATCGGCTCACCCATGGGACCTCCGGGGCACAGGGTACCGCTACGCCGCGCGGGGGATGTCCATCGCCCGGCCGATGTCGGCGAGCGCGGGTCAGACACCCAACGCGTGCCGCGGACCGCGTCCTCCGGCGGTGGGACGCGCGCTGCGTCACGCTCGCAGCCTCCGCGTGGCGTCGCTGGCATGCATGTTGCCACCCAGGCGACATGAGATGAACGTACCCAGGACGACGTTCCTGACATTGCGTGTTTGGGATGTACGTACCCAGGACCGACTCCCCCGAGGTCGCGTTGGCAGCGTGATGCATGACTGTCCCGCGCCTGGATGTGCGCCGAAGATGTACGCACTAGCCATTGGAGAGTGCTCGTGCAAGCCTTGGGTCGCCGCTCCGTGTTGCTGTGCTTCGCCGTCGCGCTCCTGTGCACCGCCGCGTGCGGCGCGCCGTCCGACGAAGCCATCGTCGTCGGGCCGCGCAGCGAGTCGGCGAACGTGGGTTCGTACTACCTGACCCACCTGCGTACGACGCCGCTCGTCGTCACCGAGATGACGCCGACGATCCTCACGCCGCTCCCGGAGTACAAGCCGGAGGGCTGGCCCGCGGCCTGCCACGTCCTCTCCAGCGACAGGACGTACGCTTCGCGCGTCGCGCCGTACCTGCGTGCCGTCGGCGCGTTGCGCTTCGGGCGCCGGGCGGCTCTCCCCAGCGTCGTCAACGCGGTGTCCGCGGCTGTGGCCGATACGTGGGGCCGTGCGCTGGCTCGTAGCGAAGGCAGGCCCGGCGGGAACGACGTGCTGCGTGTCATCGTGAAGCACTATCCGCGCCACGAGGCGCCGGGGCGCTGCATCACGATCCAGGCCGACGTCTACACCGTGCCCGATCGCTACTTGGATTGGGGCGGTGTCCTGCACGTCGGCGAGGTCGGCGTCCGCTTGCCGGGCTACGTCGTACGCCTGCGCCGCACCGTGCAGACGGAGGGCGGTGCGCCGCGCTTGGTCGAGGCGTCGATCGAGGTCCTCGAGCGCTTCCGCGTCGGCGGTGCCGTGGTCGCCTACGGGAAGGCGCTGGGCGAGCCGAGCCTGACGAGCGACGACCAGCGCAACGCCCACTTCGAGGACTTCGGGGCGACGCTTCGACGCGGCCTCCTATGGGTCGACCGCTCCTACGGCCGAGGCACGCCCCGTCCGTGGAGCCGCGCGTACGCCATCCGCACGCGCAGCGAGGAGGAGCCCGTGGAGACCCAAGCCGCCGCGCTGCCCGCGGATTGGGTGGAGGCCTTGCGCGGCCTGGTGGAGCGGCTCTAGAGGTCGAGCTCGAGGCTCAACGTCGGGGCGACGATCCAGAGCAGGCGCTTCTTGGTGTCGTTGGCCGCCAGGAACCGACCGGCGTCCGTGTCCATCGCGTGCACGTTCGCACCGAGACGGATGCGGATCGTGTTGCTCAACATGTAGCCGAGGCCGAGCTCTCCGTAGCCGGCGACACCCTCGTCGTCGTTCTGCAGATCGGTGGACAGGAAGTAGCTCACACCCAACCCGATCCACCAGAAGAGCTGGTTGTTGCCGCCGAGCGAGGCGTTGTACGTGCCCTTGATGCCGATGTTGTGGAACCCGCCCGCGTCCTCGAGAAGTCCACCGGGGACGTCGCGATCGAAGCGGCTGTCGGTGTAGCGGTAGAAGACATCGACGCCGAAGCAGTTGCTGAACGTACGGCCGAAGTCCACGCCGGCGTAGAAGCCCACCTCGCCATCGTCATCGCCGAGCGAGAACGCGGCACCGCCCACAGGCCGCAGGTGCCAGCGCTCCTGGCGTCGCTCGCAGGGCAGGCCTATGCGCGCGCGAACATCGCCGAAGAGGCCGTCGCTCGGCGGCGCCTGCACACCCGAGTCCTGGAAGGGGGGCGGCTGCTGCACGTCAGGCTGATCGACGACCGGCGGCTGCACGACGTCCGGGTTGTCGTAGATCGGCGGCTGCTGTACGACCGGCCGGTCGAAGCCAGGCGACTGCGGCACGCGGGGCCGAGGCGAGCCAGGGATCTCGTACGGCGGCGGCGGGACGGGCGGCGTTCCGCGGTAGGGGTACGGCTCGACGGGAACGATCGGCGCCCGCGGCTGCACGACCGGCTGCGTTGTTCCGACCGGCACACGCGGCTGCGTCGGCTGCACCGGCACACGCGGCTGCGTGGGCTGGGTGGGGGCTCGGATGATGCCCTCGTCCGTCGGTGCCGCGGAGCGCAGCCAGACGGGAGCACCCCGGGGGAGCCAACTCGGCTGGTTTCCCGTCGAAGGACGCGGCGCCTGCTGCACGACCTGGCCCACGGCGTAGGTGCGCCCGAGCTCCGTACGCAAGCGCGCGACGCCGACACGCTCCACGCCGCCGAGCCGAAGACCGGCCTCGGTCAGCGCACGCGCCGCGGCGGCCTCGCTCAATCCGCGCACGTCCGGCACGGGGACCTGGCGTGCGCCGGGGGGCGCCTTGAGCGGCACGACGCTTCGCCCCGTCGGGGCGTCGTCGGCCCAGGCCGGCGCAGCGCAGAGACCAACGCACAGGGCGCCGGCAAGACAGATCAGAACCCTAGGAACCAAGCTCATGGTCCGCCCTCCATAACGGCCCTAAGGGTCTCCGACCGCCGCGCTGGAGGCAAGGCCCCCGTCGGGCGACATGCGCGTCCTGGGACCGGGGCGTTCGGGCGTTGTAGGGCTGAGGGGGCCTCGCGCTAGCGGCGACGTGCCTGCCGCCGGGGCGTGAGGAGGACGAGGACCTGCTTTCCAGCGCGCGGGGCGGCACCCAGGACGGCCGTCCGACCCAGGGGAACGCTCAGGTGGGCGCGGAGTTGCAGGGTCTCCAACTCCGGGAGCTCGATCTCGCCGTGCGCCGTCTCGATCTTCCGCACGGGGTCGGCCAGGCGCGTGCGGATGCAGCGCGCGGCGAGGCGTACGGCGCGGGCGCCGGGTACCAGGGTCACGTGCAGGTCGAGCTCGAGGCCGGACAAGGAGCGCGCGGTGACGGGTTCGATCATGCGGGCCCCCTTCTTCATGACGGCGTTGTAGGTGCTGAGGTACTCGAAGCGTCGTCCGCTGCGCAGGACGTTGCGCGCACCATTGGCCGACGTGAGTACGCCGTTGTCCAGACGCGTGGCCTTGCCTGCCTTCACGGCGGCGGTCAGGGCCGCGCGGGCGGCCTTGTCGAGCAGCCAGGCTTCGCCTGTCCGTTCCTCGGTGCGCAGCAGCGCGCGCGCCAAGGCCGCCTCGACTTCGACGATCTCGACCTGGGTCGAGAACATCGTCGGGAGTTCCCGACGCAGGCCGTCGAGCCACGCCTGGACGGCGGCGAGCACGGGCCGCGTGTTGCGCACGATCAACTCGCCCTCGCGGGCATCGATCGTCGCCGGGTCTTCCCACGTCGCCTCGTCGCCGACGCTTTCGCGGAGCAACTCGACCATGTACTCACCACCCAGGGGCGGCTGCGGCTCGTCCTCCTCGTCCCGGCCGGGGCCCTCGACGCTGGTGTCGTAGAGGTAGGCGCCGCGGCCGAACACCTGGTTCATGGCCCTGGAGAGGGAGGAGATGTCGAAGTCGCGCACCTCCATCGGACCCGGTCGGGCTTCGAAGGGTGCGTCGAGGGGCACGTACTGCGCGCGGCGACCGAAGCCGGTCCCGGCGCTGGGTGTGGCACGTGCCAGCACCGACCACCCGTTCGACGAGCCGTGGGCCAAGCTCCAGATGCCGGGGGTCACGATCAGATTGCTCGAGACATCCAACGTCGGGGGCGCGGGCAGCTCGACCACTTCCTTGCGCGCCGTGCGGATCGCCGGGCGCATGTCCGTGCCGGACCACGAGACACGCAGGTTCAAGCGCACCGACCGGCCGTCGGCGTGGATGATCGGCACGACCTCCACGGCGAAGCCGGGGTTTGCCACACCCACGAGGGGCACGGTCGTTCCGCCGTCTTCGGTCGCCACGGCTTGATGCCGACGCAGGTAGCAGCGCTGCGCGCCGCCAAAGACCTCGCCGGACGAGCGGTTCTCGAGCGAGAGACGTGCGGCCGGGCCGCGAGCGTCGCTTGCGAGAAGCGCCGCGACCTTGGCGGGGTCGAGCCGGTCGCCGGAGCCGCCCCCGAGCAGGTCGGCCAAGCCGTCGGCGGTGAGCGACACGGCCTGGACGTCCACGGAGACGGTGCGCAGCGTCTTGCGCTCGAGGCTGGCCAGGTAGCGGCCGAGTTCGGCGTGCACGCCCGGGGCGGCGCGGATGATGAGGGCCCCGGAGCCCATGGAGCTGATGTCGGCACCTTCGGTCTCTTCCCAGTAGGCGGGCAGGACGTGGGTCTTCACCAACTCGATGAGTTCATCGATGCCCCCCAGGGGATGCCACGCGTCTTCGGCGTAGCCGGGCACCCGACGGTGGTCCTCCGGTTCCCCGGCCGCGAGTTGCAGAGGAGGGAAGCTGCTGAGGAAGTGCTCGCGTCCCTGCGTCAGCGCGCCGACACGGTAGAGCCGCAAGGACTGACTGGCCGCGGGCTCCTGCCTGTCTTCCGCGCGTGCAGGTAGGGGGGCCGTCAGCAAGGCAAGCGCACTCAGCACCACCCACATCGTTGTCCGCTTGCGCATCACGTCGCCTCCGGTCGTCGTGTCAGGTTCACCATCTCGCTTTCCACATTGTGCGGGAAGTTCGCTTCCCAATGTGGAGAACTCAACCCGGTTTCGGGAACGCACGTTCCCAACTGTAGAAACGTCGCGGGACGTTCGACCGCACGCTGCAACTTCAACGCCACGCGACGGAGTTTTGGTGCCAACTGGCCCGTTGCCTCGAACACCCACACTCGCTAGGTTCGTGCGCGAGAGGACCGGAGCGCGAAGGTGGAGTGGTGCATCCCTCCCCATGGTTGCCGGTGTGTGAGGGACGATGTCAGTGGATCGAACAGGCCCGAGCTGTGTAGAGAGCGGTCGCCGCGGGGCGCGTCGTGTCGTGTCGACCTGCGCAGCCTTGCTAGTGCTGATGTTGCTTCCGATCGGGTGTCGCAACCCGATTTCGGACATCGGTTCGCGCGACGGACCCGATTGGCTCTATCCCGAAGACCGTCCCAAGGACAGCGACATCGCCCAGCAGTACGAGCTCCAGCAGGAGATCGAGCTGCTGCAGCACCGCATGAATCACCGCATGGTGCATGTGGAGGCGCAGGACATCGAGCTGCCGCCCAAGACTGACTACGACGAAGCGCCGGACGACCGCGTCTACACGATGACGGTCTGGGCGCAGGATCCTCGCTGGGACCCGGACGAGAGGGTGGAGCCGGGCCGTTCCCTCACCAAGCCGCGGACCGCGCTGCAGATGTACAACAGCGGCGATCTGCGCATCAACGTCCTGGGCGTCGATCGTTTCATCGTCCGGCCGCAGCTGATCGAGAGTCGCGAGCCCACCGCCAGGTCGCTGCCGTCGGAAAACGGTCCCGGCGAGGACGAGCGTGGTGTGGTCGGCAAGCGCATCGACAAGCACTTCAACAACACGCTGATCGTCCAGGTGTTCTCGGAAGACCTCTCCCAGCAGGTCACCGTCAGTGCCTGGTTCCCGGGATACTTCGAGCGGTGGGAAGGCGAGCGACGGGATCGATTGCAGTGCCTGTTCAACCGCGGCGGGCTGCCGATGGACGAGTTGAAGTGCGCGAAGCCGGATCAGTGCTTGGCGGCCCATCAGGAGCAGGCCACGCAGGCCAACCCGGCGGTGTGGGCGGCTGTCGAGGAAGAGCTTGCGCGCAAGAACCCGTTCGGCCAGCGCAAGAAGGTCCAGATCTTCAACGGCGACCTGCACACGCAGGTCTACATGCTCAGCAAGGACGAGATCGTCGATGCGTTCGGCCCCAACTTCGCGAGGTACTTCTTCGTCGGACGGTCCTACTTCCGGAACCGGCACCCCGACAAGACCCTCGTCATCAACACGACGTCGATGCGCGTGAAGTGCCTCTTCTATCGCGAGCCCAACAAGAAGGCGGCGAAGGCCTTCGGGAGCAAGTTCACCGAGACGGGCGACCGCTACAGCTATCTGCGTCGCTTGCAGATCCTCGAGCACGTCGCCGGCAACGAGAAGCGGACGACGGCCTCGGGGCTGCTCCCGCGCCAGGTCGACTGGATCTTGGGCTTCTCCCGTAGGGCCGCCACCGCCATCGTTCGGGATGAAGTGCTTTGGCCCGCCGTCCGACCGACGCTCTCTTCGGAGGAGAGGGCCACGTGGCAAGGCGTGAGCACGCTCGACGCGACCGATAGGCGCATGCGCGATGTCAGGAAGAAACTCATCGGCGGACGGCGTGTCGGAAGCGTTGGCGCGGTCGCGGCCGCCCGACAGGCAGACTTCAAGAACGCGAGCAGGTTCCTCTTCTCCTGGTCCTTCCGAGGTGTAGAGAACTATGTCCGCGGGCTGGGTGGCGACGCCGCGCAGGTCACGGAGGCGAAGCAGATCGTCAGGTCCTCCGTGTCGCTGTATGCGACCAACTACCTCAAGGCCCTGGCCGTCGCTGCGGCCGAGAGCGGCGCCAGGGACACGAGCATCGCCGTCACGGAACAGTTCTTCCGCGGCGAAAAGCCGGATCGGAACCTGCTCTCCGAGGCGGCCAGCAAGGCATTTACCGCGTACGAGCAGGACTGGTACGACGCCATGGCCGAGATTCGTGCGGCCGCCTATCGGGAGTACGTGACAGAGGGCCGTCGCTCCGTCATGGCCTTGCCGCAGGGCGTGCCGGTTACGCCCACGAACAAGGGCCTGGCTTCTTCCGACAACATGTTCCGCCAGGGGGCGCTCGCCGGTGCCGGCTACCTCTTCGAGGAGTACTACCGGCCCATGACCCTGGAGGCCGTACTCGTATCGCTGCTCGCCAAGACCGAGAGCGATCCTGTGAACCAGTCGCTCCGCGTGCTGGAAACGCTCGGGATGGCGGCCGGTGGCCTCGTCGGCGCGGGCGGCATCTGGGACGGATTCGACAGCAAGCTCTACAGCCAACTCACGGCTGTGACGACAGGCGTGTTCATCCCCGAGGTGCGCAAGCTCCTCCTGCGTGACATCCAGAAGTACATCCGCCATCTCGGCCTGCTGGCGTTCGGCACGACGGAGCGCATCCCGCCGGGCGAGCCGCGCGACAAGTACCTGTTCTTCCCCAAGGGGCCGATCTTCGGCTTCGGCATCGACGAGTACGGCGTCACCTGCCCGACGTTCATCACGAACATCGACAACGTGGACGTGTCCGTACACGGCCTGCTCGTCAACAAGGCGCACGAGTTCAGCTCGGGCATCATCGACAAGAAGACGCTGCTCGAGAATGCACGCAACGAGGGCATCTCGCTGCGGCGTGAGCGCGAGCGCGAACTCGCCATGATGCAGCAGAAGCAGACCACGTATGCGATGAACAAGCTCGAGATCGACGTACGGGCGGCGCTGGACGGCAAGACCATGGCCGCCACGAACAAGTCCGACCAGCCGTCCACGGCGCAACGCAACGCAGCGCAGCGCTACATCACGTCCTTCATCGGTGTGTACGGTGACAAGGACGCCTCAGGCGCCCTGGCGAAGCTCCAGGCCATGGTGGGCTCGGACCTCGCCGGCGTGAGCGGCGTCATTCCGATGCTCCTGGGCACGAACGTGCCGCACGCCGCCAATGCCAAGGACCGCACCACCACGCTGGACGTGACGTACGAGAGCCGCACGGGCGGACCGGCGGCGAAGAAGAAGGACGCCATCTACGTCGGCACCATCACGGTGGTCCTCAACAAGGAGATCCCCGAGGGCAGCGACGTCATTCTCACCCTCCAGCCCGATGCACTCGACGCAGAGGATGCGAAGAAGTACGACGTGTCGCTCAAGACCAAGAGCAACATGGAGGCGGACTTCGCGAGTGGGGATGGCTCGGGTCGGTCCGTTCTCGAGTTCGGCGGAGGCTCCACGACAGGTACGGGGGCCAAAGCCATCCAGGTCTGGTCGTCCCCGTTCCAGGTGCAGGTCCGCGTGAAGCTCAAGGCGGACGCGACCGGGAACCACTCCACGAAGCTCAAGCTCACCCTCCGTGGCTACGGCGGCGGCACACGCTGGGACGACATCGACATCAAGCTGGAGCTCAAGGAGCCCTAGGCTCGGGCCGCGCAGCGGAGCCAGCCAGCGCGAGGCACGCCACGGAGCGGCGGGTAAGCTGCCCGCATGGCCCCCTTGACCATCCGCCGCTTCGATCCTGCCGTGGACGACTACGGCCCGATGTCGGCCCTGTGGACCCGCTGCCATCCGGACCTGCCGCGCGATCCTGGCATCTGGCGTGGGCGTGACGAACAGGGAGCCAAGGACCAGGCTCCCCACGGTCGCTACCTCGCGTTGCGGGGCGACGATCTCGTGGGGGCCGCGACCTACGACGACTGCCCTGTCGCCGGTGAGCCGGGGCAGCTGCAGGTCAGCTTCGCGGTGCCGGCAGGCGAATACGCCGACGAGATTCTCGAGGCCCTCGTCACGGGGTTCCGGGCGGAGGTGGAGGCGCACGCGCCGCCCCTGCTCATCGGCTACGCGCGCGACACCGAACCCCACATGGGTGCGTTCTTCCTCCGGCACGACTTCGCCGAGGTGCAGCGCACCCACAGCACCGTGTACCGACCCCGCGGCGGCGAAGCGGCGCGTCTCGCCGAGGCGGTCGCGTTGTGCGAAGAGGCCGGCTACGACATCCTCAGCGTGCGTGAGCTCGGGGGGGACGACGCTGCGTGGATGCGGCCGTATCACGCGATGGAGGTCGCCGTCGTGCGGGACATCCCCTTCAGCGGCCCCGTGCACGTGGAGCCGTTCGAGAAGTTCGAGCAGCGCGTGGCCGACGCCTCACGCTTCCACCGGGATACGACGTTCGTGGCGCGTGAGCGGGAGAGCGGTGAGCTGGCGGGCGTGAGTCTGCTCTCGACCTTCCCGGAGATCCCCGGCTACGCGTTCGCCGGCCTCACGGGGGTGGTGCGCGCCCATCGCCGGCGCGGCATCGCACGCGTACTCAAGTTGGCGACGATGCGCTACGCGGCCGAGAACGAGATCGATCGCATCGTCACCCTCAACGAAGAGAACAACCCGATGCTGGCCCTGAACCTCGACCTCGGGTTCGAGGTCCAGCACGTGCAGATGACGTTCGAGAAGCGCTTGGACGGCTAGAGCGCCAACCGGCGCTGGTGCTCGGTGACATGGTCCCGGGGCGGCGGCAGGCTGCTCGTAACCCCCGTCGGCTCGAAGCCCCGGCTCGCGTACAGCGCGATCGCGGGGGGGTTCTCGTCTCCGACGTCGAGCAGGATGCGCGGGAACCCCGCAGCGCGTGCCCACGCTACGACGGCATCCACGAGTTGGCCTCCCGCGCCGATTTGGCGCGCCTCGGGAGCGACCCACATTCCGAAGAGGCCTGCGCTGCCCTCGACCCACTCGTACGACGCCCCGGTCGCCATGCCTATGTCGAGGCCGTCGAGCACGGCGACGTAGGTCGCGGCGTCCGCGCTCTCCAGTCGCGTGCGCCAGGCGTCGGGGGGACGGGCCAGGTCCTCGGCCAGGGTGGTGCCGAACGCGTCCGGAGCCTCCTCCAGGGCCCGCAGACGGATGGCGCGGGTGCGCGCCGCGTCGTCGGGGCGCATGCGTTGGATGGTCAGCGTCGGCATGCGCCCATCGTAGCCGTGCGCGTGCCACGGGGCCCGCCTCGGTGTCCGGGTGGGGAGGTCCTTGGGCCTCGCGCCGACAACCGTACGCTACGCCGCCCGGGAGAAGCCATGCGCACAGCTGCCCTTGTCACCATGACCCTTGCTCTCATGTTGTTGCTTGCAGGCCTCCCTGCCTGTTCGTCGACGGACGGCGGAGGCATCGAGGATCTGCTTGGCGCCGCCGCGGGGCTGGGCGGGAGCAGCAGCGAAGACAGCACCATCGTGGCGGGTCTGAAGCAGGCGCTTGAAGTCGGCACCAACAATACGGTCCGACGCACCTCGGTGACGAACGGCTACCTCGGCAACGCGCTGATCCGCATCCTCCTGCCGGAGAAGATCCGTCCGGCCGGGGACATGATGCGGCGCGTCGGTCTCGGTCGGCAGGTGGACGAGATGCAGACCCAGATGAACCGCGCCGCCGAGTTGGCCGCAAGCGAGGCCGCGCCGATCTTCTTCGACGCCATCCGGGGGATGAGCATCCGCGACGCGCGCGGGATCCTCGACGGCGGCGAGACGGCGGCGACCGAGTTCTTCCGTCGAGCGACGTCGGCGCCGCTGCGCGCGCGCTACGCACCGATCGTCGAGGCGCGGATGGCGCAGGTCGGTCTGGCGCGTACGTATGCCGACCTGGCCGGCCGCTACAACGCCATACCCGCCGTGCCGAAACTCAGCTTCGACCTGAACGGGTACGTGATCGACAAGGCCTTGCAGGGCCTCTTCACGGTGCTAGGCGAAGAGGAGAAGCGCATCCGCACGGATCCCGCTGCGCGCGTCACGGAGCTGCTGCGGACGGTGTTCGGTGGGTAGCGAGCCGGTCACGGGCCGCGTTGCTTGCGGCGCATCGCGACACGCGCTTCGACCACCTCGCGGTCGTCAGCCCAGGAGAGCGTCTCGAAGGAGATGAGTTCCCAGCCCTCGTCGCCCAGTGCGGTGAGTTGTTCCCGGATCAGGACCGTGGGGGGCGCGCCGTCCACAGCCTCGTAGGAACCAAGCACGCTCGTGCGGTACTCCCACTGCGGCACGTACACGAAGGCCTGGTAGAGGAGGACCGCGCCGATGAGCGCGAGGAGGCACGGCGTGAGGAGGAACCCCCTGCCACGGGCCTTGCCGTCGGGGGTGCTGTCCGTGTTCATCGTCGTTCTCCGGAGCCGCGAGCCGTTCATGCAAACGTCAGGACCCGGACTCTGACGTGGCGAAGGCGGGCGCAGATCGCAAGGCTTGGCGCGGCCACACTGGGACCTAGGCTACAAAGGTCCCATGCGAACCACCTTTGCCGCGCTCTGCCTCTCTCTCGCGGTGACGGCCTGTGGTGCCGAGGAAGGCTCCGGCAAGGGCGTGTACCGGCTCGAGTTCGCCGGCGAGCGGCACACCCAGCATGTGACGCTCCATCCGCGCCTCAGCACGGCGCTGCCGGGCGGATCCGCGAAGCCGGGACAACCGTTCGACCTGGTCATCCGCAACGAGCGGGGCCATCAACTCGCCATCATCGGCAACGGAACGCGGAGTGTGGCGTTCGTCGGAAGCGGCGGGGCGGAGATGTTCGAGACCGTCTGTCGGTGCAGGAACTTCCCAAGGCTCCAGGCGGAGCTGAAGGACGCGAGCGTCTATTTCAGTCCGCAGTTGAGGTCCGAAGAGGCTGTCGCCGGCACAGTCTTCCTCGCCAAGGTGATGCGCGATCGCAAGCAGGTCGGCGCGGCGCGGATCCTCATCAAGTCGGTGGGGGACACCACCCTCGAGGTGCGCGTGTACGTCGGCCCGCCCTGGCCTGCGGGCTAGCGACGGCGTCTCGTCGGATACCGGGCGCTCACGCGGCCGCTTGGCGGGCGAGCCGAGGACCACCCGGGGAACGAACCCTGCCTCGGCGCTCCTACTTCAGCAGACGGGCCACGGCCACGTCGAGGCGCTTCCAATCGGCAGGCGGAACGCGGCCGACCAGCTTGTCACCAAGCCACACGATCGCCGTCGGTAGCGCCTTGGTCTTGGTCTGCAAGAAACGCTTGTCCTTCCAGGCAGCCGGCGGCGCGGGCAGGCCGTGGAAGACCCAGGTGGCGCCCCCGCTCTTGAGCTCGCTCTCGATGCGCAGGGCGTTCCCCATCGTCTGCTGGCAGCGCGGGCACCAGGATCCGAAGATCACCTCGACCTTGACGTCCTTCGCGGCTTGGAGCCGCTGGATCGACGTCTTGTCGGTGCGGTACGCACTCGCGATCAGGCCGTACTGGGGTGAGTGCGCGCGAACGGCATCGGGCGTCTTCGTTCCGGTGAGCGCCGGTCGCGGCCGAAGCTCCGCACGGAGGGGATCCGCACGGATCACGATGATGCCGCCGGCCTTCGCTTCGAACGTGCCGAGGGCCTGGAGCTCGGCTTCCTTCGGCAGGTGCACGTGGCCGTCCTTGGCTTTCAGCGGTACGCCCTTCACCTTCGACACCGTTCGCTTGCCTTGGAGGAGGAGGTAGGTGTCTGTCGTTCCAGCAGGCTGGACGAGGTACGCGGCCGCCCGTCGCGAGAGCAGGATCACGGCGTCGGTGACGCGCTCGCCTACGACATAGTCGAACTCACCCGTGGGGTAGAAGTCGCGCAGCTGCGGATGCGGCTGCTCCTCCGCGGCGGGGCCCTTCGACGTTTCGTCCGCCATGGAGGCCGTCGTCGCGAGGACAGCGACCAGGAGCAGGGCGACAGGCAGCAGGAGCTTGGTTCGCGTCATGGGGGCTCACTTGTCCTTGGGGTTCGGCGCCGGCGCATGAGGGGTAAAATCCTCGGCCGGAGGCAGTCCATCGTAGGTGCGTACGACGCGTCCATTCTCGATCAGGGCCGAGCGGGGCGTCCGACGGTAGAGGGGGCGCAACAGGCGCGCCGGGGCGTTGCGGATCTCGAAGGCGGGCGCCAGCTCCCAGCGAAACCGGGAGATGACGTCGGCGTCAGCCGCCGTGAGCACGACGAGGCGCACGTTCGCGTCGGCCGCGGCCAGCGCATTGAGGCGCGCTACGGCGTAGCGGAATTCGCGCTGCTCCAAGTCCGCGATCAGCAGCAGGTGCCGGCCGGTCTCGAACTCGGGCGTCATGTGGTCGATGCACGTGCGGTGCTCGTCTTGGCCGACGCAGAGGGCGTCGAGGCGTGCACCGGGGGCGAGCCGGGTCGCCAGGTTGTCCAACGGCAGGTCCGGTGACTTCCATGTGAAGCCGAGCGCGACGAGCACGACGGCGACGGTGATCTCCAAGCGACCGCGTGGAAACACCTGCCCGCGCGGCCTGCCGAGGAAGGCGAGGCACAGGGTGGGGAGGAGCAAGAGGGTGTCGCCCCAGAACGCCTCCGTCGGTGTGCGCTCGACGAGGTTTCCGAAGCAGCCGCATGCGCTGGCCGGGTCGCGGTCGCCCTGGACGTAGGCCAGGTAGGCGCGTCCCGTCAGGAACAGGAATCCCGCACAGAGTGCGGCGCTCGGAATCAGGATGCCCAGGCGCCTGACGTTGAGCAGCAACGCCATGCCCAGGCCCGCCTCGATCGCGAGTGCAATTGGCGCGACGATCCACGTGGGCAGAAAGGCGTCGAGTCCCTCGAGCTCGATCAACTCCTCGAACGCCGCCGGATCGATCATCTTCGCCCAGGCGGCGATGAGCAGCACGCCACCCAGGAACATGCCGGCGAGTGTGCCGACGCCGTAGGCCACGCCGCGTTTCTGGGGGGCTAGTTCGTCCATCCTGCGCAGCGTAGCCCGCTCGGAAGGGAGCAGCGACGATTGGGACGCCGAAGGCGGCATGGAGGCGTACGCCGCGAATCCAGCGTCTCGTGTATCAATCGTACCGAGCCGCGTAAGAACCACGCCGGTCGGTGACCGTGTCACGGAGTCCCATAGTTCTCACGTGATGTCCCAAACGGGTGGGGCCCCTCCGGGCGGCGAACGATGTCCCCATTCGGGCTCAGCGTCCCAGTTGCGCGGAGACAGAGTGCGTCAACTATCATCGTGATTCGCCGTCATGACCGGTCGCTCCATCGCGATGATTTGTGACGCACTCGGTATCCCAGGGACGCTGCGCGTCCCCGGGACCCGCGCCAATTCGCCGAGCACTTCGGACGCCAGTGCGCCTTCGCTAGCTCAGGCGCTACCTCCAGCGCTCCCTGGAGAGGTCGCTGGTTCACTATGCAACGCGTGCGAACGCCAGCACAGACTCGCGACCCTCGTGGCGGAGCAGCGCTGTTGGCCCCAGCGGCTCACGCCCACCCTTCAGAGTGGGGGTCCCAGGGCCTCGCCGTCATTGAGGCGCGTAGCACCGAGCGAGGAGCCGAGTCGGCAAGGCTTCAAGAGACGGGGCCGCCCCCTGCGTAGAAATGGTCGGGGAGGCGGGCGACTGTCCCACACGACCTGCGGTCGTGCGGGGCCCATAGAGCACTTCGAACGCCAATGCGCCTTCGCCAGCTCAGGCGCTAGCTCCAACGCGCTCTACGGAGGTCGCTGGTCGACCCCGTTGGGGCGTGCGCCGGGT
>JAJDEN010000036.1 GCA_029259775.1 Planctomycetota bacterium | reverse complement strand
CGCCTGCGCGCGTTCGCCCCCTTGGGTATTACCCGGGTTGGGGGGGGCCTTGACCCCCCCCTTCTTCGTGGGCGACGGGGGTTCTGCAACGGGGGCCCCAACATGGGTCGCCCCTACCCCTACGGGCACGTGAGGTAGGTGGGCCTGCGTCGGCGCGAAGCGCATCGTGGGGTGGGTTGGGGAGCCGGGCGACCACACGGGTCGCCCCTACCACGGTCCGCCCGCGCAGCGGGCGGACCTACCTGTACGTCCGCAGCCGCCGCAGGAACTGGTTCGGCTCGCGGAAGCCGGCGAACTCGTCGATCTTGCGGCCGTTGCCGTCCACCACGACGAACCCGGGGAAGCCGCGCACGCCGAAGCGCTCCGCGACCGCCTTGCCCTCGCCGCCATCCGCGTCGTAGCGCACCGCCACGAAGCGCTGGAGCTCGGATCCCACACGGGGATCACGCAGCGTCTGGCTGTCCAGACGCTGGCACCAGCCTCACCACGAGGTCCAGAAGAACAACAGCGCCGGCTGGTTCCGTCGACGCGCCTCAGCCAGCACGCTCGTGTACGGCGTGTCTTCCGCCGTGAAGGCGTACGCGCCTCGCCCGCCGGGCGTCGTACGGCCCAGCGCCGTGTCGCCCGGTAGGGGGCGCGTCCCCTCCGAAACAACACCCGAGGAGCAGGCGGAGGTCAGGCCGAGCGCGATCGTCGCGCTCAGGACGAGGCTCAGGACACGGAGGGTGCGGTGCATCGTGGCTCCAGCTGGCTGGGGACGCTGCCTCTAGGGACGCGGCCTCTAGGGACGCTGCCTCTAGAGACGCTGCGTTCGGCTACTTGCCGCCCATCGCCTTGGCCATGCCGGCGATGCCGCCGACGTCGACGCGCAAGCCGCCACCGTACACACGGCCGTCGTGCTTGCCCCACACCAGGATCGGGACCGGCTCGCCGGCCGGGATCTCAGGCAGCTTCGCGCCCGCCTTGTCGTCCCCCATGATGCGCTTGACCAAGCCCACGACCTGGCGCGCGATCTTGCGCGCATCCACGTGGAGGACGAAGGTCGGCTTACCGCCAGCGCGATCGATCGCGCCCTGAAGGGCCGCAGGCGCCTTGGCGCCCGAGCGAGCGGCCTCGATCACCTTGGCGAGGCCGGCCGGCGCGCCCATCGTGAACAGGAGCTTGTTGTCCAAGGCCGCCATGTGGAATTTCATCTGTTCGCCACCGAAGAGGGCCGTCATGGCCTTGGAGGCCATCGCGCTCGCGTCCGGGTCGGGCGTCTGTCCTTGCGCCGACATCAGCTTCGCCATGTCCAGCGTGATGCCGTAGGTGTGCACGTCGACGCCGGCGACCTGCGTTGTGCCCGCCTTCTGGACGGCGATGCCGGTGACGCCCTTCAAGATGTCGCTTGCGAACATCTTGTCGACCCGCTGGAGGTAGGTGGCGGTGTCCTTGCAGTCGATTACCTCGACCATCTCCATGCCGTTCTCACCGATGCCCAGCGCCATGGCGATGTTGGGGCCCAGGAGCTTCGTCATCTCGGAGGTCTCGTCCATGTAGGCCTTGAACTTGGCCTTCTGGTCGTCGGGCATGGCGTCCATGCCGACCTGCATGAGCGGCTTGATCCAGTCCATGAGCGCGCCGAGGTCCATCGACATCAGCAGGTTGACCGGCATCCCCTCGGGCAGCAGGCCTGCCATGGCGGCGAGGCTGCTGTGGTCGTGGCCCTGGTCATCGAGCTTGCTGCCCGCCTTGGCCGTGAAGCCGATCGACACGTCCACGTTGTCGCCGTCGACCGAGATGCCGATGTCGAGCGTCTCCGCGGAGTCGACGAGGTCACGGAGCTTGCCGGCGATGCCCTTGAACATGTCGGCGAACTGCGCCGCGCCCGGGGGCATCGTGCCCATGGACTTGTCCATGCCCTGCTGCATCTCGTCCATGCCGGCGTCGATGTCCGTGCGGTAGCGCGCGACGATTGCCGCTAGGTCGATGCGCAGGCCGACGTCACCCTCAGGCGCCGTCGTGGCGAGCGTGGAGCCGCCCAACTTCGCGCCGGCGCTCGCGGCGATCGTGAGGTAGTTCCCGGCGACCGTGATCGCGGGCCTCTGATCCGCGGGAGCGTCCTTGAACTGGACCTCCATCGCCGCCTTGGCGGCGGCCGCGTCCTTCATGCCGAAGATCATGGCCATGCCCTGCATGGCGTCACCGATGTCCGCACCTTCCGGAGGCAGCGCAATGGCGATGGCCATCGGCTTGGACTTGTCCCACAACGCGTCCTGGCCCATGAGCATCGGGCCGATCTTCTCGCCCAGATCCACGCCGTCCGCACTGGCCGGGTCGATCTTGCCCATGAGCGTCTTGATGCTGCTCTCGAGCTTGGCCGCGGAGCTCACGTAGACCATCGCGACCGCGTTCGTGGGCACCAGGCTGGCGAGGCCTTCGTCCACCTTGGCCTGCTTGGGTGCCGCGATCGACAGCATCCCGTCGCCGCTCTTGCCCTTCGTGCCGCTGTCGCCGCAGCCGACGAGCGCGAGGGACAAGACGAGCGCGATGGGGAGCATGGCGCGGAGCATGAGGTGGGGGAACTTCATCGATCGAGCCTCCGAGGGGGTCTGGATCGACGAGTGTGTGCGCACGGCCCCGGGAGGGCGAAGAATGCCCGGAAGCCGCCTCAGGGGGCCAGATTGCCTACCGGAGGGTGACGGCCTCCCTAGCGGAGCGTGAAGGGGACGCCGTTGCTCCGGAGGTCGCCCAGCGCGACGACGACGTCCACCACGCCCGTGCCGGCGCCGAAGGGCACGATCACCTCGAGACCTCGCTCGGAAGGGAAGGCGAAGAAGGCCCGGCGCTCGCCGAAGGTCACGCGCGGCAGCCGGAGCGGCAGGCCCGACGGGCCGTCCTCGCGGAACAGGCCGCGGAGGTCGTAGAGGTCCGTGCCCTCGATCGTGATCAGGTCGCCTCGGGCGCCGCTGTCTGGCGTGATCTTGGTGATGGCGGGGTCGCGCCGCTCGAGCAGCTCGAAGGCGACGCCGTTCGAAGACCTGCTACCGACGGTGACCGTCACGTCGCCGTTCGCACCCGTCGGCACGATGGCGAGGATGCCGCCGCGCGTGCGCCCGAAGATCGATGCCTGCGCCGTGCCGAAGCTGACGGTCGGGCGCTGGCCGATCACGAACAGGTCCGCGCCTGCGAGTCGCACCAGGCTGCCGGCGGATGCCGCCGCGGGTGTGACGCTGGTGAGCGTCGGCGCGTCGAGCTCGCCGCGGACCTCCACCTGCACGCCGTTGCTCGGGATGCCGTTGACCGTGACGATGAGCCGGCCGCTGATGGCACCGGCGGGGACCTCGGCGAACAGCTTGCGGCCGAGGGCCAACACATGCTCGGCGTCCACGCCACCGAAGGAGACGCTCACGTCGTCCGCGGGTGTACCGAGGTGCTCGCCGCGCACGATCGCGAGGATGCCGGGCACGACCGGATCCGGCCGCACGCTGTCCACATGCGGCGTGGGCGCGGCCACGACCTCGAAGGGCGACGCGGCGCTGCCGACCGTACCGCGGGTGACGACGACCTCGACGGTCCCGAGGGGGGCGGCGTCGGGCACGATCACGAGCACGAACTGCGGGAGCGCGAGGATGACGCGGGCGTCGAGGTCGTCGAACGAGACCGTCGTCGCCTCACCGCGGGCGGCGAGGCCGCTGCCCCGGATCCCGACCAGGGCACCGACACGCCCGCTCTGGGGACGCAGCGCGTCGATGACGGGATCGCCCTCGGCCGCCGTCGCGTCGTCCATGTGCATGACGGCGTAGGGCACGCCGCCCGCGCGATGGGCGCCTTCGTCATCGAGGATCCGGTCCGGGTACAGACGGCCGAGGTCGCTCTGGATCGCGTCGACCGTGGGGTACGCGCGGTCGCTGGCCTCGGTGCCGAGGCCGCCCTCGTCACCGAGCCAGCAGCGCGGCTCGGCCGGCTCGCTGCCGTCCGTCGGCGGGACGGGGATCTCGAGGACGTCGCTGATCCCGTCGCCGTTCACGTCGGCGGCGACGATCGCCTTGGCCGCGCGGTCCACGGGGTCGTTGTCGCCTCCGCTCGTCTCGGAGACGAAGCCTCCGCTGCCTCCGCCGCAGGCGGCGGCGAGGAGGACCGCGGCGAGGAGCGCGAGGGTGGCGGGAGGACGGGGCATGGGCGGCTCCATGGCGTGATGCGCGGCCATTGTGGCCCCGTATGGCGCGCGGCGCATCCCCGGAAACCCTATCCGTTACACCGGATCAGGGCTTTTTGGATGCCTGTCGCGGCTTGAGGGTCAGCACCGCGTCGGCGCGAACCCCGCCCGTCAGGTAGCGCTTCTGCTCGATATCCTCGTAGCCGGGGGCGCGCACCAGGAGCGTGACGGGCCCGGTCGGGACGTCCGTGAACATGATCTTGCCGTCGCGATCGACGGTGCGCAGGCGATCGTCCCCACCCGCGCGGTAGCCGGCGCGCGTCTTCTGCGGCACGTTGCCGCCCTCGGTCTTCACCAGCATGACGAGCGTCACCGTGGTCGGGATGCCGTAGCGGACCGTGCCGTTGGCCGTCGGCGTCGCCGGCGGGGGCTCCGTGGGGATGTCCGGCATGGTGGCCTCGGGCTCGTCATCCGTCCCGAGGAGCGTCCATACACCCCAGGCGAGGGCGATGGAGACGGCCAGGGTCACGAGCAGGCGCATGCCCCAAGCCTACCTGCTCCCCTGCCGTGCGCGGGCCAGGCACCGCGTCCGCACCCCAAAAAGGGCGGGCGGCGGCGGACGCATCGACCGATGCTGTGTCGATGGCAGACAAGGCGCCCATTTCCATCGCGTTCCGGGGCGTGACCAAGAGCTACGGCGAGCTCGAGGTATTGCGCGGCATCGACCTCGACGTCTCCCAGGGCGAGGTCTTGGCCCTGCTCGGCCCGAGCGGCGGCGGCAAGTCCACCCTGCTCCGCCTCGTGAACGGCCTCGAGATCCGGGACGGCGGCGATCTGCGCGTGCTCGCCACCGATGTGCCGCTTGGCCCGCCGGCCGGGCAGCCGACCGATCCTTGGTGGACCGCGCTCCGGCGCCGCGTCGGCTTCGTGTTCCAGGCCTTCCACCTCTACCCGCACAAGACCGCGCTCGAGAACGTGACGCTCGGCCCGGTCACGGTCGACGGCCGCGCGCCGGCCGACGCGCGCGATCAAGCCGTGCAGCTGCTCGAGCGCGTAGGCCTCGCCGCGAAGCAGGACGTCTACCCGCGCCAGCTCTCCGGCGGACAACAGCAGCGCGTCGCCATTGCGCGTGCGCTCGCCATGGATCCCGAGATCCTCCTGTTCGACGAGCCGACCTCCGCGCTGGATCCGGAGATGAGCGCGGAGGTGATCGACGTGATGCGCGATCTCGCAGCGCAGCACAGCCGAACGCTGGTCGTCGTCACCCACGAGTTCGGCTTCGCTCGCGAGGGCGCCGATCGCGTGGCGTTCCTCGAGCACGGACGGATCCTCGAGGTCGGCTCGGCGGCCGAGGTCCTCGAGCACCCGAAGCACGAGCGCACGCGCGCGTTCTTCGAGCGCGTGCTGTGACACGCGAGCTGACGTTCCGTCGCAACGCGCTCCTCCTGTGGAGCGCGCAGTTCATCTCCGTCGCCGGCGACGCGCTGTTCATGCCGTGCCTCGCCTGGCTTGCCGCGGCGACAGGTGACCGTGAGTCCCTCGTTGGCCTCGCCGTGTTCTTCGCCTTCCTGCCCTATCTCCTGCTCGGCCCGATCGCGGGCGCCTGGGTGGATCGCACCGATCAGCGCCGGGTCATGGTGTTGAGCGATCTGCTGCGCGCCGCGCTGCTGATGTCGATTCCCCTGCTCGCTGCCTTGTGGGGCGGCGTCAGCTTCGGCTTGATCGTCGGTGTCGGGTTCCTGCTGGCAACCTTCTCGACGCCGTTCCTGCCTGCCCGCGACACCCTGCTGCCCACGCTGATCGGAGCGCGCTCCCTGCCGCGCTGGAACGCGGTCATGCAGACCTCCGGCCAACTGGCCATGGTCGTCGGCTTGGGGCTCGGCGGCCTGCTCCTCGGCCTCGAAGGGAGTGAAGACGAGATCGGCGGCATCGTGCGCGTGATGCAGATCGACGGCGCGACGTATCTCGTCTCAGCGATCCTTCTCATGTGCATGGTGCTGCCCAAGCGCGACCGCACTGTGAGGCACAAGACGCGCCTCCTGAGCGATGCGCGCGCCGGTCTGGCGTTCGGTCTGAAGGATCCGCTCACCGGTGGCCTGCTCCTGCTCACGGCGCTCGACAACCTCGCCATCATGGGCCCCGCGATCGTGGGCGCCCAGTTGCTGGTCGAAGGCGAGTTCGGGCTCGGGCCGGGCGCCTACGCGTGGTTCGAGGGCTGCATGGCCGTGGGTATGGTGCTCGGATCGCTCGCCTTGGCGACACTCGGGCGGCGGTGGCCGATGCGCAAGGTCGTGCTCTGGGGCATGGTCATGGACGGGCTGACGTACCTGCCCTACATCTGGATCGAGGACTACGCGCTCTCGCTCGTCGTGATCGTGGCGCACGGGGTGTTCATTCCCCTCATCGTCGTCGGACGCACGAGCCTCATCCAGCGCCACGTGCCGGCGGACCGCCACGGCAAGGTGTTCGCGCTCGTAAGCATCACCGTGGTCGGCATGACGGCACTGTCCGCCGCGCTCTCGGGGTGGATCGCCGAGCTGACGAGTCCGCGCGTGCTGTTCGGCATCGCCGGTGTGTTTGGCGCGCTCTGTGGGGTCGTGGGCTTCTTCGCCTGGCGCTGGCGCGAACCGGCGGCAGCTTCTTCAGGCAGAGGCTAGGCGCTCAGGCGCTCGCCACTCTGCTCACCCATGGGGCCCGCTGCGGTCTTGCCGAGGGCCGTGGCCAGCTCGCGCATGGTGAAGGGCTTCTCGAGGAGGAGGCGGCCCGTGTCGAGCGCGCGGCGCAGCAGGTCGTCGTTGACGAAGTCGCCCGTGATGAAGACCACCCGGTCGGCCAGGAAGGGATCACTCTCGGAGATCGACTTGTGGAAGTCGAGGCCGCTCTTGCCGGGCATGCGGATGTCCACGATCAACGCTTCGTACTTCGTGCTGCGCACCATGCTGAGCGCCTCCGTGACGTTCGAGGCGCTGTCCACCCGCGAGCCCATGGCGCCAAGCTGGGCGACGAGTGTCTCGCGAACCGAGGCTTCGTCGTCGACGACCAGCACGCGCTGCGGGACGGCGTAGCCCTCCTCGTCCGCACTGGCCGGCGCCGTCATCGAGACCGCACCCGCCTGGTGGCGGGGGAGGCGGATGGTGAAGGAAGCGCCCGAGCCTGTGTCGGGGGCCAGCAGCAAGTCGCCACCGTGATCCTGGGCGATCGAGCGCGAGAGCGCCAAGCCGAGGCCCGTGCCCTTGGTCGCACCCTTCGTCGTGAAGAACGATTCGAAGACACGCGTGCGCAGCTCTTCCGGGACACCGGGACCGGAGTCGGAGATCGACACGGAGATGTGGGAGCCGTCGCCGCGCGCGCGGATGGTCAGCACGCGTGAGCCGTGCCAGTCCTCGAGCGCATGGAGCGCGTTCTGGACGAGGTTGACGAGCACCTGCTGCAGCGAGTGCTTGTCGGCCAGCACGCGCGGCAGGTCGTCGTCCATCTCGAGGTCGATCTCGGTGCCCGCGAGCCTGGCCTCGTACGCGAAGAGCTCCACGGTGCTGTCGATGAGCTCCCGGAGCGACGTGGGCACGCGCTCGGGGTTGCGGCGCCGGGCGAAGTTGAGCAGGTTCCGCACGATGCGCGTCGAACGCAGGGCTTGTTCGCGCATCTGGTGGATCGGCTTCTCGATGTCCTCGGGCAGCTCCTGGCTGCAGAGGAGGTCCGCGTAGCCGATCAGCGCGGCGAGAGGATTGTTCAGCTCGTGCGCCACGCCGGCGAGCGTCTGGCCGACGAGGGTCATCTTCTCGGCTTGCATGATCCGGTTGCGGGCCAGCTCCTCTTCCGTGACGTCGGAGAGCGTGACGAGCGTGCCGATGCGGCGGCCGCGGTCCAGCACGCAGATGGCCGTGCACGCCAGCTGCGTCGGGGTCTCGTGGCCCGGCTCGCTGATGGTCGCACGGAAGCGACGCGAGACGCCGGGCGGTGCGCTCGCGAGCTCGGCGAGCGTGAGGTCTCCGATGCGCGGCGGGGCCGATGCGTCGTCGTCCTCCAGCGCGCAGCCGTCCAGCGCCGCGCGGGCGGCCGGGTTGGCGAGCAGCACCGAGCCGCCGGTGCCCAGGAGCAGCACACCCTCGCGCATCTGCCGCAGCAGCAGCGCGGTGCGGCGGTTCTCGTGATCGCGCAGGCGCTCGAGGCGTCGGATCGCGTCGCTGGCACGGCGTGCGATATCGACGAGCACGCCGATACGCTCAGGCGGCAGCGCGCCGACACGCGCGTCACCGAGCAGCAGCACACCGGCCACGCGGCCGTCGATCTTCAGCGGGATGTCCACCGCGGTGCGGAACTCGGGTTCCAGGGGTGCGTCGTCCAGGGCCGTCGCGTGGCACTGGAGGCGGCGCACCATGAAGCTGGAGCCGACGCGCGAGAGGCTCTCCTGCAGACGCAGGCGACGGCGCTCGATGTGGTCCTTGTCCAGCCGTCCGGCCTCTTCCCATAGGGCGATGTCCTCGCCTTCGGATTCGAGGACCATGGCGCGCGAGGACAGATCCGTGTGACAGCGCAAGTGGCGCAGCACCGCTTCGGCGATGTCGCCGAGCGAGCTGCTGTCGGCCAAGGCCTGCGCGAAGGAGACGAGCTCGGACGCGGCGGCCTCACGCTGCCGCATCTCCTGGTCGACCCTGGCGGTCAGCTCATTGCGGTGGGCTTCCCGCTTGAGGCTGCCTGCAATCCAAACGGTCTGGAAGGCCGTGGCGGCGAGCAGCACGAGTTGCACCACCATGAGGACGGGATGGGGCGTCCAGTTGGCGCCCACGGTCATCGCCAGACCCACGCCGAGCACCATCGCACCACCGAGAAGTCCCAGCAAGGCGGCGCCGAGGCGGTGACCTACGACGGCGACGAGCGTGGCGACGACGTACGCGGAGAGGAACGGGATGCGGGCGTCGGATCCGACGATCGAGCCCTGAACCAAGACGCAGCCGATGACGCCGAGCGCCACGAGATCCACCGTGAGCAGGCCGAGCTGGATCGGCGCGGTCTGCCAGCGCGAAGGGATCAGGAGTCCGAGGGCGAAGACGGCCGAGAGCGCCAGGAGTGCAGCGCGCAGCCCCATGCCGGCCGGCGGCAGGCTGTCGAGCACCCACACGCAGCTGCCCGCGGCGAGGAGGACCCCAGCGCGCGCCAGTGCGTGGCGAGTCGGCTCGTTCAGGCGCATTCCTAGGGCTCCCCAAGACCTTGAGCAGCCCCCACCCCGTCGAGAGCTGCGGAGTCTTATCGGCTGTCCAGGCGCCCCGCCTTGAGGCCTGGATGGCCCGCTGGGGCCCGGGATCAGCCGTCTACGGCGTTCTGGCGCGCGAGCCGCCTCGCCTTGGGGCAGCGATCCGCGGTACAACCCCCCGCATGAGCGAGTTCGTCGCCGATCCGTCCGGGCACGGGGATGCCGCCTTTGGCCTCGCTCGGCGCGACGGGCGCACCCTGCTCGTCCGCAATCCGCGCATCACCCAGGGCCAGAAGCGAAGTTTCTGGGATCTTCCGGGGGGCGGCGTACTCCCCGGCGAGCGCCTGCCGGACGCGGTGGTGCGCGAGCTGCACGAGGAGACGGGGATGGAGGCCGCCGTCGGCGAGCTGCTTCTCGTCGTGGATGGCCGCAAGGAGCGGCCCGATGGCGCGCTGCTCTACACCTGGCGCTCCTTCTTCTTCGAGGTCGAGATGCGCGGGACACCCGCCGCGGGCGAGGGGATCGACGACGTGGCGTGGGTGCCCGACGCCGAGGTCGCCGGCCGTCTCGACGCGCCGTACCACGCGGCGCTGAGACGCTATCTGGCGGGCGAAGGCGCCTCCTGGATGGAGGCTCCGTGGGTGGAGCCGGCGGGTCCTGCGGAGGCCGGCGCCCACCTACCGCGACGCCTCCTGACGATGGCGGCCGCGGCCGCGGTGGGGGATTTGTCGTTGCTCGTGCGCGAGGCCGCGGCAGCGCGCGCGGAGGGCGAGACGCCCGAGCGGCTGGCGGAGACGCTGCTGCAGATCGTTCCCTACGCGGGGTACCCGCGCGCGATCTCGGCCTTCGGGGCGACGCGAGAGATCCTCGGCGCGCGCACGAGCCAGAACGCCGAAGCACCCGACCGCAGCGCGCGAGGCCTCGAGGTATTCCGTGCCGTGTATGGCGAGAAGGCCGACGCGATCCTCGCGGGGTTGGAGGAACTCGACCCGATGCTCGCGCGCTGGACGATCGAGCACGCCTACGGTCGCGTGCTCGCGCGTGAGGGCAGGCTCTCGTTGCTCGAGCGCGAGCTGCTCGCTGTGTCGGTGCTCACGGCGTTGGGTGGTCTCGACGATCCGCTGCTCGGGCACATGCGCGCCGCCGTACGGGTCGGCGCCAGCCCTGCCCAGGTCGCAGCGGCCGTGCAGGTGGTCCCGCGATCGGTGGGCGAGGGCCGCCGCGATGCGGCGAAGGCGTTGCTGGCGCGGCTGTGATGCGTGCGCGCATCCAACCCGTGCACGGTGGGCGGCTCTCGCGCACCTCGTGCGGCGGCCCAGGCCGTTCCGCGCTCCCGTGCGGCCTGTTCGTCGCGGCGCGCGGCGCTGCCGCGTCCGCCGCTCCGGCAAGGAGTGGCTGCGAGCCCCTCCTTCCAATCCACCTCGCCCCTACATCGCCGCTGGGCGTGAGGTTACTTGTCGGACGTATCGATGTGGATGCTGGAGACCGACACGCTGCTGCCGCGGTCGCGCAGGAGCGCATCCTTGTTGGCCTTGTCCCACTTCTTCGCCTTGTCGGCGGGAAGCGTGCGGCGGACGTTCGCGTACGCGTTGTCCTTGATGCGCTTCTCGGCCTGGCCAAACGTCTCGGAGCTGCCGGGGATGCGCGACTGCTTGAACTTGTTGATCTTCTGGAAGTTGGGCATCGCGAACGAGATGCCGCTGTCGTTGCCCATCTTCGTCATCTTGGGCTTGCCGACCTCGGCCCAGGTCTCGCCGTCGTCGTTCTCGGTCGCGTAGAGGTCCTTCAGCTCGCGCTTGGCACGATCGAGGGTGTCTTCCATGTCGGTCTTCTGGCGCTCGCTGAGCTCCAGGTCCCTCGCCGCGGCATCCGCGTTGAAGTAGAAGTTGCCAGGCATGAAGCGGCGGATCGAGCTGGCGGCGTCCCCGGTCGCCTTCTCCTCGGCGTCCATCTTGGCGAGCATCTCGTTCTGGCGCTTGACCGTCCTCTCGAGCTCCGCGAGGCGCTCCAGCGGCGTCGTCGGCTTGCGCGTCGCGAGCCCGACGCTGCCGGCGTCCGAGCCTTCGCCGCCGGAGGCGGGCGCATCGGCCGACAGCGTGCTCGGGGTCCCGTCCATCGACAGGAGCTTGTCGATCTTGACCTCGAGCGCGGTGACGTGGTCCTTGAGGTCGCTGTTGGCCTCGGTGAGGTCGGCGATCTTGGCCTCGCCGCCGTCCTTCTGCGAGATGCTGAAGGCGCCGACGGCCAAGGCCGCCAGGGCCGCGATGAGTGTGATCTTGTCCATCTGGACCTCCTGAGCCCCGCGCGAGACCTGCCTCAGCCTACCCCTACGGCCCGGTCGCCGTTCTGTTGGCGTCTGCCTGGCTACAGGGGCGCAAGACTGACGAGCTGCGCGCCCTTCTCGACGGCCTGCCCGGCCTCGACGTGGATCCGTTCGACGACGCCCTCGCGGGGCGCGCGGATCTCGTTCTCCATCTTCATGGCCTCGAGGATCAGCAGGGCCTGCCCTGCCTGGACGGGCTGATCGGGAGCCACGAGGAGTTCCTTGACCACGCCCGGCATGACGCTCTTCACCTCGCTGTCGGCGCCGCCGGACCGGCTGCCTCCGGTCGCGAGGCGCGCCATGCGGCCGCGCTCGTCCTCGATCGGGACCCGCACCTCACGGTCATGGAAGGACAGCATCGCCGCGCCGTCCTCGAAGCGCACCGCGTACGTCGCGCTCTGTCCGTCGACGAGAAGATTGAGTAGATCGCCGTTCTCGACGGCGGCGACGTCGGCCGGGTAGACCGTGCCGTCCACGAGCACCTCGAGCCCGGCTTGGCCGCCGCGGATCTCGACGACCCGTTCCTCGCCGGCCCATTGGACGTAGTAGCGCGTGCCTCGTCGTGCCATCGCTACCTCCTCCACCACGAGCGGCCGGCGGCCACCCAGGGCGACGGCTGCGTGCTCGCCGTGGACGGCGGCACATGGGTCTTCTTGATCCGCCGGTGCATGGCGAGCGCGGCCGCGATCACCGGCATGATGTCGTCGGCGTCCGGCTCGGGCGCCGCGCTGTCGTCGAGGATCGACGTGTCGTAGTTGCCACTGACGAAGCGCTCGTCGTCGAGGGTCCGTAGGAGCAGCGGGATGTTCGTCGTGAGGCCGGGGAGCCGTGTCTCCCAGAGCGCGCGTTTCATGCGCAGGATCGCTGCGCCGCGCGAGTCGGCGTGCACGATCAGCTTGAGCAGCAGGTTGTCGTAGTCCAAGCCGACGACCTGGCCGAAGTGCACGTGACCGTCGCAGCGCACGCCGGGGCCGCCCGGAAGGTGCACGGCGCCGAGCGTGCCGGTGCTCGGCATGAACCCGTGGTCGGCGTCCTCCGCGCAGATCCGTACCTCGATCGCATGGCCTGCGGGGGTCGGCAGCTCGCCGGCGAACGAGATCGGAAGCCCCTGGGCGATGCGCAGCTGCTCCGCGAGCAGGTCGACGCCGTAGCGCAGCTCGGTGATCGGGTGCTCCACCTGGATGCGCGTGTTCATCTCGAGGAAGTGGAACGCACGGTCGGCCCCGACGAGGAACTCCACCGTGCCGGCGCTGCGGTAGCCGCAGCTCTCGGCACAAGCCACAGCGGCGGCCTCCATCTTCGCGCGCAGCGTCTCGTCCACGGCGGGGGAGGGCGTCTCTTCGATCACCTTCTGGTGGCGGCGCTGCACCGAGCACTCGCGCTCGCCCAAGGCGATCGTGGTGCCGTGGTCGTCCGCCAGGATCTGGATCTCGACGTGACGCGGCTCTTCGATGAAGCGCTCGAGGTAGACGGTCCCGTCGCCGAACGCGGTGAGCGCCTCCCCGGAGGCGCGCTTGATCGCGCCGGTCACCTCGGCCGATTCGCGGACGAGGCGCATGCCCTTACCGCCGCCGCCGGCGGACGCTTTCACGAGCAGCGGGTAGCCCACGCCATCGGCGGTGGCGCGACATGCGGCCGCGTCGCTGACATCGGTGAGCGTGGCGCCGGGCACCAGCGGAACGCCGGACGTCTCGACGGTGGCCCGGGCCGAGATCTTGTCGCCCATGGCGCGCATTGCCGAGGCGGGCGGGCCGACGTAGATCAGCCCGGCTTCTTGGATTGCCTCGACGAACTCCGCGCTCTCGGCCAGGAAGCCGTAGCCCGGGTGGATCGCGTCGGCGCCGCTCTTGCGCGCCGCCTCGAGGATCAGGTCGATGCGTAGGTAGGACGCGCTCGGCGGGGGCGGTCCGAGGCGATAGGCCTCGTGCGCCATGCGCACATGCAAGGACGTACGATCCGCGTCGGAGTAGACAGCCACGGTGCGCAGGCCCTGCTCGTGCGCCGCGCGGATGACCCGGACGGCGATCTCGCCGCGGTTGGCGACGAGCAGCTTGCTGATGGGGCGGGGCGCGCTCACAGCGGGATGTTCCCGTGCTTCTTGGGCGGATTCTGGTCGCGCTTGGTCTCGTACATCGCGAGGGCCGCGATCAGCTTCGGGCGGGTGAGGCGCGGCTCGATCACGTCGTCCAGGTAGCCGCGCTCGGCCGCGACGTACGGGTTCGCGAAGCGCTCCTGGTACTCCTCGACGAGCTTGGCTTCCTCGGCGGCGGGATCGTCCGCGGCCGCGATCTGCTTGCGGAAGATGATCTCGACGGCGCCCTTGGCGCCCATCACGGCGACCTCGGCGCTCGGCCAGGCGACGTTGTAGTCGCCACGGATGTGCTTGCTCGACATGACGTCGTACGCGCCGCCGTAGGCCTTGCGGGTGATGACGGTGAGCTTGGGCACGGTCGCTTCGCAGTAGGCGTACAGCAGCTTGGCGCCGTGCTTGATGATGCCGTTCCACTCCTGGTCGGTGCCGGGCAGGAAGCCAGGGACGTCCTCGAAGGTGACGAGCGGGATGTTGAAGCAGTCGCAGAAGCGCACGAAGCGTGCGGCCTTCAGCGAGGCGGCGACGTCGAGGCAGCCGGCGAGGACTTGCGGCTGGTTGCCCACGATGCCCACCGTACGGCCACCGAGGTGGGCGAACCCCACGACGATGTTCTCGGCGTAGTGCTCGTGGACCTCGAGGAAGTCGGCGTCGTCCACGATGAGGCCCACGACCTCGCGCATGTCGTAGGGCTTGTTCGGGTCGGTCGGCACGATCGAGTTGAGGCGTTCCTCGACGCGATTGGGATCGTCCGTTCCCGGACCGGGCGGGGGCATCTCGGTGTTGTTCTGGGGAAGGAACGACAGCAGGCGCTTGAGCAGCGCGAGGGCCGCGGCGTCTTCCGGCACGCGGAAGTGCGCCACGCCCGACTTCTCGGAGTGGGCCGAGGCGCCGCCGAGGTCTTCGTGCGTGACCTCCTCGTGCGTCACCGTCTTCACGACGGCCGGCCCCGTGACGTACATGTACGAAGTCTTCTCGACCATCACGATGAAGTCCGTGATGGCGGGCGAGTAGACGGCGCCGCCGGCGCACGGGCCCATGACACCCGACAGCTGCGGTATGACTCCGGACGCCAGCGTGTTGCGCAGGAAGATGTCGGCGTAGCCGCCGAGGGAGACGACGCCCTCCTGGATGCGCGCGCCGCCGGAGTCGTTGAGCCCGACGAGGGGGCAGCCGAGCTTCATGGCCGTGTCCATGAGCTTGCAGACCTTCTCGGCATTGGCGCCCGAGAGCGAGCCCCCGAACACGGTGAAGTCCTGGGCGAAGATGGCGGTGACGCGGTCGTTCACGCGGCCGAGGCCCGTGATGACGCCGTCGCCGGGGAAGGTCTTGGCTTCCATCCCGAAGTCGCGGCAGCGGTGGACCTTGAAGGGGTCCATTTCTTCGAACGTGCCCTCGTCGACGAACAGCTCGACGCGCTCGCGCGCGGTCAGCTTGCCGCGGTCGTGCTGCTTCTGGATGGCGGCGGTGCCGCCGCCGAGCTGCGCCGCTTCGCGTCGCTCGCGCAGCTCCTCGATCCTCGGATCCTCGCCGTTGCTCATGCGTGACCGCCTTCTGCCGGAGGCTGCGAGATCTCGACCAGCACGCCGCCGGCCGACTTCGGATGGATGAATGCGACCTGGCAGCCGCCCGCGCCCGGGCGCGGCGTCTCGTCCAGGGTGCGCAGGCCCTTCGCCTTGAGGTGCGCCAGGACGGCCGCCACGTCATCGACGCGGTAGCAGACGTGGTGGATGCCCTCGCCCCGCTTGGCGAGGAAGCGACCGATCGGGCCCTCGGGGTCGGTGCTGGCCAGCAGCTCGATGCGCATGCCGCCGCCGTCAAAGGCGGCCACCCGCACCTTCTCGGTGGCGACCTCTTCCTCAAACACGAGGTCGAGACCGAAGACCTCGCCGTAGAGGCGCTTGCCGGCCTCGAGATCGGCCACGGCGATGCCGATGTGATCGACCGGGCCGAGGTGCGGGAGCGGGTTCGAGGCGTCCGTCATGGGGGGAGATCCTACCGGCCTGAGGCCGCTGGCGCGGCCTGCGGCCTCAGAGGGATCTCGGACCCTCGCGGGGGGGCGGTCTCAGGCTAGCGAGCGCGGGCAGCGACCTGCCGGAGCTCCGCGACCTTCGCGGTCCACAGCGTGACGGCGTTCTCGCGCTGGATGCGGGTTGCGCGCTCATGGTGGATCGAGCGTGCACGCTGCACGAGTCCCTGCAGGAGTCGGCGGAACTCGCGCACCTTGCCGCCCTTCCGTGCCAAGCGCTCCGCCGCCTCTCGCTGCGCCCTGCGGTCCTTCGGCTGACGCTCCAGCAGCTTCGTGGTGCGAGCGAGGTCTGCCTTCGCGCGGCGCAGGCGGTCCTCTGCGTAGGTGACCCGCCGCGTCGCCGCAGCTCGCTCGTCGGCGCGTGTGTGAACGACCCAGGCGCCAGCGTCCGCGTCCCACTGCATCAGCCACCAAGCCGGCACGTCTTCGAGCATGACGGCGGTGTCGCTCCACGGCGTGATGCGCGTGCGTGTTCCACGCTTCCACACCCGGAGGTAGGTGTTCGCCGTCGGCAGCTTGTCAGCGTAGCGGGCCGGGCCGTGGGCCGGCTCGAGCCGGTACGTGTCGCGTGCCCCGATCTCCTTCGAGGTCATGCCCCGGCTCTCGCGCTTCTCGAGCAGGCTCGGCACGACCACACGCGGCTCGTCGGGCTTGCGCGGAGGCGCGGCGAGGGCCCGTTCTCCCTCCGTCCAGGCGATGACGATGGGGTCGGCGGCCGAACCCGCTCCGTCACCGACGTAGAGCGCGCGGGCCAGGGCGTAGGTGCGTCGGTCGTGGGTCGTCGCGTCGAACGGCGTCTGCCGGTCGCACCACGCGACGAGCGCGTGGAACGCGGCGGCTGTCCCCGCGCGTTCAGCGGCCGTCTTCTTGGACGTCCACAGCACGCCTGTCGCTTGGCGCCTGCCCCCGGCGTCGCGCCCCAGCGCGGCGAGCAGCCGGGCGTCGTCCGGGTTCTTCGCGAGCCCCTTCGCGAGGTAGCTCTTCGCCACGCTGCGGGAGCCAAGCAGGCGTTCCATGGTGCGGGCCAGTCGCAGCCAGCCGTCGACGTCGTTGTCTGCGATCTGCTTGTGGGCCGCGACGCCGTACTGGTGGTGGATGTACGTTCGCCAGTGCCGGCGGCTCTTGTCCGAGATGTCCGTGCGCGCGTCGATCCAGGGGCCGATGCGCAGCCAGGCTCCGGGGTCGGCGGAACGCCGCGCGGCGCGGGTCTTCTCGTAGTAGGCCTTCTTCGCGTCGGCCTCGGACGCCTCGGCTCCCGGCAGCGGCAGCCAGCCTCCGAGCAAGAGGGCGAGCGCAAGCAGGGTCGGCAGGGTGCGCATGAGGCGATCCGCGGCGTGGGTGCGTGGCGGGGCCGGAGCCCCGCGCATCCCCATCGGCCATCCGCCGCCGGCAGCTTGAGGACGAGGTGATCCGGGCTGCCGGGGGGCACCCGTACGATGCCCGGGCGATGCGAGACGAGATCCCCCACGAGATGCGGAGCTACTACTTCGACTTCGACTGGAGCAACGAGCGCATCTGGGCGCTGGACGTGCCTGTCGATTCCGTGCCTCTCGCGGACTTGACCTGGCATCTCGGCATTCCGATCTGGTCCACGCAACGCGGTGAGCTGCGCTTCGATCTCCGCCCGCGCTGAATCGAACTCTCGCGCGCGGTCACTTTGCCCTCCGGCTCGGCCGCCTTCGGTGCCGATGGGAGCCGTCTGTAGTGCCGTGCCTCGGGGGGAGGCCTCTCATGAAGATCACTCTGCTCATCTTGCTCGCCTGTGTTGGCGTCATGGCCATGGTCGGGATGCCGGCCGGCTGGGAGCGCACGTACGAGCCGCCCGCCGAGCCCGAGACCGCGCTCGCCGGCACGCCGCTGGCCTGCGACGTCCAGAGCTCGCGGCCCTGCCACCTGCGTGTGGATCCGGGTCCCGAGACCGTCGTGGACCGCGGTCCCGTGAGCAAGCTCTCGGCCCAGCACGACCTGCACGGCACGTTCCGCTACGTGCAGGAGCAGGACCACCGCGTGCTCTACGTCTACGACGACGTACAGAACCTCTCGTGCCGCGTCGTCGATCCGGCGGCGGTCACGCTCGTCGACCTGACGCCGTAGTCGCGGGCTGACCAGCTAGGCTCTGTCTGAAGACGCTGCGTCGCGAGCCGCGCGAGACCGAAGCGAGCTGGCGTCAGGACGAGGATTGTGGCCGGAGGCGTGCTTCCTGCACGTTGAGGACCGCAATCCGAGTTCGGGCCCAGGGCAGCGAGTGGATCGCGTGGCGCAGCAGCAGGGCTCTTCAGACAGAACCTAGGGCGTCGAGGCCTGCGACGTGGGATCACTGCCCGCGTCGCGCTCGGTCGCATCACCGAAGCCGTCTTCGTCCCGGTCGATGCCCAGGCGTGTGCCGAGACCCGCGGGAACCAGCGTCCACGTCTGCGGTGCACCCGCCGCGGCGAGCGCCGTGAGACCCGCCGGGGTGAGGGGTGCGTCCGTGTCCCGATCCGCCAGGAACAATCCCGCCATGCGGTCGTAGACCCAGCCGCGGTTCTCCGCGGCCTGGACGCCCTTCACGATCAGGTCGACGTCACCCGTCGTCGCGAGCGCGAGCATCGTGGCCACGACCGGCGGCTGCGGACCACCTGAGAGCGTCACCTGCTGTCCGACGCCCGCGTGCGTGTCGAGACTGGGCGGCCCCGGGGGCTCGGCGAAGCCCACCACGGAGCCCGTGGGGAGATCGCTGCCGGCGAAGGCGAGCATGAAGGCCACGAGGTCCGCGACGTCCTGCACGGACTGCGGGCCGAACAGCGGTTCCGAGACGAACCGCGCCAGCGAGTCGACCGAGCCGTCATGCAGGAAGCCGAACCCCGCGACGTTCTCGTCTTGCGTGCAGTCAAAGCCGACCTTCTCGTGCATGTTGCGCAGCTGCGGCACCTTCATGGCGACGTTCGTTGAGCCGTCGACGGCGACCAAGGCGAGGTGGCGTTCGCCGTCCGGCCCCGGGGGCAGCGGCGGCCCGTAGGTGCTGGCCGGCAGGTTGAGGAGGTTGAGGTTGAGCGGCCGGTCGGGTCCGAGCCCCGTCGGCAGGGTGTGGCACGTGACGCACTCGAGTTGGACGAGTTGCAACGAGCCGTCCAGGCCGTCGGTGCGGTAGAGGCCCAAGCCTCGCACCGCGTTGCCGTTCGGGAGCGGCGAGCCCTCGGCGACGAAGCGACCCGTCGCGAAATGCCCAGGCAGCGGGAGGTCCGTAGGCAGCGTGTTGTCGATGCGGCGGAACGGGTTGGGCGGGAACGCGATGGTTGCGAGAAAGTCCTCGAACGCCTGCATCTCCGCTGCCGTGAGCAGCGTGTCGTCGCCGAGCAGCCCGACGAACGCGCCGTTGAACTCCTCCAGCCCGCGCCGGTCGCCGCGCCAGTGGTGCGGCTCGTGGCCGATGATGTCCTGCAGCGTCTGGGTCGTCATCGGCCCCTTCTGGGGATGGAAGTCGGGGCACGGAAGGAGCCCGCCGAGGCCGCAGTTCTGCTCCGGAATCGACTTCATGTCACCGTCGGGCGCCCCCAGGTCCCACGCGAGGCGGTCCATGCGAGCGTCGACGTGGCACGAGGCGCACGACGCCTGGCCGAGGCCCGACGTGCGATGCGTGTCGTAGAGCAGGGGGCGGCCTGCCTTGATGGCCGGTGGCGTCGGATCGAAGATCGGCACGCGGGCCAGCTCGGCCGCCGTGGCCGTGTCGATGACCGAGATCGACCCGTCGAAGCGGTTCCACACGAAGAGGCGGGCGAGCGTCTCGTGCAGCGCCAAGGCGACCGGACCCGCGCCCACCTCGGTGGGTGCCGCGCCCTGGCGCACCCCGGCCGCGTCCACCCGGATGACGTTGTCCGAGCCCATGCCGCCGATCCAGGCCGTGGTGCCCGCGGCGTTCCAGACCATGCCGCGCGGGTCGCCCAAGGCCTGATCGCGTGTGGCCTGCGGCACGGTGGGCGTCGTGTACGTGAGATGCGGGTTCAGGTCGACGACGCCCGTTGCGGCGGGGTTGCCCGCGTCCACCAGCCCCAGGAGCACCCGGACGAACGTGCCGTTCACCTTGGGCTCGAACCGGACCTCGTTCGTGGCGTCCGTGCCGATGACGCACACCGCTCCGCTGACGGGGTGGATCGCCATGTCCATGCAGATGTTCATCAGTCCGCGCGCGTACGTCGCTGTCGCCGTCGCGGTGTCGATGAACGCCACGTCGCGGTCGGGCAGGTCCCATCCGATCGGCCGGCCTGAGAGCGGCGCGTCGAGCCCCGTGACGAACGACGTCCAGTCTCCGCTGTTGTCGTCCATCCAGTTGCCCAGGACGTTCTTGCGGACGATCATGCCGACGGGCGGCGGCGCGGGATTGGCGGGGTTCTGCGCCGGGTCGAAGCCGGCGCCGTCGTTCGGCGGCGGGTTCACACCAAAGTGGGGCGTCGTCGGATCGTTCACCGCGTTGGGGGGGAAGAAGCCGTTCGTGGGCAGCAGGCCGCCCTCGAGAATGCCGCCCCCGACGATCGTCGTCGCGTTGCCCGACTCGAAGACCGCGGCGTAGACGGTGTTGCCGTCGGGGCTCACGGCGAGCGCGCGGGGATCCTCGCCGAGGATCGCCACCTCGCCGACCAGGGCGCGCGTGACGGGATCGAAGATCTGGACCACGTTCGCCTGCGAGCAGGAGACGTAGGCGCGTCGCGGCGTGCCGGCGAAGACCACGTCGCACGGCTCGTCCTTCGTGGGGATGGTCGCTACGACACGCCGCGCTGCGACATCGATCACGCTGACGCTGTCGCTGATGTGATTGACGACCCAGACCTCGTTCGCGCTCCGTCGGCGGACCGAGACGGGTGCAAGGCCCACGGGGATCGATGCGAGCGGTGCGGGCTGTCCGGTCGCAACGTCGAACATCTCGAGGCGATGGTCGGCGGTATGGGCGAGGAAGAGCAGGTTCGCGCCTTCGTCCAGCGCCAGCGGATGGACGGGAGGAATCTCCCAGTTGACGAAGCTCAGGACCTGCGGCGGGCCGGGCGCGGGCGGCGGCGCGGGCGGCCCGCCGCCGCCTCCACCGCAGGCCGCGGCGGTGAGGATGTAGACAAGGAGGGCCGGGAGCAGCGTGCGCATGGCGCGCAGTCTAGCGGCTTGCGGCTCCGGCCAGGGGCGCGATTTGACGGCGGAGACGCTGCCTCATTGCACGCAGAGGAAGTCGTCCGCTTCGACCAGCCCCGCGCTACTCAGCGCGTCGCGAACCTGGTCGCGTCCGCCCTTGGCGCCGACCGCGCCGAGGAAGAACGCGTCGGTCGCCTGATCGATCTCGTCGTAGCCGAGCACCTGCGCACCATGGATCATCTGGCCGATCCGGCGGGGGTGCACGTCGACGAACCAGGTGGGGGGGCGTCCCGCCGCCGTGAGCGAGCACGCCCAGCGCTTGCCGTCGGGACCTGCGCCGACCACCGCCACAGGGCGGCCCAGCTTCTCGAGCTCGGGCACCAGCTGCTCGACCTTGAGTGTGTGGAAGCGGTCCAGGCCGTAGCGCGGATCGCTCCTTGTCGTGCGGTGCTCTCCCTCACGTTGGTCGAGCAGGACGTCGGGATGCTTCAGGAAGCGCACGCCCGCAGCGACCGCGCGCAGGAAGAAGTCGTAGTCTTCGGGAAACGGGCCTTGGCGGTAGCCGCCCAGCTGGTCGAAGACCCCGCGCCGGAGCGCGACCGTGGGATTCGGAACGGGGTACTCGACATAGCGGTTGACGAGGATGTCCTCGTGGCTGAGCAGGCCGTTGAGCCAGGCCTCGTAGTGCTGCGTGCCGGGCCCGACCGCCTCCCGCGGGAAGAAGCGCACGCGGCTTCCGAAGAACCCCACCTCCGGATGTTCCGCGGCAAGCTCGACGAGACGCTCGAGGCGCTCGGGTCGAGCGAGGTCGTCGCCGTCGATGCGGACGAGCAGGTCGGCGCGCGCCGCTTCGCAGGCACGGTTGGCCGCGATGGCAACGCCTTCGCCCGGTCCCTCGGAGAGGCGGAAGCGTGCGTCGACGGCCATCACGGAGCCTACGATCTCCCGCGTCGCATCGCGGGAGCCGTCGTCGTGGATCACGACCTCGAAGTCCGGGAAGGTCTGGTCGCGGAGCGAGGCCAGGGTCTCGGCCAGGAAGGCCTCGGCGTCGCGGACGGGAAGGACGACCGAGACGGGCGGCGGCGCCCCGTTGTTCATTACTTGGGTTGGCGGGTGCGCGGGCGTGTTCGCGGCGCGGGAATGCGGTTGTCGCTCTTCGTCGCGGCGTTCATGAACTGGCGCTCGTAGTCACCGAAGTCATGGAAGTACCAGCGGGTCAGCGTGCGGTAGGCCCGGACCTTCGCAGCGGGAAACTTCTTCTGCCAGGTGACCTTGCCCTTGGCGTCCATCGTCTGGACGGTGTGCACGTTCGTCTTGGGATGGCGGAAGACGCGAATGGTCTTGCTGCCCTTGAAGCCCCAGTACGGCTGCTTCTCGCCCTTGATCCAGAGCTCCCACAGCTCGTGGTGGATCATGCTGACGGTCACGCTCTTACCGAGCAGGAGCGGGGCGCCGAAGCGGATCGTGACCTTCGCCTTGCCGCGGTTGTCGTACTTGATGTCGGTCGCCCGCGCGGTGTGCATCCACTGCTGGAGTTCCGCTACGCGGGGGTCCCTGCGGTGGGCGTTGCGGGCGGCGACGTAGTCGCCGACGTCGACGTTGCGGCCGGCCTTGCGGCTGAGGCGCTTCTTGAAGCCGGGGGAGAGCGTCTCCCACTCGGCGCCATGGTCCTTCTTGGCAAAGGCCGCCTTCATGCGCGTGATGGCCTGCTCGGGCGTGCCCTTGATGGTCGCTCCGTCGGCCGCTCCGGGGGTGACGAGGGGCAGGACGAGCAGGGCAAGGACGAGGGCGAGGACGATGGTCAGGCGCATGGACACTCCGGAGCAGGGGGATCACCCGAGCGTAGCCGCCAATGTAGGGCGCGCTACCCACGCTCTCCCTGGACGTGACCGTCCTCACATGGGCCCCGGCCGAGGAGGCCGTACACTGTCGCCCCCCCGTCGTCGGCCGGGGTGGAGAACCCGTGCTGAGACTCCGGTCGTTTGTCCTCGCCGCCCTCGCCGTGGGCCTGTTTGGGGCCCTCGCTGCTGGCTGCAGCTACCCGGACTACCGCGCAGGACGCATGCCGGTCTCCGCCGGGGGCAGCGTGCGCCTCGAGCGGATTCCGCTGCCGCCGCCTACGGATCCCGAGCTGCTCAACCAGCCGCACCTCACGCTGCTGCGCCTCCCGGGCGGGGGCTACGAGCGTGGCCACCTCTACGGCCGGGCCTTCCCTGCCGAGTGGAAGCGCGCCACCGACCTCATGGAAGACCACGCGATCAAGTACATCCGCGAGTACGTGCCCGTGAAGTTCCTGGCGGGTTTCGCCGTGCGCCAGTACGCCGCGATCGTCGCGCGCAACTACTCGAGCCGCGCTGCGTTCATGCCGCCGGAGTACCGCGCGTACGTGCAGGGCATCGCGGACGGCGCCGGCATCGACGCGGCGCGCCTCCAGCGCAACATCGCTCTCGTCATGCTGTCGGATGCCAGCTGCAGCGCGTTCGTCGGGTTCGGTCCGGCCACGGACGACGGGCGCCTGCTGCAGATGCGCAACCTCGACTGGGGCGAGGTGGACCTGCCCGCGGCGCAGGGCACCGTGCTGCTGTTGCACGAGCCGCCGGGCCGCCAGCGTTGGCTCTCGATCGGCTTCCTCGGCCTCGTCGGCACGATCAGCGGCATCAACGAATCGGGGCTGGCCATCAGCGAGATCGGTTCCGGTACGAACGACAAGACGCAGGACGGCCAGCCGATGCCGATCCTGCTCGAGCGCGTGCTCGCCGAAGCGCATACGCTCGACGAGGCCGTGGCGATCCTGCGTCGGGCGCCCGGCACGGGGGGCTACAACTTCATGATCGGATCCGCGCGCGAGCGCCGCGGCGTCGTGGTCGAGAAGACGGCCCAGCACACGGCCGTGTTCGAGATCGGTCCCGGCAACTACGCGGACAATCCCTACTTCGAGAGCTTTGCCGGCTTCGACTGCCGCGCCGACACGTCCGCTGACCCGACGGTGCGCTCCGTGCAGGACTGCTCCGGCGGGCCGGGGCCGCCGACCGGCCGGAGCGCGTACGAGAAGCGCTACCGCAAGCAGATCGAGCTCTTCGAAGGCTGGGGCCGCAAGCTCGACCTCGCGCGCGCCGAGCAGTTGGCGCTGGCGGTGGCGCCGCGCAACAACCTGCACAGCATCCTGTACGACTTCGAGCGAGGACGCGTGTACCTGCGCAACCAGGCGTGGTTCCGCGATGGTCGCGCGGCCACGCGCGAAGAGCAGATGCGCACGCGGGCTGCGGCGCAGCCTCCGGGTGTGATCGACCTGACCCGCTACTTCCGCATGCCCTCTGCCCCAGCCCCAGCCCCTGCACGCACGTCCCCTTTGACTTTGCCTTCCACTTCCCCCCAAGCACCTGCACCTTCCCTCGCACCCGCCGATGGCCTCCCTCCGCCGCAGATCATCCGCCGGCGCGCCGCCCGGTAGCCTGGCGCCGTGACGAACCGCACCTGCGCGCTGTTGGCCTGCCTGCTCTGGGGCGCCTCGATCGCCGGCGTGGCGGGCATGGTGATCACCCACCCTGAGCGGCACACCGTGCTGCCGGCCTACCTCGAGGCGGCCGAGGGCTTCTGGCACGGCGAGGACCTCTACGGCCCGGGCATCCACGGCTTCCTCTACCTGCCTGCCAACGCGTGGGCCATGACGCCGTTCACGTGGCTGCCGCGCATCCCCGCCGAGGTGCTCTGGCGCTTCCTCGGCATGACGGTGTTCCTCTTCGGCATCCTGCGCCTGGCACGCTTCCACGCACCCGGGGTGCCGGGCAAGGCGTTCCTGTTGGCGACGTGCTTCGTGCTGCCGGCGCTCTCCTCCGCGGCGCGCAATGGTCAAGCGAACCTGCTGCTGGCGGCGCTGCTGGTCCACGCCGCGCTCGACGTGGCCCGTGACCGCACGGCGCGCGCCACGCTGCTCCTGGTGCTCGCCATGGCCGTCAAGCCCATCGCGATCGTGCCGCTCCTGCTGCTCGCGGCCCTCGACGCGCGGCTGCGCCTTCCGTTGCTCGGAGGCCTCGTGCTGCTCTTCGCGTTGCCGTTCGCGCATCCGGATCCGTCCTACGTGCTCGCCCAGCATGAGCACGCCTGGGCGATGCTGCAGCGCGCGGGCCAGCCGGGATCGCCCTACACGGAGCTGTTCGGGGGGCTTCAGCATCTGGGCGTCGATGTGGCGCTGCACGCGCGCACGGCCGTGCGTGTCTTCGCGGCGTTGTTCACCCTCGGTCTCGCCTGGCGCGTGTGGCGCACTCGGGGCCGCGCGGTCGGCGCCGTCACGGCGCTTGCGCTCGCGGTGACGTACCTGATGCTCTTCAATCCGCGCACGGAAGCCAACGCCTACGTGCTGCTGGGCGCGGTCGCCGCGCCGGCGGCCGCGGGCGCCTGGTGTGCCGGGCGTCGCATCGAAGGTGTGCTCGCGGGCACCGGCTGCCTCCTGCTCGGCACGCATCTGCTAGGTGGTCGCGTGCATCAAGGGACCAAGCGTTGGCTCAAGCCGCTGCTGGCGCTGCTGTTCGGTGCTTGGGTTCTGCTGAGGACGCCCCAGGACCCCACGTCGCAGAAGAGGGCGCCGGGTCCGACGCAAGCCGCGTAGCATCGCGGCGTGCCGCCGCTCCGCCATGATCGCGCCGCCTGGGTCCCGTGGATCCTGCTCACGGGTCTTGTCTGCGTCCTGACCGTCATCAAGGCGGATCGCCAGACCGTGCTGCCCGTCTATCACGCGGGCACCGAGCGCTTCTTCGCGGGGCAGACGATGCACGAAGAGGGCATCTTCGGCTTCCTGTACCTACCCGCGTTCTCGGTGCTCTTCGGTCCGTTCCACGCCCTGGGCGCACCCGTCGGCGACATCGTGTGGCGCATCGTAGGGATCGCGCTGCTGGCGAGCGCCGTCTACCGGCTCGCGCACCGGCTGGCACCCGAGGCGGGAGCGAAGGCGTTCCACCTCGCCGGGGCGCTCGCCCTCCTGGGGACCTACTCCGCTGCCCGCAACGGGCAGTGCAACTTGTGGATCGGCGCGCTCATGATCCACGCGGCCCTGGAACTCGCCGACGGCCGCCGCACGCGGGCCGCGGCCATCCTCGCGCTCTCGCTCGCGGTCAAGCCGATCGCGATCGTGCCGATCCTGTTGTTCTCGGCGCTGGACCTGCGTGTCGCGTGGCGCGTCGCGGTGGGGCTCGCGCTGGTGTTCGCGCTGCCGTTCCTCTTCGGCGAAGCGAGCTACGTCTGGGATCAGCACGTGCGCTTCGCCGAGAAGCTGGTGCGCGCCAATGCGCCGCCCAAGCCGTACACGGAGGCGTTCGGTGGATTGTGGCTGCTGGGTTGGGACGTGCCCCAGGCGGCGCGACAGGTTGTGCGTCTGGCCTTGGCGCTGTTGGCCCTGGCGCTGAGCCTGCGGGCATGGAAGCGCCACGGCCGCGAGCACGGTGCATTGACGGCCCTCGGCCTGGCGGCGGCCTACCTCATGGCCTTCAACCCCGTCACGGAGGCGAACGGCTACGTGATCCTCGCCGCCGTCTCGGCGCCCTTCGCGGGTGCGGCGCTGGCTTCGGGCAGGCGCCGCGAGGGGCTCGTGCTGGCCGCTGGCTGCCTGGCCCTCGGCACGCACTTGCCGGGCGGACCGATCCACGACCTGACGAAGCGCTGGTTCAAGCCGCTGCTCGCGATCCTCTTCGGCGCGTGGATCACGCGGCGGGCGCCGGCTCCTTCTTCGACAGGCGCGCCAGCAGCACACCCACGATCAGCGCCCCCGCAAGCGGCAGGCTGAACGCCATCAACACGATCCAGACGGACGTGAGCATCAGCAGGACGGCGATCCGCAGCGCTCGATGGCCACGCACGTCGTCGGTCCGCGCGGCTTGAAGCAGCACCGCGTAGGGCAGGATCAACGCGATGTGGTGGTTCATCCAGCTGATGGGGGAGATCACGACCGTGAGCACCATCAGCAGCGCGGCTTCACGCACGAAGCGCGCGCTGTTCGGAGCCACGGGGCCCCGGCCGAGGACGAACACGACGGCCAGCAGCAGCGCCGCGTTCAGGACCTTGACGATCGTCGCCGCCGTCTCGAACGACAGCGACAGCACGTTCACCTGGAAGCCTTCGATGTGCGCACCCGCCGGCACGTCCGTGAAGAAGCGGAAGAACGCGGCGCCGAGAGACTGGTTGGTGTGGCGCACACCGGCCAGGCCCTCACCCAGCACGCCGTCCTGGGCGAAGGGGACCAGCACGTCGACCCAGGAACGCGTTGCCTCGATGGCGTGCTCCTTGCCCAGAACGAGCGTCACGAGCCCCCACAGCGTGATGAAGCCGATGCCCGCGCCACGGATCGCCTTCCAGCGTCCCCGCACGGCCAGCCACACGAGAAGCAGGGCCGGCGTGAGCTTGAGCATCGTCGCGATCATGAGCACGAAGCCGCCGGACTCGTCGCGGCCCCGACGGATCAGGTAGAGCCCGAGGACGACGAAGAAGCCGATCTGGATGTTCACCTGCGACGTCGAGATGTTGTTGAGCCCGATCCAGGCCATGACGCCCGCGAGGCAGGCGAAGGCGGTCCACGGCGGCCCGCGCGCATCGTTCGAGGGCCACGCGAGGCGCACGGACATGACGATGGTGCCGATCAGCATCAGCGCGTTCAGGAGGAACCAGAGCGACGCGCCGAGCATCGTCGGCAGCGGCACGAACGGTGCGACGTAGACGAAGTAGAAGGGCGGGTACTTCGTGTGCGTCGCCTGCGCCGGGTGGGTCTTGTAGACGTTCACGCCGTCGTAGACGAGCTCCTGGCTGAATGCGACGTTCTCGTCGTAGCGCGAGCTCTTGCCCTTCATCGCGCGGCGCACGGCGTTCGCGCCGACGCCGAGCAGGACGAGGATGGCCAGGAGCGTGAGCGCGCGGCGCGCGCGCGCGCCGTCCAGCGGCCCGAGCCCCGGTAGCGACAAGCTCACGCGGCGTCGTCCGAGGGGCGCGTGCCGAGCCACCACTCGAACAGGCCCGCGCCGAGGAGCCAGTACGCCGCGGTCTCGGCGCACTCCTCGGCCATGCGCTGGGCTGCGTAGGGCACGTCGTTGTCGAGCAATAGATCCCAGATGGGACGCTCGTCGAGTACCTGCCCGTAGAGGAACACGACGAGCCCCGCGGCCATCCAGCCGAAGGCCGGGCGCGAGGTGAGATCGGCCAGGCAGTCGCGCAGGTGTCCCCCCGCCTTCCACGTCCAGAACCAGGAGGCGACGATCAGGACACCCGCGGCTGCCTGCCAGACGTTCGAGCCGAACTCATCCTTGAACCAGTTGTTGTGCTCGCGCACGAGCGCGGCGGCCGCCACACCGGCAAGCAGGGTCGCAAGGGGCCGCGTCACGGGGCGGCGCAGCGCGCACATCACGCAGACGAGGAGGATCACACCCAGCAGGGCGACCTGCAGGTTTTCGAGGCGGCCGTGCTCCCCGAAGATCGCCCAGGCATCCTCCGCCGGCATGCGCACGAGCAGCACGTGGGCGAGGACCCACAGGCCGAGCAGGTGGACGAGCGCGCGACAGAGCACCGGCCAGGGGGAGCGCGCCATCGTCGTCACTTGCGTACCGTGCCCTTGGGGCCGACGAGAGGCACCGTGCCCTTGGGGCCGAAGACGGGCAGCGTGGCCGGTGCCTTCTCGAGCAGCCCCTTGGCCTTCAGCCGTTCGATGAGCAGGGGGAAGTTCTCGTTCACGAAGTTCATCAAGTCGTCGGACTTCACGGCGCGTGCGCGGTACTGGAGGTATTCCTCCCACGTGCGCGGGCCGTCCCAGCCATCGAGCAGCATCCGGTACCAGGCGAACGTCGCGCCGGTGCGCTCGGACCCGCCGCCGCAGTGCACGAGGATCGGCTTGCCGTCGCGCTTGGCTTCCATCAGCAGCGTGAAAGCCTCGAGGTAGTCCTCGACCTTCCCGATACCGCGACCGTCGAGCGTCGTGAAGGTGTGATGCGTGATGCCCAGCTCGCGTGCCGCCAGGCGCTCGGGCTCGAAGTTCGGATCCCAGTCGTCCATGCCGGCGAGGTCGATCACGACCTGGATGCCGTGGTCCTTCAGCACGTCCTTGATGATGCGCCGATGGATGCGGCCGCTGCGGTAGATCTTGCCCTCCGCGACGACGCCCCAGTTCTTGGGGAAGAACAGGTGCTTGCCGACGTCGAGCCACCACCAGACGCCCAAGCCGACGATCGCGCCGGTCAGGCAAAGGAGCAGGCGGCCGCGCGTGAGCAGCCGGCGCCTCGGCACGGCGCGTTCCTGCGGCGGGGGCTGGTCGGTGTCGCTCACGTGGCTCCTTCGCAGGAAGTGTACGCCCCGTGGCGCGCCTCCCCGAGCAGGCTTCAGTTCGCGGCGGGCGCCAGGAAGGTCCCGTAGCGCGCCTCGAGGCGCGCCATGACCTCGCCGATCGTGGCCCCGGCCTCCACGCAGGCAAGGACGTACGGCATCAGGTTGTCGGTCCCTGCAATCTCGCCCTCGAGATTCTCCAGCGTCCGGGCGCAGGCCTCGTCGTCCCGCGCCGCCCGGAAGGCGCGCACGCGCTCGACGGCGGTCGTCTCCATCGTGGGATCGAGCTCGAACTCGATCGCGCTCGCTGAGTCGCCCTCCTCGAACCGATTGACGCCCACGACGACGTCCTCGCCCGACTCGATGCGTCGTTGGGCTTCGTAGGCGCTGTGCTCGATGTGGCGCTGGGGGATGCCCTGCTCCACGGCGGCCAGCGTGCCGCCCACCGCGTCGATCTTCGCAATCAGCGTCTCGGCCTCGGCCTGGATCGCGTCGGTGAGCGACTCGATCAACGGCGAGCCGCCGAGGGGATCGACGACGTCGGTCACACCGCTCTCGTGGGCGAGCACTTGCTGGGTTCTCAGAGCCAGCACCGCGGCCTCCTCGGACGGCAGGTTGAGGGCTTCATCCCGGCCGTTGGTGTGGAGCGACTGGGTTCCGCCCAGCACGGCGGCAAGCGCCTGCATCGTGACTCGCACCACGTTGACGTCCACCTGGCGCGCCTGCAGCGTCGAGCCCGCGGTCTGGGTGTGGAAGCGCAGCATGAGGCTCTTGGGGTTCTTGGCGCCGAAGCGGTCCCGCATGATCCCGGACCACATGCGCCGCGCCGCGCGGAACTTGGCGACCTCCTCGAAGAGGTTGTTGTGCGCATTGAAGAAGAACGAGAGGCGCGGCGCGAACTCGTCGACCTCGAGCCCGCGGTCGAGCGCGGCCTGCACGTAGCCCATGCCGTCGGCCAGCGTGAACGCCAGCTCTTCCGCCGCCGTCGCGCCGGCTTCGCGGATGTGGTACCCGCTGATGCTCACGGGGTTGAAGCGGGGCATCTCCCGCGTCGCGAACTCGATGACGTCGGTCACGAGCCGAAGCGACGGGCGGACAGGCAGCCGCTGCGTGCCGCGTGCGATGAACTCCTTGAACATATCGTTCTGCACGGTGCCGCGAAGCTGGGAGGGGAGCACGCCCTGCTTCTTGGCGACGGCGATGAGGAAGGCCAGCAGCACGATCGCCGTCGAGTTGATCGTCATCGAGATGGAGATCTTGTCGAGCGGGATGCCATCCAGCAGCGTCTCCATGTCCTCGAGCGTGGCGATCGAGACACCGACGCGGCCGACCTCGCCGGCGGCCATGCCGTCGTCGGGGTCGTAGCCAATCTGCGTGGGCAGGTCGAAGGCGACCGAGAGGCCTGTCGTGCCTTGCTCGAGCAGCGCGCGGTAGCGGCGGTTGCTCTCGGCGGCCGTGGCGAAGCCGGCGTACTGGCGCATCGTCCACAGGCGACCGCGGTACATCGTCGGCTGCACGCCACGCGTGAAGGGCGGCTCGCCCGGAAGGCCGACGCGCTCGTCGTACTCGGCGCCGGCGCCCGCCGGCGCGTAGCAGGGATCGAGTTCGATGCCCGACGTGGTGCGGAAGGCCTCCTTGCGCTCCGGGAAGCGCCCGGTCGCCTTGGCGTACGTGGAAGCCAGCCAGCGCTCGAGCGGTGTCGGCTCTCGTGTGTCGGACATGCTCACCTCCTGCGTCGCGGCGGCTCCAGTGCCGCCAGCGCCTCGAGGGCGGTTTGGAAATCCTGCGGTAAGGGTGCCTCGAACGAGACGGACTCCCCGGTGCGCGGGTGCCGGAAACCGATCTTCCATGCATGCAGCAGCATGCGCGGGGCGGCGTTCTCGCCGGGCGAGCTGTGATTGCCGTAGGTCTTGTCGCCCACGATCGGATGCCCCACGTGCAGCATGTGGACGCGGATCTGGTGGGTGCGGCCCGTGCGCGGGTGGCAGCGCACGACCGTGTGGCGGGGGAGACGCCGCTCGATGGCCCACGCCGTGAAGGCCGAGCGGCCCTTCTCGGGGCTGACAGCCATCTTGGTGCGATGGCGTGGCGCGCGGCCAATGGGCTGGTCGATCTTGCCGGTCTCGTCGGCGATGAGCCCGTGCACGCAGGCCAGGTAGGTCTTGTGGATCTTGCGCTCGGCGAAGGCGGCGGAGAGCTTGCGCTGCGCGGCCTCCGTCCGTGCAACGACCATGACGCCCGAGGTCTCCTTGTCGAGGCGGTGGACGATGCCCGGTCGATCAGACCCCCCAAGCTCCGGCAGGCCCTTCATGTGCCAGGCCAGCGCGTTGGCCAGCGTGCCGTCGGGTTGGCCGGCACCCGGGTGGACGACCAGGCCGGTCGGCTTGTGCACGACGAGGATCGAGTCGTCTTCGAACAGCAACTCCAGAGGCAGGTCTTGCGGCGTGAGGTCGGTCGGGCGGGGCGGCGGCACACGGACCACGATGGTCTCCCCGCCCTCGACGCGCGTCTTGGGCACAGCAGGCGCCCCGTCCACATCGACCCGTCCCGCCCGGATCCAGGCAGCCACGACGGTGCGGGACTGGTCCGGGAGCCGGTCCGCGAGGGCGCGGTCCAGCCGCAGACCACGAGCCTCCGGGCGGAGGACGAGGTCGATACGGCCTTCTTCGGCGGCACGGTCCGCTTCGGGGTCGGAACCGGGAATGGGGCAGCTCCCTTCGCCGTTCCGCGCCTGGGGCGGCGCGACGGCTGCCCCGTTGTACCCTCCGGCCCTTCGGGTGACCGAGGAGGACTGACGTGAGCGACAGCAACGACGAGCAGACGCCGATCGACGCCCCGGCCCCCGACGTGGCCCCCGAGACGGACGCTGCCAAGACGCCGGCCTCGACCACCCCCTGGAGCCGCTACCTCGTGATCGGTCTTCCGATCGTCGCGGTGGTCATCGCGGTGGTCTGGATCTGGTGGCCGAAGTGGGAGATCAAGCTCGCCATCAACGGCCTGCATGCCTCCGACGGTCGCGCCCGCGCCGAGCACATCACCACGCTCAAGGAACACGCCGACAAGGGGCTCGTCATCGACGAGTTGCTTGCCTCCGTCGAGGACGACGACCACACCTTCGCCGTGCGCCGCATGTGCTGCGATCTGTTGGTCGAGCACTTCAACCGTCTGTCCAAGCTGAATCCGCTGCTCAAGCACGGCTCGCTGCACACCCGCGCCGTGATCCTGACGGCGCTCTCCTACAAGGACTACTACCTGAAGGAGTACGTCGGCGATCCGCGCTACCGCGTGCGCGAGACCATCGTCGAGTGGCTGCGCAACAAGGACGACATGACGCGGGTCTACGCCATCCAGCAGGCGGTGCGCATCAAGATGAAGGAGGTGATGCCCGACATCCGCCCCCTCATCGCCCGCTCCGGCCGCGCCAACGTGCACGGCACCGAAGAGCGCGATCTCATGATCGCCGCCGCGGGCGCCGTCGAGCGCTTCGGCGATTGCGGCAGCACGGCCGGGCTCCTTGACGTCGTCGAGAAGGACACGGACTACCTCGTCCGGCTGCGCTTCATGCAGGTCCTGGAGCGTGCGGCGTTCCGTGAGAGGCCGGCCGCGGTGTGCAAGGGCACGGTCGACGAGACACGCATGCGTGCGCTCGTCCACAAGGGGCTCGGCGACAAGGATCACCGCGTTCGCATGGGCGCCCTGCTGATCCTGGCCAAGCACACGGCGTGGTCCGAGGGCATCGAAGACCGGTTGTTGGCGATCCTCGACGGTAGTGGCACGGCCGCCGAGCGCCGTCAGGCGCTGGAAGCCCTCATCAAGACAGCCACGCCCACCTTCCTGGAGCGCTTCCCGCAGTACTTCCACGACGAGGCGATCGAGCTTCGCCGTACCAGCTCACGCGGCGTGCAGGGCATGAAGGGCATGGGCTTCGAGGGCTGCTGGGTGGGCCTCCTCGCCGATCTGGAGCCGACGCCGGGCAAGGTCCTCGCTCAGGATCCGGCCTTCGCGCTGTGGTACGACGCGCTGGAGGAACTGGCGCGCGTCGGCAAGGATCGTCAAGGCTTCCCGATGGTCCTGTCAGTGAAGGCGGCGAGGAACCAGCGAGCCTACCGGGCCGACATGGGCACGCTGTTCGCGAAGGGTGAGCTCGTCATCGCGGAGACGGATGGCACCTTCGATCGGCTCACGCGCGACGGCATCGCCGAGGCCTGGTTCCGTTGGTGGTGCGGCGACCGCGGTGTCGACGAGGCCGACGTCGAGAAGGCGGTCGCAGCCTGGCGCGCGTGCCGCGCCGCCCGCAAGCGCGGCGATGTCGCCGCGGGGAAGGCGGCGCTGGACGGCGCGGGCCTCGCCAGCGTGCCGCAGGGCCTGTTCCTGTACGAGCGCGCCTGGATCGCGAAACACAGCCGGTAGCCGTCCGCGCGTCGTCGCACCCGTAGGGCCGGAGCGTGCGACCTACTGGCCGCGCTGGGGCAGCGGCCAGCGGATGCGAACCCACTGCGGGTCCTTCATCTTCGTCTCGATCCACTCGCGGGCCTTGCGACGGGCCACCATTTCGAGTGTGTGCGGCCGCACCTCGGTGAGGGTGCGCGCGGGACGCACACCGACGCGCTTCATCACGTGCACCTCGGCCAGCGTCTCGAACGGGCTCGACACGTCACCGTCGCGCAAGCGCTCGGCGTGCTGACGGACCGTGAGGTCCTTGTCGGTCTTGTAGATGCGGATGCGCTTCGCCTGAAGCCAGGGCTTGCGCTGCATGTTCATGCTGTTGGCGACGGCATCGAACGACTCGCCGCGCGAGAGACGTGAGCTCAGCACGTTGGCTTGTTTGTTCGCCTCGCGCAGGCTCGGCAGGCCCTGCTGGGCCATCAGCCCCTTGCGCTGGGCGAACTTGATCTGGATGTCGTAGACGAGGATGTGCGCGCCGTAGCGGCCGTCCTTGTGCTTGATGTACTCGGCTTGCACGTCCGACTCGGCGACGCCGGCCCGCATCTTGCGCACGAGGCCCAGCAGGCCGCGGCTGTAGCGGCTCTTGCGGACGTCGTCCATCGTCATGTTGAACTGCGTCTCGAAGCGGTCCTTGAACGACACCGTGCGCCACACCTCATCCCGCTGCAGCTCGCGCTCGAGCGGCCACAGCTTCTGGAGGTGCTCGAACTCAGCGTCGAGGTCCGCCTTGGTCAGCTTGACGTCCTTGCTCTCCATGAGCGCGGTCTTGCACTCCTTGTCGAGGTACTCGCGCACCTTGTTGCCCGGCATGCGTGTGACGAGGGCCTTGCCGAACTCGGTCATCGTGATGGGCTTGCCGTTCACGAGGACGATCGTGCCCTTGGGCAGCCGGACGACCTTCTTGCCCTGGCGCTCCAGGTCGAGGGCCTCGACGCCGTAGTCGATCTTGGCCTTCACGCGCACCTGGGCGATGACGATGCCGACCTGGCGGAGGCGCGAGTTCTCGTCCTTCGGCAGTTGCTTGCCGAGGTACTTGGGGTGCGCCGCGACGCGGTCCTTGCGCAGGATGTGCCACATCTGCTCGATGAACTCGCGCTTGGTCGTGCGCTGCTCCTTGATCGCGTCCTCGAGGGTGCGCGAGCCGCCCGACGTGGTCCGCAAGCGCATGTCCCAGCTCTTCCACAGGGCGTCCACGTCGGCTTGCGTGACGGTGATACCGAGCTTCGTGCACTCCTGGACGATCATGAGCTCTTCGATGAGTTGCTCGAGCACGCTGCGGGGACCGCCGCGGAAGCGCTTGAGCTCCCGCAGGGCCTGCTTGGCGACGGCGGAGGCGAAGCCCCCGAACGTCAGCGTGCGGCCCGCGACCTGCGCGACGACGCCCGGCGGCAGCTCGGCGGCGGGCGTCGGAGCACCTCCGCGGGCGTCGACCTGGGCCGGGACCGCGAGGAGCGTGAAGAGGAGGATGCAGGCGCCCAGAAGGCGGCGGGGGTGTTCAATGGTCATGAATTCGTCACAAGTGGTTGTCACATAAGAGCCTAGGACGACGGTTCAGGGGGGTCAAGGCGCGTACACGGGCTTGACGTTGGACGCTCCCGGGGGCACGGTGCCTGCAACGCTGACTGTGGAGGTGCCAATGGCCAACCGCCGCGTGACGTCCGTCCTCATGACGGCCCTGTTCCTTGCGCTCTTCGGGCTCGCCGGCTGCTCTTCCGACGATGCCACCGACACCAACAAGCCTGCTCCGGAGCCCAGCCGGCCCGGCGAGGTCTTCGCCGACGGCGGCTTCGATGATGTCACCGGTACGTCGCCCGACGGATTGACCCCGCCGAAGGCGCGGCCTGAGCCCAAGCCCAGCGGTCCCGCCCTCGAGGTTCGCTGGGAGGCGCTTGCCCACGAGAAGTACCTGCTCGAGAACTCCCGCTACCGCCGCCGTGGTCCTCTGCCGCCGCAGTTGATCGTTCTCGTGAACGCCAGCCACCCGAACGCGCGCGCCATCGCGAGCGGTCGCGCGGGCTCCGACGGCGCGAACAGCGCCGTCATCTCCGACAAGCATATGGAGGGGCTGATCGCGGGGCTCAAGGATCGCGGCTACTTCAAGTACGCGCGCCTGGGCGGTCACGATGCCGCGCTCGCGAGCAACGAGAACGCGCGCGGGCGCGTCACCGTGACGCAGAACGGTCAGAGCCGCTCGCTGGTCTCCATGCGCGGCCAGGGCCGCATCGCGTCCACGAAGGAGATCCCGCGCATCTACAGCGAGGCCAAGCAGGCCATCATGGTGCTGCGCAACATGAACCCGACGCTGAGCGTCACGCGCCAGGGTGCGACCGGTTCCGCGTCGGTCCGCTAGCATCGCGTTGGACGGCTACGCCATCCTCATTCCCGCGCGCTACGCCAGCACGCGGCTGCCGGGCAAGATGCTGCTCGCCGAGTCGGGGACGCCCCTGATCGGGCATGTCGCGCAGCGCGCCCGGGAAGCATCGGGTTGGTCCAGGGTGGTCGTCGTCACCGATGACGAGCGCATTCGGCGTGTGATCCTCGACGACCATGGCGGGGACGCCGTCCTCACGCGCCCCGAACACACCTCGGGAACGGACCGCTGCGCCGAGGTCGCCGCTACGCTCAGCGAGGCTGTCATCGTGAACGTCCAGGGCGACGAACCCCTGTTCGCGCCCCAGGATCTGACCGCGTTGGCCCAGGCCGTCGCCGAGGAGGGCGCCGACATCGCGACCCTCGGCTGGCCGTTTGGCGACCCCGCCCACGTGTCCGATCCGCATGCCGTGAAGGCGGTCGTCGGCCCGGACGGCTGGGCCCTGGACTTCACGCGGGACGGGCAGCGCGCCCTCGAGATGGCGAAGGCGCGTGGCGGCCAGGTACTCCACCACGTCGGGATCTACGCCTTCCGCCGCGAGCGGCTGCTCGAGTTCTCGGCCATGGAACCCAGTCCGCGCGAGGTCGCGGAGAGCCTGGAGCAGCTCCGAGCCCACGAAGCGGGCTGGCAGATCAAGGTCCTGCCGGCTTCGGCGCCGGCCTTCGGGATCGACACCCGGGCCGACTACGACGCGTTCCTGGGCACTCTGGGGCTCTGAGCGCACTCAACGGACGGCATGCACCCCCGGCAGAAGCGGAGGAGTGTCGGAGCCGCCCGTAGCATTTGCTTTTCCCGGGAGGATCCACTGTGACGAAGTACATCTTCGTGACCGGGGGCGTGCTTTCCAGCCTCGGCAAGGGGCTGACGAGTGCCTCCATCGGCCTGTTGCTCGAGGGTCACGGCTACTCGGTCCAGCACCAGAAGCTCGACCCGTACCTCAACGTCGATCCCGGCACCATGTCGCCGTTCCAGCACGGCGAGGTGTACGTCACCGAGGACGGCGCCGAGACCGACCTCGACCTGGGCCACTACGAGCGCTTCACCGAGAACGCCGTCCTGAGCAAGGATAGCAACTACACGAGCGGCAAGATCTACGCGTCGATCATCGCGAAGGAGCGCCGCGGCGACTACCTGGGCCGCACGGTGCAGGTCATCCCGCACGTGACGGACGAGATCAAGCAGGCCATCCGGCGCGGTGCCGGCGATGCCGACTTCCTGATATGCGAGCTCGGCGGCACGGTCGGTGACATCGAGGGCCTGCCGTTCCTCGAGGCGATCCGCCAGTTCGTGGTGGACGAGGGCCGCGACAACGCGATGGTCGCCCACCTCACGTACGTGCCGTACCTGCACACGAGCGAAGAACTCAAGACGAAGCCGAGCCAGCACTCGGTCATGAAGCTGCGTGAGATCGGCATCCTGCCGGACGTGCTCATCTGCCGTACCGAGCGTCCGCTGCCCGAAGAGGCGCGGGCGAAGCTCTCGCTCTTCTGCAACGTGCCGCGCGATCACGTCATCGAGGAGCAGGACGTTCCGACCAGCATCTACGAGCTGCCGCAGATGCTCGTCGAGCAGGGCCTCGATCGTGTAATCCTCGAGCGGTTGCGCAAGCCGATCAACGAGCTCGTTCTCGATCGCTACCACGCGCTGCTCGAGCGCATCCGCAACCCGAAAGCGCAGGTCGAGATCGCGTTGGTCGGCAAGTACATCGAGCTCGGTGACGCCTACAAGAGCGTCAACGAGGCGCTCTACCACGGTGGCTTCGATGCGGAAGCCAAGGTGCGCATCCGGCGCGTGAGCTCCGAGAAGCTCAACGCCGACACGGCCGAGGAGATGCTCGGAGGTGTCCACGGCATCGTGGTCCCGGGCGGGTTCGGCAAGCGCGGCATCGAAGGCAAGATCGAGACCGTCCGCTGGGCGCGCGAGAAGGCTGTGCCCTTCCTCGGGCTGTGCCTCGGCATGCAGTGCGCGGTCATCGAGTACGCGCGCAACGTGATGGGCTGGGACGCGGCGAACTCCACGGAGTTCGACCAGGACACGCAGTACCCCGTCATCGACCTGATGCCGGACCAAGCCGGGCTCGAGAAGGGCGGCACGATGCGCCTGGGCGCCTACCGCTGCGCGCTGCGAGCCGACTCACGGGCGCGCGCCGCCTACGGCGACGAGATGGTGAGTGAGCGCCATCGCCACCGCTACGAGTTCAACAACGAGTTTCGCGACCGGTTGGTCGAGGGCGGCTTGAAGATCGGCGGAACGAACCCGGAGCGCGACCTGGTCGAGATCGTCGAGATCGCGGACCATCCGTTCTTCGTGGGTGTGCAGTTCCACCCCGAGTTCAAGAGCAAGCCGACGCGTCCGCATCCGCTCTTCCGCGAGCTGGTCGCCGCCGCGCTGGCCCACCAGGGCACCCCGCCGATCATGGTGGACGTACCTACGGATGAGCCTGCGGATAAGGCCGCCGACGCGTAGAGGCATCGCGCCGCGATGCCTCGTGGTAGGGGCGACCCTTGTGGTCGCCCACGGCGTTGGTTGTCGCAGGGCGGGGACGAGCCCCGCCCCTACCTGGTACGTCCCGACATGGCTGCAAGCGTTCGGGCGGGGACAAGCCCCGACCCTACAGGCTCGTCTCAGGCTCCCGGCCCAGCGTCGCGTCGATCCAGCCGCGTACGGCGTCGTCGAGCGATCGGGTCGCGGCGAACAGCGCTGCGTCCGATCCGCTCTCTACCGCGATCACCCACGCCTTGAGCGCCGCGCCGAACTGGGCGCGGCCCTCGAGGTAGCGCGGCGCGTCGATGCGCGTCACCGCCGCCGGGATCGGCGCGCGGATCAGCGCGATGCCCTCATCGCCGACGGAGGCATGCTCCGCACGAATCGCGCGCGCATCCCCACGTGAGGCGGCAGCCAGGACGTCGCGCACCTTGGCTTGGATCGAACGGAAGCGCAGCGGCGCCAACTCCGAGCCCGAGCTCGGGCCTGCTGTGGTGCTGCAGGCGCTGAGCGTCAGCAGGACACCGAGCGCAGCGACTCCAACGGCAACGACCCCGGTGACTCTCACGTCCGCACTACTCCCGCGTCCACGCCGCCATGGCATCACCCAGGTACGCAGCGAGGTTCTCGGCAGGCACACGCTCCTGCTCGAGCGAGTCACGGTGGCGCACGGTGACGGTGCCGTCTTCGATCGAGTCGCCGTCGACCGTCACGCAGAACGGCGTGCCGACCTCGTCGTTGCGCGCGTAGCGCTTGCCGATCGAGCCGGCCTGGTCGTAGAGGCAGCGGAAGCGCGTCTTGAGATCCGCGTAGATCTCCTGCGCCTTCTCGGGCATCCCGAGCTTCTTCACCAGCGGGAAGATCGCCACCTGCGTCGGTGCGAGCTTCGGGTGCAGGTGCAGGACGGTACGCGTCTCGCCGTTGGGCTTGACCTCTTCCTCGTACGCGTCGCAGAGGACGGTGAGGAAACAGCGATCGACACCACCGGAGGGCTCGATGACGTAGGGGACGACCCACGCCTTCTTCTCGTCATCGCGGTAGGCGAGCCCACGGCCGGAGCCTTCCTGGTGATGGCTGAGGTCGTAGTCGCCGCGGTTCGCAACGCCCTCGACTTCGTCCCAGCCCCACGGGTACTCGTACTCGATGTCGCCGCAGCCGCGCGCGTAGTGGGCGAGCTCGTCCTTGCCGTGCGGGCGGATACGCAGCTTGGCCTTGCGCACGCCGAGGTCCTGCCACCAGCGCAGGCGCTCGGCCTGCCAGTACTCGTGCCACTCTTCGTCGGTGCCCGGTGCGCAGAAGAACTCCATCTCCATCTGCTCGAACTCGCGCATGCGGAAGATCTGCCCGCCCGTCACGATCTCGTTGCGGAAGGCCTTGCCCTGCTGCGCCACGCCAAAGGGAATCTTCACGCGCGTCGAGTCCATGACGTTCTTGAAGTTGACGAAGATGCCCTGGGCCGTCTCGGGGCGCAGGTAGATCGTCGCCGCGTCCTCGTCGATGGGGCCGGCCTTCGTCTTGAACATCAGGTTGAACAGGCGCGGCTCCGTCAGCTCGCCACCGCACTCGAGCGGCGTCTTGCCCTTCTTCTTCAAGCAGACGGAGCCCTCGAGCTTGTCCTCGCGGAAGCGGCCCTTGCACGTCTTGCAGTCGACCATCGGGTCGTTGAAGCCCGCGACGTGACCGGAGACCTCCCAGACGCGCGCGGCCATGAGGATGGACGCGTCCAGGCCCACGACGTCCTCGCGCTCGCGCACCATGTCGCGCCACCAGTCGTCCTTGATCAGGCGCTTCAACTCGACGCCGGCCGGGCCGTAGTCGTACGTGGCCTGCAGGCCGCCGTAGATCTCGGAGGAGGGGAAGACGAAGCCACGTCGCTTGCTCAGGGCGACGACGCGTTCCATGTGGTCGGTCATAGGACATCCTTTCCGCACGGTTGGCGTGCCGCGCTGGGGGAGGGCGCGTTGTACGCCGAGGACACGCTGATGACCCGTCAGGGCCGGGTAGCGGCCTCCTGGGGCAGTTCGCGCGCGGACGTCTTGATGAGCGCCGGATTCCCTTCAAGCCAGGGGCTGTCGGTGCCGTTTGCTACACCAAGGGACAGGGCAAGGCCTCCGCCTCCCTCGACTCATCCGACGACCGCTCCTGCGACCCGCTCGCTCCGTTGAAACCAGGCGCTTCTGCCACGTTGCAGGCGCCGTGACGGAGTCGCGACGGGCTTTTCTCGTTGTGTAGTAGTGTTGTTAGCCCCACAAGATGTTGTGGTGACAGGGCCCATTTTGCCGCGCTCTACGCGAGCCCTGGTGGTTGTCACCCCTGGGCGTCGATGAACGTAAGTCTATATGTGCCAACAGTTTTGGTCTTTGAGGTCTCCGCAGGCAGGGGCAGGATCGACCGCGGACGTCGCTTTGAACGAGAGGCGTGGGAGCGGAGGCCCAATGAGTCCCATTCTTGCAGCTACCGATGCCAATTCCCCCCGGACCCGCGCTGCGCCTCGTCGCAGGCGCCGCAAGGGGCCCGATATGAGCGCGGTCTGGACGGCCTACAAGGCGTCGGGCGATGTCGTACTCAGGAACCAGCTCGTGGAGACCTACCACTACCTGGTGAAGGTGATCGGGAACCGCATCGCGGCCCGCCTGCCCCGTTCCATCGACGTCCAGGACCTGCGCAGCGCCGGCGTCTTCGGCCTGATGCGGGCCATCGACAACTACGACCTCGAGCGGGGGACGCCGTTCGAGTCCTACTGCGCCACGCGTGTCCGCGGCGCCATCCTGGACGAGCTCCGCGCCCAGGACTGGGTCCCGCGCCTCGTGCGCAACCGCGCGGGCACCTACAACGCGGCCATCTTGCACCTCCGCAAGCGCATGGGCCGCGAGCCGAGCAACCACGAGATGGCCGGCTACCTGAAGATCACGACCGCCGAGGCCGAGAAGCTCCGGCGTGAGTCCAACCTCACCAGCGTCTACACGCTGGCCCAGCACGACGACAACGACGACGACTCGCGCAGTCTTCGCAAGCTCGACGCCCTGATGGACCGCGGCAGCGAGCTGCCGTTCGAGAAGCTCGTCTCGCGGGACCTCGCCCGTGCGCTCGTGTCCACGCTGCTCAAGAACGAGGGCACCGTGATCGCGCTCTACTACCACGAGGGCCTCACGATGAAGGAGATCGGCCGCGTCATGGGCATCTCCGAGAGCCGCGTGTGCCAGATCCACACGAAGACGCTCAAGAAGCTCAAGGCGCACCTCGACAAGCTCGCCGAGCCTGCCGAGCGCAAGAAGAAGAAGGCGCCGACCTTCACCGCCATTCGCAAGCCGAAGGCCGCGACGATCTAGCTGCATTCTCGTCCCCGAACGGATACAACCGGCGGCATGCAGAGCCGCTGGACCGATGACGAAGCCGCCGCGTTCGTAGACCGCTACGCCGAGCAGGGAGAGGACCTGGCCCTCCGGGTGTTCTCCTCGCGCCTGATCGGGCGCGACGAAGACCTCGTGCTGCACGGTGGCGGCAACACCTCCCTCAAGACGACCGTGCCCGACCTCCTTGGCGATCCTGTCGAGGTGATCTGCGTCAAGGGCAGCGGGTGGGACCTCGTCGACATCGAGCCTGCGGGCCTGCCGGCTGTGCGCCTTGAGCCGCTCCGCAAGCTGCGCGCCTGCGAGTCCATGACCGACGAGGAGATGGTCAACCAGGTCCGCATCCAGCTCTTGAACGCCAAAGCGCCGACGCCGTCCGTCGAGACGCTGCTGCACGCGTTCCTGCCGCACCGCTTCGTCGACCACAGCCACGCCGACGCGATCCTGGTGCTCACCAACCAGCCCAACGGCGAGGAACTGATCCGCGAGGCGTTCGGCGAAGACATCCCCGTGCTGCCGTGGATCATGCCGGGCTTTCCGCTCGCCAAGGCCGTGGCCGACGCCTACGACGCCAACCCCGAGTGCGAGGGCGTCGTGCTGCTCAAGCACGGCCTCTTCACGTTCGGCGACGACGCGCGCACGAGCTACGAGCGCATGGTCGACCTCGTCGACAAGGCCGAGCGGTTCTGCGAGGAACGCATCGCATCGAAACCCCAGATGACCGTCGCGACCTCCGGTGGGGGGGACGCTGCTGCTCTGGCGGCGGACGTCTTGCCGACGATTCGTGGCGCGCTCGCCGTGCCGGGCGAGGACGCGAGGTTCACGCGCTTCGTCGCTTCCTGGCGCGGCGACGACGACCTCGTGGCCTTCAGCCGTCACGCCGACGCCCGCGCGTTGCTCGAACTCGGGCCCATGACGCCCGACCACGTGATCCGCACCAAGGGCAGCTACCTCGTGCTCACCGAGGCCGAGGCCCGCGACGAGAGCGCCGTGCGCGCGCGGATCGCCGCCTACGCCGACGAGTACCGCGCCTACTTCGAAGCCAACAAGCACCGCGTCACGTTGCCGCCCACGATGCTCGACCCGCATCCGCGCGTCGCCGTCGTCGAAGGGGCGGGCATCTTCGCGTTCGGCGCGAGCCGCAAGGCGGCGGCCGTGGCGGGCGACCTCGCCGAGCACACGCTGCGCTCGAAGTCGCGCGCCGCGGCGCTGGGCACCTACGAGGGGCTGCCGCCGTCGGAACTCTTCGACATGGAGTACTGGTCGCTCGAGCAGGCGAAGTTGGGCAGCAAGGCGCCGGCGACCTTGGCCGGGCGCGTCGCGCTCCTCACCGGCGGCGCGGGTGCGATCGGCTACGGCATTGCCGGCGAGTTGCTGAAGGCCGGCGCGCACGTCATGCTCACCGACGTCGACGCCGAGGGCCTCGAGCGCGCGGCCGGCTTGCTGCGCAAGCAGTACGGCAATGCCGCGCTCGAAGCGACGACGCTTGACGTCACCGACACCGCGTCCGTCGACGCGGCATTCCGCGCGTGCGTGCTGCACTTCGGTGGCCTCGACGTGCTGGTGCCCAACGCGGGCATCGCGCATGTCAGCACGCTGAAGGACATGGACGACGATCACTTCCGGCGGGTGGTCGACGTCAACCTCACGGGCACGATGACGGTGCTGCGCGCGGCCGCCCGGCTCTTCGAGCAGCAGGGTACAGGCGGCTCCGTCGTGCTTCAGGCGAGCAAGAACGTCTTCGCACCAGGTGCGCAGTTCGGCGCCTACTCGGCGAGCAAGGCCGGCGCCGCGCAGCTGGGCAAGATTGCCGCGCTGGAGTTCGCGCCGCTCGGCGTGCGCGTCAACATGATCAATGCCGATGCCGTCTTCGGTGACGACGTGCCGAGCGGCCTCTGGGCCGAGGTCGGCCCGGGCCGCATGCAGGCGCGCGGCTTGGATCCCGAGGGGCTCCGGGCCTACTACCGCGACCGCAGCCTGCTCAAGGTGGCGGTCACGGCCGAGCACGTGGGCCGCGCCGTGGTGTTCTTCGCCTCGGAGGCCACGCCCACCACCGGCGCGACCCTGCCGGTCGATGCCGGCGTCGCGGCGGCTTTCCCGCGCTGATCGCTACCGGGGAGGCCCGCCTCCCCGCATGATGTGGCGGTGGATCACTTCGACCATCACGACGGCCGGCTCTGGTGCGAGCAGGTGCCCCTGGACGAACTCGCCGCCGAGGTCGGTACGCCCGCGTTCGTCTATTCGGCGAGCACGATGCGCGATCACGTGTCGCGTCTGCGCGAGGCCTTCGAGGGCCTCGACCCGCTGATCTGCTACGCGGTGAAGGCCAACAGCAATCTCGCCGTGCTCAGGCTCCTGCGCAAAGCGGGCTGCGGCTTCGACATCGTCTCGGGTGGCGAGCTCAAGCGCATCCAGAGGATCGGGGCCGACGCCTCGCGGGTCGTCTTCTCCGGCGTCGGCAAGTCCGTCCGTGAGATGACCGCGGGCCTGCAAGCCGGTGTCCTGATGTTCAACGTCGAGAGCGAGGCCGAGCTCGAGATCCTCGCTGAGGTTGCCGCCCACGTCGGTCAGACCGCGGGCGTCGCGATCCGCGTCAACCCCGACGTGGACCCGAAGACGCACCGCTACATCACGACCGGCAAGAAGGAAAACAAGTTCGGCGTGGACCTCGAGCGCGGCGAAGCGCTCGCGCGCCGTGCGATCGAGCTGCCCGGCATCGAGCTGCGCGGGATCCAGTGCCACATCGGGAGCCAGATCACCGACGTGGCGCCCTACGGCGTGGCCATCGAGCGAACCGCCGCGCTGGCGAGGCGCCTGCAGCCTGACGCGCCGGACCTCGCCTGGCTCAACATGGGTGGCGGCTACGGCATCTACTACCGCGACGCGGATGCGCCCGATCTCGCGGACTACGCCACGGCCGTGCGGCCCGCGCTCGAGGGGTTGGGCCTGCGCCTCATCATGGAGCCCGGTCGTGTGATCGTCGGCAACGCGGGCGTCATGTTGACGAAGGTCGTGCTCGGCAAGACCTCCGGGGCCAAGCGCTTCGTGATCGTCGATGCGGGCATGAACGACCTCATCCGGCCGAGTCTCTACGAGGGCTACCATCGCATCTGGCCCGTCCGCGGTGACGCGCCGCCGGCGCTCGGCACGGAAGCCGACGCCGCGCCGGTCGATATCGTCGGGCCCGTGTGCGAGTCGGGGGACTTCCTCGCGGTCGACCGGCCGCTGCCGGCCGTGGAACGCGGCGACGTGCTCGGTGTCATGAGCGTCGGCGCCTACGCGTTCACGATGTCGAGCAACTACAACGACCGGCCGCGCGCGCCCGAGGTGCTCGTGGACGGCGATCAGTACGCGGTCGTACGTGAGCGCGAGAGCCACGACGACCTCGTTCGACTCGAGCGACCCGACGCCAAGCTGCGGTCGCTCGGCGCGTCCGCCGGAGAGCAGGAGAGCCACACGTGATCCGTCCCTCCATCCAGCCCTGTCGTGTCAGTGCTCCTGCCGTCGCGGACGGAGGCTTCGTCGTCGGCGACGGCAGCAAGCCGTTCCTGATCGCGGGGCCCTGTGTGATCGAGAGCCGCGAGATGGCGCTGCGCCATGCCGAGAAGCTGCGCGACATCGCAGCGGCGGCCGGCTTCCACTTCGCGTTCAAGTCCTCGTTCGACAAGGCCAACCGCACGAGCATCGATTCGTTCCGCGGTCCCGGCATGGATGCGGGCCTCGAGATCCTCGCCGAGGTGCGGCGTGAGGTCGGCGTAGCCGTCCTGACGGACTTCCACACGGCCGAGCAGGCCGCGCCCGTGGCGGAGGTCGTCGATGTCCTGCAGGTACCGGCGTTCCTCTGCCGCCAGACCGACCTCCTGATTGCCGCCGCCAAGACCGGCAAGGCCATCAACGTGAAGAAGGGCCAGTTCCTGGCCCCGGAGAACATGAGCCAGGTCGTCCGAAAGCTCGAAGACGCGGGCTGCGAGAACTTCATGCTCACCGAGCGCGGCGCAACGTTCGGCTACGGCAACCTCGTCGTGGACTTCCGTGCGCTCCCGATCATGCGTGCCATGGGCCGGCCCGTGATCTTCGACGGCACGCACAGCGTGCAGCGACCGGGGGGCCAGGGCGCGACGAGTGGCGGGGACCGCACCGAGGTGCCGGGTCTCGTCCGGGCGGCTTCGGCGGTGGGCGTGGATGGCTTCTTCCTCGAGGTGCACGAGAACCCCGACGAGGGCAAGTCCGACGGTCCGAACATGCTCGTCATGGAGACGGTGCCGGCGTTGCTCGCGGACATCGTCCGCATCCGGGATGCGGCGGGACAGCCGTAACGGCGCGGGGCGCGCGGATCGATCTCACGTCCTGTTGCATGGCCTCTGGACACCTTGACTTCGACGTTGACTTCCGCGTCCCCTGGCCTGCCACGTGCATGTGCGCTCCGACACGGATACGGACACGGACACGGACACGGACACGCGCCCACGAACCACGTGGGCGACCACAAGGGTCGCCCCTACCTGGTAAGTCCCGACCAAAGAAGGGACGCGCTCGGGCGGGGACAAGCCCCGCCCCTACCCGGAACGGGCCTCTGGCCCGTTCCTACGCCCGCAACAACTGCACGGCCCCAGGCAGCACGCGGATCTCCGCGTCGGTACGCCCCGCGGGGTCGCCGTCGGCCTGCAAGCGGACGCGACGGCTGCAGCGCATGCGTACGTGCTCGCCGCGCACGATCTTCACGTCGTTGAACGTCTCGATGCGTCGCGTGAGCGCGCCGGCCAGCACACGCATGAGGTCGCGCTTCGTGCGCGCGCGGATGAGCGTCACGTCGAGCTTGCCTGAGTCGAGTGCCGCCCGCGGAGAGAGGCGGAACACGCCGCCGTAGTTGTGCGCGTTCTGCACGATGCAGGCCGCGGCAGCGAACGTGCGCTGCCCATCGATCGTGACGCGCATGGCCGGGAAGCGGAACGTGCTGACCGCACCCCAGATCGGACCGAGCCAGCGCGTGTAGCCGCCGCTGCCCGAGGATCCCGAGCGCACATCCGAGATGGCATGCACGATCTCCGCGTCGAGCCCGGCGCCGACGTTGGCCAGGGCGTGCTCGACGGTGCCGTCGGACTGGGTCACGCGCAGCAGGTCCACGTCCCAGGGCGCGCTCGCCAGGAGCCGCTCCGTGATGCGGTCGGCGCGACGGCTCAGCGGCATGCGCAGCTCGCGGCCCACCAGGTTGGCCGTGCCCATCGGCACGATGCCCACCGGCCAAGGGGTCCCTTCGCCGCGCCCGTTGATGAGCTCATGCAGGGTGCCGTCCCCGCCCACGCCGACCAGGCGGTCGCAGGCGTCGGCCGCCAGCCCCGCCACGTGGGCCTTCGCGTCCCCGGCCGAGGTCGTGACGTAGCGCGTCGTCTCGACCCCCGCCGCCCGCAGGCCGGCGCTGATCTCGTCTGCCAGCGGTACCGCCGTACGGCGTCCGGCGGCCGGATTGACGACGAAGTGGTACCTCACGCGTGGTTGGGGCTCCGGAGGCGGACAATATGCCTGAAAAGGGGGGGGCGAGGCTGCCGCGTTTGTGCCCCAGCCAACGGCCGACTAGTCTTCCGTCGGCGCGGCGTACTGCCGCGTTTCGGTAGGGAGACCGCATGCGATACCACGCTCTGGGTGCCGGGCGCTACGTGCTGCGCCTCGATCCAGGCGACGAGCTCGTGGCATCGCTGCGCACGATCGCCTCCGAGGAGAAGATCACGGCCGGCTACATCACCGGCATCGGCTCGACCAGCCACGCGGTCATCAGCTGGCTCGATCCCGAGTCGGGCGAGTACCTGCGTCGCAAGTTCGAGGAGCCGATGGAGATCGCCAACATGACGGGGACCATCTCCGTCGCCGCCGACGATGGACGCCCGTTCGTGCACCTGCACGCCGTGCTCGCGCCGCGTGAGCTGATCGCCTATGCCGGCCACGTCCACGAGGCACGCACCGGCGCGGTGATGGAGATCATGGTGTGGAGCTTCGACGCGAAGCTCGAGCGCCACGCGTCGCCGGACAAGCCGTTCCCGTGGATGTACATGCCTGACGAGCCCCGTCCCGACGGGGACGACGCCGAGCAATGACCTTCGGCGTCGCGCTCCTCGGCGTCGTGGTCTTCCGAGCGGCGAGCCCGATGGGGGCGGACGAGGCATGAAGACCCTGGTCGTCGTCGCGTCCGGTGCCGCCGATCGCCCTGTCGAGGAACTCGGCGGGCGCACGCCGCTTGAAGCGGCCGCGACGCCCGTCCTGGATCGCCTCGTCCAAACAGGCCGCATGGGGCAGATCCTGCCGGCGCCTGCGGGCCTACGCCCGGAAGAGGGCGCCTTCGCTCTCGCACTCTTTGGACTCGACGCCCGCTCCTACGCCGACGCTGGTGCGACGCTCGACGCGGCCGCCTACGACATCGATGTCGGTCCCCGCGATCAGGTCTTGCGACTCTCGCTCGTGACGGCCGACGAGACGACGATCTTCGACGCGGCCGGTGGCGGCATCTCGAGGGACGAAGCCGTGCTGCTGCTCGAGGCACTCGAGGAGGAGCTAGGCGAACCCGAGTTCGCCTTCCACGCCGGCACCGGGCCGCGCAACCTGCTGGTGTGGAAGGGGGCGCGGGACCTCGAGGTTCGCACCGTGCCGCCCTACGAAGTTGCCGGCAAGAAGCGGGCGGCGTGCCTCCCCAAGGGTGCGGGCGCCGCAACGCTCCGGAAGGTCATCGAACGTGGCGTCGCCATCCTCGCCGCGCACGACGTGAATGAGCTGCGTCGCGAGCTCGGCGAGAACGCCGCGTCGCTGGCCTGGCCGTGGGGGCCCGGCGTGTCGGTCCCGCTGCCCGACTTCACGACCCGCACCGGCGCCGAGGCGCACGCCGTGGGGGTGCAGCCGACGTTTGTCGGGGCCGCGCGCCTGCAGGGCATCCCCGTCACGCGGCCCGAGGGCGCGACGGGTCGGCCCGGCTCGAACGTGCGGGGCAAGGCCGCCGCGGCGCTCGCGGCGGCCGAGAGTTCCGACCTCGTGTTCGTACACGTGGACACGGCCGCCGCCGCGTCCGCGGCACGGGACTTCGTTGCCAAGGTGGAGGCCCTGGAGCGCCTGGACGGCTACGTCCTGGGCCCGTTGGTCCGGGCCGTGGAGGGGGGACTACCGGCTCGCTTGGTCGTGATCGGCGGCGAAGCGGCCTCGGTGGAGACGGGCCGCTACCTCCCGGACGCCGTCCCGTTCGTGGTCCATGGGGCCGGGGTGCGGAGCACGCGCAAGACGGCCTTCACGGAGGTGGCGGCCCGCGACGCCGGCTTCCAGGTGGACCCGGCGCACGAACTTCTCGAGTTCCTGCTGCACCTCTCCAACTGATCGCCGACCCAGGCTCCTGCGTACGCACCTGCCGCCGTGCGCCCTGGAGTAGACTCCAAGCCTCCCGTGCGCCGTTCGCGGCGAGTACCACCAGCCCTCACGGAGCCGAGTTCGAGCGATGCCGTCGATCCGGATCGAGATCCAAGGTCAGTCCTTCGATGCCCCGTTGCCCAACGCGCCCGTGCGCATCGGCAAGAACGCGGACGCCGACCTCTGCATCCAAGGCGAGGGCGTCGCCGGGGAGCATTGCGTCCTCGAGCCGCTCGTCGACGGCCGCTTCAAGCTGCGCGACGCGGGCTCGGGCTACGACACCAAGGTCAATGGCTTCGCCGTGAAGCAGGTGTCGCTCAGCGACGGTGACGTCATCGAGGTGGGCGACGCGCGCATCACCTACGTTGCTGCCGGCGCGGCCGCACCCGCCGCGCCTGCGGTAGCCGCCCAGCCGGCACGTCCCGCCCAAGCTGCACGCCCTGCCCAAGCTGCGCGTCCCGCCAAGCCTGCCCAGGCTGCGAAGCCTGCCCGCGCCGCCAAGCCCGCGCCGGCCGTGGCCGCGGAGGCAGCCGCGGCACCGGCGAAGGCTGCACCGGCGAAGGCCGCGCCGGAGGAGGCCCCGTCCAAGACGGAGGACCCCGCGGACGCGATCGCCGATGCGACGCCCGGCACGCCCGCGAGCCCCGCCGAGTCCGCCACGGCGGCAGCCGCCGACATGCAGCGCGGCACGCGGGCGAAGCCCAAGTCCAAGGTGCCCGTGCTCGGCCTCGCCGCCGGCGGGCTGGTCCTCGCCGTGATCGTGCTCGCCGTGGCGGGCCTCGGCGGCGGTGATGCCAGTTCCTACGAGAGTCGCTACGCCGCGGCGCAACGACGCTACGACCTGCAGGACTTCGAGGGCGCCAAGGAGATCTGGACCAAGATCGCGGCGGACAAGGCCGCGGGGCCCCTGCAAGAGCGCGCCGCCGACGGCCTCGCCAACATCGGCGCGGTCGAGCGCGAGATGGTGGCGCGTCTCGAGAAGGTGTGGTCCGAGCGGCTGGACATGACGTCCGGCGCGCTGGGCGTAGCCCGCCGGCGCTTCCTCGAGAGCTACGGCCACGCGCACATCCAGGACTTCGACGCGATGAACGGGCGCGTCCTCGCGGCCCAGAGCGAGTGGAAGCGCGAGGAGATCGCGAAGACCCAGGCGGAAGCGGACGAGCACACCCGACTCGCCTTCTTCGCCAAGGCGCGCGGCGTGTGGAAGCGCCTCTCCAATGCCGCCCCGATGGGGGTCAACGTCCTTGCTGACGTCGACGCCGCTCTCCGTCAGCTGGAGGCCGACGCCGACGTCAAGGCGACATCCGTCGCCGATCAGGCCCGCACGTGGAACAAGTCCGGGCTCACCTTCCGCAGCAAGAAGCTGCTGTCGGACATGATCCCGCGCTTTGCGGGCATGGCGGCCGAGGCCACGCTGAAGAAGGCGTGGAAGGAAACCCTGATCGAGCACGCCAAGCCGGTCGAGATCACGCCCTACCGGCCGGGCCCCGGCGACACCCAGCCGAAGAAGCCGACGAAAGCCGAGCCGCCGGCGCCCACCAGCGAAGACGAGCGCAAGGCGTTGCTCGATCGCGCCGACGCCCTCGTCGCCAAGGCCAAGGAGCGCATCCAGGCGCGCCGCTTCGGCGACGCGGCCGAGATCCTGCGCAAGGACGTCGGCTCCTTCCCCGTCGGTCCGGTCCGCACGCTGCTCGAGGGCACTGCGACCGATCTCGAGCTCGCCGAGGACGGTCTCGGTCGCCTGATCGCGCACATCAACGCGAACCCGGATCGCTACCGCGGCGTGCGGATCGCCCCGCGCCTGCGCGTGTCGGTGACGGCGGCCGATCGCGACACGCTCAGCGCCAAGATCAGCGGCGGCCACAGCAAGCATCATTGGTCGCGGCTGTCGGTCAGCGCGTTCCCGAAGCTCATCATGCGTATGAGCCCCGGCAAGGCGTCCGCCATCCCCACGGCGGCGCTGATGCACATCGTGGGGAGCGGCGAGGCCGCCGAACGCGCCCTCTTCCTTGCGAGCAAGGTCGGGTGCCCGACGAGCGACCTCTTCCCGGTCCTCGCGCGCTGGCGCAAGGAGTCCGTGCCGGACGGCGGCTACGTCGAGTACGAGAACCGCTACGTCACGCCGGCCGAGCGCGAGCACCTCGTCCGCGAGGCCAAGATCACCGCCGCCATCCAGAAGATGGACGCGCGGGAGCTGGCTGACCGTCAGGCGGCGTACGAGGAGCTCTTGGGCCTCGGCGAGCCCGCGGTCGAGCGGTTCCAAGGCGCGCTGAAGCGCCGCCGCGCCTACCTCGCCGACGAGCTCGTGCGCAGCAAGACGTTTACGGGCGGCAAGTACAAAGCGAAGCTGCTCGCGCTGCTGGACCAGCGCCGCAAGCACGCCCTGGCCCTGATCTACGACGCTGCGGCCTACCCGTACCCCAACCCGCAGAAGAAGAACCAGAAGGAGGTCGAGGCCCGCGTCGACGCCGTCCGCGAGGTGTGGGAGCGACCGTTCGATCTCGTCGCGCAGTGGGACAAGAAGCTGACGGAGCGGCTCAGCGGCCTCACGGAGGTCGATGAGGTGCTTGCGCGCATCGACGCGAGTTACGCGCCCGACCTGGACGAGATCAAGGCGCGCATCAACAAGGCCATCGACGTCCCCAGCAGCGCCGACCCGAACATCCGGCCGTACTCGCTGAGCGTGCGCGTCTTCAACACGACACTCTCGACGACGGCGACGGGCATGGAGAAGGAGAACGTCCGGTCGGTCAACGACTACCGGATGATGATGGGCCTCGCCGCCGTCCGGATCCACGAGAGGCTCACCCGCGCGGCGCGCGGCCACAGCCGCCACATGTCGAAGAACGGCTACTTCGCGCACGACGTGCCCGGGCCGTACGCCACGCCGACCAACCGCAGTCCCGGCAGCCGCGCCAAGCACCAGGGCTACGGCGGCGGCGTCGGCGAGAACATCGCGCGCGGCCCCTGGACGGGCCATGGCGCCTTCATGGCGTGGTTCAAGTCCAGCGGCCACCACCGCAACATGCTCGGCCGCGGCTGGCTCGTCATGGGCTGTGGCCGTGCCGACGGCACCTGGTGGACGCAGCTCTTCGGCGGCGGCAGCAAGTCGCTCAAGGACCCGGATCCCCTGCCGGCGCCTACGCCTGAGTTCGCGCCCGACAAGGAAGACGCCAAGGGCCGCCCGCAGAAGCCGGGTGCGTCCGAGGTGCCGGACGAGGCGCCGCCGGGCGACCCGATGCGCCCCGGTCCCGACGACGGCCCCAGCGACCCGCCGAAGTAGCGCCTCCGATTCCCGCCGCCGCCGGTACGTTCGGAGGGTGGCGCTCGATCTCCCCCTTCTCGTGCCTGCGATCCGCCTGGATCGCGACGACGGAACCGAAGAGGCGACGGCGCTGCGTCGCGCCCAGCAGCCGTGGGTCGCCGGGTTCATCCTCTTTGGCGGCGAAGCCGAGCAGGTCGCCCGGCTGACGGCCCAGCTGCGCGAGGCCGCCGGTCGGCCGATCTTCATCGGGTCGGACATGGAGCGCGGCGCGGGCCAGCAGGTCCGAGGGCTGACGCGGCTGCCCGATGCCGGCATCGTCGGCATGGGCGGCACACCGGACGACGCCGCCGCCCTCGGTGCGCTGACCGCGCGCGAGGCCCGCTCCGTCGGCATCGACGTCATCTTCGCGCCCTGCGTCGACGTGCGCAGCGAGATCGACAACCCCATCCTCGGCAACCGCTCCTACGGCTTCGATCCGCACCGGGTCGGCGTCCTCGGCGCTTCCTTCGCGGCCGGCGTCTCGATGGCCGGCGCCCTGCCCGTGGCGAAGCACTTCCCCGGGCACGGCGCGACAAGCGAGGACAGCCACGAGACGATGCCGGTCGTCCACGCCCCGCGCCACGAGCTCGAGATGCGGGACCTGGCCCCGTTCGAGCGCCTGCTCGGCATTGGCGAGGTGCCGGCCATCATGACGGCCCACGTGGCCTATCCGGCGCTGGACGAGAGCGGCACGATCGCGACCTTTTCCGAGCTCATCGTCGAGCGCGCGCGCTCCTACGTCCTCGAGGGGATGCCCGACCTGCTCGTCTTCACCGACGCGATGATCATGGCGGGCGCCCTCGTGGAGGGCGGCGAGGTCGAAGCCGCCAGGCGCGCGCTCGGCGCGGGCTGCGACGCGCTCCTCTACCCGGCCGAGCCCGAGGCGGTCGCCGAGGCCCTGGCCATGGCCGATCACGTCCTCCGCGCCCCCATGGACCGAGCCGCGGGCCACATGGCGACCTTCCTGGAGCGCCTGGCGGCGGCCGAGGACGAGCTGCAGCGCTTCATGCCGGAGATGGATGACGCCGCGCCGATGCGCGTGGCCCGTCGCGCCGTGCGCATGGCCCTTGGCACGAACAGCTGGGAATGGCCCAGCTGCCTCGTCGTGATCGACGACGACGGGATCGAGGATCGGGGTCGCGTCCTGGCCGGGCACGCCGAGGCCCACCGCCCCGTCCACCTGCTGCGCGTCACGGACAACCCCGCCGAGGAACTCGCCAAGCTCCACCGACCGCGCGGAAACGAGAGTTGGACGATCGTCGTCATGGCATCGGCCCGCGGTTGGAAGGGCGCCTCGGGCGTGAGCCCGGCGTGTCTCGAGATGGTGGACAACATCCAGGCGTGGCTCGAGCGGGACATCCACGCCACGTCCAAGGTGCTGTGGTGCACGCCACGGGGTGTGGGGGCGCTTGGGGCGCACATTCCGGGGTCCGGACCGCACCTCGAGGAGGCCCTCGCCGAGGTGTTCTTCGCCGACGATGAGGCCATCGACGAGGAGGGCTTCCTGCCCGTCGAGGCGGGCGAGGGCGACGCGTGAGCGCTGCCTGAGGGCGGGCCCGCGCGGACGCCATGAGGCGCCGGATCCGGGCCACATTCGTCGCCTTCGCGGCGCCGTTGGACCCCGCCCGTCCCCCCGCATCGATTGGCCGTGACAGAAACCCTGCGATTTCGACCTAAATCGTTGTTACTGCATTAGATAGGTGTGTCACACGTCGGTAAGCCCGTTCTTGACACCCCAATCGCGGGGGGCGTACACTCCCGCGACTGCAAGCGCCGGAGTTTCCGGGACTTGCCTGAATTCACGACGGGGTAGGACAGAGGGCACGAGGGAGCCGTCTGGCCGTTCCGCGTCGATGTCGAAGGGAGGACTTCATGAAGGCTATTCGCCTTCGTGTCGACATGGGACTCGCAGCTGCTTGCGTGCTCCTCGTCGGTGCCATCTTCATGCCCGTAAACGCGTTCGCCGGTCCCGAGGACCTCAAGGACGCTCTGCATGAGTACTCGAAGGGCAACTACGCGGAAGCGTTGCCCAAGCTGCGCGCCTACGTGGAGAGCAACCCGGATGATTCCGAGGTGTATGCGATCCTCCGCGAGACCGAGAACCGGGTCCTGATCCGTGCTCTCGCTCAGGGTGGCGAGCACGAGCGACTCGTGAAGTACTTGCTCGACAAGAGCAAGCCCATGGAGTCGACGAACCTTGGCGACGATGAGGTGAAGGCCCTCGTCGACGAGGCCGTCAACAGCAAGGACATCGCCGTCCAGCGCAACGCACGCATGAAGCTGCGCGCTGCCGGTGAGCGTGCTGTGCCCCACCTCTACGGCAGCCTTGCCAGCGAAGACGCGGACACCGCCGTCAACGCCATCATGGCCCTGCGTCAGCTTCACGCCGACGCCGCCGTGCCGCTCTCCGAGTGCCTGGCTTCGGACAACGCGCGCGTGCGCGCCTACGCCGCCACGGTGCTGGGTGACATCGGCGACAGCCGTGCCACCGCCGCCGTTGCTCGCGTTGCCGCACTCGACGACGATCCGGGCGCCCAGGAGAAGGCCGGCAAGGCCCTCGCCAAGCTCGGTGGCCGTGAGGGTTCCGTGGCCGACGCCTACTGCGCCCTCGGCAACCGCTACTACAGCCGCGACGCCAGCGTCGTGGGTGACTTCGGTGACACCAAGGACATGTGGCGTTGGGAGGGCGGCTCGCTCGTCCGCTACGACGCTCCGGCCTACCTCTACCCCTTCCTCCAGGCGGAAGAGTGCGCTGTCGATGCCCTCGCGATCGACTCCGGCCACATGGGCGCCCGCGCCCTGCTGGTCCGCGCACTTCTCGCCCAGAGCGTCGAGGCTGAGGTGCTGAACGCCAACGGTGGCTCGGCTCCCGAGGCCCTCGCCGGCGCGATGGACCTGGCTCGCAGCCAGGGCTTCGCCGCTGCCACGGCCGCTCTCGAGGGCGCCATGAAGGGCCAGGACTGGGACGTTGCCGTCGAGTGCTGCTACCTCGTGGCCGCCACCTACGGTGGTGAGGACCTCGGTGGGCACGCGCTTGGTCACGCCCTGGCGGCGCCGCAGAAGCGCGTCCGCTACGCCGCGGCCATCGCCTCGCTCCGCATGAGCCCGAAGCGTGGCATGCCCAACGCCGACAAGGTCGTCGCGCTGGGTGCGCAGGCTGCGTCCGAGAGTGCGATTCGCCAGGCGCTCGTCATCGACGATGACGAGGGCTCCCGCGCGAAGATCCTGATGGCGCTGCACCACGGCGGCATCCAGGCGGCGGGTTCGGCTGAGGGGACCAACGGCGTGATGCGCGCCAAGGTCGCTCCGAGCCTCGACGTCATCGTCGTCCGTGCGGACCTCGGTGGTCGCAACGATGTCGCGTCCGCGCGCCACAGCTCCTCGTACATGGTCATCGACGAGCTCATCGCCGATGCCCGCACGAAGGGCATGAAGATCGTCGTTCTCGTCCAGGACACGCAGGAGAACAAGGCCGACGCCATCCGCGAAGGCTTCAAGCAGAAGTACGGGGACTCGATCCACGGCTTCATCTCCTCGCCTGTTGTCGAGGCCAACGCCTTCTCGGCCGTCAACGCGGCTGCCAAGGACAAGGACCTCAACCCGGACCAGGGCCGTGCCAACACGCTCGCCGCTACCGCGGCGGATGCGTTTGCCAACGTCGACTTCTCCTGCAAGTCCTTCGACCTCACGGTTGCCATCGAGCCTCTCTCGACGGCCGCCACCGAGGGTCCGACCGCTGCCGTGCGCCTCAACGCCACGCGCGCGCTCGGCAACCTTCGTGTGGGTGGGGGCGATGCCCTCCTGAAGGTGCTGAACGAGGGTGAAGGCGATGGCCTCAAGGCCGCTGCGGCTACGGCGCTCGGCGCTGTCCTCTCCGCGGTCGACGGCACGCCCGAGCAGATCGAGGGCCTCATGGCCGCCTCGGGTGCTGGTGGCGACGTCGGCAAGGCTGCGCTGGCCGCTCTCGGCCAGGTGCGCAACCTCACGCCGGATCAGCGACGGAAGATCTTCGCGTCGCACCGTCTCCAGGTCGCCCCGAAGGGCTCCTAGGGCCTCCAGGTCGCCCCGAAGGGCAGCTAGCTCACCAGCCAGCACCCGACCGATCGATGGCGGCGAGCGCACATGCGCTCGCCGCTTTCATTTTTGCTCCGCCGCTCGAGGGTCGCTGCCTAGGCGCGGTAGGCCAGGACCATCGCGGCCGCCAGCTCCTCCGTGTGCGTGAGGCTCACGGTGAGCACGAGCCCGGCAGCCTGGGCGATCTCGGCCGCCTTGCCATGCAGCGCCAGGACGGGCGTTTCGGGGCTGCCGCCCAGCACTTCCACGTCCCGCCAGGCGACGCCGTCGCTCCAGCCGGTGCCGAGTGCCTTGAAGGCCGCCTCCTTGGCGGCGAAGCGCGCAGCGAGGGCCGCGACCCGATCCGGACGGGCGGAGGATCGGGCCCATTCTTCTTCGGTGAAGACTCGGCGCTGGAAGCGCTCCTCCTTGCCCTCCAGGGCGCGCCCGAGGCGGGCGACGTCTACGAGGTCCTGGCCGATCCTGAGGGCGCTGAGGGGCATCTGGGGAGCCTACCACCGGCCTCGCAGGCCCCTCGGCGGTGTGCCGGAGGGGCGCCGCAGGAATCGTGTTCGCATCCCCTTCGGGAAGGCATCTGTTGCCTTGAGAAGGGGGTGGGAACGGCCGATCAAGGGTGACGAGGGAGCCAGCGGGGGGCCTTGTGCGGCCTCCGTGAGGGCCGTACGATTGGCCGCGCAAGCGGGGACTTCATGTCTAAGAAGAAAGACTGTTTCGGATCGGAGACGTACGTCTGCCGGACACGGGATTGCCCGTACATGTCCGACTGCGTCCAGGTCGTCTGGGACAAGAAGCTTCGTCGCATCCTCGCGCGCAAGGGCACGACGGCCGGCGGCGGTGATCTCCGCGCCTCGGCCAGCGTCCGCGTCCGCTCCAAGGAGTTCCTCGCCGGGCGTTAGTCCGCCGAGGACCCGCGAGACCGCAGAGGACCCGCGCACCGTCTACTTCGCGGCTTCCAACACCCGCCGCACCGCGCCCGGCAACGCATCGTGCCGCAACGCGCCGCGCCGCAGCAGGTCGCGCACCTTCGCGGGCGCCGCATCGAAGAACGCGCACGTCCGCGTACCGCCCACCACGAGGAGCGCGGCGTAGTCGACCTGCTCCGAGACGTTCAGCAGCACGACCGCGTTCGCGTCCGTCGCCGCTGCGCCATGTTTGCCATCCAAGAACGTCCCGACCGCCTTGCGCGCCTCGCGTCCCGGCGGCAGATGTCCCACAGGCATCTTGATGCCGGCGAGCGTCTCCGACGTCTGCGCGAACTCGCTTGTGCCGAACGCGAGGCCATGCAGCGCGCCGATGCGTTCCGGCGCCGTCGTGGCCGTCACGAGGCGCTGGCTGAGCCACGTGATGTTGGCAGGCGCGCGGTCGCTGCCGAGACCGGCGAGCACGATGCCGCGCGCCAGCGGCGACTCCACCCGGGCCAGGTAGCGCTGCAGGCCCTGGCGCACGCCGGGCGCGTCGTCGGCGATCCGCACGATGGCGTCGTAGGCGGCCTGCACCTCACGCGTACGCTTCGGGCCCGTGAGCGTCAGCGCGTCGCGGACATCCTCGATCGCGGCGTCCGGCGGCAGCACCCGTGGCACGAGGTCGCCTTCGGGCGCGGGGGCGGGCGGAGCCTGCTTGGGAGGCTGGGCATCCGGCGCCTCGCCGGGCGGGGCGGCATCGGCCTCGCGCGGGAGCTCGTCGCGGTCCAGGTCGAAGCCTTCGTCGCCGCCGCCGTCCTCCAGCGCCCAGTAGACGAGCGCTGCGGCCGCGAGGAGGCCCAGGCCGAGGACGAAGCGGCCGGCGCGGGAGCTCATCGGCCGCCGCTCATCCCAGGCGTGGCGTCGAAGACGAGGCGGAAGCCCACTTCGATCCGGCGCTCCGTCTTGCGGAGCAGGACGCGGCCATCGACGCTGCAGTCGTCCAGGCCATCGAGGTAGGAGCCGCCACACGCGGAGGCGTGGCTCGCCTTGCTTTCCTCGGCCCAGTCCTTCAGCACGTAGTAGTCGCTTCCGCCCTCGCGCGCGCTGGCCACCCAGCCACGCGTCCACTCGGCCGCGTTGCCGGCCATGCTGAGTGCGCCGTCGACGGTCGTGCCGTCATGCCAGCCGTAGCGGCGGCGGACGCTGCGGATCTCGGGTGTGGGGGTGTTCCAGGAGTGCCCCTCGTTGTTGCAACCGTGCGCATCGATGTCGTCGCCCCACGGCCACGGCCAGCCGGCGTCGCCGATGGGGTCGAAGTCGTCGGCGGGCTTCTTGGGGTGGTTGCCGTGGTACGCGCGCACCCACTCGGCGTAGTTCGGGATGCGCAGGCTGCCGATGCCCAGGCGCTGGCGCGCCCAGACGACGAAGAGCTGTGCGTCCCACCAGGAGATGTCGGTGACGGGCAGATCTTCCGTGCCCGCTTCGAGCACCCAGTAGAGGGCCCCGCTCTCGTCCATGCGCACCCAGTCGGCGGGGTAGAGGAGCTTCACCGCGTCCGCGTTGCTCATGGCGCCGAAGTCTTCGGCCTTGACGAAGTCCGGCGTGGGCCACACGGGGAAATCGATCTCGATGTTGGTCGGGTCGACGACCGCGTCCGGATCCGGGCCCGCGTCGGGATCGACGGGGTTGCCGTCGGGATCGACGAGGTCGCCGTCGGGATCGGGCGGACTCTCTTCCCGCTCGTCGGGGTTGTCGGGTTCCTGGGGGGGTGTGTAGGCGAGCACGAAGCGACGCCGCATGCGTTCCACGACGGCGCCCCACCAGTCGGTCCGGTAGTTGACGGCCCACTCGTAGCGTTCCTTCGGTCGCCAGTAGCCCTCCACCCAGGGATCGCGCAGGAGGAGCTTCGGATCGCGCTCCACGGCGCGCAGGAACTCTGCCCACTGGCCGCGCGTGATCTCGTGGCGTGTCATGAGGAACGGCCGCGTGCGGATGGGCACATGGCGCAGCTTCTCCCGCATGACGTCGCGCGTGCGTGCGTAGAACAGCTTGAGCAGGCCAGACCAACGACTGAGGCGGCCGGGTGTGCGGGCTGCGTCGCTTGCGAAGGCCGCGAGCGCGCCGCGCGGCAGCAGGCGCAGCATGGTGTCGTCCGCCTCGTCGTCGGGGGGCGCTTCCCAGACGGTCTCGGGCTGCCACAGCGCCACGCCCTCCGGCACCGAGACCAAGTGCTCCTGGATGTCGTCGACCGTGAGGAACTCGCGCGTCGTTGGGATGGGGGGCTTGACCGGCGGCGTATCGCCGAGCACGCGGCTGCCGACGAAGATCCCGGCGCCGAGCAGCCCGGTGGCGATCAGGGCGAGCACGAGCGTGCCCCGGGGCGACCCGGTGGCGGGGGCTCCGGCGGCTGCGGAGCCCGGACGGAGGCGGCAGGCGCACTCCGGGCAGTATTTGTAGTCGCCCTGGACGGGGACCCCACACCGGGGGCAGCTCATCGTGGTTACCGTCGCGACCCGCATGAAATCGGCCTCTCAAGCACTATAGCACCGCTTGTGGATTGACTCCGGCCGCGTCTGGACTACCTTCTCCCCCGCACGAGCACGCCCTGGTAGCTCAGTGGCAGAGCACAGCTTTCGTAAAGCTGGGGTCGACGGTTCAAATCCGTCCCGGGGCTCCATACTTCGCTGCGGCGAGCAGCGCAGGCGCTGCCTGCGCCGCACGCGAACGCTGCGCGTTCGCTGTCCTCGCAGCGCTCTGCGCTGCTGCGGCGCCTCCGCCCCCATGACGAGGGGGGCTGCCGCCGCCCCCCTCCGGTCTCGAGTTGGCTGCGCCAACATCTCGACCTACCCCCCTGCAAGCTGTTGCGGACGCCGCTGCTGGCCCACGTAGGCCGCGATTGTCCGGGCGTAGCGGCTGTCGTGAGTAGTCGGCGCGCTCCGGCTGCGCCACGCTCGACGGACACCCGAGGACAGCAGCGGACCATGCGTTGGCATGCTCACTGGCCAGGTGGTCGTGGCGCTCCTACTCCGACTTGAACTTCAGGACCTCGACGATCGAAGGGCCGATGAGGTCGCTGGCTTCCTTGCCGTCCCTCTTTCTATCCCAGCGTGCGGTTGCGATGAAGATGTCGCCCCAGGAGGCAAGGTTGTAGAGGAGTTTGGTGAACTGCCCTGCGGTAGACGGCTTGCATGTGAGCACTGCGGACTCGAAGGACTCCCCCTCGATACGGCGGACAGAACTCTCCTGCGTCTTCGCATGCATGTCTACGTACCTGGCCGAGCGCTTCACCTTCTCCGCTAGGTAGTCACTCGGGCGCTTGGTACGGAGACTCGGTGGTATCACTCGGGCTCCCGGCGGCTTGAACTGCTGAGCGTCGATCAACACGTCAACCTCGTACCACTTGCCATCCTTGGTTGGCTGACACAGGGCAGCCCAACGCCCAGACGAGGCGATGCGGGGTTTCAACAGGGGGCGTGTGGCGAGAGCCAGCAGGGCCCAGTCAAGATCCGCCCTAGCCGGAGCCCGGAGGGTCAGTACCAGTTGACGCGGGAAGACGCGGACGCGCTCGATGCGGACGGCTCGCTTGCGCCAGGTTGCCTCTGCATGGGCAATGGGCTTGAGCAGTTCCCAGTCCCAAGCGGACGGTGGCTTCAGTTGCTTCTCCTTCTCTTCGGCCATGCCCGTAGGGGCAGTTCCAGGCGCGAGAGCACTCCCCAGCAGGATGATGAGCACCAATGTTCCTGTTCGCATACCACCTCCATGCTTCCTCTTGGAGCCTACCCGCAGGTGCGATGGCTTGCTTCCCGTTTGCATGCTCACCGGCTACGTGCGGTGGGTGACGCGCTGTTGCCCCGCCCGCGCCGCAGGTGCAAGATGGACGGCATCGTGAAGCGTGTCGCCACCGGGAGGCGGGCACTCATGGAGGGCGGTCGCTGGGATGCGCCTCGGGGATGACGTGGGAAGCACATGCCGCGACGAAGAGCGCTGAAGGGTATCGCGGGCGGAGTACTCGGCTCGTTCGTGAGTAGAAACAACGATATCGATGGCTACTGGGGCATTGGCAAACTGTGTCTACTCGCAGGACACCTTGGTCAGGCGTCCGTCGTGATCGACCTCGCGGCCACACCTGATCCAAGCGTGTCAGGACATGGCGTCCTGGCCAGAGTCGCACGCGACTACAGCCTCCTGATGAACGCCCAGTTGCAGAGCGCCGGGATTGATGTGTCCCGGGTCAAGGGTGCACGGATCGTTGTCCAGTTCGACACCTCAGGCCCCAGTCCCGCGCCGCCGTCGCATGGGAGGGGTTCGCCGTTCACCTGTTCTGTGGAGATCCTGGACGACCTTGGAGGCACTTGGGCTGCGTCGAGATGCGGACGATGCGCACCCCATGATCCACGAAGAGAACGAAGAAGCACCCGGGCAGCGCGCCCCAGGCGCAAGATGGACGGCATCGCGATGCGTGTCGCCATTGCCGTCTTGCTGGCTGTTGGGGTGGGTGGCGCTCTGTACCTTCTGGATCGTCCTCCGGCCCACCTCACGCAGATGACGGGAGAGGAACTCGCGGCGTACGTCCGCGCCAGGGAGCCGGACCTGAACGACGCGATCGAGTTGATCGTTCCGTTTGCCAAGCGACAGGGCGGAGAGGCGGAACGTGAGGCGCTCGTGCATGCCCTCGCGGCTGGGCCGAGAGTGGATATCTACGGGCCAGCGGCGGCGGCCCTGGAGGAGGTCGGAGAGATCGCTGTTCCCACGCTGCGATCGAACTTGCGCCGCGACCAGCCGTGGATCATGCGGTACTCCGTGATCATGCTGGGGCGGCTTGCTAGGGCGAGCGACGAAGAGACGATCCTGGCTCTCCGGTCGGCCCGCGCAGACCGCCCTGGTGGATACCACCTCGACAAGGCTGTAGATGCCGCCTTGGAGCAGATAGCGAAGCGGATTGACTAGGTGGGGGCACTCTCCACGTTCGCAACAGCGTGCCGCAACATGCCCGGGCTGGCGGTGATTGTGACCTTCCCCCGGTCTGGTGGACACCTCGGATAAGGGCGATACTGTCCGAGGAGGAGTCAGATGGCTCAGAGGAAGAGGCGCGAGTTCACGGCCCAGCAGAAGTCCGAGGCGGTGAAACTGGTCAAGGAGGTGGGCAACCTGTCGAAGGTCGCCCGGGATCTGGATCTGCACCCGAACGTGCTCAGGAACTGGGTGAGGCAGGCCAAGGTCGATGCCGGCGAGGGACCGCCTGACGCGCTCACCACGGCCGAGAAGAAGGAGATCCAGCGCTTGAAGCGCGATCTCAAACGCGTACGCATGGAGCGGGACTTCCTGAAAAAAGCAGCAGCCTTCTTCGCCAGGGAGGAAAGCTCGAAGCCTTCGAGCTGATCGAGGCGGAGAAGGCCGACCTTCCCATTCGCTTCATGTGCAAGCTGCTGGGCGTCTCGCCCAGCGGCTTCCATGCCTGGCGCACGAGGCCGCCGTCGCGGCGTCGAGTTGAGAACCAGCAGCTCGTGCGGGAGATCCGTGAGATCCACCAGCAGAGCCGCGGCACGTACGGAAGCCCGCGTGTGCATGCCGAGCTGCGCTCGCGCAAGCGGCCTGTCGGCGTGAACCGGATTGCACGCTTGATGCGTGAGAACGGCATCTCAGTGGTACTGAACCGGGTGAAAGTGCATCGATATGTCGACCGATTCGGGTCAGGTGATCACCTGGCACGGATCGGTCACAATTGTGATGCACTATTACCCGGTGCGGTACTCGCCAGGTTCTCTCGCAAGATCCTCGGATGCCGGGCGGCGATGCGGAGGAGGGCGAGAGCCGGACCTTCGGGCCTGCGTCGGTCCTGCTCCCAGTTCCGAAGCGTGTGAACGCTGATGCCCATGGCTTCGGCGAACTTGACCTGCGTCAGGCGCACGAATCGCCGTAGCGCGGCGATGTCCTTGCCCGTCTCGAACTTGCCCTTCATCAGTCGGCGCCGGAGGCGAGCGGGCATCGCACTTGCGAAGTCGTCGTCTGTCAGTTCGCGGTTGTCATTGGTCATGGTCATGCTCCATGCGCTTTGCGTACAGCAAGCGTTCACGGCCGGTCGCCCAGCGGGCGCTGATGATCCTGATGGTGTCCTCGTGTCGTTCTGTCCAGACGATGACGATCACACCCCTGCGTAGGAGGCCGATGGCGATCAGCCGCTCTTCGTCTTCGGAGTGCGCTTCATCGAAGATCTCCAGGAAGTCCCGCTCCGAGGTGAACAGGACCGACGCCTCCTCGAAGGAGACGCCGTGCTTGATCTGGTTCTCGGCGTTCTTCGCGGGATCCCATTCGATCTTCACGGCGCGATTGTAAGCCATTGACGTAGTAAGTCAATGGCTTACCTCCGAGGGCGACTCTTCCCGCACCACGCCGGTGCTGGCGGCGGATGCGCCTCGTGCGCATCCGCACCTCCCGGCGCACGACGGACCTCGACGAGAGGCTGCTCGTTGCCCCGCCCGCGCCGCAGGTGCAAGATGGACGGCATCGTGAAGCGTGTCGCCGTCGTCGTCGTTTGACACGCCCAGACCAGGGTGTGGGCGGGACGAGGACCGACGATGCCGGGTATCCTGCTGGCGATGGCCGCACTGCAAGTCACCCAGTACATCGCCGATTGGACAAGCCACGTTGAGTACATGGCCCCAGAGGAGGCTGCTTTGGAGCCTCGCCTTGACATCGGCGACGTAGACCGCAAGGGGATCTGGATGGCTCTCCATGCAATGCTGCCCATAGACCTGAGGCTGAGTTCGGACGGTACCTACATGGCGTACTTCGGAGGGGACATCGGTTCCCTGCGAGGCGCCTACACGGACTCGGACTCGGTGCTGAGACTACAGGTTCCCCAGGGCGCCAAGTTGGGGCGGTTGCCCCGTGATTCCGATGGGGCCCTCCTGCTTCGCCGGAATGACGACCGCCTGCTGCTCGAAGCGCCCGGCATGCCAGGGGGCCTGCCAGTCGTCCTGAGTCTCGCTTCGACGGAGACCCGGCCCGAGTCGTCGGGAGCCTAGCCCGGGGTTGAGCAACATCTTTTCTGTAACTAGCGTTCGCGGCTGATCAGGCGTCGTCCCTCGGCAAGTACCTACGTCCGGTTTCCCACTCCTCGCTGATCTCCATGAGCACCGCGCTCGCGAGCCTCAGCAAGGACGCTTCGTTCGGGAAGAGGCGGGCCACTGCGGTCCGCCGCTTGATCTGCTGGTTGAGGTTCTCGAGGCTGTTCGTCGTGCGCAGGCGTTTGCGCTGAGCCTCCGTCAGCCCGAGCTCGAACACGGCGAGGCCCTCGGGTACTGAACCGGGTGAAAGTGCATCGATATGTCGACCGATTCGGGTCAGGTGATCACCTGGCACGGATCGGTCACAATTGTGATGCACTATTACCCGGTTCGGTACTCGTCGAGTTCGCGCGTGTGCCTGCCGGGTCCTATCGACTTCGCGTCATCCACCGAACTCTTCGGCAGACCGAGGGCGTGCAGGAGGTCCACGTCCAATCGGGCGGCTCGCAGAACGCGCGCATCAAGGTGACCCAGACGCCCCGGTAGAAACGCACGGGCGTCTCGGTCACGCGAACAGCCACGTCCGGGCGTCACCTCAAGACGGGCGCGCGGGGGGCTCGCCCCGCTGGGCGCGGCGGCGGGCCCTGTGGTGCTCCCGCACCATTGCGTCGATCGCCACCGCCAGACCCACCGGGTCACGGACCCCGGATGGATCCCTGGTACTGAACCGGGTGAAAATGCATCGATATGTCGACCGATTCGGGTCAGGTGATCACCTGGCACGGATCGGTCACAATTGTGATGCACTATTACCCGGTTCGGTACTCGGTTCGGTACTCATGGATTAGAGCCGTCACGTTCCATGAGAACTGCCCTGGCTCCGTATCCCTGGCTCCGTATCCGGCCAGGTGCTTCCCCGGAGCGTGCTCGGGATCGTATGTTGGTGGTATCTGCGGCACGAAGGGGGTGCGACATGAAGATCGAGCGGCGCGACGCCCTTCTCCTCATCCTGGTGTTGCTCATGACGCTGTCGGTGGCGCACGACTTCCTCGGGGAGGAGAAGCAATACGTGGGCGGGCCAAGTCCTCAGGAGTCGCCCCGCCTCGGCGAACCCGGATGGTCCGGTTGGATTGCCCTCCCCCCCAGCTATCGACGCATCCAGATGGTCGGGCGCACGTCTGGCACGACTGTCCGGGGCATGGACATCGTGGACGGTCGCTACAGGGTGAGCGTTGGTCTCGGCGAGTTCACGGATCCCGCTGACGGCGCTCTGGACTTCTTCGCCATCACGGTCTTGCATCGCACCAAGGAGCGAGAAGTGGTGATCGGCTATCTGCGCTTCCCCTTGGAGTACGTGTCCGAAGATCGGCTACGTGCTCCTGCCGAGCAAGTTATCGCGCTTGATCACGCGACCCAGGTCGTCACCTTCGACCTAGGCAAGAGCGTCTTCAAGTTCCAGTTGCCGCAGCAGTAAGAGCGGAGCGACGCTGGCGATGAGCAACGGCAAGTCCCGATTGGCGCGCTGGGCACAGGGCCTGGTGCTGGAGGTACCGGGGTACCGAGCCCGGCAGTTTCCACCAACACTGGGCACGCGGTGCGTGAGCCTGCCAGTTCCGGCGGAAATCGCCGGGCTCCGTACTCGTCGAGGCTGGAGATGAGCGTGCGCATCGAGTTGAGAAGGCTCGTGCGTGGTTTGACCAGCACAAGGACAACCTCGTGTTCGATCGAGTCGCGAGGCGCTACGAGGTGAAGAGGCGCAGCGGCCGGTAGGTGATCCCGGCCCGGGAGAGAGCATGACTGACTCAAGCAAGAGCATCCGGTTCGAGTTGTGCGTCAACGGCGAGACCCTCGCCACGGGCGGCGTCGGCGCCTTCGGCGTGCTGACGGCCATCGTGTCGTGGGCGCGCAGGAACCCCGACGCGATGCCCGAGCACGTCCGAGACGATCCCGAGGTGGATCGGGAGGACTGGCTGTCCGAGCATCTCGTCGTGGATCTCGGCGGCCTCGACTCCGTGCGGGACGAGTCTGTGAACTGGGTGCGCAACCGGAGCCTGATTGTCGGGGACGAGGTGGTGATTCGTGTTCTGCCCCCGGGGCCCATTGATGACGCAGCGCGAGTGCCAAATGCCTCATCGCCGGGGTGAGGGGGAGAGTGACATGGCTATGGACTGGCCTTTCGACGACCCAGCCAGGACCGCTGTATTCACCAGTCTCCGCATCATCGACGGCGACGAGTGGGTCTGCCGTGTCACGCATGAAGCCGACGACGGTGCCTGGCAGTTCCATCCGCATGGCGGCACGCCCATGAGGGAGGCCGCCGTCGTTGCGCTTGAGGAGATGGTCGCGCTGGAGCCACGGCTCGCCGAGTTGTCGGACCTGCCCCTCGGTTGGCATGCCTGGCGCGAGAGTCCCGAGGCCGCGTGGCAGCGGGCGGTGCAGGAGGGGTAGTCGGGGCTACTTTGGCGACGGCGGCTCGGTGAACACCTTGTAGAAGTGGAGCAGGCTGTCCACGGCTCCGTTTCTCAGCCGCTTGAACGCCTTGCCGATCGGATCGCAGACTATCCCGTGCGGTAGTTCCACGACGATTGGCATGCCACCGTGCTCGGCAAGCGCTGTCTCTCGACGGTCCCGCCACCGACCGCCAGCGTTGCGAACGAGGACCTCGCCCACGTAGCAGCCGAAGGAGAAGATCGTCTCCCCGACTTGATCGACTGGTACTGAACCGGGTGAAAATGAATCGATATGTCGACCGATTCGGGTCAGGTGATCACCTGGCACGGATCGGTCACAATTGTGATGCACTATTACGCGGTTCGGTACTCACCATCGGCGTGCCCCACGTCGGCCGGGAGTTCCTGTTGACCTGGGAGTCTGAGTCCATTGCGGGAGCCTCGCCGCTTCCCCCAGTCGAAGGAGCCAGGTAGGGGTGCAGAGCCGCGTGAAAACTTCGCCAGTCGATGACACCATCACGCAGCGGCGAAGTTATCACGCGGCACCGTAATCATCACGCGGCACCGTAGTCCCATGACCATCCCTGGTGCCCAGATCGTCAGCTTCGACGAGGCAGCGCTACCCGACATCGCCGTGGAAGAGACCAGCCACTACCAGATCACCAGGGGGATCCTCGATGCCCCGGCGAGGTACTGGAAACACCTTCGGGGCGAGCAGCCGGAGCAGCCATGAGCCAGCCCGGCGCTGGCGGGATGCTTGGAGGTGGGGGAGAGGAACGCTCCTCACGATAGGCTGTGAACATGGACTTGGACGAGCCGACCCTGACGCGCTTCTTCGGTGCTGCTCCTACGGAGGCGGAGCCCGAGGAGCAGGAGTTCTTCGGGTCGCTGCACTACCGAGTCCGCGAAGGGCCGCTGATTCTCACGGTCTGCTTCGGAACGCACCATGGGGACGTGACCATCGCGTTGGAGCGCGAGCCTGGAACCGAGCCGGTGATGCATGCCTTCCTGAACGATGTTGTCGCGGCCACTGTCACTGGAGAGGCGCCCCTGCTCACCATCGCGGGAGCCGCGCGAGGAGAGGGAGGCCCTGACTCGGACCCCGTCCCTCGGGCGCGCATCTCGCTCAACCCGATCACAGTTCGCCTGGCGGACTAGCCGAGGTGGTACTGAACCGTGGTACTGAACCGTGGTACTGAACCGGGTGAAAGTGCATCGATATGTCGACCGATTCGGGTCAGGTGATCACCTGGCACGGATCGGTCACAATTGTGATGCACTATTACCAGATTCGGTACTCCATCCCGGCATCGTGTCATCGGGCGACGCGGCTGGCGACTCGGACTGTCTGCAAGCCTGCCTAGCCGACGAGAACTCGTCGGGAGTGTTGAGGTCCGGAGGCGTGAGAAGTTGTTGCAGATTCGCACCGTAGCGATCGCACCGCGACGGCCAATAGGCAACAACGGAGCCTGCCTCCGTACCCGACACTGGGGGGTCGCGGTGGCCAGTGCGTGGCTACCCGTTGCACGCGATCAGCAGGCCGGGGACCATTCACCCCGGATGACCCGCTACAAGACGATCTTCGACCACTACCGGGCCTACGCGGCAGCGTGGGCAGCCCGGGAGACAGATGCCTACATGGCCCTCGAAGAGTCGGCGCCTCGGCTCACGCCCGACCAGATGGCGGAGTTCGTTGAGGACTTCTGCTCGCGGGCGGGCAAGCACGTCGAGGAGGTAGGTGCAGATGTCGTTGGTCAGATGATCTGGTACCTGATGGGCGCCGGTGAGGAGGTATGGCACACGGTGCGGGAAGCGTCTCTGGAGTATGCAGAGGACGCGGTTCGATCGCTGCTCTACCTCTACGAGCGGTGCTTTGCAGAGCACCTGCCGGGCTGGGGTGGGTTCGGACGTGAGAGTCCTCCGCTTGCGTCCGCCTGCTTCATGCTCTGGGATATGGACGGTGGGCTCTTGGGGATTCCCCTGTTCGGTGAGCCCAAGAACCTCGTTCCTATCTGCTTCGAGGTACTGGAGCACGCTCTGACTCTGGATGCGCCTGAGTGCTGGGCCAGCGCTCTGCATGGGTTGGGCCACGTCGCCTCCAGCCACCGGGAGCGCGTCCAGGGGGCTGTCGATGCCTTCCTCGCCGCGAAGGGACGCCGGGTTCCGGACGACCTTAGGCAGTACGCGCTCGGCGCACGGAGCGGGGGCGTGCAGTAGGACGGGGGCGCGGTGGCCCGGCATACCGGCGTCAGGATCCCGAGGCCTTGCGGCAGCGGGCGGTGCAGGAGGGGCGAGTCTTCCTCCATTGCCCCGCCCGCGCCGCACGTGCAAGATGGGCGGCATCGTGACGCGCGTTGCCTGTGCTCCTCGACATAAGTCTGTCCACCCTATGAGCTGAAAGGGCTGTTGATTGGGTCCTTTCCCTGGGCCTGCCTTCGAGGCAGGAGAAAGGGAGACAGATGGACGAGAAGCAATCGAGGAAGAGGGTCCCCGGCGGCACGGCCGAGGGCAGGAGCGTAGGCGACGAACTGCCGGGGGTCGTCCTTGAAGAAGAGCGGGACCACGAGCGAGGCTACGGCTACCGCGACGAACACGGCGATGATCCGTCCCTGAACTTCCACCTGCTTGCGCAACTTCTGCACTTCCGAGGCCAACTGCTCCATCCCATCCTCCTCAATGCGGTCGTGAAGGGAGGGGTCAGGCGTTTTTCGCATCCCGCTGTGACACGGTCACAGGGGGGTGCGAAGCGTGCCTGACCCCGTTCATTCTTGCGCGGCTCGGTTTCTCGGTGCCGAGGCGTGCGGTGCCGCGGCACCGTACGCGCATGGCTAGCGGCCAAGCGCGCGGCGCACGAGCTCCGCGCCAGCCTCGGCGTCAGGCCAGCGCCGCTCCGCTGCCGCGAGTCCCCGCACCACTCGCGCCATGACGGTGGGCCCCGACTCGGCGAACGCAAGGGCGGCGTGCTCCAGGTCTTGCGGTCGGTCGGCGCCCAGCACTTCGATCAGCAGGGCCGCCTGATGGAGATCCTTGCCGCTCTTGACCTGCTGCATCGTCGAGCGCGACTGGCTCACCAGGAGCTTGTGCAGCGCGAGACGCGCAGGCGCCGGCACCACGACCAGCGCAGCGTCCGTGCCATCCGTCACCAGAGTCGGCTGCGCCTCCTTCATGACGAGCGACAAGTACTTGATGGGGGCGGCCGCCGCCTTGAGGCGAGGCACGGGAATGGGCGCTCGGTCCTCATCTGTGTCCGGGGTCAACAGATCGACGCGTAGCGTCTTGCCTCGTACGCGAAAGGAAGAGGAAGGATGCCGGGCATCCAGCTGCGGAACGGGGATGAATCCCATCTCCAGGCTTTCGAGTGTGTGCGGTACGTCGGCAGTCGTGGCCTCCACGGCCAGCTTCACGTGCGTCGCGATGTCTACGTCCTGTGTGCGCCATGCAGCGTCGGGCCACGCGACCCCGAGTTGGGATCCCACCGCGTGGAAGGCGTGCGATCCCACGAGGACGCCGCCGATCTGGAAGACCCCCGCATCAACCAGTCCACGGAGGACCCGGTAGGGGCCATGGGGTAGCGGTACGATGCCCGCTGCCCGGAGGAGTCCCGCCAACCGCTGCAAGGCCTCCCTGTCGGGCTCGACCTCGGCCGCCTTGGACTCCCGGCGCAGGATCGCCCGCTCGATCTCGGGTGTGTGGCGTCCCAGGCTGAACTGGCGCTTGGTTCCGCCGGGATCCGAGTATTGGAAATACACGTAGTCGGCGCCTTTGATGCGCTTCGTGCTGAAGGATCCGCGCAGGTGTGACCAACTGCGCTCGCTCTCCATCGCGAGGAGGAGGGCGAGGGCTTCAGCGTAGAGGGTCTGGGTGTCTTCGGGCAGGCGGTGGATCATGGTTATACGCAGTATATATACGATCTGCGTATAAGGCGCACTCCGCATGATGGAGATGGCGAAGGCGAGACGTCCCTCGGGCCATGCAGGATCCGCCCCCGCCGGCAGAGCCTCATCTCCGGACATCCAGGAGTGCGAGGGTCACAGAGCGCGGGTCTGGCGTTTTCCACGTCCCGCTGTGACACGGTCACAAGGGGGTGCGAAAGGTGCCTGACCCCATTGCTTGGAACCACGAACGCGCCACCCTCGTCTCAAGGGCACCAGGCCCGCGGAGTCTCGAGGTCCCGGGCCGAGACGGCATGGAGGTCGACGAAGACTGCTCTTGTTCAAGATCGCCGTACTGATGTTGCTGGCCGCATGGGTGTACGCCCAACTGCGAGCTGTCGGCTCGCATGTCGCCATCCTGAACTCCAGCGACGGTACGGCGGAGACGCGAGCCCTCTCCCGACGGCGCGTGGTCCGCCAGATGTGGGTCGGGCTGGCACTCGTTGCTTGTTCCGGGATCGCGGCCGTACTCCTAGGGCGCCCAAGTACGGCGTGGCACGAGATGGCAGCCGATCGGTGACCCCGTCACCAAGCGGCCCGTCTGTGCCCCGGCTCGCTACCCCGCCGAAGCAAGGCTGTTCGCGGCAGCTCTCCCACGTCGGCCTCGGTTCCCCGATGCCCCCTCGCGCGCGGACCCTCGATTGCCGTACATTGCGCGCCACGGGCACGCCGGCCGGAGGGTCTGGCAGCGTGCGGCACGAGAGCATCGGCGGGCGGTGACCCGCCCCCGCACGGAGGTGAACCGAATGGACCTGACGTTGCCCACGATCGGACTGCAGCATCTGCAGGACACCCACTGGAACCTCAGCGTCCCGGAGCTCTACGAGCAGATCGTCCAGCGCGAGGAAGGCCGCATCGCGTTCCAAGGGCCGATCGTGACGAACACAGGCGAGTACACAGGCCGTTCGCCGCACGACAAGTACATCGTCCTCGACGGTGTCACCGACGAAAACGTCTGGTGGGACGGCGGCGAAGCGCGCCGCTTCACGCAGGCACAGTTCGACCAACTCCTCGCCCGTCAGCAGGCCTACCTCCAGGGCCGCGACGTCTTCATCCAGGACTGCTACGCCGGCGCCGATCCGAAGCACAAGTTGGCTGTGCGTGTCGTCACGCAGAACGCCTGGCATGCCCTGTTCGCCCGGAACATGTTCATCCAAGAGCCCGACGTGGCGAAGCTCGCAGCGTTCGCTCCGGACTTCACCATCGTCCACACGCCCGACTTCCTCGCCGACCCCGAGACGGACGGCACGCGCTCCGAGGTGTTCATCGTCCTCAACTTCGAGCGACGCATGATCCTCATCGGCGGGAGCAAGTACGCCGGTGAGATCAAGAAGTCGATCTTCACGACGCTCAACTACCTCCTGCCGCAAGAGGGTGTGCTGGGCATGCACTGCTCATCCAACGTGGGGCCGGACGGCGACTCCGCTCTCTTCTTCGGCCTGTCCGGCACCGGCAAGACGACGCTCTCGGCCGACAGCGAGCGAGCGCTCATCGGCGACGACGAGCACGGCTGGAGCGAGGACGGGATCTTCAACTTCGAGGGCGGCTGCTACGCCAAGGTGATCCGGCTCTCCGAAGAGGCGGAGCCCGAGATCTATGCGCAGACCCGCAACTTCGGCACGATTCTCGAGAACGTCGTGTTCGTCGAAGGCACGCGTCATCTCGATCTGGACGACGCGCAGTTCACCCAGAACACCCGCGCGTCCTACCCGCTGAGCAACGTGCCGGGCGTCGTGGCCGACGGCCGTGGCGGACATCCGAAGAACGTCGTCCTGCTCACCTGCGATGCGTTCGGCGTCATGCCGCCCATCGCGCGGCTCACGCCGGAGCAGGCCATGTACCACTTCATCAGTGGCTACACGGCGAAGGTCGCCGGCACGGAGCGTGGCGTCACGGAACCCAAGGCCGCGTTCTCGGCGTGCTTCGGTGCGCCCTTCATGCCGCTCCACCCCGCGGAGTACGCCAAGCTCCTCGGCCAGCAGATGTCGGCGCACGAAAGCACCTGCTGGCTCGTGAACACCGGCTGGTCCGGTGGGCCGTACGGCGAGGGCGAGCGCATGGCGATCCAGCACTCCCGCGCCTTGCTGCGCGCGGCGTTGGACGGCCAGCTTGCCGATGTCGAGTTCCGGGAGGACCCGACGTTTGGCTTCGACGTGCCCACGAGTTGTCCGGGTGTTCCGAGCGAGATCCTCGATCCGCGTACGACGTGGGCGGACGGCGCCGCCTACGACGACAGGGCAGCGGGCCTGGCCGAGATGTTCCAGCAGAACTTCGAGCGCTTCGCGTCGGGCACGACGGCCGACGTGCGCGAGGCCGGGCCCCGGATCGCGCTCACGTCCTGAACCCCGCGAGAGGCTCCCGCCCTGGAGCGGGGCCGTCGCGTCCGCGTCAGACGATCTGCTCGACCGCCTCCTTGGCTTGCTTGAGGCCCGCGCCGGTCTGGTCGCGGTACATCTTGATGGCGGTGATCATCTGCCCGCTGTCGCGGACGGCCTTGATCTTGGCGAGCTCGTCAGGCGCGGGCGGCGCCTTGAGGGCCGCCGCCGGCGCAGGGCGTCGGTTCGTGCCTCGCCCGAGCACGAAGCCGACGACGAAGCCGCCACAGATGAGTCCGACGATGCTGAGCGCGTCCATGGTGCTGCTCCTTGCCGTTCGCTGCTGGGACGACGCTACTACCAGGGCCCGTCCAGGCGTGCCGAGACGTGGGCGAACTCCACGATCTTGGCCGAGGGCGGCGGGGGCCGCCCTCCCTCGTGGGCCGAGGCGAGCGGGGCTGGGCTACTTCACCCTCTTCGGCGGCGGCTTCGGCGGCTTCGGCGGCTTCGGCGGCGGACCGAAGGCGACGCAGCGGTTCGAGGTGATGGCGTTGTCGAATCCGGCGAGGGGGAACGTGGCGCGGTCGCCGCTACGGCGCGCGCCCGCGGCCAGGAGGAGCGGGATGAAGTGCTCGACCGTGGGGTGGTTCGTGCGCGCGGCGGGGGCCTTCTTCTCCCAATCGAGCAGGGCGTCCACGTCGTGCTTCTCGAGCGTCTCCTTGGCCCAGACGTCGAACTCCTTGGCCCAGGTGGGGGCCTTGGCGCCGGGCTTGTGGCGATAGCGCAGGTTGTGCGTCAGCGCGCCGCTGCCGAGGATGAACACGCCTTCGTCGCGCAGCGGAGCGAGCGCCTTGCCGATCTCGAACAGGGCCTTCGTATTGCGCGTCGGAAGCGAGATCGAGAGGGTCGGCACATCGGCCTTCGGATACATCGCACGGAGCGGCACCCACGCGCCGTGGTCGTGGCCGCGCTCGGGGTCGTGCTCGACCTTGCGCAGCGGCGTGAGGACCTTCTCCACGCGCTTGGCGAGCTTCGGTGCGCCCGGCGGGCTCCACTTGATCTGGTAGAGCTCCTTCGCGAACCCGCGGAAGTCGTAGACGAGCGGGAGGGGCTTCGTCGCGCCGATCGTCACGGGCGAGAGCGTGTAGTGCGCCGAGATGACGAGCACGGCCACAGGCTTGGGCTGTGCGGTGGCCCAGGCGTTCCATTCCGCGTTGCGCTTCTTGCTCAGGGCGCTCATGGGCGAGCCGTGGCTGACGTAGCCGACGGGCATCTTGGGGATCTTGCGCGGCTCGGCCGCTTCCAAGGAGGGGGCGCCGAGGACGGCCAGGGCCGCGGCGGCCGCGCCCCCGGCGAGCACGCTGCGGCGCGTGAGATCGTTGCTGTCGCGTGTCATCGTGAAACGGTAGCACGGCCCCTCGGCTCCTCGCCGCGGGTGGGGGGCGGGCCGGGGCGCAGGCCCTGGTCGGAGAGCCCAGCGAGCCGCGCGCGAAGCCAGGAGCGGGCACGGTGTCCCGCGTCGGTTCGTGTACTCCTCGGAGCCACCGCGCCTTGTCCCGTACTGTGGGTGCATGGCCAATCGCTGGGTCCTCGTCCTGGGAACCGTACTCGTCCTGACAGCCGCAGGCTGGGCGGGTTGGTGGAGCGTTCAGCCGGATCCGGCGGCGCGACCCGCGCCCTCTGCCGCTCCCGTCCCGCAAGACGAACTGACTCGTCGCGTCGTCGGCGTCCTGTGCAAGCAACTCGAGTGCGACGCGGCTCGCCTCACGCCCACGACGGATCTCCTGCGCGACATGAAGGCGGACGAGCTCGACATCGTCGAGATCACTGCGGCGCTCGAGGCCGAGTTCGAGATCCGGCTTCCCGCCGCGGAGGCCGCGCAGCTCAAGACCGTCGCGGATTGGATCGGCATCGTTCGCACACGAACGCGCTGAGGCCCGCTTCGTCCACGGATCCAGAGCCTCGCCGTTGCGCCCCGCGCGGCTCTGTCCTACGATCCGTACGCCCTGTGACACAGCCGCGAGGAGGCGTGATGCGACACAACCCGAAGATGACAGACGGTCTCCACTGCGAGGACCTCGGTGCCATGCTGCGCGTCACCGAGTCGCAGAGCGGACGCGCGCTCGACCTCGAGCCCGTCGCCGCCTTCGTGTTCCGTCATGCCGACGGCTCCCGGACGGTGAGCGAGATCACGGCACTGCTGCGAGCCGGCCCCGACGCCCGCGCCACGGAGCAGGGCGTCTGGGAGATCCTCGACGTACTGACCGACGCGGGGCTGCTGGCCGAGCGTGCTTCGCCGCCCTCCGGTGAGACAATCTCGCGCCGCTCGCTCTTCCGCTACGTTGCCGCCGCGAGCGCCGCGGCCATCGTCGTCGCAGGCAGCGACCTCACGGCGCTGGCCAAGTCGGGTAAGAGCGGCAGCTCAGGCAAGTCGGGCAAGAGCGGCAAGTCGGGGAAGAGTGGCAGCTCGGGCAAGTCGGGCAAGTCGGGCAAGGGCGGCAAGGCTGGCGAGGAGCAGGCGAAGAAGGCTGCGGAGCAGAAGGCCAAGCGGAAACAGAAGGCCACCGAGCAGAAGGCAAAGCAGGCCGCCGAGCAGAAGAAGAAGCTGGCGCAGAAGCAGAAGGCCGCTGAGCAGAAGAAGAAGCTCGCGCAGAAGCAGAAAGCCGCCGAGCAGAAGAAGAAGAAGCTCGCGCAGAAGCAGAAGGCCGCCGAGCAGAGGGTCAAGCTGAAGCAGAAGGCCGCCGAAGAGAAGGCCAAGCGCGCCGCGGGGCCGCTCGGCGGATAGCCCTCTCCTCGTGAGCGTGGGCGGGTCAATCGATGACGCTCACGTCCTCCGGTCTCGCGCCCGGCGCCAGTCCACGAGCCTTGGCGATCAGGTGGTCCAGCATCGGGCCGGCCACGTCTATGCCCGCCGTCTCCTGGGCTTGGGGGAAGTAGCAGGGCACGTTGGCCTCGAGCAGGTACAGGCGTCCGCTCTCGTGCTCGAGCAGGTCGACGCCCCCAAACTCACTCTGCATCGTGCGTACAGCTTCCATGGCGATGCGTGCCATCTCCGTCGGCACGTCTGACGTGTAGTCATCCGGATCGGTACTTGAGTAGGTCCTGAAGTCGTTCTCGTCGATCGGATTGCGATAGGCCGCCACCGCGCGTTCACCGACGACGACCACGCGCCAGTGCATCGCGTCCGGGATGTACGCGCACAGCAGCGGGTTCGAGCCGCCGTCGATCAAGTGATCCATGAGCGCGTAGAGTCCGCGGCGCGACTCAGCGATCATTACCCCGACGCCGCCCTGTCCACCGAGTTGCTTGACGACGAGGGGGAAGCCACCCAAGCGCTCCGCGTGGGCGTCCAGCAACTGGCGATCCGCCGAGGCGCAGTAGACCGTCCGTGGGATCGGCAATCCGGCGCGCTGGAACATCAACGGGGAGGACACGAAGTCGTAGAAGACCGCCTGATCCTCCGTGTGGAACGTGGCGACGCCCGGCGTGAACAGGAACTGCTCGACGCGCATCGCCGACGTAGCCACGGCAGGGCGGTAGAGGATGTCGCCAGGCGGAAGACGGTGCTTGGGGTCGAAGTCGAAGTCGGGAGCGTGGATCTCCTTGTAGGACACGCCGCGCTCGATGCATGCGGCGCGCAGCATCTGCGTGATCTCGTCAGGGACGTCGACGTTAATGCACCAGAATCTCATGCGGGCGTCTCCCGGGTCGCGGGCGGCACGATCGCGCTTGCCGCGAGCGGCCCGTAGCGGAAGTTGGTCACGGTGGCCTCCTGACCGCGCAACACGGAGAGCCCCCCGCGGACGGCTTGGGGATCATTGGCTCCGTCCGGCGTGTGGTGGCACCAGACGATCAGGCTGCCCGCACGTGCGCGAACCAGGAGCCGGGACGGCGGGGCCGAGGGGAACCAGGTTCCGCTGCCCTCGTCTGGCGTGACGAAGTCATCCGCAAGGTAGGCGCACGGCGCTGCGTTGACACGGGGGAGGGCGGTGGGGGCGGGCTGCATGCGGACGCGGATGGTAGCCGGAACGGCGTGACGGGCCGCCGGGGACGGCACGGGCTTGATGGCGCAGCCCCGGCGGCCTGGCTGGGAGGCGCGATCGGCTCTCCGTCGCGATCACGTCGCGTAGCATGTGCGTCGCGTCCTCCCGGGCGCGGGGAGCCCGCATGAGCGACTGGACCGACGCCGTCAGCACCGAGGAGCCTCGCGACCTCGGCTCGAAGAAGTCGCTGCGGCCCGGAGCGCAGTGCCACTATCCGAGCCCGTCCGCCTTCGACCGGATCGCGCGCACGGTCTGCCGTGTGGGGCGCATCCCGCGCAAGGAACTCTACGAGTCCTGGGAGATCGTGAAGCGCGTTCGCCGGCACCTGCGCGGCACGCGCATCATCGATCTTGCGTGCGGCCACGGGCTCGTGGCGTACGCGCTGGCGGTGATCATGCCCTCCGTGCCCGAGATCATCGCCGTGGACCGACGCCTGCCGCCCTCCGCCGCGCTGCTGCGCGACGCGATGGAGGCGGAGTGGCCCTCGCTCGCGGAGCGCGTACGCCTGCAGCAGGGCGACGTTCGCAGCGTCCCCGTGCTCGAGAACGACATCGTCGTCTGCGCCCACGGCTGCGGCTCCTTGACCGATCGTGCGCTGGATCTCGCGCTTGACGCCGGTGCCGACGTCGCCGTGCTGCCCTGCTGCTCAGACCACAGCCGCCTCGACGACGGCGGACTCCGTGGATGGCTCGGCGGCGATCTTGCGATCGATGTCGTGCGTGCCGTGCGCCTGCGGGATGCGGGCTACAAGGTCTGGACGCAGCACATTCCGGCGGAGATCACGCCGAAGAATCGACTCTTGATGGGCAGGTTCCAGCGCGTCGAGGCGTAGCGCGACGATGGTAGGCTCGAACGCGTGTCTGAAGGGCCCGGCCACGAGTCGGCGCAAGGAGGTCTCCGATGGCCAAGGTCGTCCGCTACGAGTTCCTGGGCAGCGTCTTCTGGTTCTGCCTTCTCTGCCTCTCGTTGGTCGGCATCCCGCTGGCTCTCCTGCACCTGATGGACGGGACCGTGCGCATCGAGGAAGACGTGCGGGATCCCTCGGCGTTGCTCGAGGCCTACCGCGCGGGGCGGCTTCCCACGAGCTGACCCATCGACGGAGGTCGGCTGCGCCCGGGTCGGGCGCTAGGATGCCGACGTGGACGCCACCACAGCCCGCACGCGGCTCATCCGGGGACTTCAGTTGGCGTATTCCGGGGAGTGGGGCGCAGTCCACGCCTACCTCGGCCATCGCGCCGCCCTGCGTCACGGCAGCGATCGGCAGTTGATCGTCGACATCCTGAAGGACGAGATCCTCCACCGCCGGATCGTCCTCCGCATGCTCGAGGCGCTCGGCGCAGAACCTGATCCGAAGCGCGAGCGCAAGATGCGCCGGATCGGCCGCACGATCGGCTGCCTGTGCCGGATTGGCGGCTGGTACCTGCCCATGTACGGCGCGGCGCGGCTGGAGTCGGCCAACATCGTGGAGTACGAGGACCTGGCGCGGCTGGCGTGGTTCGCCGACCGGGAGGGGGACATCGACGAGTTGCTCCACCTCGCCGAGGTCGAGTGGGACCACGAACACTGGCTGCGCGCGCGTGCGGCGACGCGCTGGCTCTGGCGTTTCTCGCCCCGGTGGGCGGTGCCGGACCCCCGTCCGACCATCCGCGAGCGTTTCGAGACGTTTCGCGCCGCGCCGAAGCCGCCCGCGGAGCGCAAGCCTGGGCTTCGCTGAGCCCGCGACCTCCCTGAAGAGCTGGCCCGCCGCCTACGCGACGGTGTGCAGGTGGACGTCGCGCTGCGGGAACGGAATGTTGATGCCGGCCTCGTCGAAGCGCAGCTTGATCTTCTCTGTGATCGTGCTGTAGCAGGCCCAGTAGTCGCCGGTCTTGCACCAAGGGCGGACATTGAAGTTCACGCTGCTGTCGGCGAGTGCGATGAGCGCGACACTCGGCGCCGGATCCTTGAGTACGAGGGGGTGCGTCGCGAGGATGTCCTCGAGGATCGACTTCGCCTTCGGGATGTCGTCGCCATAGCCGATGCCCGCGACCAGGTCCACGCGACGCGTCGCATTGCCGCTGTAGTTCGTGACGACGTTGCCCGTGATTGACGAGTTGGGCACGATCACCTGCTTGTTGTCCGGCGTGTCGAACATGGTGTTGAAGATCTGGATGTCTTTCACGACCCCCGTGATCCCGCCGGCTTCGACGAGATCCCCGACCTTGAACGGGCGGAACATGATGAGCATCACGCCCGCGGCGAAGTTGCCGAGCGAGCCTTGCAGGGCGAAGCCGATGGCGAGGCCGGCCGTTGCGATGATGGCGACGAGCGAGCCCGTGGGGATGCCGGCTGCCGTCATCGCCGCGATCACGACGAACGCCATGAGCCCGGCGTAGGCGATGTTGCCGATGAAGAGCGTGAGCGTCTCATCCACCTTGCTGCGTCGCATCGCGCTGCGGAGGATGGCGCGCACGATCCTGGCGGCGATGCGTCCGAAGAAGAAGAGGGCCAAGCCGCCGACGATCCCCGGTCCCATGAGTACGACCTGCTCGACGATCTTGTTCAGCAGTTCCTGCCAGTTGATATCCATGGGGCGCCTCCTGGGTGCGACTGGGCAGGCGGGAGTCTAGAGATGCCCCCCGACGCCCTCGGGGGCGTCTACGCAAGACTCGCGGGGGCCCACTCCGTTCCCCTTTGGAGCGCGTCGGCTCGCTGGGGGAGACTCTCGGTCCACGCAGCCCACGCCTCACCCGGGAGACCCCGCCATGTCCGAAGCCCAGCCCCTCGTCGCCGTCCTCATGGGTTCGACGTCCGATTGGGACACGATGCAGCACTGCAGTGCGCAGCTCGAGGCCCTCGGCGTGCCGCATGAGTGCAAGGCCATCAGCGCGCATCGCCAGCCGGCGGCGCTGCATGCCTACGTCGAGAAGGCGGAGCAGGACGGTGTGCTCGTCTTCATCGGTGCCGCGGGCGGTGCCGCACATCTGCCGGGCGTCTTGGCGAGCCTCACGGCGCGCCCCGTGCTCGGCGTGCCCATGAAGGGCTGGGCGACGGAGGGCCTGGACGCCCTGCTCTCCATCGCACAGATGCCTGGCGGCGTGCCGGTCGGGACGCTGGCGATCGGCAAGGCCGGCGCGAAGAACGCCGCCATCCTCGCGGCCCAGATCCTGGGGCTCGCGCACGAGGCGTACGACACCTCGGTGCGCGCGATGCGGGAGGAGCAGAGCAAGGGTGCCGTGGACCTGCCGCCCGCCTGAGCCAAGCCCGCCACACCCCGCGCCGCCATGGATGCCGCGACGCGGGGGGGGCGGTCCGCGACTACCGGTCGCGGAAGAAGATCACCTTGCCCTTGGCCGTGGCTTGGATGAGGTCGGCCAGGCCGTCCCCATCGATGTCCGCGAGCGCGATGCCGCGCGTCGCCGACGCCGGTGTGGCGAAGCCGGTATCCAGGAACTGCCGCTGACCGAGGTTGTCGTAGATGACGGTCGAGCGTTCAGCCTCCTCCTCGCCACGTGCGATGACGAGGTCCAGGTCGCCGTCGCCGTCCATGTCGCGTACCAAGATCTGGTTGACGAGGTCGGCCAAGATGCTCTGGCCGAGCGCAAAGGCGAAGGTGGTCGGTGTCCGGTTCTCGTAGACCAACAGGTTCGCACTCGTGCCCACCAGCAGGTCGAGGTCGAAGTCGCCGTCGATGTCCACCGCCTCGATCGTGCGGCCCTGGTTCACGGCGATCGTTGCCGTACGCACGAACTCGTTGCGTGAGGTCTGGCGCCAGATCTGGATGCCATCCTCCGCGGAGAGAAGCGCGAGGTCGACGCGGCCGTCGCCGTTGAAGTCTCCGCCCGCCACGCCGACGACATCGTCGGGCAGGACGTCGAGGGACTCCGTGAGCCGCGACAGGAGCTGGAAGCTCCCGAAGCCGGTGTTGCGCCACAGTTCGACGCCGCGTCGCGTGTCGCCCGTGTAGGCGATCACCATGTCGAGCCGCCCATCCGCGTCGAGGTCGAGCATCTTGGCTTCCGCCGTCGATCCGCTGGACGTCGGGCCAAAGCTGCCCGCGAACGGGAAGAAGGCCTGCCCGTCGTTGCGGTAGATGCGGTGCGGGCCGGCAGCCTCCGCGCTCACATCCGCTGTCGGCTTCTCCTCGGGCACGGGGCCCGGCGGCGGCTTCGGGCCGCCATCGTCGTCACCGGCGCTGGTCATGATGATGTCGGGCGCCACCTGGAAATCGAGGTTGAGGGCAAAGACCTGATCTCCGGCGGGACCGCCGAGCTCCTCGCGAAGCTCCAGCGGGAAGCGCGCCGTCCCGTCGTTGAGGTAGACGTACGGCTCGATCGAGCTGTGGGAGAAGACCAGATCGAGTACCCCGTTGCCGTCGAAGTCGGCCGCCGCAACGGACGTGGCCGCCTCCGTCCCGATGACGAGCGGTTCCTTGCTGTCGAAGTTCGCGTAGGCGCGCTCCAGCGTGACGCGCAGGTCGCCCCCGGCGAGCGTGACGCCGGTCGGGAGCACCAGGTCGACGGTTGCCTCCGCGTCCTCGAAGATCCGGAGGTCCGGCAGGAGGCCCGTGGCCGATCCCGTGTTCGTGAGGTTGACGGGGATCTCCAGTTGCGCCGTCGTACCACCGAAGAACGGCGTTCCCTTGGTGGCGCTCACGCGCAAGCGTCCCTCGCCCGAGCCCGGGAGTAGGCCGAAGCCTCGCACCGTCACGACGTTGCCGGCCGAGAGGTGCGTCCACGTAGCCGGAGATACCTCCGTGATGGCCTGGGGCTGGACCTGGATGACGGCGCCGTCCGACGCGATCGAGGTCCCATCCGGATGCTGGAGCACGGCACTGACGCTCACGGCCTCGCGCAGCGACATGGGAGGCATGACGACCTCGAGCACGTTGTTGCTGCGGATGCCGGGCGTGACGTCGATGCTCCGCTCCGTGCCGCCGCGGAATGGCGTGCCGGACGAAGCCGTGAGGCGGAGCGTGGGGGCATCCTCCTCATCTTCTTCATCGCCCGGCACGCCCCGATCGAAACCGAAGCCCTGGAGCACGAAGGTCTGCTGCTCCAGTGCAAAGACGCTGGCGGAGGCGTTGCCTTCCAGGAAGGGCACGGGCGTGACCGTGAGGAGTTCGTCCTCCGGCGTCACGAGCTGCAGGCCGGAGGGCAGCGTGATCCGTGCCGCCGCCCGAACCTCATCGAGGACGCGCACGTCCGGGAAGATGACGCTGACGGTGCGATCGCTCGTGATCGAGGCGGTCATGCTCAGGCTGCTGTTGCCCCGGAAGCCGGGTCCGGACACCGGCAAGAACGTGACGGTCGCCACGTGGCCTACGGGGTGAAAGCCCTCGCCGTGCAGGACCAGGTTCGTCAGCGTGCCGGCCGATACCAGGTGCTCATCGATCCGGTCGAGGCGCTGCGGCCTGATCAGGATCCTGCGCGTATCACCTGCGTCGACGATCCCGCTGGGGGAAATGACACGGACGCGCGCCAGCACGCGCTCCGTCACGCCGGTTGCCGGCAGGATGCCCGCGATCTCGTGCAGGTCCGCGATGCCTGGCTCGAAGTCGAACGTCGAGCTCGTGCCGCCATGGAACGGAGTTCCCGTCGCGGCTTCCAGTCGCACGCGAATGGCGGATGCGGGGGAGGGCAGGTTCTCGCCGGAGATGCGGAAGGCCGTCTCCTCTCGGGCGAACGCGTTGGCCGGCGCGACGACGGTGATGGCTGCCGAGGCGATGGGGGCGCCGCCGCCTCCGCCGCCGCAGGCGGCCACGAGGGGGAAGAGCGTCAGGACCAAGAGGGAGAGGGCAGAACGGGAGAGCATGCAGCGACTCCTTTCCCGAGGAAAACGGCCGGCGGTCAGCCATGCGGTAGGCCAGGCCCTGTCGCGTTGTGAGGAGGGCCGGTGCTGGGGTTTGTGCGACCGCGCGTCGGTGCGCGCCTTGCGATCGCGTGTGGCGCGAGGACCTATAGGAGGTGGGCTCGTGGGTACGGACAGTGCCGGGGGCCGTTCGGCCTGGGCCTAGGATCCCCCATGCCTGATGGATCGACTCGCGGGATCGAGGGCCAGCTAGGCGCACCTGTCGGCGGGTGTACCGAGGTAGCCGCGCGGGCTTCGGTGGCCGGACTCCAGATCGGTCACGCCACCTCCGCATCGCATGCGGTGAACCGCGGGGCGCGGCGGGCGTTCATCTCGGCATGCATCGCGCGCGCCTTGCCTTGCTGCTGCTGACCCTCGCGGGCTCGGGCTGTCAGCATGATCTGGGGTCGCTGGTCGCCGGGCCGTCGCCGCTCCCGGCAGACGTCGTGACAGGCGACAGCGTGACGGGCGACGGCCGGGACCCCCTCGATCGTGGCGGCGATCCGTGGGAGGGCGGTCCCTACGAGTGCCCCTTGCCGCCGCCCATGGTCTTCGGGGAACCAGATCCCAACGGGTGGTCGCAAACACCGCGGCCGTTCCCCAGTCGGCCCGTGCGATAACGCCCGCCATCCGGTGGACGTTTCGCTAGCCAACGTGCGGTCCGGCGCGGGCTGGCGTCCGAGGGGGGGGCGCGTGTATGCAGGGAGGCCTCATGGGACGGAGGGCGACAGCTTGGACCTGATGCGCGAGAAGATCCGAACGATCCCGGACTACCCCAAGCCGGGCATCCAGTTTCGTGATGTGACGACCCTGATGGGAGATGCTCGCGCGTTCCGTGTGAGCATCGACCAACTCGTCCAGCCGTGGGCGGGCGCCAAGATCGATGGGGTCGCCGGCATCGAGGCGCGCGGCTTCATCCTGGGTGGCGCGGTTGCGCACCAGCTCTCCATCGGCTTCATTCCGGTCCGCAAGCGCGGCAAGCTGCCGCATACGACGCTCATCGAGGAGTATGAGCTCGAGTACGGGTCCGACGCGGTCGAGATCCACATCGACGCGGTCCGTGAGGGCGATCGGATCCTCGTCGTGGACGACCTGATCGCCACCGGCGGAACGGCGGAAGCCGCCGTGAAGCTGTTGCGCCGGGCAGGCGCCGAGGTGCTCGGTGCAGCGTTCATCGTCAGCCTGCCTGATCTGGGCGGGCAGCGCCGCATCGAGGCCCTGGGCGTCCCGACCCAGAGCCTGGTGGACTACGACGGCGAGTAGTGCCGAGCCTGCTTCCCTGTTGCGGCTACGCTCGGGCCGGAGGTGAAGCATGGATGGACTGCGCAAGGCCCTGCTGGTCGTAGGACTTCTCAACCTGGTCGCGTTGGGTGGGGTGGCGTGCGGCGGCAAGGCCGCGCCCGACGCCGACGCCGGGTTGCGGGACCGTGTCGTCCGTCTCGAGGCGTTCCAGATGTTCCAGCAGAAGATCAATGGCGACCTGCAAGGCGTGCTCGACTCGCAGCAGACCCTGAACAAGCAGTTCCAGAGCTACATGGAGCAGGCCGCCAAGCATGCGTCCAGCGTCGATCGCACGTTGGAGAAGCAGCAGGAGGCCATGGGGCTCGTGAACGAGGTCCTGCACGATCTGCTGAAGAAACTGAAGTGACCCTGCGCGGCCGCCGTCCGTAGCCAGGACCGGGGAGCGGCGAGACAGGGGGAGGCGGGCGCCGGCAAGCCGTCTCCCACCGGGGGGCCGACGCGTGCTACCAGGTGTCGTCGTACTCGACGGCTTCCGCCTTGTAGTAGTAGGGGTCGTAGTAGTAGCCGTCGTCGTAGTACGGGTCGTCGTACGTCGAACCGATCGCGCCGCCGACGGCTGCGCCGATGACAGCACCTGCCACCGCGCCGCCGCTGCCGCATGCCGTCATGGTGCCTGCGAGGCACATGAGCATGAGCACGATGGCTGTCGACCGCACGAGGAGGCTGCGCCTCATCATGGTGGTCGTGATCTTGGTGGTCGTGGTCTTCGTCTGGGTCGCCGAGTGCATGGTTGAGAATCCTCCGTGGGTCGGGATCCAACCGGCCGGATGCGGCTGCTCTCCCAATTGTACCCCGTCTTCGGGCGGCTGCTCGCAGGACGGCAATCCGACGCGGCCGAATCCGCCCTTCCCAGGCCCTCCCGTCATCCATGGGTCACCTGCGCTGCGGTTTGCCGTGCTATATCCGGCAGCAGGAGGTGCGCGCGCGTGCTGCACATCGGCGTCGACGAGGCTGGCTACGGACCGCTGCTCGGACCGCTCGTCATCGGGCTCTCTGCCTTCCGCGTGCAGCCCGAGGCCGGCTCGGGCGCCGACGACTGGGCCTGTGGGCTCCGGAAGCGCCTCAAGGGGATCGTGGTGCGTGCCGCCGGCGGTCGCCGCGAGGGCCCGCTGCCCGTGCCTGTGGACGACTCGAAGGCCGTGAAGCAGCGCCACGGCCTCGAAGGGCTCGCGCGGGGCGTCGGTCTCTTCGCCTCCGCCATGGCGACACCCCCGCCGGCCCATCTCGAGGACCTGATCGTGCGCTACTCCGATCGGCAGCCCGAGGCCTTCGATCCTGCGCCCTGGTTCCGCGACCTCTCGCACTGCGAGCTGCCGCGCTACCCGTGGACGGGTCCGCTGGACGAGCGCTTCGCTGCCCGAGGCGTCCAGGCCCTCGACCTGCGCGTCTTGCCCACGGACGCGCCTGAGCTCAACGCTTCCTTTGACGCGGTGCGCAACAAGGCGAACGTGCTCGGCCTCCTGTCGGCGACGCTCCTCGTGTCCGTCCTCGATCGCCATCCGGGCGAGGATGCACTCGTCATCATGGACCGCCAGGGTGGGCGCCGGGACTACGCGGGCTATCTGGCGCGCGTGTTCCCGTTCGCGATCGTGAGCCCCGCCGCGAGTCCGGCGGATGAAGCACGCTACCGGGTGCGCCTGCCCGACCGGCTGCTGCACGTGCGCTTCGTCACCAAGGGCGATCGCGTCTCGCTCGCCGTCGGCTGGGCCAGCATGGCGGCCAAGCTCACGCGCGAGCTGTTCATGCAGGGGCTGAACGGCTGGTTCCACGAGCGCCTGCCGTCGGTGCGGCCCACCGCCGGCTACGTGACCGATGGGCGCCGTTTCCTCGAAGACGTCGAAGCCGTGCTGACGGACGAGCACATCGACCGCGAACTGCTGGTGCGTTCCCGCTAGCCGCTCGGGCCAGGCGTTCCACGCCGGGTGAGCGCTACTCGACGCCGAGCTCGTGCATCGCGATCCGCACACGCTCGGCGAGCGCCTTGCGGCCGGGGCTGCCCTTGTAGCCCTCGATCGGGATCGGCTCGCCCACACGCAGGATGATCTCGCCGGCGTAGCGCGGCGCAGCGGCTTCGCGCGGCATGATGTCGTAGGAGCCGATCACGGCAATGGGCTGCACGGGAATGCCCGCGGAGATGGCCAGCTGGAACGCGCCCGTCTTGAACGGTGCGAGCTTGCCGTCGCGTGAGCGGGTGCCCTCCGGGAAGACCAACGGGCTGAGCTTGTAGCGCTTGGCACGCGCCATGGCCCGGTCGAGGACGCGCTTGCCCTCGCGGGGATTGCCGCGATCGAGCAGGAAGTGGCCGGCGAGCTTCGCGTACCAGCCGACGAACGGCATGCGCATGAGCTCTTGCTTGAGCACGAAACGCAGCTGGCCCGGAAAGCCGCCGACCAGCGCCGGCGGGTCGAGGTAGGAACCGTGGTTGGCTACGAGCATGCGCGCCTCACCCGGATCGAAGGTGCCGGGGCCCTCGACGCGCAGGCCAACCCCGCCCAGGGCGAGCATGCCGCGCCCCCAGAGGCGCAGGAACGGATGCGAGAGGCGCGCCGAACGCGGTGCAGGAATGAGCATGATGACGCCGACGACGAACGTCAGCAGCATCCACCAGAACGCGAGATAGACGAAGCAGGCGACGCGGAGGAAGCGCAGCACCGCGCGCATGGCCTAGAACAAGCCTACGACCTGGCCGTCGTCGTCGATGTCCACCTGCTCGAGGGCCGGCCGGGAGCCGAGTCCTGGCATGGTCATCATCGTGCCGCAGAGCGGGTAGAGGAAGCCGGCGCCCGCCGCCAGGCGGACGCTGCGCACGGGCAGGCGGAAGCCCGTCGGTCGGCCCTTCTGCTGCGCGTCGTGCGATAGCGAGAGGTGCGTCTTCGCCATGCAGATGGGGAGCTTGCCGTAGCCGAGCGCCTCGTAGTGATCGATCTCTTCCTCGGCGCGCGGCAGGAAGTCGACGCCGTCCGCGCCGTACATGCGCGTGGCGATCGTCTCGATCTTCGCGCGGACGGGCTGATCGAGCTCGTAGAGGTGCTTGAAGTCGGCACCGACCTCGCACGCGCTCTCGATCGCCTCGGCGAGCTCCAGGCCGCCCGCCCCACCCTTGGCGAAGACCTCGCTGACCTCGCACGCGTGCGCGCCGGCTTGCATGGCGGCCTCGCGGATGAGGTCGTACTCGGCTTGGGTATCGGTCGGGAAGCGGTTCATGGCGACCACGACCGGCACGCCGTGGGCGCGCAGGTTCTCGATCTGCTTGACGAGGTTCGGCATGCCGGCACCGAGGGCGTCGAGGTCCTCCATGAGCAGGCCCTGGTCGAGCGGCTTGCCCGGCACGATCTTGAAGCGGCCGCTGTGGCTCTTCAGGGCGCGCACGGTGGCGACGAGGACTGCGGCATCGGGCGTGAGGCCCGAGGCGCGGCACTTGATGTTGAAGAACTTCTCGGCGCCGATGTCTGCGCCGAAGCCGGCCTCGGTGAGGACGTAGTCGCCGAGATGTACGGCGATCTGGTCCGCGATGATGGACGAGTTGCCGTGGGCGATGTTGGCGAACGGCCCCGCGTGCACGAAGCAGGCGGTGCCCTCCATCGTCTGCATCAGCGTCGGCTTGATCGACTCACGCATGACGACCGTCGCGGCGCCGGCGCAGTTCGTGTCCTCGGCGGTGATGGCCTTGCCATCCTTGCTGTAGCCGAGGATCACGCGACCGATGCGCCTGCGCATGTCGCGCAGGCTCGTGGCCAGTCCGAGGATTGCCATCAGCTCGCTCGCGACCGTGATGTCGAAGCCGGAGCGGCGCGGGATGCCATTCTTGGGTCCGCCCAAGCCGAGGATGATCTCGCGCAGGACCCGGTCGTTCGTGTCCGAGACGCGGCGCCAGGTGACGGTGTCCGGATCGAAGCCGAAGCGGTTCTTGAGCAGGATCGAGGCGTCGACGTGCGCGGCGATGAGGTTGTGCGCTGCGCCGACCGCGTGGATGTCGCCGGTGAGGTGCAGGTTGAACTGCTCCATCGGGACGACCTGGCTGTAGCCGCCGCCGGCCGCGCCGCCCTTGATGCCGAACAGCGGCCCCATGGACGGCTGTCGGATGCAGGTGACGACCTTGCGGCCCAGCTTGGCCAGGGCGAGCGAGAGGCCGATCGTGTGGACCGTCTTGCCTTCGCCGAGCGGGGTCGGGGTGATGGCGGACACCACCACGTAGCGGGCGCGCGGACGATCCGCCAGGCGGGCGATCGCACGCAGCGAGACCTTTGCCATGTGCTTGCCGTGCGGCTCGATCTCATCGGGCAGCAGGCCGACGGCCTCACCGATCGCCTGGATCGGCTGGAGCTTGGCTTCGCGGGCGATTTCGAGGTCACTCTTCATGCGTTCTCGCGGGGACGGCGCGGCACCGGGGGCGCGGCCGCTCCTTCCAGGGGTGGGTGGGTGCCTCTGCAGGGGGTTGGTCGCGCCGCGCCACCGGAACGGCGAGGTACCGGAACGGCGAGCTACCGGTACCGCGAGGTACTGAGATGGCGGCGCGGCGACCTGGGCCTACTTCTTGAGCGTCGTGCTCTCGCTTTCGCTGGCGAGCTCGGCGCTGTCGGCCGCGCGCTGGATGAGCGCGACGGTCTTGACGAGCGTCGAAGCCGGCGCCGAGACGACGCGTACGAGGATCTCGAAGTCCATGCGACCCCCGACGCCCATGGCGAAGTCGGCGCTGCGAGCGGAGTTGCCCGAGCCCGTGACGACGACGTCACCCGACATGCTCTTGCCCGAGACGTACTCGAGCTCCGGCGGGAGGTTCCAGACCACGTTGATCTCGGGCGTGGTTTCGGTGCCGACGTCGTTCTCGACGCGCAGACGGTAGAGGAACGTCTCGCCGACGCGGAACACGCCCGCTTCGACGCCGTCCTTGGCCTTGTCGGTCATCTCGACCTGGAGGGCCGTCAGGCCCGTGACCTTGATGCCGGCTTCGCGGCGGATCTCACAGCGAGCGCCACAGTTGCTGTCCGCACTGATCGTGCACGGACCCACCGCGACAGCGGTCTTGCTCCAGTCGTGGGTCCAGACCTCACCCGGCGCCATCGGGCCGATGTTGACGTCCTCGAACCCGCCACCGAGGCAGCTTCCGTAGTTGACGCGGACCACACAGCCCTCAGCCTGACCGTCGCCGACGTTGGTGACCTTCAGGGTGAAGTTGGCGTCCTCGCCGTAGTAGATCTCGTCGGGGCCGATCATCTCCATCTCGAGCTTGCACTGGACGACCTCGAGCGTGCACTGCGCGCGGACTTCCTGCTGGCCGTCGGCCGTGGCGCGGGCGACGTTCGTGTACGTACCCGGAGCCTCTGCGACACCGGTGAAGACGACGTCCTGGCTGTCACCCGGCATCATCGTGCCGAGGTTGGCGCTGGCCTGGCTCGTGGGCTTGATGCCCTTCGGGAACTCGTCCACGACCACGACGTTGTCGAGCGGCGCGCGGCCGGAGTTCGACACGGTGACCACGAAGCGGACCGTGCTGCCGGCCTGGGCCCGTGTCGGGTCACAGACCTTGGCGATCTCGAGCTTGCCCTCGGTGACCTCGATCGAGCATGTGCTCTCGGCCGTCGCGTTGCCGCCGCGCACACGCACCGTGTTGCTGTAGGTGCCGGCCGCGTTGGCCGAGAAGTTGACCGTCTTCGACACCGTCTGGCCGGGTGCCAGCGTGCCGAGGTTCATCGGGAACACCGAGCCGTCGGCCACGTTGAGCCCGCCCTGCGGCGTGTCTTCCAGCGTGACGTTCTCGGCCGGCGCGTCGCCGGTGTTGCGCACGGTGATGACCTTCGCGAAGGTCTTGCCGGTCGCGGCGGTCGGGCCGTTCGGGAACGTGCAGTCGACCTCGAGCGCGACCTTGCGCCAGGTCTTGGTGACGATGCGCGAACGCGGGCACGTGGCGCCGTAGAAGCTGCCGAGGGCCGTGAACCGGATGCGGTTGGTGCCTGTGGCCCCCCCCGAGTTCTTCAACTGGAAGTCAGCGATGCCGTTGGCGTTCGTCTCGAGCTTCTGGACTGTCTGGCCGTTGGCAAAGGTCGCCGTAGGGCCATCGATGATCTCGGCCTCGACCGGCTGGCCGGGGATGCCGGAGCCGTCCGTGCGCGTGATCGTGACGGGGAAGTCGTGGGATGCGTCGGGGAGCGTGTTGACAGCGCTCTCCGGGAACTCGACGTTGAAGTCGGCCCAGATCTTCTTGGCCCAGCACTTGTGCTTGGTGCCGTCCCGGATGCCCGGGATGTAGATGATGATGTCCGTCACGCCTTCGCGGGTCGACGTGATCGTGAGCCAGGTCTCGCCCGGGCCGACGGTGATGTCGGGCAGGCGTGCGCCGTTGTCGCTCATGTACGGGTAGTTGTTGCCCGCGTCGATGAGCTCCGGGCCCCAGTTGGTGACCGACACCGCGTACTGGTTGTCGATCTTGTTGCCGTTGTTGCCGGGGTAGGCAGCGGCCATCGGCGCGATGCGACCCGTGCCGTACTGGTCGTCGACAGCGACGATGTCACCGACGGCTTCCGGGTACCGCGAGAGGATCCACTCGACGCGCTGGCCGGGCATGGGGTTGCCGCACTGGTCCAGCACCGTCACGACGAGCGTGTGCTGGGTACGTACGGGGTTGCAGTCCACGCGCGGCGAGACACGCTCCTCGATCCGACATGAGGTCGGGATCTGAGCCGCGGGCTGAGCGACCTCGACACAGACCTGGCAGCCGGGCCAGATGTCGTCGAGGGGGGTGGACTGACAGGACGCCGCGACGCCAATGAGCGCCAGCATCAAGAAGGCCCTGCGCACGATCATAACGGAGCTCCTCGAAGCGGTCGGCCGACCCCATCTGGGACCGCCGTACCACCTGATCGGATGTTCGGTTGGCAAGGGCGGGAGAATGAGCCTCAGGCGCGTGGCATGAACAGACGGAAGCGAACAAATCGCCCTCCGTGAACCCTCGGCCACATCGCTCGTCGGCGCCCCGGGATCACCCGGTCGGCCGATGAACCTCACTACCTCCTGTCAGCACGGCATGGGACGACGACGCCCCAGGCAGGCTGCCCTAACGGCGCGAAACTGTATCACGCAGCCCTCGCGCGCAGGCATCCCGCAGGGCGTTGCGTCGCAGAACGACGCCAAAACGAAAGCGGCCCCTGAGACCAGGTCCCAGGGGCCGTAACCCTTCGCATTCGATGGCTCAAGACCCGCGGCATCCAGGGGGGGTGATGCCATGACCAGTAAGCCAGTACGGACACATTACCTTGTGTCGTATAGTATGGCCACTGACTTCGTGTAATTCTTTGTAGATGTTCCACAAGTCCTTTCATAGAAAGGCGTTGTGTCAGGATCGCGCGGGTCCGCGTTGGCAGGCGCACGGAACAGAACCACAACGCGGGCAGCCGGCCGTGTAGCGCGAGGCGGCTCGCTCCATGTCGATGCCGTTCAGCGAGGCGAGCGTCGTCAGCCAGGCGAGCACATCGCCCACTTCGGCCTCCAGATTGGTGACATCGCCCTTCCGGATCGCTCGGCCCAGCTCCCCGACCTCCTCGACGAACCACATGTACGTGCCCGCGATGCCACGGGAGGCGTCGCGCTCCCCGTAGGTGGCGTCGATCTTCGCCTGGAAGGCGCGCAGGCGCTGGTGGGGGAGCTCCCTGCCGTCGGCCATCTCGCGTCTCCTCAGCGCAGGCGCTTGATGGTCGAGATCGTGATGTCGTCGTTCTGCGGCACCTCGAGGTGGAAGCGGTCGATGGCGGCGCCAACGAAGTTGACGAACGCCTGCGAGTTCTTCGGCGCCTCGGCGGTCACGGCGGCGTGGAAGCGCGCCTCGCCGAACTCGTCGCCCTCCGCGTTTTGGATGCGCAGCGCGCCGTCCGTGTACATGACGATGCGATCGCCGAGCCCCATCGGGATGTCGCCCTCTTGCAGCGAGTCGTCGAAGACCGGTCCGCGGTCCATGCCCATCGCGATGCCTTCCGGATTCACCTTGGCCATCTTGCCGGCCTGGTGGCGGTAGACGAGCAAGGGCAGGTGGCCCGCGCTGGCGATCGTCGCGCTGCCATCGGACTGATTGAGTACGACGTAGAGCGCCGTCACGTGCCGGCCCGCGGGCAGCTCGCCCGCGAGGTGGCGGTTGACACGCTTGAGCACCTCGGCGGGGGAGAGCACACCCGGGGCGGCGGCGCGCACGTACGAGCGCGTCGCCGACATCACGAGCGCCGCGGGCACACCACGTACGTTCGTGTCGAGCAGCATGAGACCGAGGTGGTCGTCGTCGACGCGGAAGTACTCGAAGTGATCGCCGCCGATCTCGAAGCCGGGCTTGAACAGCGTCTCGACCTCGTAGTCCTGCAAGCGCGGCGGGTTCTTCGCGATCAGGGCGCCGTGGATCTCCTCGGCGACCTTCTGCTCGCGCGAGACGACCTCGTCCAGGTCCGCGCCCTCGTGCTTCTCCCGGAACTCGAGATTCGAGACCATGCGCTCGACGCTGCGTGCAATCGCTGAGGCTTCGGCGCCGTGGGCGCGGATCGTTCTCTCGGGATCACCGGACGAGCCCAGGCGATCGATCTCCCGGGCCAGCGTGCGCACGTTCTTGCTGTGCGCGCCGGCAATGCTGTAGGCCGCAAAACCGACCAGCAGGGGGCCCAGAAGGAGCATGGCCATGCCGAGCGCGGCACCGCCGCCGCCCTTGGAGCCGTTGTCCGTGACCGCGACGAAGGCCAGCATCGGCTTCGTGGGGGGGACGCCGCGGATGTAGCCTTTGAATATGCGCACCTTGGTGCCGTCGATCTTGCCCTCGATCGACGCGTAGCCGGCACCACGCTCGTCCCAGTCGCCCGCGGCGTACTGGACGGAGTCCTGGTTCACGTTGCCCGCGAGCCAGGCTTCCTTGTCGCCGGCGTCGCGGACCCAGGCGCTGTGGACCATGTAGCGGTCCTTCTCGCCCGACGCCATCGCATTCCACACCTGACTGAGGCGGGCGTGCACGTACTTGGCCCCGGTCGGACCGGCGCTACCGCCGCTCAGCTTCCCGACTTCCTTCTGGAAGCGGGTCTGGTCCTTCTCGAGGTCCATCTTCTCGAAGTCGTTCATGTCGCGCGGCGGGGGCGTGGACAGTTCCTTGATGCGCTTGTCCCAGAACTCCGCGCCCTTCTTGCCGAGCAGCGTCTTGAACCGCTTCTCCAGACTGCCGAGGCCCTTCGAGCCGCCGCTGCCCGCCGTACCGCGCCACCAGCGGGCGTCCGGTGCCGTGAGCACCGAAGCGGCCGTGTAGCCGAATGCATTGAACTCGGCGGCCTCGTCGCCGCCGCCGCCGGAGCTGCCGGCGAAGACGGTGAGGGCGACGACCAGGAACGTGACCAACGCCGCGATCAGGCCGACCTTCGCGCCGATGCCCATGCCGCCGCGCCCGGAGCCGCCACGGGCCGGCGCACGGCCGCCGCGGCGGCCGACTTCCTGCTCCGCCACGCGCTTGGCGGGCGCACCGCCCGAGCGTGCCGGACGTTGGGGGCTGGCCGCCACCGGCTTGGCGATGGGCTTCGCCGCGACCGGCTTGGCGACGGGCGGAGCCACCGGAGGCCGAACCGGCTTCGCCGCGGCGGGCTTCGCGGGCCTGACCGGCTGAACCGGCTTGATGGGCTGCACCGGCTTGACGGGCTGCACCGGCTGGACGGCCGCGGGCTTCACGGGGCGTACGGGCTTCGCGGCCGGGGGCTTGTCGCCGCCGCGCCGATCGCGTCCGCCACTTCCGCTGCGCCGCCGGGGTGCCTTGGCCATGTCGCTAACCTCCCTGGGTCCCGGCCCGAGCCGGTGAGCGAGGGAGTATAGGGCCCTGGGGCAGCGAGGGCACCCTAAGTGGGCAACACGTCCAGCAGGCCGATCGCCAGGGTGAGGACGGCGGCGATGGCGCCCGCCGCGATGTCGTCCATCAGGATGCCGCGCGGGCCGTGCAATTTCTCGAGCGTGCTGACCGGCGGCGGTTTCGTCATGTCGAAGATCCGGAAGAGCACGAACGAGGCGGCGATCAGCGCCGGCGAGGCGCCGAACGGCAGCGCGCCCAGGCATGCGACGGCTTGGCCGGCGACCTCGTCGCTGACGACCCAGCCCGGGTCGCCCTTCGCATCCGGTCCCGTGACGAGCCCCCCGTAGCGGAGGGTCACGTGGCACCCGAAGAGGATCAGCACGAACGCGAGGCCCAGGAAGGCGGGGATGCCCGGTGCGACGACCCAGAGCAGGGCGGCGGTCGCAAGCGAGGCGATCGTGCCGGGCACGATGGGGGAGAGGCCCAGGCCGAACGCGCTGAGCAGGAGGGCGCCGAGGCGCCTGTCGGCGTCGCCCCGCTCAGGAGGCGGCACGGAGAGCCGCCCGTGCGCGCAGCGCGTAGATGACGCCGGAGACCACGGTCAACAGCAACGAGGCCCACACCAGGACGTGCGCGAGGTTCCACGTGCCCTCGGGGCCGGGGAGCCACGCGAGGAAGGGCCACTCGGCGCGCACCCACGGCGTGCCCGTCATGCAGAGGATCAGCGCGGCAGCGGCCGAACACTGCAGGACCATCTTGTACTTGCCGACCGGCAGCGCCTGGAAGTTGACACCGGCGCCCTCGATCTGGCCGCGAACGGCTGTCACGAGCATCTCGCGGGTGAAGATCAGCGCCACGGTCCAAGCCGGCAGCCACACGTGCAGCGCCGGGACGCCGAGCAACACGATGAGGGTGCCGATCGTGAGCATCTTGTCCACGAGCGGATCCGTGATCCGGCCGAACACGGTGACGTCGCCCATCTTGCGAGCCAGCATGCCGTCCACGAAGTCCGAGCCGGCCGTGACGATGAAGAGCCAGAAGCAGACATGCCAGACTGTCGCGGTGCCGTGATCGACCGCGTACATGATCAACGCCCACAGCACCAGCGTGAGAACCGCGCGGAGAAGTGTGATGCGATTGGCCCAACCCATGACGCCAATCTACTCCACGGGCTCGGCTTCGAGGTCGTAGCCGTCGGCCGCCGTGATCCGCGCGCGGATGACCGCTCCGGGACGTGCGTGCTCGACGCCCTTCAGGCGGACCGTGCCGTCCACCTCGGGTGCGTCGTGCTCCGTCCGGCCCGTCGCCTGCTTGGTGAGCGGGACGTGGTCCTCGATCAAGACGTCGAGTTCCTCCCCCACGCGAGCCTCGTTGCGGCGCAAGTGGACGGCCTGCTGGGCCTGCATCAACTCGCCGCGGCGCTCCTCTGCGAGCGCGGCCGGGACCTGATCGGCCATGTCGAAGGAGGGCGTGCCCTCCTCGCGGCTGAACGTGAAGATGCCGAGGCGGTCGAACCAGCCATCGCGCACGAACTCGAGCAGTTCCTGGTGATCCGCGTTCGTCTCGCCCGGGAAGCCGGAAATGAGCGTCGTGCGAATCACCGCCGTCGGAAGGATCCGACGGATCGACTCCAGCAGGATGCGCTGGCGCTTGCCGTTGATGCCCCGACGCATCGTGCGCAGCATGTGATCGCTCACGTGCTGGAGCGGCATGTCGATGTACTTGGCGATCCGGTCGTTGGAAGCCATTTCCTCGAGCAGGTCATCGCGCAGGATCGACGGGTAGAGGTAGAGGATGCGCCACCAGCGCGGACCGTCGATCTTCGTGAGCTCCTGGAGCAGCTCCTTCAGTCGCGGCTTGCCGTAGATGTCGCGGCCGTACGCCGTCGTATCCTGCGAGACCAGGTTGACCTCGCCTACGCCTTGGGCCGCGAGCTTGCGCGCGTCCTCGACGTTGGCTTCGATCGTGCGGCTGACGAGCCGCCCGCGGATGCCGGGGATCGCGCAGAAGGTGCACTTCTGGTCGCAGCCTTCGCTGACCTTCAGGTAGGCGTAGGCGCGCGGCGTCAGCAGGACGCGCTGGGGCGGCAGCTCACGGACCTGCGGCAGGTCCATCAGTTCTCGCGCGGATTCGACGACGTGCGTGTAGTCCCCGAAGCTGAGCCAGCGATCCACCTCGGGAATGTCCCGCTCCAGATCCTCGCGGTAGCGCTCCACGAGGCAGCCCGCGACCATCACGCCGCGCAGCCGTCCGAACTCCTTCTGGTTCGTCACCTTGAGGATCGTGTCGACCGACTCCTCCTTTGCGGGATCGATGAAGCCGCAGGTGTTGATCAGGGCGAGGTCGGCAGTGCCCATGTCGTCCGCCAGCGCGAAGCCGGCAGCCTGCAGATCCCCCACGAGACGCTCGCTGTCGACGAGGTTCTTCGCGCAGCCGAGCGAGACGAGGGCAATGCGGCCAAGGGGTGCTTCGGTGTCCATGCAGCCGCCAGGGGAAGGGGGCCGAGGCCACGCGTCAAGCCACGCCCGTCCGTCTACGTCGGGGACGGCTTGTGCGCCTCGCTCGGTGCCGTCTTGGGTGCCGTCTTGGGTGTCGTCTTGGGTGTCGTCGAGGCCCAGTCCTTGGCAGTGATCAGAACCGTGTGGGAACCCCGCGGTGAGGCCTGTTCGAGGACACCGGTGGCGATCATCCGCTCCAGCAGCCCGGTGGCCCGCTGGAAGGGCAGGCCGAGCTGGCGCGTGAGGAGGACCGGCGAGGCAGCGCCGCGTTCAAGTGCGGCGGCCACGGCCTTGGAGAAGAGGGGATCGAGCCGCTCGATGCGGAGTACGTCCAGCATCGCGGCCTTCTCGGCAGCCTTCTTGCGCGCAGCGAGCACGGAGGCGCTGGGCTTCGGCGGCAGCTTGCGGCGTGCCACGCTGCGCTTCTTCGCGACGGCCTTCCTCGTGACGGCCTTCTTCGTGGCGGCCTTCTTCGTGGCGGCCTTCTTCGTCGCAGTCCGCTTGGTGGCCGCCGCCGTGACCGAGGGCTTCTTGGTCGTGGTCTTCTTCTTGGTGGCCGCACGCTTCTTGACGGCCACCCCCGTGCGCGTCCCGGTCGCCCCGGTGCCCCTCTTCGTACGGGTGCGCTTGGCCGCAGGCTTCCCGGATGCGGCCCGCTTCTTGGTGGCGGCCCGCTTCTTGGGTGAAGCTTTCTTGGAGGCCTTCTTGGAGGCCTGCCTCGAATCGGCGTCCATACGCGGCGCGTCGGGCTCGGCCATGTCGAACAGGCCGATCGAATCCAGCTTGGCGATGTAGCGGCTGCTGGCACCGTCGGACTGGATGGCCTCGACCTTGGCGCGCAGGGTCTCGCGGATGGACCTGGCCGTGTGCGCGGCATCTTGCGGTCCGGCGGAGGGGCCGCGGACGGCGTCCTCGATGGCTCGTGAGAGGTCGGGCTCTTCGTCGAGCGCGAGACCGAGTTCGTAGACGCCCTCGGCATCGACCTCCGTGTCGACCTCCGTGTCGACCTCCGTGTCGAGGTCGCCGTCCGTGTCGAGGTCGTCCTCGCTGATCGGCGGCGGCGTCGGGTCGTCGGCGTAGCGCACGCCGGGCGGCAGCGCACTCTCCGTGACGGCGAGGGGTGCGGGCGGGGCGGGCACGAACGCCATCGTCTGTTGGCGGGGTCGCGGAACGTCCGACGTTAGGTCGGACGTGACGTCGGTCGCTGCCAAGGCAGCCCCCTCGCCGTACGACACGTCGCCTTCTCCAACCTGCCCGGCGACCTCATGACCCTCCGCGGACCGATCCTCCACCGGACCTCGTGCCACGTAGACGCCCGGGATGAGGACGTCGCGCTGCGTGGCGCGGCGGGCGCGGCCTTCGCTGTCGACGTGGACCGGGCCGTCGTCCGGCTGATCGGCGTCGGTCTCCCGCGGGCCGCCGGACGGGTCATGAAGCAGCTTGGCGACGCGCTCGCCGCGCCAGTTGCCGGCCAGCAATTCGGGGATCGTCGGCAGGCGCTCTTCGCCCGCAACGACATCGCCCATGGCCGCAGGGGCGTCCGCGACGTCGCTCGCGTCGGCCGTGGCGGCCGTCTCCGGCGCGCTCGCCTCCGCGACCTCATCGGCGTAGCGGATCCCGCCCACGTCGCGGGTCTTGAACTGCATCGGCACTTCGTTGCCCAGCGCATCGAGGCGGCGCTCCGGATACCACGTCTTGCGCGCGGGGTGCTTTGGGCGCTTGCCCCGCGGAAGCCACGCGAAGAGGCGGCCAAGAAGGCCTTTCGTCTCCGTCCCGTCCTGCTTTCGGTCCGCCTCGTTCTCTCGAGCCGCAGCGCTCGTGGGGCGCGGGGCGCGCTTCTGCATCGTGAACGCGAGCACGGCCGCCGGGACGGCCATGAGCCCGAGGACGGCGATGGAGATGATGGGACCGACCGTGTCGCCCAACACGGCGGCCAGTCCGCCCCCGACGATGCCGCCGCTGGAGACCTCGCCCGCGAGGCCGCAGAGCGTGCCGGCGGCGATGCCGAGGACGGCCGAGCCGAGGCCCTTGAGCGCGAAGCCGCCGAGGTCATAGCCCCACCAGTCGAGCACCATCCACACGAGCAGCGGGACGAGCAGGACGACGCCGCCCCAGCCCAGAAGTACGCCGGGCACCTGCAAGACCTGCAGCCAGCTGTCATCCGGGCGATCGAAGCCACGCAGCCCGAACGCCACCTGGATGCCCAGGAGCAGCAGGACGAGTCCGGGCGCCACGAAGGTGGCGAGACTCTGGAGGATGGGCCGCAGACGTTCCACGCGCCGGATCGTAGGTGGGGCCACCCCCAGGACGGGGCCCGCCAGCCGTACGCGCAGGGGCGGCTCGGGGGCGGGCGTGGGGACTGCGCGGCCTTCGGCCGCCTAGTCCCAGTTCGTATCCACCGGCGGCGGGTCGTCGTAGTCGAAGTACTCGCTCGCCGCGGGCTTCGTGACCTCCGCCTGCGCCTTCGCGGCCTCCCAGTCCTCCAGCTCCATCAGGACCTCGCGCGCCTTGCTGCCCACATGCGGGCCCACCAGGCCGCGGTCGCTCATCATGTCCACGAGGCGCGAGGCGCGCGTGTAGCCGACGCCCAAGCGCCGCTGCAGCATGCTCGCGCTGCCGAGCTTCGTCGACAGCACCGCGCGAACGGCGTCGTCGTAGAGGTCGTCTTCGCCCATCGGATCGGTCAACTCGCCAACCTTGGTCTTGAGCAGATCCTCGTACTCGATGTCGGGGTACTGCTTCGCCAGGAACTCGACCGTGGCCCGCGCCTCGGCGTCGGTAACCAGCGTGCCCTGCGAGCGGCGCAGATGCAGGCTGCGCGGGTGCATCCAGAGCATGTCGCCGTGGCCCAGCAGACGATCGGCGCCGTTGGCGTCCAGCACCACGCGGCTGTCGATCTTGCTCGAGACCACGAACGAGATGCGCGTCGGCATGTTGGCCTTGATGAGGCCCGTGATGACGTTCGTCGAGGGACGCTGCGTAGCCAGCACGAGGTGGATGCCGACGGCGCGGCTCTTCTGGGCGAGGCGCGTGATGGCGAGCTCCACGTCCTTGCCGTTCGTCAGGATCACGTCGGCCAGCTCGTCGATCACGATGACGAGGAAGGGCATCTTGTCGGGCAGCTCCTCCTCGTCCATGTTCGTGCGCTCGCGCGCCTTCTCGCGCTTGTCCTTCGGCAGCGCGTTGTAGCCCGCGATGTTGCGCACGCCGCAGGCCAGGAGCTTGGAGTACCGCTCTTCCATGCGCTCTACGGCCCATTCGAGGATCTTGGCCGCGCGGCGCATGTCCGTGACGACAGGCGTCAGCAGGTGGGGGATGCCTTCGTAGAAGCTCAGCTCGACCTGCTTTGGGTCGATCAGGATCAGGTTCACGTCCTCCGGCCCGCGCGTGTAGAGGATCGACAGCAGGATGGCGTTGATGCAGACGCTCTTGCCCGAGCCCGTCGCGCCGGCGATCAGGAGGTGCGGCGTCTTCGCCAGGTCTTCGACGATGGGGGCGCCGGACGTGTCGGCACCGAGCGCGACCGGGATCGCTGCGCGGTCGACCTTGTCGCCCTCCTGCTCCAGCAGGTCGCGCATACGCACGATCTCGCGCGTGGTGTTCGGCACCTCGACGCCGACCGTGCTGCGGCCGGGGATCGGCGCCACGATGCGGATGCTGGGCGCCTTGAGCGCGATGGCGAGGTCATCCGTGAGGGCGGTCACGCGGCTGAGGCGGATGCCGGAGGGCACCTTGATCTCATAGAACGTGATGACGGGGCCACGCTGATGCGAAACCACGCGCGCCTCGACACCGAACGAAGCGAGAGCCTCTTCGAGTACCTCGGCGTTCGCCTCGACCTCCTCGCGCACGGCCTCCGGGTCGACGCGGTCGCCGGGCGTGAGCAGGTTGAGCGGCGGCGCGACGTACGCGCCGCGCGGCTTGGCCACGCGCGGCTTGCGAGGCGGCGGAGGCGGCGGGACGGCGATCATGGGGCGCGGCGCGGGCCGTGCGGGGGCGGGGGCCTCCTCCTCGGCGTCCTCTTCTTCCTCGTCGTCCTCGTACTCCTCCTCGTCGTCCTCCTCGTCTTCGTACTCCTCGTCGAGCTCGGCGGTCGGGAACTCGCCGTTCTCGTCGGCGTACTCCCACTCCCCGTCGTCCTCTTCCTCTTCGTCGTCCTCGTCCTCGTAGATCTCTTCCTCGTCAGCGACCGCGACGCCGCCTTCGTCGTCGGACGTGCGCGGGGAGCGCTTCGTCGCGCTGCGTGCGACGTCGCTGCCGCGGCGCGCGATGAGACCAGCCAGGCGCATCACGCCCTGGACGAGATCGATCTGGGTCATGACGCGGAAGACGGCGATCCACGCCACGGCGCCGATCAGGCCGGCGGCCTTGCCGAAGGCGCTGAAGGCGACGGAGCCGAGCGCGAGGCCGAAGTAGCCACCGGGGCCCGCACGCTCGAGACCGGGCAGGAAGCCGCGCTCGAGAACGAGGGAGCCGATCACACCAGCCAGGCCCATGAGCAAGGGGAGCAACAGGGCGGCGCGCAGCCAGTTGGCGGGCCGGCGGCCGCGGAGGCAGGTGATGCCCCACGCGATGGCGAACGCCGGCAACATCCAGGCGCCGATGCCGACGGCCGAGGTGACACCGCGGGCCGCGAAGCCGCCGATGGCGCCGGTCACGTTGCTGAAACCGCTCCCGCCGCCATCACCCTCGAGGGTCGCCATGGCGGCCCCCAAGAGGAGCGACCCCAGGGTGAGCGCGACCCCGGCGAGCTCGAGCCCGACGGGCTCGACTTCAGCCTGGGCGCGGGACGTGCGGGCGGACCGGGACTGTGTTGCTGTCGTCGTTCGAGCCATCCTTCGATGGATCGGGTCGTGGGGGCCTCGGATTCATCCGAGGCGAAGGCGAGGTGAGGGGGGCTGACGGGAGCCTTACGGGCTGGTCCGTAAGGCTCCCGTCCACTTTGACTTCGACTTTGCCTTCCACGTCCCCTTCACGGACACGGACACGGACACCCGGAGCTCCCCAAGTAGCCCGGCGGGCAGGGCCCTCACGGCCTACTCGGGTCCCGCTCCGATACACGTGGCGTGAGGTCACGAACCTGCACGAGCTTCCGCTCGTGCGTAGCGTCACGATGTACCGCGACCGGGTGGTGTGTCACCCCCTCCTGACACGGACACGGACACGGACACGGACACGGACACGGACACTCGAGGCTCGTGGGCGACCACAAGGGTCGCCCCTACCCGTAAGGGCACACGGGATGGGCACGCGGCGACCGACGCCCGCGACGCACGAGGTACGTGGGCCTCCCGGGCGACCACAAGGGTCGCCCCTACCCGTAAGGGCACACGGGATGGGCACGCGGCGACCGACGCCCGCGACGCACGAGGTACGTGGGCATCCCGGGCGACCACAAGGGTCGCCCCTACTTCCCCTCGAGCAGCGAGCTGGCCTTCTGGACCTTCAGCATGCCCTTCTTCTTCCAGGCCGCGATCGTGGCGCGGGTCCACTTGTGTGTGCGGTCGTCGTGGCAGATGTTGCACGAACTTGGCGGACCGCCCGGACGACGCTTGCCGGTTGGCGAGCTGAAGTAGTGGTTGTGCACCTGACGGCTCATCATGTGTTCACCGTTGGTGAACGCCATCGTGCGCGGCATGTGGCACTCGACGCAGCGGTTGCCGCTGGAGCCGGCCATGTGCATCGAGTGCTTGGTCTGCGCCTCGACGCTGTCGAGGTCCGTGTGGCAGCTGATGCAGAGGCTGTTGTCGGCGATCGGCAGCACCAGGTCGGCCCAGTGATCCGTGCCGTGCGGATCGTGGCAGTCCGCGCAGTCCACGCCCTGCTTGTACATCTTCGAGGTCTTGAAGACGGCAAAGACCGTGCACGGACTCACGTGCGACCCGTCGGCGTAGAACTGCAGGGCCTTGCGATCGGCGTGCGGCTTGATGGACGTGCTGGGTCGAAGCAGATCGAGGATCGGATCCCGGTCGTAGCCCTTCGGCCCCGGCATCCACGTGCACGAGCTCTCGGTCATGAAGTTGTGGCACCGGCCGCAGGCATGCATGCGGTGCTCGCGAATGCGGCTCTTGCCGTCGTAGATCGTGCGGTCCTTCGTGCCGGCCGCCAGACGGCGGCTGTACTCCTTCGACCCGATCCGATCGACGGCCTCGATGTGCTTGCGTCCCGCGCCGTGGCAGACCTCGCAGCCCACGGCGCCCTCAGCCCACTGCTCCTTGGCCGGCTCGAGGTTCCAGCGCGTGGGCATGGTGTAGGGCAGCGCCGGAAGCCCCGGGCGCCAGGGCTTCTCCGCTGTGCGGATGCCGGTCACGTGGCAGTTCCCGCAGGAGCGCACGTAGGGACGCCAGCCGTCGTAGCGCCAGCTCTTCTGGATGTCGTCCCAGTAGACCGGCGCCACCCAGGCCTGGCCGGCCTTGTCGCGCACGACGTACGGCTGGTGACGGCGATTGCCGAACGCGTAGAGCACCTCGAACGGACCCTCGGTCGCGTCCGGCAGCACGCCCGAGCCGTAGGTGTCGATGTCCTTCAGCTTGCCCGGGCCGCGCTCTTCGTGCGTCTTGAGCTGCACCTCCAAGAAGAACCGACGCTTGCCGGTGGCCGCGTCGACCTTGCTGCTGGGCGTCACGCGCCAGGCGTACTCGGGGTCGTCGAAGCGCGCCGTGCCGCTGAAGTCGCCGAAGACCGTCTCGGGGACGGCGTCGTAGAGCGTGCGGCTGTGGAACGAGCCGCGCCACTTGGCGTAGTCCTCCTCGTGGCAGCGCTTGCAGGCATCGCTGCCGACGAAATCGCCCCAGGGCCGCCCTGGATTGGTCGCCAAGCGCGACGGGATGCGCTCGGGATCCGCCTTGTGGAAGCCCTCGAACACCTCGCGGGCGCGCGCGGCCGTGTCCGTGGGCGGCGCCACGGGCTGCGTGTCGTCGCCACAGGAGATCAGCCAGGGGGCCAGGGCGCAGGCGCAGGCCGCCGCCAGGACGGCGCGGCGCAGAAGGGTGCGTCCGAGGACGTGGCGTTGGGGCATGGGCTCCGAAGTCTACCGGTCCCGAGCGCAGACAGCCCGCGTGCGGGCGGGTCGTTCACTCCTGTTCGAGCAAACGCCCCAGCGCCTCGAGGATTCCCGCCGGCTCGCTCATGCGGCCAGGGCCCTCGTCGCCCTCGGCCAGATAGCCGGACTCGGGTCCGACGAACTGGGCCCCGTCGCCCTTCAGGACGGCAACGTTGGCTTGCACGCGCGGCGCGGCCCACATGCGGTGGTGCATCGCCGGCGCGATCAGCACGGGGCAGGTCGCGCCGAGGTAGGTCGTGGAGACGATCTCATCAGCGATCCCGTGGGCGAACTTGCCGATGAGATTCGCTGTGCAGGGGGCCACGACGAGCAGGTCGGCACGCTCGCTGACGCGCAAGTGTGCGGCGGCGCCGGTCGACTCACTCGCCCCGTCGAACCACGTGGCGCCGGTGAAGACGGGACGGTGGGTGAGCGCCGCGAAGGCGAGCGGCTTCACGAAGTGCTCGGCGGAGGACGTCAACACCACGTCGACGGTGTGACCCGACTGCACGAGCTTGGAGGTCAGATCGCAGGCCTTGTAGGCGGCGATGCTGCCGCCGACGCAGAGAACGATGCGGGGGCGCTGGTCAGGCATCAGGCGACGCGCTACTCAGCGTCCTCCGGAACGAGGTCGATCTTGCCGGCGCGGATCTCCTCGATCGCGATGTCGATCGGATTCTCCGAGCGGATCTCGACCAGACGCGGAGCGCCGGCCACCAGCTCGCGAATGCGCTTCTGGAGGAGGGCGGTCAGCAGGAAGCGGCCACCGATCTTCTGCTCGAGCTCATCGATGATGCGGATCTTCTCTTCCATGGTGGCTCCTGTCGCCCCGGAGGGCACGCGTGCGTCAGGCGAGCTCGAGGCCGACCCAGCCGGCCAGCTCGCGTGCTGCACGTTTGATGTCGTCGTTCACGAGGACCCGGTCGAAGAGGTCCTTCTTCTCCAGCTCCTCGCGCGCTGCCCGGAGGCGAGCGCTGATCTTTTCCGGCGCGTCGTCGCCACGGCTCTTCAGCCGCCGCTCGAGTTCCTCCTGGCTGGGAGCGTCGACGAACACGTAGAGCGCGTCGACCTCCGACTCCTTGAGGTCCTCGACGCCCTGGACGTCGATCACGAGGATGCAGTGTCGCCCGGAGGCGAGGATCCCCTCAACGTTCTCACGGGGTGTCCCGTACCAGTGGCCGTAGACCTCCGCGGGGGCCAGGAAGCCCTCGGCGATGAGTCGCTTGTGGAAGTCGCCGGCTGTCAGGAAGTGGTAGTCGACCCCATCCTGCTCCGTGCCGCGCGGCTCGCGCGTGGTCGCGGTGACCGCCCGGGCGAAGCGCTGGTCCTCCAGCAGCCGGTGGGCCACGGACGTCTTGCCCGCGCCGCTGGCGCCGGAAACGACGATCAGGCGCGTACTCGGGCTGGGGGTCTCGGAGGCGCTCACCTGCCTACTCCAGGTTCTGGACCTGCTCGCGCAGGCGCTCCACAGCGGCACGCAGGTCGAAGACCGCGCGGCTGAGGTCCAGATCGTTCGTCTTGGACCCGATCGTGTTCGCCTCCCGGTGCAGTTCCTGGACGAGGAAGTCCAAGCGCCGGCCCACGGGGCCGCCCGCGGCCAACATCTCGCGGGCGTGCTGCACGTGGGCCGCGACGCGGGCGATCTCCTCGCGCACGTCGGACTTCTCGGCCAGCACGGCGCATTCGCGCGCGATCTGGGCCGGATCCGGCTCGACGCCGCTGCTGCGCAGCAGGTCGTCCAGGCGTTTGCGGAGGCGCTCTTGGTAAGCGGCGGGCACCTCGCCGGCACGATCCTCGATCGATGCCATGGAGGCCGAGATGGAGGCCAGCAGCTCGTCGACCTCCTGGGCCATCAGCGCGCCTTCGCGTTCGCGCGCGGTCTGCAGTGCGTCGGCCACGCCGTCGGCCGCCTGCTTCAGCGCTGCAGCGAGCGCCTTCTCGTCGCCCCGGCTGCGGTCCTCGCCGAGCACGCCCGGCACACGCAGGACGTCGCGCGTCTGGACAGGGCCCAGCTCGTGTTCGGTGGCCAGCAAGCGCAGTTGCGCCGCGACCTGGGCGAAGGCCCCGGCGTCGATGCGCGCGGAGGCGTCATCGCTGCTCGCCGGACGGAAGCGCAGGAAGACGTTCACGTGGCCGCGTTGCACGACCTTCTTGAGCGCGTCCTCGACGACCTGGCTCGCTCCTGTGAGCGGACCGTGCGTGCGCACGCTCGCCTTGAAGAAGCGGTGGTTGACGCTGCGCGCCTCGGCCTCGATGCGACCGAGGTCGGACTCGCTGACGAACGTACCTGCTCCGGTCATGGAGCGGACGGGCTCGGAAGACATGGCTTCGGAAGACAACGGGGCGTCGCCCATGGGCGCGGCGATTCCTACTTGTCCTTCTTCTTGTCGTCGTCGGCGGACTTCTTGGCCTTCGCGTCGTCGTCGCCGGGCTTCTTGTCCTTCTTGGGATCCCCAGCCTCGTTCGTGCCGTCCACGTCGTCGGCACCGGGATCCGCGATGACCTCCGGGGTGCTGATGACGGGTTCCGCCGTGCTGAGGCCGGCGTGCAGCAGGGCGAGGCCGAGGAAGGCGGCGGCGAGCCAGGCGGTGAACATGTTCACCGTGCCAGCCTTGACGCCGAAGGTCTCGGAGCCCGCGCCCCCGAAGGCACCGGCGAGTCCGCCACCCTTGCCCTCTTGGGCCAGGACGACCAGGATGACCAGGAAGCTGCTGATGGTGAACAGCACCATGACGGCGCCTTGGATGACGTCCATCACGGCGGCGAGGGGCATGTCGTAGGTGGGCACAGCCGGAACTCCTGGGCGGATCGAGCGAGCGGAGAGTCGGAACGAGGGGGGGAGATTGTCCCCGGAGCCTAGGCCTCAGGGGCGCTGGCGGGAGCGTGCCGGATCATGCGGCCGAACGTGGCCGGATCCAGCGCCGCGCCACCGATCAGGGCGCCGTCGACGTCGGGAACTTCGAGGAAGCCGCCAATGTTGTCCGGGTTCGCGCTGCCGCCGTAGAGGATTCGGACCGCCGCCGCACGTTCGGCATCCGTCTCGGCCACCCGCGCGCGGATCCACGCGTGCGCTTCCGCGGCCTCCGTCGGGCTCGCGGCCTTGCCTGTACCGATCGCCCAGACGGGCTCGTAGGCGATGATCAGGGGGTCCGCGGGGCCGCGGGTGGCCCCGATGCCGGCATCCACCTGGCGGAGCAGGACATCGCGCGTGCGCCCGGCTTCGCGCTCCTCGAGCGTCTCGCCCACGCAGAGAACCGGCGTCAAGCCCGCCTCCAGCGCGCGTGTCACGCTTCCGGCCACCTCGGCATCCGTCTCGCCGAAGACGTGCCGGCGCTCGCTGTGGCCGCAGAGGACCATGCTGCAGCCGGCCTCGGCCAGCATGGTGGCGGCCGTGGCGCCGGTGAAGGCGCCTGAGGTCTCCCAGGAGCAGGCCTGGCCGCCCAGGCCGATCGCGTCGCCGACCACCTCGGCCACGGCGGCCAGCCAGACGTCCGGGGGAAAGACCGCGGCATCGTTGGGGCTCTCCGCCGCGGCCTCCACGGCAGCGGCTGCCCACGTCAGGGCCTCGGCACGCGTGCCGTTCATCTTCCAGTTGCCTGCGATCAGGGGCGTTCTCATGCGGGCACCGTACCTCCGCTGTCTGTTCGTGTCAGCGCCGTGAGGGGGCGCCCGGAGCATCTGGGTACCGGGCCCACGGGCCGCATACACTCTCCGGCCATGCTGCTGCTCCTCGACAAGAACATCACGTCCGACCACCGCCGCACGCTGGACGAGGCGATCCACGGCGCCGGTTGCACCATCACCGAGACGCCGACCCGCCAGGGTCTGCTGCTGCTCATCGACGGTGACCTCGACCACCTGCGCCAGGTCCCGTTGAAGATCTTCGACGGTGTGACCAAGGTCGTGCCGCTCAGCGGCGCGTACTCCCTCGGCAGCCTCGAGCACCAGGCCGAGCCGACCGTCGTCAAGGTCGGCGACACGCACATCGGCGGCGGCGGCTTCGTCGTCATCGGCGGCCCCTGCGCGGTCGAAGACGAGAGCACGCTCCGCGAGATCGCCATCCAGGTGAAGACCTCCGGCGCGACCATCCTGCGTGGCGGCGCCTACAAGCCGCGCACGAGTCCCTACAGCTTCCGCGGCTTGGGCCTCGATGGCCTGCTGATGTTGCGCGACATCGGTCAGGAGACCGGCCTCGCTACGGTCAGCGAGGTCTGCGACCCGCGGCACATCGAGGCGTGCATCAGCAACCTCGACATGCTCCAGGTCGGCACGCGCAACATGAGCAACTTCGATCTCCTCATCGAGATCGGCAAGTCGGGGCATCCGGTCCTGCTCAAGCGCGGCCGCTCGGCCACGATCAACGACTGGCTCAACGCGGCGGAGTACATCCTCGCGCAGGGCAACCCGAACGTCGTGCTCTGCGAGCGCGGCGTGCGCGGCTTCGATACGGCCACGCGAAACACGCTCGACCTGGCGGCGATTCCCGCCGTCCGCGAGCGTTCGCATCTGCCGATCCTCATCGATCCGAGCCATGCCACGGGGAAGGCGTCCTACGTCCCGCCGATGGCCAAGGCCGCCTGCGCCGCCGGCGCCGACGGCGTCATCATCGAGGTCCACTGCAACCCGCAGGCGGCGCTCTCCGATGCCGAGCAGGCTCTCGAGCCCAGTGACTTCCGCGATCTCTGCGAGGACCTGCGTCTCCTCGAGACGGTCCGGGGCTCGCGCACCCAGTCGTAGCTCGGGGCCTACGATCGGGCACGGCTGACGTACAACAGGCCCATGCGCAAGACCGCGCTCCTCGTCCTGATGCTCCTGCCCATCCTCGCGCTCGCGTGGACGGCCTGGGCTCACGACATCTGGGAACCCACCGCCGGCCGCACGGGCGCGGTCGGTTGGTCGCGGCTCGAGCGCGCCGGCCGCGAGCACTACCGCGCCGAGATGTGCTGGCAGTGCCACGCCAACTTCATCCGCCCGATCGACGACGAGCGCCGGCAGTGGGGGCCGGTGCCGTCCGCAGCCGGCACGCTGGTCGGGCCGGACCTCAGGGGTGGGATACGCTTCGGCGCCGACCTGACCAAGCCGCCGTCCTGGCGCTCGGAGGACTGGCTCTACGCCAAGCTCTACGATCCTCGCCTCGTCGAGCCGCGCGGCGTCATGCCCGGCTCGCCGCATCTCTTCCGCCCGGCGCCCTACCAGGCGCGCACGGAAGTTCCTGCGTTGATCGCCACGTTCGACACGAACGGCGACGGCCGCGTCTCGTTCGTCACGGATGCGACGGCCGCATGGCAGCAAGACGGCATGTCGGTCGCGCGGATGAGCGAGTTGGACGTCGCGGGTCTGCGCGCACCGCCGCGCGGCAAGCTGCAGAGCAAGAGCGGCGAGGAACTCTGGTACGACGCCGAGGGCAAGCGCGCCTACGAAGACGTCTGGCAGCCCGGCGAGGAGCAGGGCGACGGCATCCTCTCGCTGCGCGACATCCGCCCGGAACCGCTGCCGGGCACGAAGGCGATCGTCGCGTACTTGATGCGGGTGCAGGAGCCGGTGGATCTTCGCGCGCCCGAGCTGCCGCACGGCGAGTGGATCGACGGCCGCGGCCCGGATCCACAGATCGGTCGACGCATCTACGACCTCGAGTGCGCGCAGTGCCACGGTGCCCAGGGCCGCGGCGACGGACCGGCCGGGCTCTTCCTGGACACACCTCCGACGGACCTCGCGCGCGGGCGCCTGAAGTACCCAGGGTACGCGTCCTTCCTCCACGGCATGCCCGCGGCAGGCATGCCGGGTCGGCCGCACGCACGGGCCAACGATTGGACGGACATCCAGGTCTTCCTGCGCGGTCTGCGTCCGAGCCCGCCGGTCGTTGCGCAGCCGTCAGACGCGGAGTCTGCCCTGCCACCTCCGAGCGGCGCGCCGGCCATGGAGCTCGCGAGCAAGACCGACCAGGCGGGCTACATGAAGCACGTGTTGCGTGGCAAGGCGGTCTACGTGACGCTCGGCTGCGCGGGGTGTCACGGCACCGAAGGCCGCGGCGACGGGGCGGACGCGATCGCGCAATTCAGCGACGGCCGGCGGATCCGCGCGCGCGACTTCAAGCCGCGCAACGCGACCGACCAGCCTCGCCGCCGGTTGCGCGGTGGGGCGCGCCCCGAGGACATCCACCGCACGATCATGAACGGGCTCGACACGACGGGCATGCCGGGGGCGGGCAAGGTCTTCCGCACGCAGGAAGGCAACGACGGCGTCTTGCAGGTCCCGCTCAAGGACGAGCGGCTCTTCGAGGTCGCCGGTGTCGTCGCGAGCAACGCGAGCGGCGTCTACGAGGAGATCCTCACCAAGCTCACTAGGAAGGGCTTCGGCGACGACTGGGCGCTGGTCCTCTACGTGCTGCACCTGGCGCGCACCGAGTCCGAGGTCGCCGCCGGGAAGATGGCCTGGCCCAGGATCGAGGTCGCGAAGTGAGCGCGCCGATCGACGCACCGACGCTTGAGCTCCCGAGCGTTCCGCTGGGGCAGAAGCGCATCCTCCTCCGCCTGCCCAACTGGATGGGGGATGTCGTGATGGCGGCACCCGCCGTCGCGGCGATCCAGGCGGCGCGGCCCGACGCCGAGCTCGTCGCGCAGGTGATCAAGCCGTTCATGCCGCTGGCCGCCTTGCTGCCCGGCGTCGTGAAGACGATCCCCGCCGGCCCGGATCGAAGCTTCGGCGACGTCGCGACGAGCGCGGCTGCCCTGAGGGAACTGAACCTCGACGCCGCCGTGCTCTTCCCGCGTTCGTATCGCGCCGCCCGGGCGCCGCGTCGTGCGGGGATCCCGCTCCGCATCGGCTACGCCGGGGCCGGGCGCAGGCTCACGCATGCGGTCAAGGGCTGGAAGCCCTACCGCCGCGCCCACCGCAGCCAGTGGTTCGGGCTGTTGGCCGGCGCCTTCGGCGCGGAGGTGGGGGAGGCCTGGCGCATCGACGTTCCGGCCGACCTGCGTGCGGCCGGGGTGGATCTTCTCGCGCAGCTGGGTCGCGACGAGCGCAAGCCGCTGGTCGTCCTGGAGCCGGGCGCCAGCTACGGCCCGGCCAAGTGCTGGCCGGCCGAGCGCTTCGGTCAGCTGGCCGCGAACCTGATGGCCGCCGGCTTCGACGTGGCGACGGTCGGCACGGACGACACGAAGCCGCTCGAAGACGACGTGGCCAAGGCGGCCGGCCTGGGTCTGCTGCGGACGGCCGGCAGGACGCCGGACCTGAGCGTGTTGATCGGGCTCTTGGCCGAGGCGCGGCTGGTGGTGAGCAACGACACGGGGCCGATGCATCTCGCCGCGGCCGTCGGTGCGCCGGTGCTGGCGCTGTTCGGCGCGACGGATCCGGTGGTCAGCAGCCCGATCGGGCAGGGCCGGCGGACGTTGCTCTTCGATCCCGAGCCGTGCAGTCCGTGCTTCTTGCGCGTGTGCCCGATCCCCGGGCATCCGTGCTTGCGCAAGCTGGGGGTCGAGCGCGTGGAGCGGTTGGCGTTGGGGATGCTGGGGAGCTGACGCGGTAGGGGCAGCCTGAGCGAGTCCGTTTCGCGCGAGTGGTTGGCTGCCCACGGTGGCTCGCGGGCAGCCAACGGCTCCTGGCTGCGCTCGTCGCTCAGGCTGCCCCTACGGCGTTACGCGGTGACGCGCTTCTTCTTGCCCTCGTTCAGCCCGAGGTCCTTCGCGCCCTCTTCGGCGCGTTGGATGACCTTGCGGCGTGTGCGCAGCGGCAGGTCCATCCACTTGGCGCGCTCGGCGTCGGGCAGCACGAGGAAGCGCGCCAGCCGGCCGTACTCCTGCGAGGAGCGGGACGTCGGAAACGCGCGCGTCACCGGCTCGCAGAGCAACGGAGCGCGGACGAGGTTGCTGTCGATGTGGATGGGGTCGAGGATCTGCCCGCGGAAGCCCTCGTCCAGCGCCTCGAGGATGTCGCCGGCCAGCTTCATGCGGCGGTCGACCTTCGTCGGCAGGATCCACACCATCAGCTCATGGCCCATCTTGGCCTTGAGCAGGGCGAAGGTGTTGGTCAGGTCGGCGATGGCCTTGATCGAGTACGACTGCGTCTCGACGGGCACGATCACCTCGCGGCTCGCCACCAGCGCGTTGAGCGTGATGCGGCTGAGGTTGGGCGGGCAGTCGAAGAGGATCGTGTGATAGCGATCGAACAACGGTTCGAGCTTGGTGAACAGGATGCGCTCGCGCATGAGCGTGTCCTGGATACGGGTCTCGACCCCCGCGAGCGTGATGTCGCCCGGGATCGCGTGGATGCCCTCGATGGCCGTCTCGAGAATCACGTCCTCGGGCTGGATGTTCTCGTTCGTGAGGAGATCGGCGCTGGTCAGCTCCAGTTCGTCCGGGTCGAAGCCGAACGAGGTGGTCAGGTTGGCCTGGGCATCGAGGTCCACGACCAGAACGCGGCGCCCGAGCTCCGCCAGGGCCGCGGCGAGCGTGAAGGTGGTCGTCGTCTTGCCGACGCCGCCCTTCTGGTTGACCACGCAGATCCGCCGCGGGATGCCGCGGCCGCCCAGCTCGACGCAGCGCTCGGCCTGCTCGAAGCCGTAGATGGGCGTGCGGGCGCCGTCGCCGTTCTGCGGATCACCCTTGCGGGTCGGAATGACGGCATGGCGCACGTCGCCCAGGAAGCCCTGGTCCTCCCACCCAAGCACCTTCTCGGGCTGCACGCCCGCCAGGGCGGCCAGTTCAGCGAGGGTGTACGTCTTGGACATGGGTCGGGGGTTGGCTCTTTCTCGTCTCGGTGCCCGCGCTCGGAGCGGGGCCACGGGCGGAAATGTACCGCTGCGCACCCCCAGGGAAGCCGCGCTCATGCGAGGTCTCCCGGACGGGCCGCCATGCCGTAGGATACGCCGCGCCCCACGGGCTGGGCCGGCGGGGCGTTCCAGGCGGATTGCGTGCCGAGATACATCCTCGACGAGAAGGACACCCGGACGGTCTTCGACCTCGAAAAGCCGGCCGTGACCGTAGGCCGGGCGATCGAGAGCGATATCGCCGTCCTGGACCTGCGTGCCTCCCGCGAGCACTGCCGCGTCGAGCGCCATGGGGACCAGTTCCTTCTGATCGACCTCGGCAGCCAGAACGGGACCCGCCACAACGGCCATCTGGTCGAGCGGGCCCGCCTCAAGAAGGGCGACGAGATCGGCGTGGGCAGCGCCCGCCTCTGGTTCGAGGAGGCGCCGCCGCCCGACGACCTCGACCCCAGCGACACCATGGTCACGTCCGCTGAGGCCATCGGCCTCGACCCGGGCCTCGACCAGCTCCAGCGCCTCCAGCGCGTGACGATGGCCGTCAACAGCGAGCTGCATCTCGACCCGCTGCTCCGGATCATCATCGATCACCTGGTCGAGATCTCCGGCGCGGAGCGCGGCTTCCTCGTGCTCACCGCGGGCGCGGGCCGCCCCCAGGTCCGCGTGGCGCGCAACTTCGAGCAGGAGGACGTCCGCGAGCCCGATGTCGGCTTCTCCGCGTCCATCGTCGAGCGCGTCTGCAAGACCGGCGATCTGCTCGTCACGGCGAACGCCGTCGAGGACGATCGCTTCCAGGACACGCTCTCCATCAACGCCATTCGCGCGCGCAGTGTCATGTGCCTGCCCTTCCGTCAGCGCGGCACGGTGATGGGGGCCGCGTACCTCGACAACCGTCTGCAGATGGGCGCGTTTGGCGGCATCGAACGCGACACGCTGATGTCGCTCGTCGACCTCGCGGCCGCGGCCATCGAGCGCGCGCGGCTGTACGAGGAGAACGAGCAGCGCGCCGTCGAGCTCGAGCAACTCAATCAGCGCCTCGAGATGCGCGTCGACACGCAGGGGCGCGAGCTCGTCGAGGTCAAGGACCGCTTGCGCACCGTGGGCCAACCGGAGGGCGTCTACCCGCAGATCATCGGCAATGCGCGCGCCATGACCGACGTGCTGCGCCTGCTCGACAAGGTCGTGAAGACCGAGGAGCCGGTGCTCATCACCGGCGAGTCCGGCACGGGCAAGGAACTGATCGCCCGCGCGATCCACGTCCACGGCCCCCGCGCGAAGCAGGCCTTCCTGTCCGAGAACTGCGCGGCCCTGACCGACACGCTGCTCGAGAGCGAGCTCTTCGGTCACGTGAAGGGCTCCTTCACCGGGGCCGATCGCGACAAGAAGGGGCTCTTCGAGCTCGCGCACAAGGGCACGCTTTTCCTCGACGAGGTCGGGGACATGAGCCCCGAGATGCAGAAGAAGCTCCTGCGTGCGCTGCAGGAGGGCGAGATCCGCCCTGTGGGCGGCAAGGCCGTCCGCAAGGTCGACGTGCGCATCGTGAGCGCCAGCAACAAGGTGCTGGGCCGCCTCGTCCGGGCCGGCGAGTTCCGCGAGGATCTCTTCTACCGGCTGCGCGTACTCACCGTGGACCTACCGCCGCTGCGCGACCGCAAGGAGGACATCCCGGCGCTCACGACGCACTTCCTGGCCATGCACACGAAGGATGGTCGAGCGATCAAGGCCATGGACACGGGCGTCGTCGAGACGCTCCAGGGCTACGACTGGCCGGGCAACGTGCGCGAGCTCGAGAACGAGGTCAAGCGCATGGTCGCTCTGTCGGAAGAGACCATCGCCGTCGACATCCTCTCGGACCACGTCAAGCGCGGTGCCCGAGGCCTCGTCGACATGGACGAGGAAGGCCCCGTCCGCAATCTGCTCGAGCTCGTCGAGCAGGTCGAGCGGCGCGAGATCGAGCGTGCCCTCAAGGTCGCGGAAGGCAACAAGACCCGCGCCGCCGACCTTCTCGGCATCAGCCGCTTCACGCTCCAGCGCAAGCTCGAGAAATACGGCATGAACTCCTAACGGCCCCGCTCGGCCGTCGTCAGCATGCGGGTAGGGGCGCCCCTAGCCGCGCGCTACGCGCGCTGCGGGTGGTCGCCCTCTTCGGGCGTTCCTGCGGCGGGGCGCGTAACCGTCCTCCCGGTCGGGGCGCGTAACCGTCCTCCGGACCGGCGCGCCCCACCGTCCTCCGGACCAAGGCGCGTTCTCCCGAGCCCCCCATCATGTATCTTCCCCGGCCATGAACGCCGCCGTCCTCGCGATCCTGGGCCTGCTCGCCTTCTACCTCGCGATGAGGTTCTACGCCCGCTGGCTCGAGCGGCGGCTCTACGAGACCGACAACGACGAACCGACACCCGCGCACACCTCCCCCGACGGCATCGACTTCGTAGCGTGCAACCGGCATGTGCTTTTCGGCCACCACTTCTGCTCGGTCGCCGGCGCCGCGCCCATCGTGGGTCCCGCGATCGCCGTCATCTGGGGCTGGCTGCCCGCGCTGCTGTGGGTCGTCTTCGGCACCATCTTCATCGGCGCCGTGCACGACTTCGGCGCGCTCGCGCTCTCGGCCAAACGTGGCGGCCGCACGATGGGGGACCTGGCCGGCGACATCCTGGGGCCGCGCGCCAAGATCTGGTTCCTCGCGATCATCGTGCTGCTCACCTGGGTGGTGATCGCCGTCTTCGCCTACCTCATCGCCGTGCTCTTCGGCCACGAGAAGGTCGGCGTGCCACAGGCCGTCTGGCCCGTCAACTTCGAGATCCTCGTGGCCGTCGTCATCGGCTGGTGGATCTACAAGCGCAAGGGCAGCCTGCTGTGGCCGTCGATCATCGCGGTCGTCCTGCTCTACGTGGCCATCTTCGTCTGCGCGAAGCATCCCGAGTGGGGGACGCTGCCCTCGTCGATGCACATGTTCGGCTCGCCGATCGTCACGTGGATCCTGTTCCTGCTGGCCTACGCCTACATCGCGTCCGTCCTGCCCGTGCGGGTCTTGCTGCAGCCGCGTGACTACATCAACAGCCACCAGCTCTTCATCGGCCTCGGTGCGCTGCTGCTCGGCATCTTCATCACGAACCCCGAGGTGACCGCGCCGGCGTTCAACACCAACATCGATCCGAATGCGCCTCCGCTCATCCCGCTGCTCTTCATCACGATCGCGTGCGGCGCCATCAGCGGCTTCCACGGTCTTGTCGCGAGCGGCACGACATCCAAGCAGCTCGATCGCATGCGCGACGCCCGCGGCATCGGCTACGGCGGCATGCTGGGCGAGGGCCTGCTCGCCCTCGTCGCCGTGCTCGCCGTCTCCGCGGGCCTTGGGTCGGCGGACCAGTGGCAGGCCAAGTACGGGTCCTGGAAGGAGGTCGGCAACTCCGGGATCGGCAACTTCGTCACCGGCGCAGCCACGTTCCTCGTGCCGTTCGTGGGCGAGAACGTCGCCTTGGCCAAGACCATCGTCGCCGTCATCGTGATCTCGTTCGCGGCTACGACCCTCGACACGGCGGCGCGCATCCAGCGTTTCTGCCTCGCCGAGCTCGGCGCCTCCTTCGGGATCACCGTGTTGCGCAACCGCTTCCTTGCGGCCGCCATCGCGATCGTGCCGGCGGCCGTGCTGGCGATCTTCACCGATGGGGGCAAGGGCCCGGGCAGCGGTGGGTTCATCCTGTGGCCCATCTTCGGCACGACCAACCAACTCATCGGCGCCGTGACGCTGCTCCTGCTGTTCTTCCACCTGCGGGCCCGCAAGAGGCCGGTCTGGCCGATCGTGATCCCGCTCGTGTTCCTCGTCGTCATGACCACCGTCGCCGGCGTCATGGGGCTTCAGGACCAGATCGCCAAGGGCAACACGGTCGTGGTGGTCTTCGGCGCCCTGTTCCTCCTTCTGGAGGCCCTCGTCTTCTTCGAGGCATTCCGCGTCTGGCGTCGCGGCGGCGATACACCTGAGCCCGCCGCGTAGGCAGCGCTGGATTCGCCGCTAGGATGTCGGCGCCCGGGGTTCCTCGCATGCACCGCACGCCTCTCCTCAGCTTCTGTCTCGCCGCCCTGCTCTCGCTGGCCGCCGCCGTGCCCGCCCTCGCCCACGAGGTCGTGCTGAACGACGGGACCAAGCTCGAGGGCAAGGTCCTGCGCAAGGACGAGAAGGAGGTCGTCATCGAGACGACCTTCGACGGCATGAAGACGCTCAAGCGCGCGGACGTGAAGTCCGTCAACGAGAACGTCCCGCCGCTGCGCGACCAACTGAAGTACCGCGCATCCACGGCGAAGAACGTCGAAGAGCGCTGGGATCTCTACACGTGGGCCAAGCGGCGCGGCTTCGTCGAGGAACTCGGCTACATCCTCGAAGCCATCGTCGACCTCAAGCCGGACGATCGCAAGGCGCGCAAGCTGCTCGGCCACAAGAAGGTCGACGGCGCCTGGATGACGCCCGAGGACGAGAAGAAGCACCTTGCAGAGAAGTTCGCCGCGGAGCAACGCGCCAAAGGGCTCGTGCTCTACGAGGGCGCCTGGGTCACACCCGAGGAGCGCGACGCGCGCGAGAAGGGGCTGCTCAAGGACGGCGACGACTGGGTCACGGAAGAGGAGTGGCACAAGCGCCGTGGCGAGAAGCTCGTCGGCGGCAAGTGGATCAAGGTCGGCTTCGCGGAAGGCAAGCTTCTCGGAGCGAAGGTGCTGCGCGAGAGCCGCGTGAAGGTTGCCTACCACTGGGGACCGCACTTCGACGCGATCGCCGAGGTCAACCCCGAGGTGACCAAGCGCATCCTCAAGGCGTGCGAGAAGGCGTACAGCAAGATGCGCAGCACGCTCCGCCCGACAGAGGAGGACTACCCCGACGTCGTCGAGGAACGCATCAGGCTGGCGCTCATGAAGAAGCTTCCCGGCTTCGTGCGCTTCTCGAAGTGGTTCGACAAGACCTACGACGCGGACTCCCTCGTGCCCGGCTTCGTTCGCGCGATCCAGCGGCAGCACTCGTGGTGGTGGGTGCAGGACCATCGCTGGACCGCGAACTACCAGTTCCCCAACACCGAGAAGACCTACGTCAGCAACGTCGTCCATAACGCCGGGCTGATCATGCTGACGCGTTACAAGGCGAACTACGCCTTCCCCTCCGTGTGGCTGCGCGAGGGCTTCGCCTACTTCCTCGAGATGGAGACGCTGGGCTACTCTCAGTCGTTCTCGCTCGGGCGCGGCGGCAGCGCGGGCGCCGGCGTGAAAGGGCCCGCTTGGGCCGACAGCGAACAGTGGCGGGCCGCGCTCCGCAAGACCGTGACCGAAGGCCTCGATCCGCCGCTGCGCCGGATGGCCAAGATGGGCGTCGACCGCGTCGGCTACGAGGAACTCGTGAAGTCCTGGAGCATCGTCGAGTTTCTCACGCGCTGGGACGCCAAGAAGTTCAAGGCGTTCATCGACCAGAGCAAGGAGCGCGGCACGAGCGAGCAGGACGCCCTCAAGGCCGCCTTCGGGGTCACCTACAAGCAGTGCGACACCAAGTGGCGGGCCTATGTCACCAACGGATTCAAGGTTCCGTAGGTCGCCAGCGGGTCGTTGGATGAGCCCGTGCTGCGTCCTTGGCTGGGGGCGAGCAGGCCGCTTCGTCGCACTCGCGTGACAGACCACGCCACGTGCTCCTCATCGGCCTTCCGCTCCCCATCCAGGCCGCCGATCGAATGCGGACGCTCCACACTTGGTGACCGCGACGCAACACGAGATGCGCCCAGTTCGTGCGTGCGAACTCTTGGTTCAGAACACTAGCGGCTCTGCTGCGCCCGTCGTGCCTGCCGGTCCGAGCGCTACTGCGCCTTCACGTGCACCGTCTCGACCACGTGGTCCATCATCTTGTGGAGCTCGTCGTAGTCGGGGTGGCGCATACGGATCCACGCGTTCGCGTGGTAGCCGCCCTCCACGCCCAGCGTCCCCGAGCCCGGCGGCGGGATGTGCAAGTCCAGGATGTGCGAGCCGAGGTCGCGATTCATCTCGTC
>JAJDEN010000035.1 GCA_029259775.1 Planctomycetota bacterium | reverse complement strand
TTCGTCAAGGAGGATCGTTGGGCTGTACGCCTCGATCAGGCGGAACGCCACGGCTGCTGTCATGCCGTCCCCCTTGAGGGGTCTGCGTACGACGGCCCGCAAGACCTTCAAGACTTGCGACTTGCCGCAGCGCATCGTGGCCGAGGTGATGTTGATGCGCGCAGAGAACTCCGCGGCCTCATGGGCAGTCCAGGTGTGCAGCACCCACACGGCCAGCATCAGCGGCGCACCGGGCGGAAGAACCACGTACTTCTCGAACAGCGCGACGAGAACCTCGAGCAAGTCGCCCCCGCACACCGGATCCGGCCACGGCTCGGGATCCTGTAGTCCGTGCGCCGCCGGCTTGGGCCCGCCGTCCGTGGACGCACGTTCGTGAGACGTAGCCGACTCGGCCTCCTGCACGACCTCGGATGCGAGTTTGGCGGGGGAGGCCCACTTGCGACGGGTGAACTCCTCGGCAAGTGCGGTACGAGCGCAGGCCAGGGCCAGCGGCTTGCGTCCCGCCAGGATGCGAGCTACGTCATGTAGCGCCGCTTCCCGTTCGGCGTCGCTGCACTCCGCCGGAAGCTCGCGCAGCGACTCAAGCGCGTCGGCTTCGGGGTTGGCGTCGCCCTGAGGCATCGGCCTAGCACCCGCGAAGGGGTCCGCCGGGAGGTCGCCGTCGCGCAGGCGGTCGTTGTCATCGCGGGGGCTCACGACGCGGCCTCCGGCGTGGGGCGGAGCACCGTGCAGCGGCCTGCGAGCGTTGCGTGGAGCTTCTCTGCGTACTTGTCGCCCGCAGCGTCGTCGTGCGTGCGGATGACGACGCGCGCCCCAGCAGGAATGCGATCTGCGATCTCCTGCGTCCACGCGCCGGTGGTGATGCCGAACACAGCCGGGCCGTCCTCGCAGCACTCGTGCTGCTGCGTGGCCCAGGTAAGGAAGTCCATGTCGCCCTCAGCGATGATGACGTCGTGGGCAGTCCACCAGTCGGGCGGCCCCCCGGCGAGGAGTTGTGCCGCCAGGGGGCACGCCAGGACGAGTCCCTTGGTCGTGTAGCCCGTCGGCGCCAAGGTCTTCCGTGCGTTGGCAGCCTGCCCTACGAACCTCGCGCGGAGCGAGACGAACTTGCCCGCGTCGTCGTAGGTGCGGAAGACCAGGCGATGGCCACTCTGGGTCCAGGATCTGACCCCGCATCGAGCTAGAGCCGGGAGATGGACACCGAAGGGGAGTACTCGGGCGAGATCCCAGAGGGCGACGAGCTCGGGGTCAAGACCGCGGACCTCTGCGAGGTAGGTGGTGACGACCTCGTCCTGGGTGACGGGGAGGGATGCGTCCCACAAGGTGTTGACTGGGCCCCACGGAGGCCGTTGACCAGCCGGTGCCCGCGCCTTGGTGGGCGCACGGCGCGCATGGCCTGTGCGGCGCGGCTGCGTGCGCTCCGACGCTCTGCTGACACACGGGACCGTGCGCGGGTTCTCCATGCCGCGACGTAGGCCCCGCTGTACATGGCTGCGTACCTCGCGCTCGGGCTTGCCTGTCGAGATGCCGGCTTCGACCAGCAGTGACTCGGCCTCGTCGTAGGGGACGTAGCCGCCGCCGACGAACTCCCCGAGATCACAGGCTGCCGCGAAGACGGCGTTCGAGCGGCCGGTCCGCGTCGATGTGACCGCGCCGAGGATCGCATCGACGGACCCCTTGACGTAGGCGACGTTGCTCACGGCGCCTCCTTCGGGTGGGGGGAGGCCATTATGTACAGGGCCACGATCTGCGCCTCGGGATCACCCCGCAGGTGACATCCAGTTCCCCCGGGCCAGAAGCCGCATATCACGCTGCCGTGGCTTCTCATCGCGGCCTCCGCAGCTGGCGGCGACCGCGGAGAATGAACTCGCGCCAGTCGGCGTCCATGACGAGCAGCGTGCCTGGGCCGGCCCTGACCGCAGGCAGGCGCCCGTCCCGAATCCACCCATACACCGTGCTGGGGGCACACCCGATTTTCCGGGCCAACTCTCGGGGTCGCCAAGCGGCCCGCTCGATCTTCTGCGACATGACGCTGTCTCCGTTGCGCTATGTGCAGATTGTGAGCGACGGAGTTTTCGCGGAGTTTACGCGGTGTTTTCGCGGAGCTTACGAATCCCGCAAGACTGCCTGCGTCGGACTCACGGCCTCTGAAAAGTAGAGGCGATCATCCAACGGCCTACGGTCCTTGATGGTGAGTTCGCCGTCGGTCGCGCGCTTGAGTGCCTCACGGGCTGCTGTGATGTCTGCCGGGCGATGCTTGCGAGGAACGGGCTTGCCCCGCGCGACAAGCACAATCACATAGCCAGCACCGCTGTGCTTCGTCAGTTCTTTGCCCTTGTCGTCGACGAGGACTGTCCTGTCGATCAGCAATCTGCCGTTGTCCCAGTCAAGTCGATACTGGGCGCTGCTGCGCGCCTGCCCTGCCAAGGGATCATCATCGTGCATCAGGTTGATGACGCGCCGCATTCCGTCGCGCAGACGATCTGAACCGGCAGTCGTCGCCCCATCAGCCACGTCCTCCAGGAGGGTCGCGGTCGCCTCGTCATAGAGCGTCGTCCATCGCTCGTCTCGCATGTGGTCCCATGCGTCCAACGAGTGCATGTTGGCCGAACGCATGAGAGCCAACGTGCCGATCGCTGCGGCGGCCCAGACAGGCGACCGTGACCTGAGCGCCGTGTCTTTGGCAATCTGGAGGAGCGTACTCCACGCGAACCTGATCGCGGCTCCCGTCTCGTCGCCACGGAGAGACTCTTCAAGGCGGTTGAGCAGAGCGAGGAGTTGCTTCTCGGGGAGATGTTCGCGCAGCATCCTGCCGACCAACAACGCCTCGGGCGGTTGCTCGACATCGCCAACCCACGGGACGCTCGCGGATGCGGTCTTGCCGGAGCCAGGTTCGCCCACGTTCCAGGTGATTGTGTGCGGCCCCAGATTCAGGCGCGCCAGGAGGCCATCCACGGACTCCCACGCATCGCGTTCTCCCGGCAAGGGTGGTGATGCCCCGGGGACCGAGTGCCCAACCCGAAGCGCCGAGCGAATCCCTGTCGTGCCAGCCTCTCGATCAACGGCGTCAACAGAAGCCGTAGGTGTGCTTCGTACGACATCGAACACTTCGGCTTCCAGTTGAATCCACTCACGTTCCGCAGCGCCCGAGCTTGCGATGCCGCCCTCAATGATGCGCTTGACCAAGTTCATCGCTCGGGCGTAGAGAGTCTGCACGGAGTCCCCGTCTAGTCCTGCATCGACGAGTCGCTTGTGAATCGACTGTGCTCGCCTTTCGTGGTCGTGAGTGCCTAGCTCTTGGTTGAGCAGCGCACGCTGCGCATCGAGTTCCCGTCTCTCTGCGAGTATTGCTTCGCGGTCCTCGAAGTCGAAGTTCCATGCGCGCATCCGAAGCTGCTGGGCACGGCTGACAAGCCTATCCACTTCGTCACGCACGCCTCCAATCTCTTGGCGCGCGTGTGTGAAGCGGTGCTCCCAGTTGTCCCAATCCCTCCGCCATTCGTGATCCTGCTCGGAGTACGGGCCATGGGGAGAGGGGTGCCATCCGCGCATGTCTTGCTCGCCCTGTGCCCGCCCGAGGCTGAATAGGCGGGCCCGGGCCGGGCGAGCTTGGCCGACCACGGGGGATCAATCCTGTGGCGGGCCCGCCACGGACAGGATGGCATGTGCCAGCGACGCTCCTGCGCGGCCTACACGGCATCTTCCACAGCGTCAGCAAGACGCACCTTCACCGCTACCTTAGCGAGTCCCAGTTCCGCTGGAACACGCGCCAGGACCGCGACAGCGAGCGCATGGCGAAGGCCGTCAAGGCGAGCGTTGGCAAGCGCCTGCGCTACGCATCTCAATTGGGCGGTTGGCGCCCGCCAGGCCCTCCGTGTTTCGCGTGTTCGTCGCGAAGTCGCCGAAGTGCCCTCCCCTTGAACTTGTGAACGCCACCAACGGAGTCGATTGCGGCAATCCACGAGAAGTTGTCCTTGTCCAGGAAGGGCCAGTTCGTGATTCTGTGCGACCACGATTGTCCGGGCTCAAGGCGAACCTGCTCGGTAGGCCACTCAGGCAGGAGCAGCTGCCCGGTGGCACGACGTCCTGTGCCAAGCGCGACATGAGACAGATAGAGCGGACGTGCTCCGTTGTTCGTGAAGCTCAGCACGATGACGGTGGTCGAAGGAGTGCCCGGCCCGACGAGTATGCGGAAGCCGACCCAGAAGTTGAGTCGCCCGCGGTCACGCAGCTCGCGCACGATCTGCCAAGTGAGCGCAGCAGTCGCGAGAATCGCGCCGTAGAACGCGATTCCGGTCGTCAGGTCGGCCTGGGTCATCCGTTCATCAGACCCGACTGCCCATCCGTTGGCTAGGCCAAGTTCGCAGGTGCAGCAGGTGTCAGGGTCCGGCTCTATTCCTGTCAGAGGCCCGTTGGCGCTCGGGCGGGGGGCAATGGTGCGCAACCTGACACGTTTGACTCATCTACCTACTCCCGTCATGCGCGCCACCACCTGTACGTGCCACGCCTTGCCGTTCCTGGGCGTGCGTCCCTCAGCCAGCAAAGCCCTACCAATGCCCCTCAGCGACAGCCCCTTCGCCCGTAGCTCGCGCGCCCGTGCGACGACGACCTGCTCTGCCGCGGCCTCCACCAGCTGGCCACGGTCGTCGCGCCAGCCGTAGGGGATGCCGCCGATACGTTCCCCACGCGCCTTCTTCGCAGCCAGAGCCGCCTTGGTCCGTGCGCCGATCAACGCCCGCTCGTAAGCAGCGAACGCATCGACCATCGTGCGCATCAGCTGTGCCTCGGGGCCATCGCCGTTGCCTACGCCGCACGCGCTGACGAGCCTTGCCCCGGCGCGGTCGCACAGTCGCTCGACCATCGCCGCGACCAGCACGCTGCGGGCGAGGCGGTCACGTTTGGCCACAACCAGGAGTCCGGCGCCGTCGGTCTTCACCGCGTCGAGTGCGGCCAGCAAGCCCGGCCGCTTGTCGATAGGGGAGCCGCCGGAGACGCCGAGGTCTTCGTGCCATGCCACCACCTGGACACCGCCGCCTTCCGCCCACGCGGTGATCGCGGCTCGTTGCGCCTCCGGCGACAACTCCTGGCGGTGCGTCGAGCAGCGCAGGTACGCGACAGCTTTCTTCGGGTCCGTCGTGAGCTTCTTGCGGCGTGCCATTGGCGTCCTCCTGGCCGTGAGGACATGAGGGCCTGGGTGCGCCCACATTCAAGGCAATGCGAGAACGGAAGTGGCGGGCACGTACAATGGCGTTCGATGGACCCGCAGACGCGAACCACGAAGATGACCCGATGCCGCGACTGCGATGGCGAGATATCGCGCCGCGCCGAACGGTGTCCGCGCTGCGGTGCGCCTGGGCCGAGGCTGAGCTTTGGGGCGTACCTGCTGGTCGTGTGCCTTGTGGCGGGTGTCATCGCCCTTCTAGCGGCGGTGATCGCACTCTAGGCCGAGGCCAGGTGCGAGCCGGAGAATCTGGCCGGCCGTGGAGTAGCGCATGTCGCGCCCCCCGCGCCAGTCTGGCGGACGCATGAGGGCTCTGGTGGGGGCACATCGCAAGGCAAACTGATCGGGTGACGGTGGGTGGCGGTCAGGGGGCCATGGGGGAGGCGTAACGGCTGGGAGACAGAGGCCAGGAAGCACCTAACAGGGATGGCCGTGGTAGACTTGGAACGGCGAAAAAGCCCATTCTGGACCTCGGGCAGCTCGGGGATTATGGGCAGCTTTATGCGCTTTGGTTGATCGCCCGGGCCCAATGGCCCGCCGAGCCATCCTGTTAGGTATACGGGCCGCGCAGAAGCCCCTGTGGGCCCCGTGAGCGCGTCCATGTCGCGGGCGCCTGGATCTCGCTTGAGGCCCTGCGCGCCGTCGTGGGGCGCCCTCAGCGCGTCCAGCGCGCGTCCGCTGCCTGTCCGGCGAGCGTCCGGTCCATCACGGGGGATTCCCGCGCATCTGCCTAGGTCCGGCCGAGGGCGGACATCCTCAGACGGGCCAGCGCCGTGGCCGCTCGGAGGCGAAGGCGAGGCGTGAGGCGCTCGTCCTCCGCAGCCCCGGCCAACGCCTGGGCGTGCTCGAAGGCTGGTCGCCCGTCGGCCGCGCGCGCCCGCACCACCATCAGCAGCAGCCGGGCGTCGTCCCGCGCCTCGCGCACGTCCGGGGGCGGACGCCGGGGCAGCGAGCCACGGCGCGCCTCCCACGGCTCCCAGCCAGGGGCGTAGCCCACCACGGGATCTAGAACCTGCCGGGTGCGTTGGGGCCCATGCCGCGAAACATCTCGGAAACGGACAGGAGGCTTCCGCGATCGTCGAAGGCTGAGGCGGGCAACATGTCGGACAGGGGGTGGCGCTCTGCTTCGGAGCGGTCCGGCGTGCCCTCGTCCAGCCACCACGACCGTGCGGCGGTCCGCGCCACCTCGACCGCGTAGCTCAGGACGTCCACTTGGTCGTCATGGGTGCCGACGGGGAAGGACAGCACCTCGTCTACGAAGTCGCGCACCCACGGCGCTGTCGTCGGAAGCAACACGCGCCCGCCTTCAAGGGCGGCCGTCGCCGGCATCGCGCGCGAGACCTTGTCACGGTCCGGCTGGAGTTCCCGTACGGGAAGCCCCTCGCGGCGCGCCTGCTGGATCAGCGAGAGTTGGAACCCGACCTTCTCGACCCAGATCACGGGCAACTTGTGACGATCGACCATGCGCTTCATCGCGGGACAGATGTCGGGGCCCTCGCGCCGCTCCCGGTCGATGTCCAGG
>JAJDEN010000034.1 GCA_029259775.1 Planctomycetota bacterium | reverse complement strand
GGGCCATTGTTTTAAAAGAGAGTTTATTTTTGTTGCTTTTTTACTAGTTTTCATTGTGAAATAAGGTTATTTTTAAACTATGGTGAATTCAAGCCTCTCCCAGGACAGCACTCTGTACCGGAGACCACAGTCCCTTTAACCCTACTAATCATTAAGGTTAATTTGAATATTTTTTGTTAGAGCAGTGTTTGTATCCTTATTAGTTATTGTAATAGGAATATTCACTTGATCTATGTCAGGAAATGCTTTTCTAAAAGATCTTAATTTTTTGATGCGAATTTTAACGTTAAAATTTTCTTTGCCTTTCCGAACACGAATTAGACCTTTGCGTCTAAATTTTACTACCCTCTTAAATTCTTCAGTGGTGCTTGCTTGAAGACGTAAATTGTCACTCATATCTCCTAATCTAAGCATCTGTAGTCTATATTTAACATTACGTTTAGCTCTTGGATTAATTTTTATGTTGACGGCTTCTTCGCTTTGGTCACGAAAAGTAAATGGTGCTGTATTTTTGTTGTCATCATTAGTGCTAATGGGATCTGTAGAGTTGCTATTAGCTTCACTCTCATCACTATTTGCCGAACCATCAATGTTTACTGAACCATCTCCAGCAGGTGCCGGCGCTGGACTAGGGGTAGGGCTCGGACTAGGAGTAGGGCTTGGGCTTGGTGCCGGCGCTGGACTAGGACTAGGGCTTGGACTTGGAGAAGGAGCTGGACTAGGGTTTGGAACAATTGCAGGTCCACAATTTACACTACTAACAGTTAACAAGGAATTACTTGAAGAATTACAATTAGCATTAAGTCCAGAATTATTAGCTAAGTGAAACGTTACAGTTTCATTATTAGTCCAAGTGTCTATATCGCTGCCATTAATAGATAAATGCTGCCATTTAGAGCCACTGTCACTATCACTAATTCGACTCCAGCCAAGTTGCAAAATAGTAGCGGCATTGCTGTAAGGTTGGAAATCACTAAAAGCACCACCTGCTGATAATTGTTTTTTCATTTCATTGCTGAAAAAGACATTTTGAGGTCCTGATGCTCCTGACCATTGACCCGAATGACTTCCCGCTCCCCACCAGATTGGATACCAAGTAGCACTGTTTGATGAACAATTTGGGTTGCAACTACGATGTTCAAAAGGTACTTTGACAATATTTTGTTCTATTAAGTTATATCTTTCCCATCCTCCATGTAAATTAATATCAACGTTGGTGTCATTATTTTTTATAACATTGCCTGAAGATGACCATTGAATACTTAAATGTCTAAGATGTTGAACTGTATTGTTGCTAATTAAGCTATCCCATAGTTTACTTAATCTAAGGTAACCATTACCACCTTCACCTTTATTCCAAGCGCCTTCAAGATGATTATTTTGGATAGTCAAATTTTTCGCCATTTCAGTTACTATCGGATGTGAACCAGTCATGGAAGTACGAATATTTTCGACATAACTATTAACAGCCCATTTGAAGATTATTCCAGACATCGCCTGAAGGTGATTTAAATTGTTGTAATTATACGTAGCATCAGAAGGAGCCATTCCTAGGATTTCTTGAGTGAGATAGAAATTCTCTAACCCGATACCTTCTATTACTTTTAAAGGTATGATCTTGCTAAAGTAATCTCCATTTATATTTTTAGAGCCATCTGCTGAACTATTTATGGGTAAATTAAATTCAAGAGGCTTGTCGATTACTATAGAGTTAGTTGCATTGTCAACACTAATGACTTTGAAGATTTGTTGACGCATATGTCCATTTTTCCTGAGCTGCTCCGGGACAGATTGTCTTTCATATATCTTATGAGTATTAGCTGCACCAACCCAAACATAAGTTCCTGGGTTTATGTTGCTAACTTTTTCTAATGCCAGTGTTGTATCACCAGTGTTGTGGTTTTGAGTTAATTTGATTCCTGATTTGAAGTGAAAATTTACACTACCTTCATAAAAGTCTTTGCGATTATCCGGTGCATTTTGATGTTCGTTTATAAGAGATGAATGAACTTCTTGGGTTTGCACTCTAAATACTCCACGACCAGGCCATATCCAGCTACCTTTGCCTCCACCAACATCTTTCATGTCATTTAAATCAAAATCACTAATGCCATCATAGGCAGTATTAGTATCTGGTTTAAAAATGATACTTGTAGAATTTGGGTTCTGAGGATCATTCCCTTGACCACGGATTATTAGAAAGCTTGTGTTGATGTGAATTTCTTTTGAAATATCAATAGTTCCAGGAGGTAATTCAATTAATGAGGAGTTTGTAAAACTACCATTACAATTGGTTTTTATAAAATCTATTGCGCTTTGTAGAGCATTACTATCATCCACACTATCATTGGCGATCAAATTAAATTCGTTTGCTAAACGACTTGGGTCGATTTGGCAATTAAGATCTTGACTAAGAACACTATCTTTAGGAAGGGAATCTCCTTCACGAAAGCCAGCTTTGCTCCAGTCATGTAAGAAAGAGTTCGTTGATATGTTTGATGCAACGGCTGACTGCATGACAAGCAGGGAAATAGACAATATTATAAATGCTCTAATTGAGTCATTCATAGCAACAATTATAGCCTATTCTGTATATATATGCTTGTTTTTGCTTCCTGATATGGGCTTGTAAATTTTGGCACGCACCTTACGGCGTAAGGCTAATAGTCGTATAATTACCCCGTGTCAGTAATTGAAGCGAGACTAGAAAAACTTAATATTAAATTACCTGAGGCTACTTTGCCAGTGGCTAACTATGTAGCTTATAAAATAGTAGGCAATCAAGTTTTTATCTCAGGGCAAACTGCTAAGTGGAATGGTGAGTATCTTTATAAAGGGAAGCTTGGCAAAGATCTAACTATAGAAGAAGGACAAGAAGCAGCTAGAACCTGTGCCTTAAATCTTTTGGTGCATCTTAGAAATGCTTGTGGCGGTAATTTAGACAAAGTGAAATCATGTGTGCGTTTGGGAATTTATGTAAACTCCACTGATGATTTTATTAATCAACCTCAAGTGGGTAATGGTGCTTCTGACTTAATGGTAGAAGTTTTAGGTGATAAAGGTAGGCATTCTAGGGCTGCTATAAGCTGTAATTCTTTGCCAGAAAACAGTCCTGTAGAGATTGATGCGGTTTTTGAGATAGAAGTCTGAGCCTCGTGCTAAATTAGTGTATTAATAAAAAGGTTAAAATATAAGTACCGGATTGAGAAAATGGAAAAACTCACAGAAGATCAAATTAAAAAACTCCCGAAAGCAGATTTGCATGTGCATTTAGATGGTTCTTTACGCTTATCCACAATTTTGGAATTAGCTAAAGAGCAGAAGATTATCTTACCGGCAGACACTGAGGCTGGACTTAAAGAAAAAGTTTTTAAAGATAGTTATAAAGATTTGCCTGATTATTTAACTGGTTTTGATGTCACTTGCTCGGTGATGAAGGGTCGCGAGGCACTTGAGCGTGTAGCTTATGAGTTTGCTTGGGATTGTTTTAATGAAGGTGTAGTTTATATAGAACCACGATATTCACCTGAACTTCTTCAGGGTGATGGTATGA
>JAJDEN010000033.1 GCA_029259775.1 Planctomycetota bacterium | reverse complement strand
CGAACTTGTTGCCGTAGTCGGCCGACTCGGTCATGGTCGCGCCTTCGGGGGAGACGATGGTGAGGTCGGCGATCTCCTGCACGCCCTCTTCGTCGCGGGGCAGCGGGGCCCACACGCGGAGTTGCTTCGTGCCGGCGGCCGGGGCGGGGATGTTCGCCGTGTAGGTGAACTTGAACACCCGCTTCGTGCGGCCGGTGTTGTCGACCGCCGTGTCGGACGAGCCGGCGGACGCCTTGGCGCTGCCGTTCTCGGCAGCGGTGTTCTGGTCGGAGCAGCCGGCGAGTGCGAGCGCGCCGGTGGCCGCGGCCGCAGCAGCGAGAGAGAGAAGCGTCTTCGTGGTGGTCACAGCGGGTCTCCTTGTCGTCGACATCGACGCGGTCGGCGTCGGCATCGTTGTGGTCGTTCCACAACCGGCGGGTTCCGCCGCCGGTCGTCTGGAGAACTTAACGCCGCGGGGCGGCAAAACACTGCGCTGCGGCCACCAATAGAGCGCTGCCGCACCATTGGCGGAACCAATACGGCCGAGGTCGCCGATTCCTTCGGGGGAAACGGGCGGTTAGCGCCGCTTGCGGCCGCCGCGCCCTTTGGTGCCGCCCCGTTTGGCGGCTGGGCGCTTCTTCTTCGCCGCCGGCGTCCGCTTGGCCGAGGGGCGCCCAGCCTTCTTCTTCCGGGCCGGCGCCTTCTTCTTGGCCGCCTTCTTCTTGGCGGCCTTCTTCTTCGCGGGGGCGCGTCGGCCTGTCCCCTTCTTGGCGGCCATTCGTTCGGCTCTACGGACGAGCATCTCCACCGCTTCACCGACCGTCAGCTCGTCGGGGGCGATCGACTTGGGCAGGCTGGCGTTGACCTTGCCGTCGGTCACGTACGGACCCCAGCGGCCGTCCATGATCTTGAGCGGCGCGCCCGTCTCGGGGTGCTCGCCCAACTCCTTGAGGGCGGGCTTGGGCGCCGCCTGGCCGCGCCGACGGCGGGGCTGCTTGAGCAGCACGAGCGCCCCCGCGAGGTCGATGTCCAGCAGCGGCTGCTCGGGCGGGATGGAGCGCGACTCGCTGCCCCACTTCACGTACGGGCCGTAGCGGCCGAGGTGGGCGAAGACGTGCTGCTTCTCCTCGTCCTCGGGGTGCTCGCCGAGGTCGCGAGGGAGCTCGAGCAGGCGCAGGGCCGTCGCGAGGTCGATCGTCTCGAGGCTCATGCCCTCGAGGAGACTGACCATCTTCGGCTTCTCCTTGCTGCCCTCCTCGGGATCGCCCAACTGCACGTACGGACCGAAACGGCCGGACTTCGCATAGACGGGCTTGCCGGTGTCGGGGCAGTCGCCGAGCGCCTGCGGTCCGCGTGCCGCGGCCTCGATCATCTCGAGCGCGGTCTCCATCGTCAGCTCGTCCGGGATCGTGTCCTCGGGGATCGAGGCATTCTGCTCGCCGTCCGAGACGAAGAGGCCGTACTTGCCCACACGGAGCTCGATCGTCTTGCCGCCCGCTTCGCCGAGCGGGAAGCTGCAGACCTTGCGGGGATCGATCGTGTCGAGGCTCTCCTCGACCAACTGATGCAGACCGGCGTGACCATTGCCGTTGTAGAAGCGGCGCAGGTACTCGATGCGATCGAGCTCGCCGCGCGCGATGGCGTCGAGGTCGTCCTCCATCGAGGCGGTGAAGTCGTACTCGAGCAGGCGTCCGAAGCTCTGCCGGAGCATGCGCACCACCGCGAAGGCGGTGTAGCTGGGCACGAGCGTGCGGCCGCTCTTGCGGAAGGCGTACTCGCGATCGAGCAGGACCTGGATGATGCTCGCCCACGTGCTGGGACGGCCGATGCCGCGCGCGTCGAGCGCCTTGACGATGCTCGCCTCGGTGTAGCGCGCCGGCGGCTGCGTCGTGTGGCCCTTGGCCTCGAGCTGACGGACGGCGACCTCCTGGCCGGCGGCCAGCACGGGGAGGATCTTCTCCTGGTCGGCCAGCTCGGCCGACGGATCGTCCGAGCCCTCGACGTAGGCGCGGCGGAAGCCTGCGAACTCGATGGTCTTGCCGGAGGCCCGGAAGACAGCGTCCTCCACGCCCACGCGCACGATCATGCGCTTGCCGCGGGCATTGGTCATCTGCGAGGCGACGGTGCGCTTCCAGATGAGCTCGTAGAGCTTGGCTGCGTCGGCGCCCTGGGCCTTGCGCACGTCCTGGATCGAGGTGAACGACGAGCCAGCAGGGCGGATCGCCTCGTGCGCCTCCTGGGCGTTCTTCACGTTGACCTTGTACGTGCGCGGCGCTTTGGGCAGGTAGGCGTCGCCGTACTTCGAGCCGATGACGCTGCGGGCGGCGCTGACGGCCTCGGAGGAGAGGGCGGTCGAGTCCGTACGCATGTACGTGATCAAGCCGTTTTCATAGAGCTGCTGGGCCAAGCCCATGGCGCGGCGCGCGGAGTGGCGCAGCTTGCGGCCGGCCTCCTGCTGCAGCGTGCTCGTGGTGAAGGGCGGGGCCGGGCGTTCCTTGAAGTCCTTCTCCTCGACCTCGAGGACCTTGGCCGTCTTGCCTTCCAAGCGCTCGGCGAGCGCACGGGCGCCCGCTTCGTCGAGAACGGTGACGTTCTCCTTGGCGAGCTTGCCGGTCGTCCGGTCGAAGTCGCCGCTCGACGCGGTGCGCTGGCCGTCCAACGTGCGCAGGATCGCGCCGAAGGGCGCGGCGTCGGCGCCCGTGGTGGCGAAGAGTGCGTCGAGGTCCCACCACTCGCTGGCTTCGAATGCGATGCGTTCCATCTCGCGCTCGACGAGGAGACGGAGGGCCACGCTCTGCACGCGGCCCGCGGAGAGCTTCGGGCGGATCTTGCGCCAAAGGACGGGGGAGACCTCGTAGCCGAAGAGACGGTCGAGGATGCGGCGGCTCTCCTGGGCGCGCACCATGCTGCCGTCGATCTCGCGCGGCTCGGCCATGGCGGCGTCGATCGCGGTACGCGTGATCTCGTGGAAGACCAGGCGGTGCACCGGCACCGTGGGCTTGAGCACCTCGAGGAGGTGCCATGAGATCGACTCCCCTTCGCGGTCTTCATCCGTTGCGAGCCAGAGCGCGGGCGCGTTCTTGAGCGCCGCCTTGAGCGCGCGGATCTGGTCGCGCTTGCCCGGCGGGACGACATACATGGGGCGGAAGTCGTCATCGAGGTCGACGCCGAGGCCGCTGTGCTTGTTCTCGCGCTGCTTGTCCGTCAGCTCGCTGCGGGACGACGGGAGGTCGCGAACGTGGCCGATCGAGGCCAGGACCTCGTACTCGTCCCCCAGGAACTTGCCGATGGTCTTCGCCTTGGCGGGGGACTCGACGATGACGAGGGCCTTGCCCGTCTTCTTCTTCGTCCCGGAGGTCTTCTTCTTGGCTGCCATGGCGTTCGGCGGGCCCTTCCTGGTGTGGGGCCTGGATGGGGGTCTGGTTCGTGGCTGGGGGTGGGGCGGCGGGGGCGCTGGGCGATCGTCCCGGGGGCCGTTGGCCGCGAACCCTACCGCCAAGGTCCCCGGAGGGAAGGACTCTTCTACCTGCCTCCTCTCCAACGCGCGGCGGGGCGGACGGTCACGGAGGGCTCAGCCCTAAGTCCCGACGGCCGTAGGCTTCACCGGTATCCTCGGCCCCGGTCCCTTGGAGATCTCCATGTCGTTGCGCCTCCTCGCCGCCCTGCTGGCCGTCGCCCTCCTCCTTCCCGCGCCGGCCCTGGCCGACGGCCCGGCGCCGGCCAAGGTCTCGCCGAAGGCCGCCTACGCGGCGAAGGCGGCCGGGTTCCCCGCGCCGGCGCGGGAGTACTCGTTCCGGTTCGATGGGGTCCTGCGCATCAACGGCAAGCGCCTGGGCCACGTCATCCTCGGCAGCCGGGCCATGGGCGAGGGCGAGAAGGCCGTCTGGGGCGTGATCGACCAGATCGTCATGAAGGCCCAGGCGATGCCGGAGGTCGAGATCTCCGAGGCCCAGCTCAGCCGCACGTTCGAGCTCCTCGAGGGAAAGCTGGTTACCACGAAGCCTGGCGCGCCCAGCATCGAGTGGAAGCGCACCGAGACGGGCTTCCGTGCCGTCAGCCGGACGGACGAGGCCGTGGCGGACGCCGCAACCGAGACGGCGCACGACTTCGCCCACGAGGGGACGGCGCTCACGACGCTGGCGGCCACGATCCAGTTCGCGCGCATGGTGCTGCCGACGAAGGCTCGCTACGAGAGCACGATGTTCGAGGCGAAGAACGGTGTGGAGGACAAGCCTGCATTCCAGGGCTTCTCGCTCGAGGTCCTCGGCGAGGTGGACTTCCAGAAGACCAAGATGCTCGTCGTTCGGGGCACGAAGGGCGAGCAGAGCCTCGAGCTCGTGTTCACGCCGGACAAGCGCGAGTTGGTCGCGGTGAAGTTCGTCGCAGGCGAGCAGACCGTGGAGATGCTCAAGGCCGACGTCTGGTCGCTCGCGGCCCGTTCCCCGAAGGTGGCCGCCGCGCGCGCGGCGTACGCGTTCGGCACCGGCAACGTCGACGTGCTCGACGACGTCATCCACTGGCCGGCGCTCTACAACCGTATGTTGAAGAACACGAAGCCGGAGGCCGGCAAGAAGCCGCTCACGATCGACGCATGGCGCGCTGGCCTCCTGAAGACGTGGCGCGCAAGGTTGCCCAAGAACGCTCCGGCGATGGTCGAGGCGGGCATCAAGATGGTCGACTCGATGGTCAAGGTCGAGAAGCTGGCCGATGGGACCGCGGCCGTCCAGTACCCGCCCATGTTCAAGAACCTGCGGTTCGTCGTCGGCCAGAAGTATGGCTTCTGGCATCTGATGGCCATGCCGACCCAGCCGAAGCCCGCTCCCGCCAAGAAGGCACCTCCGCCCGCCGACGCGCCCAAGAAGGCCCCCCCGGCCGACGGCGAGGCGCCGAAGGGCAAGTAGTCCGGTGCGAGGCCTCCTCTTCGCCCTGCTGCTGCTGTGCCTCGCCGCCGCGCCTGCGACCGCCAAGGATGCGCGCGACACGACGGCCGCCGTGCTCGACGGCCTTGCCGCGCCGTCCGAGGCCGGGCGGTGGGAGTTCCGTGGCTACGTGCTGCGCGCCGGCCGGCCCTATGGGAAGGTCTCGCTGAGCGCGGGACCGCATCCCCACGTGCCCGGCAGCTGGCTGGCGCGGGATGAAATCACGCCGCGCCGACCGCAGGACTTCGCCGTCCTGCAGACGGCCGTGCTCGATCGCAAGCTGCAGGCCTCCGCGGGCCAGTTCCACCGGCGCAACCCGCAGGGCTTCCTCAAGGCCCGCTTCACGGCGGCGAAACGCGGCTACTTCGTCGAGCACGAGGCGGACTACTACGAGAACCACCTCGACGTCGCGTGCCCGCGCGGCATCGCCACACTGGCCGGCGTCGTCACGTTCCTGCGCGCCGCGCCGTTGGATGCGGCGGTCTACCGACTCGAGGACTTCGACCCGGACCCGTCGGCAGGCGACGACTACGCGCTCCGTGCTCGCGTGCAGGTGCACGGCCTTGCGGGCTGGATCGTCGGCACCAAGGCCCGCGAAGCTGCCTGGATCGTGAGCTACGAGCGCGGCAAGCAGACGCTGCGGCTGGCGTTCGATCCGGAGACGCGCGATCTGCTTGGCGTCGAATACGTCGGTCTCGGCATCCAACTCGTTCCGGCGGGCTCCGCGCCCGGTCGCCTGGCTGTGCCCAACTCGAAGCTGCTTGCGACGCCCATCGAGCTGGCCGTCGAGCGGACGGCCGCCCTGCGCAAGCGCCTGCCCGTTCCCCTGAAGCCGCTCACCGTGCGAGGCACCCTCAGCCACATGGGACAGCACCTGGGCACGTTCACGCTGGACGCGCGGCCGGCCAGCATGGAGGGCTTGCCCGCATGGCGGGTGCTCGAGACGCGAACGATCAACGCGGGGACGGCTACGATCGAGCACGAGCTGACGGGCTTCCTCAGCCAGGACTTGTCGGTCCTGCGCGGGGAGCGCATCGATGAGCGACCGGAGGGACGCTTTCACGTCACCTACGAGCGCAAGGCCGGCGGCATGGAGACGGTCGAGCACACGGCGAAGGGCGCGTCGAAGCCCGCGCTGCTTGCGGCACCCCGCGGTGCGATCGCAGGCCTCGTGCCGGTGTTGCTGTTCCTGCGCCAGGTGCCGGCCGAGGCGGCGCACTACGTGCTTCCAGGGTGGGACCCGCGCTCCGCGCAGAAGCCGAAGGCGGGCACGGGCACATTCAGCCTGAGCCGCTCGGACCTGCACGTGAAGGTCGATTTCGTGGACGTCTACACGGGCTCCATGATCTGGGGTCCGAGGGCGCCCAGGACTGAGCGCAACATGCGTGCTCGTTGTGAACGACGCAACGGGCAGAGCTACGAGGTGTGGCTCGATCCAAAGAAGCGCACGCTGAATTCGGTGACCGGCGTGATGCCGAGCATCAGCCTGACACTGGCCGCGCCCGCCCAGATCGCAGCCAACAAGCCGGTCGACTGGTACCGCGCCGTCGACGGAAGGCCGGGCACCTGGCAGCAGGCCTTCATGAAGTTCGGCCGCGGCTACCACCTGCCGCGCCGCGACCTGCTGATGGACGCCTTCCACTGGCCTTCGATGGTCAAGCACGGCATCGCCGAGAAGCGCTACACCGCGGAGACGCCTGTCGAGAAGATCCAGAAGGACTGGATCGACGTGTTCGTCGGCATGAGCAAGCACCGGACGACGGCCGATTGTGACGACCTGCTGTTCCAGATCTTCGTGACGTCCGAGGTGACGAAGCACGAGGGCGGCGATGTGTCGTTGCGGACGCTGCCGGCGTACGGCGGGCACACGTACCGCATGTCGAACATCGATCTGCGCTGGTGGATCGTCAAGATCGACTGACGACGACGCCGCATGGCGGTAGGCGCGGTCTATGTGTCCGTGTCCGTGTGTGCGCGGGCATGCACGTAGGCCGTGTAGGGGCGACCCTTGTGGTCGCCCGGGACGCAATCTCCGTCGTGTGCCCTTACGGGTAGGGGCGACCCTTGTGGTCGCCCACGGGCCACGTGACCCGTTGGGCGGGGACAAGCCCCGCCCCTACGTGGTAAGTCCCGACGTAGCTGGACGCGCTAGGGCGGGGACAAGCCCCGCCCCTACAGCGCCCGCACACGCACGGACGGCTTCGGACCCATCGCCAGCGGCGCCGGCATCGGCGGTCCGTCGGGCTCGCGCTGCGGGCGCGTCCTCTCGCGCAGCGCCTTGCGCTCCATCACCCGTTCGTAGAACGGCGTCACCTGCGCCACGAGGTCCTCGTACTCGGGCAGGCCCGGCGCGTCGGCGTACGTCGTCAAGAATCCAAAGGGATCGCTCCACGGCTCCAACGCCGCACAGCCCGCCGTGAACTGGCCCAGGTCCTTGAGCCGCTCGCGATCCAGGTGCGGCCCCGGGCTGACGAAACTCGCCATGGGGCAGCCGATCGGGCGCGGCACGTCCACCGCACCGCCCACCAAGATGTTCTTCGGATAGCAGTCACCGTGGCGCAAGCCTGCGTCGTGCCACGACCTGAGCGCGAGCGCCAACGGTATGAGCACGCTCGGATCCTCGCGCGCTGCCCGGCCCGCCGGCCGCGCCTCGGCGTCGAACGGACGCACCAGCACCGCGCCCACGAGCACACCGAACGCCCGCCGCTCCCCGACGGCCAGCACGCTCGGCACGGGGATGCCCAACGCGGCGGCACGCTGCATCGCGCGGGCTTCGTTGCGCTCGCGCGACGGCCTGAACCACGTGCGCCGGCGGCGTCCGGCGATCGGCGCACGCCACTTCACGAGCAGCGGCGCATCGCCCTTCCAGACGACGGCGGCCGATTGGCGATCCGTCGAGAGGACCTCCCGGTCGTCACCCGGCTGCATCCAGGCAGCGACATCGAGCGGCGCGCGCGCTTCGAGCGCGGCGCGTGCGCCGTCAGCCAGCCACCAGACGTCCCTCACGCGCGGCCGACGCCGACACCCACCTCGAAGATGGCGATCGCCACCAGGGAGTGGAATCCGTTGAGGCGCAGCGGAGCGCCCATCGGTCGGAGCCCATGCGCGGCTGCCTCGGCGAACATGTCCGCCGGCATGAGTGCCGAGCGGCGCCGGTGGACGCCGCGGCGGCGCTGGCTGCGGCCCTTCCAGGTGCTGTCGTCCGAGAAGGAGATGACGACACGGCGCGACGCCACACGCGCCATCTCGGCGAAGACGGCGGCGCGTTCCTCGCGGTCGGCCATGTGGTGGATCAGCCGATGGCAGACGGCGGTGTCGAAGGTGTCATCCTCCATGGGCAGGTCGGCGGCCGACGCAACCTGGAAGGTCACCGCGCCGGCCAGGGCGAGCGGCGCCAGCGCTTCGCGCGCCTGCTCGATCATCTGCTCGGAGATGTCGGCGCACACGACGTGCTCGGCGTGCTGGAGGATCGTGGGTGTGAGCCGCCCCGCCCCGCAGGGGCAGTCCAGGATCCGGCCGGTGGCGCCCGCCCGCTCCAGGGCCCTGTCGACGATGGCCAGCTCGCGCCGGTTGGACAGCCGGCGCATCCACGAGCGCTCGTACTTCCGCCGGTAGGCGGACGCGCCGGTCGAACTCTGGTAGCGGCTGAGAAGCTTGGGATCCACAGTGGCGGCATCCTACGGGACACCACCCCGGCCTGCGCCTGCGGCGTCGGAGCCGACCCACAGGAAGCTGGGATCTCCCCCGCGCTGCAGCGCCAGCAGGTACCATCGCGCCCCATGCCGCGGACCGCCGAACGCCAACTGCCCGCCGGGTCGATGCTCGCCCACTACAAGATCGAGGCACCGATCGGCCAGGGCGCGATGGGCGTGGTCTACCGGGCCCATGACGAGGGACTCGACCGGACCGTCGCCGTGAAGGTCCTGCGCCCGGCCGTCTCGGGCATGACCGTCCGGGTGGACCGCTTCTTCCGCGAAGCCCGGGCTGCCGCACGCGTCAGCCACCCCAACCTCACGCACATCTACTTCGTGGGCGGCGACGGCAGCTACCGCTTCTTCGCCATGGAGTACGTGACCGGCTGCAGCCTCGACGAGTACGTCGAGGCGCACGGCTCACCCGACCTGGAGACGGGCATCGACTTCATCTGCCAGGCCGCTGCCGGCCTCGCGGCGGCCCATGACGCGGGCATCGTGCATCGCGACGTGAAGCCCTCGAACGTCCTCGTGCGCGAGGACGGCTCGGTCAAGGTGACCGACTTCGGCCTTTCCAAGTCGCTCGACGCGGATGTCAACATCAGCCAAGAGGACTCGGTCATCGGCACGCCGACGTACATGAGCCCAGAGCAGTGCCGGAGCAAGGCCGTCGACGCGCGCGCCGACATCTACTGCCTGGGGCTCACGGCGTGGGCACTCTTCACCGGTCGTCCGCCCTACCCCGGCCCGAGCCTGGGCGACGTGCTTCACGATCAGATCAATACGCCCCTGCCGTCGCTCCTCGCCGAGCGTCCGGACCTGCCCGAGGGGCTCGACCGCGTCCTGCGCACGATGTGCTCGAAGAAGCCGTCGGACCGTCCCTCGGACATGGTCGAGGTCGTGCGCCTGCTCGAAGCATGCCGGCCGCGCGCCGTCTTGCCCGCGCCGATCGTCGCTCGCGCCGTCGCCGTCGGCATGGACTTCCTCTCCGCTGCCGTAGCGCTGGGGGCTGTGGCGTTCGCGATGAACCGCGCCAGCGGCCGTTCGCTCGGTGAGGACCTCGAGTTCGTGATCTTCTCGGTGCTCTTCCTGGGCTTCACCGTCGTGGCGGAAGTGCGCCACGGCATGACGCTCGGGAAGTGGTTCCTCAACCTGCGCGTACGCGCGAGGGACGGGAGCGAGCCGCACCGCAAGGCACTGTGGCTGCGGGGGCTGCTGCGCTTCCCCGGTGCGTTCCTCTGGGCCTGCGCGTTGCCGATCCTCTTCGGCTGGGTGGGGACCATCGCCCACCTCGTGGGCATCGGGGCGACGGTCGCGGGTGTCGTGTGCTTCTACGCCGCCAAGGGAAGGACCCTCAGCGACCTGCTCACGAACACCCGCGTCACCTACGACATGCCGCCCGACGAACGCAGGCGCGCCTAGGCGCCTAGCGCCGCGCCTTCACGAGTTGGCGGACCAGCTCGGTCAGCTCGCGTACTTCGCCGCGCAGTGCACGCACGTCGCCGCGCAGGGCCTGGATCGAGCTGCCGAGGGCTTCTTGGTCCTTCGCGCTGGGGTGCGCATGGACGCGCATCTTGCCTCGGACCGTGCGCAGCTCCAGCGCGCGCGCGGCGGACTCCGCCCGCCGCACCTCGACGAGCTTGCGCTCCGTCTCAGCGATGCTGCCCCGAATCCGGAGGACGTCCCGCTTCGCGCCGGCCGCGGCGAGGTGCTTGGCGGCCTGCTTCAGATCCAGCAGGCGCTGGCGGAGCTCCTTGACGGCCTTGCTCTCCGGCCCGACGGGGTTCCACGAGCTGACCTTGAAGGAGCCCTTCGCGGCGACGTCGGAGAGCCTCGCCTTCAGCTCGCCGGTCTTCGCGTCGACGAAATCGATCTTGCCGGCCTTGCGGGGCTGCTTGCGCGGCGGTGCGGGTTGCTCGTGGCGTAGCAGATCCAGCGCGTTCGCTGCCGCTTTGTGCCGATCCGAGCCCCCTCGGATGTTCGCGAGCACGTCCGTCAGCAGCTTGTGCTGTGCGAGTGTCGCGTGCACCGTGATCCGGCCCCCGTTGTCCGTCACCTGCGCCCCGTCGTGATCGATCCTCTTGAGCGCGCGCTGAAGCGTCTTGTTCCCACGGGGGATGTAGCGGACGTCGTAGACCTTCAAGTAGTTGCTGGCCTTCCCCGAGTTGCTCGCCGCGCTCTTGCGCAACGCGGCCAACTCGAACTGCAGCCTGGCTTCGTCGCGCCGGCTGGCGTGGCTGCCGGCGGCGACCTTGTCGAGCCGCTGTTCCAACGCGCGGATCTTGGCTTCTGCCTCGGCGTGCTCCGCTTCAAGACGTCGGCGCTTCTCCAGCTCGGTGTCCTTGGCGGGCTTGAACTTGGATGTGTCGTACTTGAACTTCGAAACCACGCGGCGCCCGTCCAGGAGCTTCGCGTACCGGAGGCTCGGCGCCGCGGAGCGAACTCGCGTGATGCCATCCTCGTAGGTCACCACCAGGTTCTTTGCCTTGGCGATGGCGTCGAGCGCCTTCTTCCAATGGATCTTCTGCAGCTTGAGCGTGACCTCGCCGGCGACGTCGGACGCCACCACGATGTTCTGACCGGACAGGCGCGCGATCTCCGCGAGCACCTTCGTGATGGGCACGTTCTCGTACGAGAGGTCCATGATCTTGCCTGCGTCGTCGGGTTCGTCGGCCGACGACGTAAGCGGTGCCGCGACGAGCAGCATGGCGAGCAATGGGAGCCAGAGCAGGGGGAGCTTGACGAGGGGGGAGAGCAGGGGGCGTCGCATCAGTTCATCTCCTTCGCCGCGCGCACCAGGGCGAGGCGTCGTTCCTTCAAGGGGGCCAAGCGTGCGCGCAGGCTGTCGGCGCCGCGGGTCAGGGCCTCGGGCGGATTCGGTACGCTGCGGAGAAGCTCCACCAGCGTTGCGATCTCGCCCTCGAGGCTCCTGATCTCCTGATCGAGCAACGCCAGCGCGTGGGCGCCTTCGTTCGTCGGCGTGTCGCGCACGGGCTCGACCGCTGCGGCCGGCGCCGCTTCCGCCTCGCTCGTCGCCACGGCTGGTGCGAACCAGGCGACCGCAATCAGCGGCAGCAGCGCGAGCACCCGGACGGCGGCTCGCTTCCGTGCCGAGGCGCCGATGGTGCCCGCGTCGAGCAGGCACTGCACCCGTCGCTCGAGCATCGAGCCGTGGGCAGCCATCGCGTGCACCAGGGTGGGCGCCCGGCCACGCAGCAGCCAGCCGGCGACGACCGTCAGGCACTCGGCCAACTCGCGGCCGCGCCCGGTCTGGACGGCGGCCCATGCATCGCAGAGCAGTTCGCTCGACTCGCGTAAGCGCTTGGCCGCCATCAGGTTCAGCGGCTGCACGAGCAGCAGCCGGGCCGTCCAGCGCGTGATCGCCAGCCAGAGCGGGTCGCGGCGGACGTGGTGGCCCAGCTCATGGGCGAGCATCGCTTCCAGATGCGCTGCGGAGAGCTCCGACGCCGCACGGGAGGGGATGACGATCTCCGGTTGCGCGAGCCCGAGCGCCACGGGACTCCCGAGTCCCTCGACCTGCGTCAACCGGACGGCCCGGCGCAGGCCACTGGTCGCGTGCAGCCGGTCCAAGATATCGAGCAGGGCCCGATCCTGCACGGGACGGCGGTCGGCGAGGCGTGCATCGAGCCGAGAGCGCGCGCGGCGCGAGCGGGCCAGCGCGAGGACGACGCAGGAGAGCCAAGCCAGCGCCAGCCACGGGAAAGGATCCATCGCGGTCGTGGCGGCTGCCGGCGTCGGCTGCGCTGCGGATGCCGACGGCGTCGCGGTCATCGCGTCCGCGTCGTTGGTGGTCGCGATGGGGGCCCACACGATGTCGCGAAGGGGGGCGGGTTCCGGCGCGGCGGCCGCCTGGATGCGGGGCACGTCCACGTGCCCGCCCCAGGGCACCCAGCCGATGGCGACCTGCGCGGTGGCCGTGAGCACGCCGCCGAAGAGGGCGGTGCGCCAGACGGTCTCCTGCATCGAGGCCGGCATCCGTCGCCAGCAGCGCGAGAGCAGCCACGCACCGGTCAGCAGCAGCGTGCTGTGCACCAGGTAGGTGACGACCCAGGCGAGCAGATCAGCGTGCATCGCGCCCTCCGTCCGCCTTCTTGCGTTTGGCGAGCAGCTTGCGCAGGCGTGCCAGCTCGTCCGCGTCGATCTCGCCTTCGTCGATGAGGTGATGAACGAGGGCCGCGGGATCGCCGGCGAAGAGGCGTTCGGTCAAAGCCGAGACCATCGACCGTCGCACGTCGGCCTCCTGGACCTCGGCGGCATAGACGAACTGCCGCCCCTGCGTCCGTCGGCTCACGATGCCGCGCGCTTCGAGGCGCGTCAGGATGGTCGCCACCGTCGTGTGCGCCAGCCCTCGATCGGCGAGCAAGGCTTCCTGGACACGGGCGACGGTCGCCTCGTCTTCCTGCCAGAGGACACGCAGGATCGCGATCTGCAGGTCGCTGAGCTGTTCGCGTCGGGCCACGCGCACCCTCCCGGTACGGCCGCCACAACGACGGCTGTAGTATTACAGCTGTAGTAGATACTGCCGGGGGCGTCAACACGGGAAATCGCGAGCGTGGGAACAAGGGCCCGTGTCTGTGCCCGTGTCCGTGGGGAGGTGCACGTGGCAAGCCAGGGCATGTGGATGGTGAAGTCGACGTCAGAGTGATCCCGTAGGGGCGACCCTTGTGGTCGCCCGGGACGCGATCTCCGTCATGTGCCCTTACGGGTAGGGGCGACCCTTGTGGTCGCCCACGGGCCGCGTAACCCGTTGGGCGGGGACAAGCCCCGCCCCTACCTGGTAAGTCCCGATGTGGCAGCACGCGCTCGGGCGGGGACAAGCCCCGCCCCTACGTCCGCCCGCGAGCCTCGTCGGCGCGCGGCTCTGCCGCGTCCGCCCCTCCTTCCAATCCGCATCGCGCCGAGCCGTGGTGCCGGTCCTCCCAGGCCGTCAGGCCTGCGAGGAGGATCAGTCCGGGTTCGCCAGGTTCGCCTTGGTCGCAGCGGCGAGGGCCTGGCTTGCTTCGGCCGTCTTGCCCTGGGCCGCGAAGATCGCGCCCTGCACTTCGTAGGGCAGCGGATCGAGGCGTGTGCCGCCCTTCGCCTCCACAGCCTTCTGGATCCCGATGGCCTGCGCGGCCTTCGCGGCGGCATTGGCCAACGCCTTGGTCGCTTCGGTCTGCTTGCCGCCGCGCCGCATCACGAGGCCATGCAGATAGCGTTCGGCCGCTTGGCCGATGAGCAGGCGAGCCTTCGCCACGTCGCTCTCGACCTGGCCGGTGGGCTGGACCTTGGCAGCCAGCTGGACCCAGTAGCGCAGCTTGCCGTGCAGCGCGGTGGGATCTTCCGTGCTCGGAGCGAGCGCGGCATGCGTGAACAGGACCCGCGCCAGATCAAGCCACTGCTGCCTGCTGAGCTTGTCTTCTTGCCAACTCGCGCCGTCTTCGGCGACCTTCCAGGCCTTCTTGGCCCAGAGGAGTGCTTCGCGCGCGTTGCCGGCCTTCGCCCAGGCCTGGGCGACGCGGCGTGCCGCGGTCGCATGCGCGACCCACATGTGCGCAGGCACCTCGGTGTTGTTGGTCTTCGTGGTGTGGGCGACGTCCTCGATCATCTTGTCGCGCTGCTTCTGCAAGCCGTACATCTGGGCGCGCCGGATCAGGAACTCCCAGTAGCGGACGCCGTCGCGCTGCAACTGCTGCAGGGCGAAGTCGTACGCGTTCTCCGCGGCTTTGATCTCGGTCGCGTAGGCTGCGCTCTTGCCTTGGAGGCCGAGCCAGCGTGCGCGCTCGACGTGCGCCTCGGCTTGGTGCATGCGCGAGAAGCCGAGCTGCAGGCGGACGCGGTCCACCGCGCGCTCCACGCGTTCGTAGGCGCCATGACGTTCCTTCAGCCAGGCGATGGCCTGGGCGTAGAGGGTCATGGCCGCATCGACACGGCCGGAGCGAGCCTCCTGGTCGGCCTCGGAGATCCACGACTCGGCGGCGCCGCGCAGGGCAGCTACCTGCAGCTCGTCCGTCAGCTCGCTCTTCGCGGCCGCCTGGAGGAACAGCTTGCGTGCGCCGCTCCAGTCCCCGGCCAGCAACATTGGACCGGCCTTGCCGCAGCAGTCCTTGGGCGACAGCGCGCTGGCCGCGGACACGGGGGGCGTCGGCGCGTCGGCCTTCTTCGGATCGTCCTTCGTCGGCGGGGGTGTCGGCGAATCGGCCTTCTTAGGATCGTCCTTCTTCGGATCGTCCTTCGTCGGCGGGGGCGTCGGCGCGTCGGCCTTCTTGGGATCGTCCTTCGTCGGCGGGGGCGTCGGCGCGTCGGCCTTCTTCGGGTCGTCCTTCGTCGGAGGGGGTGTCGGCGTGTCGGTCTTCTTGGGATCGTCCTTCGTGGGCGGAGGCGTGGGCGCGTCGATCTTCTTCGGATCCGCCTTGGATGGACCTGCCTTGGAAGGCTCGTCGCCCTTGGCGATCGGCGTGCCCTGGTCGTTGTCCTTCTTGCCGGCCCCGGGCCCGAGCAGGAAGAACCAGCCTGCACCCGCCACGAGAAGCAGCGCGACAAGCACCGGCAGCATGCTCTTCTTCTTGGCCCCCGGTGCGCCCGGTGCCTCGGCCGCGGACGTGACACGCGTCTTCGCCTTGCCGCCCTTCGTGGCTGCTGCCGCGGCCTCCTGGCGCGCGAGTTCTTCCTGCGCGGCCTGGACGGTCGTGACCCGGGACGTGTCCGACGGCGGGCCCTTGCCATCGAGCGACTGGGAGAAGGCCGTGACGGACGTGAAGCGCGCATCGCGGTCGCGCTCGAGCGCGCGCCCCAAAGCCATCATCGTGCTGTTGCTGATGTTCTTGCGCTTGTCTTCCGTGATCGGCGGGATCGGGTCGCGCAGCAGCTTGGCTGCAACGACGATGCCGCTCTCGCCCGGGTACGGATGGTGGCCCTGCAGCATCTCCTGCAGGATCAGCCCGGCCGCGAAGAGGTCGCTGCGGCCGTCGATGTCGGCCTCGCCCTTGATCTGCTCGGGCGACATGTAGGCGAGCGTGCCGACGATCGTCCCGGTGATGGAGCGGTGCGCGCCGCCCGGACCGTCGATCGCACTGAACTTGCTCAGGCCGAAGTCGAGGATCTTGGTGTGCTCGGTGCCGTCGGCCCGCGATTCGACGAGGATGTTCGAGGGCTTGAGGTCGCGGTGGACGATGCCCGCCGCGTGCGCAGCCTCCAGACCCGAGAGGATCTGCTTGATGATGTTCAGCGCGCGCTTCTCACCGATCGGCCCCGTCTTCTTCATCAGCTCGGTGAGCTCGACGCCTTCGACGAAGTCCATGACCAGGAACAGGCGGCCGTTGTACTCACCCACATGGCGCATCTGCACGACGTTGGGGTGGCTGAAGCGGATGAGCGCGCGCGCCTCGTCGAGGAACCGGTCGCGGACGTCCTGATTCTCGCACAGCTCGGGCTTCAGCAGCTTGACGGCGAAGTCCTGGCCGAGCAGCTCGTGGTGCCCACGGTAGACCTCGCCGAAGGCGCCTTCGCCCAGCTTGTCCACGAGGCGGTAGTGCTCGCCGACGAGGAGCTGTTCCGTGGGGGTGTCGTCGTTCTCAGGGGCCATAGGCGGGGATGATACGGGAGACCGGCTCGCGAGCGGCACCCTTCGCGCTCGATTGTCCGCGGCGGCGAGACCTGCTAGCGCTCTTCGGGCACGTGGATGAAGTCGCCCCCGCCCGCTGCGGCCAGGCCCCGGAGGAACTCGAGGTCCACACCGAGGTTGCCGAACGCCACGACATGCAGCTTCACCTTGCCGAATCGGTTCACGTTGCGGAACCAGCCGAGCAGCTCCGGCGTGGCCGTGATCTCGCCCCGCGTCGGGGATCCGTCCGTCAGGAAGTAGACCGTGTCCGGAATGTTCAGCAGCTTCGCGCTCACGGTCGGGAGGCCGTGGAGGCCAAGGGCCGCCTTCAGCGCCCCGTGGATGTTGGTCTCGCCCGCCGCCGGTGCCGACATGATGGCGCCCGCCGCCGAGTTCGTATTGCCGCTGCTGGCGGGCACCAGCGTCTTCTTCCACGGCCTGACGTCGGTCGAGAAGAACACCAGGTTGAAGCGCACCTTCGGCTTGAGCTTCTTGATCGCGTCGGCGAGCACCTGTTTGGCCACCTGCATGCGCGTGCCCGAGGTGGGGATGTCCCCCAGTTGCGTCGAGGCGCCGGACGAGATCTTGATGTTCTTGTCCATCGAGCCGCTCGTGTCGAACACGAAGCCGACGCTGCGCGAGAAGATCCGGCGGCCGTAGTAATGCGGGTCGTCGGGGTTGCGCTTCTTGGGCTGGGCGTAGCGCTCGCCGTCGGAAGCCGGGGGCGGCGGATTGGGGTCGAAGCCGCCATGCAGCTTCTTCTGGTTCGCCCACCACTTGGCCCACGTCGAGGCGCGCTTGCCGAGGTCGTCGCCCGAGACCGCCTTCAGCGCCGCGTGCAGCTCACGCTCCAAGCGGCCACGCTCCTTCTCGAACTGCGCGATGAGCGCGTCCATGCACTCCGCGGTGCCGTACGCAGCCAGGGCGCGGCAGGCCGTCACGCGGATCTGCCAGGCGGGATGGTCGATGCGCGGCACCGTCAGGAGCGTCGCCTGTTTGTCCTTCGTCTTGAAGGTGGCGACGGCGTCGGCGATCGAGATCCACGCCTTGTTCTGCTTCTCGACCAGCGCGGGGGTCAGCGCCGGCAGGCACGCTTTGTCGCCGATCTGGGAGAGCGCCAGCGCCGCGTTCGCCCGGGCCAGCCAGAACCTGTCCTGCAGCAGCGCCTCGAGGCCGGGCCGCGCGGGCTCGTGCTTGAGGACGCCGAGGGCGCGTGCGACACCGGCACGCGTCATCCGGTGGCTGTCCAGCAGGCCCTCTTCCGTCAGGAAGGCGAGGACTTCCGCGTTCGTCACGCGGGCCAGCACGATCTGGATGGTCTCGCGCACGAGGTCGGACTCGTGGCCCATGCGGCTCACGATGGCCTTGGCCAGGCGGACGTCGTCGATGTCGTGCACGCCGCGAATCCGGCCCGCGAGGATCTCGGCGTCCTGGGTCGTCCGGATCTGCTCGCGCTCGACCCGGCCCGGTTCGTCAGGATCCGTGCGGGCATCCTTCTTCGTCTCGCCCATCGTGGCGCGGCCGCCGCGCAGCCGCGACATCCAGCGCGAGTTGAACTGGTCCGGCGTGAGCCCCATGCCCTTCTGGAGGGCCGCGCCTTCGTCGTTGCCGTAGCGCAGCTGGGCCAGCACCTCGCGCCAGCGCTCGGTGTCCTCCCGCATGCAGAGGTCCATCAGGGACCAGGCGCGGATGTGATCCCGGTACTTGAAGGCCCCCAGCGAGTTGCGGGCGAAAAACGTCTCGATCGGATCCAGCTTGCGGCCCGCCAGGGAGCGCGCCTTCTTGTGCCAGTCCTTGGGCGAGCCGTTGGGCGCGGTCGTCTCGTTCGAGCAGAACGTCGCGTAGTCCTCGTGCGGCTTGAGCAGCTTCTCGAGGAAGTGCGCCGACCCGATGAAGGCCCACTTGGGGCAGTACTTCTCCTTGCCGTCGACCTTCTTCCATACGGAGAAGAGGATGTGGCCGATCATGTGGCGGCAGTAGGCGTGCAGGTCCTGGTCGCTGCCTTGCTCCTGCAGCGAGCCGACGAAGCCATTGAAGGCGAAGCCTCCGGCGATGCGCGTGCTGCCGCCGCCGTAGAGCATGTCGGTACGCGCGCTGCCGAGATACCGCTCTGCGTAGGACTCGGCGCGGCCCTTCTTCGTCATCAGGTAGACGCCCATGGGGCCGCCTTGGCGGACGTCGCCGCCGAACCAGTGCGCGAAGTCGTCGTAGGCCCGCTCGCAGCGCTCGAGGAAGAGGTGCGCCACTTCATGCGAGGTCGCAACCCGCGGAGCGCCGCCCTCGGTCTTGATCTTCATCTTTCGATGGATGTCGGTCACGACGTAGAAGTGCTTGCTCACGGCGATGACCATGTACTTTTCCTTCGTGCCGGACTCCACCCTCAGCTGCTTGTCGAGCATCGCCTTGACCTTGTCGTCAGGCTTGCCGATCAGCTTGTCGCAGGACTCGCACTCCTCCTCGGCCCAGCAGCCGCTGCACTTCATGCCGTAGGAATAGGCATGCCGCTTCCAGAAGCAGGGCACCTTCGCCGTGCCCCAGCAGCCGCCGCTCGTGCCCTTGGGGCGGGGGCGGGAACCGCAGTCCCCCTTGGCCTGGATCAGGCCGCACACGGGCGGATCGGAGGGCGGCCTGAGCGGCGAGCGGAGGTATTGCCAGCTGGCTTGGCCCGTGTGGCACAGGCACCGGCCGCGCTTGCGGCGCTGGACGTACTCGGTCTCGTCGTCCTCCCCGCGCGCCGGCACCGTCGAGAGTACGAACGGTGCCAGGAATACCGCCGCGAGGACCGGCAGGAGAAGAAGGAGTCTGGGTCGCATGCGGGGCCCCGGGGTGGATGCCCAGGGTACCCGTGGCGAGGCCGCGACGGACAGCGCCCGCTAGGTGGGCGTCCTCGTCTGCGGGGCCATCGTCTTCAAGGCCATCGTCTTCCGCGGCCCTGCTGTCGCGGGCGCGCGGGAAGGAAGGGAGGTCGGCGGCAACTTTCTGGAGAAAAGGGGAAATGTGTGGAATGAGAAGGAAAGTTTTACGCTATCGAGCAACCGCCGATCTCCGAGCTCGAATGCACCGACCACCTCGTGGGCTGCCCAGGCTGCCCTGCAGTCGGTGGATGAGAACCGTCGCGTACCGCGTCGCCCCCCATCTCAGTCACGATCTTAGGGAAGCCGCGTGGCCCTGCGCCACACAATCGTTGTGCCGCGCTCACGGTTGAGACGCCCCAGGGCCGAATTCCGACGCCGAGCCGCCCCGGTCCGCCGACGCGCCGCGCGTGCCCCGGCGCCTGATGTTCGGCGCCTCGCGACCACAAAGGACTTAGGGCCCATGCCTTTGTTGCCAAGGTATGTGCCTGGGCTAGGTTCCCCCCGGACTAGTGGATCAGGAAGCGTGGTGGGCCCCGTTAGGGGGTGCCCATGTCGTACGACAACGCAAGCAAGCGCGAGCCCGCCCCGGCTGCACTGCGCCCTGCCTCAGCCTCTCCGCGTCAGCGGAAGGAAGAGCGCGGCGTCATCATCATCTGGGCGTTGCTCACAGCGTTCATGGTTGCGGGAATCGTCATCTCCGCGACCGAAGAGATCCGAGCCGTCGACAAGGCGGCCGCGTTCGAGTTCTCCGCCAATGGCCAAGCCGAGGAAGTGGCGCAAGCCGGCCTCGTCGATGCCTATGCGTGGTTCCGCCGCCAGGAGCAGCAGCCGGTCAAGGGCTTCGAGCCCAAGGGCCTGCCGCCGAGCCTGCGCGAGGAGGACACGCTGCCTGGGGACGACAAGATGCCCGAGGCTCTGCGCGGGAACGCCTCGTCTGCCGCGGCTCGCACGCAGAACAACGCCAACAGTGCCGCTACTGGCCAGGACGGTTCAGCCGGCAGGTCGGCCGATGCGCCGGGTCAGCAGAAGGCGATGAAGACGGTGGCGGAGGTCGAGGAGCAGATGGGAGCGGACGCTGCGACGCGGGTCGAGACGGAACTCGCCGCCGCCACGTACTACTCGCTGGACATGCCGGAGAGTGAGATCCCCGAGTTGGGCCTCGTGCGCAGCTTCCAGATCTCGCCGGGTGTCTGGGCCCGCTACACGGTCTCGAAGGGGTCGGGCGCCGAGCCCTACGACGACGCGAACGAGAACGCGCTGTACGACCTCGGTGAGTCCTTCACCGATGTGAACGGTGACGGCAAGTGGAACGCCGGCCAGGCGACCCGCGACGTCAGCAGTGCCCGCGGCATCGATGCCAGCGGTAGCGTCTGGTACGTCACCAGCATCGGCGAGATCTTCAAGCGTCCGAGCCCCGAGCTTCCGCTCGGTGCGGGCGACAACGTGCGCATCGGTCGCAGCGTCTGGGGCACCGAGTTCCGTCGCCTGACGATCAACCCGCCTGCCTCGGCAGCGATCTGCGTGCAGAACGCCTCCGAGGTCGAGCTCGGTGACAACTGCCGCGTGCGTGGCAACACCGCCCTGGCCTACGCCGAGGGTTCGGGTGAGCCCGCCGCCAACATGGAAGGCGTCAAGGGCGGCATGGCCGGCATGCCTGAGTACGACACAAGCTCCGAGGCGGTCTTCGGTCTACCGTGGACGAAGCTGATGTCGATGGCCGACATCAGCACGGGCGACGCCAAGAGCGGCATTCCGACGCAGCTGCCCACGGGCGGCCTCATCGTGGTCCGCGGTGGTGCGAGCTTCGACAAGAGCCGTCCGCTCCGTGGTCGTGCGATCGTCGCCGTCGAGGGTGACGTCGTCATCGAGGACGGCAGTGCTTCCTTCTTCGAGGGCATCCTGTACGTCAACGGTGACCTGGTCGTTCGCGGCCCGGCCACGCTGCGCGGCACCGTGATCGTCACGGGCCACGTCGACGCTCGGGGTAGCGGCAGCGACTATGTGACCGTCGCCCACGACGGTCCGCTGGTCAGCAAGCTCCTCCAGAAGGTGGCCCAGTACCGCCACAGCAAGGCACCGTTCCGCATCAAGCCGAAGCTCGACGAGGGTCTTCTGGGCGCGCCCGGTCCGAACCCCGGTCCGAACCCCGACCCGGGCCCCGGCCCTGGTCCGGACAAGTCCGAGAAGAGCGATCCTTCGGGCAAGTCCGACAAGAGCGGCCCCTGTGCCGGCAAGTCCGATAAGTCGAACAAGTCGGCCAAGTCCGGCGGCAGCTCGAACAAGAGCGGCAAGTCCAAGGGCTCGAGCGGCAAGTCGGGCAAGTCGGGCGGCAGCTCGAACAAGAGCGGCAAGTCCGGTGGTTCGAGCGGCAAGTCGGGCAAGTCGGGTGGCAGCTCGAACAAGAGCGGCAAGTCCGGTGGTTCGAGCGGCAAGTCGGCCAAGTCGGGTGGCAGCTCGAACAAGAGCGGCAAGTCCGGTGGCTCGAGCGGCAAGTCGGCCAAGTCTGGTGGCAGCTCGAACAAGAGCGGCAAGTCGGGCAAGTCTGGTTCGCCGGATGGCGAGATGGAGCCGAAGGGCGGCTGCGACGGCCACGACAAGAAGTCGAACAAGTCGGCCAAGTCGAACAAGTCGGGCGGCTCGAGCGGCAAGTCGGGCAAGTCCGGCGGCAGCTCGAACAAGAGCGGCAAGTCCTAGACCCAATCAGGGCCCGCCAAGCGGCGGGACCCAGAGCCCAGCAACCTGCCGCCCGAGGCCCCACGTGGGGCCTCGGGCGGCCTTCGTTTCCGGCCACCCGCGACTCAGGGCTAAGCCCCAGAGTGCCCGTGCGCCGATAGGTGTCCGGACCTCCCCGGTCACCCTCTGTCTTGCGAAAGGAAGGATCATGCGTAGGAGCCAAGGCTTCAGCCTGATCGAGATCCTCATCTCCGTTGCCCTGGTCGCCGTCGCGGCCATGGCTGCGGTAGCCCATGTCACCCGCGCATCCGGCCATGCCGACTGGGCGAAGGACAAGGTCTACGCGCAGCAGAAGGCGCTCAGCATCCTCGCGGAGCTGCGTGGCTTCGTGGAAGGTGGCGAGGGGGAAGTCGCCGCCGACTTGGACGGGTTCGACGACGGCCTCGGCTACAACCCCACGCTGAGCATCACGCCGGACCTCAAGGACGTCGGCTCGCTCATCAAGCCCGACCATCCGCTGTCGGACAACCACTTGGAGGGCGGGCGCTGGCGCTGGCATCGTCAGATCCAGGTCCGCCACTATCCCGGCTCCGAGAGCCGCGACCTGCGCATCGCCACGGTGCGCGTGTTCCGCACGCGTGCAACCGACATGATGCCTGGCGAGCGCATGGCCGAGGTCTCGTCCGTCATCCGGACCGTCGCCGAGGCGAGCCCCTCCACCCAGGTCTACGACGTCTACCTGCTCGCGCTCGAGAACGTCCCGAGCTGGTGGGTGCACATGGATGCACTGCAGCCCTTCGTCGAGTCGGCGCTGCAGGACATCGAGACCCGCAACCCCGGGCTCGAGTTCCGTACCCACTGGATCACGACGCTCGGCTACGGCCGCGACGACGAGTACGCGCCCTACACCAACGAGACACGCGAGAGCACAGCCAACACGCCGTGGGCCTACGTCTATCCGGGCAAGATGCCGGCGGGCTCGGCGACGGAGCGCTACTACGTGCCGACGCGCATGAAGGGCCGCGTGAACCTCGACGGCGAGACGACGCCGGCCTTCCTGCGTGATCAGGCCCCCCAGGAGTCCTTCACCGACGAGAACGCGAACTTCGTGCGGGATCCCGGCGAGCCCTTCACCGACGACAACGAGAATGGCGTGTGGGACGAGGGCAACCCCGTGCCGTACGCCCTGGCCGACCAGCACAACCACTGCAAGCGCATCCCCGAGTCGCTCGACCTGATGATGCAGCGGATCCTGAATGGGCAGCAGACCGACGATACGTTCTCGTGGCGCGTGATGCTCGACCACATGTCGATCGAGCCCGAGAAGTACAAGAACGCCATCATCATCAACCTGCACGGTGAGCTGCTTCCGATGCCGCCGACGCGCAACTACAGCGACGCGGCGAAGGACCCCGAGGTCCGTCCCGGTTGGCGTGTGGTCACCCACCCGGAGCGCCTGCGCGCCAAGCGCGTGGAGGGCGACGACGCCGGATCCGACGCGCCGCGCTATCGCGTCTACGCCTACAAGACTTCGTTCCCCGCCACGGGTGACGAGGCGTTGATGACCCAGGAAGAGCCCTACCTCGACGCCAACAGCAACGGCCAGTTCGACGTCGGTGAGACGTACCAGGACTGGAACGGCAACAGCGCCTGGGATGATGGTATCCCGATGACGCTGGCCTTCCACGGCGGCCTGTTCGGCCAGGCGCCGCGCGTGGGCACGTCCGACTTCACGGCGCGTCCCAACGATGGTGCCGACCCGACACTGATCGTCGAGCGCCTCCAGGGCGGGATCGACGCCGACGCCAGTGGTGCGGCCGACCCCTACGTGGACTTCAACAACGCTCCCCGCTTCCCCGAGGCGTTCAGCGACACCAACGGCGACGGCCGACGCCAGATCGCCGAGACCTTCCTCGACCTGAACGGCAACGGCTCGCGCGACGTGGGTGAGCCCTTCCAGGACCTCGATGGCGACGGCACGTTCACGGCGGCCAGCGAAGCGCTCACCGACACCAACGGCAACGGTCGCTTCGACGCGGCTCGCCCGGCGGAGCCGTTCACCGACGGCAACGGGGACGGCGTCTGGAACGCGGCCGAGCCCTACTGGGATCGCAACGGCAACGGCCTACGCGACGGCCCCGCGCACCCTGTGCCGCCCGCCTGGCAGCCGTGGAATCCGGCCGACTTTGGCAACACCGGTCTCGAGGACAGCTACATCTACAACTACGGCGAGCCCTTCGAGGACCAGGACGGCGACGGCACCTTCGATGGGGCCGAGGTCTTCTTCGACTCCAACGGCAATGGTGTCCGCGATGGTGGCTTCGAGCGCGGTGAGATGTGGTTCGAGACGTCGTTCGACGCCGTCAACAACCGCACGATCGTCAAGCTCCATGGCACGCCGCTCGAGACGCCCTACGTCAGCAACAAGGGCCTGAACCCGACCCGTCGCCTCTACGACCTCGACTACATCCCCGGTCCGATGCCGCTCACGACGGCCGCTGGTGGAGACCGCTTTGCCCGCAACCTGGCGTATACGAGCAGCCGTCCGAAGAACACGGCCCGCTGGCGTGTCACGTTGCCGCTTCCGGCCGTGCGCACGGCCTGGGCCGGCACACCCGGCGCGGGCAACGGCGATGCCCAGGACCTGCTCGTCACGTGCGAGACCCGCCTGGGCGAGGACATGGCGACCGGCGTCAAGTGGCCGACCTGGGACAAGCCGCAGAACGTCTCGCGCACCTACTCGTGGTTCTACGACGCGGTGAGCGGCATCCCGTTCTCGGAGCTCTGCCAGATGCGCGGCGATCCCCGCCACATGCCCTACGAGGACCTCGATCGTCACGGCGACACGATGCCCAACGGCTACAACTGGCACTTCGACAACCTGCGCAATGGCGCCGGTGACTACAGCGACTACTGGCGCGCGCTCGAGCCCACGCGCTTGCGAGACGGCTGGCGCAACGCGACGGATCACGACGCGCCTCGGATGCTGCAGTGGCTGCGCAAGTCGCTCATCGGCAGCGAGGCGATGTTCACGATGCTCTCGGGCTTCTCGTTCTACTACATGTCCGTCGGCGGTGACATCGGCTACGACGCCGACATGGGCTACCCGAGCGGCGTTCCGATGGACGGTCTGCCCTTCGGAGAGATGGGCGACGTATTCGAGAACACGCTCAACTGGACGCCCGGCAGCAACAACCAGCGCGGCACGCGCAAGTTCGTCCGCAGCAACGCCGGACTGTCGAGTGGCATCCGCAGCGGCGGATACTGGTGGAGCAAGCCCTGGATGGGCGAGCTCTTCAGCGACGGCGACTACGCTGCGCAGTGGAAGCCGTGGGGCAACCTCCGCGGCACCGCGTCCGGCTCGCCTACGGGCTACCGCCAGATCCGCCGCAACTCGATCACATCGCAGCAGCGGCCGCAGGGCACGAGCCTCGGCAGCCGCCGCGCCTACCTCGGGGCCGAAGGCGTAACCTCGTTCTTCAACATCGGTACGTCCACGAGCACGTTCCACCACCAGACGTACGCGGGCACCCTCGGCAGCCTGGTCGGTGAGGGGTTCGAACTGGCGGCGAACTACGGCTACTCGATCCCGAACAGCATCGAGATCAGTCGGCCGTTCCACCTCGAGTCCTCGGCCACGGGCAGCGTGGGCAGCGAGTGGGCCTACACGGACGCGTTCCCGCGTCACGACGCGCAGCTCGTCACGCGCTACTTCGATCACAGTTCGGGTTCCACAGGGAGCGGCCTCGTGCGCTTGCAGGAGCCGGTCGCGAACCCGCGGGCTGCCTACCTGGTGCTCAACGGACTCGATCGCGCCGCGGCCTCGGGCACGACGTTCGTGGCGCGCTACGCGCTCATCAGCGTCATCCACAGCCTGTTCGCCGCCGGCCGGCCCGGCCAGGACAACCGCATCCAGCAACTGCCCCGCGTGGAGATCAAGGCCCCGACGCTCGTCGACGAGATCGATGATCCCGAGACCATCTCCGTCGAATGGAAGACCGAGTGGAAGCGCTGGGACGGCGCGAAGTACACCGACGCCTACCCGGACGACTTCGCCGAGGACGACCGCGATGTCGCCTACCGCCTGCTGTACTCGAAGGACAACGGCACGACGTGGCAGAACATGCGCACGGACGAGACCACGCGTCCCGGCAAGCTGGACTGGATCGACGGCGTCGGACCCGACGCTTCCAAGACGCTGTCCGACTGGAATGCCGGCGGCGACGAGACCTACACCTGGAACACGCCCGCGGACACGTTTCCGAAGGGCACGTACCTGATCCGTGTCGAGGCGTTCCGTCGCGACAACGGCCGCCACTACGCTCGCCACGAGGAGAAGATCTATGTCTCCCGCTGATCGACCCACGAAGAACACGCGTCGGCGCCGCAAGGGCCAGCGCGGTTTCACGATCCTCGAGGTCGCCGTGACCCTCTCGCTGGTCACGGTGATGGCCTTGATCGTGGAGCGCACGCTCGACTCGACGCGCAAGGCCGAGAACATGCTCTCCGCCGTGCGCAAAGCCACCGAGCGCGGTCAGAAGCTGACCTACGAGATCCGCGAGCTGGTCACCGCCAGCCGCCGTCTGTTCTTCGCCGGCGACGAGGGGCAGGGCTTCCTCGAAGCGTGCGACCTCAGCCGAGCTCCGCTCTTCCCGGGGACACGCATGCCGGTCGTGCAGGAACTCGCACGACTTGGCCCGGACGAGGTCGGCTCTCCGCGCACCGGCAACATCCTGTTCTTCGTGAGCGAGGCGGATGCCACGCCCGCCATCGCGGACCCGATCGGGCCGAGCATTCGCTACATCGACACGTACCGGTTCGTCTGCTGCTATCCGCGGCTCTCGACGCGCTCGGTGGTCATCGAGGACGGGCTACCGGCCGCGTTCGACATGGTCGTGTGGCAGAGCGTGGAGTTCCCGAACTACAAGCAGCTCATGGCGATCTCGGATCCCACGGAGCGCTCCAACGTCGTCGCTGATCTCGTCGACACCCACGGCCACACCATGGCCTGGGATCCGACCGGCGAGGTCGACACCAGTTTCTACGGCCTGGACTCGTCCGGCAACATTGCCGGCGCGCCCTCGCCCGGACCAACGATCGACGAGGACCTCGACGAGAGCGACGGAGGCCGGTTGGTGTACGCCAACATCCAGCTGTCGCGCTCGGACAACAGCGACATGCGCCGCAGGGCCGTCTTCAGCATGGACAACCCCGACGACTGGAAGCCCAACGGTTTCGAGGTGAAGGTCGTCGGCTCCTCGGGTTCGCGTAAGGTGTGGATGCACCTCGTCGTCGAGGTGCAGGCGGACAAGGGCCGTGTGGCCGTCCAGCCGAATACGATCATCGTCGGCGTCCAAGACATGTAGCTCCGGCTACGAGCGGCGCCGCGCGACGCGGAACGACCGATGCCTCAGCAGACCCCCACGCCTCCGAAACCCAGGAACAGCATGGGCGGGTTCGCCTTCGTGATCGTCCTGGGCGCGGCCGGCTTCATGCTGTGGAAGATCATCGCGGGCCTGATGGCCGGCAGCGGCGGCGGCTGCTGAGGCGGCTAGTCCGCGCGCTCCGGTGGAGCGCGCCCCAGGCTGCGATCGATCCGCCCGTGGGCCCGTAGGGGCGTCCCACGCGACGTTCCGTCGGGCAGGGCCCATCTGGCGTAGGTGGGCCTGTGCACGCTCGCCAGCTCGCGTACTGGCTCTGACGGTCCCTCCTGAGCTGAGCCCACACACCCAGCTGCGTGTAGGGGCGGATCATGTATCCGCCCACGCTCCGCCTACGTCGGATCGACCTCACCGACGTGCGTCACGGTGCCGCGCGTACTCCCGGAGATGTGCGCCAGCAGGGCGTGCAGGAAGATGACCGGACCGATCATCTCGATCGTCTCCTCGACCATCGTCCAGATGTTGTATTCGAGTGAGTTGATCATGTCCGCGTTCTCGTACCAGTCCGTCCACTTCTCGATGCCGAGCGTGCCGAGCAAGTAGAGCGCACCGCCCACCGCGAACCAGATCGCCGTGCGCCAGCGCAGGCGCCAGAGGAAGGGCAGGAACACGACTCCCACGACGCAGGCCACCCCGAAGCCGTACGTCGTCCAGCGATCGGCCTGGGCGAGCGGCGCCTGGTCCTTCAGGTGCGAGTTGAGGATCTCGTGCATCGCGACGATCTCGTCGAGCGAGAGCCAGTGGAAGCCGACCGCCAGCACGAGCCACCACCAGCACGTCGAGTCGCCCGCCTTCTGAACGCTCCGGCCGTGATGCCAGAGGATGCGCGCGATGAAGAGCAGCATCAACGAGCTGTAGTAGGTGCCGAAGCTCTCTTCCTGGTCGAGGTCGAGCAGGCCGATGTAGCGGTAGCGCAGCCAGTCTGGCTTGCTGTCCGTGCAGTAGGTGAGGGCATAGAAGACATGCGCGAGGGCCAGCATGCCGATCACGACGCCGGCCTTGTAGCAGAACGTCCGTGCGTTGATGCGCGTCACGAAGAGCGACGGCAGCCCGGGAAGCTCCTGCTCGTCTCCCGGCTTGGGCGTGTTGGCCATGGTGGGGGGGATCCTGTCCGCTCGTGCTGGGCAGTCCTCCCACGTGGTGGGCTCCGCCTGCCCCCTTGGATCGGCCGGATGGGGGGGGCAGCTCCACGGGTCGTTCAGGGTTTGCGTGTTGTTTGGTGTCCCGCGGCCCGAATTCCCGAAGGACATGGGCCGGGACTGGTCGACAGGTGGATTGGACCGTCCGCCTGGAGCAGTCTGTGTCTCGAATCTCGATGCGACCCGCCTCTCCCCCGCGCCCGGCTCCCCTTCCGCGCGACGCGTCCGCGCGCCGCAAGCTGGGTCGTGGCCGCTCGGGAACCGTCTACGAGGAGTTCGGTGAGGACGGCATGCGCTGGGCCTGCAAGGTCTTGGTGCCCGACCGCGCCAGCTCGCTCGTGATGACCGTGCTCACCGGCGCGGTGAACCCCTACCGCTGGTGCAAGCCCGCCGTCGAGGCCGCCGTGCTGCGCCGCCGCATCCTCGAGCCGCTCGTGAAGCACTGGTTTGGCGAGCGCGTGCGACTGCCCGAGACGCGCGGCGTGCGCTGGGACGACGATGCCAAGGCCTACGAACTCGCCGCCGAGTTGATCGAAGGGCGCCACGCGATGCTGCGCCATCCCGCATGCGGCGAAGCGAAGGGCGAGGTCAAGGAGCTTGTCCAGGACGTGCTCCGTCCGCTGCAGAAGCACCTGAAGGCCGCTGGCTTCGACGGCCTGCTATGGCAGGCCGGCATGGGCAACCCCGTGGCCGCCGCGAATTTCATGCGCCAGGCGAAGGAAGGCGAGACGCCGCATTGGGTGTGGATCGACGCCGAGTCGGGCGTGCCCGCACTCTTCCCGTTCAACCCCTGGCATCTCTTCCGTACGTACCTGCCGCTGAGCGTGAAGCACGGCCGCTGGCTCTTCGATGATGCGGACCTGCCGCGGCTGCGCGCCTACGTGCAGGAGCACGGCGAAGCCCTCCAGGCGAGCCTCGGCTCGGCGCCCTACGTGCGCATGCAGGCCGACGTCGATGCGCTCGAGTCGGCGCAGCGAGCCTGGAAGGCCTTCTCACGCCACCAGCGCAGCGTCACGTCGAACCACGCCATCGGCAAGATCACCGATGCGCAGGCCGAGCACTACGCCAAGCGCCCTGCGCGCTGGATCCTGCACCTCGTCGGTAGGGGCGTCGTGAAGGCAGCCAAGAAGGCCGGCGGTGCCGTCCTCCTGGGCCTGGCGCATCTCAAGCCGCGCCCGCTGATTGCGGGCCTCGGTCGTTGGGCAAAGTTCTTCTTCTCGCAGCGGGTGCGCGAGCGCTGGGCTACGGGCTACGTCCGGCGCCGTGTGCTCGACTGGCGCGAACGCGGATTCCTCACGCGCGAGCAGGCCCGCGACGTCCGCGAGTCGATGCGCACGAGCGACGCGGCCGAGTACGTCGCCGACTTCGGCGTTCACCTGGCCATGAAGCCGGGGCTCAAGCTGATCACATGGGGCCTCATTCCTGCGCTCAAGCTGATGGGCTACATCGACAGCTGGTGGCTCGTCGCGTTCGTCGCCGTCTACGGCGGCGCCATCGGGCGCACGCTCTACACCTTCGGCCGCACGGTCCAGGCGATGTTCCGCGGTCGCCACCTGCCGGTCGTGGCGTTGGCCGTGGGTCTCCTACCGGTCGTCGGCAACACGGCCTACCCGTTGCAGCTGCTCGCCGCCTCGGCGCAGAGCAACGGCACCGTGGCCAAGTTCATGGTGCACGACATCTTCTCGGCCATTGGTCGCCGGCTGCCCATCTGGGGCGGCAAGGACACACTGATCGAGCACCGCGCGAACGCCGTGGCGACGTTCGCCGCGCGCGGCTAGCGCGACTCCGCTGACGCCGCAGGGTCGGGGAGCCGCAAGGCCGCCACGGGAGGCAGGGGCGGGCTCGGAGGCTCGCCCGACGTCGGTACGTCGCCTCGAAGATCGACCGTGAAGAACAGCCGCGTGTCCCCGTTCCCGGCTTGCTTGACCTTGCCCATGGCGACGAGCCCCGCGACGTTCGCCTCCACCTGCGAGGGGAGGCCCGGGAAGCGCACGAACTGGTTGACCGGCCTGTTCAGCCGCACGGAAGCGGGGTCCAGATGCCAGGTCCACGGGGCGTTGTGTGTCGCGAAGCCGGAGCCTGTGGCAATCGTTCCCGAGACGCTCGTGAAGTTCGCGCGGTGGTTGGCGATGTCCCACATGAGTTGCGCTTCGACCGGATTCGTGATCCAGACGGTGAACTGCTCGCCCGCCTGGATGAACGTCGCGACGACGCCGCTGGTGATCCGCTGGCCCGTGGGAGGCGGCGTGCCTGCCGGCGTGCCGCCCCCGCCTGCAGGCGGACCGCCGCCGACGTTGCCCGGAGCCGCCGGGGCCTCCGTGTCGTTGCTGCCGGCGCCGCCGCCGCATGCCGCCAGCGTGCCGAGGGCCAGCGTCAGGCAGACGCAGGCCGCAAGCCGGCCCCATGAGATTCGTTTCCGCATCCTCGGTCTTCTCCTCGTTCCGCACGCGTGACAACGGAGGTAGGCGCTTCCAGATGAGGCCGGACGCGTCACAATTCAAGCTGATGCGCCCGCGGAACACATGCGCGCCCCACGCGATACGGATTCGACCGCATCCACCGGCGAACGGCTCGGCGCGAGCACACCCTGAAATGTTCCTGGGGCCCGTCCGCTCATCGTGTAGTGGTGTACGTCAGGGGGTTCCACTGCGGAGGCAGTCGTGAGTATCTACGATGGCGTCGAGGTGTTCGACGGCGAGGGCGGCGCGGCCGTGATGAAAGGCGCGCGCGCGATCCTCGAGGACACCACCGATGAGATCGTCCTCAAGGGGGAGCCGATCGTCTTGCTTACGCCTGGCGCGTCGTACCGCATCACCAACAACGACCCCGCTGGCCTGGAGGTGACCGCCCGGTACGTCCAGCGCGTCGGGTCCCGCTTCGAGTTCGTGGAGATCGGTTAGGCTCGTCGGACCGAGCCTAGTCGGGCACGGTGAAGGTGAGCGTGCGGCCGACCCACGGGATGTGCAGGACGCGCGACGTACCTACCGGCGGTGCGCGAAACACGTTGCCGTCCGCCTCCAGGGCCGGCTGATCTCGCGGGTCCAGCAGAACGTCTCCGTAGATGTCGTTGTCGCGGATCGAGAGCTCGCCCGTGCCGGGCAGCGGCTCCTGCTCCATCAGGCGGTCGCAGTCCACCAGGGCGTTGCCATGGAAGACCGCAGCGCTGGGACCGGTCAGCACATGACCCGTCCGAGAGGGGAAGGCCGTCGCCATGCTGCGCACGCCGGAGAAGAGGTTGTCCGTAATCGTCAGCTTGGGGTCGATGCGGCCTTGCGACGCGTCGTTGTTCAGGAAATACGCGTTGAGGAAGATGCCGGCGTCGTTGTCCAGAAACAGGTTGCTCGAGAACTCGATCCACGTGCCGAGTCGGTGCAGCGTCACGGCGTAGCCGCCCGAGCCCGATGCGGCGCAGCCCGCCTTCGTCGCGCGCGCGCCGAAGAAGACGTTGTTGGTGATACGGACGGGATCGGTCTCGGTGCCGCCCATCTTCATGTCGATGGCGTTCTCGCCGCACATCAACTCGCCTTCGGGCTCCTGCGTATACGCCTCGGCGGTGAAGCCGAAGAAGTTGTTGTCGATGATCGTGCCGGCGCCGAGGCCGTACGGCTCCCCGTCGCGATCGGTGTGCTGGTAGGCGTCCGTGTAGTTGAGGATGACGTTGCTGACGATGCGGTTGCCGGTGTTCGGGCCATCGCTCACCTGGATCGCGACCGTGTCGTTGTTGCCCCAGTTCTCCTTCACCAAGCGCTGCATGACGCAGCGCTGCACGAGGCAGTCGTGCGCGTCGAACCGGATGCGGAGCGGCTGTGCGCCCGTGTTGTTCCACACGCAGCTGTCGATGACCGTGTTGATGGTGTTGCGGATCCAGCACGCGGCCACTCCGTCGCTGAACGTGAGGCCGTGGAAGTACTGGTGGTTCTGGTTCCACAGGCGGAAGCCGCCGAGCTGGGCCTTGCTCGTATCGAGGCGCTCGGCGGCGTGGGGCGCGGCCAGGATGTCGGCCCCGACCGCGGGCGCGTAGGTCACGAGGAACGGCTCGGCCTCGCTGCCCGAGGCCCGGATCATGAGGATGCCGGCTGGGAGCGAGCCGTCCGAGCGGCCGCGGTAGTCGCCGGGCAGCAGCACCACGATGCGGATGCCGTGCGCGTCGGGGTCCACGATCTCGTCGGGCCAGAGGTCAAGCGGCTCGAGGTCGGGCTGCATGACGTAGATGTCATCGCGCGCCCAGAACGCGGCCGTGTCGCCGAGATACGGCGCATCGATCTCGTAGATCGACGTCTGGCGCGGCGGCGGCTCGGGATCGCCGGGAGGATCCATCGGCGCGGGCGTGGTGCCGCTGCCACCGCACGCGCAGAGCAGCAGACAAGCCAGCAGGTAGGCCGTCGGCCGATACGTGTGTGCCTTGAGCATGGCGAGATGATACCGCCCCCGGCCTGAGGCCTCACGCCTTCGCGTCAGGGTCCATGCCGCGCCGCGTCAGCGCACCCTGGTGCAGACAAGCGAGCAGCGCAGACGCTTCAGCGTGGAGCCCGTTGGATGGGAGCCGAGGAACGACGCCAGGGCCGAGCGGCGAGAGGGCCCGATGAAGACGATCTCCGCGTCGTGGCGGGCAGCCCGTTCCAAGATGACCTCACCAGGCTCCCCCGGGAGCGCTTCGATCGCGCCGAACCGGACCTTCGATGCGTAGGGCTTGGTCCACTCGTCCAGCGACGCTTGCACGGACGCAAGCCGCTCAGGCGAAGCGTGCTCGACCGCGCCCACGACATGCAGGCGCGCATCGACCGTGCCCGCGAAACTTGAAGCGATTCTGAGTACGCCGTGCGCACGGTCATCCGGAGTGAGGGCCGCAAGCGCCTCCTTGAAGTCGTGCTCCACATCCTGGCGCGCAATCCACACCGAGCAGGGCGCCTTGCGGAAGACCTGGGTCGACGTGCTTCCGAGAAGGCCTAGCGCACCCTCGCGCCGGGCGCCGCCGACGACCACGAGGTCTGCATCCCACTGCTTCACCGACTCGAGCAGTTGCTCGGTCACCCGTCCGAAGCGCACCTCGACACTGGTCTTCACGCCCTGGGCGCGGGGCGCCGCAGCGAGCGCCTCCAGACGAGCCAGCGTCTCCTTCACCACGGGACGGTCGTTCGGTTCGGCCGTGTGACGCCACGGGGGTTCGACGGTGACCGTCAGGTACACCACGGTCACGATGCGCAGCTCGGCGCCCGCGACGCCGGCGAGCCATGCCGCTCGGGCCAGCGCGAGCTGGGTCCGATCGTCCGGCTCACCGTTCCCGGAACTCGCCTCGCCAGGGTCGACGGCCACGATCACGCGGTTGAAACGATCCACTTGAACTCCAGTTCACGAGGCCGGCCCTGCAACTCGGTTCCGCTCTGGTACCGAGCCCGAGCGCGTAGGCGGGCGCCCGTCTGTCGGTCGTCGTCGACCCCGCGGATCCCGCCGCCAACGCGGATTCGGGGGCGAGGCAGCGGCGCCGACACCGGATTAGCATGACGCGGGCGGACCTCGCTAGGGCTATCTTGCTCGACGCTGCGCGCCCGGCGACCCATCGGCTGGCGGCCCGCATTGGCCTGACACATGAACTCAGCACAGCCCCCTTCGCCCTCGTCCCATCAGGGCCCGCGTCCGTTCGAGTTGTTCGCGCACAACAAGGTCGCAGGCGCTGTCGTGCTGATGGCTGCTACGGTCGCCGCGCTCCTGTGGGCGAACTCCCCGTGGCACGCCAGCTACCAGGCGATGCTGACGACGCACGCGCGTGTAGGCCTTGGTGCCTTCGAGATCGACAAGCCTGTCCTGCTCTGGATCAACGACGGGCTGATGGCGCTGTTCTTCTTCGTCGTCGGCCTCGAGATCAAGCGCGAGATCCTCGCCGGGGAGTTGTCCACGCTCCGCAAGGCCGCCCTGCCGTTGGCCGCCGCCCTGGGCGGCATGCTGGTGCCCGCCGCCGTGTACTTCGCGATCAACGCGGGTGGACCCGGCGAGCACGGGTGGGGCATCCCGATGGCCACGGACATCGCATTCGCCCTGGGCGTCCTGCTGCTGCTCGGATCGCGCGTCCCCATCGGGTTGAAGGTGTTCCTGACCGCACTTGCGATCGTGGACGACATCGGGGCGATCGTCGTGATCGCCGTGTTCTACACGGAGTCCATAGCGCTCGAGAGTCTCGCGATCGGCGCCGTGCTGATCTGCCTCTCCGCGCTGGCGAACTTCCTCGGCATGCGCAACGCCATCCTCTACTTCATCATCGGCTCGTTTGTCTGGGTCGCCTTCCTCAAGTCCGGCATCCACGCCACGCTGGCCTCCGTCCTGATGGCGATGACCATTCCGGCCCGAACGAGGGCTGACGGCGCAGCCGTCGTCTCCGACGTCGAAGGCCTCACGGCCGAGCTCAAGCGGACGGGCTTGCCCCCGGAAGGACAACTGCTCACGACGGGACAGCAGCACACGCTCCACCGGGTCCAGCGCACGGTCTCGGACGCGACCGCGCCCTTGCAGGAACTCGAGCACGCGCTGCTGCCGCTGGTGACCTTCCTCGTGATGCCTCTGTTCGCGCTCGCCAACGCCGGGCTGAATCTTCGTGGGGACCTCATCGGCGCGTTCGGCAACCCGGTCTGCCTCGGTATCGTCGCGGGTCTCTTCATCGGCAAGCAGGTGGGGGTGTTCGCCTTCTCGGCGATTGCGGTACGGCTTGGCCTGGCCGATCTCCCACGCGGTGTGAGCTGGCGTCAGGTGCATGCGGTGGCGGTGCTGAGCGGCATCGGCTTCACGATGTCGCTGTTCGTCGGCAGTCTCGCCTTCGCCGACCCGGCCCGCCAGGAGGTCGCGAAGGTGGGCATCCTGTCGGCGTCCATCCTCTCGGCCGTCGTGGGCGGGGTCCTCCTCTTCCGGGCGCCACGCGAAGAACCCTCGAGCCGTACCGAGCCCGGTGCGGGTTCGTCATCTCACTGATCGTTTCGTGCCGGGTGACGCCCCGGCACATCACGCTTGCGGCGGACTACCCGATGCCGTCGCGTTTCAGCTCGTCGTCGGTAGCGGGCTTTGCCTGCGTCTCGGGCGTGTTCGCGTACCACCCGGGATCCTTGGTTGACTCGAGGTGCTCGCGGACCTTCAGGATCGTGAACATGCCGCCCATCGTGATGTAGCCGTGGGGCCCATCACCGCCGATCATCGGAATGCCGTTCTTCGGTCGAGCGCCCGGCTTTGCCGCGCTGGCTCCATGCCCTGCGTGGCCACCACCGTGCTTCATGCCGCCCATGGTCGGCTTCTGTCCAGCCTCCGGCGCCTGGGCCTCGTCCATCGACTCCATGAACTCCGGAACATGGTCCATCAATGCCGTATCGAAGGCGCTCGGGTCAACGCCGAGCAGATTCGGCACGTTGTGCCCCATCTGATTCATGACGTGGTGGGTCATGTGGCAGTGGAATGCCCAGTCGCCCGGGTTGTCCGCAATGAACTCGATCGTGCGCGTACTTCCGGTTGGAACCAAGACCGTGGTCTCCGGCCACTGACCCGGCTCGGGAATGTTGCCGCCATCGGTCGCAACCACCTTGAAGGCGACGCCGTGGAGGTGAACCGGATGGTGGTCCATGGCGCTCAAGTTCCCGAGTCGGATGCGCACGCGATCGCCCAGACCAACGACCATGGGGGACGTGCCCGGAAACGCTTTTCCGTTGAGTGTGAGGATGTTGAAGTCGCTCATCTCGTTCGGATTCGGCCGCCACATGCCGGGGTCCATGGACCACTCGCTGAGCATGTACACGAAGTCGTGGTCGACCTTCGTGCCCGTCGCCTCTCGAGGGTGGACCACGAACATGCCCATCAACCCCATGGCCATCTGGGTCATCTCGTCGTGATGGGAGTGGTACATGAACGTGCCGTGTTGCTTGAGCGTGTACTCGTAGCGGAAGGTCTCACCCGGGTCGATCGGACGTTGCGAGAGCCCGCCCACGCCGTCCATGCCATTGGGCAGGAACAGCCCGTGCCAGTGCATGGACGTAGGCGCGTCCAGTCGATTGGTCACGTAGATCCGAATCCGATCGCCTTCGATGGCTTCGATGGTCGGCCCGTGAACCTCCCCGTTGAATCCCCAGCAGTGCCCGACCAAGCCCTTGGCGAACTCGTGCCGGACGGGTTCGACGATCAGGTGAAACACCTTCACGCCGTCTACGACGCGGTAGGGCAACGTGCTTCCGTCCAGCGTCGTCGTCGGCAGATGTCCGCCCGGGTGCCTGGTTTTCGGTGCGGGCGCTGCGGGATGTTTCTTGTCATCCGCATCCGCAGCACGTGCAGCCAAGCCGAGGAACGCTGCCCCCGCCGCTGCGCCCGCCAGCATCTCTCGTCGTGTGGTCGTCATCCTAGTGTCCTCCGCCTGTGAGCGTGGGATGGTCTGATTCTTCGGGCAGGTCTGTGGCTTCGAGCCGGTCGCGGTTCAGATGACCCGCGCGTAGCTCGTTGATGTCGGCGTATGCCAGCCACGCGTCTCGGAGCGTCTCGACGTATTCACGCTGAGCGCCGAGCTCCATGATCTTGGCTTCGAGTACGGCAAAGGCGCCGATCTGCATGTCGTTGTAGCGGCCCACCAGGTCCGCGACGAACCGCTTGCGCAAGGGCAGGTACTCCTCGCGCATGTGCCGCTCTCGTTCGTGCGCCACCCCCGCCCGGGCGCTGAAGCGTCGCGCCGCCGAGAGCACGTCGAGACGCGTCGCTTCGGCCATGGCACACGCGCGCCGGTACGCGGCTGACGCGCGCCCGAACTCCGCCGATCCGGTGTCGAAGATGGGGATCTCGATGCCGATCTCGGGCCCGAACCCCCAGGCGCCGCTCTCTCCCTCTCGCTTGCCGACAGCTCCGCCTTCACGCAGCCAGGTCTGCTTGCGCATCCCGGCGAGCGTGCGGCCGCGTTGGGCGGCAAGCGCGGCAGCGCGCATCATGGCGTGATCGAGGCTCGATCGCTGCGCGTCCCGGCCGACGACGCCGGCGTCGGGCGGCTTGGGGAGCCCCGTCGGCAGCTCCTCCGCAAGCACGATCGGCGGGGCCGTCGCCGGGAGACCCAGCAGGCGCCGAAGACTCTCGCGATGCTCTGCCTCCGTCGCCTTGGCAGCCGACAACGTGAGCTGTGCCCGAGATGCCGCGATGGCCCCCGAAGTCCGTGCCTGATCGAGGATGTTGCCGGCTTCTTGCAGTTTCGCGAACAGGTCGCTGGTCGTGTCCGCTGCGTCGACGCCCGATTCTTGGAGTGCTACGACGGCACGGGCCGCTTGAATCTGGATCATCCGTCGGCGGATCGCGAAGAGCAGCTCCACCAGGTTGGCGGTCACATCGGCTTCGACGACCTGGCGCTCGGCCGCGGCGATCGACGTGCGGTGGCGTACGAAGAGCAGGTCGAGCAGCGGCTTGGTCAGGCCGAACTCGATCTCGGGTCCGGCGGAGAAGAGCTTGGCGTTCGCATGCAGCGTGGGGTTGCTCAGCAGCCCCGCCTGCATCAGCTCATGGCGCGCGACGCCGAGGCGTGCATACCCCTCGCGCACGTCGGGATTGAGCGCGAGCGCCAATCGCAGCGCCGTCGCCTCACCCAGGGGCGCTGAGAGGAGGTCGTTCACCTGATGCGCGACGATCGCCGGGGCGGGGTCCTCCGCGAGGCGAGGCACACGCTGGGCGAGCTTGTGTCGGATTGACGCGGCGTCGTCCGGACGTGGCCCACGTCGCGCGGCCTGGCACGAGGCGAGGAGAAGGGACAAGGCGAGGAAGGCTACGAGCCTTGCCCCGCGATGGTGGATGAGCATGGTCAGTTCCTCCCCGGAGGCGAGCCGCCGCGCGCGCGGCGGCTCGCACCGTCCCATTGTCCTACTTGACGCCAGCCTTCTTGGCCGAGGCACGCGCCTTCGCGAGCGCATCGGCCGGCTTCTTCCGAACCTTGGTGAGTACGCGCATGGACGAGAGATGCACGATGTTGCTGCCGATGAGGCAGATGAAGTTCGTTCCAACAGCCTTGCCCGTGATGGGGCACGTGGGATTCTTGACATCGACGACACCCTTGCGGAGCGCCTTGACGAGCGTCAACTGGACCTGCTGCTTCGCCTTGACCTGCGCGGCCTTGTCGAACACGCCGATCTTGTAGCCTTGCAACGTTACGAAGGGATGGCCCTTGGCAAGGGTCTTGCCGGTAACGGGACAGACCTTGTTGCCGGCAGCCTTCGCCACGGGATAGGCCGCCGCAAGCGCCTTGGCGGGCTTGTCCTTGATCTTCTTCACGCAGGGAAGACAGCAGATGTAGATGCGCCCGCCATCCACGTCGACGAAGAGGCGGTTGGAGGCCGGTTTCCCCATGATGGGGCAGGTCGTGTTCTTGTAGACCGGGACGGTGACGGTGACGTCCTCGGCGGCCAGCGCGCGCTCCGGGGCGGCGCCGATGACCAAGAGCAACAGCAGGGAAGAGGAGAGAACGGTCGCGAATCGAAACATGGTGATACTCCGCGCGAGGATCCGGGAATCACTCGCATTGGCTAAGGGGTGGGTCCACCGTGCGACAGCAAGCCGCACCGAGGTGGATGTGTTGCAGGAAGCTTCATGCCGCGTTGCGGCGTGGAGCGGGGTCCGCCTGGGGCGGGGGAGGTGGCGAGGCGTTCCGGGAGTCTCCGACGGGAGATCGGCAGCGCTCTTGGCGGCTTCCTAGATCAGGAAGACCGCGAGGCCAGGCGGGGATTGGCGCCATGGCGGGGCGCTCCACCGCATCCCTCCCTCAGGTCCCCTCGCGAGGAGCCACGCCCGATGCGCGGTTGAAGGTGCCTGAGCGGTCGCGAGGGAAACGCGCGGGGGCTCGACCGTGACCGGTGCCACGGGGAGATCGCGGGCCTGACGGGCCCCCGGGCACAGCCGACAGTCGTCGGTGTCTTCCTCGGGCCCACACGGGGCCGAATCGTTCGAGCCTCAGCAGGGTGCGTGCGGCTTCGCCTCGGTCGCCTTCGATTCCGCGCACCCGCACGAGTACGGATTGTCAGGGCCGCATTGGCACGGCCGGAACAGATCCGCGTGGGCGATGTTCACCAGCGCCATGGCGAGCAGGACGGCGGAGAGGAGGCGTCGCATCTGCCTCACAATCTAGATGGGGGGCCAGGGGAAGCAAGCGGGCGTGTGGTTCCGCCTGGACGCCCCTGAACTGGCCTTCCTACGCATGCGGAGGCGGACAGGTGCCCTGACGCGGCGCGGTTACGACCCTCGGCCAGGGCAGTCGCCACCGAGCACCGAGGCGGGTACGCTGCGGCCATCGCACGGGCCTGTAGCTCAGTTGGTTAGAGCAGGGGACTCATAATCCTTTGGTCGGAGGTTCGAGTCCTCCCGGGCCCACCACTTTATCCCGCCATTACTCCGCGCCTGCGGCCACCCGTTGCGAAACGGGCGCAGATCGCGCAATCCCGCAGTGCTGCATGGAAGTGCGAGGTGGTGCAGCGTAGTGGCAGGGGATGGTCACGATTCTTCCCAAAGTGGCTCTCCGTTTTGGTGACGGGTCTTGGACGGGCCCTTAACGCACTCCGTAGGCGAGCGAGTTCGTGCCACGAACCGGCGGGCCATCGTCTCGTTGCACCAAGGAGGCGGAAGAGGCCTCGGCGCCTACACACTCCCGGAGACGGCGAAGGCACGGTGCGATGCGGCGTAGATGACCTCGACCAAGGCTCCGGCCGCCCTTCCGGTACGCTCTCGTGATGCCGAAGAGGACCGGTTGGGGGCTGCTGCTACCGGAGCACGGAGGAGTGGCTTGCCGTCAACGCCCGAAACTCCTCAGCCGCATGTCTGGGAAGCAGGGCGTGCGCTAGGGTATGCTCCGCGAGCGAACCGGCTGTGGAGCCCCGAGCCGCACAGGAGCAAGCACGTGGAGCCGAATCTCAGCGGGTGGAGCATCGTCTTGGTGGGCGCATGGAACCCCGCGATCCTAATGCCCCCGTGGCTGGGCAAGCACGTGCTTGAGCAAGAGGACACGACGGTCCAGATTCTGTTGCCCCTAGCCCAAGCCGACCAGCGAATCTTCGACTACTCCGACTACCAGTTTCGGCTAATCGTCAGACAAGATCGAGTGCAAGTCGCCCCGATGGTGCTCTCCGATAAGGCCCTGACGACGTGTGAGACGGTCGTTGGAAAGCTCCTCAGTCTGCTTCCCCACACGCCGATTACAGCGATAGGGATCAATCTCGCCTTCCAGGCAGAGGGGGCTCAAGGGCAGTTGATCGAGGTATTGACACCCTCAGACGGGGACGTCCTGCAAGGCTTGGCTCTAGAGCCCCAGGCGACCAGCATCAAACGGACGCTTCGAGGCGTGACTAGCGAGGGCTCCCCCGAGTTGCGGCTTACGATGAACCTTGACCACGGCAGCGGTACCGCCGCCATGGAGTTCAACTACCATTTCGACTACACGCCGATGACGGACGTGCTTCCAGGAGCGTTCGAGAGGCTGCGCGCGTACTCGGCCCGGGTTGTGGAAGCCTATGGGGAGACCGTCGCCCAAAGCGCCGGCGAAGGGGACTGATTGATGAGCACCTCAAGCAGCGACAGCAATACGAGGAAGACCTCCGGCGCCTTGACAGAAGCGCGTGTCACAAAGGTGCGCTCTGCCTCTAGTGGCGCATCTCGTCTGGTCGTAAACAGGCAGCGAGTCGTCGCTTCTACCGTGGCCAACAAGCCGGTCAAGATCACCGTGGTCTTTCGCGCCAACGCGCGCCGAAGCCAGTCTTCGGATGTCGACTCAAGCAGCGAGTAGCAACAAGCGCGGGCCGTCAAGATGCATTGGACTTACGATGGGACTCCCGACGAAACGTACCTTCATCAAGGTGACGTGTTGCAGAGAACGGCTGCGCTGATCGACGTACTTAGCGAAGTCCACCCATACTTTGCCCAGGCCCAGTACGTCAGATTCATGCTGCTGACGCAGACATGTGACCTAGTCCGCCGAGGCGGGGCCGCGTGCAAGGCGCCCTACCTGTCGATTGCAGCCGTCCGCCCATTCGATGAAGCCATTCGGCGCGAGCTTGCAAAGATCGCGGCGAGCCGCCCGGACGAGCAACTGTGCGGCGGAGAGTACCTCTCGGCACAGGCCTTCCAGAAGTTGAAGCAACAAGTCGGCCAAATTCTCAACAACAATCACCCTGAGTATTTCTACCTCCACGCGGAACCCACATCCGACTTGGCCCAACCCTGCTGCGCGTTCTTGCGTGTGACAATTCCTCTCAAGATCGAGCACTACGACACGCTGCTTGAAGCGAAAGAGCTTCAGCTGAAGAGCGCCTTTCAGGCAAAGCTCGGATGGCTCGTCGGCAACACGTACTCGCGGGTAGGCACACCCGACTGGGGTGAGGCCGACGAGAGCCGCGCCGAGATGGACGAGATCGTGAACGCAAGTCTTGATGTGGTGACCCGGCAGGTTGAGCGCAAGGCCATCAAGTTCACCAAGCGGAAGCTCAAGGAGGAGAACCTGAGCGAGACGATTGAACAGGTCGACAGCGTGCTCGTCTCTCGCGAGGTGCGCAAGATGAAGCCGCGCCCCTTGATCGAGGCCGCCATGGAGAAGTACTGGCCGGAGGGCGAGATCACCCCTAAGACCAGGGCGCGATACATTCAGAAGATCATTGCGAGCAGCGAGCTGGGGCTGGCCCTTGGAGAGGGATAGGCACCGCCCTCACCCCCCAGATCCAAATCTAACATCTGCGGAGATGGGGCCCCAGATGGAGAAGGCGGCGTCGCGCGCGCCGGGTCGTACCCCTCCCCTTCGGCCCCTGGGGCGGTACCGCGAACGGTACTGCCAAACCGGTCAGGTCCCCCCGTCCATCGGTCACGTGCGGTCAGTTGGAGCGCCGAGACGAAAGCGCCGGATTCGAGCCTCTACCATGTCCTAGCGGCGTGAATGTGGCGGAGGGAGAGGGATTCGAACCCCCGGTAGGTTTAACCCTACGCCGGTTTTCAAAACCGGAGCCTCAGCGACAGGAAGGCGGCGGCCTTCCGCATCGGTGAACACCGGAGCGCTCCCGTCGAGTGCAGCCCACCTACGTGGCGATGCGACCGCGCTGCGCAGGATCGAGATCAATCCTCGCCACCGCCTCGTGGGCGTCATCGAGCCGCAGCCGCGTGTAGATGTTGGCCGTCAACTTGGGGTCGGAGTGCCGCATGAGCTTCTGCGCCTGGACGAGCGACACCCCAGCCCTGGCCAGCATCGTCGCGTAGGTCACCCTCAAGGCATGCAGATCGGCCTTGCCCTCGGCCGTCTCGTACGGCACCTCGGCGGCCTTCAGGTCCTCCCGCAGCACCTTCGTGGATGGCACCACCGGGAACACGGGCGCGAGCGGCGTACCGCGCCCGTCCAGGGCCGCGAGGGCCGCCACTGTGCCGGGCGGCAGGGGTTGGTACGCCTCCTTGCGGTTCTTCGCTGAGGACGCCCTGACGCGCAACGTGGCCGCGTCGAAGTCGATGTCGGCCCATCGCAGGCGGCCGAGTTCGGAGCGCCTGAGCCCCGTCGTGACCGCAACGCGGTAGCAGGTCGCCCGCGGTTCGGGCGCGGCGTCGAGGAGGGCTGCGAGTTCCTCGGGCGCGTAGGCCCGGCGCGGTCGCGCGGGCTCCTGTTCCCGCACGCGGGACACCTGGGCGACCGGATTCGCGTCCCAGCGCCCCTCGCGGATCAGGTACGCGAAGAGCCCACTGAGTGCGACTCGATAGGCGTTGACCGTCTTGCCCGAGAGCTTGCGATAGGTGAGAGCGCCCAGTGCCTGCCTGATCTTCGCGGGCGTCACCTCGCCGAGGTGGTGGGCCTTGCCGAGCAGGTCCCTGATCCGTTTCACGGTGTGCTGGACGTGGGCCGGCGAAGAACGGCGCCGGACGAGTTCCTGTTCGTACTCGCGCACCAACTTCTTGAGGTCCGTCTGCCCAGCGCCGTCGTGGATGGCGAGTCCCGCGTCGCGTAGCTCGAGCTTACGCAGGATGTCGGCGGCCTTGATCTGGGCGGCACGCTTGTCCTTGATCCCAAGCGATTGGCGGTGGCGCTTGTGGCCTACGCGCACCTCCATCCACCAGACGCGACCGTGGACGGTCTTGCCGTCCTTCTTCCAGGTGGGGCGGTAGAGCGTCATGAGCACCTCCTCGTGCCGCGCTGGCGTTCCGCCAGGCCGAACCAGAGCAGCCCGTTCCAGCGCGCGCCTGTCACCTCGCGGGCGATGGCGGAAAGCGAGCGGTACATGCGGCCGTCGAACTTGAAGCCGGTGCGCATGACCTTGACGGCGATCTCGCGGCTGCCGTGATCGCGGTACAGCACCGTGCCGGTGGGGGGGATACGCGCATCGCGTGGACGCGGGGGTCTGGCCGGCACCGGATGGAGCACCGACCACACGGCGCGATTCAGAACGACCCGATCTTCGCCATCGCCCTGCGCGGC
>JAJDEN010000032.1 GCA_029259775.1 Planctomycetota bacterium | reverse complement strand
CCCGACGACCCGATCTTCCAGCTGACCTTCCCCCAGCCGGGCATGCTCGGCGGCCAGGCCCTGGAGCGCATGCTCGAACTCGTGCGCAACGAGGCGCCGGCGCCCCAGGTGCTCGAAGCCGCCCGGGCGATCCAGACCAGCCTCAACCCGCATCCCTCCGGCCAGCTTGAACACAACGTCCCCGAGATGGACGGCGACAAGCTCGAGGGCATGCAACACAAGTACCGCGAGACGGTGCTGTTCTTCCCCGCCGCAGGACAGACCTGCCACGCCTACTGCACCTACTGCTTCCGCTGGGCGCAGTTCGTAGGCATCAACGAACTGAAGTTCGCCGGCAAGGAGGCGGACAAGCTGGTCGAGTACCTGCGCGAACATCCCGAGGTGACCAGCGTGCTGTTCACCGGCGGCGACCCGCTGATCATGAAGACGCGCGTGTTGCGGCGTTACATCGAGCCGCTGCTGGCGGCCGACCTGGAGCACGTCACCAGCATCCGCCTCGGCACCAAGGCCCCGGCCTACTGGCCGCAGCGCTTCGTCACCGATGCCGACGCTGATGACCTGATGCAGCTCTTCGGCGAAGTGCGCGCGGCGGGCAAGCACCTCGCGCTCATGGCGCACATCAGTCACCCGCGCGAACTCTCGACCCCCATCGCCCGCCAGGCCGTGCGCCGCATCCAGGACGCCGGCGCGATCGTGCGCTGCCAGGCACCGCTGATCCGGCACGTCAACGACGACGCCGACAGCTGGGCCGAGATGTGGCGCGCCCAGGTCGAACTGGGCGCCATTCCCTACTACATGTTCGTCGAGCGCGACACGGGCCCGAAGAACTACTTCGAGGTGCCGCTGGCGCGCGCCCTGTCGATCTTCAACGGCGCCTACCGCCAGGTGAGCGGCCTCGCTCGCACCGTGCGCGGGCCGTCGATGTCCGCCACCCCCGGCAAGGTGTTGGTGGACGGCGTCACGTCGATCCACGGCGAGCAGGTCTTCGTGCTCAAGTTCCTGCAGGCGCGCGACCCCGACTGGGTCGGCCGCCCGTTCTTCGCGCGCTTCGATCCCAAGGCCAGCTGGCTCGATGGGCTCGAACCCGCCTTCGGCGAGCGTTCGTTCTTCTTCGAGCAACCGCGGGACGAAGGCCATCGGGACCACGGCGGACCACGGCGCCCGGGCTCCCACCGGACGCTGCACCTCACCGAGCGCTGGAAGTCCCACCTCGCGGGCGACTGGAAGACCCCGCGGCGTATCGGGGGCTGAGGCCGCCTCGGTTCCACGGCCGGCGAGCCCGGCACCGGGAAGTCGTCAGATGGCCCGGGCCAGGGCCGCCCCGGCCACCACGGCACCCAACCCCACGACGACGTGCAGCAGCACGTTGCCGGCGGCGTGCAGCAGTTGCGCATCGCGTGCGAGGGCGACGCTCTCGTAGCCGAACGTCGAGAACGTGGTGAAGCCGCCGAGCAGACCCAGGAACAGGAAAGCCCGGGTGTTGGCGGTCGCCACCGGTCGCAGCAGCATCCACTCCATGGCCAGACCGATCGCGAAGCAGCCCACGATGTTGACCACGAGCGTTCCCGCCGGGAACACGCCCGCCGGAGCGAAACGCTGCACCAGACGAGACATCAGGACGCGCAGGACGGAACCCACGCAGCCGCCGGCGCCGACCCACAGCATCTCGGTGGCCAGCGTGCGCATCACGTGCTCCCGGACGAGAACCTCGGTCTCGAACGCATGGGGCGGCGCGGTTTGGTGACACTCCGCGGCCGGTGCCCGTGCCGCGCGGACGCCGCGGGCGCGAGCATACGCTCAGCGCAGGTCCTGGGTGACCCACTCTCCGGTGTCTTTCCACATGTCCAACCAGTAGTCGACACGCGGATCCTGCGAGGGCTCCACGTAGCTCAGCTTCCAGCGGATGTGGGTCACGTTGTCCAGCCACAGCAACGGGTTGGTCCACTCCGGCCGCGACGTGCGGTGCAACTGCAACGACGGTTCCGCCTTCCACGCACGGTAGGCCTCGAAGCGTCGCAGGACCTCATCGTAGGTGCGCCCCTTCGCGGGGATCTCGACCTCCGCCATCCCCCGGTCGGAACTCTCGTACGTGTACGCGCGCGCCGTGCCGTTCTCGGAGTTGCTGGCCCAGACACCCGACCCGGCGAGGATCAGCATCATCACGAGCATCACGGAGGGCAGGCGGATGGCGGCGGGCTCGGCGGGCGTGGAAGTGGTCATGGCGGACTCGTCCTGGATCAGCAGGGACTCGTCGCCGGCGCTGCTGGCCCCGCGGGGGGCCGACGAACGAGGGTCTCTCATCGGCAAATCCCGATGGTTCCTTGGCCCCTGATCGGCCGGGGATCACCGCTTCCTCCCTCCAGGCGCTTCGAGCCGCACAGCGAAGGCGCCGGATGGAAGGTCGCGCGCGGGCCCGCAGACCCCGTGCGCTCGGGGCCGGACCCCACTCAACAGACCTGGAAGTCGTCGATTGTTCGCAGCATCCCGGTCGCCACGCCGCTCTGCGTACAATCCCGCGCCCGGAGCGGGCCGGGACCGACCTGCCCCGCGCATCCGATGGGCCTTCAGACCCGCCGGCCGCCGGGCAGATCAACCCGTGAGCAGCCCGGCGAACGCGTGACAGGGGGGAGCGAGCAGTGAGAGAGAGCCTCTTGCTCCAGGCGGCGACGGTGCTCGCCATGGGCGTGGGTGCCCAGTGGCTCGCCGCCCGCCTGCGCCAGCCGTCGATCCTGCTGCTCCTGCTGGGCGGCTTCCTGGTGGGCCCGGTGATCGGCTTCGTCGACACCGATCAGCTGCTCCCGGGCGACCTGCTGGCCACGGTGGTGTCGCTGTCGGTGGCCGTGATCCTGTTCGAGGGTGGCCTGAGCCTGCACCTCACCGAGGCCCGCGAGGTGGGCCCGGTCGTCACGCGCCTGGTCACCGTCGGCGTGCTCGTGACCTGGGTGCTCGGTGGATTCGCCGCGTGGTGGTTGTTGGGGTTCCCTCCGGACCTGGCGGCGCTGCTGGCAGCGATCCTCGTGCTCTCGGGGCCCACGGTGGTGGCCCCCATGATCCGCCACCTGCACCTGCGTCCGCGCATCGCGGCGGTGCTCAAGTGGGAGGGCATCGTGATCGACCCGGTGGGCGCACTGCTCGCCGCACTCGTGTTCCAGGCGGTGCTGTCGGGCGCCTGGCAGCTCTCCCTGGCAGCGGCTGCGGTGAGCGTCGTCAAGGCGGTGCTGGTGGGCGGCGTGCTCGGCGCGGCGGGCTTCCTGTTCATGCTGGCGCTGTTGCGGCGCCACGCGGTCCCCGACCGGTTGCAGGCCCCGCTGACGCTCGGTGTGGTCGTGGCCGTCTTCGCCGGTTGCGACGCGCTGCAGCACGAGTCGGGTCTGTTCGGCGTGACGCTGATGGGCTACCTGCTGGCCAACCAACGCCGCGTGCTCATCCGGCGCATCACGACCTTCAAGGAGCACCTCACCGTGCTCCTCATCGCCAGCCTGTTCATCCTGCTGGCGGCGCGAGTCTCGCTGGCCGACCTCGCTCGAGCCGCATTCCCCGACGGGCTGCTGTTCGTCGCCGTGCTGATCCTCGTCGTGCGTCCGCTCTCCGTGCTCGTCTCGACCGCGGGCGCCGGCCTGGAGCGCCGCGAGGTGGCCTTCCTCTCGGCGATGTTCCCGCGCGGAATCGTGGCGGCCGCCGTGGCACCGCTGTTCGCGTTCCAGCTCGAACGCGTGGGCTACGCGGGGGCCGAGCGCATCGTGCCGCTCACCTACATCGTGATCGTGGGCACCGTGCTGGTCTACGGGCTCGCCGCGCCCCTCGTGTCGCGCCGACTGGGCGTGGCCCACACGGCTCCGGCGGGCATGTTGTTCGTCGGTGCGCATCGCTTCGCGCGGGAAGTCGCCCAGGTGCTGGTCAAGCGCAAGGTCCCCGTCCAGCTCGTGGACACCAATCGCCGGCACGTGGCCGCGGCGCGCATGGCCGGGCTCGACGCCCACTACGCCAACGTCGTGGCCGAGGGCGTGATGGACGAGCTCGACCTCGGGGCCGTCAGCTCGCTCGTGTGCCTCACCTCCAACGACGAGGTCAACTCGCTCGCCGCGGTGCACGGCGAGGAGGAGTTCGGCCGGGCGCACGTGTTCCAGCTCGCCCCCGAACCGGGGACGGGTCCGCGCAGCGAACCGCTCGATCCCTACCTCATGGGACGCATCGCCTTCGGGGCCGAGGTCACCCACCGCGTGCTGCGCGACCGCCTGTGGGCCGGTGCGGTGATCCGTGCCACGACGTTGACCGAGGACTTCGATGCGCAGCGCTTCTTCGACTACTACGGCCCGACCGCCGTGGTCATGTTCGTGATCGACGCCAACGGACGGGCGCGCCCCGTCGAAGCAAGCGAGCAGGCCGACTTCGTCCCCGGCGAGACGCTGGTGAGCCTGGTCGACCTCGCCGCCACGCCCGAGCCGCACGACGTGCAGGACGTGCAGGACGTGCAGGACGTGCAGGACGACGAGCCGACGCCCGCGTCTGCCCTCGTCGACCAGACCGACGCCGGCCCCGAAACACGAGATGATCAAGCCGCAGGCGCCACATGAGCATCCGGCGCCCATGACGAGGAACCCATGACCCTCCCGATTCGCACCCTGCTCGCCGCGCTGCTGCTGGCGCCGGGCCTGATCCACCCACTCGTCGCAGCCCGGACCACAGCGCCCCAGACCTGGCTCGCCCACCCGCGCTGGGACGACGGCCTGGCCGAAGTCTGCCTCTACGATGGCCGGCGCAGCGTGTACGGGGAGCCCCGCGATTCGACGCTCGAGCTGATCACGGTGCGTGAGCACTTCGATCCCGAGCGCCTCGTGAAGACACACCCCGCCCCCGGCAAGACCGTGCTGCCGGTGATCAAGTTCAACCTCACGCGTCGCACCCGCACCGGCATGTACGAGTACGACCAGATGGCGAGCGTGTTCATCCACCGGGAGACGGCCGACGTGCTCAAGCTGTCGTCGGTCCACTCGGAGTGGTGCGGCAACAGTTCGGCCCTCTATCGCCGCCTGCCCCACACGGGGCACCTGTTCATCAACAGCTACATGGACGACAGCGGCGTCTCGGAGCGGGCGATCGCCCACGCGGACACGCCGGTCTTCCTCGACGGCCTCGTCCCGTGGTTGCGCATGCACCTGGCGGATCTGCGGGTCGGCCGGACCTTCGACGCCGCGGCGAGCATGCTCGCCGGACGGCCCGCCTACGCGCCGACCACGATCGAGGTGCTCGCCGTGGAGCAGGAGCGCTGCAGCGTGCGCCGTCGCAACGAACCGGCGGTGCGCGTGGAGCTGGCCTTGGCCTCCCCCGACCCGGCACGGGGCGGATCGCGTCGGGTCGAGACCTTCGTCTTCGCGGCCGACGAACTGGGCACGCTCCTGGAGTGGCGCGACGACCAGGGCGACTTCTACCGGCTGCGCAAGGCGACCTTCATCGACTACTGGAAGCGCAACCGACCGGGCGACGAGGAACTGCTGCGATGACGATCCCGGGGCGCGCCACGCACCCGGCCCCGGTCCCACACCGGGCCCGGACCTGGTGCGCGCTCGTTCTCGCCGCCCTCGCCGGCGGCGCCGCGGGACAGGACGCCCCCCGGGCGATCACCGAGGTCGCGGTGCTGGGCATGATCCACGGCAGCCACCGCACGAGCGAACGCTGGGGGCTGGACGCCGTGCGCGAGACCATCCAGCGCTTCGCACCCGACGTGATCTGCACCGAGATCCCCCCCGATCGCTGGGACCGCGTGCACGACGACTGGACCGGGCGACGGGTGATCGAGGACGACCGCGTCCTGCGCTTCCCCGAGTACACCGACGTGCTGCTGCCGCTCATGACCGAGGACGGGTTCGAGGTCGAGCCCTGCGCCGCCTGGACCCGCTCCATGGCGGATGAACGCCAGGCCCGCATGCAGCAGTTCCAGACCGACCCCAGCCTGAGCGCCGAGCGCGACGCCTACACCGCCGCCGTCGCCGCTGTCGAAGAGCGCCTCGCGGCCCATCCGATCGTCGAGGACGACCCGTGGGTGATCCACAGCGACCTCTACGACGAGCGCACGCGCGACGAGCTGCGGCCCTACGACGAGCACATGAACGAGTGGATCGGCGAGGGCGGCTGGACCAACATCAATGCCGCCCACTGGCGCCTGATCGACGCCGCCATCGACCGCCACCCCGGCCAGCGCGTGCTGATCACCTTCGGCGCCGGCCACAAGCACTGGTTCCTCGACCGTCTGCGCGAGCGGGACGACATCCGCCTGCTCGACATCACCCCGTTCCTGCCGCCCCGCACTCCCCCGACCGCGAGCCCCACGAGCACCATGGACGAGTCCTGCCGAAACGAAGTCGTCGAACTCCACCAGTTCTTCGAGGACTGGTTCAACGGGCGCCTGGAGCAGACGCCGGACGGCCCCCGGCGCTTCGCCGACGTGATGGCCGAAGGCTTCGAGATCGTGACGCCCGAGGGCGCCCGGGTGCCGCGCGAGCCCCTGGTCCAGGGCATCGCCGACAGTCACGGCAGCGCCGACGGACTGCGCATCTGGATCGACGGGTACTCCAGCCGCGTGCTGGACGGAGGCCTGCTGCTCGTGTCGTACCAGGAGTGGCAGGAGCGCGCCGGAGTGAAGCGCGGTCGGCAGAGCACCGCGCTGTTCCGGCGACGCGCGGGCACACCGCAAGGTGTGGAATGGCTCCACGTCCACGAGACCTGGCTGCCGGACTCGGAACGCTAGCCTGGACTCCTCACCAGCCTCTGCTGCGGTTGCGCCTGAGGCTATAGGGCTGCGTCGAACGGCCCTTTCGATGGCTCAGCGGCGCGCAGCAGCGGTTCGCACCCGCCGCGCGCGAGCCGCTCAGTAGCCGGCGGCCAGGCCGCCCCCGCGCGGATCGGCGGCACCGGTCAGGCTGCCGTCGGGCAACACCACGATCGCCTGCACATCGCAGAAGTGCTCCCGGGCGCGCACGTCGTGCCCGCGACGCCTGAGGTCCGACACGACCTCCGCGGTCAAGCCGCCCGCTTCGTAGTAGAGCACGTCGGGCAGGTGCTGATGGTGGACACGGGGCGCGGCCACGAGCTGTCCCACGCCCATCCCGTGGTCGAGCGCGTTGACGATCGACTGGAACACGACCGAGATGATGCGCGACCCGCCCGGCGTCCCGGTGACGAGCAGCAGCTCGCCGTCGGGGTCCAGCACGATCGAAGGACTCATGGACGAGAGCATGCGCTTGCCCGGTTCGATGGCGTTGGCCTCGCCCTGCACGAGGCCGTAGGCGTTGGGGAAGCCGGGGCGCGCGGCGAAGTCGTCCATCTCGTTGTTCAGCAGGAAGCCTTCCACGCTCACCAGGCTGCCGAAACTCGTGTTGAGCGTCGTCGTGACGGACACGGCGTTGCCGCTGCCGTCGGCGATCGAGAAGTGGGTCGTCTGCTCGCCGCGGCCGAAGGCTGGGCCCAGGCCCGGCGCGACCTCGGTCGACGGCGTGGCCCGGCGGCGGTCGATGCCGGCGGCACGCTCGTCGGCGTAGGCCGTCGAGAGCAGGCGCTCCAGCGGCATGTCGACGAAGGCCGGGTCGCCGAGGTACGCGTTGCGATCGGCGTACGCGCGCTTCATGGCCTCGATCGACAGGTGGATCCGCCCCGGGTCGTCCCAGGCCATGTCCGGCAACGCGTAGCGCTGGAGCATGTTCGCCATGAGCGTCATGACCGCCCCACCGGACGAACTGGGCGGCATGCCCAGCACCGTGTGGTCGCGATAGTGCCAGCGCAACGGCTCGCGCCACTCGGCGGCGTAGCGCTCCAGGTCCTCGGTGGTGATCAGGCCGCCGGCCGTACGCATGCTCCGGGCCAGAGCCTCCGCCACCGGGCCGTCGTAGAACCCCGCGGGGCCGGACGCGGCGATGCGACGCAAGGTCGCCGCCAGTTCGGGCTGGCGGAACGGGCCCGGCTGCAGCGCCGGAGCGAACGTGCTCACCGTCTGCGCACACGCCCGGCGCCGCTCGGCGTCGAACCCGGCGATGCGCTCGAGCACCTTGCGCACACCCTGGCGCAGCTCCCGACCGGGCTCGAAGCCGTGCTCGGCCAGCTCGATGGCCGGGGCGACCAGGTCCTCCCAGGGCTGCGAACCGAAGCGCTGGTGCGCGGCCCACAGTCCGGCGACCGTGCCGGGGACGCCCGCGGCCAGTGCGCCGTACAGCGAGCGATCGGTCAGCGCCCCGTCCGCCGCCAGGTACATGTCCCGCGTGGCCGCGGCCGGCGCCTGCTCGCGGTAGTCCACCGCCGCGGCGCGACCGTCTGCGAAGCGCGCCAGCAGGAAGCCGCCGCCACCGATGTTGCCGGCCTGCGGATACGTGACCGCCAGGGCCAGCGACGTGGCCACGGCGGCATCCACTGCGTTCCCGCCCGCGGCCAGCACGTCGCGCCCGACCCGGCTGGCGTGCGGCTCGGCGGCCACCACCATGCCGTGCGCGGCCGACGTCACCGGCGCCGCACCGCCGTACTCCCACCAGGGCGGGAAGCGCGACACGACGTCCGTCGCGGGCAGCTGGCACGCCGCCAACAGCAGGCACGGGATCAGCCAGCCGCGACGACGCGACGACGACAGCTCGGCGGCACGCTTCACGACTGCGTCAGGATGTCGGGCCGCCGACGTCCGGCGTCTCGTTCAGCCAGCGCTCGAAGGCCTCGAACGAATACGGACGGCCGAGGAACTCCTCCACCAATTCGGCCGCCGGCAGGCTGCCGCCCGCCTCCAGCACGGCGCGGCGATACGACCGGGCCGTGTCGGGGTTGAGCGGCCCTTCCGCTTCGAAGCGGCTGTACAGGTCCTTGGCGATCACCTGCGACCACATGTACGTGTAGTAGATCGCTGAGTAGCCGTAGAGGTGGCCGAAGCTGGTGTTGAAGTGCGTGCCCTCGACGTGCGGGTAAGGGCTGTAGCGCGACTGCAGGTCGGTGAGCATGGCCATCAGGTCCACGTCCTCCGGCCGGTTGTCGTAGTAGTTGAGCGACAGCGCGGCGTAGAACATCTGGTGGGCGGTGTTGCTGCCCTTGCCGAAGTCGTCGGCCAGACGCAGCTTGCCCACCAGCTCGGGCGGGATCGGCTCGCCGGTCTCGTAGTCGTGCGCGAACACGGACAGGGCGTCCACGTCGAAGCACCACTCCTCGAGCATCTGCGACGGCGCCTCGACGAAGTCCCACTCGGTCGCGATGCCGCTGACCGGCATCCACTCCTGATGTCCGCCGAACAGTGCGTGCAACAGGTGACCGAACTCGTGGAAGAAGGTCGTGACCTGGCTGTGCTCCATGAGCGCCACGCCGTCGTCGCTGTCCCGCGGGTTGGGGAAGTTGCACACCAGCGTGGCCTGCGGCAGGCGCTTGCCTTCCACGCCGTCGCGGTAGCCGAAGCAGGCCGCGTGCTGGTACTTGTTCTCGCGCGGGTGCAGGTCGAGGTAGAAGCGGCCGACGTGATCGTCGCCATCCCAGAGGTCCCAGGCCGTCACGTCCTCGTGCCAGAGGTCGAGGCCTTCCACCTGCTCGTAGCGCACACCGAACATGCGGCCGGTGAGCTCGAACAGCCCGGCTTGCACTGCGGGGAAGTTGAAGTAGGGACGCACCGACTGGGGATCGAAGTCGAAGCGTTCCTCGCGCACCTTGTTGGCCAGGTAGCCCTTCTCCCAATCGGCCACGTTGCTCGCCCCGGGGTCGGAACGCCGCTTGGCCTCGAGCAGCGCCTCGCGCTCGCGCTCCACGGCCACGACGGTCAGCGCCGCGATGCGGTCGATGAACTCGTGCGCGTTCTCGGGCGACCCGATCATCTTGTCGTCGGTGACGTAGTCGGCGTAGTTCTCGAAGCCGAGCAACCGAGCCAGCTCGTAACGCTTGTCGAGCACCTCGCGCAGCACTTCCGCGTTCTGCGGGAACGCGCGGTTGTTGTAGACGAGGTAGAGGCGCTCACGCGTCTCCGCATCGTCGGCGTAGCGCATGACCGGGACGTAGTCGGGGTAGGTCGTGTTGATCGTGATCAGGCCGTCGTCGCCCGGAGCGTGGTTCGCGATCCAGTCCTCGGGCAGGCCCTGCAGCGCGGCGACCGAGTCGACCGTGATGCTGCGCGTGTCCTCGGCGATGTTCCGGCTCCAGTCCTGACCGAGCCTGGTCAGCTCCTCGTTGAGCTCCTTGATGCGTGCGCGCGTCTGCTCGTCCTTGTTGACGCCGGCCCGGCGGAAGTCGTCGAGCTCGTTCGCCACCACGCGGTTCGTGAGCGCATCGGCCTGCGACAGGTCGATCGAGGCCAGCGCGTCGTAGAGTTCGCGCGACAACGAGATCTCCGAGATGAAGCTGCTCACGTCCTGACCACCGGCTTCGCCCGCTTCGCGCGTGGCCTCGTCCGGGTGGACGGCGGAGAACAAGCCGCACTCCTGCGATGCCGCATCGATGTGCATCAACATGTCGTTGTACGGCACGAGCGTGTTGTCGACGGTCCGCGGGGCCTGCACCGCGAGGATCTGGTCGAGGTGACCCTGGGCCGCCGCGAGGTGGGCGCCGGTCGCGGCGCGCAGCGCAGCGGCGGAGCGATCGAGGGGCGTGGCCGCCAACGACCAGTCGCCGATGTCGACGCCGGCCCGGTGGCCGGGCGCGTGGCAGGCGGACAGCGCGAGCGGCGCGAGGCAAGCCAACGTCTTCAGGACGGTCTTCATGCAGACTTCCGATACTGAACGGGGGTTCCGCCAATGGGGCCGAGCAGTGTAGCGAACGAACGGCCGCATGCACGAGTCGGCCGAAGTCGGCCGCCGACGCGCTCCTGGCCGCGACGACTGCGGCCCGTCCGGCGGCGACGCGGAACGACAGCCCAGAGACGGAACGATGCGTCTGGAAATCCCGCGCTTCGTGGCACGCGCCGACACGCATCGAGTGCGCCGTTGCGCTTCAACTTGTGCGCCGGAATCGGCCGATAGGAGGGCCGTCTGCTCGACCCTTCGGGCGACACGGGGCAGCGCGCCCCGCGGATCCCATGCTTCCCTTCCGTGTGCGTTAGGAGTTACGAGATGTCTCGCCGCGCGAGAGCAATTCACACCACCATCGGCACGGCGGCGGCACTGCTCGTCGTGTCCTCACTCGCCACGGCCCAGTTCGCCGAACGCGGCGCGCTGCACGCCGACGGAACCCAGGACCTGGACGTCTCCGGTCGCTCGGTGAAGCAGCCGCGGATCCGCGCGATCCACACGACCGACGCCGACGATCCGGGACAGGCCGGCGGCACGGCCAACCTGCTCGCCAAGGACCCCTTCCTCGCCTACCAGCTCGGCCGCAACCTGAACTTCCGCGAGTTCCGTGAGCGCGACGGCATCTTCGACGCCCTCGTCGCCGGCTTCGGCGGACCCATGGTCGACGGCACGACGTCCAAGATCACGACCAACAACCAGACGAGTTGCCTCGGCTGCCACAACCAGCCCAACGGCAACCCCGGCGGCGGCGCGAACTTCGCCAAGGACAGTGGACTCGGCCGCAACACGCCTCACTACTTCGGGGCCGGTCTGTTCGAGATGCTGGCGATCCAGATCCGCACGGCGCTCATGCAGCAGATCGACACCAACGCTGACGGTTGGGTCAGCGTGGCCGAGGCTGACGCGGCACCCGACCCGCTCCTGGTCGAGACCGTGCCGGGCAGCGGCGACTTCGTGGACTTCGGCAGCGCCACGCTGGACGGCGGCGCGACCGGCGTCCCCCAGCTCAACTCCATCTTCCGCGTCTGGTACGGCGACGACGGCAGTGGCGGCGGCGGTGACGGCGGCATCACGATCGCCGAGGGCGCCACCGAGGTCGACGGTGCCACGGCGACCCACTACAACTTCGAGATGGTCGTCTGGGGCTGGGGCCAGCGCGCACCGCCCGCGGCGCTCAACCCGACCAACCGCGCCTTCCTCTGGGATCCGTTCAAGGCCCACGGCGGCCTCGAGTCCTACGACCCGTCCACCGAGATCGACCCCGACGGTGACGGCGTGTCCGAGCCGACGCTGGCCGGCGCGATCCAGTTCCCGGCCACCCACCGCGCGCCCGATCCGGGCACCGCACTCGACCCGCTCGGTTTCAGCACCGACGACCCGGACGGCGACGGCTACCTGAACGAGATCAGCGAGGGCGACCTCGACCTGGCCGAGTGGTTCATGCTCAACACGCCGCGTCCCTTCTTCAACGGCACCGAGAAGGAATACAAGAAGGGCGTGAAGATGATGGACAAGATGGGTTGCACCGAGTGTCACATCGCCGACTGGCAGATCCTCGCTGCGGACGGCACGTACGCCGGTGATCGTCGCTTCTTCGACTTCGAGGTGACGCTCGAGAAGATCTCCAAGAAGGAGAGCCGGCTGATCGGTTCGCTCACGCCGCTCTACGACGTCGTCAGCCCGCCCGGTGACGGCGAGGTGGTGGAGGACGACTACGTGCGTCGCTTCGGCGAGTTCCTGGTCCCCGGGGTCTTCACCGACTTCAAGCAGCACGACATGGGCGACGGATTCGCCGAGCTGGCCTACGACGGCAACATCAACACCCGTTGGCGCACGTCTCCCCTGTGGGGCGTGGGCAGCGGCTTCCCCTGGGGCCACGACGGCGCCTCACTGACCATCGAGGACGCGATCCTGCGCCACGGTGGCGACGCCGCCGAGTCGGGCGAGAAGTTCGCCAAGATGTCGAAGGGCAAGCGGCGCAAGCTGGTCGAGTTCCTGAGGCAGTTGCAGCTGTTCGACGTGGAGACGCTGCAGGCCGACATCGACGGCGACGGCGTCATCTCCGAGTCGTTCATGGTGGCCGGCCAGGACACCGGCGTCGAACGCTTCAACGCCGAGTGGCTGTTCACGACACCGGTCGAGATCGAAGGCACCGTGACCAACACCGACGGCGAGCAGATCCGGAGTGATGCTGCGGTGAACCTCGACGCTGCCTACCGTCTCAGCGCAACGTTGCGCATCGACGCCGACGAGGACGGCTGGCCCGACGCCTGGGACAACGCGCCCGGCACGACGGGCTACCGCGACGGCGTCAACAACTAGCAGGGAGTGGCCACAGGGCGACCGGGTTCCCCGCTCGACCCTCTTCCGGGAGCCGCCCGGCGCAGTTCGCTGCGTCGGGCGGTTTCGTTCGACGAGCGCCCCCGGGACGCCACCCGACGCGCGGTGCTCGGCCGCGGCCCCCCGCCCCCGTCGGGCGTCGGTCGCCGGGCGCTCGCACCCGGGGCGCCATCCTTCAGCTCACCGTCGGTGGCACCTCGCGGTCAGCGTCGCAGTCTCACGACGACTTGCGGCGGCTCGCGAGGACGGCCCGCACGAGTCCCTCGGGCAGGTCGGGGGGCAACTCGTCGTCGGGGTGTGTGCACGCCAGCTTGGCGATGTCGCGCGTCTTGTGCAGAGCGTCGAGGTAGTCGACACACGGCGGGCACAGGGCGATGTGTGCCTTGAACGACGCCGAGACATCCGCTGGAAGACTGCCTTCCATGTGGTCGCGGATGAACTCGACGAACTGCTGGCAGGTCAGTTCGGGATTCTGATCGGTCATGCAGTCTCACCCAGGTGGGGATCGAGGAGCGCCTTCAATGCCTGGCGCGCGCGGTGCAGGCGCGTCTTGATGACGCCCGTGCTCACCTCCAGCGACTCCGCGGCTTCCTCGGTGGAGTGGCCTTCGATGTCCCTCAGCACGAGCACGGTTCGGTAATTCTCGGGGAGCCGGTCGATCGTCTGGCGCACCAGGGCGCGCAGCTCCTTGTTCTGGGCCATGGCCTCCGCCGTGTCGGACCAGCCCGTGGGCGGCTCGAGCATGTGCCCGTCGTCCAGGTAGCGGGGCAGCAGGTCCTCGATCGCCACCTCCTCCCGGCGGCGCGCCGAGCGCAGCTTCATCAGCGAGGCGTTGACCACGATGCGGTGCAGCCAGGTGCCGAGCCGGGAGCCGCCCTCGAACCGGCCGATGGCCTTGAAGGCCGAGATGAAGGCGTCCTGGAGCGCGTCGTGGGCGTCTTCCTCGTTGCGCAGCATGCGCCGCGCCACCGCCAGCAGGCGGCCGCCGTAGTCGCGGACCAACCGCTCGTACGCGGCTTCGTCGCCGGCCCGCAGATCGGCGACGAGTCGGGCCTCGTCGGCCGCGCCGGTGGTCGATGAATCGGTGGGCATGACCGGCAGCTTAGCAGGACGTGGGGGCAGCCCACACCCGGGACGTCCGGCCGGCAAGGCGGACTGCCCCGCTCCCGCGCACGCCCTCGGTTCAGCGCCCCGGCCGGATGACGACCGGGCTCACTCGGGTCGGATCGACAGGCCGCTCGAAGCGCGCAGTTCCACCAGGTAGGTCCGGCCGGCGCGCAACTGGATGAACGGCGCCTCACCGTGGATCGCTCGCACGCCGGCCTGACGCGCGAGCTCGGCGTCGTTGGCGTAGTCCCAGAAGCGCTGCCAGAGTTCGAGGTCGGCGCCCTCGTCAGCACCGTCGGCGTAGGGGCCCGGCCGCTTGCCGGAAGGGTCGAGCGCGAAGCCGTCGACCGGCTGCTGACGCTCGCCGAAGATCCGGCGGAACAGGCAGATCGACGTGCCCCGCCAGACGTCACCGCGCTCCACGAAGGCATCGTCGAACTTGATCACCAGCGCGTCGATGTAGGCCATGTCGCCTTCGAGCGTGAAGGTCTTGCCGGCTCCCATGGGGTAACCGTCGGGCGTCAGCTCCTGGAAGGTGACGTCGGTGCTGGCCACCCCGCCCCCGTCCGCGAGTCGTTGGTCCGCCACCACGAGGCGCGCCAGGCGATGGTCGACCTTGAGCAGGCGCAGCGCCGTCTCGAGGTCGACGATGCGCTCGTCGCGCACGGCGACATCACTCTCGAGCGTGTCGATGCGGTCATCGCGCATGGCCAGCTGGTCCTCGTGCCGGTTGAGCACGCGCCGCGCCTCCCACGCACCCCACCCGGCCAGGCCGACGACGGCCAGGGTCACCACGACACGCAAGAAGGCGATCATCGGCAACGGCTCCTCACGAGGACGTCGGGACGACGGCATACGGGTCGGGCGCGGACGCTCCCCAGCGGACTCACCGGCGGCCGCTCACAACGCCACGGCCTCGTCGCCGTCGCCCGAGAGGACCTCGTACAGCCAGACCGCACCCGCGGCGATGGCTGCAGCCAGCGGAGCACCGAGCGGCCCGAACTTCGGCAGGATGATCGCCGCCAGCACGATCTGCAGCACCAGCAGCATGAGCAGCGCGCCCGGCGTGGCACCGCGACCCTCGCGCCCCAGCTTGGTGAGGAACGTGGCCGACAGCGCGGCGGTCGCCAGCAGCATGATCGCGGACGCGCGCATCAGACCGTCGACGGGCAGGCGCACCCAGCCGCCCTGGGCCGGGTCCCAGTTCCAGAAGGGGTCGCTCGGCAATCCCCCCGCAGCATGGAGCCCCTCCGGGTGAGGGTGCAGCTGACGGATCACCTCCGGGCCGAACAACGCCACGAAGATCAGCCCCGTCCCGGCCAGCAACGGCACGAGTGCCGAGCCCGGCTCGCCGTTGCGCCGGTCGATGCCCCACGCCACGAGCAACGCGGCGGGGAACATCGGCAACAGCATGGCGTGGAAGGTGAGGCCCACCTGGCCGTGACTGGCGACCGCGCTCTTCCACCACGTGTCCATGGGCAGGTAGTGCAGGCACGCGAAGGCGACGACGGGCGAGAGCATGGGCGCCAGGGCCCAGCCCACGTCGGCGGGCGCGGGCGGACCGAGCCGCTCGTGCTGCGCGTGCTGCGCGCTGCTGGGCACTTCGCCGCCACGACGACGGAGGATGCCACCCAGCAACAGGGCGACGAAGGTCGCCGACACGATGAACACCGCCACGCTGAGCACGTTGTCGTTGAAGCGCTCGACCAGTCCGCCCAGGCCGACCCATTCGATGAGTGCGTTCAGGACCAGGTAGAGCACCGCGCCGATCGCGACCGGGACCAGCGCGGTCATCCAACGCCCCATGCGCTGGGGCAGGTCGGCGCGCATCACGAGGTAGCCCACGACGCCCAGCCCCAGCAGGGCGAGCAGCACCGTGAGCACGCCGCGGCCGCTCACCAGCCCCGCGCCCGGCTCCACCGAACCCGTGCCGAACCACAGGGCCAACAGGATCAGCACCGCCTGCCACCACCAGCCGGCCCGCCACACCGCGCCCGGGGTGGCCACGTCGTGGACCGGGAGCGCCGCGCCGTCCCCCGTCGGGTGGGCCAGCTCTCCCGCAGCCGCGCGCCGCCGCTCGACGGCGCACCAGGTCAGCGTGGTCAGCCAGATGAAGCTGAAGCCGACCACGTACAGGCTGGCCGCGAGGACACCGAAGATGCGCCGGTTGGCCACGGGCTCGAGTGCCGTCTGCATGGACACCACCCAGAGCACGCCACCGACGAAGAGTGTGTACAGCAGGACCATCGCATCTCGCGCCCGAACCGGATGGGGGATGTTACCGTTCCCACGGCTCGAAACAGCGCCTCCGGGCAGGATGGACGCTCGGGGAGTGCCATACTCACCGAGCGACCCCCATACTCACCATCCGATCCGGTCGCCGACGGACCGGAACCCACCGTCCGGGGAGCCGTGCCATGCTGAGCCGTCGCCACTTCCTGGGAGCCCTGGCGGCACCCGTCGCCGCCGTCGCCACAGCCCCGTTGTGCGCTCCCGGGAGCGCGGCTGCCGCGCTGGCCGCCCGACCACGGGGCCCCCTCGCCGCACCCGACCCGGCCGCGAACCTCGCGACGGACGAGGACTTCTGGTTCGACGTCGCGCAGGCATTCACCGTCGACCGCAGCCTGGTGAACCTCAACAACGGCGGCGTCAGTCCCGCGCCGGCCGTGGTCCAGGAGGCCATGGGTCGTCACCTCGCCTTCAGCAACCAGGCGCCCGCCTACACCATGTGGCGCGTGCTCGAACCGCAGCGCGAGGCGGTGCGCGAGCGACTTGCCCGGGTCTTCGGATGCGACCCGGAGGAACTGGCCGTGACGCGCAACGCGTCGGAGGGGCTGCAGACCTGCCAGTTCGGCTTCGACCTGGCCCGCGGCGACGAGGTCCTGACCACCAACCAGGACTACCCGCGCATGATCAACACGTTCAAGCAGCGCGAGCGGCGCGAGGGCATCGTGCTGCGCCAGTTCTCGATCCCCGTCCCGGCCGAGGACGACGACGAGATCGTCGCGCTCTTCGAGCAGCACATCACGCCGCGCACGAAGCTGATCCTGGTCAGCCACATGATCAACCTCACCGGGCAGATCCTGCCGGTGGCGAAGGTCGTGGCCATGGCGCGCACGCACGGCATCCCGGTGATCGTGGACGGCGCCCACGCCCTGGCCCACTTCGACTTCAAGCTCTCCGACCTCGACTGCGACTACTACGCGACCAGCTTGCACAAGTGGCTCTTCGCTCCCCACGGCACCGGTCTGCTCTACATCCACAAGAGCCTGGTCCCTAACGTGTGGCCCCTCATGGCGGCCCCGGAGAAGCGGCGCCACGACATCCGCAAGTTCGAGGAGATCGGCACGCACCCGGTGGCGCAGATCCTCGCCAGCGCGGAGGCGCTGACGTTCCATCAAGCCCTGGGCGGCAAGCGCAAGGAGCAGCGCTTGATCCACCTGCGCAACTACTGGTGCGAGCGGCTGCTCAAGCACGACCGCGTGCACCTCAACACGAGTCTCAAGCCGGGCTTCGCGTGCGGTATCGCCAATGCCCGCGTGGACGGCCTCGACACCGGCAAGCTGAACGCGTGGCTATGGAACGAGCGACGGATCCTTACCGTGGGCATCAAGCATGACGAGGTCGACGGCCTGCGCGTCTCGCCAAGCGCCTACACGACGCACGAGGAACTGGACCGCTTCTGCGACGCCGTCGAGCACGCCATGAAGCACGGGCTGCCGGAGTAGCCCCCATGGATCGACGCCTCGTCCTGCTGCTGCCGTGCCTGCTCCTCGTGGCCGCTTGCGTGGCGCCCGCCCGGTCGTGTCCGGTGACGGAGGAGACTCCCCCGGACGCGCCCGAGGTCGCTGAGCCCGTCCTCCCGAAGCGCCCGCGCGTGCTGTTCGTCACGCAGTCCGTCGGCTATACGCATGCCGTCGTGAAGCGTTCAGCCGATGGGGGCCTCTCCCTGGCGGAGACAGAACTGATCGCGGCCACCAAGGACCGCTGGGACGTCGAGACGACCCAGGACTGCGCGACGTTCGACTGGAGCACGCTGTCCAGCTACGACGCGGTCGTCTTCTACACGACGGGAGAGCTGCCGATCCCTCCTGAGGGTCGGCGACTTCTCCTGAACTACGTTTCCCTGGGGGGCGGCTTCGTCGGCATCCACCCCGCGACGGACACGCTCTACAGCTGGCCTGCCTACGGCCGGATGATCGGCGGCTACTTCGACGGCCACCCCTGGCATCAGAAGGTGCGCGTCAAGGTCGAGAACCGCGATCACCCCGCGACGAAGCACCTAGGCGAGTCGTTCGAGATCACGGACGAGATCTACCAGTTCAAGGCCTGGGACCGGAAGAAGCTGCAGGTCCTGCTCAGCATCGACAACGCGAGCATCGACACGAAGAAGAAGGGCGTGAAGCGCGAGGACTCAGACTTCGCTGTAGCGTGGTGCAAGCCCTACTGGGACGGGCGTGTCTTCTACACGTCGCTCGGGCATCGCCCGGACGTCTGGAAGGACGAGCGCTACTTGAAGCACGTCACCGAGGGCATCGCCTGGACCATGGAGCGGCACCGACCGGACGCCACGGTCATCGAGACCCACGTTCCACCGCTCCTCTCCTCCGAGCATCGTGACGGCTGGAAGCAGGCCGGGCCGGGTCGCTTTGTGATTGATGAGGACGGCGTAGCGACCGCCGAAGGCGGCATGGGCTTGCTCTGGTACGAGCCCGAGGCGTACCGCGACTTCACTCTCCGACTCGAGTTCCGACAGCAGAAGCTCTCCTCGAACTCCGGCGTGTTCGTTCGCTTTCCCCGCGTGAACGGCGACCCTTGGAAAGCGGTGCACGAGGGCTACGAGGTCCAGATCCACGGCGACAAGCCGAGCAAGCACGCGACCGGAGCGATCTACAGTTTCCGAGCGCCAAGCCACATCCCCCTGAAGCCCCCGGGCGCTTGGAACGACATGGAGATCCAATGCTCCGCGCAGCGCTACACCGTGACGTTGAACGGTGAGGAAATCACGTCATTCGAGGGCGATCGCAGCTTGGTAGGGCACATCGGGCTGCAGAACCACGGGCATGCCGACGATGCCGTGAGCTTTCGCAACATCCGCATCCGCAGGACTCCTGCTGTGCGCGTGCTGCTGGACATTCTGCCCTTCAGTCCACAGCCACCTCCGCCTCGTTGAGGTCCGCGAACAGCTTGGCCAAGTCCTCACGCGCGAACTCGTAGCTGACGCTGTCTCCGCTGACCGTGGCGCCGAAGGGCGGTGCCCACAGCACCTCGATCAGCGCCATCGCGATGACGACGCCGACGACGAGGCCGAGGGAGGCCCAGTAGTTCCACTCGAGGACCATGCGACCAATCAGCAGGGCGGCGACGACCACGGCGCCCTCGAAGATGTGCCGTACGAGGCGCCAGCGCTTGAGGGACCTGCCGCAGGGTTCGCACGCGGGCGCCGTGATCGTCTCCTTCTTGCCTCGTGGCGCGAAGACGGTCAGCAGGTGCAGCAGGACCCAGCCTGACTTCTCGGACTCCCTGATCGAAACGCTGCCCCGAGGCCGGTCCCGATGGCAGATCACGCACCGGTCCGGAAATACCGGAGCTCGATCGCGCGGCAGCTCGACGTCGTGGGACATGGCCATGGCGGTGGTCTCTTGAGTGCAACGGGTTCGCAAAAACCGGGGAGGGTGTCGGACGTTCCTCCCGGTGGGCCGTAGTCTTCATTGAACCAGGGAGCAAGAGGGCATGAGGACATCCACGCGCAGGATCGGCAGCTGGGCCCTGGTGTGCGCATGCGCCCTCCTCGCCGCGGCGCCGGTCGCTGACGCGAAGGAGCCCCATGGCACCATCGAAGGCGTCGTCGTGGACGCGGCTGGCAAGCCCGTCGCTGGGGCACGGGTCTCCGCCACGGCCGTGGATCCGCTCCGCTGGAGCGTCGTCGCGACGGCCGGCTCGCTCCGCCGTCAGTTCGCCACGCTCACGGACAGCGCCGTCGCCGCCACCACGAACGCAGCAGGTCGCTACCTGCTGACCGGGCTCGAGCCGGGCCGGGGCTACCACGTCCAGGTGCAGAGTCAGAAGCCGCTGGGGATGGCCGGTACGACGGCCCAGGCGGAACTCGGTGCAAGCAAGGCCACGCGTCTCACGCTCGCGCCCGGACGACGCATCACAGGGCGCTTGACCCAGGCCGACGGCGAGGGCGTTCCCGGCACCGTCAGTCTGTACGTCCATGAGCGGGCCCGCTCGTTCTCTGGGGGCTACGCGCCGAGCCACGCGAGTCTCGTGGATGAGCCGACAGACGCCAAGGGTGCCTTCGCGTGCGTCATCCCGGCGAACGCCTGGGTGCGGCTCCACGCGTTCGCTCCCGGTGTGGGGGCGCGCACACTCAGCATCGCCGAAGGGGCCGAAGCCATCGCGGTCGAGGTCGCCCTGCGCGGACCGAAGGGCTGCGAAGCCCGCGGCCGCGTGGTGGATGCCAAGGGCGCGGCGGTTCCGGGCGCGCTCGTCGAGGTGCGCTTGCGTCAAGGCAGCGTCTACGACTGGCATGGCAACACGAGCGCGGTGACGCGCAGTGATGCAGAGGGTGGCTGGTCGATCGCCGGTCTTCCGGAGGGCACGATCACGCACGTGTCCGCTTGGGCGCCCGGCAAGATCGCGGCGGCGCACTGGAACATGGACGCGCCGGTGCGACAGGGCAGCCCCCTGGACGCCGATCTCGTCCTCGGCCTGGCCGGGCGCATCTCCGGTCGCGTGCTCGATGAGGAAGGCAAGCCCATCGCCGGTCTCAAGGTGAACCGCCTCAACACGACGCCCATGTCCTATACGCCGCTCGCCGTGAGCACCGTCAGCGACGAGCAGGGTCGCTATACGTTCGAGGACCTCGCGCTTCGAGCGGGTCTGTTGACCGTCAAGGCCGAGGGCTGGGCTGTGCCGTTCGAGGCCGGCGCCGGCGCGGGTCTGCCTGGCTATCCGTTCCTGGCGCCCGAGCCTGGGCAGGCACTCGAGATGGACCTCCGTCTCATCCGCGGCTTGGCCATGCACGGTCGCGTCGTCACGCCGGACGGCGAGCCCATCGAGAACGCGACGGTCGGGCTCGAGATGAGCCGAGGTGGCCACGGATCGAACGACTTCGTGCGCGCGAGTCGCGGGGCGCGGAGCGATGCCGACGGACGGTTCGAGCTGCGTGCGATCGCTCCGGGCACGAACCTCAAGTTGTCGGTCCACGCCGAGGGCCGTGAAGCCCTGACGACACCCATCAGCCTTGCCGCCGGTGCCGCGCCGCAGCAGTTCACCCTCCAGCCTGCGACGATCGTGGGCGGGCGTGTGCTTCGGGCGGATGGGCAACCGGTTCCGAACACAGCCGTGGGGCTGAGCCCCGGGTGGCAACAGACACGGACGGATGCGGACGGGGTGTTCCGTCTCGTGGCCAACGGCGGGGGCACGCTGCGCGTGCACCTCGGCCAGGCGCACGCACCCCTCGCGTCGATCGTCGTCGACGTCACGCGCGGCGTGGCGCGCGAGGACCTGGTCCTGCGCTGGCCGGCCGGCGGTCCGCTGGGCGGCCAGGTGGTCGATGAGCACGGCACGCCCCTGGCAGATCTCAGCGTCAGCGTTCGCGGCGTGGACAACCAGCGTCTCGCTGCCACGACACGCACCGACGCGGCAGGTCGTTGGCGCATCGAGGATGCGCCGTCGGGCCGCTACAAGGCCTACGTCGAGCGCCAGATGGCGGCCGGAGTCGAGGTCGCTACAGGCAACGTCGATAGCGCCCTCGTGTACGTGCCAGAGAAGGTTGCCTTCTTCGATGGCACCCTCCTCGGACCCGACGGCAAGCCGGTCGCCAGCGCGCAGGTCTGGGTCGGGCGAGCCCAGGACGGACCGCGCGTAGCGCGCACCACAGCGCAGGTCGTCGGAGGACGCTTCCGTGCACGGGTCCCGCCGCAAGCGGTCGGCGGGCTGCAACTGAACGTGCACAACGCACGGGACGCCCACGGCAAGCGCCTCAACGCGCTACCGAAACGGGTGGTGCTCCCCACCACGACACCCGAAGACGTGACGATCCGCCTCGAGAAGGCAGGCAGCGTACGCGGCCGCCTGCTCGACGGCGACGCCCGGCCCGTGGCCGGTCTCGTATTGCACCTCTATCCGAAGGATCGAACCGCGCAGGCCCTGCAGACCGGCCCCCTGATGGCCTACAGCGACGCCGACGGTCGCTTCCACTTCACGGGCGTCGTGCCCGGTGTCATGTCGCTGCGCCTCGGGTACGCGCCGAACCTCGTCGTGCCGCCTCCCCAAGACGTGCAGGCGGGCCAGAAGGGCATCGTCGTCACCATCAAGCGGCTGCGCACGATCTCGGGCACCGTCGTCGGTCTCGACGGACTCCCCGTGGCCCGTGCGACGGTGCACCTCGGTGGGTCCTCGGCCATGTACTCCCGTCGCTACAGCAGTGCGACGACGAACCACGAAGGCAAGTTCACGCTCAATCGCATCCCGGATGGCGTGAAGCACACCGTGTCGGCCGTCCCGCCGTACGAGAAGGACGGCGAAATCGTGGCCGGCGTGCTGAAGGACGTCGAGCCGGGTACGCACGATCTCGTGATCAAGTTGCGCCAGGGCGTGACGATCGAAGGGACCGTCTTGAGTGCGGAGGGCAAGGCGGTCCAAGGGTGCCTTGTCGCGACAACCGCGATGCAGGGGTCCGGCGGCAAGCCCCTCATGCGGGGAGCCCACGCGCGGACGGCGACCACAACCGCGACGGGCCGCTTCGTGCTGCGCGTGTTCGAGCCCGGTTGCAGCGCAAACCTGCGCTTCTCCATGCCGACGGCCGCGGCCGTGCATTACTTCCGCAAGGACGTCAAGAGCATCAAGGCGGGGGACGAGGTCCAGGTCACGCTCGACCGTGGCTACATGATCCGCGGCAGCGTGACCGGGGCGGCTGTGGATCTGCTCAAGGGTCTGCGAATCACGGCGGTGCCGGTGGACACCCAGGCGGGTACGCATCGGCTGAAGGCGACGCTGAACGGCACGGCGAACACCTTCGCCATTGGTCCTCTACGCCCCGGGGCGTACAGGCTCCTTCCCTACATGCGCTCCAGCGGGCGGCTCTTCTACCCGCGGGAGATCATGACGAAGGCGCCCGCGAAGGACGTCGTGATCCAGGTGTCTCAGGCCTGGTACCTCCGCGGCACCGTCACAGGAACGAAGGTGCCGTACTGCACGTTCGAGTGGTACCCGAACGATACGGGCAAGCTTCTGGGCAATAGGAACCCCGGTCCGAAGGGCGAGTTCCGCTTGGGCCGCATGCGCGACGTGCCCGGCTCGCTCCTTGTCCGTTCCAAGGACGGCACGCACCTGGGCCTGCGCACGAACATCCGGCCGTCTGAAAGCCCGATCACGGTAAAGCTCGTTCCGGGCACGACGATCTCCGGGCGCATCGACGGCCTCTCGGGCAAGGTCCGTAGCGGACGCATCGTGGCGAAACTCGGCTTCATCGAGATCGGTCGCGCGATTCCCGATGACGGCTGGTTCGAGAGCGCGTTGCTACCGCCGGGGGATTGGACGTTCCGCATCGAGTGCAGCAAGCCGAGCGGCGCGTTCGTGTTTCCCAAGGACGCGCGCGTCGGCAAGGAGCACGTGCTCGTGCGGTTCATTCCGAAGAAGTAGGCTCCGCACCGGCCGGGGCACGGCCCCGCGGATAGAACAGCCTGACCAGCAAGAAACAGGCGGCGGCGATGATGGCGGGGATGCCGAAGAGCGTCTGGTAGTCCATGCCGCTCGGGCCGTCGGCGGCGCCGGCGACCTGGCCGGCGAACCAGTTGCCCAGGATCACGCCCACGCCGAAGACCATCAGGCTGAAGAGGCTCTGCGCGCTGGCCCGAACGTCCCCCGTGGTCCGCTCGTCCACGATCATGAACGCGATGAAGAAGAAGCAGCCGAAGCACAGGCCATGCAGCGCGAGGGCGGGAATCACCGCCCACGGTTCAGGAACCAGCGCGAAGATGCCGAAGCGCGCGACGTAGGCCGCGAGCCCGGTTGTGAGCAGCGACTTGCGGGAGAGCCGCTTGGCGATGAACGGCATGGCGGCCAGGACGAGGATCTCAGCCATCTGGCCGATGGTCATGAGCCCGCCGCCACCGACACCGAAGATCTTGTTGATCGTGTCGCCGGCGCCCGTCTCGATGGTGCTGAGGAAGCCCGCTGTGTGGACGAAGTAGAACTGATGGACGCACGCGACCGGCAGGGTCACGACGAAGAGCCAGAAGAGCGGGTTCGTCTTCCAGTCGCGCTTGATCTCACCCAGCGCCGCCCACGGCGCGAACGTCTCGGTGCCCTTCTGCGGCGGTGTCTTCGGCAGGGTGAAACAGTAGATGCCCATGATCACGCCGAGAATCGCGCTCAATCGGAAGGCGTCGGCCATCCCCGCGACTTGGCTCCCGCGTACGTCGCCCGTCTCGGGCGTGTGGTTGTAGAGCAGCCATTGGCCGATCCCGATGCCGACCACGATCCAGCCGATCGTGCCCCAGACGCGGACCTTGCCGAAGTCGCGGTCGCGGTCCGGCATGTGGTGGAACGCGAGCGAGTTCGTGAGCGAGAGCGTCGGCGCGTAGAGCACGGAGTACAGCAAGCCGAAGACGACGAAGTTGGTGTAGGACTCGACGTCCGCCAGCTGCCACACGAGCACGGCACCGAGCAGGTGGGAGATCCCCAGGTACTTCTCGGTGTTGAACCAGCGGTCCGCGATCTGGCCGGCGACGAACGGCGCGACGAGGGCGCCGATGGCCCCGATGGCGAAGAGCGTGCCTGCGGCTTCGCCCGAGAAGCCGCGGTGCTCGGTCAGGAAAGGGAAGAAGAGCGGCAGCCACGCGCCCCAGATCGCGTACTGCAGGAACATCATCAACGAGAGTCGTCGGTTGACGTTCCCGGACAGGGGCGGCGCGGAGGTCATGCGGCTCATCTTCCCTTCAGGGCGTCGCGGGGATCCCACGCGCCGCGCGCAGCGGCCGGGATGAAGTCCTCGAGGCCCTCCGGCTCCCACGCGAGGCGTTCGCCGCGCTCCGCCGACATGTAGCAGGCCATCAGCAGCTTCGTGACCTCGAGACCGTCCTCGAACGTCTCCTGGGGCATCTCGCCCTTCAGGAAGCAGTTCACCATGTGGCGGTTCTCGTCGGTGTAGCCGTACTCGGCCTGCTCGTCCGTGACGACCGGCACCAGACCCTGCTCGGCTTCCTGCTTCTCGATCAGGTCCTCGCCCGTCTCGCCGCGCACCTCGCGGCTGAAGAACAGCTGCAGGTGGTTGTTGAGGCTGTTGCCTTGCAGCGAGTACTCCGGTCCCATGGCTTCGATCGTGAGCCGGAGGCCCGGGCCGACGTAGCTCCAAGATGTCGTCGCTTCCGTGATGAGCGGGAGGCCCGCCGCGTCTTCGTAGGTCACGGTCGCGCGTGCGAAGTCCTCGGTGGGCGCCACGGCGTAGTCGACACCCATCGTGGCCTTGAGCTTGGCGATGTACTCGTCGCGGGCCCACTTGAGGGTTGCGATGTCGCAGCTGACGGTCTTGGGCGTCATGCTCGAGCGCGGCGTGCCGGGTTCCTGCAGCATGTAGCGCGCAGCCTCGAGGCTGTGGCACATCATGTCGTTGAGCACGCCGCCGCCCTGCTGCACCCCGTCCCAGAACCAGGGCGAGTGCGGGCCGCTGTGCTCCTCGGCGCTGCGCGCGAGGTAGGGGCGTCCGGCCGAGGCCGCGCCGCGTCGCCAGAGGATCTCCTTGCCCTTGGCCACAGGTGGCATGAACAGCTGGTTCTCGAGGTAGCCGTGGGGGACGCCTAGCTCCTCAGCGAGTGCGAGCATGCGCCGGGCCTCGGCGACGTTGCGGCCGAGCGGCTTCTCGCAGGCGACGCCCAGGAGCTTGCCGCGGCCGGCCCGGACGATCTCCTCCATGATCTGCAAGCGCACGTGGTTGGGCGCGCAGATCCAGACGGCGTCGATGTCCGGGTCCTTGACCATCTCGGTGACGCTCGTGAAGGCCTTGGCGTCGCCGACGCCGAGCTCCCGTGCCAGGGCCGCGGCGCTGTTCGCGCTCTCCATCGTGCGGCTGGTCACGCCGCGGATGTCGGCGTGGCGTACGCCCACCCAGGACTGGATGTGGAAACGGCCCACGAAGCCGCCTCCGACGATGCCGACGCCGAGTCGCTTGCCCATGCTGAAGTCGTTCTCCCACCGTGCGTTACGACGCGTCCGGCGTGTGGACCGGGACCGAATCGGAGTGGTACGGTACCGACGCCTTGGCGCGATCACAATGCTCACGAAGCGCCGGGCGACGGAGGCTGTCCATGGCACCTGACCTCTCCCGCCGCACGTTCCTGGCGACCTCCGCGGGGGCCGTGCTCGCCATGACGGCCGCTTCCAGGGCCCGCGTCTTCGGCGCCAACGAGACGTTCGGCGTCGGCGTGATCGGCGTGGGGGGGCAGGGAGGCCACCACCTCCACCGGCTCGTGAGGAACAAGGGCGTGCGCGTGCGCGCCGTCTGCGACATCTACAAGCCGCGCCTCGAGTCGGCCGTGAAGGTATCGGGTGCCAAGGGCTATCACGACTACCAGGACCTGCTCGCCCGCGACGACATCGACTGCGTCTGGATCGCGACGCCGGATCACTGGCACGCGCAGATGGCCATCGACGCGATGCGCGCCGGCAAGGACGTCTACTGCGAGAAGCCGATGGCGCGCTACTGGCACGAGGCGCGCGACTTCTACCGCGTCGTCCAGCAGACGGGCCGCGTCGTGCAGATCGGGTCGCAAGATACCTCGCGCGACGTCTGGCGCGAGGCCCGCAAGCACATCGACGCCGGCAAGCTGGGCAAGCTCGTCTGGAGCCAGACCTCGATTGCTCGCAACGTCCGCGACGGCGATTGGAAGTACGGCATCTCGCTGAAGGCGGGCAAGCACAACCTCGACTGGAAGCGCTTCCTCGGCCCCGCGAAGGAGCGCCCCTACGACCCGGAGCGCTTCTTCCGTTGGCGCAAGTACTGGGACTACTCCGGCGGCATCTCGACCGATCTGTTCGTCCACGTGCTGCACTCGCTCTGCATCCCGCTGGGCAACGAGTGGCCCGTGCGCTGCGTGTCGGCCGGCGGCGTGTTCCTGCACAAGGACCGGGAGACGCCCGACACGTTCCAGGCGCTCATCGACTACGAGGGCGGCCATACCGTGTTTGTCGCCGGCACGCAGGCCAACGAACAAGGCCTGCCGGTCGTGATTCGCGGCCACGAGGCCACGATGTACCTCTCCGGGAGCGACGTGGAGATCCGGCCCGAGCGCATCTACGCCGGCAGCCGCCGCGCGGAGACCGCCCATGCCAAGGACGTCGGCGACTCCATCGCCGCGCACCACCAGAACTTCTTCGATTGCGTCCGCAAGCGCGACCAGCGGACCAACTGCGATCCGCTGCTCGGCTACAAGGTCGACGTCGCGGTCGACATGGCCGTGGAGTGCTGGCGCCAGAACAAGGTCTTCCTCTTCGATCCCGAGACCGAGGAGGTCACCGCCGGATGAGCGTGCTGCGCCTCGCACGGCGCGCGATGGGGACGGAGTTCGAGATCGTCCTCCTCGGGCCCGACCAAGACGACCTGCGCGCCGCCGGCGAGGCGGCGCTCGAGGAGATCGCGCGCGTCGAGGACCTGCTGAGCGCCTTCCTCGATACCAGCGAGATCGGTCACCTGAACGCGCGCGCAGGGCGCGGCGTGACGGCGATCTCCCCCGAGCTCCGGTCGTTGCTCGAGCGCTGTGCGTGGCTGCACGACCAGACCGGAGGTGCCTTCGACGTGGCCCTCGGCGCCATCACGGAGACCGAGACCTGGAACGAGGTCACGGAGGCCTGGGCCCGTTCCCACCGTGCCCTGCCGTCCCACGCACGGTGGTGCATGACGTCCGAGGGGGTTGCGGTCACACGCGACGCCGCGCTCGACCTCGGTGGCGTCGGCAAGGGCTACGCGCTCGATCGGGCCGGCGGGGTGCTGCGCGACGCGGGCATCGAGCAGGCGTTCCTCCACGGTGGACGCAGCACGGTGCTGGCGATCGGCGCGCCGCCCGGGGAGTCGGGGTGGCCCGTCGCGTCGCCTGACGGTCCCATCGGGCTGCGCGACATGGCGCTGTCCGTCTCGGAGACGGGCCGCCACTTCGAGGAGGGCGTCCGGCGCCTGCTCGTCGGGGGTGTTTTCCAGGCGCAGCCGACCGGGCGCGAAGCACGTGTGATGTGCCGGCACGCGACGGACGCCGATGCGCTCTCCACCGCCCTCGTGGTCGGGGCCGCCGACGTCGTGACGCGTTGCGTCAAGCGCTTGGGCGGGACCGCGAGCGGACCGCGTGTCGTGCCCGCCGTGAGCCGTCGTGAGGTATTGCGCGGCGTGGCTGCTGCGGCCGCTGCGTTCGCCACGCTGGGGAGCCTCGGGGTCGCATCGGCCGACGAGGACCCGCCCGCCAAGAAGAAGGCCTCGAAGCCCCTGCGCGTGGGTGTGGTCGGTACCGGTGTGCATGGCCGTCTGCTGCTGGGGCTGCTCACGCGCATGTCCGCCTTCCGCGTGCAGGCGATCTGCGACAGCGACACCACGGCGCTGGCCGCGGCGCTGAAGATCGCGGGGCGCAAGGTCGAGACCTACAAGGATGCCGCGTACATGCTCGAGGAGGAGTCCTTCGACGCCGTGGTGATCGCGACGCCGACGCACCTGCACGGCGCGGGGCTTCGTGCGGCCATCGCAGCGGGGCTGCACGTCTACGTCGAAGCACCGCTCTGCCGGGACGCGAAGGAAGCACGCGCCCTCGTTGCTGCTGCCAAGAAGAGCGACCGCGTGATCCACGTCGGGCACCAACGACGCGCGAGCAAGCTGTACCCGCACGCCGTCGAGCACATCGGTTCGGGCGCCATCGGCAAGGCGCTGATGGTCCGGGCGAGCTGGAACCGCAAGCTCTCCTGGCGCCGTCCCGGCGCGACCCGTGCGAACGAAAAGCGCGTGAACTGGCGTCTCTACCGCGCGACGTCCGGCGGTCTGTTGTCGGAGTACGGCACGCACGTGTTCGATCTGGCGAACTGGATGTTCGGCGCGCCGCCAACGTCCGCCATGGGACTCGGCGGCGTCGTGCGCTGGAAGGACGGCCGCGACGTCGACGACATGGTGCACGCGCTGCTCCGCTACCCCGAGGGACGCCAGCTCAGCTTCCAGGCGAGCCTCGTCAACTCCTACGGCGACGAACGTGAGCTGCTCGTCGGCGATGCCGCCTCCATTCTCTGCCTCGGCCAGCGCAAGGGCCTCCTGTTCAAGGAGGCGGACACGGTCGCGGCCGGCTGGGAGCAGTACGCAAGGAGTGAACTGCTCGGCGGCCGGCGCGGGATCATCCTCGATCCCGAGGCCACGAAGTACGTCTCGCACGAGAAGGTCGAGCTGGTGGGGGCCGAGGCGAGCAAGGCGGACTTCGCAGCGTCGCTCGCGGCCTTCGCTCATGCCGTTCGCACGGGCGGGCAGCCCGTGTGCAGCGTGCAGGACGGCGCGAATGCCGTACGGGCCGCACACGCGGCCGAGGCCGCGATCCAGCAGGCCAAGGTGATCACGTTGGACGGGGGCTAGTCATGTGGCGTACCTGCATTCTCTCGCTTGGCATCCTCTGGCTGGGCGTCCTGCTGCTTGCGCCTCCGGCCTGGGCCGAGGACGACCCGGAGGTCACCGCGCTCGCGAAGGGCGTGAAGGACTACCGGACGAAGTTCAAGCTGATCGCGCTGGGTCCGCGCGCGCTGCACCCCCTCATGGCGCAGGTCGCGAGCCAGGACGCCACGCTGGCGTTCGAGAGCGCGAGCGCGCTGCGCTGGATCGCCCACCACCAGACGCGCGGTCGGGTGAGCGACGCCATGGTCGCGGAGTTGGCGTCCTACGTTCACGCGGGCAACGACGCCCAGAAGGCGCTGGCGGCCGAGTTGCTCGGTGATCTCGGAGCGGTCGACGCCGTCTCCGTGCTGTGGGATGCCGTGGTGGCGGGCGACCTGGCCAAGCCGCCGGCGCGCGCGGCGCTCGACAGCCTGCGGCGGATCCCCGGCAAGGGCGTCTCGACGAAGTTGGCCGCCCTCGCGTGGAAGCAGTCGGGAGCGCGGCAGGACGCCCTGTTCGAGGTGCTCGGTGCCCGGGGCGACGTCGAGGGCCTGCCGCCGCTCTTGAACCACGCAGCCAAGTCGAACGTGGCGGCCGTGCGTGCCTTGGGCGCAGCCGGTCTGGCCGAAGCCGAGCCCGTGCTGACGCACCTCTGCGCGCAGAAGATGCCCGCGGCATTCACGGCGCTCCTCGCGGTCGCCGGCAAGCAGGCCGACACCGGCATGCTCGCGCGCCTCTACGGGCACGCGAAGGATGACGCGCAACGGCTCGAGGTCATCCGTGCCGTATCGCGCTTGCCCGTGGCGGAGGGCACGATCATCCCGGTGCTCGACAGGGCGTCGAAGACACCCGCGCTGCGCAAGGAGGCGCAGGGTGCGCTGCTCACCTGTTGTGCGGGCTTCAGCAAGGCGACGGCGGCGCTGGTGTACGCCAAGCTGCTTGTCGAATCGGCCGACGCCGCCGTGACGATGCGCGCGCTCTCCGGCCTCGGCAGGACGGGCGGCGAGGACGCCGTGGCGCTCATGCTGCCGTTTACCGAGGCGGAGGACGCGGCGATCCGAACGACCGCGCTCGTGGCGTTGGCCCAGCTGCCCGGACGCAGGGCCACGGAACGCCTGATCGAGACGCTCAGCATGTCCGAGGACTCGATGACGCAGAGCCTGCTCATCCGCGTGCTGCGGGAGCGCGGCTCGATCGAGGCCGTCGACGCGATCTCGGAGTACTTGGATGGCTACGGCGACGCGCTCAAGCGTCAGGCCGGCGAAGCGCTGATCGCCCTGGCCGCGACGGGCGGCGGCGAGCGCGCGCGCGCGACGTACCACGAGCTGCTTGGTGCGGGCCTGGCCGACGTAGCGCTGCGGGGCCTCGAGCGCGTGGGGGACTTGGACTCGGTCGAGCCCATCGAGGCTGTGCTCGAGGGGGCGAGCGCACCGACCCGGGATCTCGCAGGACGAGCACTGGCGGCCATCGCCGGACGGCTCGTGGCAGCGGGGGAGCGATCCGATGCCGTCGATGTGTATGGCGTGGCGCTGGAGGCAGGCGCGCCGGTCGAGAACGACCTGCGACTGCTGGGCGAGAGCGTCGAGTTCACGGCGCGCGGCGGTCGCGTGCATGCCTGGTGGCTGAAGGGGCCCTTCGTCGCGCCCAACCAGGCAAGCTGGGCGAAGGCGGAGGCCCCGGAGAGCGGGGTCACGCTGCGCACGAAGCTGCCCGACCAAACCGAGAAGCTTCTTTGGGGCTCCGCGGTCGTGGCGGGCGATCAGGCCATCGTCGACCTCGATGCGCGCTTCACGCCCAACGACAACGTGTGCGCCTACGCCTACGCGGAGATCTTCGTGACGAAGGCGCGCGCCGTGGTGATGAAGACCGGCAGCGACGACGGCATCCGCGTGTGGGTGAACGGCACCCTCGTGCACAGCAAGCTTGAGCCGCGTGGATTGACGGTCGATCAGGACAGTTTTGCGGCGGAGCTGGTCGACGGCTGGAATCGGATCCTCGTGAAGGTCTGCGAGGGCGGCGGTGGGTGGGGCTTCCATCTGCGCATGGAGACGCCGAAGGGGCGCCCGCTGAAGTTCAAGATCCGTTGAGCGGCGTGACCGGGTGGCGGCTCGTGCGATTAGGGGCCAACAGGAGGTGCGTCATGACGCGGTCCGATCTCCCGAAGCTCACGCTCCCGAAGCTCACTCTCCCGAAGCTCACTCTCGCAGCGCTGGTTCTTCTGATCGTGTGCGCCTGCCTGATCGGGACACCTTCGGCCGAGGCGCGCGAGAAGCAGCGCGTCGACTACGCGGGGGACGTCGCGTCGGCCTGCGATCAGATCGCGAAAGCCTGCAAGCACCTCCTCACGTCGAAGAAGATCGACTGGAAGAAGGTGACCAAGGCGTTCGAGAAGGAAGCCAAGAGCATCACCTCGCACGAGGAGCACCTGGCCTTGCTCCTCCGCCTCGTGGCGCGCCTCCAAGACGGTCACGCGGCCGTCCGGAAGACCAAGCACACGCAGGAGGTCCCGTACCCGGATCAGGGGCGCAAGCTCGCCGGTCCCGGCATGTTCTGGTGCCGCGTAGGCACGAAGCTCTACGTGAAGAACAGCTGGTCGGGGGCCAAGCGCGTGGGCATCGAGCCCGGCATGGAAGTCGTCAAGGTGAACGGCCGAGCCGCCTCGAAGTGGCTCGACCTGCGCTTGGCGTACCTGCGGGACCGCATCGGCTTCTCGACGGACCAGCACGCCCTGCACTTCGCTCTGGCGTGGGGCCTGGCCGAGGTCGTCGGTACGCGGATGGACGTCCACCTGAAGGACCGGAAGGGCAAGACGCGCAAGCGCACCGTCGCCTACGAACGCGCCGGCTTCGCCGCCTCGGGTCCCGCGTTCCCGCCGAAGGGGCTGCAAGGCGACCGCGACGTCACCTACGGCACGACCGCGCGTGGGTTCGGCTACATCCACTACCGACGCTGCAAGAGCAGCATCACGCACCGCACGGACGACGCGTTGAAGGCCCTGGGGCGGGTGAAGGGTCTGATCCTCGACTTCCGCGCCAACGGCGGCGGGGGCTTCGATCATGAGGGGCTGCTGGGCCGCTTCATTCCCGCGGGCAAGAGCCTCTCGTTCGCCAAGCGCTACGCGAGCCAGGGCGAAGCCCCGTACGGCGGACCGATCGTCGTGATCGTGGATGGCGTCACGCGCAGCGCGGGCGAAACGGCGAGCGGCATGTTCAAGGAGGATGGTCGCGCCTACATGATTGGCGAGAGTCCCACGGCGGGCATGTCGTCCAGCAAGCGCACGCTTGATCTTCCCAGCGGCCTCTTCCAGCTCTACGTCTCGGTGCGCTCCAACATGGGTCGCTTCAACAAGAGCAAGGGCATCGAGGGCGTCGGTGTGGTGCCGCATGAGATCGTCGCGTTCGTGCCCGAGGACCTGGCGCAGGGCGAGGACACGCTCATCAAGCGCGCCGAAGAGATCCTCGCCGAGGGCGCCGGATCATCGCTGTTCAAGAAGAACGTGGCCTACGTCCCGGAACGCTTCGGCTGGAAGGCCCCGTAGACCCTCCGCCGGCGCGACTCCGAGCGGGTTTTGCACACGCCTTGCGTGCGGATCGATGGGGGCTGCGTACGTTCATGTAAGCGACCCGCCGTAGCCCTTGGCTCGCCGGGCTCGCGGGTGGAGGTCGCATGCGCAACTCGTCTCGTCGGTTCTGGCTGGTCCTACTCGTTCTGGGGGCTGGCGTCGCCCTGGCTGCCTGTGGGCAGCAACCGGGCCAGGACGCCATCGAAGCCACGGGCCGCCCCGACGCGGCCAAGCCGGTGAGCGAGCCCATGGAGCCAGAGCCGACGCCGGTCGTGAACGACGCCCGATTCCATCCCGTGCTCCTCTCCCGCGGCGGCAACTATGGCGACTACGGCAATGTCGATGACATCGCCCGTTGGGTCCCGGGGCTCTGCCGGATCCCCTACATGACGATCCGCGCCACCAGGAGCAAGGACTTGGCGACGCATGGCGGCAAACTCTACTGGATGCACGCCAAGGATCGTGATGCCTATCTCGCCGCAGGGCCCGGCAAGGTGCAGCCGGTGGGGCAGGTGCTGGTCAAGGAGGCGTTCGAGGCCAAGCCGGGTCCATCACCCGGAGACGCCGGGGAGCGCAAGCGCGTCAAGGGAGGCCACTCCATCGTGCAGCGCACGGCCAAGCGAGACGGCAAGACGTTCCATCCCGGCAAGCGCAAGGGCCTCTACGTCATGCTCAAGCTCGACCCGAAGACCGAAGGTACGGATGAGGGCTGGGTGTACGGCACGCTCACGCCCGATCGCAAGAAGGTGACAAGCGCCGGTCGGGTCGCCTCGTGCATGACGTGCCACGCGCGCGCGACGCACGACCGCATGTTCGGCCTCAAGGAGCCGTAGTCCCCAAGCTGGACGTTTCGTACAGGTCCGCTGAACAGAACGTGCAGCGCAGGCCGCGCACGCCTGTTGCTTCCGCCCCGGATGCGGCGTGGGACTTGCTGCCTGAAGGACGTGGAACGCAACGTCCGCTTCGGTCTCGTCGCCGCCTGTTTCCTCTGTAGCGCCGTCCAAGCGCAGCAGCTCAGCTCCGATTGGACAGGCTGGCCGGTCCTCTACTACGGCGTGATCGTCGCCCTCGTGACGTGGGTGATCCCCAAACTCCAGAAGCGCGTGCCCCGTCGCGAGCAGCCGCAGACGGGCATGCCGCCCATCGACCGCATCCTGTTCGGGGAGTACCCGATCTTCTCCTGGGTCGCGGCGTGCCTCGTCGTCATCCTGGCCGCCGACCGGGGCGGCCTCGCCTGGTGGCACGTGCCGCCCCTGGTGCTGGCCGTCATCGACGTCGGCATGTGGTGGTTGCGACCCAGCGAGCGTCGCTCCCGGCGCCAGCGCGCCGTCCGCGTGCTTCGCCGCCGCGCACCCGGGAGCGCTCCCCGTCGTACGCGCCGGGCGCGCATGCCCCGCGCGGCCGCCGGCGGCCGGGTGGCGCTCCTGATCGTGGCTGTCGCGGTCATGCTCGGCTTTGCCCAGGCGCTGACAGGCTGCGTAGGACGCATCTGGGAGTAGCCGTAGGGCGAGGCCCTGGCGGGCGGTACCTTCGGCGCCTGATCCAGCCGGAGGCAATCTGTGAGTGACATGACCTACCGCCCGCTTGGGCGCTGCGGCACCAAGGTGAGCGCGTTCAGCCTCGGGGGCTGGACGACCTTCGGCGGCTCGATCACCGACGAGGCCTTCACCCGCGAGATCCTGCACGCCGCCTACGAAGCGGGCGTCAACTTCTTCGACATCGCGGATGTCTACGCCATCGGTGCGGCCGAGACGATCATGGGCAAGGCGCTCGCCGACCTGCCGCGGCGCAACCTCGTGATCTCGTCGAAGTGCTACTGGCCGATGAGCGAGGACGTGAACGATCGCGGCCTCTCGCGGAAGCACATCTTCGAATCCGTCGAGGCGAGCCTGAAGCGCATCGGCACCGACTACCTCGACATCCTGTTCTGCCACCGCTACGACGAGGAGACGCCTCTCGAAGAGACCGTCCGCGCCATGGACGACCTCGTGCGCCAGGGCAAGGTCCTCTACTGGGGTACGAGTGAGTGGACGGGGGCGCAGCTCCGGTCGGCCCACGCCATCGCCGACGATCGTCACGCCTACGGGCCGCAGGTGGAGCAGCCGCAGTACAACCTCCTCGTGCGGGGAAAGGTCGAGGACGACGTGCAACCCGCCGCCGAGGACCTCGGGATGGGGCTCGTGGTCTGGAGCCCGCTGGCCTCGGGCCTGCTGACCGGCAAGTACGACGACGCCGTGCCGGACGACAGCCGGCTCGCACGCATCGACTGGCTGCGGGAGCAGCTCTTCGAAGGGGAGGGCCGCGACAAGGTCCGCGCCATGACGGAGATTGCCGAGGGCGCTGGCTGCACGCGTACGCAGCTGGCCCTCGCGTGGGCCGCCGCGCAGCCCGGCATCTCGAGCGTGATCCTTGGCGCGACCAGCCTCCCGCAGTTGGAGGAGAACCTCGGCGCGGCCGCGGTCGAGATCACGGACGAGGTACGTTCGGCCCTGAACGCGCTCTTCCCGTCTGTCGCCGGGACGTAACGGCGCGCGGGCGTCGTCCGAGCTTCCGTAGGCAGACGACCCGGAACGTCACCCGGAACGTCACTCAGGATGGGGGCCCGCCATTCGGCGGCGGGATCCGTGCCATCATGGATCCCCGCATGCGAGCCAGCCGACCCCAGAACCTCTTGGCCAGCGCCGTGGCGTCGCTCGTCCTCGCCCTCGGCCTCTTCTGGGCGTGGAACGCCTTCACCGACTCGGATCTCGAGACCGGGGAGGAGATCGACGTCGAGATCCCTCCGACGTGGCTCGAGGGCGATCCGCCCTCGACGCCGCCGGCACCCGTGGCCACGAACCCTCCGCCGAAGCCTGTACCCCAAGCGCCCGGCGACAAGCCCGAGCCGCCGCCCGAGCGCGTTCGCCCCGATGCGCAGCCGCCCGAGGACGATGAGCCCGACCTGCCGCCGGAGTTCCCTCCTGGCGGAGACGGCCGCGAGACGCCGCCGGCTGCGCCCGCCTTCCACATGGATGCCTTCCGAACCAAGCTGCTGCGGGGCGTCGCACGGACCAGCGCGCGCGCGACCGAGCAAGTCTTGGTGGAAGAAGGCGACGCGTGGATCGGTTCGCCGGCGACATACGTGCGTGGTCTCGCCAACGCACCGCGCGTCGGCGGCTATGTCGCGCTGCTGACCGAAGCGCCGCGCCACCGCGTGAGGGTGCCGGAGTTCTACATCGACCGCTTCGAGCTCAGGAACCACCAGTACCTGCAGTTCCTCAACGCCACCGCGCGGATCATCTACAACACGTCCGACCACGATGCCCGCACCCTGTCCGAGATCGTGGCGTACTTGATCCCCGAGCGCCCGGGCAATGTGGACGTGCACGCCGTTGCGAGGCAGCTCTTCTACGCCAACCGCCTTGCGCTCGTAACGGCTTGGAAGGACCTCGTCGTGCGCAACCGTGACCAGGTCATCGACCTCGAACGGACCTACGAGCGGATCCGCGATCGCGTCGTTCCGCGCAGCTTGCGGTTGGTGTTCTACGACCGCGCGCCACCCGGCACGTGGCCGGGTGCCGACTACGCAGCGCGCCGAGGGGACCATCCCGTGCGAGACATCTCGCTGGACGAGGCGACGGCCTACGCGCTCCATGTCGGGCGCCACATCCCCACCGAGATCCAGTGGGAGTACGCCGCCCGCGGTCCCACAGGACTCGATTACCCGTGGGATCAGCGCGGCAAGGACTTCAAGTTCCATGTCAACGGCGGCATCCAGCTCGAACGCGGCGCCGAGCCCGAGACGAAGCCCGCGACGCACTTTCCCGGCGGGACGTCGTGGATCGGCTGCTTCAACATGCTCGGCAACGTGTCGGAGTGGACCAGCTCGTACAACGATCCGTACCCGGACGGCGTGAGGGACCCGACCCTGCCCGCCGGGCCTGTGCTCGTCGTGCGCGGCGGCTCGGCGCGCGACCAGTCCCGTTGGGATCTGCGCTCGGCGCTGCGCGGCTGGCGTGCCGACGATCCGGACGGCACCCCGCGTCCGAACCAACGTCGCCTCTGGACGGGCATACGTACCGCCCGCTTCCGTGAACCCGCGCAGAGCCGCCTGCCGACGATGCACTACCGTGCGCGGCAGCGGCTTCCCTTGGCGCGAGAGGTTCTCGAGCCGCTCATCTTCGAAGGGTGGGCGGGAGAGCAGACCCAGGTCTTCGAACGCGTGGCTGGGGAGGACCCCCGTCTCAAGCCCCGGTCGGGCGTGAAGTCGCTGGTCGCACAGCCGCTGCGCCTGCTGACCGTCAGGAACGCGGCGGATGGGCGCTACACCGCCAACCCCGACGACACGCTGTCGGATCCTGCGGCGGTTCTTCTCGCGTCGCAGACGGCGCCCGTCTTGATCGGCGTGCTGCACGTTGACCTGCACCTGACCGACCTCTGGTCCTACTTCAACGGTGGACCGCGCTTTCGACCCGGCGGCCCGCCGTCGCGTCTGCGCCGCGTCGACGCGCGACCGGGGACCTACTTCGTCGCCTTGGTCAATGGGCTCACGGCGCTCGTGCGCACGGACCGGGACGAGGTCTACTTCATCTCGAACCGCCCGCCGCCCACGGGTGTGTTCAACGTCCTCGAACAGAAGTTCCGTGCCGGGGCGCCGCGCCGTCCGCAGGTGGTGCTGGGCTTCGATCGCAAGAGCAGCGCCAACCTGGAGCTGAAGGTCCCGGTCCACGCGACAGGCACGCCGGGCTTCGCGGTGCTGCTGCGGATCAAGCTGCGCGTCGATGCCCGGGAAGTGGGATTCGTCCGCTCGTGGGCTCACGGCCGGTTCGTGAAGTAACCTGGGGCGATGAAGCTGACCGTGCGCCTCGTTGCCCTGCTCGCCCTGCTCCTCGTGCCCGCGTGGCCGCTGCTGGCGGACGACACGGGTGCGCCCGTATCCCCGCCGCATGCGCCTGCGTCCGAGGCGAAGCCGCAGGTCGCGGTGACGGGCCGCTACGAGGCCAAGGAAGGCCGACGCGTACTCACCTTGTGGGGCACGCCGCGCGAGCGCGGCTTCGCTCAAGGCTATCTCCTGGCCGAGCAGGTCGTTGCCGGTGTCGAGCGTGACTTCAAGCGCATCATGAATCCGCGCTTCAAGCTGCTCTACAAGGGTCTGCTCACGACGATGGTCATTCCCAGGTTCCAGTTCGACAAGCGCGAGCTGGAGGAACTCGACGGCCTCATGGCCGGCGTGCTGGCCCGCTTGCCCAAGGAGAAGCTGGTCATCGAGGCGCTGGGCCGGCCCTTCAAGCTGGTGGACCTGAAGGCCCTCAACACGTTCGGTGACTGGTACGGGCTCGGCTGCTCGTCCCTGGCCGCGTGGGGCGACCTCACGAAGGACGGCAAGCTGCTCGTCGGCCGGAACTTCGACTTCCCGGCGTTCGATCTCGTGCTGAAGCACCAGTACGTGGTGGTGCGTGCACCCGAGGGCGAGCTTCCCGGCCAGGTCGGCGTGAGCTACCCGGGCTGCATCGGCACGATGACCGGCATGAATGCGCACGGTGTGTTCGTCGCGATCCACGACGTACGCGTGAAGCCCACGATCGACAAGGCGATGCGCGCCAACGTGCCGCGTCTGCTCTCCGTCCGCCGCATCCTCGAGAAGACCAAGGGCGCCGACGCCTGCGGCCAAGCACGCGACCTCACGCGGTCCTGGCCCACGCTCTACGGCAACAACCTGATGGTCGTGGCACCGAAGCGCAAGGACGGCGTGCCGTGCGCCGCGGTGCTCGAGTACGACAATCGCGTCGACGTCGACAAGGGCGTCACGATGCGCATCACCGACACGACGAATGCGTTCGCCAAGGACGCGCCCCCCGCGCTCTGCCTGGCGTGCACGAACCACCACCGCTGCCGGGTGGGGGACACCAATAAGCCCAAGCCCTTGTTCCCGCACTGGCGGTACAAGGAACTGTCCGGTGTGGGCGGCGAGGCGCAGCCGAAGGAGCCTCTGGACGTGCAGGGCATGTTCGGCTGGATGGGCAAGACGGCCTTCCCGCGCGGCGAGAAGGTCCAGGGGTCGGCCACCTCGCTGTACGGCGAGGGCCGCCATCACGGGACGCTCCACCAGGTCGTGGCGGAGCCCGAGGCGGGCCGCATGCACGTGAAGCTCGGCCTCGTCGGCAAGCACATCCGGGACGTGGCGCCGCACGCCTACGACGTTGCGAACCTGATCTCAGCTGCGAAGCCCGCCACGCCGACCACCGGCAAGTAGCGCCGCCTCGCGCTACGTCGCGCGCCGAGACGCGCGATGCGCTCCCAGGGCGCGGCGCGTAGGATGTCCGCATGCGTGGGGCAGGTCAGTTCGCCGGGTGCTTCGTCTTGCTCCTGCTGCTCGCCGGCCCCGCCGCGGCGAAGGACGACGCGCTGCTCTCCTCGTCCCAGGCGCGGGCCCTGGAAAGAGCAGGCCTTGCGTTGGCGCGCAAGGGACGCGTCGCGGAGGTGGAGTCGCTGCTGGAGGTCGCCCGCGACCTGCGGCTCGGCGAGAAGGCACGGGCCAAGATCCAGAAGCAACTCTCGGCTGCGCGCAAGCGCGGCAAGGCGCCGCGCGATGCGCGCGCGGAAGCCAAGATGTTGCGCCAGCTGACCCTGACGCTCGGCGAGGGGCTGGAGGAAGCTGACGAGACGGCTCGCAAGCACCTCGCTCGCTGCATCGTTCGCCTGGACGACGCGGAGCCCAGAGCCAATGGCATCCTCGGCTACGTCGAACAGGCGGGGCGCTGGGTCCCGGCGTGGCTCGCGAAGATCGCGAAGCGACGCGGGGAGGTCTCGGACTTCGTGCGCAAGGCCCAGCACCTCGAGGTGCGGGTGGCAACCGGCACGGGAGACCATCCGGTCCTGAGCCGTCTCTATGAAAGGACGGGCACGTGGGCTGCCGCGCACGGCCTGAAGATCCATTCCTGCACCATGAGCGAGGCGCGGCTCGCGCGCATCGTTCGCCAGGCCGTACGGTCGATCGCCCTCTCGCGCGCGATCCTGGGCGGCGGCTTTGCGATCGGCATCCCGCGCAAGCAGACGGTCGTTCTCGTCGACGGGAGCGCGAAGTACGTGGCCGCGATCGCCGAGGCCGTGAGCGCCGGCGGCCTGAAGCAGGATGACGTGGCCCTGACCGGTCAGATGGCGGCGTTCTTCGACAGCCGCGGGCATCTTCTCGCCAAGTGGCTCAGCGATTCAGAGGCCATCGAAGGCACGTTTTACTACTCGGCGATCGACCAGATGGTGGCGCGCATCGGCGGGGAGCCGCAGGCTTGCTTGCTGCTGGGCCACCTCAACTGGGTCGCGCTCCGCATGATCGGCATGCCGCTCAACGACGCGACGTACTTCGACGAGAAGGCGCATCGGGACGCCTCGGGACCGACGGTAGCCAAGGACCCGGATTCCGTGCGCTACGAGCGCATGCTGCGCATCGCGAAGGCGGGGCTCCAGGGCTCGAAGTCCTGGCTGGCGTACCGCACGCGCATGGGGGCCGCTCCTGCTTGGGAGGCGTCGTTCCTCGATCAGCACGGGAAGATCCGCGGCGACGATCGGATCAAGTGCACGATCATCAACGAGTTCCTGCAGGAGTCGCACCTGCTCGGGCGCCTCATGCGTGAGACCCGCTCCGCGGACCGCCGACAGAAGCAGGCGATCCGCACCGCGTTGGAGAAGGCGCTGGGCGAAGCGCTCCCCGCGTTCGAGCAGCGCTTCGCTACGTGGCTCCTTCCTCCGGAAGGCGGCATCCTGCAGCGACTCGAGCCGGCGGAGGGAACCAGCAAGGCGACCAGCAACAAGAATCTCCTGCGCAAGCTCACCGAGATCCGCGCGCAGGCCGTCCCTTCGCAGACGCTGCCGCCGCTGATCCAGCTCGACGATCTGAGCAGGTTCGCGGCGATGCACTCGGAGTACCTCTCCAAGCACCGCGACCTATGGAGCGTCTGGCCGGACGTCCACGAGGAGTTCCCGGATCGGGAGGGCTTCACGCCGGAAGGAAATCGCGCAGGACAGCACGCCGTGATCGCGTTCCAGATCAAGAGCGCCGAGCAGGCCATTGATCAGTGGATGGGCACCTTCTACCACCGCCTGCCACTGCTGCATCCGGGACTCGTCGGGGTCGGGTGGGGGCTCGAGCACGGCATCGCCGTACTCGACTGCGCCAGTCTCGTGGACGTGCTGAGTGTGGGTGCCTACGTGCGTTGGCCGCCGCCTGGGGCGAAGGACATGCCGACGAACTTCGTCGCCGAGATCCCGAACCCGATCCCCGGCGAGGACCAGTCGACGTGGGGCTACCCCATCACGTTCCAGTACCAAGGTGCTGAGCAGCAGAATGCGATCACCATGGCGCTGCGGGCCGGCGGCGGCGCGCAGGGCAAGTCGGTCCCCGCTCACTTCATCTCCCCTCGAGCGCCGAAGAACGAGAAGTTGGCTCCCGCGAACGCCTGGGCCTTGATCCCGAAGGCGCCGCTTCGCTCCGGCACCACGTACACGGTCGTGTTGGGTGGGTACAAGGACCGTGGGCAGGTGACGCAACTGACGTGGAGCTTCCGCACGCGGTGAGGCCGGGCGACGCGTGTCGACCCGGGGCTTACGCCGGTATCGCGGGCGAGACACCTCGCTGTCCGTGAGGACTGGCTCTCGGCTAGACCCTCTGACGGGGCGCCCCGCACGCCGGCCGTCTGGGAGTTGACATGCGCAACCGTGCCGTCTCTGTGGGCGCTGCCCTTTTCGTCCTTCTGGCCGTCGGCCTCGTCCTCGCCATGCCCGGTGCACCCGGACATCGCAGCGATGCGGGCCAGGATGCCGCGCAGGACGCTTGGAAGGCAGCCCACGCTGCGAGGGTCGTCGCAGAACTCGAAGCGCGTGACATCTCAGGTCTCACACCGGCCCAGCGCGCGAACCGGGCGCGGAACCTCGAAGCCTTGTTGACCTACGGACGCGACGGGCGCTTCGCCCAGAACGAGGCCTACCCGGGCGAGGCCATCCCGCACCTGATCGATCACCACGGCACGCGCTGCGCGTTGGCCAACCTCATCGACAAGGCGGGCGACGTCGAGCTGCTCCAGCGTCTGGCGCGCGGCAACAACATCGCCTTCGTGCCCGCGCTGCAGCACGACGCGGAGCTCGGGGCCTGGCTGGACCGCGAGGGCCTGACGATCGAGGAAGCGGCCTACATCCAGGCCCCCGGCTTCGTCGACCCGGGTCCGGGACGCACCCCCTGGGCGAACGATCCCACAACGCCCGCCCCGACGCCCGGCGCGAGCTCGCCCACCACGACGAGCCCTTCGATGGGCGGTCGCCGCCGCGGTCGGTCCGGTACCACGGTCGCGACGTGGCAAGGCTGGTGGAACCTCAACCGTCACGCGTTCTTGAACCTGCGCGCGCGCTACAACACGGGCGCCGTCGTGACGGGCGACGTCAAGAAGGCCGCACGCGGTCGTCGCCCGAGCGACAGCGAGATCGATGCGACCGTCATCCCCTTGCTTCGCAAGCTGGCAACCGGCAAGGACGACCGCGTTCGCGCGACCGCGCTGATGGCGTGGGCCCGTGCCGCGCGCGCCAAGCATGCGCCCGAGGTCATCGAAGCCGTGACCGCCTACCTCGGCAATCACGACAACCAGTTCCGTGAGTTGATGATCCTGGCCTACGGCGTCGTCCGTCACGCGGATGCCGCCGCGCACCTGCGCGCCTTGGCCCACGACACGCCCGCCGGCCGCAAGCTGTTCGGCAAGAACGGCTCCCTGCCCGACCGCACGCGCGCCTACGCCGCGATCGCCTTGGGCCAGTCGGGGCAGGCGGAGGCCGTCGCCGACTTGACCAAGATTCTCGATGACAAGCGCACCAAGAGCGTCGACCTCAAGGCGTGCGCGGTCATGGGCCTCGGCACGCTGGCCGGCAGCCTGGACGCTGCGCAGCGACGCACCGTCACGGCCTACCTCGTGCGTGGCCTGCGCAAGGAATCGTGGTCGGACGTCGTGCTCTCCACCGTGCCCACGGCACTGGCCCGCGCCGGCGACGAGACGTTGCTTCTCCCCACCCTGCAACCGATCCTCGAGCGCTTCCGCAAGCCGACCCAGGTGCGGCAATCGAGCGCCTTGGCCATGGCCGCACTCGCACCCAAGGCACGCCGTGGTCTGCTCGACGCCCTCATCGCGACGGCGCGCCGCGACCCCGATGACAACGCTCGCCGGTTCGGTATCCTCGCGATCGGCGAGATGGCCTACCGGCAGCCCAGCAGCGGGGATCCTGCCGGCAAGGACGAGCCCGAGCGCCTGGCCGTCGAGCGCAAGCTCGAGCGCTACTACCGCGCGGCGTTCGCGGGACGCAACGTCCAGAAGAGCGACCTGGCCTGGCTGTGCCTCTCCGCCGCGCTCTACGGCCATGGCTTCCCCGAACAGGCCTCCTTCGTCAGCGACCAGCTCGTCAAGATCGCCACCGGCGGCGGCATGAAGGATCGGCAGGCGGCGGCCGTGGTCGGCCTCGGGATCCTGGACGCCAAGCGCGCGGTGCCGGCGCTGAAGAAGCTGTTCGCCCGTTCGAAGGACAAGCTCGTGAAGGGCTATCTCGCCGAGACGCTCGGCATCCTGGGCGACCGCTCGCAGCGTGACGTGTTGCTGAAGCTCGTCCGCACGGACGGTGCCGGCGAGGTGCGCTACCGTGCCGCGCTCGGGCTTGCCTTCACCGCGGACGCCTCCCTGATCGACCCGCTGGTCGAGACGCTCGCCACCACCGCCTCGAACGAGGTCAAGGCCGCGCTCGCGCGCGTGGTGGGGGAGCTCGGTGACCGCAAGGCCCTTCCGGCCCTCGTACGCATTGCGTCGGACACGAAGGCGGACGTCTGGACGCGCCGTCGCGCCTTGGGCGCCATCGGCATGATCGCCCAGGAGTCTGATCACGCCTGGACGACGTCGTTCCAGCGTGGCGTGAACTTCCCGCAAGCCACCCCGACGCTGCGCGCGGTGCTGTCCCTGTTCTAGGCAGCCCGACCGACCCGACGCTCCGTTCTTGCAGCCGCGTGCTGGGACGCGGGCCGCCGCCGTGGTTCGATGCGTGCTGCCTGAAGCGGAGGTGGCCTCGTGCGCATGTGGATTCTCGGACTGCTGGTCATCGTGCTGATCGCACCGGTGCAGGCCGGTGAGGAGAAGCTGGACCCGCCCGCCTCCTACACAGCCGCCGAGCTTGCGGCGCTCGATCGCGCCCTGCACGCGGGGAATCTCGATCGCCGGGACCTCACATTCGAAAAGGACCTGGCCAAGGGCCACGCCTGCTTCGATCTCGTACGGTCGATGCTCAGGGATCCGCTCACGATCGCGCCGCAGATGGATGCCCTGGTGCGCGAGGTCGTCGCGGCCGACAAGGCGCTGCACGCGCCGCTCGGCGCCTTGGCCGCCGCGCAGGATCGTTACGACGATCGCCACGGGCGGTTGGCTGAGCAGGTCTCCGACGAGCCCTACGTGGTGTTGCGGAGTCTCGTCCGTGCAGGAACACGTATGCATCCGGCGCCAGCGGCAACGACGGAAGGGCTCTTGGCCCACCTGGTTCACATGGCCTCGGTGGGCGGTCGCCCCGTCCACCTCTACGGTGCGCAGGAGACGGACAACACGGAGCCATTGAGCTTCGAAGACGTGCGCTACCGAACCCTCCGGCGCTACCTCCCCGAGACCATGGCGTGGCACAAGGTGTTCGACTCGCCCTACACCCCGGCCATCGACGCGACCCTCGAGCAACTCAGCAAGGCCAAAGGGGAAGCCCACGTACACGAGCTCGCCGCGCGCCTGTCGCCCGTGGCGCACGTGCATCTTTGGCTCACGACCTTTCGGGACCCCGTCGCGTGGCTTGGTGCGTTGTCGGCGGCGTCCTTCCCCACCGACAGACCGATCGTGAGGGACACGCCCTATGGACGTGTGGCCTTGGGCACGCCCGGCGACGACGTCTACCGCGGTGACTACGCCATCCTCATCGATCCGGGCGGCAACGATCGCTACGAGGGCTGCCGCCTGGGGGCCGCCTACGGCACGAAGAACCGCCGCATCGGCTTCTTCGCGGACCTGGGCGGTGACGACGTCTACGACTGCGCCGAGGTGAACATCACGCTGGGAGCCGCCGTGCTCGGCGCCGCGGCCTTCTTCGATCTGGGGGCCGGCAACGACCGCTATCGCGGGGGTCACGCGAGCCTGGGAGCGTCGATCGGTGGCTGCGCGGTGTTCTACGACGATGGCGGCACGGACACCTACGAGGGGCGTACGTTCACGCAGGGCGCCGCAGGCTTCGGCGTCGCCGTGTTCCATGACGACGCGGTCCAGCCGGCCCCCAAGATGTCCGCCGACGAGGGCACCGAGGATCCCGTCGACGAGCGCTTGTTCGACAACGACCGGCTGCGGGCGTGGAGCAACGCGCAGGCGTTCGCGCGTTGCCGCGGCGTAGCGCTGTGCATCAACACGCGGGGCAACGATACGTACGAGGCTGGGGGTATCTACCTGCACGCGCCGCTCTTCGCAGATCGCTACCAGAGCTTCAGCCAGGGCTTCGCCATCGGAGAGCGCGGCGTCGACTACGCGGGCGGTATCGCCATGTTGATCGACCGGGCCGGGAACGACCGCTACCTCGGCGACATCTACAACCAAGGTGTTGGCTACTGGTACGCCGCGGGCTTCCTCCACGACGGAGGCGGCAACGATCTCTACGAGATGACGCAGTACGGCCAAGGGAGCGGCATCCATCTGGCGGTCGGCGGGCTGGTCGACGAGGGCGGCAGCGACACGTACGTCATGCACTCGGGCCTGGGACAGGGCGGCAGCCATGACTACGCGGCGAGCATCCTGCACGATCGGGGCGGCAACGATCGCTATCTCGGCATGACTTCCTGCAACGGGTGCGGGCTCACCAACTCCGTGGGGTTGTTCATCGATCGCTCGGGCAACGACACGTACGCGGGCCGCAAGGGCAGCCTGAACAGCGGACGACCCGCGCGGGGTTCTGCCAGTGTCGGGGTGTTCCTGGATCTGCAAGGCGAGGACCACTACCTGGGCCTCATGAAGGATGCTTCGGCGTGGCGCCACACGGACCTGGGCGTGGGCGTGGACGTGGAGCCGGCGCCGGCGGAGCCCAAGACCCCGTCCGCCGACGGCAAGAAGCCAGCCGAGGGTGCCGTCGAGATTCCGAAGGTGTGCGCGTACGAGGGCGAGCTCACGCAGGCCGTCTTCGATGAGCTGTGGGCGATCGCCATCCGGTGGCAGGTGGGGGAGAACCGCCGCATCGTGCCCAAGGCGCGCGAGCGGCTCGTCGCGTTTGGCGTGCCCGTGTTGCCCTACCTGGACCGTGCCATGGACAAGGGGGCGTCGGGCCTCGAGCTTCGCGCCTACGTCGATGTGCTCAAGGGCGTGCTGAAGGCCGGCGGCGAGCAGGACGTGTTGACCGTGCTGCAAAGGAACCTGGGCAAGGTGACCGAGCGCCGTCGGCGTCTCGCGCTCTACCTCGTGGGCGAGCTGAAAATGAAGGCATTGGAGCAGGCGGTCGCGTCGCTGCTCCGTGGTGCGCCGGACCCCATCCCGCGCCGCGCCGCGGGCGTGCTCGCGAAGCTCGAGAGCCATGCCGGCGATGAGGTGCTGACCGCGTGGCTGAAGGAGCCCAAGGCCGAACTACAGGTGATGGCCGCGCTCGGCACCCTGCTGGGGCTGCGGCGGGACGTCTACGCCGCCGTCCGTCCGTTGCTCTCGCACCCGCTGATCAGCGTGCGCTCCCGGTTGGCGACGCTCCTCGGAGCGCAGCACACGACGTACGGTGCGCGCGTTGTCGAGGACCTCGCGGCGACGGATCTCCCCACGCGGGCTGTCCGCACGCTGCTCGATGTGCTGGCCCGGTCCAAGGCCGCTCCCGCGGAGGCCACGCGCGTGGCGGTCGCCAAACTTCTGGGGCACGAGGACTGGGGCCTGCGGGCCGACGCGGCGCGTGTACTGCGGGGCCAGCTGCAGCACGAGAAGCTCGGCGCGTCGGAAGCAGTCGCGATCCGCGACGTGCTGTCGAAGCGTGCCGCGGTGGAGAAGGACCTCTACGTGCGCTTCTGGTTGGAGGAGCGTTGATGGATTGCGATCCCGTCTGCGTGCGTATCGCCGTTCGGCGCTAGTCTCTCTCCATGAAGGGCACCTACACCATCGACATCGAGCGTCCGCCCGAGGACGTGTTCGCCTTCCTCGACGACCAAGACAACCTGCCGAAGGTGGTCCCGAACCTCGTGGATCACGGGCTCATCGAGGAGACACCGGAGAAGGTCGGAACGACGTTCTGGCACGTCTACGAAGAGAACGGGCGCCGCATGAAGATGACGGGCGTCGTGACAGAGCATCGTGCCCCGGAGCGCATGGCCGTGAAACTTGATGGCGCGTTCTTCGCCTTGGAGGTCGGCTACGACCTCGAGCAGCTCAGCCCAACGTCGACGCGCCTCACGCAGGTGTCCGACGCGCGCTTCAAGCACGTCTTCAAGCTCATGGGACTTCTCTTCGGCAAGAAGATGGAGCGCGAGGGCAAGAAGGTGCAGGCCGAAAACTTCGCCCGCATGAAGGTGCTGATCGAAGCAGGCGCCACGGACTGACGGGCCCAGCACCGCGGCTGGAAGAACCGTGCGCCTGGCGCGCGTCGGGGATTCCCACATGGCACTAGACACGCTTGAGCGCCATCGGCACAGTCCTTCGTCCTACAACCCACCCCGCGCCGGCCGATCCAGGGCGGCAGCACCCGCGGATCCCACCACACGATGCCGACCCCGACTGCCGCCTCTTCCTCCTTTGCCACGTCCTCCTTTGCCACGTCACCCCTTGGTGGGCGCTGGGTCCTCGTGGCTGCCTGTCTGTTCGCCGTGCTGCCCGCATGTGGCGGTGAAGCAGACGAGGCCACGCCGGCGCCCGAGGCTGTGTACGCCAAGGCCCAGACGGCGATGTCCACCACGGACGTGCAGGGGCTGGTGGCCCTGCTGACGCCGGAGTCGCTGGATGCGACGGCGTTCTTCGCCTACATCATGACTTCCTCGGCTGTGGATGGAATGAATGACTCCAAGAAGCATCTGATCGAGCCCATCAAGGCCGTCTACGGCAAGCACGGGGTCAAGATCGGGAAGGGCGAACCGGAAGGGGTGAAGGGCGTGGCCGCTGTGCTCAAGGGGAATGCCGCGGCATTCATCGCGGACATTGCCGGCGTCGACCCGGACATCACGGAGAGCCTGTCGGGCGCGGTCGAGGGCAAGCTGGCCGACGTGAAGTTCGACGGAACTTCGGCACGGGGTTGGATCGCGAGCGCGGAGGATGGCGTCGCGCGCCGGACAAGCCTCGACTTCAAGCACATCGACGGCAGCTGGAAGATGGTGCTCGACCCCCTGGGCGTTCTGGGTGGGCACGTCGTGGAGGTCGGTGGCCCGAGCTTGATGCCCACGGCGCTCCCCCCGGGTGCAACGGAGGTCAGGGACGGCTCGAACTACATGGCCACGGGGCCGACGGTGACCTCGAAGGTGCTTGGGTCGGCTCAGGACGGCGGCGAGATCATCAAGTGGTACACGGCCGAGTTGGCCAAGAGTGGCTGGAAGCCTCCCACGGCGACGGCGTACGTCAACGAAGGCGATCCCACCCAGTGGATGTGGTCCAACGGCGAGCGCGTGCTCTGGGTACACGTCCAGCCGGGCGCAGCCCACAGGGGCTCGAAGATCAATGGCAAGAGCCTCGCGGATCTTGTCAAGCCCGGCGAGAACGTCGTGATGATCCTCGAGGGGCACTCGTCACAGATGGCGATGTGGATGCGGTTCTTCACCCTCGATCGTTGACCACCGCTACGGCCCGGAGCACGCGGCGGCCGTTCCCATGCCGGAGGGCCACGCCAGGTGGCGGACTCGGATCCGCGCCCTTGATTCGCCTGCGCGGCCGGACGCGGCTGCGTGCTCCCTTCTCGAGAATCGCTATGCTCTCCGCATGAGCACCCAGGACGCGAGCGGCGAACTGGATCGCCTCGCGGAGGCGTTCGTGGAACTCCTGCGGCATGGCGCGTCGCCGACGATCGAGTCCTACGCGGTGTCGCATCCTGAGCTCGCCGATGACATCCGCTCGCTGTTCCCCATGCTGCTCTCGATGGAGGCGGCGAAGGGCGAGGCGCTCCCGTCAACGGTCGAGGGCGAGCTCGGCGACTTCCGACTCATCCGCGAGATCGGGCGCGGCGGCATGGGAGTCGTGTACGAGGCGGAACAGAAGACGTTGGGACGCCGGGTCGCGCTCAAGGTCCTGCCCACGAGCACGACACAGGATCCTCGCTACGTCGAGCGCTTCCGCATGGAGGCGCAGGCGGCGGGGCGACTCCAGCACCCGAGCATCGTGCCGGTGATCGGGTACGGAGAGGACGAAGGCGTCCACTACTACACGATGCAATTCGTCGACGGGCGTGGGCTCGATCGCGTGATCCGTGATGTCGCGTCCCTGCTCGATCAGGCACGTCCGGCGTCGCCTCGCGATACGGTGGCGCGTGCGTTGTTGGCAGGCACGGTGACCGATGCCTTACCGGAGGACGCGGGGGCGCTTGCGGCCGGCGCCCAGGACACGCGGTCTACGATCGGGCGTCGGTACTTCGAGAACGCGACGCGGGTGATCCTCCAGGCTGCCGAGGGGGTGGCTGCGGCGCACGCTCAAGGCGTCTTGCACCGGGACATCAAGCCGTCCAATCTCCTGCTCCAGGGCCGCGGCAAGGTCTGGATCACCGACTTCGGCCTCTGCAAGGAGGTCGGCGCCGGCGAGATGACCCGCACCGGTGAGATTCTCGGCTCGCTGCGCTACCTGCCTCCGGAACGGCTGCAGGGCCACTCGGATGCCCAGGGGGATGTGTACGGACTCGGGGTAACGCTCTACGAACTGCTGCTGCGCCGGCCCGCGTATCCGGACGAGGATCCCGTGTCGCTCGTCGCTCGCCTCGCCAGCGATGATCCGCCGGCTCCGCGCGCGGTCGATCCACGCGTCCCTCGCGATCTCGAGACGATCGTCCAGAAGGCGATCGCACGCGAACGTTCGCAGCGCTATGCGACCGCCGACGCCATGGCATCGGACCTTCGGGCCTTCCTGGGGGGGAGGCCCATTGCCGCCCGGGCACCCACGTTCGGCTACTACCTGCGGTCGGCCGTACGCCGTCATCGATCCTTGGCCGTGACGGGAGCGCTGGCGCTCCTCGTGCTGATCGCGAGTTCGGTGTTCTACGTCCTGAGCCTGCGCGACAAGGAGAGGACGGCCCGCTTCCAGAACTACGTCGCTCGCATCGGTGCGGCCGAAGCGGCCCTTGGCGCGTGGGACGCGCCCGCTGCCCGGCGCTTGCTGGACGCGGCGCCCCCGGAGTACCGCAACTGGGAGTGGTACGCGCTGCATGCCCGACTCGATCGCAGCGTGCGCACGCGCCGTGCCTCCGAGGTCGGGCTGCGTGGGGTGGCCTACAGTCCGGACGGGGCTTGGCTCGCGACGGGTGCCGATGGCACGACGTGGCTCCACGCGGAGGGTGCCACGGAGCCGGTTCGCTCGCTGAAGCATGCAGCCGGCGTCAACGTCATCCGCTGGAGCCCCAGCGGCGACCGCATCGCCTTCGGCACCCGTTCCGGCCTGGAGTTGTTCTCGTGGCCCGAGGGGGCGCGACTCAGACGAACGCCCGAGGCGGGAGACACCCGCGCGGTCGCCTTCAGCCCGGACGGCCGCCGCCTCGCTACGGGCGGGTACGACGGGATGCTGCGCATTCGTGACGTCGCGTCCGGCGAGGTACGCCAGACGCTCGCCGTCCACAGCACCCTGCAGTCTGTCGCATTCGATCCAACGGGCAAGCGCGTCGTCGTCAGCTCCTGGGACGGCCGCGTCGCGGTTTGGGACTTGGATACGGGTCGACGTGCGTGGTCCGTACAGGTGGCATCGTTCAGCGTCCATGGTGCCGTGTTCGTCTCCAAGGAGCACGTCGCATGCCCCTCGGCCGCCGCGTTCACGTCGATTCGTTCCGCCGCCACAGGCGATGTGGTTCGGCTGCTCTCGCGCCAGTACCAGCCGGCGAGCACCGATGTGGCCGTCTCCGTGGATCGGCGCTTCCTCGCCGTAGGGATGACGCACGGCGTCCAGGTGTGGGACACGCGATCGTGGCGTCACGTGGTGACGTGGCACGACAGGATCGGCGTGAAGTCGATCGCCTTCCACCCGACGTCCACCCGGATCGCGACGGTTGCGAGATACGGGCACGTGCGCGAGTGGAGCGTGTCGGCGAGCGGCGACCCCGATCTGCTGCTTGGTCACATCGATGACGTGCACGCCGTTGACCATGCCCACCACGCCGGGTTCTTCGTGACCGCGGGGCGTGGCGGCGTTATCCGACAGTGGGACGCGCGCACCGGCGAGCAGCGCCGGGCATGGATCGGACATCGTTGGTCTGTGGCGCAGGTGCGCGTGAGTCCGGACGACCGATGGGTTGCCGCAGGGGACGCGATGGGGGAAGTCCTGCTGTGGGACACGCGGACCGACGCGGCTGCCCACGTGATCGTCGCCCATGAAGGCGGCGTGCAGGACCTGGCGTTCTCCCCTGACGGGCGTGCGCTGCTCAGCTGCGGCGCCGATGGACGTGTCGCGCGGTGGGACGTCGCGAGCGGGCGCGAAGTGGCGCGGCAGGACGTCGCTCCGCGCGGGGTGACGGCCCTCACGTTGACGAACGGCGGCCGGACCCTGGTCGCGGCCGACAGGCTGGGCACCCTCCACCTGCTCGATGCCGTGAGCCTGCGGATCGAGCGGAGGCTCTCGGTCGGCAAGGTTGTGATCACGGGCCTTGCCTCCGATGCGGCCGGGGAGCGGATCGCTGCGTGCACCGTCGCCGGCGACGTCCACGTCCTGAAGGGGAGCGGGTTGAAGCGCGTCCACACGCTGCGCGCTACGACCTCGACCGCGGCGGGCCTCGGCCTCCTCGATGTGCAGTTCAGCCCGAGCGGGTCGCGCATCGCCTCCAGTTCGCGGGACGGCACCGTGCGGCTGTGGGACACAGCGTCGGGCCACTTCGTCGCAAGCCTGGGCGGTCACCATGCCTGGGTGCACGCCATCTCGTTCGGGCCCGAGGGGAAGCAGCTCGTCTCAGTCACGGGAGCCGCGGAAGTCCGGATCTGGGACACGCGGCCCGTGCGGGAGCGGCGCGCGCTCCACGGTGGGGATGCGGTCGAGCGGGCGGTGGGGGAGGAACGACTCGCGGCCGCCACGCGCCGCACGGACGATCCCGATGCCGCGCTGCGTGACATCCAGGAAGACGAGGACGTCTCACCGACGGTGCGCGAGCACGCCTTGCGCGTGCTGCACGCTCGGCGCGCGACGGAAGCGGGGCTGATCGCCCGCCTCTGGCGCAAGGTGCTGCCCCGCGTGCTCGATCTCCGCGAACGTTGGGTGGCGCGCGGGCTTTCGGCTGACCTCGTGCGCGCGGGACGGCATCGTGGGGTGCAAGACAGTCAGCGCGCGACGCTCTGGGCGGCGCTGACGTATCGGTGTGGTGATCATGCGCTGGCCGTTGCCCGGGGCGCCGAGGCCGTCGTCCTGAACCGGGGGACACATCCCGACCGCTACGGCGTCGACCTGGCCTTCCTCGCCATGGCGCACGCCGGGTTGCGGCAGCCCACGAAGGCGCGCGCTGCGCTGGGCCGGCTCGAGACCCTGCTTGCGTCTGATCCGGCCCTCGGTGTGGCGCGCCTTCGTGCGCTGACCGAGGAGGCGCGCGAAGCCGTCGAGGCGCTCGAGGGTCAGGGCAATCCCCAAGGCGGCCGATGAGCCGCCGTGACGAACCTGCTAGGATCCGAGGCTGATGCCGCATGACGCCATGGACAGTGACTGGCGAGCCTTGCAGGTCGCGGGCGACGCGCGCCGCAACGTGCTCGACCGCATCTTCGAGCAGCACCGGGCGCGCCTTCGACGTCTCGTACAATTCCGACTGGATCCGATCCTGCAGCGCCGCGTCCAGGCCTCCGACGTGTTGCAAGACGCGTTTCTCGAAGCCGATCGGAGGCTGGACACGTACGTCGACGATCCGGACATGCCGTTCTTCGTCTGGTTGCGCTACATTGCCGGCCAGGAGGTGGTGAAGCTGCACCGCCACCACGTCGGGGCGCAGAAGAGGGACGTGCGCAGGCAGGTCGCCGCCTGCAAGCCGGGCTTCCCGGGCGCGTCCACCGTGGCGATGGTCGATGCGCTCGTCGGCCGCGGCGTGACTCCCTCCGCCGCGGCGGCGCGCACGGACTTGCGCGAGCAGCTTCAGGCGGCTCTCGACCTCATGGACGAGCAGGACCGGGAAGTCCTCGTGTTGCGCCACTTCGAGGAACTGAGCAACGGCGAGGTCGCAGCTGAGCTGGGTCTGCACAAGGATGCTGCGAGCAAGCGCTACATCCGTGCCCTGCGCCGGCTGCGCGCCATCGCCGAGGAGCTTGGGCTCGAGACGCCTCCCGCCTGACGCGGCCGGCGGGGCGAGCGAACGAGCCCCCATTCCCTGGCCTCTGCGGGAAATCGAGGGATCGCTGTCCGCATCCGGGCCGCGCGTGCAGTCCCTCCCCAGGCCACCGGCGGCCTTCGCAACCAAGGCTCCCGACCTGGAGGTTCCCATGTTCTCCCGCACGCTTCGCATGCCGCTGCATTTCCTCGCCGCGCTCACACTGATCTTCCTCGCTGCGTCCGCCCCGGCGGACGCAGCGCCTACCCCCGAGAACTTCGGCTACGGTCGGCTGACCGGCCACGGGGCGATGGCCCGCGGCACCCGGCCGTTGCTCGTCGTCCTCTCGGAGTACAGCGACGTGAAGCTCCGGAGTCACCACGACAAGGCTCGCTATGAGCGGATGTTCTTCGGCCGCGGTGCGCGCAGCGATGACGCTTCCGTCGTCGGGTACTTCCGTGCCATGAGCTCGGGACGCTTCCAGTACTCGCGCGCCGGCGTCGTCGGCCCCGTGACGGCGCGCAACCTTCGGGGTACGAACCGGGCGGACGAGAGTCGCTACCACTGCGCCAACAACTACAGCGTCAAGGTGAGGGGACCGGACGGCAAGGACACGCCGCGCCGTCTATGCCCGGGGACGAACAAGAATCGTTCGTGGGAAGACTCCATGGACGAGGCCATCCAGCAGGTGTCGGAGCGCACGCTGTTCGAGTTCCGCCGCTACGACAAGAACGGCGACGGCATCCTCACGCCCGTGGAACTCACGATCGTATTCATTGGTGCGCACCCGCCGAAGGGCACGCCGCCCGTCTCGTTCGCCGACTCCGGCGCGGCGCGCTACCGGTCGTTCAAGCTCAAGGGGCAGAACCTCCGGTGGCGGGGGCAGTTGGTCGGCTGCGGCGAGGGCGTTGGCCATGGCACGGTGGCGCACGAGCTGTTGCACACCCTTGGCTGCGGCGACGTGTATGGCCATAGGTTCCGCATGAACTACCAGGCGACCGTCATGGCCAGCACGCTTCGCGGCGAAGACACGGTCGATCCCGTGTACCTGGATCCGTGGCACCGCATGCGCCTGGGCTGGGTTTCCCCGCGCATCTTCCAGATCGGTTCCGAAGGGACCGCGAAGTTGAGCGTCGCGGAGTTGCCCGTGGATGCGGGGCGGCCGTTGCTCTTCTACGACCCGTCCCGCGGGATGGACAAGTTCTTCATGGTGGAGTACCGCAGCAGCGACCGACGGGTCCGGCGAGACTCGGTAGCCGGTGCGGGGGCCTATGACCGCGGAGCGTTGGGCCGGGGCCTGCGGATCTGGCGGGTCGAGCTTCAACGCGACCTGGGTCTACTGCGCGTGCCTGCACCGGGCGTCGCCGTTCGTAGTGGCCAGCCGCCGATGGAGCGCCAACTCGTGTCCCTCGGAGCTCCCCGCATGACGTACGCGACGGGCCGCCCGTGGGGCAACGGCGACGGCCTGATCCGCCCCACGTGGCGCGACGGCCGTCTGAGCGGCCTTGCGCTGCGGGTCAACGACGCTGGGCGCGATGCGACGACCGCCGTCGTCGACTGGGGTCGGCGCACGGGCTTCCGTCCGAAGATCACGGAGCCGGGCACCTTGCGGATCCGTCCCGGCCGCAATCTGAGCCTCCGTGGCAGCTTCGGCGTGCAGGCCGGGCAGGTCTTCAGCCTCGTGGATCGATCCAGCCGAAAGTACGACCTGACGATCGTGTCGTGGTCCCAGACGGCGGTGATCGTGCGCGCGCCTAGCCGGATGCCTCTCGGCAGCTACCGGCTGCATGCCTATGCCGACGGGCGTCGCCAGGCGCATGATCTGGGCATCGCAGCGGAGATCCTCTCCACCGCCCGCGGCGCGTCCGGCAGAGCCGCACCCATGGGCCCGGGCCGCTAGATGACGAGGGCTGCTCTGGCTGGGCCTCGCATCGAGCGGGCCCAGCCAGCCGGCTAGGTCCAGTGGCAAGAACGACTTGCGCATCTCGCCACTTCCCGCCGCGCGCGGGGAAGCCTGAGGCCATCGGTGACACCGTGTTGCTCGGCTCCGACGCCAATGAATTCGCCTTGGCCGAGGCGGTACGCAAGGGCGTGACGTGGAACGCCGTCCATCTCGCCTGCCATGGCTTCGTCAACGATGCCGATCCGATTCTCTCCTCCCTGGCGCTCTCCCTCGCGAAGCAAAGCGACGGGTTCTTCACCGCGGCGGAAGTCATGCGGAGCCACATCCCGGCGAATCTCGTCACGCTCTCGGCGTGTGAGACGGGGCGAGGACGCATCGTCTCGGGTGAGGGCCTCGTGGGCTTGACCCGAGCGTTCATGTACGCCGGTACCCCGCGCGTGATCTGTTCGCTTTGGAAGGTCGATGATGAAGCGACAAGCGCCCTGATGCGCCGGTTCTACGAGCTCTGGAATCCGCCTGCCGGCGACGGTGTCTCGGCGGCCGAAGCGCTGCACCAGGCCCAGGCCCATGTGGCCTCCCAGACGAAGTGGGCGCACCCGTACTACTGGGCCGCCTGGGTGCTCTGGGGTCGGCCCTGAGGCGCTGCGCTTGGTGCTCGCGTTCCTCGACTGCCGGGGGCGCAACGCCGTTGAGCGCCACGAGGTGGCGAAGTTCGCACCTGACTCCGCCGGTCCCCACCGCAAGGCTTGCGCGGGATTCAGCCCACGCGCCCCGCGAACCGGCGCCCAGCCCACGGCACCCCCGATTTCCCAGACAGTTGCGCGGGTGGACGTCGGCGGGAGTACGCTGCCCCGATGATATGGATCGTTGTCGCTGTTGTCTTGGTTGGCCTCGTCTGCTTCATCGCAGCGTGCACGCACCAGCAGACCTCGGCCTCCGGGCTCGGCAAGGGCGCCGGGCACGCCGGGAGCGCCCGCTACAAGAATCGCGGCAGCAGGCACCGCGAGAAGAAGACCCCGGCGCCGTGATTCGCCAGGTCGACGCGTAGCTCTCACCACGCGCGTCCGGGACGTCGCCGCTCTTCTGGCGTAGGCCGACCTCGAGCGCTCCCTGCTGTTGTGCTCGTGGACTTGCCGCGCATCGTGCCCCCGGCTACGTTGCCCCGGGTGCGGGAACGGTTCTCCCCCGTTCCCCGATCCCTGTTGTGAGCATGCGATCCGCGCAACCCGGGGCGCCAGGCCAATGCGAACTCTCCTGACCGGCGCTGGGGGGTACCTAGGCCTCCATGTCGTGCGCGAGCTGCTGGAGCACGGGCACCGCGTGACCGCCGTCGTTCGGTCGTCTGGGAAGCTGGGCCCGTTCGCAGGAGATCCGGCGCTGACGGTCGTCGAGATGGATCTGGAACATGACGCGCGCGTCGCCGAGGTGCTGCCGGGACACGAGGTGTGCATCCATGCCGCGCTGATCTGGGGCGACCCCGGTTCGGAGCTCCAACTGCGGGACACCGCCGTCGCGGTGAGGCTCTTCGAGGCCGCCGTCCGCGCCGGACTGACGAGATGTATCTAGATCTCTTCGACGGCCGTGCACCGGCCGTTCGCCGGCGAGATGCGCGAGGAAGACCGCCTCACCACGGCCGATGTCTACGGCGCCACCAAGGCCGCGGGGGAGCTGTTCCTCCGCGCCGCGTGCGCGCGGGGGCAGATGACGGGTGTCGTTGTTCGTCCCGGCCCCCTCGTTGGTCCGCCGGCGTTCGCCGCGGGCTCCCTTCGCGTACCAGGCCGCATCACACAGATGATGGCCGCGGCGGGAGAGGGGCGTCCCATCGAGACCGTGCGCGGGGAGGGACGCCAGCTCGCCGACGTTGCCGCGGTGGCAGGAGCCATCCGCCTGCTCACGGAGACGGAGAATCCCCATCCGACCTACCTCGCCGTCGATCGGGACGTGGTCACGTGGGAGCGCGTGGCGCGGACGGTGGTGGCGTCTCTGAACTCGTCAAGCGAGGTACGTGTCCTCCCGCGCGCCGGGCGGGGACCGGTACCGCGCTTTCGCACCGGGCGGATCGAAGCCCTGCTCGGTGGGCCGCTGGATGCAGAGGCCGCGTTGCTGGCGCAGATTCGTCATCTCGCGCGAATGTGATCTGCCGGCGTGGTCCTGAGCCATGGACCGTCGGGCGCGTTGCGAGCCACTCTCGTTTCTGGCATCATCGCGGACGCCGTGGTCACGGTTCCTGCCCCTCACGGCACGGGGAGCCTCTCATGCTGATCCGCGCGGTCTTGCTATCTGTCGCCTTGTGCTGCCTGTTCCCCGCCGATGCGTTCGCCGTCGAGGAGTTCAGCACACGTGGACAGGTCAGGTTCATCAGCGGGTGGTTCACATGGGATGACGCGAAGTGGGATACCGCCCAACCGACGCTGGCGCTCCCCGCTTCTCTCATGCCCCCCAACTGCCCCACGTCGATCGTGATCTACATCCACGGCTTCCAGAATGACGCCGAGGGCGCGACGTCGAACTTCAACCAAGCGGAGTCGATTCTCCGAGCCGGCGGCTTCGCCGGTCCTGTGTACGGCTTCTCTTGGGACAGTGACCCCGGCGTCACCAAGTTCGACATTGCCCGCGAGAGTGCCAACCTGAATGGCAAGGTCCTCGCGCAGCTCACGAATGACATCAAGAGGTCGTGTCCGGGCATCCGCGTGAACATCATTACGCACAGCTTGGGTGCACGCGTTGCACTGCAGGCCATGAAGTGCGGGGGCTGCGCCGACACGGTCCAGATGCTCGCGCCGGCGGTCGACAACGAGGTGCTCGAGGCCGACGAGGAGTTCGGCTCTTCCACCGTCTCGGTCCGCGCCGGTCGACTGAAGGTTTGGTACAACGACGACGACGACATCCTCGGCGGGACGTACGGCATCGAAGAGGGTGACAGCGCGCTCGGTTCGGGCGGCAGCGAGCATGGCGCGAGGTGTTTGCGCGTCAGTGCCGCACAGTGCGACGCGGAGCCCAAGCTCAAGGCGGGCGCGGGGCCGAACGGCAAGAGTCGCAATCCGGACGCGACGGGCACGGACGCCGAGGACGATCACTCGGGCTACATCTGGAGCATGACGCTGATGCGCTGCTTGATCCGGAGATTCCGGCTATGACGCGCGGGCGCATCGCCCTGCTCATGCTCGCCGCGCTCTCCCTCACCACCTGTGGCGGGGCGCCGGGGGGTGCACCCTCAGAGGGCGCCGGACCCTTCACGCTTGCCGCAGGCCCGTTTGGCACCCTGACGCGATTGCGCAACCTGGTCGCAGCAGAGTTCGGACAGGCCGCTGAGCGCACGGCCCTCTCCTCGGACGGCGCGCTCGTCGCCGTGGGAGACGCGGCGGGGCATGTCTCGCTGTTCGAGGCCGCCACCGGCATCCGTCGCTTCGTTGCGACCCTGCCCGTGCCCGGCAACCGGCATGTAGGGACCCCCAGCGAGGGCTTCGCGAACGGGCTGGGCCAGCGCGTCCTGGGCCTCGCCTTCTTGCCCGGGAACGTGGAACTGATCGCGATCAATGGCTACGGCACGTTGGTACGAATCGCCGTCTTGGATGGAGCCCTCAGTGGGGCGACGGAGTTCCCCGGGGCCGTGGTATGTCTCGGTCTGCATCCCGCCGGCGACCGCCTGGCGATCGGAACCGACCGGGGTGCGATCGAGGAGTACGTGTTTCCCGCGCTGACGCTCGTACGCACGTATCGCCCGGCGGATGACGCGCATGTCGTACACCTGGCTCGCTATGCGCCGGGCGGTGACTCCTTGTTGACGGCCCTGGCGGACTACGATCCCGCGGACGACGGGGAAGTCGTTCTTGGTGGGGGGCCTCCCAATGGTGGCCTCACAAGGTGGGACACGGCCACGGGCGCGCGTCTGATCCGGTATGCGGGACCTCCTGGCTCCGCCACCGCGTTCGATACCGTCGGGACGGGCAATACGGTGGCGGGTGTTGACCATGGCGTCGGGCACCTCTACGACGCGGCCGGCACCGAGATCGCGATGGGATTCGAGCTGTGGGCAGGCACGGGGGAGATCACCTCGGGCGGGCAGGCCCACGCCGCCTTCTGCAGTGCGCGTGCTGTGGGGGTCCTACGCCTGGCGGATCGACGCGTGGTGGCGTACTCGAAAGACCCGCTGCATACGAACCCCCTGACACCACGTTCGTTCTCCTCCATGCCTACGATGAACCGGTTCGTGGTGGGGCATCAGGATGGCTCCGCAGCCGTCATGGAGTTCGCGGCCAACGCGATCCCGTCTGCTGCTGCCATTGTGCCGAAGGCGCAAGCCTTGGGGACTGCGAATGGCGCCACGCTGCTGGTGACGGCGGAGCTGACAGGACATGCCACCAGCGTCGTCGAGCTGGCCGTTTCCCCGAGTGGACGCTTCCTGGCTTCGCGTGATCGCGACGGACACGTGATGGCCTGGGACCTCGCGGGCCGACCGGCCGCGTTCCTCCGCGGAGCGGACACCGAGACGCGCATGGTAGCCGCGGTTCCCGTCGGACTCGGCGTGTGTCCGCCGAGCGCCGCACGCATCACGTTTGGACCGGGTGAGCAGACGCTGCTCGCGCGAAATGATCTCGGGGCCTTGCTGCGGATCGCGTTGCCCGGGGCGACGATTCAAGCCACCGTGCAGGTCATGAATGGCGCGCAGCCTGTTGCGGTTCGCTCCGCGATCGACATTTCGGCGGCGGAGATGCTCGTCAGCTCGGAGGCGGGCGGCCTGTTCGTATGCGACATGAACGGCGCCGTGCAGCAGACGCTCGTGGCCGATCAGGTGACAGCGGCAACGGATCCGCTGCCGATCCCGTTCACGACCTTGCTGCCTTGGCCCGGCGGCAGCCTAATCCTTGTTGCCCCGCAGCAGTACATACCCGACCTCGGAAACACCAGGCAGGCGACGCTCTACGACGCGACCGATTGGTCTGTAGCGAGCCAGGTGCCCCACGGCTACATCGGCGGTCGATTCACGCCGCTGCAGGGCGGCAACGTGATGGTGCTCGGCGAGACCTACGAGCGTCGGGGCCTGGCGTTCCTGAGCGCCCCGAACTGGTCCACGCTCGCGGCGACCGGCAAGGCCGCTGCGCGGAAGGGCTTCGCAGGCATCGGGGGCGGCCTCCTGCTCGGCGCCGACGGTGCGCACATCAGCCTGGTGCGCGAGCAGGTCGGAAGCCTGGTGCAGGCGCGGCTCCCTCACGGCCAGCTGGCGCAGTCCACCGCCTTCGGTGGCTCGGAAGCCACGGCGCGTTGCTATCTGGGGCTGGCCAACGGATTGATCCTCGAGATCGCCACCGAGTAACGGCTGCGCGTGGCTCCTTCGCGCAGGCGTGAGCTTCCTGGAGAAGGGAACGGCGCGTGATGGATCTTCATGCGCTTGCTGCGCATGGCAATGCCCGTGCCACGAGTAGGTTTCGCCGCCCGCGTCCGCGCATCCGTGCTCGTCTCGCGGGCACGACGATCCTCGACGAGCCAGGAGGCCGATCAGCTGGTCCGGATCGGTCAAAATCTTGGTGCACTTGCACCCGATTCGGCACGACGGTACGACAGTCCCCAGCCGACGTGGATGCAATCGTCACGGCGGGGCGCCTCCGGCGCTGGAGACTCGTGATGCGGTTTCGACGACTACGTGCGCTGGCTTGGACCCTGGTTCTCGTCGCGCTGCCAGCGTGCGGTAGCGGTGCTGGCCAGGTGCCCGGACCGATCCTGTATGCGCCGGTCGTCCTTCTGGACGATACGTCGATCGCCGAATCCCCGGAGTTCCTCGTGCCCTCGATCGTCGGGCGCCAGTTGCCCGCCCTCATTCGCTTCTCGACCGACGCGCCCGAACCGCTGCCTGTCGTGATTTGGTCTCACGGTGGTGGGTACTCGAACTCGAACCATCGCGCGTCGAGAGCGTGGAGCCGTGTATTGGCACGCGCCGGCTACGCCGTCATCCACGTTGCGCACGTCGCGCCTACGGCCGCACAACTCGACATGATCTGCAGGGACGTCGGCGTGCCGATGGGGGAGTGCGACGATGCGACGATCACCGGTGGCGATCCCGATGATCCCAACCCGTTCACTTCCACAGGTGTTTGCCGAGCCTCGGATGCGATCGCGGTACTCACGCACCTGCCCGCCATCGCGACCCATCTGTTCGACACACGCGGCGCGACGATCGACCAAGAGAACGTGGGTGTGTGCGGTTGGTCCGCGGGCTCCTCGGGACCCTTGCAACTCGCCGGCAGCGTGCGCAGGCTGAGTGCCACCTTGACGCGCTTCGCCCGGCCGGACGCTCGTCCGAAGGCGTTCATCGCCGTTTCGCCCCAGGGCCCGGACTTCAGCGGTCACTTCATCGAGGAGCCGGAGTCGAGCTGGGACTCCGTTCGCGGTCCCGTGCTCATGCTTACGGGAGACGGAGATTACAAGTCCAAGAACGGACTCGACGGTCCTGTTCGCCGGCTTGGCTTCGATCGCCTGCCGCCGGGGGAGAAGTACCTCTGGTACTCGACGATCGAGCAAGGGGCGGGTGTGGAGCACGGGACGTTCGACATGGCGGCCGCGGACCGACCGAACCCGGACGTCGCCCGCATCCAGGCGGGGCTCGCCGCCGTTGCTTACGCGTTCCTTGATGCCTACCTGCGCGGGCACGCGCCCGCGCTGGCTTGGTTGCAGTCGGCAGACCCTGGCGCGGCAGGTGGGGGCGGCGCGGAGTGGGAGCGTCGCTGAGCGCTACGAGTAGATCTCGCCACCGCCTCGAAGAACGCCTCGGACTTCTGCGTGAGCCCAGCCGTCACCGCCTATTCGGTGTCGAGGCCCTTCGCCAGACTGGGGGTTGGGGACGACCGTGCCGAGTTGCGCGTACTGCCGGTCAGCGGACAACCCGTCGTTGTCGATGCGCCTCGGCTTCCTCGACTTCGGGCTCCAAGGCGACCGCCGCCGTCAGGTAGCGGCTACCGCGCTCGCTGTCCGGATTGTGCTCCTCGACATAAGTCTGTCCCCCCTATGAGCTGAAAGGGCTGTTGATTGTGTCCTCTCCCTGGGCCTGCCTTTGAGGCAGGAGAAAGGGAGACAGATGGACGAGAAGCAATCGAGGAAGCGGGTCCCCGGCGGCACGGCCGAGGGTCATGGCGGGGGCGTCTGGGCATCGCGGATCCGCCATGCTCTCGCGTGGTCTGTCACGCGGGTAGCGGCGTCGCGGCGTCTTTCCCTACCGCGACACTTGCTAGGAGGGCGGCACGAGCAGTGGCTTTTCCGCCAGATAAATCAGGAGCGTGCTGGGTTCGATGACGTAGCTCTTCGAGGGATTGATGACCTCCTCGCCGGTCGTTGTCCGTACACCGATCACGAGGCCACCCTGTTTCGAGAGCTGCATTCGTGCGAGCAGGTCGCCAAAGGCCAAGGGCTCAGCCGGGGGGTCGGGGATTTGCCCCAGATACATGTTGTGGGCGCCCGCGATCAGGAAGTGGCTCATCACGGAAGCTGTGCCGTGGTACCGGACCGCGCGGGCGATCATCGAGTATCCGATCTTCCGCGTTTCGATCACCTCGTCCGCGCCCGCCGTGCGGGCATGGTCGACGTTCTCGGCGTCGAGAATCTCTGCGACGATGTAGAGCGGAGTCAGGCGCTCCCGGATCTGCTTGTTGTGGCGCTTCAAGTACGACCTGATGGTGAAGGCCGTGAGGATCGTGCGGGCGTCGGCGTCTTGTGGCCTCATGTCCCGGGCGCCGGACAGGATCACGGCGTCGGCATGGGTCACGCGCACCTTGTCGAGTTCACTCTCCTTCGTGGCATCTCCCCGGATCCAATGGAACTCCGGCGGCAGATCCCTTGGTCGCTCGTGATCGTCCATGAACACCACGCGGGTGTCTGCGAGTGCGAGCTCGCGTACCAGCGCGAGCACCAACAGGCGCGTGCTCTCGTCGTAGCCGCAAACGACGACGTGGTTGCTGTGGTTGCTCATTCGAAACTGCTCCTCGCGGATGCTCAGGACACCCCTCACGAGACTGGACCCGACGATCCCCGCGAACAGCGCGAGGGTGAACATCCCGGACACCATGAGGACCGCCCCGATGATTCGACCCAACGGCGTCACTGGGGTGATGTCCCCGAAGCCAACGGTCGTGATCGTGACGAGGGCCCACCAGAAGCCGTCGATCATCGAGTCGATGCCAGGGTTGAGTTTGAACTCGACGAAGTAGAAGCTCACGCCGCCCAATGCCGTTGCCGTACCTAGCACGCCAAACGCGAAGATGAACAGCAGGCCGTTCTCCTCGAACGCCTGCGCCACGATCGCGAAGGGGTTGCGGTAACGGAAGACGCGACTCGTCCGCAGGAGGCGGAGCAGCCGCAGCGCGCGCAGACCGCGGAGCTCGGGGAAGAACGCAAGCACGGCCAAGATGTCCACGAGCATCATCGGTCGCATGAGAAATCCCAGGCGGGCGAGGACGTGCGCGCGCAGCCGTCCTCCATGCGGTCGTTTGAACAGCCGAAGTGCTGGCGGCTGGAAGCTGGCGACCCGGAGGAGTATCTCGACCGCGAAGATTGCGAGGACGATCTGATCGACCTTCCGGAGAAGCTCGATCGACTCTCCGTCGTGCAGCCATCCTTCGACCAACAGCAGCACGATCGAGAGCAGGATGAGGACCCAGATCGCGCCCTGGACGATGCCGTAGATCCGCGTGCGTGGCTCGTGGAACGAGGCGTGGAGGTATGCAGTTACGGCGCGCATGTGGCCCATGGTACGCAGCCCGATCCGTTTCCGAGAGCCTCGCGCGGCGGGTCCAGAAGTCTGTACCAGCCGCCTCTGAGTAGATCTCGTCCCCCGCGTCTGCGAACTCGCCGCTGTTCTGGAGCAGCCCGGCCGCGAGGGCCTCCTCGGCGTCCAGGCCCTTCGCCTTCGCGAAGTCGCGGATCTGCTGCGTGATCTCCATTGGGGAGGCCGGTGGGAAGATGCGGTTCATCGACTCCAGGCCGCTGTTCAATGCAGTGCGCCGGAGAGAATGTTGGCCTCGCGGTGACCGTATGTCCGAGTATTCCCAGGCATGTCCGGGTTGTCTTGTTGCTACGTGGGGAGGGAAGCGAGAGGGCATACGGATGCTGGGAAGGCACGGCGGACCGCCGCCGGCCAAGTCTTGGCACGGCCTCGCGCGAGTCGCCGATGATCGCGTGTAGGCCTACGCACTCGACGCTCGTCAGCGAACTCGTTGATAACGACCCGGTCTCGGTACCTCACTATCCGGATGGACACCCGGTGTAACCAAAGTCCGAATGAGCAGATCAGCCTCGGTACCCAGCCCGAACGAATAAACCAGCCTCGGTACCCAGCCTCACACCCAGTGCGGTACTACTTCTTCCAGTCACGGAAGGCGTCGAGGAGCTTGGCAAGCGCTCCGGGCGAAACATCCTCGGGCTCAACCTGCCCCGAGAGGCGCAAGGTGGCCCGAATCTGCTCGATGTAGACCTGACAGCCGGAGCAGATCTCGAGGTGCTCCTCGAAACGCACGCGGTCGTCCGGGGCGAGTCCACCCTCCAGATACTCCGTGATGAGCTCGATGAAGTCTTGGCAGTCCATGTCGGGATCCCGGTGGGTCACTAGCTCTCCCTGGCTGCGTGCTTGAAGCGATCTGCGAGGGCCTTGCGGACCTTGCACCGCGCTCGATGCAGGAGCACCCGCTGGTTCGTCTCGCTGATGCCGAGCACGTTACAGACATCTTCGGAATTCAATCCGTCCACATCGCGAAGGCGCATCACGGTGCCTTGAGCGGGCGGTAGCGTCCCGATCGCCTCGCGGACGAGGTTCACGGTTTCCCGCTCCTCGGCCATGACGACGGGGTCCTTGACCCAGGGGGCGGGCCCGGCGGCCCAGTGGCGCGGATAAGGGCCATCGGGCCCCTGGAACCGACCGGGATCGACGGCGACCTCCTGGGCTTCGACCTCGCTGGACACGACCTTGGAGAACGGCAAGACCTTCAGATCGCGCTGGAAGCGCGTGCGCGCCTTGTTCAGCGCGATCTGGTAGAGCCAGGTTCTGAGCGCGCAGCGCCCCTCGAAACTCGCGAGGCTCTTTAGGAATCCGAGCCACGCCTCCTGTACCACCTCCTCGGCAGTTGCGGAGTCCCGCACATAGCCGAACACGATACGCCGTAGGGAGGCGTGGTGTCGTCGCACGAAGGCGGCGAACGCCTCCTCGCTGCCGGCTCGCAGCGCCGCCAGCACGAGGTCGTCTTCGGCGACGGGGCGCGGGGGGAGGTTCGCGCCGGTTTCGGAGGGCGCACGCGGTTGTGAGTCCTGATCCACGCGCCCTCCCGAGTGCGAATGAAGTTCAAGCGTAACACCAGGCGGAGTCGGTGGACCACACAGGGACGTGATTCCCGGCGACCGGGAGTCCGACCCTCACCCATCCTCACTCTTGAAAGGTTACTCCGATGAAGACTCTCACCACCTGCATGCTGCTCGTCCTCGCGGGCCTGCTTCTGACCCCCACCCCGGTACCGGCCGAGGCAGGCGACACGTGTCGCGTGCTGTACACGCTAACCAACGACGCAAGGGACGGCAAGAACGCCGTGATCGCCTATGTCCGCAAGAACGACGGCTCTCTCGACCCGCACCCCAAGGGTGCGTTCGCGACACGTGGCAAGGGCATCGACAATGACACCAATGGGAAGCTCGGACCGAACGACATCGATGATCCGTTGATCGTCAGTGCCGATCGGAAGCGCCTGTTCGCGGTGAACGGCGGCAGCAATACGATCGCCGTCTTCGACGTCCTCGCCGACGGAGCACTGCGCCACGTCGCAGGCTCGCCGTTTGCGTCAATGGGCGTCGGGCCCGTGGGACTCGCTCTCCTCGGCAAGACGCTGGTCGTAGCGAACCGCAATGAAGACCCACACCAACTCGCCGCTCTCCAGGGCAAGGCCGCTTCGAACTACGCGTCGTTCCATGTCGCATCGAGCGGTGCGCTCCGCTTTGTCTCGCGTGTCGAGCTCACGGAGGGCCAGAAGGCTACGCAGATCCTGGCCTCGCAGGTCGACACGAACATTGCGTTCGGCAACGACTTCCAGGTGGACGTCGACTTCGACGGCGAGGGCTCGGTCTCCAAGGGCTTCACCATGAAGGCGAGCGTCCAGGGGCAGTTGCATAGCTTCCGCGTTGCAGCCGACGGCCGCCTCGTGGAGACCGATCGCAAGAGCCTGCCCGAGACGGCGAAACCGGCACCCGAGGTGCCCACGATCCCTCTCGGCATCTGGGACCACCCGACCAAGCGCCTGCTGTACGTCGGCTTCGTCACGCGGAACCAACTCGGCGTCTACCGCTACGACCAGAAGGGCAAGTTGACCTTCGTCGCCGCCGTGCCCAACAGCGGGCAGGACATCTGCTGGCTGAAGACCAACAAGGCGGGCACGCGTCTCTACGCGGTCAATAACCTGCCCCGTGAAGACGAGAAGGACACGGGCAGCACCGTGACCGTCTTCGACATCGCGGGCGCAAAGGCGGAGAAGCCGGTCGAGATCGGCCGGGTCGTGCTGCCGATGCCCGGTGGGACGTTCGTCAACAACCGCGGTAGTGCGCAGCCCAACAGCACGGCGTTCCAGTTCGACCTGGATCCGCAGGAGAAGTTCCTGTACGTGCTCATGCAGCGCATCAACCAGACGCCGGCCAACAAGTCTTCGGCGGGGAACCTCCTCCACACGCTGGCCATCGGCGCGAACGGACTCCTGAAGGTCGCCTCCTCACGTTCCCTGGAACAGGACGGTGTCGCGCCGCGCGCGCGGCCCCAGGGCGTGCTGAGCGTCGACCTCCCGTAGCCTTTGAAAGCACCGTCAGGCGGCGCCCCGCAAGGGGCGCCGCCTGCACGATATGGGGGGGAGGCCCATGAGGTGGGGCGAGAGCGCCCCGAGGCTACGCCTCAAGCGGCCTGCCTGTGGAACTCAGCCTACGCATCCTCGAGTTCGTCCCGCAACCGGTGGAGGTCTGCGATCAGATCCCGCTGGCGGGCATAGCCGCGGGACTCGATGAGCACGAGGAGCCGCTCCACTTCAACAAGCTCGCCACTTGATGCCACCGCGAGCAGCTTTGCGATGTCCACCCGATCCTGCGGCCGCTTCACGTCGTCGCGGGCGAGGATCTTCTGGGCGAGCAGGGAAGGCACCGTCGCCAGCGGGACCCGGATCCCTTCGAAGATCTCGACGATCTCCGCGGCCTCCACGATCTCTGGCTCAATGCCGGAGGACGCAAAAAGCAGATCAAGGACGACCCCATCCGCGTCGCGATCGGTTGTCACCAGGCGCACGGTTGCGATGCGACCGACGGCCTCCTGCTCGACAAGCGTCCGAACATCGTAGCCACTCTGGCGGAGTCTCTGGATGAGCACCTCCGCCTCGGCATCCGTGTCCACGGCTACGCAGACGTCTGCATCCCGCGTGAATCGGGGCTCGGTCCGGGCCGAAACTGCGAGACCTCCGACTACGGCGAATCGCGCGTCAATTTCCGTCAGGCGACCGACGAGGCCCCGCAGCGCGCTCTCAAGCCGACTCATGCCGATCGGGCGTCCGGCTGTCGGACACGTCCTGGTGCGTCGCCGTGCTCAGCGCCTGTACGCTCTCCGAGCCAGACCTGCAGCAACGCCTCGATCTCGTCCTCGGTAGCGTCAGGATGTTCGCGCCGCAACTGGGCCTGCTTCATGGAGAGTCCCGCTTCGAACAGATCAAGGGTCTGCCTGAGGCGTTTAGCCGTCGCCTGGAGGTCCGAGTTGCTCACCCGGCCATTGTACGTTGGCGCGTGCACGCGACCTCGATCCACGTTCGGTGCGTCGACAACGTGGCAGGATTGGACGCGCGGGGGCTGCCCAGTGAACGACACGCAACGACCGGAGCGAGGTCGTTGGGGCGTGGCGGGACGAGCCCAGCAGCCGCCACGCGACCAGGCGGTGCGGCTGGCTGCCACGTAGTGCCCCCCCCCCCGATTGTCGAGCTGGGGGCGCGGTCGTGTTCAGCGACGCGCCTGCCTCTCGCCCTTCTCAACCTACGAGTAGATCTCTCCGCCGGCTTCTGTGAACTCCTCGCTCTTTGACGTGAGTCCAGCCGTAACGGCCTCTTCGGTGTCGAGGCCCTTCTGCTTGGCGAAGTCGCGGATCTGCTGCGTGATCTCCATCGAGCAGAACTTGGGGCCGCACATCGAACAGAAGTGCGCGACCTTGGCACCCTCGGCGGGCAGCGTCTCGTCATGGAAGGACTTGGCCTTCTCGGGGTCGAGCGCCAGGTTGAACTGGTCCTCCCAGCGGAACTCGAAGCGCGCCTTGCTCAGCGCGTTGTCGCGGTACTGGGCGCCGGGATGGCCCTTGGCCAGGTCGGCGGCGTGGGCGGCAATCTTGTAGGTGATCACACCTTCGCGGACGTCGTCGCGGTTGGGCAGACCCAGGTGCTCCTTGGGCGTGACGTAGCAGAGCATCGCCGTGCCGTACCAACCGATCATCGCAGCACCGATGGCCGAGGTGATGTGGTCGTAGCCGGGCGCGATGTCGGTAGTGAGCGGGCCGAGGGTGTAGAACGGCGCCTCGCCGCACCACTCGAGCTGCTTGTCCATGTTGTCCTTGATCATGTGCATCGGCACGTGACCCGGACCCTCGTTCATCACCTGGACGTCCTTGGCCCACGCGCGCTTGGTCAACTCGCCTTGCACCTTGAGCTCGCCGAACTGGGCGCGGTCGTTGGCGTCGGCAATCGAGCCGGGGCGCAGGCCGTCACCAATCGAGAACGACACGTCGTAGGCGGCCATGATGTCGCAGATATCGTCCCAGTGGGTGTAGAGGAAGTTCTCCTTGTGGTGCGCCAGGCACCACTTGGCCATGATCGAGCCGCCGCGGGAGACGATGCCCGTCGTGCGCTCGGCCGTCCACGGCACGAAGCGCAACAGCACGCCGGCGTGGATCGTGAAGTAGTCGACGCCTTGCTCAGCCTGCTCGATGAGCGTGTCGCGGTAGAGCTCCCAGGTCAGGTCCTCGGGGCGTCCGCCGACCTTCTCGAGTGCCTGGTAGATCGGCACGGTGCCGATGGGGACCGGGCTGTTGCGCATGATCCACTCGCGGGTCTCGTGGATGTTGGGACCGGTCGAGAGATCCATCACGTTGTCCGCACCCCAGTGGGTGGACCAGACCATCTTCTCGACCTCGGCTTCGATCGAGGACGTGACCGCCGAGTTGCCGATGTTGGCGTTGATCTTCACGAGGAAGTTGCGGCCGATGATCATCGGCTCGGACTCAGGGTGGTTGATGTTGCAGGGGATGATGGCCCGGCCCCGCGCGACCTCGTCGCGCACGAACTCGGCCGTGATCTGCTCCGGCATGCTGGCGCCGAGCGGGTCACCCGGATGCTGCTTGGCCAGGTCGGCGCCCATCTGCTCGCGGCGCTGGTTCTCGCGGATGGCGATGAACTCCATCTCCGGCGTGATCTCGCCCCGACGCGCGTAGTGCAGCTGCGTTACGCGCGTACCCGCCTTGGCGCGCAGCGGCTTGCGCGTCACGGGGAAGCGGATGGCGTCCAGCGTCGTGTCCTTCGCGCGCTCCTGCGCGTAGTCGGAGGACGCGCCCTCGGTCTCTTCGACATCACCGCGCGCGCGGATCCACGCGTCGCGCATCGGCGCGAGACCCTTGCGGACATCGATGGCGATGTCCGGGTCGGTGAAGGGACCCGAGCAGTCGTAGACCACACACGGCTCGTTGGCTGTCTCGGCACCGCCGCCCGTGCGTCCACCCGCTTGCGTCGGGCTGAGCGCGATCTCCCGCATCGGCACGCGCACATCCGGGTGGATCACACCGGGGACGTAGATCTTCCGCGAGCCAGGGAAGGGCTTGCGCGTGATTCCGTCCGAGGAGGTGGGGATCCTGTCTTTGGAATGGGTGTCGTTGGCATGGGCGGTCTTGGATTCGGATGTCATCGAGGCTTCCCTTCGCCGGTGCGAACCGGGCAGGTTCCGAGGGTGTACTCTCAGCGCCGACCGGCTGTCGGCGCACCCCTAGCGCGCGACATCCTACCCCCGGAGCGGGTCTCGGTCAGAGCAGCGCCTCGTAGAGGCGGTAGGGGGTTTCTTCCATCCCCAGACGCTCGTAGGCGGCGCGTGCCCCGGTGTTCTCCCGCTCGACGTAGAGCCGCACGCCGCGCACGTCCGCTTCGGCATCCGCGGCAGCGAGGACGCTGGCGTAGAGCGCCCGGTAGACGCCCGTTCGACGGTGCTTCGCCGGCACGAAGACACTCTGGACCCACCAGAAGAAGCCGCCGCGCCAGTCGCTCCACTCCGGCGTCACCATCAGGCTGCCCACGGGCGCACCCCCGCGTTCTGCGACGAGGTAGAACCCGTGCTCCGGCCGCTCGAGAAGCCCCGCGACACCAGCCGCGACGACGTCACCGGGAAGTTCCTTGCCCTCGGTCTCGAGCGCCATCGCCTGGTTGTAGGCCACGAGCATGTCGGCATCGTCCGTGCGTCCGCGGCGAACGGTGAGGACGGCGTCGGGTTCGTCGTGCATGCGCGGGCTCCCTCGGACCGCCTGCTCGGCCCGGCGAGAGTGTACGCAGTTGCGCGCGTTTCTGAGTCAACATGCGATTGCGCGCGGCTGGGGATTGCCGCTAACCTTCTCGCGCGCTTCGGCGCCAGAAGGAGGGTCGGCGCGCCGGGCGGGTTTCACCTGTCAGGCATCACCAACCCTGATGCGCGGGGGCGGCTCACCCCGCTCCCGCGTTTCGTTTCCATCGCGCCCGCGCGTTGCGCGGACGGCTGTCCCCCGGTCCGGAGTGAGGGCGCCCGTGATCCAGCTTCACGTCGAACCGCGCGTCACCAAGACCTGGGAGGCGTTCCTCGCCGAGGCACCGCCGCACTCGATCGCCCTGGATGGCTACGTCGAGGGGCCGCCGAGTTTCTCGTCGGTTGGGCCGCACGCGAACTTCGACCATCACCTGCAGGTGGACCGCCTCAGTACGCGCAGCACCTGCATGCAGGTGTTCATGGCCGTGACGATGGGGCTGTTCGACACCTTCCGCGATCAGGACCAGCCCTTCGCGCACGTGTTCGTGAACGACGCCGACCAGGACACGTGCCTGGCGATCTGGGTGCTTCGGCGTCCGGAGCTCTGCGTCGGCATGGAGAGCGGGCAGCCGATCACGCGGCTGCTGCTCCTCGAGGATGTGCTGGACTGTACCGGCGGCGCCTACCCGCTCGACCCGAAGCGCTCGGCGATGCGGGAGCAAGCCTGGGTCTTCGAACCCTACTTCAACGCACGGATGGACGGCAGCCTGTTGGGCATGGACGGGGCAGCGATGGGCGGCCTGATCGACGATGTTGGCGACCGCATCACGGCGCACTCGCTGGGGCAGGGCCGGGTCGTCGACCTCGACACGCGCTACGACCGCATCGGCGGAGGCGAATGCTGGGCGCTGATCGTCGAGCACGGGGCCCACGCGCGCACGGAGCTGTTCGCCTCCGGCGTGCGCGCCTTCGTGTCGGTACGGGACAACGGCGACGGCCGATGGACGTACTCGCTGTGCAAGATGTCGCCCTTCGTGCGGTTCCCCGTCACGGAGCTCTACGACGTGTTGAACGCGGAGGAGGGCACGGCGGCGGGCCAGGACGGGTGGGGCGGCAGCAACATCATCGGCGGCTCCCCGCGCGAGGGCGGGAGCAAGATCCCGCCCCAGGACCTCGAGCGCATCATCAACGAGACGCTGGCCGGTGGCGCCGTCTGAAGGCGCCCCTGGACCGCTAGGCGCCTACCCGGCAGACTGGGGGTAGCCCCGGAGACCCGCCATGGACGTGACCCTCGTCGACCTCGTGCTGCCCATCCTGATCTCGGGTGTGGCCGTGTTCTTCCTCAGCTTCCTCATGTGGATGGTGCTGCCGCATCACCGCAGCGATTGGTCGAAGCTGCCCGACGAGGACGGGACCATGAAGCAGCTTGGGGACATTCCGCGCGGGATGTACACCTTCCCGCACTGCGTGACGCCGGAGGAGATGAAGGACCCCGCCTACGTCGCGAAGCGCGACGCCGGCCCCTCGGGCATGCTCACGATCATGCCGCGGGGGCCGATGAACATGGGCGCATCCATGCTCAAGTCCTTCATCTACAACGTCATCATCACGCTGCTCGTGGCCTACGTGGCCACGCTGACGATCCCCAAGGGGGACCCCGGCGGCATGGTGCTGCGCATGACGTCGACCGTCGCGTTCCTCGCATTCGCCGGCGCGCACGGCTGGTACCTGCTCTGGTTCTTCCACAAGGGCAGCTTGATCTTCAAGTCGGTGATCGACGGTCTCGTGTACGCCATCGCCGTCGGCCTCATCTTCATGTGGATGTGGCCCGCAGCCTGAGCGGCTGGCCGACGCCGGCTGCGATTCGTGCGATCCTCATCGTGGCGTGCCGGCGCCTGACGAGGATCCATGCCTGACCAGCGCAGCTCCACACCTGTCGTCGTCGTCGCCTTTCTCGCGGGACTGGCCGCGGGCGTCGCGCTGACCTGGTTGTTCGATGGGCGTTCCGCGGGTACGGCGGGCGCCCCCTTGACAGTGGATCGTGGCGAGCAGCCCGTCGGGTCGGGTCACGACGCCGGGCAGCCCGCCTTGCACACGGCGGGTCGTCCGTCGCAGGCTGAGGACTCGGCTGGCCCTGACAGCGACGGGCGCGTCGCGCCGCCGCCGCCCGCCCTGCCGTATGAGCCGCCGGCCGACCTCGACCTGCCTCCGGGCGTCGCGGGCTGGATCCGGGTGGACGTGGTCTCGCCGAACCCTGACGTGAGTATCTCCGGTGAGGCCTATGTGCTGTCGCCGGGTGCGGACGGCCTGGACGATCTCGAACTCGTCCCGCATGGCTACCCCAACGACGAAGAGCCCGCCGTGATCGCGTTGGGCCGGCCAGGTCGCTACGACGTCGGGTTCGTCTGGCAGCAGAGCCACTTCCTGCGGCGCGATGTCCTGGTTGTCGCCGGCGAGACGACGACCGTCGTGTTTCAACCACCGGTTGCGCAGCAGCTCACCGTGACGCTCGCGGACCCGCTACCCCAGCGCCCGGGATGGGAGACGATGCTCAACCTGCGGCTGGTGGGGCGGGGCAACGAGGAAGCCATCTCGTACCCCGGTCGCGGCCAGCGTCTCAATCGCGGTTGGAGCGGCAACATCGCGTCCGGTACGCACAAGGTCGGCAACCTCTTCGAGGGCGATCGCGTGAAGGTGACGGGCGTGATCTTCCAGCACCGGACGCACCCCAAGGCCGAGACCAAGTTTCTCTACGACAGGGTCGTCGTTGCGTCGCCGCCGGAGGCGGGGCCCGGCGAAGCCGTCACGATCAAGCTCGCCCCAGCTTGCAAGGTGCGGGTGCGTGCCAGGTTCGATTGGCCGTCGTGGCCCGTCGGCGTCCACCGGGCCCTGGACGTCGAGATCGAACACGTTGGTGGTGTGGATCGACACGCCCAGGGCGTGGCGCGGTACCCCAACAACAAGGAAGGCGACTTCTACACGTGGAACTTCACGGTTCCCGAGGGGCCGGTGCGCGTCCGCTGGAGTGGGATCGACCTCCAGCCCGGCCGTGCCCCCGTCATCCAGGCGCGGCCCGGCGCCGCGCAAGACGTGTCCATCGATCTCACGTTCACGGGTCGCCATCCGCGCGACCGGGGGCGTCCGCTGTGGGTGGACGTCGCGTGGCCGAAGGATGCCGACAAGGACGCCGTACTCGAACTTGCGGCCGTCGTGCGTGAACCCCGCCGGCGCGAGGCCGAAGCGGAGTCGTGGGTGTTCGAGCGCGAGCGGACGACGCGCCGTTCGGAGCCCGAGCTGCGGCGCGTTCGCAAGGTGCTCGGCTCGATTGGGGACACGCATGCGACCGGCCCCATCACGATTCCCTCCGCGGAGGCACTGCTGGTCCGACCGATCCGGGGCGGGCTCATCGTGCTGGCTCCGGAGGTGACCCGCTCGGACAGCATGGGGCAGTTCGTGCTACGACGGCCGGATGGGCTTGCGATTCGCATCGGCGAGCAGGAGTATCAGCCCGACGTGCCCGTGGTCGTGGGTCAGGTGATCGGTCCCTTCGTTCCTGGCGAGCACACGTTCCACCTGTGGCTCGCTTCCCAGCGCCTGCCGGACGTGAAGGTCACGGTGCGCGCCGGGCGGACGAGCGCGCTGATCATTCCCGAGTAGGGGCGGCCCGCGCCTTGGTCAGCAACTCCGTGAGGGAGCGTAGGTCCTTGCGGGTCATGTGGCCCAGTTGATCCGTGTGGAACGCGACGAGCGGCTCGTCGAGCTTGGCGAGCAGGCGGAGGGCCTTGGGCGTTGCCCGCGCCGTCACCACGCGTCCGTCCACCTTGCTGCGCTCGCGCTTGATCCAGCCTTTGGCCGCGCAGCGATCGAGCAGCCGCGTGACATCGGGTACGCGCGCCACCATCCGCTGGCCGACCGCCAGCGAGGGGAGCCCTACCCTGCCGGCGCCGCGCAAGATGCGCAGGACGTTGTACTGCGGCGCGCTGATCCCGTGCTCCTTGAGGAACCTCGCGACGTTGCCCTCGAGCAGATCGTTCGTCCGAACGAGGTTGAGGTAGGCCTCCACCTCGGCCGTCTCGAACGGCTTGCTCTGCTGGATCTCGTCCTGAAGGCGTGCCTTGGGCATGGCGTCACTCCCGCGTTGAGCGCACGGTAGGACAACGACCTTGTTGCAACAATGAAAATGGTTGGCAGATGACGGCATCTTGCCGCGGGCTATGTGAAGAGGTCCTCCAGCGAGAGGTAGCGCTGGCCCGTGTCGCAGAAGATGCCGACGACCGTGTGGCCGGCCCACGCCGGGTCGTCCGCCAGCCGCTTCAGGACCACAGCGACAGCACCCGAGGAGATGCCAATCAGCAGGCCCTCGGTGCGGGCCACGTCGCGGCACGCCTGGAAGGCCTCCTCCTCGGTGACGAGCGCGATGTCATCGATCAGGTCCCGATCCAGGACGCCCGGCAGGAAGCCCGGCGCGGTGCCCATCATCCGGTGGGGGCGGAAGACGCCTTCCGAGATGAAGGGCGAGGAGGCCGGCTCAACGCCGATCGTCTGGAAGGAGGGCTTCTTCGGCTTGATGGCGCGCGCACAGCCGACGAGGGTGCCGCCCGTACCCAAGCCCGCAACGAGGGCGTCGATCGCACCGTCGGTGTCGTCCCACAGTTCGGGTCCGGTCGTTTGCTCGTGGGCGTTCGGGTTGGCGGGATTGTCGTGCTGCCCGATGTAGAGCGCGCCGGTCGCCTTCGCGATGCGCTTCGCTTCGGCACGTGCGGCCTTCGTGCCACCGTCGGCCGGCGTCAGCACGAGTTTGGCGCCGAGGGCCTTCAGCACCTGGCGGCGCTCGACGCTCTGGATGGCCGACATCACGAGGGTGCAGCGATACCCGCGCGCCGCCGCGATCATGGCGAGCGCCATGCCGGTGTTGCCCGACGTGGCCTCGACGATCTGGCCTCCGGGCGCGAGCACGCCGCGTTCCTCGGCGTCGCGGATCATGAAGAGCGAGGGGCGATCCTTGATCGAGTAGGGGTTGAGCAACTCGAGCTTGGCCAGGACCTCGGCCTTCGCCTCGGGCAGGTAGCGTTTCAGCCTGAGGAGCGGTGTCGCTCCGATCGCCTGCGACATGTCATCGAGGATCATGCCGAGATGGTACGGGGCAGCGATCCCGCGGCTCACGAGATCCTGAACATGGCGTCATCGTCGTGCGGACGCTCGGCGCCCGCGGCGCGATACATGCGCATCGCCGCCTCGTTCGACACGTTGGTCACGAGCCACGCCCCGTCGGCGCCCTCCGCGGCGAAGGCGCGGGTGAGCGCGGTGCCGATGCCGCGCCGGCGAAATGCCTCGCCCACATCGATGCTGTAGAGCAGGAGCATCGCGGGCCGGTCGTCGGGGCGCTCGAGCACGTGGCCGTAGGCCATGCCCGCGGGAGCACCGTCCTCCCAGGCTCCGATCATCACGTGGTGCGGGTTGGCCAACCAAGCGGCGAGATCGCCCGGGCCCGCGTCGGGGTCCGCGTAGCGCGCTGTGAAGGCGCGTGCGGCATCCTCGTCTCCGGCGTGCAGGCGGCGGATCTCGGTCATCGGATCTCGGTCATCGGAGTTCGAACAGGGGGTCACCCCCGGATGCGCTTGAGGCGGCTGACGGGCTTCGAGGCCAGCCGACGCCCGAGGGCCCCGGGGTTGGTCTCCGTGAGGATGTCGAGGTCGAAGGTGCCCTCGTTGACGCGTTGGCGCGGCTTGCGGACGAAGTTCATGTGCACCGAGCCGGGCTGGTCTTCCTGGAGCAGCAAGTCGAGCGAGCCGCGCGGGCCCTTGATGAGCTGGTACTCACGGCCCTTGATGAACTTCAGGATGTGGATCTTCTTGCCGAACGCCAACTTGTCGCGGTTGCGGTAGACGACGGTGAAGTGCTCGCCCCGCTCGGGGTCGAAGGGCTCGAGGTGCATGACCGTGCCGGGCAGGAGGACTTTCTCCTCCGCCCCGATGATGCGGTAGGAGCCGTCGTCGCAGATCGCCAGGAGACGGTCGTACTCGCTCATCGAGAACGAGCGTGCGCCGGTCTTGACGGACGAACCGACGAACCCGCTCTCGGGGTCGAACGTGACCTTGATGTTCTGGCGCGCGACGGCCTTCTTGTCGACGGACGTGAAGGTGGTGATCTCCGTACGGCGGGGCCAGTCGCGGCCGTACTTGTCGAGCAGGTCCTCGATGTAGTGGATCGTCGTCTTGGTGAGATTGCGCAGCTTGCGCCCGGCCACGAGGATGGCCGCCTCGATCTCCTGCATCTGCTTGCGGAAGCGCGCGATGTCGTAGGCCGAGATGCGGCGGATGTGGATCTTCAGGAGGCGCTCGACATCGTCGTCGGTCATGGGGCGTACGAGCAAGAGCGCGTTCGCCTCCATGCCGTCCCAGACCTCCTGGCGGACGGCTTCGCTCGTGCGCGCCCTCTCGAGTCGCTGCCAGACCTTCTGCTCGATGAAGATCTGCTCCAGGGTCAGCCAGTGCTTCTTGTCCTCGAGCTTGCGCAGCTCGAGCTCGAGCTCGGCCTTCAGCTGGTCCTTGAGCCGCTTCGTGCAGTAGATCAAGGCCTCGGTGACGGTGAGGTCCGCGGGATGGCGCTCGCGAATCACCGTGAACGCGGAGGAGATGGACACCTCGCAGTCGGTGTAGGCGTAGAGCTGCGGGATCGTCTCCTCGGCCGTGACGCCGCGGGGCAGATCGATCTGGATCTCGACGCGGTCCGTCGTGAAGTCCTGGATGCCGCCGATCTTGAGGTTGCCCTTGGTCGTGGCGTTTTCGATCGAGGCGATGAGGGACTCGGTCGTCGTGCCGTAGGGGATCTCGCGGATCACGACCTTCTTGGGGCCGCCGGCTTCGATCTTCGCGCGCACCTTCACCTTGCCGCGGCCATCCTCGTACTCGCTGACGTCCACGAGTCCGCCTTGCGGGAAGTCCGGGAAGAGCTCGAAGCTCTCCTTCTTGAGATACTTGATCTGGGCCTCGAGCACCTCCCAGAAGTTGTGCGGCAGGATGCGCGTCGACATCCCGACAGCGATGCCCTCCGTGCCGAGCAGGAGGATGACCGGGAGCTTGCTCGGGAGGCAGATGGGTTCCTTGTTGCGCCCGTCGTAGCTCGGCTGGGTCTCGGTGAGGTCGGCGTGAAACAGGGTCTCGCGTGCGAGCGGCGTGAGGCGACACTCGATGTAGCGCGCGGCGGCGGCTCGGTGGCCCGTGATGACGTTGCCGAAGTTGCCCTGGCGCTCGATGAAGTAGCCCTTGTTGGCCAGCACGACCAGCGCATCCCCGATGGAAGCGTCGCCGTGGGGGTGGAGCTTCATCGTGTCGCCGATGACGTTGGCGACCTTGTGGAACCGGCCGTCGTGCATGTTGGACAGCGTGGCCAGGATGCGCCGCTGGACGGGCTTGAAGCCGTCGCGCACCTCCGGGATCGCGCGGTCCACGACCACGTAGCTCGCGTACTCGAGGAAGTTGCGCCGCATGAGCGGCTGTACGTCGATCGAGCCGGGACGGCTCTCGGGTTCGGAGGACGACGGCGCTACCACGTGGACTCCGAGATGAGCTCATCGATGATGAACTTGCGGCGCTTGGGCGTGTTCTTGCCCATGTAGAAGTCGAGGCACTTCTGCACGGTGCCCTTGTCGGGGACGGTGACCTGCTGGAGGCGCATGTCGTCGCCGATGAAGTGCTTGAACTCACGCGGGTTGATCTCGCCGAGGCCCTTGAAGCGCGTCGTCTCGGGCTTCGTGAGCTCTTCGAGGGCCGCGTCACGCTCGCTCTCGCTGTAGCAGTAGATGGTCTTCTGCTTGTTGCGCACGCGGAAGAGCGGCGTCTCCAGGATGAAGAGGTGTCCGCGGAGGACGAGCTCTTCGAAGTAGTGCAGGAAGTACGTGAGCAGCAGGTTGCGGATGTGCATGCCGTCGACGTCGGCGTCCGTGGCCAGCACGACGCGGTTGTAGCGCAGCCCGTCGAGGTCGTCCTCGATGCCGAGCGCGCGCATGATGTTGTAGAGCTCTTCGTTCTTGTAGACGGTGTCGCGCTTGAGCCCGTGGCAGTTGAGCGGCTTGCCGCGCAGGCAGAAGATGGCCTGCGTGGCCACGTCACGGGCCTGCACCATCGCGCCGCCGGCCGAGTCGCCCTCGGTGAGGAAGACTGAGCTCTCTTCACGACGGTCTTTCTTGCGCGCGGGCTTCCGGTCGGAGAAGTGCACCTTGCAGTCGATGAGCTTGGGGATGCGGATGGCCACCTTGCGCGCGCGATCGCGGGCGGCCTTCTTCACGGCGGAGAGTTCCTTGCGGATCTTCTCGTTGGCTTTGACCTTGTGGATCAGGCGCTCGGCCGCGTCCGTGTTCTCGTGCAGCCAGCGGACGACGTGGTCCTTCACGTCGCTCACGATCCAGGAGCGCACGTCGGTCGAGCCGAGCTTGTTCTTCGTTTGGCTCTCGAAGACGGGGTCCTGCAGCTTGACGGCGACAGCGCCGATCAACCCGTCCCGCACGTCGGGGCCGGCGAAGTTCTTGCCGGCGAACTCGTTCACGCCCTTGAGCAGGCCCTCGCGGAACGCGCTCTGATGCGTGCCGCCGTCGCTCGTGTGCTGTCCGTTGACGAAGCTGTAGTAGTTCTCGCCGTACGTGTTGGTGTGCGTGAAGGCGAACTCGATGCGGTCGAGCTTGATGTGCACGACGTCGTAGACGGCGATCTCCGCACCCAGCTCCTCGCCGAGGAGATCCGCGAGGCCGTAGCGGCTGGCGAAGCGCTGGCCGTTGTAGCGGATGTTGAGCCCGCTGTTGAGGTGCGCGTAGTAGCGGAAGCGATGCGTCAGGAAGTCATCGTTCCAGTGGATGGACGGGAAGATCTCGGGGTCCGGCGTGAACTCCACGAGCGTGCCGTTGCGCTCGCCGGGCGCCTTGCCCTTCTTCTCCTTGAGCAGGCGTCCTTGGGAGAAGTCAGCGCGCAGGAACTTGCCGTCGCGCCACGAGGTGACGGCGAACTCCGAGGAGAGGGCGTTGACCGCCTTCGTGCCGACGCCGTTCAGGCCGACGGAGAACTGGAAGACGTCGTCGTTGTACTTGCCGCCCGTGTTGATCTTCGAGACGCAGTCCACGACCTTGCCGAGGGGAATGCCGCGGCCGTAGTCGCGCACGGTGACGGTGTTGTCCACGCGCGAGACCTCGATCGTCTTGCCCTCGCGCATGATGAATTCGTCGACGGCGTTGTCGACGACCTCCTTGAGCAGCACGTAGACGCCGTCCTGGGGGTGGCTGCCGTCGCCGATCCGGCCGATGTACATGCCGGTGCGCAGTCGGATGTGCTCGAGGGCATCCAGCGTCTGGATCGTGCTCTCGTCATAGGCGATCTGCTTCTTCGGGGGGGTCTTCTTCGCCACCGTGTTCCTCGCGGAGTTCCTGGGCCCGTTTTATTCGATCGGTTCGACGTGCCCGAGCCGCAAAGCGGGGGAGGCGCGGCGGTAGAATCCGCGCCCCATGCTCTCCCGCCTTGCCCCCGGTCCGATCGTTCGCTGGTTCGCCAGGCCCTACGTGGCCGGCGGCACCATGGATGACGGTCTGGAGGTCGCCTACGACCGTCTGAGCCGATTCGGGGCCCGCGCCACGCTGGATGTGCTGGGCGAGGACGTGACGGAGCCCTTCCAGGTGCTGCGCAGCGTCGGCACCTACGAGCGCTTGATCGATCGCATCGGCACCGATCCTCGCTTCGCCGATCCGGCCACGCGGCCGACGGTCTCCGTCAAGCCCTCGGCGTTCACGGTGGGGGCCCAGGTGGAGGCCTACGAGCACCTCGAGGCGATCGCGCGCCGGGCGCACGAGCGCGGGGTGGGCGTGACGATCGACATGGAGGACCGGGACTGGACCGACCTCACCCTCGACTGGGCCGTGGGGCTCTACGAGCAGGGGCTGGACGTCGGCACCGTGCTCCAGACGCGGCTTCACCGGACGGAGGCCGATCTGCAGCGGATCCCGGCTGGGATGCGGGTGCGGCTGGTGATCGGGATCTACCCGGAGCCCGCGTCGGTGGCCGTGCTGGACAAGCGCGTCATGAAGGACCGCATGGTGGCGTACGCGGCCGTGCTGCTGGATCGGGGAGCCCACGTCGAGTTCGGGACCCATGACGAGCCGGCGCTGGAGCGCTTCCTCCGGGAGGTGGCGCCCAAGGCGCCGGAACGCTGCGAGATCCAGATGTTGCTGGGTGTGCCGCGCCGCCCTTTCGCCCGCAAGCTGTTGGCGGGGGAGTTCGGTGTGATTGTCCCGTTCCGGCTCTACGTGCCGTTCGCGATGAGCTGGGACGATGCGACGGCCTACCTCCGGCGCCGCATGAAGGAGAGCCCGAGCATGATCTGGCTCATCCTGCGCAACTTCATCAAGGCGCAGTCGGCGCAGTAGGAACGGGGCGCAGCCCCGTTCCGGGTAGGGGCGAGGTGGATTGGAAGGAGGGGCTCGCAGCCCCTCCTTGCCGGAGCGGCGGACGTGGCGGAGCCGCGCGCCGCGACGAACATGCCGCGCGGGAGCGCGGAACTCACCCGCGAGGTGCTTCCTCCGGGACCGTGTCCGTGTCCGTGTCGGTGTCCGTGTCCGTGTGTGCGTGCCTTGAGAGGTGGTGCGAGGGAGTGCGAGTGTTGCTCGTGCGAGTGTGGGTGCGCCAGGGGGCGTGGGAGTTGGGGTGGGAGTGAGAGTGCGCTGAGGCCAAGCCCCCTGTGGGACCCCGCACCTACCCTAAGCCCATGCCGAAGCTCTACTTCCGCTACGGGACCGTCGGCAGCGCGAAGACGCTGAACCTCCTGGCCGTGGCCCACAACTACGAGTCCCAAGGCAAACGCGTCCTCGTCATCAAGCCCGCCCTCGACAACCGCTTCGGCCCCGCCGACGTCGTCTCGCGCGCCGGCCTCCAACGCAAAGCCGACGTCGTCCTCCAGCCCGGCGACATCCCGCTCGGGCACCAGGCCGCCGAGGTCGACTGCGTCCTCGTCGACGAAGCCCAGTTCCTCAGCACCGACCAGGTCGACGCCCTGCGCCAGTGGACCCGCGCCCTCGCCGTGCCCGTGATCTGCTACGGCCTCCGCAGCGACTTCCGCTCGCGGCTCTTCGAAGGCTCGCAGCGGCTCCTCGAGCTGGCCGACAGCATCGAGGAGGTCAAGACGACCTGCACCTACTGCAACCACAAGGCGATCCTCAACCTCAAGTTCGTCGATGGCGTCGCCCGCCTCGACGGCCCCAGCGTCGAGCTCGGCGCCGAAGAGCGCTACCAGGCAGTCTGTTATCGCCACTACGGGGAGCAGCTTGCCTTGAGCCAGGCCGAGGACGGGGCGACCATGGCGCGTGGTGGAGCCCACGTCTGATCCCAGCCCCGGTCCTTCCCCGAAGGGCGCGAGCCTCGCGTGGCCCGCGCTGCTCTTCTTCGTCTCCGGCTTCGCAGGCCTGACCTACGAGGTCCTCTGGCAGCGCGAGCTCGGCCTGCTCTTCGGCAACACCACCCAAGCCACAGCCACCACCCTGGCCGTGTTCTTCCTCGGGCTCGCCGCAGGGAGTTGGTGGATCGGCGGCCGCGCCGTCGTCTGGCGGGATCCGCTCCGCGCGTTCGCGCGCCTCGAGATCGGTGTGGGGCTGAGCGCCGCGCTCGTCGTGGTCCTGCTGCCCCTCTACCGCTCCCTCTTCGCGCCGCTCTATGACGTGCTCGGCGGCCAGTCGCCCGCGCTGCTGCTGGCGAAGTTCCTGCTCGCCGCGATCGTGCTCGGGCTGCCCGCCTTCCTCATGGGCGGCACGCTGCCGGTGCTGGCCGAGCTGGCCACACGTCGCGGCCGCGGATTCGCCCGCGGCGGCGTGCTGCTCTACGCCGTGAACACGGCCGGCGCCATGGCAGGCGCCTTCGCCGCCGGCTTCGTGCTGCCGCGCGTGCTCGGCTACCGCGGCGCCTACGGCGTGGCCATGGCGCTGAGCCTCGCCGTCGGGCTCGTCGCGGCGTGGCTCGCGCGCCGTGAGCCGGCCGGTGCGTCCGTGGCGCCCAGCCAGGCACCGGTGACGAGCGTCCCCGCAGGGCTGCTCGCCCTCGCCACGCTCTCGGGCTTCGGTGCTCTGGCGCTGGAGGTGCTCTGGACACGCATGGTCGCTCTGGGCTTCCAGAACTCCGTCTACACGTTCGCCGCCGTGATCACGGTCTTCCTGGGCGCGCTCGCGCTCGGCGCCGCGATCGCGCGCGTCATCCGGCGCCGCGGCCTCCCGACACGCAACGTGCTCTGCGTCCTGCTGCTGCTCAGTGGCATCGCGGCGGCAGCGAGCCCCTACGTGTTCCGGTGGCTCGTCGATCGACCCGGCGCCGTCGGCAGGGGGGAGCCGTGGGCCGCCTACGTGCTGAGCAATCTCGGTGTGCTTGCGGCCTGCATCCTCCCCGCTTCGATCCTGCTGGGTACGGTCTTCCCCTTCCTCTTGCGCATGGAGGAGGAGCGCGGCGGCGCCGCCGCGGCCAGCGCGCGCTTCGGACGCCTGCTGGCGTGCAACACCGGGGGCGCACTGCTCGGTGCGGTGGCCGCCGGTTTCGTGCTGCCGGCGGCCGTGGGGCTCTGGGGCGCGCTGGCCGTCGTCAGCATGCTCTACCTGGTGGCCGCTGCGGTCCTCGCGCCTCCGGCCGCACGTCCCGGCGTCGCCGCCGCGATGCTCGCGGTCGTGATCGCCGGCCTGGTCACGTCCGACAGCGCACGCACGTGGAACGTGCGAGGGAGCGATCGCGTGCTGGCCGTGTACGAAGGCGGATCGGGCACGGTCTTCGTCGTGGATCGGCGCGGGGACCTCAAGCTCAAGCTCAACAACAGCTACACGTTGGGCGGCACGTCCGAGCCGCGGTGGGAGCACTACCAGGCGCACATCCCGCTGTGCCTGCATCCCAACCCGAAGCGTGCGTTCTTCCTGGGGATGGGCTCGGGCATCACGGCAGGGGCGGCGCTGCATCATCCGCTCAAGCGGGTGCGCGTAGCCGAGATCGTGCCGCAAGCCGTACGCGCCGTGCGCGAACACTTCGGGCCGTGGATCAACGGCCTCATGCACGACCGGCGCGTCGAGATCGTTGTGGAGGATGGACGGACCATCCTGCTCGGTTCGCGCGAGACCTATGACGTCGTGGTGGGCGACCTCTTCCTGCCGTGGCGGCGCGGTACGGCGTTGCTCTACACGGTCGAGCAGTTCGAAGCCGTCAAGGCACGGCTCGCGCCGGGCGGCCTGTTCGCCCAGTGGGTGCCCCTCTACCAGATGGGCGAAGCGGAGTTCCTGGGCATCGCCCGCGGCTTCTTGAAGGTGTTTCCGAACGCGACCCTCTGGCGCGGCGACTTTTTCTCCAAGCGGCCGATCGTCGCGCTGGTGGGCCACGCCTCGGATGCGCCATGGGACGGCGACGCCACCGTGCGGCAGTGGCAACGCTTGGAGAAGGCCGGCGCCATCGAGGAGGGCGCCTCGGTCGAGACGCTGCCGTTCCTCTTCTACGCCGGACGGCTTGCCCTTGCTGCCGATCGGTTGGCCAAGCATCCGCTGGTCACCGACGATAGGCCATGGATCGAGTGGCGCTCCCCGGTGGCGCAGCTGGACCGCGCCGCCGGCGAGGCGCGCCCCTTCTACCTGCGTGCACTCGCGGAGTTCGAGCAGAGCCTTCTGCGCGTCGAAGACGACCCGTTCCTCCAGGGCCTCTCCCGCAAGCGCCGCGGCTACGTCGAAGCGGGGATGCACCTCTACGACATCGCGACCGCTCCCACCGTGGGCGGCGACGAGATTCGCGCCAAGGCACTGCCCGGCTGGATCCGCAAGGTTCCAAGCAGGATGCGTCCCGACATCGAGCGCTGGGTCCGCTAGGCGCCGCCTGGATGCTCGGCGGCGCTTTGGCGCGTCGGCCTCGCGTGACAGAGCACGCCACGGTCTCCACGCCTGCGCGGCGCCCTCACCCCAGAGCGGCGCCTACTGGCGCTCTCGCGGTGGGGGCTCAGGAGCGGACGACCCGGCCGCCCTCGAGTCGGATGGCGCCGGCGAGGATGCCGGCGATGACGCGCGGGTAGAGCTCGCGCTCGGCGGCCTGCACGCGGTCGGCCAGGGTGTGCGACGTGTCGTCGGGCCGGACCTCGACGATCGCTTGATCGACGATGGGGCCGCCGTCGACTTCGTCCGTCACGAAGTGGACGGTGCAGCCGGAGTAGCGGACACCTGCCGCGATGACCTTGTCGTGTACGTGAACGCCGTAGCAGCCCTTGCCCCCAAAGGCGGGCAGCAGGCTCGGGTGGATGTTGATCATCTTGCCTTCGAGCGCGGGCCAGACGCGGAAGAGCGTAAGAAAGCCGCCCGAGACCACGAGGTCGGCATCGTACGGGCTCAAGGCGTCCTGGAGCGCCTCCGCGTAGTCGTCGAAGCCCTTGTGCTCCTTGCGCGCGACCAGCAGCGCGTCGATGCCGCGCGATCGTGCGTGCTCGAGCCCTTGGACGTCCGCACGGTCGGAGACCACGACGACGATCTCCCCCGCGACCTGGCCGGCATCGATGTGCTCGAACAGGTTCGTGAGCGTCGTGCCGCTGCCCGACAGCAAGAAGGCGATCCGCTTGACCGGCGTGCTCATGGGCCTCTCATACCAGCCGACGGCGCACGACGTCAGCTTCGAGGCCCTCGACGGCGACCGTCTTGAGCGGATTCGAGGCGCCCCGGACGAGCACGAGCGTCTGCCTGGGGACGTCCAGGGCGGCGGCGAGCAGCGCCAGGACCGCCTTGTTGGCCTTGCCCGACTCTGCCGGGGCCGTCACGCGGACCTTCAGGCGGTCGCCGTACGCACCGTCCAGCGCGGCCTTCGAAGCACCCGGCACGACCTTGAGATGCACGTGAACGACGGGCCGGCCACCCTCGCGGTCGCGCTGCTCGATCCCGTCTTGCGCCATGGTGATGGGGGCACGCTGTCTTCGCTACGCCGCGCGGCTACTTGACCTTGTCGTCCGGCTGCTTCTTCTTGCCGTCGCCATCCTTGCCGGGCGGGATCTCCCTCGGCCGGACGGGCTTCTTGGGGAGCTCCGGGAGGCGCTCCCCCGCGTAGTTGGCCCGCGGGTGCGGGGCCTCGCGAATCGAGCTGCCCCACGTCGTGATGGCGAGCTTCACGTCCTCCTGAAGCTCGTGCTTCATGGCCTGGATGCTGGCCATGTCGCGCAGGATCTGCTCGCCGCGCGTGATGATGTCGCCCCGGTCATCGCTGCTCAAGCTGCCCGGCTTGGCTTGGTCTCCGGCGAGGAGCGCCGCGGAATCGGCGCTGAATTTCTCCTGGGCTTCGAGGAAGCGCACCACGGCGAGGTACTTGTCCGCAGCGAGCTTCTCCCTGCCGGCAGGCCCGGTGCGCGTAGCGATGACGAGGTTGAGCTCCGTGTCCCCGGCCATCTCGGCGGCCTTGTACTGCTTCGTGGCCCCCTCATAGTCGCCAGCGAGCTCGAAGAGCAGCCCCAAGCCGACGTGGTGCGTGGGGGTGCATGTCGCAAGGCGCGCGTTGCCCTCCACGAAGAAGAGGGTGTCGAGAACGCCCCGGGCTCCAAGCTCGGCGAAGGTGATCGTGTCGCGCCCGATCTTGATGCCCGTCGCGTCGATGTCCTTGATCGTCTCCTTCCTCGGCTTGCCGTTCCTGTCTGGCCAGTACGTGTGCTTCTCGGTCCAGCCGTTGGGGAAGGTCGAGCGGATGTCCTGGAAGAGCGTGTCCAGCGCGGCCAGCGGGGCGGGCCAGGTCTTGGCGAGCTTCCGGTACTTGCCGTGCTTGAGCTCGGCCACGAGCTTGTCGGCCTTGTCCTTGGCCACACCGAGTTCGAAGCGATGCAAGAGCCCGGTGCCCGGTCCCCACAGATCGACGAGGAACCGGAAGTAGGTGGCGCGATCGGCCTCGAGCATGGCGAACTCGAACTTGTTGAGGCGGCGCTCGGTGTACGCACGCTTCTCCGAGATGCTCTGCTTCTGCTTGCCCCACGCCGCCGTCACCCGCGGCGCCTTGTCCTTGGCCTTGTCGAGGGCGCTCGGCACCGTGGCCAGCCAGGTGTCCAGGGCCTTCAGCGCCTTCTGGAACTCGACGAAGCCGGGCTTCGACCCAAGCTCGACCTGCGCGGTCTCGACTGCCATCGACCCAGAACGGCCCACGGCGCTGGCGGCCGCGGCGACGTACTGCTCACCGCGCGACTTGTCGCCTTGCTTCGGGATGTGCTTGTCGAGCAGCGTGTTGATGTCCTTCTCGGTCAGCAACGCGAACTCGCCGAACTTCAGCACCTGCAGGGCCTTCAGGATGTCGCCCAACTCGTCGTTGGTGACCGAGGTCTCGAGCTCGACGTAACGCTTCTCATCCAGAGCCTTCTTGAGCTTCAGCGCGTAGTCCTTGATCTTGGACTCGGCGGTGGCGAGGGCGTTGGTGCGCGCTTCGGCGCGCTGCTTCTCGGTGGCCTTGAAGTCATTGACGACCTTGTCGATCTTCTTGCCCGCGGTGCTCTTCGCCTTCGCGATCACCGAGCCGAGCTCGGAGGTCTGTTTGGTGTAGTGACCACGGATGATCTCGTCGCCTTGGGCCTTCTTGCCCTTGGCTTCTTGCTGCCATGTCTCGAGCGTGGTCTGCCAGCCCGCGGCGGCGTCGCGGTAGGACTTGGCCAGGCGGCCCCACTTCGGGCGCTTGTAGTTGTCGGGGCCGAGATTGCCTTCGAGCAGGTCACGATCCAGGTCGAGCAGATCGCTCTGGGCCTTCTGGACGTACTTGCCAAGCCGGTTGGCCACGTTGCCCTGCTCGGCTTTCTTCTGGCGAGCGATCTCGGCGGGGGTGAAGCCACGCTTCTCGACGTCCTTGGGACGCGTCGCGAACCAGATCGCCACGCCGATGGCCACGGCCGCGAGCACACCACCGATGACGAGCGGCTTCTTCGAGCCCGGCTTGATGCCGTGCGCCTCGAGGTTGTACTTCGTGCGGATCTTGTCGAGCTCCTTCAGGAGCTCCTCGGGGGACTGCGTGCGGTCCTCGGGGTCCTTCCGCATCAGCCCGTAGACGATCTCGTCGATCTCCTTGGGCACGTCGCGGTTCACTTCGCTGACGCGCGGGATCGGCTTGTTCAGGTGGCCGAGCAGGATCTCCTTCACGGACTTCCCGGGGTAGGGGTTCTTGCCCGTGAACACGCGGTAGAAGCTGCAGCCCAGGCTGTAGAGGTCCGTGCGGTGATCGATGTCGGACTTGCGGCGGATCGCCTCGGGCGAGATGAAGTGCGGCGTGCCGATGATGCCCTGGTCCATGAGGTCGCCGACCTCGGACTTCTTGGCCAGACCCAGGTCACAGAGCTTGGCGCTCTCGTCCTCGCCGATCATGAGGTTGTCGGGCTTGACGTCGCGGTGCAGGATCTCGCGCTTCTTCGCGAAGATGAGGGCGTTGGCCGCGTCGAGGAACCAGTTGAGGCCGTCTTCCCAGGCGACGGGCCCTTCCTTGATCTTGTCTTCGATGGAGCCGCCGGGCATGACCTCCATCGAGAAGAAGTAGTGCCCCTCGGCGTTGCCGACGTCGTAGACCTGCACGACGTTGGGGTGGTTGAGCGCACCCGCCGCGCGTGCTTCGTTGACGAACTGATCGACGAAGGCGGAGTCCGCGGCGAACGTCTCGTTGAGCACCTTCAGCGCGACCTTGCGCTGGAGCGACGTCTGCTCGGCGAGGTACACCCCGCCCATGCCGCCCATCCCGATCTTGCGATCGATCTGGTAGCCGGCCAGTTCCTTGCCGACGAGGGCGTCGGCCGGGAGCGTCACCTTGGTCTTGCCCTCGTCGCCGGTGCGACCGGCACCGGCCACCGCGCCGGCGTCGACCTGGCGGCCCGCCACGGGCTTCGCGTCGAGGTCCGCCTCGCCTTCGCTCAGTACGCGCAGGAGCGTCAAACCGAGCTGCAGCTTGTCGCCGGGGTTGATGCGCTTCGGCTTGCCCTTCGGCACGGGTTGGTCGTTGAGCTGACAGCCGGTGGTGCTGCCGCCGTCGAAGAGCACGGCGGTCGTGCGTCCGTTCTCGATGGCCACGCGGATCTCGCAGTGTTGCTTCGAGATCTTCATGTCGAGGATGCGCATGGAGTTGCTGGGCACGCGGCCGATCGTGTAGATGCCGGCTTCCGCCATGCGCCACGTCGTACCTGCGTCCTGCCCATGTTCGATCCGGAGTCTGAGGCTCACGTCTGCTCTCCGTCGCGCTCCGCAACGTTGTCACCGTGGGGGTCCGGCGTCGATGTCAAGGAAGTCGCTTGCTTACCAACGTCACGAAAGACGGCTCGGCCGACGCGGACCACGGTCGCACCCTCTTCCACGGCGAGTTCGAAATCGTCGCTCATACCCATGGAGAGCCCGGAGGGCGGGACGGATCCCCGTCCACGCCGTACGGCCTCGTCCCGGATCTCCCGCAGGGTACAAAAAGTCGCGCGGAGATCCGCATCCGTCGCGGCCCTTCGGCCCATCGTCATGAATCCGAGCACCTGGAGGTGAGGGCAGGCGGCGAGACGCTCGAGCGTGGAGAGCGCCTCGTCGGGCGCGACGCCGCCCTTGTCGGGGTCGTCCGCGGTGTTCACCTGGAGGTAGACGGGCCACACGCGGCTGGACGCGCCCTCCGCCAGGAGGGACTCGAGTCGCTCGGCGAGCCGCAGGCCATCGAGCGCGTGGAACACGTCGAAGGTGGCCAGCGCCGTTCGCGCCTTGTTCCGTTGCAGGCTTCCAATGCCGTGCCAGCGAAGGCCCCCCGGCGCCAGCGGACGCCGCTCAGAGGCGCTTTGGATGCGGTTTTCGCCGATGTCGGTCACGCCGGCGGCGGCCAGGGGGGCGAAGATCGATGCCGGCTGGGACTTCGTCACGACCAGGAGCTGGACGGCGTCCGCGGCGTGGCCGCCGCGCCCGCGGGCCGCTTCGATGCGCGCCTCGAGCCCTGCGATGTTGGCCCGGAGCAGCGGGGTCCTGGGATCGTCGTTCGCGTGGTGCAAGCATGCATCGTAGCGCGCGGGGCAACCCCCTTGGGCAAATGGCACGGACGCGGGAGCGTCGCCCTAACCCGTTCGCTGGCACGGACTTTGGCGAGCGGGGGCCGGCCTGGGAACCTTGACACCCGGAGTGCAGCGGCCTATAAGGCCAGCGTTCCTCGGGCACGTGGGGGACACCGGAGGGACCGACGTGCCACACCAGAGTCGCGCGACGGGATCCGCGTGAGGCAGCGCCAAGAGATGCATCCGAGAGGGTGCAGCATTGCGCTGGCTCCGGGACCTGTCTCGGGCGATGATTGCGCGCGAGTTTGCGACCGGGGGATGGGATCTGCCCGTCCATCCGGCGTTTCTGCGTATGGGAAGACGAGCATGCAAGGCTTCAACTTGGCACGTCGTTCTGGCTTCACCAGCGGCATCCTGACCATCGGACTGTTCCTCTTGGCCGGCGCTGTGATGACCACGGGCGTGGGCGTGGAGGACGCGGCTGGTGACGGCGCCGTCTCCCTCGCTCAGCATGGCGAGAAGGCGCTTGAGAAGCTGCCGTGGAAGGCGAACGTCATCCGCGCCAACCTCTCGAAGAAGAACCCCGTCGCCATCGAGGGGTGCTACCTGATGAGCCGGCAGCTGCTGGCCGTCACGTCGTCGGGCAAGGTCTTCTGCCTCGACCGCCGCAACCTCGAGCCGCGCTGGGTCAACAACCTCAAGTACCCGCTGGCGCAGGCGCCCGCCGAAGGCGCGAACGACTACGTGTTCCTGATGAAGGACGCGAAGGGCGCGCACTGGGCGATGGCCATCAGCAAGCGCAGCGGCAGCGTCGGCTCCCGCTTCCCCGTGCGCCTGCCCTACACGACGTCCTCCGGCATCAGCGCCAACCACGCGCTGATGTTCGTCGGCTCGCTCGGCAGCCCGCGCAACAACAAGACGCTCGAGACCGTGAACCTGGTCAGCGGCCGTTCCGGTTGGGGCTACCGCAGCAGCGGCATGCTCTGGGGCAGCCCGACGCTCGATCCGGGTGGCGACATCCTCGTCGTCGGTTCGGACAACGGCCAGGTGACGGCCATGGCTGCCGGCGCGACCGCGCCGAAGTCGCCCAACTGGACGCGCGCCCTCGGTGGCGGCATCCGCGGCTCGACCGCGGTGACGCCCGAGCACGTGCTCGTCGGTACGCAAGACGGCGTCTTCTACAACCTGAACATCTTCGACGGCAAGACCAACTGGTTGGCCGGCCTCGACGAGCCGATTCGCGAGACCCCCTGGGTCTTCGGCAGCCACAAGGTCACGAAGCAGTCGACCGGCGTCGAGGGCGCCGCGCCCATCGAGGTCCGCACGTATGTCGGCATCACGATGGTTCGCAACTCGAAGGGCACGCACTGCTTCGACCTGCGGTCGGGCAAGAAGCTCTTCACCTGCAAGAAGGGCGAGCGCCCGATCTGCCGCAACGGCAAGTACCTCCTCACCTCCAACGGCGAGCGCCGCGTGACCATCCGCGACGCCTCCAAGGGCTACGAGGTCACCGGCTCGCTCAACCTCGGCATGTTCGACCTCATCCCGTCGAACAACGGCAACGGCGAGCTCTTCTGCGTCACGGCCGACGGCAATATCGTCGCTGCCATTCCGAAGTAACGGCGGGCGCCTTGACGGCATGGCAGGGTTCGTCGCTGCCAGCCTGACGGCATGGCAGGGATCGTCGCTGCCATCCCGAAGTAGACGGCCTTCTCGGTCGCCTTCGCCTCCTCTCGATCACCCGCAGTGCGGGGGGCCTGGGGCGAGGTGTGTGCCCAACTGAGGCGGATCGCATGGCAATCCACCGGGTAGCAGTACACTGCACGACGTGACACCCGTCGCCGGAGCCTGACATGACCTTCAATGCCTCGACCATCCTTGCCGGCCTGCCTGGCGGCTGGGAATGGCTCATCGTCCTGTTCATCATCCTGCTGCTCTTCGGCCGCAGGCTCCCCGGTGTGGCGCGCAGCCTGGGCCAGGGCATCAGCTCCTTCAAGAAGGGCCTCGCCGAGCCCGTCGACGACGGGGACGCCAGCAGCGAGAAGACCGAGAAGAGCGAGAAGAAGGACCCGTACGCGCGCAAGGCTCCCGATCAGAAAGAGCACGCCGACGAGTCTGCTGGCTAGACGAGTCTGCCGGCTAGAGGTTCTCCAGGGAGAGCAGCGCCACCGTCTGGGTCGACGGACCGATGACGTGCCCCGCGTCCGGTCGCAGCCCGACGACCCACGCCACGCCCTCCTGACCGCGCACGACGAGCTGGGCGCGCCGGACGAACCCGGGCATGCCGCTGCGTGCGAGCCAGTCGGCCACGGGCTTGCGCCCACCGGCCCGTGAGCCGAAGGGCGTGAAGGCATCGTCCGCGCTGAGGGGGTGCAGCGTCGCGCCTGGGCCGAGGACGTCAGCATCCAGCGCCACGCGATCCGGCGCACTGTGCACGATCCACGCGTCGAGGTCGAAGTACTCTCGCGCCACATCCTGGCGGAGGAGCGCGGGCCGGGGCGGCAGCGGTGATCGTCGGCGCGCCAACCAGGCCGTCTTGCCGGCGACGTGCAGGAACAGCCCCCGCGGCAGATCCAGATCGCCGTCCGTCACGAGGAGCTTCTCGAGAAGGGCCACGTGCCGCCGGACAAACCAAGGGCCGGCGTCCTCGGCACGAAGGTGCGCGCCCGCGGCACGGAGCGCGAGCGCGAGATCCTCGCCGTGGAGTGTCGCGAGCGCTGCACGCGGCATCGAGACGGCTCCGGCGCGCTCGTGATGCACGAAGCGGGACGCGGCCACGCTCTGGATGCGACGCGCGCGCTGCCGCAGGCGCCGGCGGAGGCGGGCGGCCAGGGCTACGAGGGTCGACGCATGGCCGCGGGCCTCGCGGCGGGCGAGGCGGGCGCGCACCGCGTTGCGGGCGATGGAGAGATCCTGGTTCGTCGGGTCGTCGCGCCAGGGCAGGCCGTGCTCCAGCAGGTAGCGCCGCAGCGCCGGCGGCTCGATCTCGAGCAGGGGCCGCACGACGGTGAGGCCGGGCGCCAACGAGCGTCGCGCAGGGATCCCGGTGAGCCCGCGCAACCCCGAGCCGCGCAGCAGGCGCAGGAGGAAGGTCTCGGCCTGATCGCCGGCGTGGTGGCCCGTGGCGACGTACGTGCAGCGGTGCGCCTCGGCCAGGCGCGCCAGCGCGCTGTAGCGATGGCGGCGCGCGGCGTCCTCGGTGCGCGGCGTGTCCGTGGGCGGGGGGCCGGCCAACGCGAGCGGCAGGCGCAGCGACGCGGCGAGCCGCTCCACGACTTCCCGATCGGCTCCGGCCTCCTCCGCGCCCCGCCAGCCGTGATCGACGTGGCACAGCACCAGGTCCAGTCGTAGGTCGTGGGCGCGGCCTGCGGCCAGCAGGGACGCCAGCGCGCCGCTGTCGGCACCACCACTGACCGCCACGAGCACGCGGTCGCGCGGACGCAGGCCGAGCGCGGCGCGGCAGGTGGCCGCCGTCCGGGCGGCCAGATCGCTGTGGAGCATCGTCGGCACACCACCATCCTCCCGCCCGTAGGTATGGAATCAACTCCGCGACCGAATTGCCCGCGCGCTAGACTCCGACGACCCCGCGCGCTCGAGCCAAATCGGCCCGCCCCTTGGAGTTTCTCACCATGACGATTCCCGTCGCCATCAACGGGTTCGGCCGCATCGGCCGCCAGGTCTTCCGCATCTTGCACAGCAAGCGCGACCAGTTCGAGGTCGTGGCCATCAACGATCTCGGCAAGCCCGAGGCGCTGGCGCATCTGCTGAAGTACGACAGCACGCACGGCCGCTTCGACGGCGAGATCGCGTTGGTCGAGGGCAAGATCGAGGTCGAGGGCTGGAGCGTGCCCGTGCTCAGCGAGCGCGACCCGGCCAACCTGCCCTGGCGTGCGATGGGCGAGCCGATGGTCGTCGAGGCGACCGGCGTGTTCCGCACACGCGAGCTGCTCGAGAAGCACATCCAGGCCGGCGCGTCGAAGGTCCTCCTGACCGTGCCGCCGAAGGACGAGATCGATGCCCTCATCGTGCTGGGCGTGAACGACGACCAGCTGAAGCCCGAGCACAAGCTCGTGAGCAACGCGTCCTGCACGACGAACTGCCTCGCGCCGATGGCCAAGGTGCTGCATGAGGCCTTCGGCATCGAGCACGGCCTGATGAACACCATCCACGGCTACACGAACGACCAGCGCATCCTCGACCTCGAGCACTCGGACCTGCGTCGCGCGCGCACCGCGGCCGTGAACATCATCCCGACGACGACGGGCGCAGCCCGCGCGGTCGGCAAGGTCATGCCCGAGATGGCCGGCAAGCTCGATGGCTTCGCGGTGCGCGTACCCGTGCCGGACGGCTCGATGGTGGACCTCACCGCGCGGCTCTCGCGCGAGGTGACCGTCGAGGAGGTCAACGCGGCCATGAAGGCGGCGGCGGACGGCCCGATGAAGGGCATCATCCGCTACAACACCGATCCGATCGTGTCCTCGGACATCATCGGCGACCCGGCCAGCAACATCTTCGACGCGCCGCTGACCATGGCCATGGGCCAGACGGTCAAGGTCTGCGCCTGGTACGACAACGAGTGGGGCTACTCGTCGCGCTGTGTGGACATGCTCGCTCGTATGGCAGGCGTCCCTCAGACCGTGTAGCGGCGGCCGGGGGTCATCCCGCCTAGGCTGTCAGCCCCCGCAGGAGAAGCGCGCGTGCCCGACGTCAAGATCGCCCCGTCCATCCTCTCGGCCGACTTCGCCAACCTCGACGCCGAGGTGCGTGACGTCCTCGAGGGCGGGGCGGATCTGCTGCATCTGGACGTGATGGACGGCCACTTCGTCCCCAACATCACCTTCGGCCCGCCGGTGGTGAAGAGCCTCCGCCGGGCGACGGACGCCGTGCTCGACTGCCACTTGATGATCACGGAGCCTACGAAGTACGTGGAGAGCTTCGTAAAGGCGGGGGCGGACTGGGTCTCGATCCACGTCGAGGCACCGGACGACATCGCGGCCGCTCTCAAGATCATCCAGGATGCCGGGGCCCGCCCGGGCATCGTCCTCAACCCGGATACGCCCGTCGAGAGGGCCGAGCCCTACCTCGCGGACGTGGGGCTGGTCTTGATCATGTCGGTCTTCCCCGGCTTCGGCGGGCAGTCCTTCATCGCGGACGTCCTCGACAAGGTGCCGGCCCTCCGGGCCCTGGGCTACGAGGGTGAGATCTCGATCGATGGCGGCATCGCCGAAGAAACCGCCCCCTTGGCGATTGCGGCGGGCGTCGACGTCATGGTCGCGGGCACCGCCGTCTTCGGACGTGAGGACCGGGCGGCTGCGATTCGTGCGCTACGCGGGAGTGCCGCGTAACCTCTAGGGCTGTCCCCAAGGGAGCCCTGCATGGCGTTCTTCCGCAAGAAGAAAGAGATCCCGATCGGGCTTTGGATGAAGTGTCCCGCCTGCGGGAAGATGGCCTTCACCAAGACGGTCGAGGAACGACGGAACTGCTGCCCCGAGTGCGATCACCACATGAAGGTGAACGGACCGACGCGGGTCAAGCAGCTCCTGGACGAGGGCAGCTTCGAGTCGATCGGCGAGGGCCTCACGCCGCGCGACCTGCTGCGCTTCAAGGACGAGCACTCCTACGAGGACAAGCTCAAGAAAACCGCGGTGAAGTCCGGCGTGAGCGAGGCCTGCACGGCCGGCCGCGGCACGATCGACGGCCACCCGATCACGTTCGCCGCGATGGACTTCAGCTTCCGCGGCGGTTCGATGGGTGTCGTGGTGGGGGAGCGCGTGGCGCTGGCCGCCGATGACGCCTACGAGCGCAAGGTCCCGTTCATCCTGATCGCGACGTCGGGTGGTGCCCGCATGCAGGAGGGCGCCCTGTCGCTCATGCAGATGGCCAAGACGAGCGCCACGATCGCGCGCCTGCGCGACGCGAACCTGCCCTACATCGTCCTGCTCGCGGACCCGTGCACGGGGGGCGTCAGTGCCTCCTTCGCCGCCCAAGGTGACGTCACCCTGGCCGAGCCGGGCGCGCTCATCGGCTTCGCCGGCCCGCGCGTGATCCAGAACGCGATCAAGGCCACACTGCCTGAGGGCTTCCAGCGTGCGGAGTTCCTGCTCGACAAGGGCTACGTGGACCGCATCGTCAATCGCAAGGATCTGCGCAAGGAGCTCGTGACCCTGCTTGAGTATCTCGCGCCGATGCCCGCAGCAGCGACCACGGGTGAGACGGCAGCCGAGGCGACGCCCTAGCCATGAGCGACGAAGCCGCCAACGAACCTGCGCCCACCTTCACGATCGACGAGGTCGACGCGGACGTCGTCCGTCCGCTGCGCCACAAGTACCTGCGTCCGGATCAGCCGGAGGACGCTGTCGAGTACGCGAGCGACACCTGAGACACCTGCCACCACTTCGCCGCGCGGGACGCGGACGGCAACATCATTGGGACGGGTACGCTGCACACGGAGAACCGCGTCGCGGGCCAGCCGCCGTTCGGCCAGCCGGGTCTGCGCCTGCGGGGGCTGACGGTCGACGACGCGTGGCGCGGCAAGGGCGTCGGCGCGGGGATCGTGGCGAAGATCCTCGAGTACGGCCGCGAGAACGCGATGGCCGAGGCCTGGGGCAATGCCCGCACGCAGAACTTGGGCTTCTACAAGAAGAACGGCTTCAAGGAGGTCTCGGGCGAGTTCGAGATCCCGACGATCGGCGAGCACATCGTCGTGGCGCTCTCGCTCGAACCCAAGGGCCGCAAGGCGCGCAAGGGCCGCTAGGTCCGCCGGGCGGGCCTGGCTGCGCGCATCCTCGCGAGCGACGCGCGTCGTCTGGGTGCAGCTCTTCGCCTGCGGCTGCCGGTGCAGGCGAACAGGAGGTTCATTTCTCTCGCCTGGGGTTCCGTGAGGCAATTGTGGCTGGGGGCGAGGCCGCTGCTATCCTCCGCCCGGCATTCACACTCCCCGATAGCTCAGTTGGTAGAGCAATTGACTGTTAATCAATGGGTCGTAGGTTCGAGTCCTACTCGGGGAGCCACTCTTCCGCTTGCGCCGTTTGGGCGCTCAGAGAGCCGCGATCGACGCGGCAGCGAAGCACCGCCCGCAAAGGCCAGAACTTCGCGCCTGCGGAAACGCGCCCGTCGAACG
>JAJDEN010000031.1 GCA_029259775.1 Planctomycetota bacterium | reverse complement strand
GCCGCGCAGGGCGATGGCGAAGATCGGGTCGTTCTGAATCGCGCCGTGTGGTCGGTGCTCCATCCGGTGCCGGCCAGACCCCCGCGTCCACGCGATGCGCGTATCCCCCCCACCGGCACGGTGCTGTACCGCGATCACGGCGGCCGCGAGATCGCCGTCAAGGTCATGCGCGCTGGCTTCAAGTTCGACGGCCGCATGTACCGCTCGCTTTCCGCCATCGCCCGGGAGGTGACAGGCGCGCGCTGGAACGGGCTGCTCTGGTTCGGCCTAGCGGAACGCCAGCGCGGCACGAGGAGGTGCTCATGACGCTCTACCGCCCCACCTGGAAGAAGGACGGCAAGACCGTCCACGGTCGCGTCTGGTGGATGGAGGTGCGCGTAGCCGAGCGCACCATGCGGTCGGTCTTCGTTGTACTCCACGCGCCAGTCCTCCGTCACCACCTGGGCCTCCAGGAGGCTCGTGAACAGCTCGCGGTCGAGTACCTCATCTCTGAATCGGCCGATGAACGACTCGCCGTAGCCGTTCTCCCAGGGGCTTCCTGGCGCGATGTACAGCGGCTGCACGCCGCGCCTTCCAAGCCATGCCCTGAGTTCATGCGCCACAAGCTCAGGGCCGTTGTCACAGCGGATGTGCCCGGGCGTTCCGTGCTCGTCGAACAATAGCTCCAGGAAGTCCTGGACTTGGCTCGAGCGAATCGAGGTCGCCACGCGCAGGCCGTGGCACTCGCGTGTGTACTCATCCACGACAGGCAGGAACTTCAGCTGCCGGCCGTCCTCCGTCACGTCCCAGGCGAAGTCGAGCGTCCATACGTGGTTGCGATGCTCCGCCATGTGGCGGAGGCATCCGTTTGCACTGTTGCCCGTCCTACGGGCCTTGCGCGGCTTCTTCGGCACGCGCAAGCCCTCCCGCTTCCAGAGCCGATGGACGCGCTTCTTGTTCACCGGCCAACCCTCGCGGCGCAGCAGCGCCCAGATCCGGCGGTAGCCGAATCTCGGCTTGCTGCGAACGAGCTCAAGTATGCGCTTGAGCAACTTCTTGGTAAACGCTCCGATCAAGGGAACGTAGCGCACCGTCGAGCGCGGCACTTCGAGAGCCGCGCAGATCCGGCGTTGGGAGAAGCCCAGCTTGCGACGCACGCGGCTCACGGCCGCACGCTGCCGAGCTGGGCTTAGAAGTTTCCCTCCGCAACTTCCTTCAGGATCTGCTTGTCGATCGTGAGTTCAGCCACGGCTCTCTTCAGCCGCTTGTTCTCTTCCTCGAGCTCCCGCAGGCGTTTCGCCACGTTGGCGTCCGCGCCTCCGTACCTGGCCTTCCAGCGATGGAAGGTCTGCTCGCTGATCTCGAGTGCCTGGCAGATCTCCGCCACGGCTTTGCCCTCGGCCTTCATCCGCTCTGCCTCGCGCAGCTTGCGGATGATCTGGTCAGGGTTGTGTCGCTTCTTCTTCATGTCGTTTCCAGTCTACTGGACCGGAAACTCTCACTCGCCGTGGCTCAGGATTCAGGGAGCACGCCATCACCCCTGAGTCTGGGACAGTTGAGACGAGGATCCTACCCTTCTGAGATCGCACCCGACCCGGAAGTCCGCGCTTCCGAGTTCCCACGGAAGCGGAAGCTGGGACACGTCAGTTGGCACACGCTGCGTGTCGATTATCTCTGAGGTCTCCCAGGGCTGGACGGGCTCTTATATTGTGGAGGCCCGATGGCACCCTCGCCGGAGAACGCCCACGATCTGCTGATCCGCGACCAAGAGCGCCTGCGGGCGCTCGCACGGGCGCTCTTGCGCGACCCGCAGGCCGCGGACGACGTCGTGCAGGATGCGTGGCTTGTCGTCGCAGCGAAGCCGCGTCGGCCGGACAAACCGCAGGCATGGCTACGAACGGTGACCCGCAACCTCGCCCTTCGCCGCATCCGTAGCACCGGGCGTCGTCGAAACCAAGAGCAGCGCGCCGCGCGGCGCGACCGCCTACCCTCCACTGTCGAGCGGGTGGAGGCGATCGAACTCAGGCGCCGCCTGCTCGATGCCGTCGAGTCGCTCGACGAACCGTACCGCTCGACCATCGTATGGCGCTACCTTGACGGCCTGCCTCCCAGCGCGATCGCGCGCAAGCACAACATGCCTGTCAAGACGGTGAAGACGCGCCTGGCTCGCGGCTTGAAACAACTGCGCGAGCGGCTCGATCGAACACATGGGGACCGACGTGCGTGGGCGATGCCCCTTGCGGCGATCGTCTGGCCGAACAAGGCTGTGGCCACGGCCTCCACGATGAACCTGCTGGCAATCGGAGGTGTAGTCATGGCTGCGAAGACGCTGGTGGCAGCAGGCGTGTTGATCGTGATCGCCCTAGGCGTCTGGGCCGTAGTGGACCGCCAGCAAGACGTGCCGGAACGCACTCCATCCTCGGAGACGCCGTCCGGGGCGCGCGAAGCCGCGGGCGCGACCCTCCAGGGCAGGGACGGCGCAGGCGTCGCGCAGGCCGACGGCGCGGCTCCCGGGGAGCAGGCTCCCGCGAAAGCAAAGGGGGTAGCAGGCACCTCACTCGTGTCGGGTGTCGTGCTGCTCGCCGACGGGAGCCGGAAGCCCGTGGCCGGGCTCGAGCTGCGCCTCCGCCGACGAGACAAGCACCCGATCGAGCCGCACTGGACGCTGATGACGACGGGCGCGGATGGGAGCTTCCGTACGCCATCTCCCGTTGCCGTCGGCCACGTGCACTTGGTGGCGATGTGCACGGGGATCGCCTCCTACCAGAGGCCTCTGGTTCTCGCCGATCTCGAGCTGGGCCAGGACATGAGTGAGGGACTTGAGCTGCTTCTTCCGTGGAGTGCCCGTGCGACGGTGGTTGTGCTCGACATGAATCAAGCCCCCATTGTGGGTGCCAAGGTGGGTCTCTTCCATGCCAACGCTTGGCATCAACATGGGGCGAAGGGCGGGACCATGACGGACGACAAGGGGGCGGTCGTGGTCGAGCACCTGCCGCCCGACCAGTCACTGGTCGCGGTGGCAAGCATGCCCGGGTACGGACCCGTTCGAAGCAAGGCCTTCGTTGCGGGAACGCTGGCTCAGGACACACGGATCGTCCTTCACGCCACGCCCGGTGCGCGCGTGCGCGGGCGCGTCGAGCGCGCGGACGGCTCTCGCGCAGCCGACGTACAAGTGGGGGTCTCCTACAGCACTCCAGGCGGGAGCGTCTCGCCGGTGCCCCCCGCCCCCGTACGCACGGACGCAAACGGCCTCTTCGAGATGAGCGACGTGGCAGCGGGTTCCTACCAGTTCCGCGCCGACCTCGGAGGCACGACCGCTGCAACGGAGGGCCTGACGCGAGTCGCAGCTGGAGACACGATCGACGTGCACCTGAGGCCGGCCGCTGAGATGTCGATCAGCGGGGTGGTCGTGGACGAAGCAGGCAAGGCGTGGACCGCCGACCGTCGTGCCGATACGGCCGTCGATTCGCGCGGTCCGGTCTTCGTGACCGTGGGGGCCCTTCAGCATCGCTCCGGCATGGCGTATCCCGACAGGGTTCCGCTGGATGACCAAGGGCGATTCAAGGTGAATGTGCCGACGGGGAGCGCGTACAGACTGGACGCAGGTGCGCCGCGCCGGGTCTTTGCGACATCGGAAACCGTCGAAGCTGAGCCCGGAGCATCACATGTCCGCCTTGTGTGGAGGCAGCCGCACACGCGGCTGGTGCTGCAGGTGCTGGACGCCCGGACGAGAGCCCCTCTCAAGGGTGCGGAGGTAGTTCTCAGCAGGAGTCGCGGTCAGCAGACGATGACGACAAGACGTCATTGCGGGGCGGACGGGGAACTGCACGGTCCCTGGGTAGGCGCAGGCACGTACCAGGTCTTTGTGTTCGCAGCGGGGCACTGCTACGACCAGGCGGCGATCGAAATCGCACCGAAGGAGAAGGGCGATCACCGTCACGTGCTTCGCCTGGGCCATAGCCGCAGTGTCCGGGGCCACGTCAAGGACCGGTTGGGCAAGCCGCTGGCGGGCCGCAGGATCGGGATCCTGCTCCCCGGGGCGCCTGGATGGTTCGAGGACAGTCTCGTAGTCACGGATGAACACGGCGCATTCACAGTCGAGGGCCTGCGCCCGCGCGGCGGGCGCATCGCAGTCTACAACGAGATTGGCGATACGCGCTGGCAGGCAGACGCTTCGGGCGATGACGTGGTGATCGTCGTCAGGTCTCCGTAGCTCATCTTCAGGTGATGTCTCATGCGCAGACGTGCTCCGCGTCACGACATTCCTGCGTTCTTGTTCGAGTACTCGACACACGGAGCGCAGCGCCCCTGGCGGCCGGGTCGGGACAACATGACAGACGGTCCACGCGGTGATCCCGCGCACTTCCGCCTTGGCTAAGAGCGGGGGTCGCCGTTTGGAAGCCACGGCCCGGAACGTAACTCCGCCCGAGCACGTCCAAAGGGTCAGGGACCGCGCTTCGGGTGCGTGACGAGTGCTCGTCACAATTGTGCAGAATGTCGTGATACACAGCTCTGCTGGATCTTCTTCCCTCTTCGGCGTCGGTGCGTACTCGCCCCACCCCCCTGGGGCTCCAAGAGTAGGTTTGTGCGAACGGAGATTCAGCGACTCAGGGGCGCGCCGCGGCCCAGCGTATCGTCTTGATCGCATTGGTCAGGTAGCCCGCGTGGTAGCCCTGCGTCGCGTAGAGCTTCCGGGCTTCCTCCAGGGCGGGCAGAGTGTCGGCAGCCTCTGTGCCCAACTGCTGCAGCTCCCGAGCCGCGGATTGGCGCGGCCACCAGTGGTCGTCCTTCAGCGCTGCGACCCAGGCGCCCAATATGCGCTCACGGAATCGGCTCGCGTACGCCGTGAGCGCCCTGAGCGCCCCGACCCGGACTTGAGGAACCTCGTCCCTGGCGCTTCGCAGCAGCGCGTCAAGATCACGCGACTGTCCTGCCTTGCCGAGAGCGTGCACCGCGACGCTGCGAAGATCGGCCGACGGGTTCGTAATCATGGAGCGAAATGCCTCGCGCGCCCCTCGGTCACCCGAGGCGTGGTCGCGGAGTGACCAGGCGGCCACTTCTGCGATGCGCGGATCATCCAACGCGGCTAGCCATGCACGGATCACTCGGCCGCGATGCGCCTCAGCGAGCTGCGCGAGATTAGCTGTGGCCACCCAGGCGACCTGGACGCGCGGATCCTCGAGCGCCTTCAGGTAGATCGACAGAACCCTATCTGGCCAGTTGAGAGCGGTCCGCTCGAGTGCCGCTAGGGCCGCGAGCACCAAAGGTTCGGACTTGCCCTCCGCGTGGTCTTGCAGGATCCTGACCACCGCGCGGGACGGCTCCGTCACGCTCCCCAAGGCGAGCAAGGCGCTGGTACGAACCTCCTCGCTGGAGTCTTCGAGGTATGGGCGCACGACAGGCAGAACGTGCTCGGCGGGAGCCTGTGCCTGGGCCAGCAAGTCCAACGTTTCCGCTCGGAAGCTCGGATCGGCCGTGAGCAGGAACCTCGCCACGTGCGCGACAAAGCGGCCCTTATCGTGACCGCCCTCGTACAGGAGCCGGAGCACTGTCAGGTGCTCCCTGCCCCCACGCTCCGCGCCAAGTTCGAGAAGCCGCAGGCGGCCACGTTCGCCGAGATGCGCGAGCGCGCGGGCGGCCCCCCCGTCCTTGACGCCCTCCTCGCTGGACGTGTGGATCATGCCCGCTAGGAACGAGAGTACCTCGTCGTTGTTGGCGCCGATCGCCTGGAGAACCGGTGCCACCTCATTCCAGAGCCCTTCCTCCGTCCGGGGCTTGTCAAACAGATGTAGAAGATCCTGGATGAACGGGCGCGCGGCAGGACCGAGCTCCTCGAGGCCCTTCAGTAGAAACGCGCTGGCCTTGTACCAGTCCTCCATCAGCACACTGCCGCAGGTCTCGAACACTTCCTTCGATGCACCGCCGATGCGGATCAGGTTCCGCGCACACGCGAGACCGAGTTCTTCCTCGCAGTCCGTGTCCCGCAGCGTGGCATGCACCAAGGGCAGCACCTCACGACTGCCCTCGCCAATCGCACCCAGAGCATCCACGGCAGCGGCACGGAGGTAGCGGTCCTCCTCCTCGTTCCTCGCCGCCGCGCTCAGCGGCGCCACTGCGGCGGCCGCCGCATGGCCCAGGGCTTCGAGCGCCTTCACTGCCCGGTAGCGCCCCTCCCCACGACCCTCCATGAGTAGTCGGGCCAGGGGTGCCACCGCAGGCTCGCCGATCAGGACGAGGATGCGATGGACATAGGCTTGTGCTGTGTCGGTGGTCCGAAAACCGGGCGGTACGAGAGGCCGATCGTCGGGCGCGGCTATCCAATCGATCAGTCCTTGCAGGAAGGCAGGGTTCGCCTCGATCAATGCGAGCAGATGCGCGCGTTGATCATCGGCTGGAATGGCGCCTAGGGAGGAGATCACATAGTCGACCGGATCCCCAACGTCAGGAGGTGCCTTGGGCGTACGCTCCTGTTGTCGATTGCGGACCGTCAGACGTGGGTTCGCTAGGCTGCCGTCGCGCCCGAGCAGACTCAACTCGCCAGGCGCGTCGTAGGTTTGGCCAAGCAGCAACCAAAGCCCGGCCGCCGCCAGTGCGAGCAGGATGGTAACAACGAGCGATCGGACCATGAGTCGGAGTGTACCGCCGCAAGGCCGCGAGATTGTGACCCCTGGGACTTCTGATTCACGGAAGTTCCTTCGCTCCCCCAGTGTCCTAGTTCCGGCGCCCAGTTCTTCTCCGTACACACACGCGTGCTGTGTGTCTCCTCCAGGGACGGGGCTCTCTCTCATTAGGACCAGTAGGACTTTGGGCGGAACCACGTTCCGAGTGGCTCCTCCGGCGCCCCTACTTGTCCACGGCGTCCTGGGAGAAACGTCTCTCGCGTCTCTGCGGCCCTGCAGTCTGCTCCTGGATGGCGTGCTTCTGCTCTGGCGACCTGACGCCAGGAAACTGGACCAGTCTTCGGGGGGCTGGTCAGCGCTGCCGGTCATCCTGGCCGGCGCGCATGGCATGCATTCTGCACAAGCTGAGGTATGGCGACTGTGCTCAGAAGCTCGGGCGGCCCCACGCTGCATGGCTCCGGCGACCATGTTTCGCGCACCCCGCCTACCGCTCCTTCTCGTGCCCCCGTCGTTTGAGCTCCCGCTCGTACTCGCTCAGGTTGATGTCACCTCTCGCGTACATCTTCCTGAGTGTAGGAAGCGACACATGCTTCGGCGAGCGAGTCCGTCTCGGGTAGTAGCGAGAGAAGATCAGGACCAGCGCGAACGCGATGAGCGCGAAGGCTAGCCACACGAGGATGATCTTGACGCGCTTGTCGATGGGGAGATGAGCGACAACCAGGGGCAAGTCGAGGATGCTCACTCCCGTGGCGCTCCGACGCGCCCGAGCGGGGACCGGGGCGCGATTCTGAGCCAGCCGGGCCGTGACCAGCGGGGGCGGCATGTAGGACTACGCACGAAGAAGCCGCAAGGCGTTCGCTATGACGACCAGAGAAGCGCCCATGTCCGCGGCGATCGCCATCCATAGCGATGCGGCCCCAACCGCGGCAAGGCCCATCACCACAACCTTCGCTCCCAGCGCTAGCGTGACGTTCTGGCGAATGACTCGCAGCGTCCGCTTCGCGTGCGCGATGAGCCACGGGACGCGGGCCAGGTCATCGGACATCAACGCGATGTCTGCCGTCTCGATGGCCACGTCGGAGCCGGCCGCACCCATGGCGATGCCGATCCCCGCTGCAGCCAGCGCGGGCGCATCGTTCACGCCGTCTCCAACCATGGCGACGACGCCGTATACTTTGCCCAGCCCCTCGACGGCGTAGACCTTCTCCTCGGGCAGCAGCCCTGCGCGCACCTCGTCCACGCCCGTGGCCAGTGCAACGCGCTCTGCCGCGACCCGGTGATCGCCCGTCAGCATCACCACCCGCTTGATCCCCTCGGCGTGAAGGCGCGCGACGATCCCGCGAGCCTCCGGTCGGACCTCATCGGCGAGTCCGAGCACACCACAGACGTGCCTGTCCGTCCCGAGAGCGACGGCTGTCAGTCCGCGAGACTCGATCCCCTCGATGATCCTGTGGACCTTGTCGGTCTCGACGGCACGCTCGTGCACGAGGCGGTGGCCGCCGATCCAGATGAGCCGACCGTCGATCATCCCCTCTGCGCCTCGTCCCGGGAGTTCACGCAATGCCTCCGCAGGCGCCGCGTGCACGCCGACGCTCTCGGCGTGAGCGACAATCGCGCGCGCCAGGGGGTGGTTCGACCTCCTCTCCAAGGCGCTGGCCCAGGCAAGGAGTTCCTCGTAGTCGTGGCCATCGATGGGCTCCAGTTGCTCGACGACAGGCTCGCCGCGTGTCAGCGTGCCGGTCTTGTCGACAGCAAGAGCACGCACCCTCGCAGCCGCCTCAAGGAACGTCCCGCCCTTGATCAGTACGCCGACCCGAGCCGCAGCGGCAAGTGCCGCGACGATGCTCACGGGAGTCGAGATCACGAGTGCACACGGACAGGCGATCACGAGCAGCACGAGCGCCCGGTACACCGACGTACCCCACGTGGCGAGGCCCAGCGTGGGAGGAATGACGGCGACGGCGATCGCAAGCACCATCATGATCGGCGTGTAGCGCAGCGCGAACCGCTCGACCCATCTCTCGCTCGGCGCCCGACGCGCCTGCGCCTCCTCGACCATGTGGATGATCCGGGAGAGCATGCTGTCTTCCGCCGGCCGGGTAGCACGCACCTCGAGAGCAACGTCCGCGTTGATCGTGCCGGCGAACACCTCGTCGTCCGGTCCCTTCGCGACGGGTGTCGATTCGCCGGTCAACGGCGCCTCGTCGAGGTGGCTTGCGCCACTCACGATCACGCCGTCCAAGGGCACTCTCTCGCCCGGACGGACGGAGAACACTGTTCCGGGGCGCACATCTTCGATCGGTACGTCGGTGGCCCCCTTCCCATCGAGGCGATCGACGCGAGCCGTCGGAGGCGAGAGATCGAGCAGGCGCTCGATCGCCCTGCGGGCCCGATCGACGCTCCAAGACTCGAGGAGCAACGCGAGCGAGAAGAGGACGCTCACAACTGCCGCCTCGAACCACTCGCCAATCAGGATGGCTCCCGCGATCGCCACCACCATGAGCAGGTTCATGTCCGGGCGCAGCCGCCGCAGGGCACTCCACGCCTTAGGAAGGACGAACCAAGCGCCACTGATCGTCGCTCCGGCATACGCCAGCGTGGAGGCCACGGGGAATGCGCCGCCATCGCCGTCGGCTGCGAGAGCGTGAAGGAGCCCATGCCGCATGCCGTGATGGATATACCCCGCCACGACCAGCGCACCGCTGAGCGCGCACAGGAGCTTCCTCGCCCGATCGCCAGCCCGTGCCTCGCCACTGGGGGCCCCCGCGGACCAGGGCGCTGCCGTCATGCCCGTTGCTGCCACGAGTTCGCGGATCCGATCGGCGCTCACGACGCGGTCCTCTGGCAGATGGACCGTCAGACGGCGATTCAGGACATCGAAGCCAAGCTGCTCCTCGGAAGCCACGGAGGAGAGCGCCGACCGCAGGATCGACACCTCCTCCGCGCAGTCCATTCCCGCGACGCGAAACTGCAACTTCCTCGCCCCGCCCTCGCGATTGTCAGCGTCACGGCCATGCGGGGAGCCCGTGCTCGTGGCATCCATGTCAGCTCCTTGCTGCGCGTGGCATCGACCCGCTAGTCCCCACCGACGAAGAGCTTCTTTGGGCTCTTCTTGTGGGCCTTGTAGAGCTCCAGCCACCCGTCGGATGAGCGCACCTTCTGCCCCGTCAACCGATTGAGCGAGTTGATCAGTGGACGTTGCAGGGTGTTCCATCGCTCCCGCGTGGCAGCCCCGACCCTCTTGCCGGGGGTGCGTTGCGGCTTCAGCAGACGCAGGAAGTCCACCACCTCCACGACGACGGTGACGCGCTTCTTGGACGTCCCAAACGCCCCGAGCGCAACGACCGCCTCCTTGGAGACGTTGTTGTCCTTCCCCTTGCTCATCAACTCCAGGAGCGTGGGGATGGCGCGATCGGCAGCCGAGGCTCCAACGGCCTTCAACGCAGCGAGTTCCACGGGCCCCGCCGCTTCGGTCTTCTTCGATGGCAGGGCCGGTTTCAGGTGCTTGAACGCCCCGGCGGGATCGTTGAGCTTGCCGAGCGCCTCGGCAGCCGCGATTCGATCGGCCCCCATCTTCTTGTCGGTCAGCACCTGGCCGGCCACGTGCTGGAGCGAGTGCCGCACGGTCTTCGATGAGAGCAGGTTGTGCAGCGTTACGAGATTGGTCAATGCGCTCTGCATCGCGGCAGAGTCCTTGGCCTTGCGAAGACCCTTGATCTTCGTGACCAGTGTATTGGCCTCGGCCTCCTTCTCCTTCTGCTCTGCGGCGACAGCAGACCTGCCGCCCTGAGCAAGCACCGCGAGGAGGAGAACCGCGAAGAGGAGGTGCCTGCGGGCTGACACCCTTACGACCGCAGCTCCAGCGCCGTAGCGTTTTGTGTCTTGCATGGCGCCTACTTCACAGGCTTCCCGGCGGCCGCAAGCGCCTTCTTCAGCTTCGCGACAGACGTCAGCTTCATGTCGTAGACCACCGTGACGCTCAGCTTGTCCTTGGCGACGGCGACTTCCTTGGTCCCCTTGACACCCTTGAGCGCACGCTTCACGGTGATGACGCAGCCGTTGCAGTGGAGCTTCTTCTGGAAGGCCATCGTCTGTTGGCCAATGTTCAGGGTCGTGGCGGTGAGGCCGGCGCCCTTGAACGCGCTCACCAAGGCAGGTGTGCCGGCCTGCCCCACGACGCGGACGATCTTGGCTTCCTTGCGAGCGATCGTCCAGACGAACGACTTGACGCCCTTGATGGCCTTGACGCGCTTCTGCGCTGCCGCCGCGACCTGGTCCGTCTTGGCCCCGGTCACTGACATGTACAGGTACTCGAGCTTGACCTTCTTCTTGGGCGGCGCTGCGGTCTCCTCGGCAACAGCATCGAGGGAGGGGACTGCGAACAGGGCCAACAGGAGGGCGGTAACACCCATGCGGTAGTTCATGACTGGTTCTCCATGGCAAGGGCCGGCCGGGGTTCCGGCACGGCGACGGGTTGTGGACCGGTCCAACGGCGAACCGGCGAAGTAGGCAGAACGCCACGCGCCGCCACGCCTGGGCGGTTGAAGGCGTGTCGCGAGGCCCCGGCAGGCCCCAGGACACGACGACGAGTGGCAGAAAACGGGATAGGTGGCGGGCAGCCTCAGGCCGAAGGCCGGAAGCGCGAACGACGACCGACTCGGTCTCGGAGTCTGTGAGTTGCACGCCAGAGTGCGGAACTCTGTGCTGGCCTCGGTCTGCCAGCGGCTACGAATGGCGTCCGCCGCCGGTCTCCGGAGGTGGTGAGAGCACGGTCGTTCCCGGGAGGGCCCCGGAGAGCGCGACGGCGAACGCGGAACGTTGGCAACGAGGCGGGTCGCAAGGGCTACGGAAGCTTGAACGACGTCCGGCTCTTCTTGCCGTCCGTTCCCTCGAGCTCGATCCAGATGGCGCTGCCCTGGGCAAGCGTCGCGGGCACTTCGATGTGGCCGTGGTAATCGCCATCCTCGCCGTCGATCTTGGTCTTCAGCGAGCCCTTGCCCGACTCGACGCCGACCCACGCACGCAGCGCGGTACAGGTCCCGCCTGCGACCTCGACATCCAAGACTGCCTCGTGGCCCGCCTCGATCTCGCCGAAGACGGCTAGGCTCACGGTGAAGGCGCCGGCCTGGCCCTTGCCGACTTCGTGACGCTCGCCGTGGTCGCCGTGCTCGTCGCCTTCGTGTTCGCCGTCCTTGTGGTCATGGCCGTCGTGATCGTCGTGGCCATCCTCATGCTCATGACCGTCATCGTCATGATGCTCATCAGACTCCTTGTCCCCCCCGCAAGCGGCGAATGCCGCCACCGCCAGGAACATCAGGAGAACGGAAAGGTATCGCTTCATTGGTCTGATTCCTCGTTGTCGCCTCGCCCAGATGTGTCCTCATCGACGTGCGTCGTAGCGCCCTTGGGCAAGCGGGAGCTACCTCCGAACACCAGCGAGTACCCCGCTGGGACGACGATGAGATTCAAGAATGTAGATGTCATGAGTCCGCCCAAGACGACGATGGCCAGGGGCGCGAGCAACTCGCTCCCAGGCTCACCCGCCGCCGAAGCCATGGGTAGCAGGCCAAGAGCGGCCGTCAGGGCGGTCATCAGGATCGGCACGAGCCTCTCCTTGGATCCGAGCAAGATCGCCTCGTCCAAGGACTTGCCCTCCTTCTCCATGAGGTGCCGGTAGTGGTTCACGAGCAGGATGCCGTTGCGCACCGCGATCCCGAACAGCGTCACGAAGCCGACCATGCTCGCGATCGAGATGATGGGCGCCTGGTACCGCCCTCCCATCCCGGCGAGCGCCGCGAGGTTGGATAGCCAGGCGTCCGACTCGCTGATGAACACCGCTGCGATGCCTCCGATCAGGGCCAGCGGCAGGTTGACCATGACAAGAATGGCTGCGCGACCGGACTTGAGCGCCATGGTGAGGAGCAAGAGCATGAGGATCGCGACTCCCGCGCCCATGACGTAGATCGTCTTGGAGGCTGACTGCTGCGCCTCGAACTGGCCTCCGTACTCGACCGTGTATCCGTATCGGGAGACGATCGGCCCGACCTTCTCCTGGATGCTTGCGACGAGATGCCCCAGGTTGTAGCCCTCGGCGACGTTCACGGACACGACTGCCTTGCGCTGGGCGTTCTGGCGAGCGATCAAGTTCGATGCCCTTTCGACGCCAATGTCCGCGACCTCGTCGAGCCTGACGAGCGCACCGCCGCTCCCTCGCAGGAGCAAGGCTCTGACGTGCTCGACGGACTCGCGCTGGTCCGGCGCGAGCCGCACCACGATGTCGTAGAGACGCACGCCTTCGTTCACCAGGGCCACGGACTCGCCGAACACGGCCGCTTTCACCTGCTCCGCCGCGTCGACGGGCGTCAGGCCCCAGCGGGCCAGGTCCGCCGGTCGATAGCGGATCGGGAGCGTGTTGATCATGACCTCACGCTGCGCGTTCACGTCGCGTGTGCCGGGCATCGCCTTCAGTTCACCCTCGATCTCCTTCGCAATGATGCGCAAGACCGAGAGATCCTCGCCGAACACGTTGATGGCCACAGCCGCCGGCGTGCCGGACATGACGTGCGACATCCGGTGCTCGATCGGCTGTCCGACCATGGTCGTGATGCCGGGAACGGCCCCCAGCACACGGTCGAGCTCCCGGCGGACATCGTCGCGCGCGTAGCCAGGCTTGATCGACACCTCGATCTCACTGCTGCTCACCGGCTCGGCGTGCTCGTCACGCTCAGCACGGCCCGTGCGTCGCACGACGGCGCGAACGCCCTCGATCTCGGCCATGCGCTGCTCGACCCCCGTGGCGAGGCGGTTGCTCTCTGCCAGCGACGTGCCGGGAGGTGCCATCAAGAACACCGTGAAGGTGCCCTCATTGAACTCGGGCAAGAAGCTCGACCCGAAGGTTCCCGCAAGTGCCACGAACCCCACAGCCATGGCGATGCAGCCGCCCAACACGGTCTTCCGCCAGCGCACCGAGAAGCGGATCATCGGCTCGTACAGGTACTTGAGGAGCCGCACCAAGGGGCCGTCCCGATGCGCCTTCATGGCGAGCTTGCCGTGGAAGAGATGCTTGCAGAGCGCCGGCGTGACCGTCAACGCCACGAACAGCGACGCCAGGATGGACGTGATGTACATGGTCCCGAGCGGGCGAAAGAATCGCCCCTCCAGCCCCTGCAGGAACAGCAGAGGAATGAAGACCATGACGATGATGATGGTCGCGAACACGATCGAGCTGCGGATCTCGTTGCTGGCCGTGAAAATCACGTCGACAAGCGACTTGCGCTGCCCTTCTGGCAGCAGACGGTTCTCGCGCAATCTTCGAAACACGTTTTCCACGTCGATGATGCTGTCGTCCACGATTTCACCGATCGCGATGGCCAGTCCGCCTAGCGTCATGACGTTGATCGTGGCACCGCGCCCCTGCATCGCGAGAAGAGCTACAGCGATGGAGAGCGGGATCGTGACCAGGGTGATCACCGTCGCCCGGATGTTCATGAGGAACAGCGCCAGGATGATGGCGACGATGATGGCCGCGTCCCGACACACCTCCGTGACCTTGTCCAAGCTGCGGTGGATGAAGTCGGACTGGCGCATGACGTGCCGGTTCAAGACCACGCCCTTCGGCAACCCGCTCTCCACCTGATCCATCTTCAAGTCGAGCAGCCGCGTGAGCTCGAGCGTATTCGTTCCGGGCGCCTTCTGGATGCTGAGGACGACGGCCGGACGCCCCCTCTCCGAAGCCGTGCCTCGCTTGAGGGCGCCGGCTCTGACAACGTCGGCCACCTGACCGATCGTCACGGGAGAGCCGCCGCGATGGCTCAGGACCGTGCCTGCGATGTCTGCGGTGCTACGAACGCGGCCCGTCTGCCGGAGTGGGATCTCGAGGCCCTCGACGTCGAGGAGGTAGCCGGCGCCGGCGCTGCTGTGGGCCTTGCGGGCCGCATCGACGACATCCTCGATGGCCAGGTCGTAGAGTCTGAGTTTCGTCTGGTTGACGTTCACCTGGTACTCAGGAAGCTCGCCGCCGATGGCAACAACCTGCGATACGCCAGGGACCGAGAGCAGATGGTTGCGGAGATCGAACTCTCCGAAGGCTCGGAGCTCCATCGGCGAGACGATCGACGTGCCGTCGGCCTTCAGTTCGGACCTGACCGAGATCAGCATGATCTCGCCGGTGATGCTCGTCACGGGCGTGATCTGGGGGCTGACCCCCTCAGGCAGGTTCTCGCTCGCGATGGTCAGGCGCTCTGAGACGAGATAGCGTGCGGTGTAGATTTCCGCGTCCCACCCGAACTCGACCCACACGATCGACAGTCCGATCGCGCTGCTGCTTCGCACGCGGCGCACGCCCGGCAGGCCATTGACGCTGCTCTCGACCGGGAACGTCACGAACCGCTCGACCTCGTCCGCCGCGTACCCGGGGGCTTCGGTCAGAACGACGACGGTCGGCGCGTTGAGCTCGGGGAAGACATCGACGGGCGCCTTCTGCGTCTGATACACGGCGAGGCCCAGCACGAGCGCCGCCGCGACGAGGACAAGGACGGAGTTGTCCAGGGAGAATTTGATCAGTCGTTGAAGCATGTCAGTGATCCTGGTGATTCGGCCCTAGTGGTCGTCGCCTTCGTGGAACGTGCCGTCAGAGTGAAAGTGGCCGCCCTTCTGCTTGGCGCCTCCACTTGCGAGCATGAGCTCGTACACGCCGTGGTGAACCACCTCGTCGCCCGCCATGAATCCGCTCTCGACGATGATCCAGCGTCCGTCCGAGAGGCCGAGATCGGCCTTCAGGCGGATCACCTTGTTGGGGTTCTTCGGATCCCGACGGAAGATGACCTTGTCTAGGCCGTCCTGGATCACGGCCTGTACGGGGACGGCAAGCAGAGGCTCGGGCGTACCGGCGAGGACGATCTCCATCTCGGTCGAGACACCGCGACGTGCCCAGTGCGGACGCGCCGTCCCCTTGGGGGTCATCACCAAGTCGATCTTGCGGCCTAGCGGATCCGCCTCGAGGCTGATCTTCATGGTGCCGTGCAGGGCCTCCTTGGCTGAGCTCGAGCCCCCACCAGGCGGCAGGACGCGAACGTCCATGTCATCTCGCATGCGACCGAGGTCGGCCTGCAGGCCAGAAGCACGAAAGCGGATCATGGCCGGATCCGCGGTCTCCACAACCGTCTGTCCAACGTCGATCCAAGCGCCGTTGGAAACGCCGAGCGATTCGACGACGCCCGCCTGCAACGCCACGACGTCAATGCGGTCGAGAGCGCGCCAGCGAGGGAGAGGCCTCCCATTCGCGCCAACGTCCTCCAGGAGATAGCTGACTTCCCTCCCCAGCAGCGCGGCGGCACGTGCCAGTGCGAGGTCGAGCGGCGCCTGGGCAGCCGACTCGGGTGGCAGGGCGCTCTCCCCGAGTGCTTCGGCATAGAGGAGCGGGGTGGACTCACGGTACCCAGTCAAGTCCGCGCCCAAGCCCGCTTGAAGGCCAAGAAGCTGAGCTTTCTCCTCCACGACCTCAGCGAGAGCCGTCTCGGTGGAGGCGAGCTCTGCGCGCGCCTCCGTACGCGCCGACGCGATGCCTCCGCCGGCAGCGCCGATGCCCTCGATCTGCTTCAACCGAGCCTGCCACACGCCCCGCTGATCACGGAGACGAGCAGCGTGTCCCGCTACCGCCTCCATCCGGGCCTTCAGTGAGTTCTGCTCCGTTCGCGTCTTGCGAATCACCGAGACGGTGTCCGCTAGCTCCCTCTGCATGCTGTGCCACTGCGGGGACTCCACGCGGAACAGCACATCGCCCTTCTTGACGGGCGCGTACTGCTTCACGCGCAACTCGACCTGGCCGGACAGCGTCGCGTGGTACGCGCGATGGGCGTCGGGCCGCAGCTCGAAGTGGCCCGGCACCCTGATCGTGCTCCGGACGTCGCGCTCCTCGACCTTCGCGAACGTGATGCCGAGGTTCTTGCGTACGGCCGGTGGCACGTCGATTCGGTTCGTCATCGGCACGGGAGGCTCGGCGGCAGATGCCGCGGATTCCTCGCCGCCGCGATCGCCGCAGGCGCCGAGGAGAAGGATGAAGAGGCAGAGAGTCAAGAGGCGGGAGGATGCGTGCATGGTCGTTCTCACTTCGCGCAACAGCGGCTTGAGGGGGTCCGGAGCGGCTCGATCAGGGACTGGATACTCGTGGAGGCCTGCGCCTGCTGGAGGCGCACATCCAGGAGTTGGAACTTGGCTTCGAGCACGCCTGTCATGGCGTCCTTGAGGATGAGCACATCCATGTCCCCGAGCTCGCCCAGCTTGCGCAGGTCGTTGAGCTGACGATCGGCCATGGGTGCCACGCGATCACGCAGCCATGTGCTGCGCGACGCAGCTGCACTGAACTCGGCTCGCGCTTCAGCGAGGTCAGCCACGAGCATTTCGTAGCGCGCGTGATACGCGCCGCGGGCTGCATCGCGCTCTGCGCGGCTCTCGGCGATCGCGCGACGATTCCGATTCCAGAGCGGGAGTGGGATGCCTCCGCCCGCTCCAAGGCGGCCTTGCCCGTCTTCGTTCTCGTAGGACGGCCCGACCTTCAGATCCGGATACTGCTTGCGTATCTCAAACTGCAGTGCCTTCTCCGCCGTTGCGTAGCGCGCCTTTGCAAGGGCGAGTTCGGGGTTCAGGTCCCGAAGGTGAGCGCGCTCGACCTGCGGCTCCAGGGCGGGGCGATCGGGGGAGAGGGCTGGAATCAAGGCCAGTTCGGCGTCTGGCGTGAGTCCCATCAACTTCTTCAGGGCGAGTACCTGCCGGACCTGGTCGGACCGCAGCGCATCCAGCTCGCCGAGCCGTCGGACCTGCTCGAGCTCCAGCACACCCAACTGCGGGCCGCCAATCTGATTCGCCTCGCGCTGCGCCCTCGCGATCTTGAGCATGTCATCCAGGCCGGTCAGGTGTGCCTGCAGCAGAACGACGCGCTCGCCTGTGGCGGTCCATTGGTTCCACGCCCTACGCAGGCGCGTGACCACAGACAGCTCCGCGACGTACGCAGCACAGAGCGCCGCGTCCGCTTCCGCAAACGCCCGTGCTCGCTCGGCCTGAAGGCGCCCCGAGATCGGCACGGTGAAGCGAAGCCCCGTCCCCAGGATCCAGGGTGAGGACACGCTCTCGAGAATCCGTAGAAGATCGAGCTCGAACTCGGGATCTTCGGGGCGCCCCGCTTCGCGTGCGCCGAGCAGCGGCACGCGGGCCTCCAAGCGAGTGACGCGGAGCTCCGGATTGAGGAGCAGCGCAACAGACTCTGCTTCCTCGAGTGTCAGACCATCGCTCACCTCGAAGGGAGCTCGCGCTCCGGCGTTCAGGCGAACCAAGGACTGAGCGTAGGCCCGGACGCCATCGGCGTCTGGCTGACGCTGATGCCATGCACGGGCATGGCTGTCCAGAATCGGAGGATTGGCGCGATAGGACTGGCACCCGCCAGAAGCCAAGACGAGGAGCACGATGGACAGAAGAACGATGTAGCGCATGCAGATCCCCAGCGAGGGGCCACGAATTGAAGAACGCGGTGCTCCAGAAGAGGAGCCCGCACGGATCGTGGGCCGCGGCTAGACCTGCAGTTGGACGGACGTGGAGACCGGATCCACGCGCGTGGGCGGATCGGTCTGTCTGGAGTCGCGCTCCGTTGCCTGCTCGATCAAAAGGCCGTCGCGGAGAAGGTCCGCGCATACCCAGCTATCGACAGCAGAGCTGCTATCAGGCAGATCCACCGACGATCCACAGGTGGAACTCTGGATCGTGATGACCACGTGGTCACCGCGCTCGTCGTCCGTGTCCCCGTCTGTGGGATGGTCTGAGTCAGTGCCTTCTGAATCAGTGCCTTCCGTCCGGTCGTGGGCGCAGCGTCGGTGATGGGCATCCGACTCTTCGTCGTGGCAGGCGTGGTCGCCCGCCGCGAGGAGGTGACTGACGGACTGCCCGCACGCGGTGCTGCAAAACACGACCGGCACCTGGATCACGATCCAGGCGAGGACTGCAGACATGGTGAGGGCGCGGCTCATGGGGCCCAAACGTCATACGGCCCCACGGAGGGAAGCGCAAGTTTCGAGATGAAGAACTCATTTGCGCGCGGAGCCCGCCCGCGCGTTCCCGCCCCCGCAAGCGAGGCGCAGAGGCCGACTCGTTGCGGAATGGCAACCGCTGTCGACCCGTGCGAACTGGGAACCCGTACAGCGGTGCGGACGGGTTCGCTTGCTTGGTGCGTGTCGGCGTCCAACCGCAATGAGTGGGCGGCGGCGCCGCCGCCGGCAAACAGGCATGCGGACGCCAGTATCGCGCTGACGCGAGGAACAGCATGCTGTTCCTCGCGCGTCCCAGCGGTGCGATCAGGCCCGCACGCGGACCAAGGCGAGAACTCGCCTCGATCGCGCAGTGGTCTGTCAGAGTTTCGTGCTTCGTCGTGAGGCAAGGGTTTCACCTTCTCTCCTGCGGACGCCGTGCTCCGAGATGGAGCGCTACGCTCGCGTTGCCCACCAGGGCGCGGTGAGCCGCGGCGTCCCAGTTGGATGGTCCGAGTCACCGCGTCGGGCCCCGGCGGCCGCTCAAGCGACCGGAAGAGGGTGCGGCCCACGTGCGGGCCAAGCGCGCCTCGATGATGCGAGCGTGCAGCGAGTACTTCTCGTGATCCGAATCGAGCTCGCCAATCTTCACGCAGTACTCCTGCGCCTGGTTCAACGAGCGACGTGTCAGATACGAGAGGCCCGTCTTGAGGTAGGCGCCGATGAGGCGCTCGCGCACGGTCGCCTTCAGCAGAAGAGCCTCGCTGGGCGGCACGTCGTCGGTGGAGCCGGCGAGCTTGCTCACCAACGCCCATGCGGCCTCGATCTGCACCACGGCCTTCTTCAGTGCACCTGCCTGTCGCACGGGCCGAGTCTCGCGCGCGGCCTTCTTCTCATAGCGAGCGGCCTTGTGGAGTCGCCCCTCTACGGACTTGACGATCCGACCCCAGGCGACGGACGCTGCCTTCTTGACCCCCTGCGCCCCGGCGCCCACGTCGGCGTTGGGTGCCTTGAGGAGGGATCGGACAAGTGCGACGCGTTCGCGGGCGGCGCGGGCGGCCTCCGAGTGCGGGTAGCGCTCGATGACGGCCTTGTACTGCGCCAGGGCGGCATCGGGAAGCTCCTCGACGAAGAGTGCTTCGCCGCGCTCGAACAACTCCCTGGCCAAGCGGCCTGCGAGTGCGACGAAGCGCGACTTGGCCCTTGCTGCTGCTGCCTTGACGCCCGTAGCACGCCGATACTCGTGCACGGCCGCAAGCAGGAGTCCGCGGTCCTCGGCCCAGGATCCAAGTGCCATCATGGCCTTGCCATCCTGTGCTCCGATGCGCTTGGAGCGCAGCCGCCAGAGCGTGGTGTCGGTCAGGTCCTCGAGCGCGAAGCGCCGCGTGCCCTTCTTGGGGGACTGGAGCTTGATGGTGACTGCCTTGGGGGTCAACTCCGTGACGTCACCCACGTACACGGATCCGTTCCTTGTTGAGATCACCTCCTCTGCGAAGGCGGGGCTTGCGGCGAGGAGAGCGAGGAATGCAATGGCGAGGGGGATTCTGGAAGTCATGTCCGTGGTTCCTTCTCGGTCTGATCTGATGGCAACTTCTCGTGGTGCGTTCGTGCCGCACGTGGGTAGAGGGAGACGCGGCCCCCACATCCGGCTGTCCTCGCGGAGCCCTCGTGGCTCACGCGCAGGATGGTGCGAGGTGCCAGTCCCGCCGGCCCAGTTGGACCAACGCGAACCGAACCTCAGGAGACGGCCGTTGCGGCCGAAGACGGGCGTGCGCACCTGCTCACGCGGACGTGAGACTCTCCGTCTTGGAGGGTGCTGCGACCGCGACCTAGATCAGGAGGACGCCAAGAAAGTCGGCTAGCCGGCGCGGTCCGGCAAGCACGACGCGGTGCACGCCGCCAGCGGCGCTTCTCGAGTCGACGCCGAACGCGCACGTGCGTGTGTCAGGCAGACGCCCCACCGCAGACTCGTCCGCCGACTTGGACCGGCCCCACGGGACCCAGTGCCCTAGGTGCTCGAAGCACGTGCAGGAGGGCCCACAAGGCCGCCCATCGTCTTGCGATGCGAGACCGCAGACCGGGCCCTCGACGGGGGCGCAACAGGGGCACGTCGCGTCGTCAACTGCAGCCACACCAGCGTGCGCCGGCGCGAGGGCCGGCGTCAGGATCAGCAGCGTGATGAAGAGCAGTCTCATGACTTCACCTTGTACGCATGTCGCTGGGGGTCTGTTTGCCGCCGGTCCACGAATTGTGCCTCCGTCGCTAGGGACGCGAGCCGGACCGTTCAGGTTCCACGTAAGTGAGTCGCGACTCCCCACCCTAGGGCGCCCCCGCGAAGACAAGCAGTGGGCTCCCACAGGCGTCCTCCAGGGACGACCATGCCGCGTACGCCGCAAGCCGAGCCTGCGCGATCTGGGGCCTCGCACGCCGCGTGGACCTGAAGACCTCAAGGAAACGAAGCATGTCGAGACCTCCCGCTTCGTCGCGCATCTGCTCTACCAACCGATTCGTCGCCTCCGCCGGCTCCTGCCTGCGCATGGATCAAGTTCAGGCGGCGCGTAGCAAGGCCGACGTCTGCACGGCTGACCTTGCACGCGCGGCGCTCGCTGACGCCGAAGTCGCGTTGAAGCGTCTCGACGTCCGCGCGCAGCCTGGCCGGCTTCAGTCTTTTTTTCGCAGGACTTCCTGCAGCATCGCCTTGTCGAGCGTCAGGTCCGCCACGATCGACTTCAACCGCTGGTTCTCATCCTCGAGCTGCTTCAAGCGCTTGATCTCGCTCGGCTGCATCGGGCCGTACTTCTTGCGCCAGCGGTAGAACGTGTTCTGGCTGACGCCGAGCTTGCGGCACACTTCTTCGACCTTCAGGCCAGCTCGCGCTTGCTCGAGCGCCATCGCGATCTGTGCTTCTGATAACTGCTTCCGCTTCATGGCCACTTCCTCACCTTCCATTGTGGGAAAAATGGCACGCCGCGTGGATCAGTTTTCGGGGATCAGGTCAAGAGGTCAGTATGCGAGACATGTCGGGACTCCGCCGGAAACAATGACCCTAGCAGAGGCCGTGGATTGGGCTGTCGCGCTCACGGCAGACATGGACCGCCCTCATGACGGGACAGTGACCTGATGTCACCCCTCGCATACATCTGCCGGAGTGTGCAAAGCAACACGTGCTTCGACGAGCGATTCCGTCTCAGGTACTAGCGAGAGAAGATCAGGACCAGCGCACCCGCGATGAGCGCGAAGCCAATCCAAATGAGGATGATCTTGACGCGCTTGTCGATCGGGAGATGAGCGACAACAGGTGAGAAGACGAGGGTGCTCATCGCCGCGGGCGTCCGAGCCGGTGACCTGCCACGGCGTCAGCCTCTCGCACGGCCTCGCTTCGCGCTGCTGGGTAGATGCGCGCGAGGCACGAGGCCGTCATCCTGCTCGCACGCGCCACCGCGTTCGCCTCCAAGTCACGAGCTCTCGTCTGGCGGCCTAGGAAGTTCGCGGCGGTGACCATGACGGTGGTGCAGATCCGGCACATGAGGGTGGGTATGTACCATCGGCGTGTGCTCGTGCTCGTGGACGTGTCGAACCGATGCCGGCAGGCCGGGGTGAACGTGATCGTGGTGGCCGTCGTCATGCCGGTGCGAGTGCGTGTGCACCATCGCCTCGTGCGCATGCTCATGCTCGTGGCGGCCCCGGAGTAGGAACCACAGAGCCACGACCATGAGGGCCGCGGCTCCCACCTGCGCTCCGAGAACCGGCTCGCCCAGGATCGTCCACGCGAAGATCACACCCAGGAACGGCGACGTGGAGAACAACAACTGGGAACGCGTCGCCCCCAAATGCTGCGCGCCGTGGACGTAGAACAGGATCGAGAGCCCGTAGCTCACGGCACCGATAGCGAGCGCACCCACGATGGTCGTGAAGGCGACGTCGAGACCTTCGAAGACGAGGGCGAGAAGCAGATTCGCGGAGCCCGCGAACACGCCCTTGACGGCTGTTGTCTGAGCCGGTGTGAACCCGTCCACAAGGGCGGTCAGGTTGTTGTCCAGCCCCCAACAAAGGCAGGCCAGGCCGACAAGGGCCGCGGGGACGAGGGATCCGAAGCCTGACGGCGCTGCTAGAACCCCGCCGGCGATGACCACCAGCGCGATAGAGAGCCACGTCCTTCCGTCCAGGTGCTCGCGAAACAGCGTCCAGGCCAGGAGGGCCGTCGCCACGGTCTCCAAGTTCAACCAGAGTGCAACTGACGCCGCCGGAGCCATGCTCAAGCCGACGAGAAGCAGGACCGGGCCGAGCCCGCCCCCGAACACGACTGCTCCGGCGAGCATGAGCCGGCTTCTTCGCTGGCGGCGCAGACGCGGCGAGCCGCCGCGGAAGGCAACAGGAAGTGTTGCCAACGCGGCGCCCAAGTACAAGAGGCCCGCCAGCGCAAGAGGGCTGACCTCTCCGAGCAGCGCCTTGCATGCCGGCGTCGAAGCACCGAACAAGGCCGCGGCCCCGAGGCACCAGAGGATCGGTGTTGTCTGTTTCCGAGGACTCATGGTTCGTGCCGCTGCCCACGTCGTTCAAGTTCCCGCTCGTACGCGACCTGGCTGATTTCACCCGTCGCGTACATCCTGCGGAGCCTGCGCTGCGAGGCGTGTCTCTCTAGCAGACGCCTTCGCGGGTAGTACCGAGCGAAGATCAGGACCAGGACAAACGCGACGAGCGCGAATCCCAGCCAGATCAGGATGATCTCGAGGCGCTTGTCGATCGCGATCTGCGCGGCAACAGGGGAGGGCACGAAGCTGCTCATGGAGGTCCCCCTGCGCGCGCTCCACGCTGCGCAAGGCTGGGCCCGGTGGGGCTAGAGGTCCTCCAGGAAGAGCTTCTTGGGCTTCTTCTTCATGCTCTTGTACAGGTCCAGCCATTCGTTGGCATCGCGGACCTTCTGGCCGGTCAGCCGATTGAGGGACGAGACCATCGGCCCTCCGATGGCGCCCCAGCGGGCGCGCGTTGCGGCACCGACGCGCTTCCCGGGCGCACGCGACGGCTTGGCTCGACGCAGGCACTCCACGATCGCCTCGAGCACCTTTACCCGCTTCTTGGATCGCCCGAAGGCTCCGAGCGCGATCGCAGCCTCCTTCGCGACGTTGTTGTCCTTCGCCTTGGCCAACAGCCCGACGAGTGTGGAGATGGCCGGATCGGGGGCGAGGCTGCCCACGGCCTTCAGCGCGGCGAGTTCCACGGGCCCTGCGGCTTCCGTCTTGAGCGTGGGCAAGGATCGCTTGAGGTGCTTGTACGCACCGGCCGCATCGTTGAGCTTGGCCAGTGCCTCGGCCGCCCCGACGCGAGCTGCGCCCATCTTCTTGTCTTCCAGAACCTGGCCGGCGACATGCTGGAGCGCATGTCGGAGCGTCTTGGATTCGAGCGCGTTGTGGTACTTGACCAACTTCTCCAAGGCCGCGCGCATGTCGGTCGAGTTCTTGGCCTTCCGCAAAGCCTTGATCTTCTCCACGACTGCCTTGGCCGCGACGTCCTGCTCCGAGCCGTGGTGAGAGCTCGCGGACGCCTCTCCACAAGGCCGGGCGACGAGAACCACGGCGAGTGCAAGCAATGCTATCGACGTCATGAGATGGATGGCACGCATCAGGAGCCTCCTATTCGTTTCTGGGTGACGACTCGGCAGTCCGTAGAGCCGCCCGCCGCCGGTCTTCCGGGCCGGGTGATGCGCGCCGGGGATTCCTGGCAAGACGCGACGGCGGGGGCAGTTGGTGGGATACGGACTCGGCATGCCGAGTCCCTGGTCGGGACGACTCCTGCTAGTGGACGTGCGGCGCTAGGCTGAACTCCTCCGAGCGGACGGTCTTGCCGTCGATCTTCAACTCCACGACGGTGAGCGAGTTGAATGTCTTGCCCTGGAGCCACGTGGCGTCGGCGCCGGTGGCGCCCGGGAAGATGAAGTAGTTCGTCTTGCCGTCGCGGATGTTGGCAACGTCGTCTTCGTCCTCGTTTCGATCACCGTTCCGGATGCGAAGTTCGACGGTCCGGTTGTCCTTGTCGATCAAGGTCACCCGGATAACGGTCGACATCGGAAGATCGAGCGGCTGCTCTCCGACGGAGTCTTTCGTCAGCCACAACTCTAGGTCGCCCTTGTCGTCATGCAGCTTGAGCTCGAGGTGCCCCGCGCCTCCGGCGAGGGCCGCCATGATGCCGTGATGCGGCGTCTCTTCGTGAACGTGCCCGTGCCCATCCAAGGGCAGTTTGGACCGATCGTCGCCGCCGTTGGCACGCAGGCGAAGCACGACCGCGTTCGGCAGCCCAGCGTCCTTGCGCGGCGTCGCGTGGAAGTGAAGGCCGTCACGCTCCACGCTTCCCTTGGCCGCTGCGTTCAGCGACTTCCCTTCCTCGTTCTCCAACCAAAGGAAGAGGCTGAGGCGCGCCAGTTGGGCGCCGGCCGGACCGCTCGCCAGCGTGACGCGGAAGGCCGCCTCTTGGCCCGCTACGACGTCACCAAGCCTGGTGACAGCGAAGCTATGTCCGAGAATCTCCACCTGACCGAGTTCGACGGCTTCGCCGTGGTCGGTGTCGCCCTTGGATGACGGCTCACCGCCACCCGTCTTGGCGCCCGATTCGGCAGGATCCGCGGGCTTCGGCGAATCCCCACAGCCGGCGATAGCGATCGCCACAAGCAGAACGAGAACTGACTTCATCATGACGTGACCTCCAGAGTGTCGTTGGTTGTATCCGAGCCGAGCGCGGCGCTCGCCCCCCGAGGGCGCGGCCCGCCGCCAAAGAGAGAAAATCCGATGGGCAGGACGATGAGACTGAGGAACGTGCTGCTGATCAGCCCACCCAGGATCACGACCGCGAGCGGATGCTGAAGCTCGCTGCCGATCTCGCCTCGGGCGAGCACGATCGGGATCAACGCCAGAGCAGAGCTGAGTGCCGTCATCAAGATTGGCACAAGCCGCTCACGCGCTCCCTGGAGCACGGCGTCGGCCTTCGATACACCCTCCTCCTCCATCAGGTGGTAGTAGTGGGAGATCAGGAGCAGGCCGTTGCGGCATGAGATTCCAGCGAGTCCGATGAAGCCCACCAGCGAGGCAATGGAGAGCACTGGGGCAACGTACGTGCCGCCGCCGACGAGCCCCGCGAGGTTCGAAACCGGATTGGGGGAGCCATCGAGATAGACGGCCAAGATCCCGCCTACGAGAGCGAACGGGAGATTGAGCAGGATCAAGAGCACCGGTCGCATCGTGCGGAGTGCGCCGTAGAGCAGGAGCACGATGATTACCAAGACACCCAGGGAGGAGTACAGGATCCGGTTGCTCGCTTGCTCCTGAGCCTCGAACTGTCCTCCGTACTCGACGAACGTGCCGGGGTAGCGCGCGATGACCGGATCGACCTTGCCACGGATAGCGGCAATGAGATCACCGAGGTTCTCCCCCTCCGCGACGTTGCAGGAGATCACGGCCTTCCGCTTCACGTTCTCACGCGTGATGATGCTCGAACTCTTCTCTTCTCGGATCGAGGCCACGGCGCGCACAGGCACCATCACGCCCGAATCGCTACGAAGCAGGAAGTCGCCAACGTCCGCGATGTCGTCGCGAGCACTCGGCGTCAAACGAACCGTTACGTCGAAGCGCGCAGCGCCCTCGTTGATGCTCGCCACCTTGCTACCGAGAAACGCCGTCTCCATCTGGTGGGCTGCGTCTCCGGGGGTCAGTGCGTAGGCTGCGAGCTTCTTCCGATCGAAGGTGATGGGAAGCGTATCGGACATGACCTCTCGGTTTGCCACCAGGTCGCGCACGCCGGGCACGGTCCTCATCTCAGCCTCGATCTCCTTCGCAAGACGCCGCAGGGTCGGAAGATCGTCCCCGAACACCTTGATGGCCACCGCGGCCGGTGTACCGGACAGGATATGGGACAACCGGTGCGCGATCGGGCCGCCCAACTGGGCCGTCATGCCAGGGGTGTTGTCGAAGATGTGTACCAACGCCCGGCGGACGGACTCCACATCCGCGTCGGGATTGAGGCGGACGTCGATCTCACTCGCGCTCACGGGCTCTGCGTGCTCGTCGTCCTCGGCACGTCCCGTCCGCCGCGTAACCGTCGCTACGCCGGGGATCTTGAGAATCTGTCGATCCAGATTCTGGGCGACACGGTCCGTCTCCACCAGCGATGTGCCATGCGGCGCATGCAGGAACACCGTGATGCTCCCCTCGTTGAACTCGGGCAGGAACGAGGATCCGAAGCTCGTCCCCACGACCAGAGCCCCGGCGACAAGAAGCGCCGTGCTTCCAAGGACCAGCTTGGGCATGCGCAGCGCCATACCTAGCACTCGCGTGTACACCGACTTCAGCCCAGCAATGAGCCACCCCTCCTTGCGTTCCATGACCTTCTTGTCGCCTAGCAACAGGTAGCACAGGACAGGCGTAACCGTCATCGCGACGAAGAGCGAGGCGGCCAGGCTCGTGACGTACGCGATGCCGAGTGGACGGAAGAAGCGCCCCTCGATCCCCGAAAGGAAGAACAGGGGTACGAACACGAGGATGATCATGATCGTGGCAAGGAAGATGGCGGAACGGACTTCCACACTCGCCTTGTAGACAACGATCAGAGCGCTCTCGCGGTCTCCGGGTGGCAGCGCAGCGTTCATCTTCAATCTTCGGAACACGTTCTCCACATCGACGATCGCGTCATCCACCAGGGATCCGACGGCGACGGCGATTCCAGCCAGCGTCATGACGTTCAGACTGGCGCCCCACGCATCGAGCAGGATCAAGGTGATGCCGATCGAGAGCGGCAAGGCTGTGAGCGTGATGAACGTCGTCCTCAGGTTCAGCAGGAACAGGAAGAGGATGATGATGACGAAGATCACTCCGTCCCTGAGCGCGACGAGGACGTTGCTGATGGCAACCCGGACGAAGTCGGCCTGACGGAACACGTTCCGCTCTACGACGACGCCCTCGGGGACGGTCTTTTCGAAGTCATCGAGCATCGCGTCGATGGAATCGGTGAGATCGAGCGTGTTCGTTCCCGGACTCTTCTGGACGACGAGGACGACAGCAGGGTGCCCGCCGGTGGCGCCCGTTCCGCGTTTCGGCGCGCCGGCGATCTGGATGTCCGCGACCTTGTCGAGCGTCACGGGTGCTCCCTGCCAGGAGCCCACGACGGTCATGCCGAGGTCCTCGATCGACGTCGCCCGCGTCAGCGGTCTCAGCGGCAACTCGCGGTTGCCCACGTTCTCCAAGAACCCGCCACCCGCAGGGTGGTGCGCGGCCTCCGCCGCCTCCTCGACATCTCGCAGCGTCAGGCCGTAGAGACGCAGATCGTTGGGGCGGACGTTGATCTGGTACTCCGGATACTCGCCGCCCATCGCCGTGATCTGCGACACGCCCTCGATAGCCAAGAGCCTGGTACGCAAGTCGAATGCGGCGATCCGGCGTAGCTCGAGCGGGGACACGCTGCCGCCCTCGCTCGTCAGCGCAAGGAGCATGATCTCACCCGCGATGCTGGAGATCGGGCCCATCTGGGGCGTCTCGACATTCTCGGGGAGTGCGCCCGCAGCGCTTGAGAGGCGCTCGGAGATCATCTGCCGCGCCCGGTAGATATCGGTGTCGAAGTCGAACTCCGCCCAGACGATGGAGAGACCCACGAGTGAGCTGGATCGAACCCGGCGGATCCCTGGAAGGCCGTTGAGGGCCGTCTCGATGGGGAACGTGACGGCGAGTTCCACCTCGCTCGGCGCATAGCCGTGAGCTTCCGTCATGATCGTGACGGTCGGTGCCTTCAGCTCGGGGAACACCTCAAGCGGGACCTGTGGCACCAGGAACGCGCTGGCTCCCACCACCGCGATCGCGAGGAAGAGCACGAGTCGTCGGTAGCGCAGCGCGGCTGCGATCAGCTTGTTCAACATGGTTACTTGTCCTCTAGGTGCCAGGTGCCGTCGGCGTGGAAGTGGCCGCCCGAGGGCGCCTTCCCGTTTCCGGCTTCACGCAACTGATGTATCCCGTTCTCCACGAGCCTGTCGCCCTCTCCCACCTCGGTGAGAACCTCCACCCACTCGCCGCTCCGCCGTCCGATGGCCACGGCAAGCCGAACGACCTGCTCGGGATCCTCGCGGTCTTGCATGAACACCACGGTCTCGAGATCGTCCTGGACCACACACCCGGCCGGCACGAGCACCTCCTCGGTATCGCTGACCCGAAGGAGAATCGACGCCATCGCCGTGACACCGGCCGGGAGCCTCCCGTCAGGGTTCTTGATGCGGGCGTGAATCGTGATCGTTCGCGCCGTGGCACTCGCAACGGGGTAGACCCGGCCGATCGTGGTGTCGGTGGGCTCGATGCCCGCCACGGAAGGAGCGATACGCACCGCCGTGCCGGCCTTGATCCGCGCGGCATCGACCTCCGGCAGGTGTCCCTCGAACAGGAGCTCGCGATGATCAACGATCTCTACGATGGGACCTCCGGCGCTGATCCACTCTCCGTTGGACGCGGCAAGGTTGGAGATGAGTCCGCCAGCGGGGGCTGCCAGGGGAAGTGAAGAGAGGCGCGCCCACCGGTGCAGGCCGTCAACTTGCTGGATCAGGTCGCTCACGGGAATGCCGCTCACGGAAGCGAGGAACGCGAGCTTGGTCTCGTAGGCCACCTGGGCTGCCAGGACGCGCTCGGCGATCGTCTCGAGAACCGTGGTCGCGGTAGAAGCTCGCACCCTCGCATTGGCGGCTTGGACTTCGAGCGTCCCAATGCTGGCTCGCGCCGCATCGCTCCGCTCTCTGGCCTCGAGGGCCAGTGCCTGCGCTTCCACCCACGACCGCTGCGCCGCCAGTAGCTCCTTGCGCCCCAAGTTCTCTCCAGCCAGCTTCCTCAGCTCCGCATGGCGGGCAGCCGTGGTCTTCTCCAACGCCTCCGCGTTCAGCAGCAAGGTCTGTGCGCGCCGCTCGCGAACTCGCGCCGTCTCCAGCGACTCTTCGGCCACGTTGGCGAGCTTCTCCAGCCCGGCAAACTCGACCTTCGCGTGCTGCTGCTCGAGTGCGCTGTTCCTCTCGGCGGCATGGTCGGCCCACAGCGTTCGCTGGAGCGCCCGCAGGTCGTCGCTGACGACCTCCGCCACGACCTCTCCTTTCGCGATGCGATCTCCAACACGTCGCTTGATCTTGATCGTGCCCGCAAACGGCGCGCGCAGCTCCCACCGAGCTTCAGGCGGCACGACCAACCGTCCGGGCACGACCATGCGTGTTTCAAGACGACCGACCTTCGCGGTGCGGAAGGTGATCCCGATGTTCGCAACGACCTCGGCAGGTACCGCGATGCGGTTCGAGATGACCGGTGCCGGCGCGCCGCCTCCAGACTCCGCGCCGGGTTCGCCACCGCAGCCGGAGATCAGGAGGCAGGAGAGGAAGAAGAACAGCGTGAGGCTGAGGGTGTGTGTCCGCATGGCTAGTTGCTTCCTTTGTCTTGAGAGCCGTTGCCGGGCGTTACCAACAGGAATCCGCCGGCATGGGCGGCACGGAGGGTCGCCGTGGCCCTCCGCTTGAGCAGATCGACCTCGCGATTGCGCGCCCGCGCGATGGCAGAGCGTGCAGCGATGGCCTCGATGGGGACTACCAAGCCGGCAGTTGTGCGCTCGTCGAGCGCCTTCTCCGCGCTCGCTGCGCCCTCGAGTCGTTTGGTGTGAGATAGGAGCAGCCGGTCCAACGACGACAGTTGGGCGCGGCTCTCGACCTCCTCCCGCGAGAGGGAGAGCAAGACGTTGCGGTAGGCTTGCCGCGCGGCCTTGCGCCGCTCGATCGCCTCCGCGACACGAGCCTTCTGGCGTGCGGGGTTGGGCACTGTGAGCCCGATGCCCGCGCCGAGTTCGAGGTCACCGCGATCGGCCTCGAAGTCAGGGCCAATCGCCAGCTTGGGGTTCTGCTGGGCCACGGCAAGCCGGGCTGCTTGATCCGCCGTTCGGAAGGCCGCTGCCGCCTTCTGCAACCGCGGATGCGAGAGTACGTGCTGCGAGTCTGGACCCGGGAGAGCAGGCAGGGCGAACGCGCTCTCGTCGGCTGCGATCTCGACCGGGGCAGAGGGCATGAGTCCGATCAAGCCGAGCAGCGCCGCTTTGCGCACAGGAAGGGCTCGCATGGCTTCCTCGAGCTGTTGTTCCGCTTCGTCGCGCTCGAGCTGAGCGAGGTGCACTGCGACCGGATCAGCTTCCCCTGCCTTGCGAAGCCTCTCCACGTAGTCGAGCAGCGCGGACGCCTCCTCCATCGCCTTGCGCTGCGTGGCCAGTTGCGACTGGAGCGCGGCGATCTCGATGTAGCGCTCGCGCACGGCCACGAGAGTGTCCAGCTCGACGGCCATGACCCCCAGCTTCGCTGTCTGGAGACCGGCGGTGGCGCGCCCGCGTTCCGCCCCCAGTTCGTCGCCGAGCGGGACCTGCCAACTGACGCTTCCCGGGAAGACGAACCCTGCGTCCTCCAGGCCTAGTCGCGGACCGACGAAGAACTCGACGTCACCGAGCCGACCTGCCTGGAGGAGCTGAGCTCCCTTGATGCGGGCGTCGGTTCGCGCCTGAACGACATCCGGTGCATAGGAGAGCGCGATCGTGCCCGCTTCCGCAAGCGTCAGGCCGTCGTCGAGCTCGACCTCGGCAGCGAGCGGAAGCCACGCGGTGGGAATGCGCTCAAGTTCGGACGCTGCGATACGAACCGGACGCGTTATCCGGCCCAGCACGGACGCCTGCTCGCTGTCTGGATGGAGCGATGACGGCGCGTACTTCGCGCAGCCTGTCCCTAGGGCGCACAGGACAAAGAGGACCAAAACGGGAAGACGAGTTGCCATGGCGATCTCACAGGGGGAGCGGAGCTTCGGTCGATCCGGCGCGGGAGAGGCACGCAGTTGCCTGACTTGGATCCCGCGCTCAAGCGCTGTTCACGTGCGCATGCGCGCAACGCGTAGACTCCGTGCCTCACGTGGCACGGAAGTCAGCCCGATCACTACGCGCAGGATGCTCAAGTGCATCGCGGCGAACAAAGGGGCGGCGCCAAGGCCGCAAGGGCGCGGCGGCGCGTCAGACGCTCGAACTACGTCTACAGCAGCAGAGCAGGGCTGACACGGACGAGCGCAGCGGTGTTCTTGCTGGGCCGCCCCTGCGCCAACCTCGGTCCGTCGCCTGGCGCGCTCCGCAATCCGGTCACATCGGGATTGAGCCAACTCGTGGGGGCTGACCCACTCGCCAACTGCCGCCGTGCACCGAACTCGAGTCCGGGCAGGGCGTTCCTAGCGCGCGTGCGCATGAGCAGGAAATCGGCATCGCAGACGATGATCTCACCGTCGAAGGCGGAAATGCCGGCATGGCGGAGGGCGCGATTGAGCTCGGGGTGGTGAGCGTGCTCATGCCCGTGGGCATGCTTCGAAGACGAGGAAGAAGACGTCTGCGCAACTGCCGCTTGGAGGGGAACCCGGTGCGTGTGCGAGCCTTCGCCGCCGTGGCTGTGGGTCAGAAAAGCGCCCGCAAACAGCGGCTGCATCACCACACAGACCGAGAGCGCCGCGACGAAGACGACCACGCCACCGCGACTTCGGCGGTGCGCAGAGCGATCATGTCTGGAACTGGCCCGCATGGAAATGTGCTCTTCCTCCGTGCTGCACCGTGCGGTCCGAGCGGACCCCCTGCCGGCACATCGGCGAAACCCTACCACACGTTTCGATGGCCTCCCGAGATTCCATTAAGGGATGGCTAGGCTGGCCGCTGGACGTCGCTCGGGGCCCGCGAGCCGTCAACTTGCCGCGTTTGAGGCAAGTACTTGTAGGCCGTTGAACCTCGGAAGGCGCCCGCCGCTACCCGCGATGGCCAGCGCCGACGCTCGGTCCAACGGCATCCGATCACGAGCTGGGCGCCGGACTCTGGCCTTCAGCGGTTGCGTACAGGGTCGTCTCCCTCGACGTATTGCTCTCGTGCTGAAGGCGAGAAACCCCTGTTGAAATCGCTCTTTCCCTTGGGCCGGCCCGGAGCCGGAGAAGGGCGAGCGAGGAGAGAGGGCAGGCGAGGGGTCCCCGCAAGGGGACTACGGAGCTTGGGGCAGGCGACGAAGTCGCCGAGCCCAAGCGTAGGAGCGGCTTCCGGCGGGGCATGCCGGGAGTCGTCCGCCTGGAGCTGAGCCCCAGCAAGGACTTGAGGAGTAGGCCGCGACCATCGTGTCTGCCGCCTTGTCCGCCCAGGGGCTCGCAGCTTGTCGGGATGGACGCCGAGACTCAGTAAGCTGCTAGGAACCGGGCTCCGGGTCGCGCGGACAACTGCGCCGTCAGCTGTGCCTATTGATGAGGCTGAGCTGCGCGGCCGTCTGATCGAAGGTCTGCTGCGTTGCTGAGTGCAGCGCGCCGACCTGTGGAGCGCGATCGTCGAAGTCCTCCTTAGGACAGGCGAGGGTCGAGGGCGGCTAGGAGCGCTTCCGACGCTTCGACTTCTCCTTCGCCGCCTTCCGCTTTGGTGCTCGCTTCTTCGCCCTTTTCGGACCGAGATCGACGTCCAGCTCCGCGCCGATCCGCTCGATATCGCTCCTCGCGCGCATCAGCAGTGACCGAACACGATCAAGATCATCCACGCTCGCCTCCCTCTTGCTCTCCGAGCGCCCCTGAGACCAGCTCAGAGTTGTGGAGACGCACGGAAGCAGCTCAACTTGCAGGCGCCCAGGATTGGCTTGTACGATCGACATCGATGACGACTCGGTCTGTGACAGAGTCAGGAACTCGGCGGCGCAGATATCTGATGAAGGCCGGGAGAGTAGCGGCTCGTGGCGCAGCAGGTCCCGCAGAAGGCGGTATCCGAGCCCGCCACCAATGCGGAGCATCTCACGAGGTTCAAGAACTCCGGAAACGGCCCCGTACCAGATCGCGCTCCCAGGTGCGCGCTCAAGCGCGGACTCCACCAAGTCAAGCATGCGGAAGCTCGACGGAGCCAGTTGGGCCAGTGTGTACCCTACGAGGAACGCCGCAAGCGTCGGAGATGACCCGCCGGCTCTCACTAGTCCCTCCAGACTGTCGTCAAGCCACCGAACCCGCGCTTCGCGAGACTGAGTCATGGCCTCGTGCGCCGTCGCAAGACTCGGTGCGCTTCCCGTCAGCTCCGACCACAGCCGGTCCGAGACTCTGCCAGTCGTTCGAATCTGGCCTAGCGCCGCCCCGAACACATCGTCGCTCTCGACCGCGAACAGCGAGTCAGAGCGAGCGGTTCCGGATGCCACGAGCAGCGCCCCCCATGCACTGCGGATGCTTGCAAGATCTAGCGCACGCTCCCGTTGCTGGGACGCTCTACGAACGTCAGCCCAGCTGTCGGTGATTCCGATGACGAGATCTGCCGGGTAGGCAAGTGCCAAGCCCCGCGCCATGGCGAACGACGCTGCTGTGGAGCAAAGGACCGGAGACAGAACCTCCGCGCGCGCGTGGGTCGTGCTGGCCATGATCTCGCCGAAGATGAGCCCGACGGCTGCCCCGTTCCATTCGCCCAGACCTGGCGTCGTTGCCGAGCCGAGCGCCTGCTGAATCTCTCGTCTAGGTGCGACTCGGAAGTAGCCGGAAAGCGCTCCGAACTCCGGAAGATAGGTCGCACTCCAACCCAGAAACTCGCCGAGCGCGCCGTCTCGAACCGCGATCGCAGTCGGTGGCTCCGACGCCGGATCCGAGACACGCGGCCAGAGCAAAGCGAGTTCCTCCTGGAACGTGGGGAGCTTCTCGACCTTCTTGGCTCTCGATGAGGTAGACGATGCCGAAGAGCTTGAGTGCTCGGAGCCGAGGACTTCAAGGAGGAGTCTGCGATTCGCCGATAGCGCCCACATCACGACTCCTTGGAGAACAGATCGCTGAGGTCCGGGGGCTCAGGAGGCGGCTTCGTAGCTGCCAACGCTTCCTCAACGTAGCCTGGAACGCGACGAGAGTAGTACACATTTAGCGCGGTCTTGGCGCGAGTCGCGCCGACGTACGTAAGCCGCTTCTGGCGCCCCCTGTGCTTGGCAATGTGCTCCATTCCGGCCAGATGCACAGCTCTGAACTCGAGGCCTTTGGCGGCGTGAATTGTCGCGATACAGATCGAGTCCTCGGACAGAGCCTCGTAGCCATCGTCCCGACCGCGTCGCACACACCGATCAGATAGCTCACTGCTTGAGAGGAACTCCGCCATCGCGACCGCCTCGCTGTTCCTTGGACACAGCACCCCGAGCATCTCGCCAGGGTATGCCCTTACTTGAACCCGGAGTCGCTCAAGAATGAGCTCAGCCTGCTGGGCGCTGTCGTGGCCGTCGACGGTCGAGGGGAGCGGCGCCTCTTGGTACTGCGACATCGGAAGAAGAGGTGTGTGATTCGGCATGCTCGCGCCAATCGAATCCGCGAACTGGCAGATCTTCCTTCCGTTCCGGTAGTGGTAGGGCAGTTCAATGCTGCGGTCTGCTAGGCCCTCCAACGTGGCGACAACGTCGTGGTCTTCATAGATCCTCTGGTGAGAATCTGCGACCGCGAACAGATGTGTTCCGAGCCTTGTGAAGAGCTCGATCTCCTCAGGGAGGTAGTCTTGGGCCTCATCAAGGAGGACCACCTGGGCAACGCGCGGAATCGTCCCGTCATCCAGGGCGCTCTTGACCTGCACTGCGAGCTCCCTCCGCAGGTCGCTAAAGTCCTGTACGTCGGGGACTGGAAGTCCGTGCTCCCGAAGGAGCCTCGAAAACCACCCAACGCATGTAACGATCCGATCCGGCCTGAATGGGTAGTTCGCGCGCCCCGCCTCAAGGAAGTCACGAAGCAAGCGATTGAAGACCACGATCATCACGTTAGGTCTTCCGGCTCGCGCAAGGTGCGTTGCTCTCAGCAGCACCAAGTTGCTCTTGCCTGATCCGGGCGGGCCGGTGACGAGGTAGCTGCCACCTTCGGGAAGCGCGATCACCTCCTTCTGCGCATCATCAAGGCTCTCGGGCTTGACCCACCAACTATCGTTCATCTAGTTCTCACTCTCTGGAGCCTCGATCCACTCGGCTCCGTCAAGCGCGGTGAAGAGGCTCTCCTCCAGTGCTGTTTCCAGAGACTCGCCACTGAAGACCCCGAGGAAGACCCCGCTGGCGGCAGCATCGTCCCACTCCCCGTGATCGCCATAGTGGACGGCACACCGCACTTCGACGGCCCTCGCCTCGAAGTCGATCAGCCTCAGCCGGTATTCCACGGATATAGCCGTCCGCGTGGTCCGAGAGCTGGTCGGGGGAAAGAGGACCTCGATCGTGACCACATCGTCGCCTGATCGAGGCGAGGAGCTGCGAATCTCACGTGGATGGAAGCACTCGACGTCACTCGCGCACGCGTTGCAGATCGCGAGGTCGAGTTCGCGGGTCAGCTTCTCCAGCTCTCTCTGCTTCGCACGTCGATCGCCGCTCGGATCAGCGCCCAACGATGCCTGCACTTGTACCTGCGCCTGACGTTCGATTCTCCTACGAATCCTGAGGCGGGTCGCTGTCGACGGCTCCTCGGCCGGGCGCTCGTCAAAGTCGCCCCAAGACACGAGCTTCTCGCGAAGGACCGGATCCTTGACGAGGCAGTTGCGCGCAAGGTCGAGCAGATCGCTCTCGACGTCAGCCCCCTCAAACTTAGGCGTCTCGTCTTGAACAGCTCGAACAAGGCGCGCGTACGGGGTGCTGTGCCCCTCGAACAGCACTCTGCGCATGATCATGTCGTGGAGGATCCCCCCAAGTTGATAGAACGTGACCGCGCGCCACCCCTCCATGGAGTCAGTCTCTTCCCGCAGCAGGAACTCAGGCGGGCTGTAGCGCAGCGTTCCCAGGAACGGCCGGACATCGCTCTGGTCAGTCACCTCTCCTTCCGCGGAGATCGGACGGACTACGCCCAGGTCTAGGAGGACCACCCGCCCGTAGTCGGGAGCGACACAGACGTTCTCCGGCTTGATGTCGCGGTGAGCAAGGCCGTTCTCTTCAAGATGTTTCGCGGCCGCGGCGACTGCGCCGATCACATGGCGGATCTTGTCGCGGGAAAACTCCGGTACGAGCTCGCCCAGGTTCGGCGCGTCGATGAACTCCATCACGAGGTAGTAGAGCGACGTCGACTCGCTCCTTCCCCCTCCATGGATCGCGACCAGATGTTTGTGCGGAGCTTTGGAAAGTTCGACCTGGCGCTCGATGCGCTGCTCAAGCTCCGCGCGCGTCTGACTGTCCGGCGTGAGCTCGGGGTGATAGACCTTTAGTGCCGCAAGCTCATCGCCGCGCCGCGCACGAAACACGACAGCTGTCTTTCCGCTGCCGATCGGCTTCTCAAGCTCCCAGCCATCGATCTTGGTCCCGCTGAGCTCAGCGGAGAACCTCTCGGCCTCTTCGCGATTCATGTGACTCCGATTCCCCCGGACAACTAGATACAGGGGCCGTCGCTAAGGGTCAAACGCAGGCAGCTCCTCGTGAAGATGGTGGGCCTTCCCGCGGCATCTGCCTGCGAGGTGGAGCGTCCAACGACGGAGACGTGAATCGCAGCAGACGAGTTGAAGAGCGGCAACGAGACCCGAATAGAGGTGGTGGGCGCAACTGGACTCGAACCAGAGCCCCCCAGGTTGTCGAGCTTGCGTGCGCAAGTTCAAACCTGCGACCGCCGGTCTTGCCTGCCGGGCGCTCCATGATGCAGGCGGCGACAGGCAGGCCCTAGCGGCCGTTCCGATCCGCGCCCATGTCTGGCGCCTTGCCCGCGATCGACTCGACCTCTCGCATCACGAGAAGTACGTCCGAACGGATTTCATTCACCGGGATCTCCACGCGTCGCCGAGAGCACTCGCCGCCCTCCGTGTCCGCGGTGAGGAGCCATGTGCTGCCATGCGGAAGGAGGACCTCAACGGCGGCCCCGGTTCGAATCGGATCAAGGAGAAGGGCTTCCGCGTTCCCGCCCTCTTGCTCGGTTGCCGGCGCCGATCCCGAGGGGCGGTGGCTGCCGCTGTGCAGGCGACGCGCACGAACGCGGACATCATGAACGCGGTCACCGCGAGCATCCACCACACGGATGCGGAGGAAATGCCCGCGGACCTTCAAGTTGATCCCGCGCGCGCCAGGGGCGTGCGGGCCTACGGGAACAAGGATCAGCCCTTCCGCGTACTGGATTCCCAGTCCCACACCCCACCACTTTGCCGGGGGGGGAGTCCACGGTCCCTCGTGTACTCGTAGGGGGATGCGGAATGCCCCGTTGGCGTTCGTCCGTGTCCGCGCGATTGCCTCGTCCCGGACAAGGTCGTCGAAGCAGGGCAGCGGTGCGTGGAAGCCCTGCGTCATCCCCCGCGTGGTGCTTGCCTCGCGCGCCACGACAAGCAAGTCCCACACTGGCCCCAGGTCGGCATGTTCGACGACACCCTCGAGGTACTCCTCGCCCCGCAACACTAGATCTAGGCTCCGAGTCTCGTTCGCGGCCTTCGGTGACACTCTCTCGATTCGAGCAGAACCGTGATCGACGTGCGTCACGGTCAGCATGTACGGGCCGAGTCGCTGGACCGCGATCAGGAACGAGCCATCGGCTTCCGTACACGCCACGTAGTTGTCCCGATGAGTAGTGTCATCAGTGGCGGTCAAGACGACGGCGGCGCCACCAACGGGTTCCCCGGTGGGTGTGACTGCGCGTCCGACGAGCACCGCCGCTCGCACGAGAAACAAGTCGGAGCAAAGGGAGCCAGTTCTGGGGAAGCTAAACTTCGCGCGCGCCGGGAACCTCGGGCTTCGGTAGTCCGGAACGACGACGTCTCCGTTCTCCAATACCCGGACTTGATCCTGATGGGGACCATGTCCTGGCGCGACGGCGCGGACCGTGAGGCTCTTGCTGCGACGCGTCAACGGGCTGAGTTCCCTCAACGCCGCAAGCTCATGCGCGAACCGCCCCTGGCGGTCGCATGGCACGGTGGCGACCTCTTCGCCAGACCACGAGATCACCACGTTGGCATCAGCTATGGGTGAGCCGGCCGGAGTCCGTACGGTCCCGCGGCAGATCCACGCTTCAGAATCGCCGCGCGCAGGCTGGCTTCCCGAGCTGGACGCGCCGCGGAACCCGGAGATCCGGCTGGCCTCCAGCGAGCGGGGGCGACCTTCCAAGCGAGGGCCGCGTCTGCCCTCCGTGTGAACCGGGTCAGCCCTGCCGCGCTCGTGGTCGTGTGCATGAGACCAGAAGACAGTTGGAACCAAGAGAAGAGCTACGGTCATCGCCAATGCCAGAGCGATGCGCATGCGGGCCCTCCGCTGTCCAGGGTACCGACCGGAGCGCGGTCCGGTGTGCCAGACCATGGTCGGTCCCAGCGGGGACCGCTCCCCCGCAGCGGGCCTGTGCCGGTGACGGATCTCCTGGCTGTCTTGATCGCCAGGCACCGTCGACTGCCGGAGCGGGCTTCCGAGTTCCCGGGTAGGCGGAAACGGCGTACGGCTGAAGAACACGGTCTCTGGGGCCGTTCTCGGAACTTGGTGCCAATGTAGACGGAAAGGCGCTTTCCGTTTTCCCCGCAAAGCGGAAGCGTTCGGCGCCTCACTGGGTGCGCCGTAACACTCCCGGCGTTACCTCGCGCACGACAGAGGACCTCGTCGGTCCATTTCATGCGGCGTAACACTCCGGCATCGTGTAACGCTTCCAGCTGGGATTGCTCATGCAGGCGCCCCCCCACGCCCCGGCGCCGGTGCCTGTGAGCGCCCTGGGTACGGCAGCGTCCACACCCGGATCACCTGCTTCCCGAAGCGCATGGCGCCGAATGGCGCACCGCCGGCCGCGCGCACGGCGGCGGTGACCTCACCGCGTCTGGGCACAGGACCGTTGATCTCGCGGGCCAGCTGCTCGCGCAGTGCCGCGAGACGAAAGACAACCTGGCCGTCCCGCAGCACGGGCCAGGGGATCGGGTCCCCCGACTCCCAGAACCCAAACTCGAGAGGCTTCGCCTCCGACGCAAACCTCGCGATCCGCTCTGCGAGCGGCACCTCGGCCTTCTCTGGGCGCGCGCGTGGCCGGAGGCGGACTCGGGGATCGCGCAGACCGCGCCGAAGGACGACCTGCTCCCACACTTCCTGCAGCACGCGGTACGGGAACGACCTCAGGTGGCTAGCGAGCGCGCGATGGAACCGCCGGGCAGAGATGAACACGTCGTGGCTCACCTCCAGTTGGAATGGCGCTCGCTTGGTACCGCCCTCCACCACGTAGCGATCTGCAGTTCGATCGTCGCCATCCGAAAGCAGTCTGATACGTGTGATTCCGTACGGAAGACGCACAGGGTGGGCCGTGCTGGCGGCGCGCAGAGCGTTCCTGAAGCGGAGCGCCAAACCCTGTTTGTGCGCGGGCCCGATCCGTGCGGAGAAGGACAAGGGGAAGCGGGAGTCTGCCACGACGAGCCGCACATCCTCGAACCCATACCGGGCGCAGGCCATCGCCTCAACGAGGAGAGGAAGTTCGTCGAGGACCATGATCTGGCCGGAGCAACTGCCGGCGGCGACGAGCTGCCTCAGCGCCGGGGGCAGATCCAGGTCGGCCAACTCGTAGTCGTCCATCAGCGTGCGAAGCCTCATCTCGGGCGCTCCGCCCGGGGCCTGCTTCCCGCTGGATCCTGCAATCGCGCTGACCTCTCTGTCCGGCCCGACAGCGCGGGTCCACGCGTCGAGCCTCTCGAGAGAGTGGACGACATCGCCGCGTGCCCACAGAAGCCGTGAGCTTGCAATGCGCTTGCCGCCGGTCGACTGAAGCATCGGAAGCGGGATCCAGCTCCCGATCTTCCGCGGGTACGCACCATGGACGAGCTGGGCCAACTGCCCCTGGACCCTCTCGATGAGATCCTTGTCGCGCTCGAGCATCGACCGAGGCTGCTTCAGAAGGAAGAACAGGTAGAGAGTGTCGTAGGAGGCCAGCGCCGCCGACGGAGTGAACACCAAGTGGCGGGCGTGATCGACGGCGAAGCGCCGCGCGCGTTGCATCCCCCCAGCCCCGAGCGCTCCCGGGAGCACGTGGCCATCAGCGCCGAGCAACGCCGGGTCGAAGAGGGGCTCGCCGCGGGAGAACAGCCGCGGGAGGTGAACCCCCACCGAGAGGCAGGTCGCGGCATGGAATGAATCGCAGCCCGGAGTCCGGAAGGCGCCGGGAGCGTGCGGATGGATCTGCGCTTCGACGCGGACGGCGCCCTTGGACTCCTCCCCCGACATCTCGGGGAGGACGACGCTGAGGTCCCTGACATCCTTCAGGAAGCGGGTCTGCTCCGTGCTGTGTGGCCCGTGGCACCTGAGCCGCAAGCGCCACTCACCGCGACCGGTCAGGGCGCTCCCGACCAACGCGTCGAGAAGTCGCGTGGATGCGGACATGCCTGTGTGCTGATCTTTGGCGGGCGTGGCGGCCTCCCTGTGTGTGCCGCGTGGCTCCACCTGGCGAGCAGAGCGCGACTCTGGACCCCGGCGCGCGATCGTCTGCAACGCCCCTGGCGCTAGTCGTCGTCGTCTTCTTGGGCGCCCGCGGCGAACCCGCTTCGGAACCCGGCCTCCCAACTGGGCCGGTGCTCCTCCATTGCGGATTCCAAACGGTCATCGAGGTCGTCGTCGCCGAGATCCTCAGCGTCCAACTCGATGCCTCGCTCCTCGGCGAACTCCTCGAGCTCCTCGCGTTCGATCAGGAAGTCTCGGCCGTCCACCTCCGCCTCCAGGTCACCCTCTCGGATGGCCCGCCTGACCTGGCGGGGGCGCATGCTCAGAAGTTCCGCGGCCTCGCTGATGGAGTATCTCTTCATGGGATCAATCCTCTTCGGCTCGTCTGCGGCCCTACAACCGGCGCCGCAGGAATCTGGTGTTCGCCCTTGTTGGCTACATGTCGGATCCGCCCACCTCTGGGCAGAGCAGCTCAGACCGCAGGTGCTCGATGACCGCGCTCTTCAGGCAACGCACCCGGCCGCGACTGCGGGGACCGCCGACGCGCACGACACGCATGCCCTCCCTGAGTACGGGCCAACGGGAGGCGTAGCGCGCGAAGTGCTGCTCGCTAATCCCCCCCAGCAATGCACCGCACTCGGCGGCCGTGAGCAGTGCATCCTCCGCGAGTGCCTTGAGCACCAGCGCCTGCCGCTTGCGCCTGCGCGCGGCGCGGGCCCGGTTCGCCGACTTGGCCGGGGCCTGCGCTGCGGAGGGGGCTATCTTGACACTCACCCATAAAGCACAGCACGAGTGGGGCTCCGAGGCGGCGACACCTCGGCGACATCTGGACGACGCGGTTGCTGGCCCGGAGGTCACGGCTGGCTAGCCGCAGTTGCCTCCGCCGCACATGCGTGCTTCCGGCAGGCCTAGTCCACGGGAGGCGGTACGAGTTCGAACACGTCGCGGCCTGACTTCCTGAGCATCTGGTCCCAACAGGGGTGCATGCCAGACTTCTTACGGAAGGCGTTCCGGATGACGCCGCCTTGTGAGACGCCCCCCGCGCGGTGTTTCTCAAGCTCTGCTCGCTGACGAAGGGCATCCAGGCCCAGGCCGCAGCCCGATTGCGCCCGCTCCTCGTGGAGCGCCCGAATGATCCGACTCTGTGTCTCCGTGAAGGCGAACCGAGCCGCCCCCCACAGGCAGGTCCGGTAGTCAGACGAAAAGCGCCAGGCGGCAGCCTCCCCCGGCGGCGGGCGCAGCCCTACTAGAAGGCGATCGGCGTCACACCCCGTCAGGACATCCGCAACAAGAGGTGCGTGCTCGTCCGCGGGACTCAGCGCGAGCGCCTCGATCAGACTGCGGGCGAGCAGTGGCGCCTGTACAGGGCCGTAGTGGACCTGCTCGAGCGTCCAGAGAACGCCGCACGCAGCCCGCAGGCACGCGCTGCGTTGCTCCAGTTGCGCATCAGAGTTGGCGTGCCCAGCAACGAGCGCGGGCACAAGGACCTCGCACAAGCGCCCCTGAACCGAGCGGAAGAAGAAGGGCCACCAGTCGGCTGCCGTCGATGGACGTTCGCTGTCCTCGGATGGAGTGCCAGCCGCGCTGTCCCCGCACACGGCGGGATCGCCTAGAGCGACCACCTTGCCGTCCTCGCCGTGCTTGAGACCAGCGAGCGTCTTCTCTCCGCATTCCTCGAGTTGACGAAGGCTCTTGGCCGGGATGGCCGGCTCCGCATCGCGCAGGAGTTGGCCAACGGCTCGCTGTGCCGGGGTGAAGCCCGTCAGGCCTCTGGGGGCGAAGCCTGCCAGGAGGGCGATCCGCTCGATACCGACGTACTGATCGAGGAAGAGCAGCGAGGACTCGCGTGCGGCGAGATTCGCCCAGGCTCGCTCGGCTTCCTCTCGCGGCTCAACGCCCATCGTTCACCTCACCACCGCCGCGCATCCTTAGGGCAGCCTGTCCAGGGTAGTGACGGCCGCGGACGGCCCTTCGCTCGGGCAAGCATGCAAGCAGCGGGCGACGACTCGAGTTCGTGTCAGCAAAGGTGTCAGCAGATGGAATCGGGCGTGCGCAATCGTACGTTTCTGGAACGAATTCGTACGTTCTTGAACCTCGGCCCCACGGTCGCTATCATGCCCCAAACGCGATGAAATAGGCGTCTGATGGCCCATGGGACCGGGGGCTTATGAGTCCCCTGCTCTAACCAGCTGAGCTACAGGCCCGCGCGCGGGTCGCAGACTACCCGCCCAGCTTTCCGCTGGCGACTGCCGTGGCCAAGGGCGGCGTACGCCCTGCCTCCGTACTCCGCTGTTCAGGCCGGGTTCATTTCGGAGTCGGCGTTTCAGGCTGCTCGAGGACCGGTCTGCCGATGCAGGAGACGCCGAAACGTGGCAGACGGGGGAGAGCGAAGCGTGGGGGGATGGACGCCGAGGAACCCGGCCCAGGGAGCGAGGCGCGGCGCCGCGCTGCTGGCCCTCCTGCCCCGTATGCTCACGTTGCTCGGGCCGCCCGCCATCTGCGCGATCCTCGTCGCACTCGCCGCGCCCGCGCAGGCCGACCCGGCTCGCGAGCGTGCGGGCGTCGGAGCCCTGCAAGCTGGTCGCGACGTCTCGGACGCCACGGCCGCAGCGCACTACCTCGATGGCGTCGCGCTGACGGAGGCGGGCAAACCAGCGGAGGCCGAGCGGTGCTTCCGAGCCGCCCGGCCTCTGCTGCGTGCTGGCGACCGGCCGCGCCCCATGGCGGCGCTCGACCACGCCCTGGGCGTCCTGAGCCTGCGCACCGGGCACCCGGGCGAAGCCAGGCGACACCTACGTGAGGCACTCCGTGGTCGCCGAGTCGGCGAGGATCTCCCAGGCGAAGCGACGACGCTCACGAATCTCGCGCTCGCCTGTGAGCAGCAAGGCGAGCTCGCCCTCGCTCAGGCCCACCTCGAGAGGGCTCGCGACCTGCTCGCCGGCCTGCACAGGGACGTGGAAGCGGCCTACGTGGACGGGCTTGCAGCCGCCGTCCGTCTGCGCCGCGGCGACACGCGCGCAGGCCGCGCCGCACTGAAGCGCAGCTTGGAGCGCCTTGCGAAGGCCAAGGCAGCGCGCAACGCCTCGCTCGTCTGGTTGCGCGCCAGCGCCGCGTGGCGTACGCGCGGACGCACCGCGCGGGCACTCGAAGCCGCGGAGTGCGCAGGCGATGCCGCCGCCGCATGCGACGACGAACCCTTGGCGCACGCCGCGCGGGAGGCCTTCCTGCACGCCTCGGTCGGAGCCGGCTGCCGCGATCCCGAGGGGCTCGCCGCGCCCGCCCTGAAGCGCCACGCGACGCCCACGGCGTGGGCCAACCTCGCCGTGCTCTCCACGCGTGCCGGCGACCTGCCGCAGGCACGCAGGTGGCTGCAGCGGGCCGTGGTCGAAGCCGGGCGCCGCGGGCAGGTCGAGACCGAAGCGCAGGCGCTGGTCTCGCTGGCGGCCGTGCAGTTGCAACTCGGCGACGCCCAGGCCGCTGGCACGAGTCTGCGTTCCGCGGAGGCCTTGATCGATCAAAGCTCGCTCGAAGCGCTGCGGGGCCACCTCCTCTGGGGACTCGCGGCGGAAGCCGCGCGCCGCGGAGCACGTTCCGAGGCGCGGACGCTCGCCGCGCATGCGCTACGGCTGATCGCCGCGCAGCGTGCCGGCCTGGACGACCTGCTCGGTCCTCGCACCGGCGCCGCGCTGCATCCCCTGCGCACGCTGGCGCTGCGACTCGCCTTCGAAGCGGGCGACGCGCGCGGCGCCCTCGAGACGATCGATCGCACGCGAGCGCGCGTGCTCGTCGAGTCGATGCGCGCCCATCGTGGCCCGCGTCTCGAGCTTTCCGCCCCGCTTGCTGCACGCATCCAGAGCGCGGAAGCCGCCGTCGGTCGCGCGCGCGAAGCACGGCGTTCGGCCCGGGCGCGCGGCCACCTGCCGCGAGCGCGCAAGGCATCGCGAGCACTCCGCGCCGCGCAGACACGGCATGAGCGCGTACTGTCTCGGGCGCAACGCGTCCGCCGGCTCGCCGCGAGCGACCTGGTCGGCGACGAAGCACCAGCCAGCCCACGACCCGAAGACCTGCTGCGACCTCACGAGGTGATGGTCCTCCAGGTGTGGATGCCTCGGCGCGTCCACGCGCTCGTCGTGACGACCAAGAGCGTGCGACTCGTGGACCTCGGAACCCGCGAGCGGGCCGCCTCCGCATGCGCGGCGCTGGCAACACCGGACTTCGAGGCGAAGGCGCTCCAGGAAGCCCGAAATGTCTTGGTCAAACCCCTCGGCTTGCGTCCCGACGCTCGCGTCGTGCTGATGTCGCCGGAGGGTCCCGGTTGGCGTCTCCCCCTTGGCGCGCTCTTCCCGGACCGTGACGTGGCCGTCCTGGCCTCGCCTTCGGTGCTGGCTGTCCTCAACGAGGAGCGTGCTCACCGTGGCCGCTCGGTGCTGGCCTTGGCCGACCCCGGCCCAACCGGTGTCGACAGCGCCGACACGGCACGCGCTCCCCGCGGGCCAAGCCTCCCGCCGCTGCCTTCAGCGCGGAAGGAAGCGCGGCACCTGGCCGATCACGTGCTGGCCGGCGGCGACGCGCGCGAATCGGACTTCATCCGTCTCGCAAGCTCGGGTCCGCGACGGCGAGCCCTGCACCTCGCCTGCCACGGTCTCCATGAACCGGATCGCCCCGAACTCGACGCACTCGTGCTGGCACCGTCGGCAGAAGCCGACGGCCACCTCGGCCTGCTCGAGGTCTCGGGCATGCGCATGCAGACGGACCTGGTCGGACTTTCCGCCTGCGACACAGCGCGCGGCACGGTGCACGCGGGCGAAGGACTCGTCTGCCTGGCGCACGGCTTCCTCGCAGCCGGCGGCACGCGCGTGCTCGGCAGCCTCTGGAAGGTGGACGACGAAGCGACACGCGCGTTGATGATCCGCTTCCACGAACTGTGGAATCCGCCGACCGGCAAGGGTCGCGGCTTGCCTGCGGCGCAAGCCCTTCGCCAAGCCCAGGGGTATGTACGCTCGCAACCGAAGTGGGCGGCGCCGCGTTACTGGGCGGCGTGGGTGTTGTTCGGCGTCCCCAGTGGTTAGCGCCTGGTCAAGAAGCGTAGCCGCCAAGTGAAATGCTTCTCCGCCGCACGCCGACAAGGGGCACGGAGATAAGTGTGATCCCCTGGGATGTTGGTGCGGTGGGACGCCGTGCCGACGACAACATGCAACGCAAGCGCCACGGCGGCTCGCCGTAGCGAAACCATCCGCGGTCTCGGAACGGGTCGACGCTCGCTCCGATCTCACGTCATGACGTGCACGGTCCTGGTGCTCATCCTGGGCGTGCTTTCGACCGGCCACGACCGCGATCCCGCTGCGGTCGTGCGCGACCGGCTCCGCTCGCCACGGCCCGTCGCCGCAGCTGCCGGCGCCGTCTCCCCCACGACCGCGCGCGAGGACGAACGCGGGAACCACGCCCTTGATGCGGTCTACCTGCGCTATCCCGGGCCCGAGCCCCTCGTGAGCATGGAAGCCCGTGACGCACTCTGGACCGGATACGGCGACGACATCGAGCGCGCCGCACGTCGCAAGGCGGGCCGCGCGCCCTGATCGACCGCGGCCTGTTTGGCGCGGCGCACGTCCGAACGACGACGAGTTCGCGGACGATCCGTAGCGATGTACGGAGGCGCCGACATGGAAGTGGCGGCGGCGGGCCCCTTGCCGACTATGCTGTTGGCAGTGGAATCGAGCGTGGGATGGGCTGCCTGCTGCAACGGAAGGCGGCGGTTCGTCTGCTAGGAGACCGGAGGGGAGGTCACTGTGCCGACATGGCGCGTCCTGATCGTCGAAGACGACGCAGCCATGCGAGACCTCATCGTGGACGTCCTGCGTGAGGCGGGGGAACCGATCGAGGCGTTGGCGGCGCGGACGGCCGACGAGGCGATAGCCGCTGTGCGCAGCTTTCAGCCGCACGTCATCTTCCTCGACCTCAATCTTGAACGTCCCATGGCGGGCGCCCAGGTGTGTCGCGACGTCCGCCAGGATCAGTCAGGCGTACGGCCTATCATCATCGTCATCTCCGGCGAAGGCAATGAGGACACCGAGGTCGCGATGCTCGAGCAGGGTGCGGACGACTTCATTTCCAAGTCGTGCTTCTCGCCCAAGATCCTCATCAGCCACTTTCGCGCGGGCTTGCGCGTCGCCTTCCCCGACCGCCGCGAGGCCATCGTGCACGGTCCGGTCGTGATCGACGCGGAGCGGCACGAGGCGACGGTCGAAGGCGAGCCGCTGGAACTTACGCAGTCCGAGTTCGACATCCTTCGCCGACTCGCCTTCGCCGGCTCGCGCGCGCTTTCGCGCGCGGAGTTGCTGGGTGGGAAGCCGTCAGCCGAGCGGCAGCGGGCGAACCGTGTCGTGGACGTCCACGTGCTCTCGCTGCGCCGCAAGCTTGGCGCGCATGCGTGGCTCGTCGAGACGGTGGTCGGCGTCGGCTACCGATTGGGCGCGATCCCTCACGACCTTCGCCGCCTGACGGGGGACGCGTACGCTCGGCCCAAGGAGGTAATGGGCCCGGGAGGACTCGAACCTCCGACCAAAGGATTATGAGTCCCCTGGACCGGCGCGCGAAACACCAAGTAGTGGCCCTCTGTGGCCGACGCCCTTTCGCACTTTGGGAAGAATCATGCCGTACTGGTGACGCTTCCTTGCACGGCGTTGCACTATCCAGGCCGCTTGACCGTCACGCACGAGCCCCCCGGTGCTGATGTGCGCTACGAGACTTGGCAGCGTCGGCGCCCACGTTGCGCCGTGTGCCCGCCTTGTTGCCTGAGGCCGGAAACCCTCCACCCAAGCTTCGCTCGCCACGGCGGGGCTCACGGACGCCGTCGTCTCGAAGTACAGCACCTTGGATGAGATCAGCGCCTGCCTGTGCTGCGCCCACGTCGCGCGACCTGGGTGACTCGCGAGCTCGCAGCTGGCCCTGGGCGAGGAGCGTCTTGCGCCCTGCCGAAGTTCGTCAATCCGGCTTACCGGCGCCCCGAAACGGCCGCTCAAGCTCATGGGCAGCTACCTACCCTCTCTACTGCGCAACTCCGCGGACTGACCTGAAGGCGCCGCGAAGTCGGCGACCCGCGCCCTAGAGCCGTTCTTAGACTTGCCGTGCGAGCGGTCTACTTGACTGGAGGCCAGATTTGAAACTCCCTCTCCAAGCCAACAACTGTGTACTTCATGGCGGCACGCGGACTTGCTGCGTCTTCTTCAGCGTGACCGGGCCGCGCCCATTTGAGCTTGACCGCTGCTGCGCCGCTCTCCTTCTCAAGTTGGGTGAGTAGCCTTGCCAATCTTGCCGGCGGCGGGGGTGGGCCTGCGAGGCGCGCAACAAGTCTCGAGCTGGCGATGCCCCGGCGCCTGTCCATGATGACGCTCCGTGAAAGATCCTTGCCCGCTGCGATGAGGAGACCGTGGCCCCGGACGAGCGCGCCGACTTGCTGATCATTCACCGCGATTCCCTCGGCGCCTGCGGCGGATTGCCAGGACTGAGCGTCATAGTCTGTGAGAGTAAGAAAGACGGGAATCCGGAACCTGGCACTCGTCACGAGACTCCGGAGGCCATGGCCGACGCGACTTCCGGTGATGTTGTGTCGGAGGTAGCTGTCAAAGCTTGCTGCGCGAAGCGCCTTGTCGAGCAGCTGTGTCGCCTGCCTCTGATCACTGGCGCGCGACTGGGCAGTGGGTAGTTCGATCTCAATACTCAGCGTGGCACGACCAGACTCCATCTCCGCAGATACAAGACTGAGACCAAGCGGCGAGAGTAACGCCAAGAGCCGGGAGATGACTCTTGCCCCGCTTGTGCGCGAGCGCAAACGACGCGGGGACTTCGGTCGAACTAGCTTTCCGTCCGGGATAGTCCTAAGGCTCATGCCCTCCAGCGAGAGAAGTCGAGCTAGCTCAGCGACCCGTCCGAGCGGACAACTCACGTTGAGCGACATCATCTTTCGCGTGTCAATCGCCGTTCGCGATGCTGAACGGAGCAGTTCCTCGCTCCGCTGCCACTGGGTCCGCACCGAAACCCGTACCACGCTGTCCGTCATAGTTGCCGCGCCGTTCTTCCCGAAACGAGTTGCAAATCTCAGTTCCGTGACGGTAACGCAGTGTGTCCGCTCTATCGATCGCAACGCTCCTACTAGACCCTCAAGTCCGAGATGAGCCCCGGAAGCCCGGAAGAGCTGAGATCGAGTTCGGGTCTTCTTATCGGAAGAAATCGTGGTCTTCGTGCCAGTTGGCACCACAACCGCTCTGCCCATGCTCCCGAGAGCGGAGACCAGGGCGTTCGTCGGCACGCCCGCTGGGACGCTACACCGCCTTGCGCTGGGAGCAGTGGGTGGACTGGCAGTGGCCCTCACGTGGAACCAATGACCCTTGGCGGCAGGCGGAGGCGCTCGGCGAACAATAACCGAGACGTGACTCGCAACTTGATTCCAGGCTAGGTCGGCGTCGAGAGCTAGCTTGAGGCGATTGGCAGCCGCTGCGATTGACTTGATATCTGCCTTCAGCGGCGGGGCATGAGGACGTAGCCACGCCTCGACGCTGCCGTCAACCGCAGTCACCTGAGCGATGTCGGCCGACCCGCCCTTCAGGTGGGGCAGCAGCGCCATCACAGGACCCAGGATGCTCCCAGGTTGCGGGACCGCCTGTGCTTCAGGCGGGACGTAGGCGGCTGGGGCCCCGGTCTTCGGGTCGAGCGCCTGCAAGTCTTCGCTGTCCAAGATTGCCAGCACGAGTTGGCCATGCGCGCGAGCACATGACACCCGGACGCGAGTCACGGAGTCTCTCGAGCCCGGCCCCCCTCCTGTCGCGGGGCCAGCAATCAGGAAACCTAGGAGGACCACGGGGGCTGAGGCGACGAGCCATTGTACTGACAGATGCCGGGACACTGATTCCACGTTCCTCTCCTCAGCCAGGGGCTGCGCGGCGGCACCACAGGACGAGAGGTCTAGCCTACACCCGCTGGAGGCCAGAGACCGTCCTCGCGACATGGCCGCGCGGCTCGGGCGGAGCCCGATCGTCGCGTGCCGCGCCAGCGCCGCTTGCCCCTGCACTCACTTCTTGCCCAGTTGCTTCTTCAGCGCGCTGATTTCCCCAATCTTCTTGTTTGCCGCTTCGACCTTTCGTGCCCGGTCTGCTCCCTTCTCGTTCATGACCTTCCTCAGGGCGATCAAGTCGGCATTCATCGAACCAATCCCGGCGGACTTCTCCTCCGGGCGCACACCTTCTGGTGCAGGGGCGGCCTCGGCTGCATCTCGGAGCGTCTCGAGGTTCGCAAGCGTCTTCTTGTCATCTTCAATGGCTTTGTCAAGGTCGCCAATGTTCCGCTCGATGACCCCAAGCTCTCGCTCTAGCTCACTCAGCGGAGTTGGAGGCCCGCATTGGGGATAGCCATCCTTGCCAAAGTGCTCGCACTCCTTGGTCCGCGGTATGTCCGGCGGCGGGTCGCTTACCTTGTATCCCAGCCCATTTAGGCCGGGATTCTCAGTCTCGAGGGGGTGCGGTCGGCGGTATTCCACCCCGTGCTCTGTGCAGATATGGTACCTCCTGTTCAGCCACCGAATGAAGCTCGCCCACTTGTCGTACGAGAACAAGCTGCCCTCAATGGTGTCAAGGAACTCCTCGTTCTCCTTCATCAGCCAACCCAGTAGTTTGGCGGGCACGGGCAGACCGGACATGCCAAACTTCCCGCTTGGGTCCCTGAACACGGCAGGCCTTGAGCGCACGTATTCGTACAGACCCATCCCATCCACGTAGCCCAGCGGGTCCCGCTGCAAGAACCGCCCGGCCACCGGGTTGTACGTCCGTGCCCGGTAGAAGTACTTCCCGCTCTCGCCGTCGTACTCACGGCCTGTGTACAGGAGCGGGTTGCCCACCGCGCTTTGAGCCACGATCGCTCCGCCCTTGTCACGGACGGTCGCCGCGCCGTAGACGTCATACGTCACCCACTCCACCACGGCGCCCGTCGGCTGCGTCATCTCTGACGTGCTGGACAACACGTTCTGGTGATAGTGGAACCGCAGCACCTCTGTCGTATTGCTGTTTCCGTTCACGTCCGAGACGTCCGCCCGGTCCATCGCGCGCGGCCGGTCGATGCCGTCCTCGTAGATGTAGGCCGCCTGCCAGACGTTCGCCCCGTCGTACTCCTCGATGACCTGCTGGCCGTCCAGGACGTAGCGCGTCGTAGCGCCTGCGTTCAGCGCCTTCTCCACACGCCGTCCAAGCGCGTCGTACTTGTACGTCGCGATGCTCGCACCCGAGGACTTGAGCTTCACCTCCACGAGCCGGTTCTTGTAGTCGTAGACGAAGAGGTCGGTCGCGTCGTCCGTGAGGTTCCCGTTGCTGTCGTGGACGCGCGTGGCGCCGCCCAGCGTCGTGTACTGGTTCACGACGTCTGAAGCGTAGGTCACCGTAGTGGCCGGCGTCGGGGGCGTGGTCTGCGTCTGGCTCCGATTCCCGACACCGTCAAGCGTGTACTGAACGAGCTTCGCGAAGACCTGGCTGCCCGGAGTCGCAACCTCCGCCGCCGGGTTCGCGACGTCGTAGCGAGCGTCCACCATCCGGTAGGCCTTGTCGTAGGCGTACACGTCCCCCTTGCCGTTGCGGGGCGTCAGGAAGTTCTGGACGGCTGTCGGGAGCGTCGCAATCCACGTTGTCGAGAACGTGTTCTGCTCGCTGCGGCGGTTGTGCGCCTTGTCGTAGAGGTAGTCGAACTTGTGCAGACTGCCGCCCCCGGCAAGCAGATGGTCGATGGTCTTCGTCCGGCGGAAGCCGTCGTAGGTGTACTCCGTAACCGTGCCATTCTGGTTGTTGGTCTGCTTGAGACGACTCGCTCCCTGCCAGGAGAAGCTCGCCACGTTGGCCTGGGCCAGCGGATCCCAGATCGCCGTCAGGCGATAGATCGAGTCGCGGGTGTGCGAGAAGTTGTAGGCGCTCGGGTAGTTGACACTCGAGACCGACCCTGCATCGGTATAGCTCGTCTGCACAAGCTTCCACTTCTCCTGACCCGACGCCGTGTAGCCCTGGCGCTCGCGCAGCAGGTTGTTCACGCTGTCGTAGGTGAACTCGACCTGGTAGTCGTTGTCGATGGCCGAGAGCATCCGATCCAGACCGTCGTACGTGTACGTCTCCAGCGTCGTGCCCTGGACGCCTGTGCCGAGCGAGATGCCGCGCGTGGTCAGGCGGTCGCTCACGTCCCAGGTGTTCGTGACGACCGACCCGTTCTGATCCGTGCGCGTCGCAACGTTGTGTGCCTTGTCGTAGGTCCAACTCACGAACTTCGTGTCGGCGTAGGTCGTCTTGGTGCGCCGATCGAGCTGGTCGTAGTCGTAGGTCGTGGCATTGAAGTTGTCGTCGGTGACCTTGCGGAGCCGGTGGTTATCGTCGTACTCAAACGTCTCGTCGATCGACTGGGTGAACTGATCGATGGCGGGGCCGAACTGAAGCGCCCTCTCGTTCTTGAGGAGCCGACTTGCGAGGTCGTAGGTCCAGCGGACGGGGTTGCCCTCGGCGTCTGTGCGGAAGCTCAGGTTGTTCCTGCTGTCGTACTCAAACGACGTCGAGAGGACGTTGCTCGCATTCAGGCGATCGACCTCCTTCTGCGTCTTGAGCCGATTGAGCTCGTCGTAGACGAAGTCCGTCACGAATGTCTCGGTGGGGCCAGTAGCGGGGATCTGGAGGTCCGTCACCTTCGTGACGTTGCCATTGGCGTCGTAGGTGTACGTCGCCTTGTTGCCGATGGTGTCCGCACCAGTCAGCCTCCGCCCGGCGAGGTCATACGTGTAGGTCGAGGCGTTGCTCAGCGGGTCCGTGACCGTGGTCACCAAGTGCCCCCTGTCGCGGGTGATGGTCGTGGTGGGTGTGGACGCCGTCAGGCCCAGGCCAAACCGATTGCGGACGACCTTCCACATGCGATCAATCTCGTCGTAGTGGCGCGTCGATGCGGCCAGGAGCATCGCCGCCGAGTCGTAGGCCGAGACCCCGGTAAGGTTGCTCGATGCGTCGTAGGCATAGCTGACGTAATGATTGAGCGGGGTCGTCGTCTTCGTGCGGCGGTCGAACAGGTCGTACTCGAAGGCCGTGGCGTTGCTTCGGCCATCCGTGAACGTGACCAGATTCCCATTGTCGTCGTAGTCGTAGCGCACCGTCGCGGCCTCTGCCGCTCCAGCACCTTGGGTTGCCTTGAAGACCAGCAGGCGCTCGTCGTACTCGATCGTCTGCTCGTTGCCCTCGGGGAAGGCAACGCGGGTCAGGTAGCCGCTGTCGTCGTAGGCGTAGGCCGTCGTTGCCGAGGTCGTGGCGGTCAGTTTCTGTACCCGGCTCAACAGCCAGTTGACCTCGTTGTAGGTCATGGTCGTCGGGATCCACGGGGTGGTCGCGTCTACCGCGCCCTTGCGATCGATGTTCTCGACCTCGACGCGGGTGACGTTTCGATCCGCGTCGTACGTGAACTGCCTCCGGTAGTTGAAGGGCGTCGGAGCCTTCACCTCTGTGGGGTAGTTCTCCGCGTCCACGGTGATCGTGGCCACGTTGCCCTTCGGGTCCGTCACGGAGGTGATGTTGCCGAACTGGTCGTAGGCGAAGCTCGTGACCAGCGCCAAGCCGAGCGGATCTCGCGTGACGGACTGTAGGTAGCCAGCCTGGCTTCCTGTCGTGTGGTAGGCGAACTGGACCGTTCTGCCCTCCCCATCGGCCGCACTGGTAACGCGACCGCTCGCGTCGTATGAGAAGTTCTCCGTGATGTTCTGGGTCGCCGGGCTGCTGACCGTTGGCCGCTGGATCTGGGTCGTATTCCCCCATCCGTCCACGGTGAACATCGTGACGTTCCCGCGTGGGTCGATCGTCTGTGTACGCTGGCTGAAGGCTCCGCCGTACTGATGCTGCCAGACGATGTCGGTGGGCCCATTCGAGGGCGTGTTGGTCTCCTTGTAGCGCCGCTCCGTGAGGTTGAGGCTCGCGTCGTAGGTCATGTCCACGCGGTTGCCCTTGGGGAGCACCTTCGTGACCGGGAGGCCGTTCGCGCCGATCGTGTAGGTCGTGATGTAGCTCGTCGGCTCGCCTAAGCGCAGGCCCTTGGTCAGTTCCTCAATCTTCGTCGGCACGGCGTACATGCCGAAGGTCCACTTCACAACGTTGCCGCTCTGGTCCGTCACGGTCGTCACGCTGTTCGGCACGTCGTAGGAGAAGCCATACGAGCCCGGCCCGATGTCCTCCTGGTAGACCATGTCGTTGTTGTCGTAGAAGAGCGTCTGCTTGATCTGACCGCGCGCGTTCCAGCAGTGGATGAGGTTGCTGCGGAACCTCGGCTGCGCGTGATTGCCCGAGTAAGAGAACCAGAGGTCTCGGCCCGTTGCGAACTGGGTTGAGGCCGGCGTGCGGATGCGGCGGAGCTGCCCCAGGTAGTCGTGGCGGAAGGACCACGTCCTCGCGCCGAAGTCCGTGATGCTGGAGAGGCGGCCCTGCGGGTCGTAGACGAGCGAGTACGTCCGTCCCAGCGTGTCCGTGATCGTGATGAGCTTGTCGTTCTGCCAGGTGTACTGGATCTGGTTGCCGTAGCGGTCCGTGACGCTCGTCCGGTAGCCCTGGGCGTCGAAGGCACTGACAACGCCAAACCGGTTGGTGATGGTCGTCGTTGCCCCGACAGTCATGTTCGTGTCGTAGTGAACGGGCGGGAGGTAGCTGCCGCCGGGCTGTAGTACGTACGTGTCGGAGCGCCCCATGCCGTTGAGGTACGTCTTGTCGCCATTGCCCTCGGTCCGCAAGCGCACGTCATGGTTCAGGAACCATCCCTGGCCGTAGCGATAGTCGTAGTCGCGCCTTGAGCGGTAGGTGAGGATCACGGGAAGATCGAGGCCGACACCGGGCACAGTGAATAGCGGGACGGGCTTGACCTCCTCGCCCGTGGCGTACTGGACCATGCCGGAACTGCTCGATTGCAGGTTGATGTCTGCGCCGCCGGCCACGCCGCGGCCGATGTTCTCCTCCGGCGGGCAGTCCGTGCAGATCACGGCCTCGACTGTGTACGTCTCTTGCGCGTGCCCGATTGTGCCAAGCGGTTCGTTTCCGATCGCCGAGATCGTGTTCGCTGTGGTGTCCACCATCGCGTCCTGGTTGCTCATGAAGTCGTACGACTCGGCGTTCTGGCCAGCGGCTGCGTACATCGAAAGAAGGTCGTCACCTGACGACGGGTCGGGGCAGCCTCACCCTCCGCCGGTAGCCATTCCGCCGCCGGGTGCCGTGGCGCTGGCGGGCTGGTAGCCAGCGAGCATCGGGATCGTCGGGTCTCCCATGTCGAAGAGTTGGATGCGGGAGCCGCCACCCACTCCATTCGTGAGTACGGTGACGAAGATGCCGGCCGAAGCCACGTCGAAGGTCGTCTCGGCAGCGAACGTATGCGTCGCCGCAGGCGTGAAGACATTCGTCGCGAGGTTCAAGTGCAGCAGGTATCCAGGCAATCCACCCGCCGGAGCGTTCGCGGAGATGTAGGCGTCCGGTCCCTTGATCGTTGCGATGCCTGTTGCGTTGGCCGGCCCCGCGTTCCACGCCGCCACGGGCGCAAACAGCCACGTCGCACGGTCGAACACGTCCACGTTCGTGAAGCCTGTGCCTGCTGCGATACCGAGCCCGAGAAGGAACCCGTCCTGCGCTGTCGGCGCACCGCCGTACCACCGCTTCTCGGCCAGTTCGACGTTGGCGCCGATCGGGATCGCCCCCACCGCCACGATGGTGCCGTTGTTGAGAATCTGGTGGAGCCAGTTTGTGTTTGCGTCCACGGCCCAGCCGAACGTGGCAGCCGTCGTCCAGTTCTCAGCGCAGCCGATCGTGTAGTTGTTCGCGGGCATGTTGGCGTGGACAACGAACGTGCTCGTCGCGGGATCCACGCTCAGGATCATGCCGTTGTTGCAGCTCACGAAGATGCGCTGAGCGCTCTTGTTCCAGTCGATGTCGATCGCCGTGTTGGCAGGGATACCAGTCAGCGGGATCGCGAAGAGAACCTGGCCGTTGGCTGGATCCACCACCGTGACTGTGCTGGTCCCGGAACCCAGGACGTAGCCCGCCGTCATGTCGTCACGGAAGACGGTGTCCGTGGTGTTGACACCGCTGGGAATCGTGGCCGCTTCACCTGGAGCAACGGGCCCGGTCAGCACCATGCAGAACAGCACGTACGCCGTCAGCAGCAGCACGGTCAGCTTGCCGAAGCCTCCCTTCCGGGAGGCTGTGGTCTCGAGGGTCTCGTTCTTGCGCTTGGATGACATCGGTTGCACCTTTCCCACGGAGCCCTACTTGAGGCCTTGGATGCGCGCGGCGGCGTGGCGCGCTTGGGCGGCTTGTGACTGGTTGAGGGAGACGGCGTCGGCCTGCATCGTGGCAAGCCCTCCCTTGTTGCCGTGGGCGAGGAGCGCCAGGGCTGCCTCGTAGCGGACGTGGAAGCTTGCGTCGCCCAACAAGGCGAGGAGCACTGCCTGGACGTTGGCCGCGATGTCGCCGCTGCTACGGCCTACGCTTCTGGCGGCCAGGCCGCGGACGCGCGCGTCGGCGTCCGCGAACAGGGCCGCAATCCCGGCGCGGTAGGTCTTCTCGCCCTTGGTGTCGATGACCCCGCGCAGAGCGGCGAGGCGCACGGACGCGACCGGGTCGGCAAGGGCCGGCGCGATCGTGGCCGCGTAGGAGTTCTGGCCGGTGGAAGCGAGAGCTTCGATCGCGCTCTGGCGCAGCCAGGCCGTCGGTGAAGCCGCCGTCACCTTCAGGAGATCAGGGCCCTTGGAGCCGTCGGCTGCCAGGGCGCGCACGGCCTCCTCGCGGCGGCCCTGGTCCGCCTTGGCATCATCGACGATCCCCTTGATGTCCTTGGCGCCCTTGTCCGAACAGGCAGCGAGTGCGCGCATGGCCGCAGACGTCACGCTGGAAGGCGCCTTCTCATCGCGGACGGCGTCAAGCAGGGCGTCACGGGCGGAGGGGCCGCCTGAGCCCAGCGCGATGGCCGCGCCGCATCGCAGGGCAGCCGCCTCGCCCGTGTCGGAGAGGATGCGTCCTAGGCTGATGCGCGCAAGGTCACCGCGCTTGGTTGTGGCCAGGATGCCGATGGCCGCGTGGCGGGTGGCAGCGTCACGGCTCTCCAGGCAGGTCTTGAGGACGCTGGCGTTCGAGTTCGTGACGCCCAGGGTCTTCACGACTACCGCGATGCTGGCCTTCGTCAGGGCCGAGCGATCGGAATCGAGTTCGTCCAAGAGCAACGCCCGGACGGTTCCGCTGCCCTTGGAGAGCTTGTCGATGGCCGACTTTCGGACGGACGGGATCTTGCTGCCAAGGTCCGTGAGGTCGGCCTGCAAGCCCGTGGGGTTGGCCGTGAGCAGCGCGGCCCCGAGGGCGATGGCCGTTACGACGACGAAGGGAACATACGCACGGATCCGTCGAGTCATTTCATCTCCCCAGCAGCGACACGTCTACGGCCATTGCCTATGGCGACGCTAGACACATCGAGACGCACGGTCAACGGGGAAGATCGCGCGCAGGATGCTCAGCCCCTGCGTGCTGTGCCGCGATTGTGGAGAACTCTTGAGAGTGCGCTGAGAGTCAGACAGTCGAACGTCCCCCGCCAGGATCTATGCACTCGCCATCAGCGGATATCCGCTAGATACCGCGCAGCGTGAGCGTTGCCCGCCTAGCGCCCAACCCACGCTCGACGACGAGGTCGCTCGGCTTCCATCCGCTGGCCAGGCGACTCCTGAACGCGGCGGCATCTCTCACCTTCTGTGGACCGGCCGCCTTGATCACATCCCCGGGCTTGAGTCCCAAGCGGGTAGCCCAACTCCCGGGACGAACGCCCGTGACGCGGAAGCCAACGACAGCGCCACCGCGTCCGAAGAACGGCAGGCCCTTGAGTGTCGTGCCGGAAGCGGCCGTCGAGCCGGTGCGCGCCGGACTGCTTGCGCTGGGTGTGCTGAGCGCCGCGACGACCGGCGCCGCGCGAAGAGGCCGGACCGTGCTGCCCCGTGCGGGCTCATCGAAACGGTGCTTGAACTCGAAGGACTCCTCGCCGCGCTGGACGAGGAAGTAGCCGTAGTTGCCCTCGTAGCGGCTCCTGAGGACCCTGGCGTCCCCATCCGGCTCCCTCCCGCGAAGGAAGTAGGCCTCCGCCCGGGAGGGGTCCTTGGACTTGAGCATCAGCGTGTCTCGGCCGGGCCCGAGCCTCACGACCATCGCGACTTGAAAGGCACGGAGCGGCAGCCGCGTGGCGCCTGTGGGCGCCTGGGGAGCCGTGCGCAACGGAGCTTCATGGTGCGGGTGGAACCGATGCACCAGGGCCAGGAGGCGGGTGAGATCTTCGACCGGCCGCGTGACGATCGCTGAAACGTCCCGCGCGTTCTCGCCCCGTCCGTAGGCGAGAGGCGGCGCCTGCTCAGGCTCGACGGGGAACGTGGTCGCCGCTGCTACGACCAGCAGGAGGACGAGAACGTAGTTGCCCCGTCGGAGCCAGGCGCGGATCGTGCGCGGGTGCGGCATGACGGCGAGCCTAGCACCCCGTGCCCCTGGCGCCCAGACCGCCAGCCCGAGGGCATCGGCTCGGAACGGGGCCCGCCTGCCCCATGACTAGTTGCGCGTGGGGTCGTCGAAGCCAGGGCCGTCCTCGTCCTCAACGACCAAGCCCGCCTGCACTATCCGCTCCAGCCCCTCCTCATCGAACTCTTCGACAAGCTGAAAGCCCACTTCGCCATCCTCGACACCCGGCAGGATGATCCCTGCCAGCGCGAGTTGCATGACGCCGCGAGTTCTCTGGAACTGCTGGACCCAGGCGAGGGCGATCGCCTGGTCCTCCTCCGTCACCTCGCTCAAGGCAGCAAGAAACACAGCGCGCTCCGCCTCCTCGAGTTCCGGCGTGACGGATGTGTAGGGCGTGAGGTCCGGTTCCATGGTTGCTCCTGGATCTCACCGTAGGGCGACCTGGGCTCTTGATTCAAGGACGTCCGGCGCAGGGTGGCCCCGGCTGGCGTGAGGTCACGTCCTCTCCTCGTCGCCTGGACATCTTCGCTCCAACATGAGGCCGGCAAAGACCGGGGCCCCCAGCGATTATCCACTACAGTTCGC
>JAJDEN010000004.1 GCA_029259775.1 Planctomycetota bacterium | reverse complement strand
TGAACGTAAGCCCCGCGGCGATCAGCACCCCCGCCATCGTCCGGTACTTGCCCTGGACGGCCACGACGATCATCGCCGGCAAGCCGTAGACGATCTGGGTGATGCCGATGAACCAGATGTACTCCTCACCGAAGAAGAGTGTGATGAACTGGAGGCCATGCAGGATGGCCAGCAGGAGCATGCCGTCGAACGCACTGCCCTGGCGGCCGTCATCGACCTTCTCGTCGTCATCGTCGTAGAAGATCTCGATCATCCCGCGGCAGCGCGGGCAGCTCAGGAGGTCCTCCTCGAAGATCAGGTCACAGGCGCTGCAGTAGACCTTGTCCATGGCGTCAGACGGTATCCATCCCTAGTACGTACTCCCGCCACAAAGCAGGCCCGCGAGCGCGAAGTTCAGCACCGCGGTTGCCACGGCCGCTGCAAGCAGACCGCCCAGCGTATTGAACTTGCCTTGCACGAGCATCACGATCGCCGCCGGCACGACGTAGACGACCTGGGTGATGCCGATGAACCAGAGGAGAACCCAGCCATCGGGACCGGCAAGCCAGAGCAACTGGGTGCAGTGCAAGAGGAGCAGCACATACACGCCGTGCATGAAGTATCCGCGCTTCGCGCTGCGCGGCGCCCGCGCGGGTCGGGGACGCTGCTCCAAGAGCGGCTTCTTGCACGTCGGACAGTCGACGAGGGTCTCGCCCTCGACTTCGACGTCGTAGTAGGTGAAGTCGCAGTGGACGCAATACGACTGTCGCACATCAACCGCCTTCGACGCTCGCCGTCACACCCGGCACGCCCGCGCGCAGCGGCGCCAGCACCCGTTCCTCCAGGTCATCCCGGTAGAAGAGGTTGTAGGTGTCAAACGGAATGATGCGCCCGTCGGGATGGACGATGTGCACACAGGTCTTCTTCACGGACCGGACGTCAAACGTCGCCGCGTCGATGAACTGCATGATGAGTACGCGGAACACGCTGTCGTAGCCGATGCCCTCGGGCACCACCGCCTGGGGCAGGCAACACAGCAGCTCCTTCAAGGCTGACGCGCCCGAGTCCGGCGAGTGGTTGGTCGCAAACAGCTTGAGCAGGGTCTCCTTCAGCTGCGGATCCCGCTCGTAGACGATCGTATTCCCGGGGCCATCGATCAGCACCTGCGGGTCGATCAGGCCGGTGAGCGGTACGACGCCGGTCTCGCCCTTGAGCGCGTAGGCCATCGCCAGGCTGTCCGGATGGCACGGCACCGGGACGATGTCCGCGGGCGCGAAGGTGTCGGTCTGCTCGAGGATCTTCCGGCGCACCTCCGTGAGGGTGATGCGGTTGGCCTGCGCGTCGAAGCCCTCGAGACGCCCGGCCTCTTGCACGGGCTGGAAGGTCACGCCCCGCACGCACGGCTGCTCGAGGCCGTACTCGATGATGCGACCCAGCTCGTGGTCGTTGAGTCCGTTCTTCACCGTCACGACGAGGGTCGTCGAGAGCTCCAGCGCATTCAGTCGCTCGATCGCCCGCGCGCGCACGTCCCGCAGGTCCACGCCCCGCAGATCGACCAAGGGCCCTGCCTCCAAGGAGTCGAACTGGAGGTAGACCTCGAAGCCCGGCAGGTACGTCGCCAGGCGCTCGGCAAACTCGGCATCGTTCGCGATGCGCACGCCGTTCGTGTTCAGCATCAAGTGGCGGATCGGGCGCTCCCGCGCCATGTCCATGATCTTGAAGAAGTCCGGATGCATCGTCGGCTCGCCGCCGGAGATCTGCACGACGTCCGGCTCGCCCTCGGCGTGCACGATCGCATCCAGCATCGACTCGATCTGCTCGAGACTCCGATGCGAGCCATGGCTTGGCCCACTGCCTGCGTAGCAGACCGGGCAGGTCAGGTTGCAGCGATCGGTGATCTCCAGCAGCGTCAGGCAGGAGTGCTGCTCATGGTCGGCGCAGAGGCCGCAGTCGTACGGACACCCCCACTTCACCGGTGTGCCGAAGTGCTCCGGCATCTCCGACGGCTTGAGGTAGACCTCCCGCGAGCGCCGCCAATACTCGATGTCATCGGCAATGAGTACGCGCGCCTTGCCGTGCTCGGGACAGCGCTTGAGCATCCAGACGCCCTCGTCCTGGAAGACGATCTTGGCGTCCACCCGACGGAGGCACGTCTCGCAGATCGAGGTCGCGGTGTCGTAGAACAGGTACGGTCGCTGGCGTCGTCCCACGGCACTCCTTCGCCCAGGAGTCTACGCCGCGGGCGGGCGTCCGAACACGCGCGGGATTCTGCGGGCGTAGCAGAGCAAAGTTAGCAGACACGCCCACTGGATCGATGTCAGCCCAAACCAGAACCGCCCCGGCTTGATGAACCCCACGCCCAGCCGCCACGAGAGGTAGAGGAGCAGGAAGCCGAGGAACAAATCCCCCCGCGCGTGCGCCAACGTACGCCGCCAAACGACCCAAGCGCCGATCAGCAGGGCAACGCCGATCTCATAGAGCTGGGTCGGATGCCGCGTGATCCCATCGCCAAAGTCCACACCCCACGGGAGCGAGGTGGCCACGCCGTAGGTCGCGTCTTCGAGTCCGGCGAGGAAGCACCCGATGCGCCCCACGACGATGCCCAGGCAGAGCGGGAGGGCGAAGAGATCGCCGGTGCGGCTGGTCACGCCCAGCGCGCGCTTGGTCAACTCCACGCAGATCGTGCCGCCGATCAAGGCACCCACGATCGTCTTGCCCCCCATGATGAACGCAGGGTTCTTGATCTGTTCGATGCTCAGGGCCGGGTCAATGAGCCAGAACAGCACCTTGCTGCCAAACGCCGAGCCGCAAATGGCGGCAATGATCACGAACCAGCGCGTGCGCTTGTCGATCGGATCCCCACCCCGCTTGCGCAGCGAGAGGTAGAGCCGGAACCCAAGCAGGTACGCAAGGGCCTCGAACACCGGGTGCGGGTGGATCTGCCACTCGCCGAGATGGAGATAGAAGGGGAACTCCACCGCGGGAGTCTACGGCATCGGCTAGCGCAAGCGGATGCGCACCTTGCTTCCGGTCGCGACGCGTGTGCCCGCCGACGGCGACTGACTGCGCACCTTGGTTCCGATGCCGACGATCTCGGCAGAGAAGCCTGCCCGACGCAAGGCATCGAGGGCCTTGTCGAAGCGCTGCCCCACGAGGCTGGGCACCACCGTCGTGTGGCCTACGGGCGGCGTCACTCGGTAGGTTAGCGTTACAACGCTGCCGCGCGGGCGGTTGGTTCCCGCGATCGGGTTCTGCGCGATCACGCGCGTGATGCCCAGAGTCACGGCACTTTGACGCGCTCCGCGGACGACAAAGCCGAGCGCCTCCAGACGCCGGGCGGCCTCGGCCTGGGTCATGCCCACGACGCGCGGTACCGCGCTATACGGCGGCAGCACCTGGGTGCGGTGGCGGAAGGTCGCGGTCACCTGGTGGCCGGCCGGACGCATCGATCCCGCGACCGGACTCTGGCTGATGACCTGCGTAGCCCCCGTGCCGATCGACGCCGCGACCAAGCGAGGCTTGAAGCCGACATCCACCAACCTCGCCTTGGCCGCCTCGCGGGTCAACCCCACCACGTTCGGCACGCGCTTGAGCTGACGGATGGCAGGAACCATCCGGTAGCGGAAGCTCACCAGGGAGCCACGCGCGATGACGTGCCCCGCGGCCTGGCTCTGGCGATAGACCTCGCTGATGCCACCGAACACCTGCGGACCGTGGCGCTTGGCGAGGCCTTGCAGGCCTGCCTGCTGCAGCGCGTTCAGCGCCTGCTCGCGGGTCAGCTTCTCGAGATCCGGCACGCTCGCGGTCAGCGGGATGACGTAGGTCACCTCACTCCCCTGCCGTGCCCGGGCGCCTGCAGCCGGCTCCTGGCGAAACACCCGTCCCAAGGGCTGGTCCGGCCCGAGGTCCCGGTGCAGGTGCGGCGTGAAGCCGGCCTGCAGCAAGGCGACGCGCGCCTGCGCGGGTGCCATGCGCCCGAGGTTCGGAACAGCCACCTGCGGCGCGGCCCAGCCGGAGCCGGGCTTGGTCGCGACGGTCAGGCGAAACGCGGTACCCGGAAGCATGAAGGTGCCGGCGTTGGGGGTCTGCGCGAGCACGGTGCCCGGAGCCCGCCGCGAAGGTGCGCGGACGAGAGTGATCGTTGCCTGCATGTGCTCGAGCAGGGCCCGCGCGTGGTCGAGATCCTGCCCGTGCAGCGAAGGCACGCGCATGCGGCCGGTCAGTCCCGTGGGTGCCGCGACATCCACGCCAACGTGAGTGCCCTCGGGGACCTGGCGGCCGGCGGACACCTCCTGGCTCACGACCGTCCAGGGCGCGACGCCCGCGCGCTGGGCAACCAGGTGCACATGCGGGCTCAGGCCGTGGGTGAGCAACTCATCCTCGGCCTCGTTCATGCTCAGCTGGGTGACGTCGGGTACGCGCACGGGCCGCGCTCCCCCCACCTGCGCACGACCGGCAATCTCGAGTTCGACGGTCGCACCGGCCTCGAGCCGCGCCCCCGGGCGCGGGCTCTGCCCGATCACGGTGCCCTGGTTGGCGAACGAGGTCCGCACGCGGCGCAGCTGCACCTCGAACCCGGCGGCCTCGAGCCGCTGGACGGCAACACGCTCACGCGTGCCGACCAGCGCCGGTACGACGATGCGGTTGCGAACGACGCGGATCGTGAACGCACCGCGGAACGGCACCTCGGCACCGGCAACGGGATCCTGCGCGAGTACGCGCCCCTGGAGATGGGCAGGACCGTCGACGTAGGCCACCGCGAGGTCGTAGGCCTCGGCCAAGCCGTCGACCGCCCGCCGCTCGGTCAGGCCCACGACGCGCGGGGCATGGGTCAGGATGCGCATGAGCACGCCGACGCGCAGAACGACTTCGTCACCCGCTTCGACGGGCGAGCCGGCCGCCGGCTCCTGGGAAGCGACCCGACCGGGCGTTACGCCAGCCACTGTCACGATGCGCACATCGAGTGCGAGGGCCTCGAGCCTTCGTACGGCATCCGCCTCACGCTGACCGGATACATCCGGCAGCGCGTGCTCGGCGAGAGCCGTGCCCGGGGTCAGCACCACCATGGCAAGAACCATGACGGCCAGACAGGGGAGCGCCAGCGGGAGGGTGCGGGGGAGGGAGGGGAGGCTGTGCATGGCGGCTCCAATCAGCCGGACGCAAGCGCCCGGTCAGGGTCGGGGGGCGTAGGGCAACGCCGATGCCGAAGTCTCGCGCTAGAGACGCCCGAGCGCCACCTGGGCCCCGCAGAGGGCTACGTTTTGGCCGCTACGGGCGATGCACAAAGCACGCACAGCCGTCGCCCTTCCCCGCAGTGTCCCCGCACGGGACACCGCAGGAGACACGCCCTGCCTCAGGCGAGGAATGAGAAGAGGTCATCCCCATCGCGACAGATCGCGACGTCATCCGCCACGGCGGCGGCGCCGTCCGCGGCCGCAAGCCCCCAGTGCCCGACATGGGTGATCGCCACGCGCTTCGCTCCCAGCTCACGCGCGATCTCGATCATCCGGTCGGTGCCTGGATGACCGAGGCCGCCGGCGCCGAGCGTCGTCCCGTCGCCCACGAACAGGTCGAGGGGCTCCAGGACCGAGCGCGGCGACGGCATCTCCGCAACCATGTCCGTGGCATACGCAACGCGCACGGCCCGCCCCCCCACCAAGGCTTCGAGCACCATCGCGGTCGTCTCGATGCCGGGGCCATGGTGGGTGTCGAATCCGACGACCGTGAGCCCGTCAAACGAGAGCCGCACCTCGGGCGCCCAGCCAGAGAACGCAACCAACGGGCCGGACTCACGTACGAGCGCCGGCATGGCGCGCCGCAGCAACTCCTCGGTGTCAGCGCCGCAGTAGACCCGCAGCGGCGCCGCGCCCTCGCTGCGCGTACGCACGAGGTCGTAGAGGCCGAAGCAGTGATCGTTGTGCCGGTGGCTGATGATGACGCCGTCGATCGAGTCCGGCGTAGCGTCCACCCGCTCGAGCTGCCGCAGGATGTCCGGCGAGCAGTCAAGCAGCAGCCGCTCGGACGCGGTCTCCAAGAGCACGCCACTGCGCATCCGTGCCTGCCGCGGATCTGCCCGCGCCTCCACGCACTGCGGGCAGCCGCACGCGGGTCTCGGAATCGCGAACGCATCACCGGCCCCAAGAATCGTCGCTTTCATGCGCCGGTTCTACCGCGGCACCCCGGTTGCTAACAGCCCCCCGGAGTGGCCGGGCCCCACGGAGATGACGTGGTGTCCACAACAACGGCAAGCAGGAGGGGGTCCGCCCCCACGACAACAGCGACAGTGCCCGGCGCGGTCCAAGGCCTCGGCGCAGGCCTGGTCTGCGACTCGCGCCCCGACGACCTCGCGCCGCGACTCGCCCAGAACGGCGACGTGATCGACTTCCACGCGATGTGTGATCGCTGGCGCGATCCGCTCCAGCGCTTTGCGACGAGCTACTGCAAGGGCGACCACGCCGTAGCCCAGGACATCGTCCAGGAGACCTTCATCGTCGCGTGGAACAAGCTCGAGCAGATCAAGAGCGCAGAGCACCTGCGCCCTTGGCTCTACCGGGTCGCGCGCTTCAAGGCCATCAACTGGCTGCGCAAGCGCGGCCCGAAGGGACGGCCGCTCGACTCCATCGAGTACGCCGCGGAGCGCGGCCACGACATCGCGGACTTGATGTTTGATCCGCTGCGGCGCGCGATGACCGCCGAGCCGGGCAACCCCTGGAAGGCCGCGGTGCACGAGGCGATCGAGCGCCTGCCGATGATCTTCATCGGCGTGGTTCGGCTGCACTACCTGCGCTGCCTCACCACCCGCGAGGTCGCCGACCTGCTGCAGCTCAACCAGACGACCGTGAAGATGCGCCTGCTGCGCGCGCGCCAGTTGCTGAAGACCCTGGTGCTCGAGGAGATGGCCAAGACAAGGCGCGATCCGTGAGCGGCTACGTCGTGGGGCTCTCTTCGCCCTTGGCGGCGTTCTCGAGCAGCGCACCGAGCCCGATGCCCTCGTACTCGAAGCCCGCCGCGTTGGCCGCGACGCGATCAAGGACGTTGCGACCATCGAAGATCACGGGCTGCTTCACGGCGGCGCGGAGCTTCGCGAAGTCGATGGCACGAAACTCCATCCACTCCGTGCAGAGCAGGACGGCGTCGGCATCCTTGGCGCAGTCGTACGGATCGGCCTCGTAGCCCATCTGGTCGCCGAAGAACTGCCGGAAGTTCTCGATGCCCTCGGGATCGCTTCCGACGACCTTCGCACCCCGAGCCAAGAGCTCGCGTGCGATGACCTCGGCCGGCGCTTCCCGGACGTCGTCGGTCTTGGGCTTGAAGGCCAGGCCCCAGAGCGCGAACGTGTGGCCAGAGAGGTCCTCCCCGAAGCGCGCCACGACGCGCTCGACGAGGTGGAGCTTCTGTGCGTCGTTGACGGACTCCACCGCCCGGACGATCGACATGTCCACGCCGACCTGCTTGCCAACGTGGATCAGGCCCTGTGTGTCCTTCGGGAAGCACGAGCCGCCGTAGCCGCAGCCTGCATAGAGGAACGGCCGTCCGATGCGGCGGTCGTTGCCGATGCCCTCGGCGATGCTCTGGACGTCTGCCCCTACGGCGTCGCAGAGTTTCGCGATCTCGTTCATGAACGAGACGCGCGTGGCGAGCATGGCGTTGGCGGCGTACTTGGTGAGCTCCGCCGAGACGTTGCTCATCTGGATGATGGGCTTCTGGTTCAGGGTGAAGGGGCGGTAGAGCTCCTCCATCACGGCGAAGGCCTCGTCGGAGTCGGTGCCGATGACCACGCGGTCGGGCCGCAGGAAGTCATCGACCGAGGTGCCCTCGGCGAGGAACTCAGGGTTGCTCACGACGTCGATCTTGAAGGGCGACTTTTCTGCGCAGATTGAACGGACCGCAGCGGCCGTGCCCACCGGCACGGTGCTCTTGAGCACGAGGATGAATGGGCCATCCGAGGCGGCGACCACGTCTTCCACCGCTTGGAAGACGTACTTCATGTCGGGCGAGCCGTCGTCGCTCTCGGGCGTGCCCACACCGATGAAGGCCACCCGGGCGCCGGGCATGGCCTCGGCGTGCTTGGTGGTGTAGCGGATGTGGCCCGCCTCGCGGACGCGCTCGAGGATGCCGCCGAGTCCCGGCTCGTAGATCGGGACCTCCCCCTTCTCGAGCATCTCGATCTTCTCGGGGACCACATCAACGCAGACCACATCGTGGCCGGTCTCGGCGAAGCAGGCTCCGGCGACGAGGCCGACGTATCCGGTTCCGATGACTGCGATCTTCATGGGGGCGTCCTCCGGCCCCAGGCCGCGTTTGGCCGCGCCCAGGGCGGGCCGATGTTCTCCCCAGGCGAGGGCTTCTGCCACTCATGGACGACCCGAACTCACGGCTTGGCCACTCCGCCGGGGGGCGGCCCCAAGCAATGGCCCCCACGGCGCCCTGAACCTTGTTTGCTGCGGGCCGTCCTCTCCCTAGAATCCCCCGGCTGCAAAGCCCACGCGGGGGTGTAGCTCAGTTTGGTTAGAGCGCCGGCCTGTCAAGCCGGAGGTCGCGGGTTCGAGTCCCGTCACTCCCGCCACTTCACTCTGCTGCGATTCCGTGCCAGGCCCTGCAGCCTGGGGCTTCGCGGCCGTCCCGTTGGAAAACGGATAGAGGGGCGTCAAGTCCAGGCACTGCGACGGAGTGCCAGTCCCTGCGTCCTCTTGGCGCAAATCCGGACACAGTTCGTACCCCTCCGCAAGCTCCGGAATGGGCAGCAGCTTGATCGCCTCCTGAACGCCGAGGAGCTTGGGATCGGTGTAGTGCTGCATCGTCGTCTCCATCTTCGCGTGACGCGCAGCCTCCTTCGCCACGGCAGGGCCAGCGCCGGTCATCTGCAACCAGGTAACCAATGAAGTCCGGAGCGCGTGTAGGTCCACGCACTTGCCCGCAGCATCGACTCTCTCGATCCCAGCCGCGTTCAGGTCCTTGTAGAAGGTCCGAACGGTCGGAAACTCCCCCTTGGGAATGACGCGCGTAGAACCGCCCTGTGACTGCCGCAGCCTACGCAGTATGGGAAGCAGCCTCGGGTGGACCCACACCTCGGCAACCTTCCGATTCTTCGTCTTCGAGGCGGGCAGTGTGATCAACCCGATCCGCTCGTTCAGCTCCCACCACCTAAGAGCCTTGAGTTCACCTGTTCGTAGACCGGTCGTCGCAAGCAGTGAGTAGACGAGCGCCCGAAGGGCACCGCGCCTCTGCAGATCCCGACTGCGCCCCAACGGGATGCTCCCACTGCTGCGCCTCTCGACCTCCTCTTCGTATGGACGCCTCCGTGCCGCGCCGACCAAGCGGTTGAACTCCTCCGGTGTCAGAGCCCGCCTCTGCTTCCTTCGATCCTCTGCCTCTTTGCGTCGGGGGACTCGGGTAAGCGGATTTGACGGCCAGACACCCTCCCGCTCTAGCCAGTGACCAAGCATGATGAGGCTACTCCGACGCTTGTTCACGGAGCGATGCGAGAGTCCATCTGCGGAAAGCAAGGCAAGCCAGTGCTCAGCCTGCGAGACCTTCAGATCCGTCACCCGCCGCAGCTTGGCAAACCGACGGAAGTCGTTGAGGTGCTTCAAGCGCTCCTCGTTGTGCGCGTCAGTGTTTCCCTTTGCGATGAGATGCATCGAGAACTGCTCCAGCGCATCTTGAACCGAGGCTTCCCGCAGTTGGTGATGCAGTGGAAGCCCAAGAGCCTGCCTTCGCTCTTGAGCGATGATCTCCTGCGCGAGTTGCTGCGCAACGCGCTTGTCCCTTGTCCTGAGACTCTTCCTGATGCGCCTCTTCCCTACGCGTACATCCAGGTAGTAGTTCTTCCCTCTCTTGTGAATCTGCATGATGCCCCTACGGGATCTCCTTCCTTGCGTCTTCGATGTATGCGTCGAGGTCGCTCTGCATGAAGCGAACGCTTCCGCGCGACACCTCTACGCGTGGGATCTGCCCAGCCGCCACCAGCGCCCAGAACGTCCTGACACTGATGGCTAGGTACTCGGCAGCTTCAGCTGCTCTTAGGAGGCGCACCGCCCCCACCTTCCTGTGATTCATCGAACCTCCTTGCAACCTGCGGTCAGTCCGTTGTGACCAACAGGCAGGCGTCAGAAGGCAGAGCACTCATGCCAATGCTTGACACGTTCGCTCAAGCGAGAAACCTCTTACCTCTTCCTTCTGAACCTCCCTCGGAGGAGGTGGGCCTGAGCCCTCATGACGGCCTGAGTCACCTCATGGACCTTTCACTTCGCCACAAGGCGTCAAGGAAGGCAGGGCGGGGAGCCGTGAGGCTCTGTTGTGCTTGAGCAGGTTTCCTTAGGTGCTTGCGATGAGCATCAAGGGAGGGTGGGACCGCATCCGAAGGGAAGGCCGAGAGCACCGTCCCCGGGGACAATGATCTTCACCCGATGCCATTCGTGACGGTCGTCTCGGGACCTCTTTCGGTGTCCTGAAACGCGCGGAGGGGAACTCATCGGTGGCCCTATAGGGAGGAGCTCGACACACCTACGTCGCCAGGCCGATCCAATAGGCGTTTGGGCGCCTAGCCGCCGACCTCAGGTTTCGCTACCCCAAGTGTCTTTCTGAAATCAAACGAGCCCGCCGGCAGGGGTGAGGAAGTCGGACCCGCCCAGCGTCAACAGCGCACTCACGAAAGTCGCACTTCACTTCGCACCCCGGGGGCGTGAAACGGCACACACTCTCCCGGCTCGAAGCGATACCAGGTCTGTGTGGGGCACGCCCGCGAACCATGGCGGGATGCTCGATGGCGACACAAGGCGGTTACAGCAAGGGGCACTGCGGCTACGATGATCTCCCGACCGACATTGGGGGATTAAGCGTGAGTTCCGAAGCAGGGGCGCGGCCCTCTACCCGCACCGTCCTCCTCGTGCTTCTGGTAGCTGGAGTGCTCGTCATGGCCTGGTTTTGGAACCGTTCCGAGTCCTGGGATCTCGGCCTGGTCGAACCGCCGTGGGACGACCGCACCAGCATCCACGACTACATCGCAAGGCATGTCGTTCCCGGCAAGCCGGACCTGGCGGAGGGCGGTGAGTCCCTGCCTGACGAGAAGGACGACGGTGGCGTTCGCTGGGCGGCTGGGGCCATGGACGGCGTCATGGGTCACCACATGGGGCCGGGCAAGGACAAGAAGCGGGCACGCAAGACGAAGAAGGCGCTAGAGGCAGTCCTACTGCGTGCGACTTCGGAGAACGTCGCTGCCCTTTACGCCCTACTCATGAACGACGACGGGGCACTGGGCTACCTCGACCACCTTATTGAGGCGCTGGCGTCGAAACAGCGAGTCGATGTCGAGCGCTTGGAGCAACTCGCCTCCTGGTTGGCGACAAAGGCGCCCGACCGCGAGCCGGTGAAGTTTGCCATTGCGATGCTGGGGATCGTCCCCTCCCGGAAGCACGAGGACATCATCCTTACCCTTGGTCGCCACGATGAGTTCACTCTCTATGCGGCGGTCGCGCTGTCGAACACGTCTGCGAAGCCGGAGCGGAGTCTGTTCGAACTCGCCAAGGGTGTCTCCGGGTGGGGTCGCGTCCACATCGTCGAGCGTTTGGCTGAGACGCAGGATCCTGAGATCAAGGCCTGGATGCTGCGAGACGGCTACCAGAACTCGATCATGTATGAGTACCTCGCTTACACGTGTGCCACCACAGGCGGGCTCTTGGCGGCACTCGACGGAGATTCAGTCGACACAGAGTTGCTCGTCGGAGCTGGCGAGATCATCGGCGCCCTCATCAACGGGGGCCCAGCCGAAGACATCGACGACTACAAGGACGGTGCGGCCGTCGTGGATCGGTTCGTCGACCTCCTCGGTTCACAGCCGAACGACATCCGACACCTCATTGCGGTGGACTCGATCAAGAGCTTCCTTGAAGAAGACACGAACTGGGACGAACGCGCGAAACGAGGTTGGACGCCGCAACTTCGGGAGCGAGTTCTCGAGCGCATCAAGTCCCTCCTGGTGCTACCGCACTGGCAGGACCTCGTACAGACCGGGCTGCAAGCGAAGGACGCCACCGAGTTCTTCAACGCACAGCGAGCGGCAGGCGCGATCGGCGTCGATGTCTGGGATGCCCACTTCACCCGACTGAAGTCCGGCGAGGATGACGGGTGGTACTACGTCATGCAGACGGATGATCCTGGGCGGATCGACCGTGTGGTGGCCTTGGCCAAGACGAAGCTCCCACTCGACAAGATTGCCACAGGACCCGGCAACGAGTTGGGGATGGGTCTGGAGTGGAACCCGCACCGGAACCTGAGCTTCGTCCTGCAGGAACTGGGTCGCTTCCCTGGCAAGGGATGGGATCTGGTCCGGACAGGGATCCGCAGTCCTGTAGTCAACAACCGACACATGGCACTGCGTGCACTGTCGGCGTGGGGCCAAGATGCTTGGCCGGAAGGCGGTGAGGATCTCCTAAGAAGGGCGCTCGCGGACGAACCCGATGAGCAAGTGCTCAAGGGTCTAGAGACCCTCCTAGCCGGAGGCAAGATTGAGGACCCGCACATCGACGCAGACAACCGCTAGGTCCCGCGCCTGTTCACAGAGAAGCGGACGCAGGCGCAGAGAAGATCGACGGTCTACCTCAGTCTCTAGGAGAGGTACCCTATCTGACTGGTGATCAGAGGAATCGGCAAGGCGCTGCCTGTGTGGAGACCGGCCTGTGAGCGAGCGTGGTGGCCACAGCGACAAGCTAGGGAATCGCTACGAGGCACTGTGGCTCGCGAAGCAACTCCTTCGTGTCGCGCAGGGGCGCCTGAAGTCAGTTCTCTCTGAGCCGATCGGGGACGACGAAAAGGGAGTCGATGCGTGGCTGACCGATCTCGATGAGTGTCGAATTGCTTGCCAGTGCAAGGCGGGACTGACTGGTGTTGATCAGTGGCCGATGCACACACTCGGGTCCCGCGGTGTCCTCGACTACCTGCGTTTTCAACTCGAACGCGACGGTGCGAGTCAGTATCGGTTCGTATCGGGAGTTCTCGCCGCGAGCCTCGACGAGCTTGGTCTGCGCGCGCGTCACAGTCCAGGCGATCCGAATGCGTGGCTGACCGAGCAGGTCAACACCAGCAGATTCTGCAAGCAGGCGTTCCAAAGTTTCTGCAAGCGCCTCCAGCTCGATCCTGACAGCCCGGACGACGTGGCGACAGCATTCAGTCTGCTGCGGCGATCCTGGGCCGTCCCGTTTCACGACAACCCGGAGACACGGGCAGACCTCGAAGCTGAGATTCACCAGCTCTTCGAGGGGCACCCATCTGCAGCGCTGTCACACCTTCGCCAGATTGCTGCAGACAACCCGCGCCGACCCATGCACCAAGACGATGTGCTATCAGAGATGGAGTCGGCCGGATTTGGGACTCGACTTCGGCCTGGCGACGATCGCACTGGTCCCGCCGTGGAGCGGGCATGGCATGAGTTCGAGGAGTCCATTCAGCCATGGCTGCTAGGAGGAGGGCTACTTGCAAGGAGTGGCGCCAAGGAGACCCTAGATCTTCTAAGCTCAGGCACCAGGGTCGTCGTAGTCCACGCCCCCGCGGGCTACGGCAAGAGCTGCCTCCTCTTCGAAGTCTGTCAGTCGCTTCGAGCGGACGGAGTGCCCGTTCTTCCGCTACGCCTCGACCTCCAGACATTACGACCGAACTTGGAGACCTTCGGTCAGGAGGTCGGCCTCCCAGGCGCACCGCACTTCACCTTGGGCAACCTCGCTGTTGAACGGAAGGGCGTCCTAGTGCTCGATCAACTCGATGCACTCCAATGGACTGGCAAGAACGCCGCCGGGGAGATGGCTGCTTTCAAGACTCTGTGCCGCGAGACTCTCCAATACTCGAATCTCTCAATACTGGTCGCATGTAGGTCCTTCGATCTCAAGCATGACCCAATGATCCGGAAGTGGAGTGAGGGACAAAGAACCGCCCAGGTCAGCCTCGGAGAGTTGAGGGAGTCGGTGTCGCGCGACTTCGTCGAACAGAAGGGCCAGGACTGGGACCGACTAGCTGCCAGGCAGAAGCTCTTGCTTCGGTCACCGCAAGCGCTTCGGCTCTGGCTTGAGATTGCCACGCCACACTTCGCCACGATGTCGGATCTCATGCGCGAGTACTGGAAGCTCAAGTGGAGAGACCTAGCCCAGCAAGGGCTTGAGAGCGAAGCACGGGATCTAGTCCGGATCCTGCTGGACGACATGGAGAACAACGGAAGACTCTCGGTCCCTTACCGCAAGGCCGCCGGGCATCTCAAGGCTCTAAACGCACTTCAGTCGCTTCATGTCCTGACAGACCGCGGCAAGCAAGTGACGTTTACTCATCAGAGCTTCCCGGACTTCCTGCATGCGGAGCGCACGCTTGATCGAATGGAAAGCGATGGCAGGACTTTCCTCGAACTCGCGCCCAACAAGCGTGACCAGACCCTGTACTTCCGCCACCAGCTCCGGCATCTCCTAGACCTGCTACGAGATCAAGGCGGCGATGTCTTCGAGAGAACGCTCACTGACATTCTGACCAGTACTAAGGTGCGTTTTCACCTACGTCACCTGACTCTGGCGTGGCTTGGAGCCCTCTCCGATCCTACTGATGTGGAGCAGGCGATCGTAGATGCTGCCTACGCTGAGTCGTCACTTGCAGACCATATCAGCCAGTTGACCTACTCCGGCAGCGCGTCCTGGATGAGGCGGCTCTTTCAAAGAGGCGATGTCCTCCGGGACTTGAGGAGTGACGATGAATCCACAGTTAGTGGCGCCGCCTGGTTGATGTGGCAGGTTCGCGAGCAATGCGGGGACGAGATTGCATCGGCCGTTGCACACGGCGATCTGGGCGATGAGTCATGGCAGCGAGTCGCGGCATACGTACTTCCCTTTCAGCCCGAGAAGGACACAGACGCGCTCTTTGCGACCAGACTTGAACTGGCTCGTCGCTGCGTCCCTGGCAAATCTCACATTTGGATGAAACTCGCCCAGGCGTCCCCGAAGCGGTGCGCGGCGCTGCTCGCTGCGTATGCCGACGGCCTACTCTCGCACATCTCAGGCGAGTACCCAACGCCCATAGGTACATCCGAACTCTACAGGGGGATTCCCTTCGCTCTTGCACACGCAGGTGCTCTCGCGGCAGACCAGGTGCGGACTGAACTAGTGCCCAGACTGAAAGCGCTTTGCGCCGTCGATCAGGCCGGTCAAGGCAGCGCCACAACCGCCGCAATCAGAAACACAGTCAAAGCGATCACGTTTGTTGTGGCCGGAGCGGCAATCCAGGGCGCGGACACCTGGGCAGAGGATCATGTCCAAGAGCTGGCGCCCGATGCATGGCCGCTGTATGGGAGCATGCTCATGCATGCGCCTCCTGAGTCGTCAGATGCGATTCTCGCGTGGCTGTTGAAAGACAAGACTCGCCTTCGCTCGCTCGATCGGGGCTACACGGATCATCCGCTTTCGAAGGCTTGCAAGATCATCGGGAGATGCGCGAAGTCGGCCTCGGACGAGGCATATGAGAGCCTCGAGAGGGCGATTCTCGACCACCGGGATGCCTCGGAGCTGAATAGTATCCGGCGTCGTCACAGCACGGAGAAGAAGCGTGACCTGAGCGTTCCCAACAAGATCGGACTGGCGCGGTACTTCCTTCTACGTGCTTTGCCGGCGAATCGGATGAGTACACGAGCAAGGTCCGAGCTGGAGATGCTCCACCGCAAGTTTGAAGGATCGCACTGGATCGCCTATCCACGTGGACACCATCGCGGCGGATGGGTCCGCTCCCCGATCTCCGATAGAGCGGACAGGCTGTCCGATTCGAGTTGGATCAAGATCGTCACATCCGAGCGCACTACCGGCGAACGATGGGACGACTCTCCGGAGGGGGTGGTGATAGCGACGGGGGCGGAGGAGTTCGCCCGAGATCTGGGCCGAGTGGCGCAACTTCAACCTGACCGATTCTGTGCACTCGCTACGAGGTTCCCGCCGAGCCGGGTGCGGTACATCGATGCAGTTCTCTCGGGTGTCTCGTGGAAGCGCCCTCCAGATGGGATCTCCGAGCAGCAGAGATCGTCCTGGCAGCCAGCCACACCCGAAGCGATCGAGAAGCTACTAGCCTTCGTGGAGAAACACTGGCACGAGGCCTACTCACGGCCCCTGGCGCGACTCCTGGGCGAGTACACAGACATTGACCACGCCCCAGAGACGCTTGAGAGGGTTCGCGCTCTCGCGTCGGATCCCGATCCCAGGCCGGGCGAGGTGGGTTTCGACAGCACCTACGATGGAGACGACGCACGGGCCATGCAGCTCGCAACGGCGGCGATCACCTGCACACGGGGCTGCGTCGCTGAGACGCTCGCGTCTCTGACCCGCAACCGTCCAGAGGTGGCCGAGGCACTTCGGGCCACAGTCGACGCTCTTTGCAATGACCCACACCCAGCAGTCCGAGTCGCCTCACTCGACATAGCTCTTGCGTTCACGGCACAGAGTGCAGCATCTGCGATCGACATGTTCCTAGACATCGTCGGAGACTCGGAGGAGCAAGTACTGATCACTCGGGCGAGCAACACGATGATCGGCTGGTCGTATTCACGAGACCCAGATCGAATCGGGCAGCTCCTGAGGAGAATGGTCGAAAGCGAGGATCCTGCCGTCGCGCGCGCTGGGGCAGTTCATGCTTCCGCCATCCACATCGTGCTTGGTGAAGAGAGGGACCTCCTGGACCACTGTCTTGCTGGTTCGGTTGAGCTGCGGACGGGAGCTGCGCGGGCGGCCTCAGACTTGTTCGGCTCTGATGACCACACTTCTGCTGCAGTGCCCTTGCTCAGAACGTTGTTTGCCGATGACAGCGACCAGGTTCGACAACAGGCAAAGGCCTGCTTTCGAGGCCAGAGCTGGCTCGATGTCGAGGAAGCCGCCGCATTCGCGAGAGAGACCGGGCACACGAACGCTCTCCAAGAGGACCCGGAGAATCTCGTACTCGCGTTTCATGGACTCGAAGGGAGCCTCTTGCAGCACGCGGACCTCATCTTTGCAATCTGCAGGGCCTATTCTGGGGACCTAGCCAAGGAGACGCGCAGCATCCAATCAAGGGGGAGCGCTGGGCCTCACTGGCTGGGCCCCGTGCTGTTTAGGCTGTATGAGCAAGCGAACCAAGAGCGAGAGACGGCCACGGTAGAGGCGGCTCTTGATGCCATTGATGCCTTGCTCGAAGCGAGGGTGGGAATCAGGGGCGACCTTGCGTCTACGTTCGACGCCTAGCGCGGCCAGGTGATCACCGCGGACACCCTCTGCTGGGCGATCGTCACCAAGTCGATGGCATGTTGTGAGCAGCCGTGAAGTCCCGGTAGCGCTGCGGCCAAGAGGTCCCGAACCTCTCGAAGTCGGCGCAAATGCGGACACTCCTGAGGATGCCGATCGGCATAACCGACTGTTTTTGAAGGGCTTGCATCAGCACGGGTCCGGCCTGTCAAGCCGGAGGTCGCGGGTGCGAGTCCCGTCACTCCCGCCACTCTCCTCCTCCCCATCTTCCGGGACTGGCCCCGAGTTCTTGCGGTTCGCACGAGGCGGCGTCGGCTCCATCACGCGCACACTAGTACCGCAGGAAAGCGCGGAGTCATGCGCCGTAGCGGGAGGAGTTCGGTCAAGCATGGGGCCAAGTGTGCCCGTCTTCTTGAAGGCTCGCTCGACCGCGCTGCGCATGTCCCCGTCAGCGACATGCGTGTAGTGCCGGAGCGTCGTCTCGCTCTTCGCATGCCGGGCGAGCACCTGCATCACGCGGGGGTGGACACCAGCGCGCGCCAACATCGTCACGAACGTCATCCGCAGTGCGTGGAAGTCAACAACGCACCCCTCGTCATCCTCAGAACAGACGACGGACACGGACTTCTCAACACCGTGCCGGTCCACGCGCTTCTCGGTCTTGAGCCGTGCCAAGCCTGCATGCACGAGGTCACGCTTGAAGGTCCGCAGGGCCGGGAAGCTGCCAGCAGGAAAGACGGGATCGCGTCCGGTCACGGCGGTCGCCCTATGCGGTCGCAGGAGATCAGCCAGAGCCCCAGGAATCGGGATCGATTGCTCCTTTCGGGACTTCGCGGAGTACGCGCGGACCCGAATGCAGCACGAGTCAAGATCCACATCGCTCCAGCGAAGCCGCACAAGCTCACCACGGCGCAGGCCCGTCCAAGCAGCCATTGCGTATACGAGTTGGCGGATCTGGCCTTGGAGGCGCAGCTTCCCACGCTCCTCCGGCGTCACGCCCCGGCGTACGCGCTGCTTCTTGGCCTCCGCAAGAGGGCGCGACGCTGCCGCCCGCAGTAGCGCGTCCAGTTCCTCGGGAGTCAGCGCACGCCGGACATGCCGACGATCAACCTGCTCATTGAGGCGAGGAAGCGACGCGAACGGATCGAGGGGCGCCCGCCCCTCGCTGCGCATGCGGTTGCCCACGGCTACGACCTGGTTGCCGTCGAGGAGGACGCGGGTCTGTCCGGCAAGCTTGCGCCCCATCGTCGCCCCGCTCTCGCGCGAGTCCTCAAGGCCCTCAAGGCCGGGCAGGCTGACGGCGTAGTTGTCCTGAAGCTGGACCGTCTGGCCCGCTCGACGCGGCACACCCTCGATCTGGTCGAGGAGTCGGCTGGGCGGGGCTGGCGGCTGGTCTCGGTCTCGGAGTCGCTGGACACCGGCAGCGCCACCGGGCGCCTCGTCGTAACGATCCTCGCCGCGCTTGCCCAGATGGAGCGAGAGCAGATCGGCGAGCGGACCAAGCTCGGCATGGATCAGGTCGCGCGCCAAGGCAGGGCGCGGTCACGCTTCATACCGTTTGGATTCCGTCTAGAGGGAAGCGACGCGACGGAGGTGCGTGCGGGAGACCGTTCTCAGTTCGTCGAGCATCACCCGGAGCAGCGGATCCTGCGCCAGATGCTCTGCTTGCGCGGCGAGGGAAATGGGGCCTACAAGACCGCGCGCCTCCTCAACGAGCAGGGAATCGGGAACCCCCGCACAGGCAGGCCATGGGCCGCAAACACCGTCGCCGCGATCCTCCGCAGCCATGACCGACGCCGTGCGGCGACGGAGGGCGCGTCATGAGACTCACTGAATCGTCTGGCTCCCAGGCATTGGCGACACCACGCGCTATGAGTCAGCAGACGCAGCAAGTCGCTGCGAAGGAGACACTCATGAACGACGCTCGACTCTTGACTGTAAACGAGGTGGCCACCCTGCTGAACGTCAGCAGGCGCACGGTTCAGGACTACCTCGCTAACCGCGCGATCCCGGTGGTTCGCTTCTCGGCGCGCTGCCTGCGCATTCGTCGCGACGACCTGGACGCATTCATCAGCAACTCGCGGCGGGCTGACTAGGCCCAACTGACGGCCAATCGGAAGGAGGAAGACGTGAAGCTCTACCGCAACAAGCACAGGAATCCGGAAACCGGCGAGCGGAAGACTTGGGGGCCCTACTGGGTCCGCGCGACGGTGCAGGGGAAGAGACTCCGCAAGTCAACCGGCTGCCGCGACAGGAAAGCCGCAGAGCGCGTAGCAAGGGCGCTCGTGAGCGAAGCGGAGTTGGCCGCTGTCGGCGGGCGGGACTCCTACCTTGAGCATCAGCGCCGACCCCTCAGTGAGCATGTGGACGACTTCGAAGTCGTCCTGCGCTCCAAGGGAAGCACTGAGGCCCACGTAAGGGAGCGGATGGAGCACCTCCGCGCCTTCGTTGAGGACGCGGAGGCGAAGCATTTGGGTTGTCTGGATTCGGTCAGTGCCGCCAAGTGGCTGGCGAAGGTGCGGCGGCGGGGACTCTCGGCCCGAAGCCATAACAAGCGTCACCAGGCCTTGAGGCAGTTCGGTCGGTGGCTCGTGGCCGAGCCGCTCGCGCTGTGCCAGTAGAGAGAGGCCCTTCTGCGCCTGCTCGTCAGTCGAAACGCGGACGTATCCGAGGAGGCGGGATCCTGCGGTGGGATTGCGCGGGCTCATCCCGGCAAGCTCCCACAACCGACCCGTTGTGGCACGACGCGCGTCGGCTCCCCCGAAGCCCCGGATCGGCGCGCCGGTGGGCGGTAGTCTCGAATCCGGCGGGCGGGACAGGTGCGGCGTCACATGCAGCACCCGACCGGCCCGCGAGATACCCTCTCACCATGACCACGGAATCAACCGCGTTCGAGCAACTCGTCGCAAGGATCGAAGAACGCTTGGCCGGCACTGACGCCGAGGTGACGTCGCCCGAGCGAATCCGTGGGCGACATACGAAGACGCTGCGCGAGTGCGATGCGACCATCCGGGTTGGCGCGGGCTCCACGAGACTCCTCGTGCTGATCGAGTGTCGCAAGCGCGCCGGGACACAGGGCTCGCCTTGGATCGAGCAACTGGTGACGAAGGCCGATGACGTCGCGGCCGACCGCGTAATCGCAGTTTCAGCGACGCCATTCTCGGAGGGTGCGCGGAATCTCGCTGAGCTACATCGCATCGAACTTCGCCAAGTCGATGAGGTCACCGGCGACGACATCGATCACTGGTGCCGTCACGCCATGTTCGTCACAATGATGACGACCGACTGGGAGACGGGGAAGTGGGCCGTCGAGTTCTACCTGAGCGACGACGACACGGACCGGCGTGAGATCTCCGAGGAGCACATCGCACGTGTCTCCGCAGAAGAGGATGCTCCCATCCTGTTCCGTCGCGGAACCGATGAGAGCATTTCGATTCGGGACCTTCTCGCCAATGCGGGTGATGGCCTCGAAGAGGGCCTGGAGCCCAACGGCCCCGCACTCGACAAGACCTTCCGCGCGACGTTTCCGCCTGCGTACGCATACATGCCCACCACCCGGGGCAACACGGATGTGAAGTCCATTCACATCGCCCTGCGCGTGCGCATGCTGAAGGAGACCCGCCTAGCTGACCGGTTCGTCCGGTACTACACGCCCGGTGGCGAGACGCACACGGAGCACGCGGAGTACGACTTCGATGTCGGCCACGACATGACGAGCACTCTGCGCGTGGACTTTCCTCCGGAAGGCGGCGAGAAGTCCGACAAGTAGGCGCGCTGGCCACAACGGGGCGCCCGGGCCCACCCTAGGTCGTGATTGAGTGGCGGGCCAGGAACCCGCTCACGCTCGGCACCTAGCCTGGACGAAGGGCGTCTAGGTCAGACTGCGTCTTGTCGAGGATGCCCTCGAAGCACTCTTCGCAGACACGCCGAGAGGTGGCGAACCCAGTGCCCAGCTTCGGAATGTCAACGCACCCTTGCCCCTTGAGGAGCGTGTCGTGACAGCGGGAGCACTCGCAGCGTCTGCCGACCTTGACGCGCTTCGGCTTTCCATTGGTGCCCCCGATGAGCGAGGGGGTCGGCCCTCTAGGCTTCGCTTTGCTCATAGTCAGCCTTTGCCTTTCTCAATCGCCGAGCCAGCAACTTGCGCACCTCCTCGAGGGCATCCGAGGTGGCCTTGAAGTCCTCCACGCTCGCCTCGTCGCGCTCCTTGCCGAGTCGTTTCCCGATCTCCTTGTTGACCATCATCAGAGCACACACATAGTTGTCGCGACCGCTCAGCTTCAGCGTCTTGTACTTGTAGGGGATTTCGCGGCCCGTCATCTTCAGATCCACGTGCGTGAGCAAGATCTTCGCGAGGCGTTGTGCTTGCTCGTTCAGGCGGCGCCGGGCCTCCTCCAACTCGCGCTGCGGAAGCTTGGGAAAGGCCTCGGTGGCTGACCCACGCCGCATCCCGCCGCGCTGAGCCTTCTTGACAAACTCCTCGACATCCTTGGTGTCGAGCCCAAGGAGCCGCATGCGATCCCGGAGATCATCGATCACTTGCTGGTCTTCAGCGCTCGTGAAGTCCTCTTCCCACAGGCTGTCGACGATCTCGCCGTGAACCACGGTCGTCTCCCCGACTCGCAGGCGTGCGTCCCCCTCGCGGACACTCGCAGGGACTTCGGGTTCGGCGCCGCCGATCACCTTCTCCCAGAAGGCCTGATCGTCGCGCTCGAACTCCTTGAACTCCTTGAGGCGCTGATCGAGGTTCATTCCAAGGTGTGTCACGATGTGTCCCACGTTGTCCGGGTGCGCCGGATCGTTCTGCACAACAACGCGCATGATCCGACCAACGAACTGGATGTACGGGGCGAGCGTCCGGAACGGCCGGAAGATGGCTGCGACACTCAGCTTGGGGTGGTCGAAGCCCTCGCCCAGCTTCTGCACCTGGACGATGCAGTCGAGTGTGCCGTTACGGAGATCCCTGAGCACCTCAGCCTCCTTCTCGGGAGTCTGCTTGCTGTGGATGACCTCGGCGGTGTAGCCGCGCTCCCGGTAGAGCGAACGGATCTCGCGCGCATGGTTGATTGTGCACGCCACGGCAACCAGCTGGTGATTCGTGCCGCTCTCGCGCAGCTCCTCGAGCTTCGCCAAGCTGCTATCGACGATGTGCTCATTGCACGGGGTCGCCAGCGCCACCGCCCGACTGAACCAGTCCTTCTCCTTGAGCTGAAGCACCTCGTCGAGCGTGTAGCTCTGACCGGACTTGTCGGTAAACCCGAGCTCGATTTGCTGCGGGGCAACGTAGCTCGCCTTCAGCCGCTTGATGTAGCCCTTGAGTGTCGCGCTGCGAAAGGAGTACCGGTAGACAAGCTCACCATCGAGCTCCTGTCGATCGCTCCTGAAGGGCGTAGCGGTCAACAAGACGACCTTCGCGCTCGGAAACCGATCAATCACAGCCTGCCAGCTAGTCGCCGCGCTGTGATGGGCTTCGTCCACAATGATCATGTCGAAGAAGTCATCGTCGAAACGCTTCAGCCACTTGTCGGGATTCGTAGCGAGTTGTTGGACGTTCGTGATGACCAAGTGGGACTTCGTGGCGACAGACAGGTTTCCCGTGTCCAGCGTGCACGCAAGAGGGCCGTGGGACATCTGCACGTCCGAAAGCACACTGGCCTTCCGCCAGAAACACTTGCGGCGATTCGTGATGTCCATTGCATCGAACAGCTCCCTCTTGATCGTGAGGTTGGGGGCGATCACCAGCACGCGCCCCTCGGCGAGACCGAGTGGGAGGATCGACGCGAGCCCCGACTTGCCGCAGCCAACGGGGATCTGGATGATTGCCTGGTTCTTTCCTGAACGGAGGAACTCGTGAACGCGGGCGTAGCCGTCCCGCTGCGGCTCCCGCAGCGTGTTCTCTCCCTCTGCGTCGAAGCCCAGATTGAGCAGGTACAGCTCCGGCGGCTGGCTGGACCTCATCCAGACATCGAGGCTGGCCCGCTCGAACATCCACTTCTTGCCAACCTTGCTCGCGGGGATGCGCCCCTCGCGAGCGAGGGCGTAGAGCGCCGTCTTCCCCATGTCGAGGTAGTCAGCCGTCTCGTCGAGCGAGAGCCAAGTCTTGTCATTGCTCACGGGGCATTCTCCGATGTCATCTGGCATCAGACGATAGCACCCGACAGGTACATGCCGGACACAGAGGCGCCTATTTCTCTCTCTCGCCCCCAACCTCCTGCCCCAGAAGGCCTTGTGACGACGGCCTACACCTCGGGCCGCCGACGGCGGCGCAGCTCTCGCCGAGCGATGACCCACAACCGTTCCGATGTGGGTAGCCATGGGCCTGGTCTTCGGCTCGCGCAACGCGTTGCCGGTATCACGGCGGTAGACTAGGCGCGAAATGGGAAATCGCCGAACGCTCGAATCTAGGATCGACCTCCTCCTACTCACGGCACTGACGGAGGAAGCGCAGGTCGTTGCCGCTGTCCTCGAGAGCGTGTGCACTCGCGCGGGCCTGAAGGGGCGCGTCAGCCTGTACGACTACTCTGCGGGAGGCGAAGAGGTGCTTCGCGTGGCAACCGCAAGCGCCCACGACCTGGGCGCTGTAGGTATGGGCGTCTTCGCTGCGCCACTGCTAAGAGACCTACGCCCCAGCGCCACTGCCCTCATCGGGATAGCCGCCGCTGTGGACGCGTCGGAAGTAGGGCTAGGTGACGTGCCGTTCTCAAGTCACGTCTTGAGCTACGACGACATTGCAGTTCACGATGGCGTACTCACATTCCGCAGCCAAGGGTTCCAAGTTGACCCTGCCATGAAAGCCGCAGTCGGAGAGTTGCGGACCTCCGCTCACACTTACGAACCCTGGCAGTCGTCCTGCCGGAATGTGATTCAGCCGGTGATCGAAGCCGTGAATCCGCTCCGCAAGACCAAGATCGTCCCGCAGGAGATCGCAGATCCTCCCCACCTCGTGGTTGAGGTAACTGCTGGAGGCCCGTTTCTACTCAGAGACAAGGACTTCAGGGATGCCTTGCGGAAGCGTGTCCAGCTACCTGACCACAGCGCCATAGAAGTGGCGTCACCGATCCACCCGAAGTTGGTCTCTGCAGAGATGGAGTCTCACGGATTCATGCGCGCCGCCCATGAGAACGGGATACCGGCGGTTGTCCTCAAAGGAATCAGCGATGACGGTGACGCCGCGAAGGCAGAGCTGGAACGATCGTCGGGCGGGTTCTTTCGTACATACGCCTGCTCAAACGCCGTCCTGGCAGTGCTCCACGTCCTGCGCTTGCGGGCCAGCGTTGAGTCGGGCGCGACGCGCGGCGTAGCGTCCACAGCAGCGGCACCCTTCTCCGCTGATTCTGAGCCGGATGCGAGTGGTGCGGTTGTGAGCACACCCGTAGCCGGCTGGCACCTTGTGGATGAGGCGCTCTTGAACGCGCACTCGAATGAGCTCGATGCCGCCGAGCTGGGGCTCTACTACGACGGCCGAGAGCCAGACTGGCGACATGCTCAAGCTGCGGAGTCGGAGATTCCGCGGCGGGAAGTGGTTGCACTGTCAGTGAAGGCGATCACAGAAGCTAGTGACCAGACGGCCGTCATGCTGCTTGGCGCCGGCGGTGAAGGAAAGAGCACTGTCGTCCGGCAGATTGCAGTCGACCTAGTTCGTTCAGGCCACCGGGTTCTCTTCCGTGACCGCAATGCAGATCCACAGTTGGACGCGAGCCTTGTTAGCGGCCTATCGAGCGAAGAGAGCTGGGTGCTCGTCAGTGACGAGGCCGACGAGATCGCCCCGTCGCTGGAGGCATGTGTCGCGGCCCTCAAAGACGGTGGACGAACGAACGTCCACTGGGTTCTCGCAGCGCGTGACAACGACTGGAAGGCGCGCTGGCGGAAGGGCCGGAGAAACCTAGAGCCAGCATGGTCACAATGGGCGACTGTGTGGCCATCACCTGCGCGTCGTGGCGCAGAGCTCGGCCTGAGCCCCTCTGATGCTGAGAAGATCGTCGGGGCGTGGCTCGCGGCTAGCAGCCTCGGCCAGTTGGGGACCGTCAGCGCCGGTAGTCGTGCCAAGGAGCTCCATGCGGCTAGTCGCGGGAATATCGGGCTCTCAGATGGCACGCTGTTCGGAGCCGTCTTGGAAAAGAGATTCGGCGCCGAGGGCCTCAAGGCGCATGTGGCAAACATGCTCCGGCGACTCGGAGACGACGATCACGGCGTCGGGAGCGGGCATACCCTGCTCCATGCCTTCCTCTATGCGGCGGCTTGCGACGCAATTGGCATTGATGGGATCGACTTGAACGTGGTTGCGGACCTGCTGGGGGTTCCAAGAGAGCGACGACGGGTGGACATCCGTGACGCGCTGGGGATGGAGGCGGCCGGCACCGGGGGAGGCTCGGCGCTGCGAACTCGTCACCCGGCAATCGCTCAGGTCGCGCTCCAGCTAGTCGAGGCTGGAGACATCCGCGAGGATCTTGAGGAAATCTATCTAGATGTTGTTCGCGGGACCGCATCGACGGCGCGAGATCTGTTCGTGAGTCCACACGGAGAGGTGATGAACTCCGGGCCGACTGTCCTAGGCGGTCTCCAGTCGTTCGGGCTGTCTGCTGAACGAGCCAAGGAAATCGGGCTTGCTGTCGCTGATGAGGCCCAGCGTGCAGAACCGCAACTGCTCGTACTGGCGGTGACGAGGGCCAACACCTACCGCGAGGCCGGGGAGCCAGATGCGGCCACGGAGATCTTAGGGGAGGCTCTTGCTGGGGCGGCGGACAAGAGCGATTGGAAGCGGGTTGGGCGAGGCATGCTCACGGAACTCGGCGCGTGTCATGGGAAGGCTGGTCGCATTGATGACAACATCGCATTGCTTGGCCTGTCGATTTCGGATCAGGTGAACGCCGGGGCTGTCGGACTGCGCAATGCGAGTGCGGCCATCGGTGCAATCGGGGGGAAGCTACTCGAGATTGCAGAAGGACGAGACTTGCCTCAGTACGCCGGTCTGGCCCTCCGCGTGTGTGAGCGCTTGTATCCACACTCAATACGGAGACGAAACCACCACTGGGCCAAAGCGTACGGCAGGCTCGCAAAGAAGCTTGGGACCAAACCACTCTCGCGCGATGAGGCGCTCGAGAGTCTTCCCAGCGTGGTGGTGCAGGCAATCGCAGCCGCCGAGGATCGGCTACTCCGGGACTATGCACAGTCGGTGCTTCGTGGGGCGGCACCGAGTCTGGAGTTGCTGGCAAGAACTCTCCGGGGGCGGTAGCTAGATAGCCAAGTAGGGAGCGCGCTACGCGCGTTGAGGTGCGGGGCACCGAATCCCCATCAGTCCCGACCAAGCGCGGCAGCGAGCGTGCTGCGCAGCGAGCCGCATGACCAGGAGCGCCCCCGTGCCCGGCTCGCGTCGCGGCAACACGCTCTTGCACCGCGGGCACACCGCCAGGGCACGGGGGCCTAGTCGCGGTAGGCCGCTGTCTCGTACGTCGCGGCAATCGCCTCGCAGTCCTCCGAGCATGCGCGCGCCATGGCTCGGAGCCGACGCCGCGCGCGCGCGGACTGACCGTGCTCGCGCAGCACGCGCCGCGCCCGCGCCACGAACTCGTCTTGGCGCCGCAGGATGGCCTCGGTCCTCGCGTAGTCCCTGCGAATGACGCCGTCGGCCACGGCGCGGGATCGGCTGTGACCATTGCTATCGGTCTGGGACACGAGACCCCCTAGAGGAACCTATCGTCGGGGTTGTACTGATCCTCGTCCGTCATGGGCTCGCCGCCGCGATGCACACGACCAAAGCAGCGGTCGAGGATGAGCCGCGCGGCTGCGAGGTCGCCCCGCTTCGCCATGCGCACCAAGCGCCGCAGGATGAGGAACATGTCCTCGGGTGTGATCGCAGCGAACAGGGCCACACGCAGCTTCTGCGCACGCACGGCGAGCGGGTTGCCCGTGCCGTGCTTGTTGCCAGGCAAGAAGCGCCCCGTCTTGGGATCGCGACCACCGGAACTCCCCGCAGGTGACGGGGACTCCGAAGGCGCGTCTTCAATGAGCTTCTTGCGTTTCATGTGGTTAGCGCTACGCGGTGGCGGCCTCGCGCACGGGGTCATCGGTGCGCAACTCGCCCTGGTCGGTCAGCTTGAGAATCCGGGCGTGCGCATGGGCACCGTTGCTCTCAATGACCAGCTTGAGCGCCTCAAGGGAAGCCGTGCGAGCGAGCGCCGCCGGGGCGACACGAGAAGCGAGCTGGCGAGCCATTCCGTCAATGACTTCCGGACCTCCGATCAGGTGGCGAAGGACAGGCGAGGCGTGACGCACCGCTCCAAGGGTCAGCTTGCCAGCCTCAAGATCACCTTGGCTCACCGCACCCAGCAGCGCATCCGCCACGCCACCCTGACCGGGCAGCATGTGACCGTCCGCGTCTGTCATCAGCTGCGCCGGAAAGGAACCAGGAGGAGAAGCCGCGACAAGCAGGCGCACGTCCTCGCGAGCCTCAGCGACGCGCTCCGGGTTCGCGGGAGCCAAGGCGTCCTCAATGACGCGGGAGGCGTCCGAGAGCCAGGAATCCACGGCAGCGTGCTTCTGCTTGATGAGCGCGCTCCGCTCACGCTCTGCTTGCTCTCCGAGGCTGCGCAGGCGCTCGTGCTTGCCCCGGCTCGTTAGTTCGACCGAGGCGTGCAGCTTCTCGGTCTTGGGTACGAGTGCGTCGACGATGCGGCTCAGCTTCTCGTTGGTGTCGTTCACGGCGGCGTGGTGCTGCGGATCGAGCATCGGGAGCGTGTCCGGGGTCAGGAAACCGTGCGGGTGTAGCTGGCTAGTTGTCATGGGCGGTGTCCTTCTGGCATGGGTTGATGGCGTTGCTCCCTGCTGCTGCAACGGCGGTGTCGGGAGGGGGAAAGTCGGCTTTGGATACCTTCATCAGGGGCACCCCCGCGGATGGCACGAACGGCTCCGGATTCAAGCGCCGAAACGCCGTCCTTGGGCGCAGCCATGGCGCACCACGCAGGCTGTCACGCGCGTCCTGGGCCGTAGGCCCGCGCTCCGTCGAAGCAGCCGCACGGAGAAAGGCGCGGCCCACCCGCACATCTTCGTCGTAGTAGCCGCAGGGGGTGATGCGCTTGGCGCGACAGTCTGACCGCTTGGCGTGGGACCGTCCGCGAGCTTGGCGGCCGATCATTCGCACGTCGGGCTGCTCAAGGACAAGGAAGCGTCTCCAGAATGCGTCATGATCCAAGGCGAGTAGCTTCTCCGGCGACTCCAAGCCCACTCGACGCAACTGCTCAGCACCGGAGGCACGCAGTTCCAAGTGACACGTGGGTTGCCCGTTGTTCTTCGCCGCGGCCCGAGAATCGGCATACATGACGAGTTGCCGCGAACCCCATCGGCGACGCCGTGTGTACCGAGTGCCGCGCACATAGGCGACAGGGTCCGCGCCATGCCACCGCTGAACCAGGTGCCGGTCCAGGTACTCGTAGACGGCCCCGGCGTCTTCATCAGTCGAGGTGAGGAGGTCGAGGGCAACCTCAACCCGGTTCACAGCCATCATCCTCAGCCGCGCGAACTCCCTCAGCACCTCCAATGCGGTGCGGGTTGGCTGGTGCAGTTGCAGGAACGCATCGGCGCTTGCGCCGAAGGGTCGTCGGGTGCGGGGATGCAGAATCATGAGCCTGCGGCAGTGAGGCGCCAGGCTTCCCTCATGAGCCTCATCGCGCCCGGTCCAGAGCGCCAGCACGTCGAGGTAGTGACGGCGTGCGAAGTCCGGGAGAACGCTCATGCGCGCCTCGTGGTCCCGTCCGCAGCGAGAGCGTAGGACGAGTCAGCAGCAGGGGTGCCTGTGCTGGCCTGCGCAAGAAGAGCGCGAGCCGCTGCTATGAGTGGCTGTGGGTCTGAAGCTCCCTCCGCTTGCTCAAGAAGCTGCTCCGCGAGCTGCGTGCTGCTCAATTTCGCGGGCGAGGGGCAAAGCAGGGGGCCAAGCGCAGACTCGGAGGCGCTCTTGTCCCCAGATACTGCGCCCTTGCGCGCCAGAGCCTTGGGCCTGTCAAGCCGGAGGTCGCGGGTTCGAGTCCCGTCACTCCCGCCATTCTTCCTGCACGCTGGCGCACCAACTCGCGCCTACACGCAGCGTTACGGCGATCGCCCCCACGAGCGCGCGGATCCCTTACTTCCGGCAGCAGTGTGCGAGGACGTGCGAGGTCGTGGCGTAGCAGTGTCAACATTTCGGTCATGGTCACTTCGCGCGCTGACCCCAGAGGTCTGCTCCGATTCGGCCGCGTGAGGTGGCCCGCCGTGGCGGCACGCCTGGATCGGGTAGGCTGAGGGCGCCCGGAAGGAGCTTCCGTGTTCAAGGCCCGCCAGAAGTTCAGGCAACGCCGTTGCATGCTGCGCGCCCCTGACCTGAACCAAGCAGGGGTGTAGCGCGCCGCACCTAGGTGGGCGTTCGTCGCCGCCGGCCATCACTCCAACTCGAACCAAGGCTAGCGAGGTGGTCCCGCACGTACTGCACGGCGGCATCAGACGAAGGAAGGCCCAGGTCGGCGAGCACTCCACGGATGGGTGACTCGCCGGTCTCTCCGTATCTGACGACCTCTGAGAGGGCCAGCCGAATCTCATGGCGCCGTCGGGCAAGTCGCAAGTAGTCACCCCAGCCAAGGCCATCCACGTGCGGCCAGTGTTCCGCGTGCCGCTCAACCCGTCCGCGAGGCCACCGCTTCCTCTGCCAATGCGGGGGCTGCCAGGGTCGCCGGAGAAGCGTCTCGTAGTTGAACTGACGTGTCGGCAGCAGGCTGTCATCCACATACGCACCTCCTGTGAGCAGCGTGTAGTACTTCGTGGCCAGGCCCTCAATGAGAGTGACGCCCCTGTGCAGCTCGCCGTACGTGGGCGGATCGGTCAGCTTCTTCTTGGAAGCGTGCGCAACTCTACGATTCGCAAACGCGCGCGCCCGCTTGGCCATGACCTCGAGCCGCTTCAGGTCGCGCGCTGGAATACGTGGGTCTAGGTGGGACCCGGTCGGATCGACCCACTTGTCGAAGTCGTCACTCGCCATGCGCCGTAGGAAGTGTTGGTCAGCTAGCGAAACGCGCCACGCGCGCGTGAGAATGCCTGGGGTCGCGACCAGTTCACTGAGCAGCCTTTGCAGAGAGACGGAGTCGGCATTGCTGTCCACCTGTCGCCTGATCGAAAGGGCGACGCTCCCGGCATGCATTCGAGCTATCCAGCCTGGGATCTCGCTCTCGACATCGAGGGCGGGATTCGACCTCCAGAGAAGCCGCATCTCGTCCCAGGTCCGCCGGTCCGACACGCTCACGGATACATCGTCAACGATTCGCTTGATCCACCGCTGCCACTTCGCAAGTCTGGACTTCATGGGCCGAATCGTAGTGTGGTGGGCTGACTGGTTCGGCGGGCCATGCGCTGCGGCGTGGCCCGAGTACGCGATAGATCGGACTGGAAGACCCGCCCGCGTGGGCGGCTCGTTGCCCCGCCCGCGCCGCAGGGGCAATATGGGCGGGCCCGTGAATCCTACGGACCCGATAGGCTCTAGGGCCAAGGCCGGTCGCGGGGCCCGGGAGGCGGCATCGAGTGCTCAGTTTCGAAGGCGTGTTCTGGACGTACTTCGGGGATCCAGAGGAGTGGAGGTTTCCGGGCGGGCGCGTCGATGACGTCGTTCTGAACTGGACACGTCGCATCGCCTCACGTGAGGAGTTGGAGGCCATTGAGCGTGGACTGAAGGCGTTCCTCGAGGGTGTCCCGGATGAACGATCGTGTCGAAGCTTCTTGGACGCGAGTGGAGGGGAGATCCACAAGTTGGACACGAAGGAGCTCAGACTGCGGAAGTTGCTGGACTACTGGCTGCCCCTCGTCACGTACCAGCTGAACTCGCAGGGATAGGCCCATTGCCGCGCACGTCCTCACGCGACTCCGTACGCCTTGTTTGAGCCAGCAGTGTGCGAGGACGTGCCAGGTAGCGCGCACACAAAAGCAAGGTTCCGGTCATGGTCTCCGGCGCCCGGCAGGTCGCCACAGCGGGGCCCAACATGGGAAGGTGCATCACGCCCCCCCCGCTGCCTCCGGCGGCCACGCGCCGATCCTCTGGCGCAACGCGACGATCTTGCCGAAGTGATACGCATTGTGGACGGCCATACACTGCAACTCGTCGGCCATCGTCTCTCCGGGTGCAACCTCTGCTGCGAGGCGGTCAGGTTCTTGTGCCCAGGCGACGATCGCCCGCCCGCTTGCCATGAACTGCTGCACCAGATCGTGCCATTGCTGCTCATCGTCCGGCGGCGCGTCGGGGTAGTTCACTCCGCTGCGCAACACCGCTTCGAGCTCCTTGTCCCCCTCGACGAGGCAGTGCTGAATGGTCGCCAGGTGCCACAGTTCTTCGTAGATCGAGTGTGTGGCACCGTCCGGGCGAAGTGTGACCTGGTCGAGCGTCAGCCCGGACAGGGCGCGGGCTCGGTCGGGGAACTCGCCCGTCAGAAACAGATGTTCGAGTAGCTGCATTGCATTGCTCCACTTTCTGGGTGTATGCGCGGAGCCTGATCGCTACGCCCCTGCGTGGCCGTGGATCCGCTCCGTTCTCGTTCCGCTCGGGCACGGACCAGATTTCAGCCCGAGGTAGATCCGGCCCGGCGAGTACGGGAGCACGCCGGGCGGACCAGGGATGTGCACCATCCCGATCGCGAGAAGTCAGGCCGCGAGGAGCCAGGGTCGCTGGACCCCACCGATCACGGCCGCCGGTTTGCGTCGTTTCTACACCATGCGGTCAGTGTAGCTGCAGCCACGTCACTCCCGCCACCTTCTCTGCGCGTCCCTGCCCTAACTCGCGCGATGTCGCACGCTTGGGGCGATCTCCACCACCGCGCCCGCGGCCCCTTCCTTCGGGCAGCAGTGTGCGAGGACGTGCGAGGTCGTGGCACACGGATGTCAACATTTCGGTCATGGTCAGACGCGGCGCTGACGAACCGCCCCCCTACGGCCGGCGTATCCGCTCAAGGGCGCGGCGTGCTGCGGCCCTCAGGTCTTCTGCAACCGTCGCGTCCTCCTTGAGAAGCGCCTCCAACGCCGGTACGGCCGCCTTCGCGACTGTCCCTAGGAACCACAGCGCGGAGGCCGCTTGAATCCGTTCGGCGGGTGCTCCCCCCGTGAGCGCATTCCGAAGCCTCGGCACAGCCGGTGCGGCCTTCCTGCCCAGCCTCCCAAGCAGGGCCTGCGCCCCACCGCCGACAGGCGAGAGCGCAACGTCCACGAGGCGCTTCAGCGCGGCCTCGCCGGAACGTGTCAACGGAGATGAGACACTTTCGAACTGGGTTTACTGAGCAACGGCCTCCGTCTCGATGGTCTGCGTCGGCCGGTTGATCCAAACCTCGGAGGGGATGGCCGGGGGCGTCGGCTTGCCGCGCACGAATCTCTCCGGATGCGCCGCGTGGGCGCTCTCCAGAACCCGTGCGCGCTTCCTTTGCAGATCCTGGGCACGCCCCGCGTGCACATCCTCCGGCGTCAAGAGGCCGAGGCCTGAGTGCCGATGCTCGGCGTTGTAGCGTCGGAAGAACGGCCCGAAGTAGGCGCGAGCATCTTCGACGCTGTCGAAGCGACCCGGGTAGGCGGGCGCGTACTTCAAGGTCTTGAAGAGGCTCTCGGAGTACGGGTTGTCGTTGGAGACGCGCGGCCGGCTGTAGCTGGCAAGCACGTCCAGGTCCACGAGCAACTGCGAGAACGTCTTGGCCGTCATCGGGGCGCCGCGATCCTGGTGCAGCGTCAGCTGCTCCCTTGCGATGCCCTCCTTCATGCAGGCTTCGCGCACCAGGCGCCCCGCCAGCTTCGCCGTCTCGCGGTCCGCAATCATCCAAGCCACCACGTAACGGCTAAACATGTCGAGGATCACGTACAGCGGATACGTCGTCCATTTGCGCGGTCCTGCAAGCTTCGTGATGTCCCACGTCCACACCTGGTTCGGCGCCGTTGCCAGCAGCCGCGGCGGGGCTCGGCGCGGATGGCGACGCTGAGCACGGCG
>JAJDEN010000030.1 GCA_029259775.1 Planctomycetota bacterium | reverse complement strand
CTCGCCTGCCACGACCCGGCCGCCGCCGCCGAGATCGAGGCCCTGTTCGCCTCGGGACGCACCTGGCTGATCTCCGATCTCGAGGACGCGGGGCTGACGCTGCATGACGATCACCGGCCCGACGGCCTCGGTGCGGGCCTGGTCGCCGACCTCGACTCCAACTGCTGCTTGAGCTGGGCCGTAGGCCTTCACATCCAGCGGCTCTGGCCGTGGCTCGGAGACGTCCGCTTCGGCATGGGCGGGCCTGGCGCCCGCGCCACGCAGGACTTCCTCGCGTCACACGCGTGGAAGCAGAGCGCGATCTTCGGAGGGCTTGTCCCAACCAAGCGCTAGCGACTACGGTGGGCGCATGCAGCACTACGTCGCCTCCGACCTCGACTCGCTGGGCCGCGCCGGCGCCGTCAATGCCATTCGCGGGTTCTTGCGCGCCACCGCCGAGGGTCACACCGACGCGCCCCCGCGCCTGGACGTTCCCGTCAGCGGACGCCGGCTCATCTTCACGATCGGGGCGGATGCCTCCGCGGACATCGCCGGCTTCCGGCTCTATTCCATCGACAAGGAACGCGGCACCCACGACGACTCGCAGGCGCTCTTGCTGCTGCGCCTCTCGACCGGGGAGGTCTTGGCCTCAGCGACCGGCGGCGACTTCGGCGCGTGGCGCACAGCGGCCCTCGGCGCCGTCGCCATGGACGAGGCCACAAAGCACCTCGACCGCCCGCTGCGCATGGGGCTGCTGGGCGCCGGGTTCCAGGCCTACCACCATGCGCGCACGTGGATCGCGGCGCGGCCCATCGAGCGCGTCCACGTCTGGGCTCGACGCTTCGAGGCAGCCCAAGCCTTCGCCGCCGAGCTCGCCATGGACACAGGCGTTGAGGTCTTGCCCGAAGCCACAGCCGCGCTGGCTGTCCAAGGCGCCGACGCCGTGCTCGGCGTCACGCGCGGCGAGACCCCCGTCGTCGAGGCGTCGGCGCTGCCGCCCGAGGGTTACCTCGCGACCGTCGGACCGAAGTTCGGCGGACGCAACGAGCTCCCGGCGGAGGCCTACGCCAGCGCCGACGTGCTGTTCTCGGACGCGCCGACACAGTGCGCGAAGTTCGAGCAGGTCTCGGGTCCGCTGCCGGGCGGTCGGACCGCCGCCGAGATGCTCTCCCTCGCCGACGTCGTCGCGGGCAAGGCGGCGCTCCCCAAGACGGGTCGCCTGCTCTTCGTCTCCGAAGGCCTGGCGGGCTCGGAAGTCGCGCTGCTTGCGGCGCTGCATGCGCAGCAGACGCAGCCGTAGCGCTCAGACGGGGGGGTGCAGGGCCTGGCCGCAGTACCGGCAATACTTCGCATCATGGCGATGCCCTTCGCGGCTGCAGGAGGGGCACGCCTGGGTACTGACGGGCCCAGGCTGCATGGCCCGCGCCATCTCGACGCCAATGATGCCCGTGGGCACAGCGATGATGGAGTAGCCACAGATCATGACGACGGAGGCAATGAACTTCCCGAGCACGGTCACCGGTGCGATGTCGCCGTAGCCGACCGTCGTCATGGTGACGATCGCCCAGTAGACGCCCTCGGGGATGCTCGTGAAGCCGCCTTCGTCGCCCTCGACCAGGTACATGAGCGTCCCGAGAATGAACACCAGCGTGACAATGGCTCCGAGGAAGACCATGATCTTGCGCCGGGCTCCGGCCAGCGCATGCATCAGCACGTCGGCTTCCTTGATGAACTGCCCGAGCTTGAACACGCGGAACACCCGCAGCAGGCGGAGCGCGCGGATCACCGCGAGCGAGTGCGTTCCGACAAACACAAGGCTCAGGTAGGTCGGCAGGATCGACAGGAGGTCCACGACGCCATAGAAGCTGCGGGCGTAGCGCAAGGGACTCCCCACGCAGTAGAGCCGCAGCACGTACTCGAGCGTGAAGGCGATCGTCAGCCCCCACTCGATCGCGCGGAGCAGGTCGCCGTGCTCGGCGCGGATCGACTCCACGCTCTCCAAGCACACGGCCGCGACGCTGGCCAGGATGGACAGCAGCAACGCGACGTCGAACGCCTTGCCGCCCGGCGTATCCGCCTCGAAGATGAGCGTGTGCAGCCGGTGCCGCAGGCTGCCGTTTGTGGGAATGCTCGTGCTCACGGCACGACTCTACATCCACCCTGGGAGGGCTAGATGCGTTAGATGCCTCAGCCTCCAGGGCCGCAGTCTGACAGCACGCCTTGAGTGGGGGCCGCGGCGATGGACAGCCGACTCCCGGCGCAGCCGCCGAGCGCAAGTACCAAGGCGGCCAAGACGAGGACACAGGTGTACCGAAGGAGATGCATGGCGTACCGGATCGCACGGCGCGTGCCGAGCACGCCAGGGACTCCCGAGCCCAAGAAATGGCGACGGGGAGACAGGAACGCGTTCAAACGCATCGACATCCGCCGCCGCGCAACGACATCCCGCTACTGCGGAGCGCCCGCCCGCTTCTCGGGCTGGTCCTTGGTGAGGTACTCGCGGATGCCCGTGGCGAGCACGAGCGCAACGCGATCGATTTCGTCGTGACGGAGGCCGCCTTCTTCCGGCACATAGGCCTCGCGGCCGTCGGAGAGCGTCTGCCACGAACCCGCGTAGACGACATCCTTGCGCACCTCGACCTCGATCGCGTTCGGGCGATAGGCGGAGTAGCGATAACGCTCGACGGCCTCGAGGTGATTCGTCTGCACCCAGGCGCACAGTTCCGTAAGCCGCGCTTGATCGTCGGTATGCAACTGGCGCCCGATCCACGGTGTGTCGACCTGCGCCAGGAGCGCCCAGAGGGGTTGGAAGCGCGCGACCTCGGCCGCGCTCCCGATCCGCGCGACAACCTGCTCCAGATTCCTCAAGAAGCACCACACCTGCAAGCGCATCTCGGCGCCGCCCAGCGGAAGGAAGTATGGCGAGTTGACCGCCACGGGCAGGTAGTTCTTCTCCAGCAGGAGCGCCATGCGATAGGCCAGGGCCCGATCGGCGGTGAACTCCGCGAGGCGATCCGGGAACACGGGCGGGTAGATGCTCGCGGGCAGGCGCGCGTACTCGTGGTATTCGAACGGCGTGAAGATGAGGCTGGTCTTCGGGCGGCGATGCCCCTCCCCCGCACGCTCATCGTAGGTGTGGACCGTGATGCGCGTCAGCCGGCTGTCGATGACAGGCCCACCATCGAACGCCTCCTCACAGCGCGCCATGATCGCCGCGAGAATCGGATCGAAGCAGGTCGCCAGCGCGTGCTCGCCCGCCTCCGGGGAGAGCAGCTCGCTCGCCGGCGGGAAGAGGGCGCGTCGCCCCAGATGACCCGCTTCAGGCACCGACCAGCCGCGGAAGCGGTTGTAGTCGCACGCCACCCGCGCGGCTTGTACATGCTGGTAGCCGCGCAGGCCCAGGTGGAAGGCCAAGCGCTCCGCCACGGCCGAGGCACCCCAGTCGCGCTCGCGGATGAACGCCGCCTCGACCTCGGGCCGGAACGCGCCGTCGTCCTGGTAGAGAGCCTCGATCGAGGCAGGCACCCGATCGCCGTCGTGGATCTCATCCACGATGACATGGCGGTCCCAATCCTCGAGCAGATCAGGCCGGACCCCCCGCAGCTCATAGGGGTCGTCGAGGGGTGCGCTCTTGAGGTGGAAGTCGATAGGATCGGGCATCGGGCGTGAGGCTACCGCGCGCTCCCCCGACTGTCCCGATCGGCTCCGTCCATCCGGCATGCGAGTTGACGAGTCCTAGGACTCGAGGAGCTCCAAGCGACGCAAGGCTTCGCGCTTGCCGATGCCGCGGACGTTGGCCCAGGAGGCCAACGCCTTGGCGCGCGGCTTGCCCTTGCCCTTCTCCCAGTTGTAGATCGTGAGCATCGAGACGCCGACGAGGCCGGCGTAGTCGCGGGCCGAGATGCCGAGGCGCTTGCGGTCGGCGGCGACCCACTTGGGCGAGAAGCGGACGCCCTCGGCCTCCTCGGCCTGGGGCACGTCTTCGAGGCGGCGCTTCTCCTGCTTGCGCAGGAAGCGGATCTCGCGCTCGAGCTCGCCGACCCTGCGCTTCAGGTCGGCGATCGCACTCCGGTCTTCGGCGCGATGCTTCTTGATGGGGCCGATGGCGGTCCGGATCTCCTTGCGAGCGAGGCGCTGGATCTCATCTCGAAGGACGACGGCGATGTTGGGCATGTTGCTCCCGGGGGCTGTCTCATTTCTCCAGGGCAGAGGCTACGTGGGAGGCTCCCGATGTCGACGGATCCCCCGGGCGACGGGATCTGGCGATCTTCCGAACTTCAGGGCCACGGCTAGCTGGTCGCCGGTTCCTCGGGCGGCACGGCGTCGGCCCTCCAGTGCTCGCGGTAGATCTGGACCATCGTCATGAGCAGGGCCAGGAGCAGGGGTCCGAAGACGACCCCGCTCACCCCGAAGAGGCCGATGCCGCTCAGGATCGCGAAGAACAGCATCATGGGGTGGATGTCGTCCGCTCCGGTCTTCGTGAGGATCCACGGCCGGAGGAAGTTGTCGGCGCTGCCGACGATCACGGCGCCGAAGATCAACACGAACCAGCCGCTGGTCGCGTCGCCCGTCATGAGCAGGTAGACGCCGGCCGGGACCCAGATCAGGGCCGTGCCCCCGAAGGGCAGCAGCGAGAACGCCGCCATCACCACGGCCCAGACGGCCGGCGAGTGGATGCCTGCGATGACGAACATGAAGCCACCCAGGGCGCCTTGGATGAGGGCGACCAGCAGCCCGCCGACGATGCCCGAGGCCGTCGTGCTGCGGAGGGTGTTGAGGACGCGGTCGGTGTCGTCCTCGTCCAGCGGCGAGAGCTGGACCACGAAGCGCCGCAGGCGCGGCGCCTCGCGGTAGACGAAGTACTGCGTGATGAGCGTCAGCATCAGGCCGAAGATGAAGAAGAAGGGCGCCAGGAGCACGCTGAGCGCGCCCTCCAACGAGCCGCCCTGGAAGATCTTCGCCGCTGCGCCCGGTAGGCCCGCCTTGATGTCGCCGAAGAAGGAGGCCATGCGTGTGCCGGGCTCGAGCGGCGCCTCCTCCGGTCCCGGATCGGGCGGACCCACGCCAAACCACGAGAGGGTCTCGTCGGCCCAGCTCACGAAGGTGGGCATGTGCTCCTGGAGATTCTCGCGCGTGGGGTCCAGGTCGAACTGATTGGCCTGATCGAGGACCATGGCTCCGATGCCGATCATCGGCACCAAGACCACGAGCGCCGTCGCGAGGACCATGGCGAAGGCGGCGAGCCGCGGGCGACGCCACTTCGCTGCGAGCCAGCCGTAGGGGCGCGCTGTGGTGGCGCACAGGCACAGCGCCCAGGCGATCGGCACGATGAAGGGCGCGAGGATCAACCCGAATGCCCATACCGCGAGCACGGTCGCGGCGAACAACAGCAATCCTCGGAACACCTGATGCTCCATGGCCCGCACGGTAGCGATCGGGACGGACAGCCGGGTAGCATCCGGCCATGCGCGCCATCGTGATCCCGAAGAACGGTCCCCCCTCAGTCTTCGAGGAGCGGGACATGCCGGACCGGCGGCTGGCCCCCAAGGACCTCCGGATCTCGGTGGAAGCCGCCGGCGTCAACTTCGCCGACCTGATGGGCCGCGTAGGCCTCTACCCCGACGCGCCGCCCTGTCCGTACGCCCCTGGCTACGAGGTCGCGGGCGTGGTCACGGAGGCGGGCGACCAGGTAGGGGCCGAGCTCGCTGTTGGCACGCGCGTCATGGCGACGACGCGATTCTGGGGCTACGCCGACAGCGTGCGCTGCCCGGAGCACTGGGCCGTGCCGCTGCCGGACGACGTGGACTTCGTCACCGGCGCGGCCGTGCCTGTGAACTACCTCACGGCCTACCTCGCGCTCGTGCACTGCGGCGCCGCGCGGGAAGGCGAGCGCGTCCTGGTGCATGGAGGTGCCGGCGGTGTTGGACTTGCGGTCCTCGATCTTGCGCGGCCGTTGGGCGTCGACCTGTATGCCACCGCGGGCAGTGACGAGAAGTGCGCACGCCTCGAGGCGCTCGGCGTGATGAAGGCGTTCAACTACCGCGAGGTCGACTACGCGGAAGCCGCGCGCAAGCATCTACGCGGTGGCGGGTTCCAAGTCATCCTCGATCCGCTCGGGCCTGAGTCGTTCCAGAAAGGACTCGACTTGCTGGAGCCGCTCGGCCGCATCGTGTGTTACGGATTCTCGAGTCTCGTCACGGGCCCCAAGCGCAAGCTGTGGCATGCCGTGACCAGCGTACTCAAGGCGCACAAGGTCAATCCCATCACGTTGATGAACCAGAACAAGGGCGTGCACGGTCTCAATCTCGCGCAGCTGTTCACGCAGCGCGCGCTGCATCGGCGCGCGATGGGGGAGATGGGCCGTCTGCTTTCGGCCGGCCAAATCCAGCCGACGATCGATACGACGTTTCCGATGACCGCGCGTGGCGCCTCCGATGCGCACACGTACCTGCACGAGCGCCGCAACTTCGGCAAGGTCGTGCTCGCGCGCGCGCCGTAGCGCGCGTCCCGCGGCCGGAAAGGCGTTCGCTCCCGCTCCAGTCGATCGGGATCGCACCGTGCGAAGTCGTACTGGTCGATTTCGCACGGCTCCCACGGCCCCAGTTTTCGGGCGTTTGCGGCGAATCGACCGCTCGTGACGACTTTGGGCCCGCCTGTTGCGTGACCACCTCTACCGGCGCAAGCAGCACCCCTTGAGATCGGAAACGCACACATGTCCAGCCCCACGAACATGACAGGCAGTCTGACCAGGACCAGCCCCGACGACGTGATCACCCTCCCGTCCGCCGCGCGGATGTTGGGCGTCGGCCCGACGACGCTCAAGCGTTGGAGTGATCAGGGGCGCATCCCGCACACGCGGACGCCCGGCGGTCACCGCCGCTTCCTGCGCAGCGTCATCATGGACTTCCGTGCGCTCGTCGATCCCCGTGCCGGGATGGGCAGCTCGTCGAGTCACCTCAGCTTGCGCCTCGGTGATCCGAGCGAGTGGGTGGACCGCGCGCACACCCTAGCGGACCCCGACCGCATGGAGGCTGCGCTGCTCGGTCTGCGCGCTGGCTGCGGCACGTGGGGCGAGGCGGCGGACGCCGTGCTCTCCGACTTCGTTCACGGTCTGCGCCTGCGCCATCGAGAGGGACGTCTCTCCGAGGGCGCCTGGCGCACGCTGCAGCGCAGCTTCGAGCACAGCGTTCAGCGTGCCGCGGGTCGTTTGCGTCCGCGCATCGGCGCGCCCGTCGCCTTGCTCGCGAGCCCCGCGGGTGCGACCGGCAGCATGCTGCTCGCTCTCACCGAGGTCGTGCTGCGCGAGGCCGGCTTCACGGTATTGGATGTCGGTCGGCTTGACGAGCCGGGCGTACTCGAAGAGGTGATCGCCGAACAACGGCCGCACCAGATCGTCCTGCTCGCTGACGCGTACGCGGAGGCCAGTGCGCTCGTCGCACGTCTCGGCGGTGTCAGCCGTGCCGCGGCACGCCACGGCGCCGAGATCTGGCTGGCGGGCGGCGCGAACTGGCCCGTGATCGACGGCGCCCAGCGCATGCCGTCGCTGGCGACGCTCGGCATCGCCGCGCGACGCCGCCTCGGCGCACCTGACGGGGACGTCCGCGCGTTCTCGTAGCGGCGCTCTCCGGCCGGGTTTGAGACCCGCCGGCCCCTGATTCTCTGGGACCACCCGGGCGCAACATACCCCCACCGCGCCCGACGTGTGCCCATCGCTCGCCCATGCCCCGAAAGGGGCATGGGCGGCTCTGTGCACACGTCGACGTCACCACCACTCGTCGGTGCGTTGCACCTCCTCGGGTGGGTGCCCGGCTGCGCCGGTCCCCTTCGGCGCGAAGACGCGCCGAGTGACTGGCGCTCGTATCTGCCAGGGGGGGGGAGCGCCCCTGCGGGCAAGCACGTCGCGCCCCTGGCGCGACGCACGCCCGCACCCCCCCGGTGTTCACGCGGTTGGAACCGGTGGTCATGCCGCTGGAGGCCGTCCGAGCCAGCGTGCGAGCCGGCGAGCGCGCATGGGCTTACCTACGCCCGATGGGCCCTGTACGACGGAACGTCGTATGGGAGCCCCGTGCGACCGCAGGTCGTGGGGGAGGGGAGCCCCCCTGCGGGCATGCACGTGTGCCTACGCCCCCAGGTGTCCTCCGGACACCTGGGGGCTCTTCGTCGCCGCCGCTCGTCGGTGCTGCGCACCTCCTCAGGCGGGCGCCCGGCCAAGCCGGTCGCCATCGGCGCGAAGACGCGCCGAGCGACTAGGCACATCCTTCCAGGGAGGGGGAGCCCCCCTGCGGGCAAGCACGTCGCGCCCCTGGCGCGACGCACGCCCGCACCCCCCCGGTGGTCATGCGGTTGGAACCGGTGTTGGTGTCGTGGAACGGGTGGTCGTGCCGCTGGGTGGAGCAAGGGGGTCATGGGCCAGGCCGAAGGAACGTCAAAGCGCAGCGGCGTAGCCGCGGAGGCAGTGACAAGGCTGGCCCATCCGCTCTTGCGGAGCATCGCACGCGCCTCTGCGCTCTCTGCGCCTCTGCGGTGCAACTCTTCTGGGCCGTTGGCGTGAGGACACGTCGGGCCCTCTGTGTCCTCTGCGCCTCTGTGGTTGAAGCCTCTTCGGAGGACGCTAGTCCTTGACGAGGCCGTCCGCGATCAGCTTCTTCATGATCGACGACGCGCGGTTGCGGGTCATGTTGTCGGGCTGACCCTGCTCCGTGCGGAGGCCCTGGGAACACGCCTTCGCCAACTCGTACAGGTCGTCCCAGCGCTTCGCCTTGGCGAGGATCGTCGAGTAGTTGTTGAACGCATCCCGGTAGCCGTCCTCGGTGTACTCCAACGCCGTCTCGTAGTACTCCATCGCCTTGTCGAGGTCCTGCGTCTCGGGGTAGAACTGAAACATCAGACCCGTGTCGCTGATGATCTGCGCCTGCCCGTAGCGCTGCTGCCAGTTCAGCGACGCTTCCTTCTCGGCCGTCCACTCGCCGAGGATCTTGCTCGCCTCGACGTAGACGCGCGTGCACTCCTTCAGGATCGGAAGCCACGTCTTGTTCCGATGCCGGCCGTAGGCCTCGCGTAGCGTGAAGGCGAGGTTGTTGCGCACACTCGCGTTGCGCGGCGCCAGCTTGAAGAGCTTCTCGTACTCGGCGATCAGTGCGTGCGCGTCCTTCACGCTCTTGGTCACGTCGCGCTGCAACTCGCTGTTGCGAATGCGCGTGTCGAGCTCCCACGCCGAGTAGATGTCGTCCGGGTTCGCCTTGAGCGCCTCGATGTAGGCCTTCTTGGCGCGGGTAGCGTCGCCTAGCCCGTCCGCGGACTTGCCGAGGTAGTACCAACCGGCAGCCGCGTTCGACGCGACCTTGATGTGCTGCTCGAAGAGGCCCGCCGCCTCATTGTGCTCGCTCGCCGCCAAACGGTTGCGACCCAGCTCGTACAGTCCGCGCGAGTGCTTGGGCGCCTTCGCGACGACGTCGCGCAGCACGCCCTCGAGCGTGGTCTGCTCCTGCTTCAGCAACTCCTTGATGCCGCGGAACGGGAGGTCGCTCTCCTGCTTGAGCATGAGCGCCTTGCGGTAGCCCTCGAGCGCCGTCGCACGGTCGCTCACCCAGGCCGACGCGTACGCCAGCTGCATCCACGCTTCGAAGTGGGTCGGCGCACCGGCCGCGGCGCCTCGGAACGCGCCCTGCGCCTTGCGGAAGGAACTGGCAACCTGCGGGGCGAGCGGGAACTTGTTGCCCGACGCACGGAAGGCGTCCTGCGCCATGTAGTAGAGCGCCTGGCCCTTCCAGAACAGCGCCTTGGCCGACGTGAGCGGCCTGGCCGCGAGGAACTTGTCGACCGTCTCGATCGCAGCCTGGAACTGCGCCGACTGGAACAGGACCTGCGCGGCGCCCGCGGCCGCCCCCTCGTTGCTCGGCTGCGCCTTCAAGACGGCACCGAAGCATTCCGTGGCCTGGGTGTCGTAGCTCTTCTTGGCGAGCGTGTCTTCCTTGGATGCGCTCAGCGCCTGGCTGATCTTGCCGAGCGCCAGGATGACCGACCAGTCGCGCGGGTTCTTCTCGCGCAGCCCCAGCAGGGCGTCCTCGGCGAACTGGTACAGGTCGGGAGCGTCCGCCTTGACGGCTGCCTCCGTCAGACCGATCGCCGCGTCCCTGTGCTCGGGCGTCGTCTCGAGCACCTTGGCGTAGGCCTCGGCCGCTGTCTTCCAGTCGGCTTTCTTCGCCGCCGCCCGGGCCGTCTCCAGCGGCCCTGCCCATGCAGGGGTCGCCCATAGCGCGAACATCAGCAGGCCTACGCACGTCGCGCGCAGGAATCGGTCGTTACCGGTCATTCCCGTTCTCCTTGCCAGGAGGCCACGGTAGGCCGTCCTCATCAGCGTCCATCTTCAATGCCTGCAGGATTCGTGCCCGAGCAGCCAGCATGTCGCGCCGGGCCGCCTCGCGCTTCTGGTCGTCGGGCAGCAGCATGAGGCGGCCCTGCTCGTCGCGGCCCTCGCGCAGGACCGAGTCCTTGGCCTCGCGCGCGATCCGGTACCACGTCCAATCCCGGTCCTTCAGCACGTAGCGGTAGAGCCGGTGCAGATTCGGGGTGTAGGTGTCCTTGAAGCCGAAGTCGGTCATGCGCAGCGCTCGCAGGTACTGCTGCTCGGCCAGCTTGGCGTCCTGCACGTCGACGAAGTAATGCACGATCAGGCCGTAGTCGTTGATGATCCCCGCCAGGTTCCAAGCGGTGGCAGGCGTCAGGTCCGCGTCCTTGGCCGGATCAATGCGCGCCACCGCCTCCGCGTAGACGGAGACGCAGCGGACCAGCCAGCCACGGAGCTGCTTGGTCGCGCCGGGCTTCAGCCGCTCGAGGCCGCCGCGCTCCTTCACTGTCTCACGCGACACGAGGTCGCGCAGGATGAAGCCGAGGTTGTTGCGCGTGTAGGGGTCGTCGGGGCGGAGCGCGATCAGCTCCTCGTAGATCGCCACGGCCCGAGCCGGGTCCTTGGCGAGATGGGTCTGGGCGAGCCGCTCGATGCCGTAGCTCGACGCGACGTGGTTCGGCTGGCGCTTCAGCACGGCCACGAAGTAGCGCTTGGCGCTCTCGAACTGCCCGGCGGCTGCGTGCACCCGGCCGACGCCGTAGATTGCCTGCGCGTCGTCCGGGCTGGCCTCCAGGCGCTTGTGAGCGGCCAGCAGGGCCTGGCCCGTGTTGCGCGTGCTCAGGTGGACGTCGGTCAGCGCGGCGGCAGGCGCTTCGTCCTTCGGGTGCCGCGCTACGAGCTTCTCGAGCTCCGATACCAGGCGAACGCCGTCGCGCGCGAGGAGACTGCGCAGGCCGCGGATGGCCAGCGCACCCTCGCGCGCGTCGCTCCGGTAGCTGGCCTGGTAGGCCGCGACGGCGCCGTCGATGTTGCCCATGCGGTGCTGCGCCCACGCAAGCTGGAGGCGCGCAGTGCGTGCCTCCAGCGGCGGAAGACCAGCCTTCAGGGCGAGCGGCAGGATCTCGATCGCCGCGGCGAACTCGGGCGCGGCGTCGTCGGCGGGGTGCCCATCCGCCTTGGTGCCGCGCGCGACGCCGCGCGTGTAGCGCAGTCGGCCGTGCAGGGCCTGCAGCAAGGCGCTCGAACCCGACTCGAGCTTCGGGATGCCCGCGTGGATCCCCGCGATCGCACCGTCGAGGTCCCCTTGAGCGTAGCGCGTCTCGGCGGCCAGGCGCAGGGCGTAGGAGCCGAGCGAGCCGTCCACGGCCACCTTGCCGGCGCGCTCGAGGGCGTCGGCGAAGTACAGGCTGACCGAGCGGCTGGCTGTCCGCTGCCGCAAGTTCTCCTCGGCGAGGCCCAGGTAGGCGACGCCGAGGGCCAGGTGGAGCGTCGGCCCGACCTCGCCATGGATCTGCGACTCGAGATCCTGGGCGGCGCCGGCGATCGCGTTCAGCAGCTGCAGGTCCTGGAGTCGACGGGCCAGCTGCGCCGCATGCAGCAGCCCGAGTGTGTCGAGCTCGGTGCCATCGAGCCAGGCAGCGAGCGCTTGCCGCGCGGGCTCCGTCTTGCCGTTGGCGAAGAGAGCCTCGGCGTCCTCCACCGGGCCCGCGAGCGCGCTCCCCGTCCACGTGAGCACCACGGCGGCGAAGCCGAGGGCGAGGGCGAGACGGCGAAGGGGCGGCGGGGTGCGGTTCATGGTCGGGCCCCGCAGGATACCGCTTCGGGGTGCGTGCGTGTATTCTCGACCCGTCCATGCAACGCGCGGCACGAGCCCCCGGCAAGATCACCGAGATCCTCCGCGCCCAGGGGGTCGATCCCGACGTTGCGGACGCCCTCTACACCCAGATCGTGCGCGCGCTCGAGAGCCGCGCCCGGACCGGCGGCCGCAAGGGCTCGGGCTCCGCGAAGGAGCGCGCCTTCGCTGCCCGTCCGCCTGCCGCGGGCCTCGAGCGCCTACAGCTCGTGCCCATCGTGCTCGCGGTGCGGGACGCGCTGAAGCGGAGTGACGACGGGGGCCGGGTGGCGCGCCCCCGGGCCGACCGCCTCGATCACGCCGCCGATGCCGCGCTGCGCGATCTGGCAGACCATGGCCCCGGAGGCAAGAGCCGACGCGGGGCCGAACGCAACGCGGAGGTCGAAGCCGTCCGCGACGTCCTTCAGCGGCTGCTCACCCTCACCCCCGACGCCGTCGTCACGGTGCGCGCGTCGGGGCGTCTCGGCATGTGGAGCACGGCCGCGACCCGCATGACCGGCCGCCGGCGTTTCGAGGCGCACCGCCGCGGACTCGCGACGCTCTTCCGCGGCGAGGGCGTGCTCGACACGATCCTCGCGGACCTCGACGCGCGCGGCCGTGCCGGCCCAGAGGAAGTGACGCTCATCAACGCCGCCGGCGAGGACGTGCCCGTACGTCTCTACGGCGCGCGGCTCAAGAGCACGGGCGGCGGACCGAAGCAGCACGGCGACGCGGACGCCGAGCGCTACGTGCTGCTCCTGCACGATATGACCGAGGTACAGCACATCCGACACCGTCTCATCGAGACCGAGAAGCTGTCGGCCATGGCCAAGATCGCGGGCAGCGTGGCGCACGAGTTCCGCAATCCGCTGAACTCGCTCTTCTTGTCGACGGACCTGCTCGAAGATGAGCTCGAGGGTCGCGACGACGCGGTCCAGGAGACGATCGCGCCCACCCTGGCGGCCATCCGGGAGGAGATCGAGCGCCTCAACCAGATCATCACGCACTACCTCTCGCTCTCGAAGATCGCGACCGCGTCGCCCGAGATCGTGGATCTGGGCGCCGTGGTCGAGGCCTATGCCGTGGAGATGGCGCCGCGCCTCGAAGAGCGCGATGTCCGTCTGCGCGTGCGCGCCGACGACGGCGATCACCACATCACGGTCGATCCCAATCAGGTGCGGCGTGTGCTCGTGAACCTCGTCGAGAACGCCGTGGACGCCGTGACGCCGGAAGAGGGCGCCGAGGAGAAGCGCCCGCGACGGGGTACGGTGACCCTCCTGCTGCGTTGCATGCGTCGTTCGGTCAAGCTGACCGTGAAGGACAACGGACCGGGCATTGCTGAGGATCTGCGCGCCAAGGTGTTTGAGCCGTTCTTCACCTCGAAAGCGGGCGGGTCCGGGCTGGGCCTCTATCTGGTGCGTGAGATCGCGCTCGCTTCGGGCGGCACGATGTCGCTCTCGAGCTCCGAAGCGCGCGGCACGAGCGTGTCGATTCGCTGGCCGTTCGCCTCGGAGCAGGACGACGTCCCGGCGTCGTAGCCTTCTCGCGCGGAGCCGACTCGTCCGCCGTGACGAATGAGCGGTAGGGAAGCGGGGGTGCGGCCTGCATAATGCGCGCGGCGACATGTCGTCCCATGTGAGAGCCTGTGACCGCAACGACCGAGGCCGTTCCCGTCATCCTCATCGTCGACGACGATCGCAACGGTCGCGAGTCCCTGCGGCGCGGGCTCGCGCGCGACGGCTACGAGGTGCTCACGGCGGAGAACGGCAAGAAGGCGCTCGCGCTCGCGCAGGACCACGCGATCGATCTCGTCCTCACCGACCTGATCATGCCGGGGCTCGATGGCTTGGACTTCCTCGAGGGGCTGCGCGTCGTGCAGCCGGAAGTGCCCGCCATCCTCATCTCGGCGTTCGCCAACGTGGACACGGCGGTCAAGGCCGTGCGGCGCGGCGTCCAGGACGTGCTGGAAAAGCCCATTCGCCTGCGCGACGTACGGCGCGCAGTGAAGCGCGCCATGAAGGGGCGCCCTGTTGCGGCCCAGCGACTGCGCACGCTTCGCGCCCGACCTGAGGTCGTACCTGCGCGCGGACAACGCGGGCGCACCCTGGTCGGCGGTAGCCCGGCCTTCCTGGAGGTCCTCGACATCGTCGAGCGCGTCGCGCCCGTCAACAGCACGGCGTTGATCCTCGGCGAGAGCGGTACCGGGAAGGAACTGATCGCGGACGCGATCCACCACCGCAGCGCACGGGCCACCGGACCGTTCGTGAAGGTGGCCTGTGCCGCCCTGGCGGAGGGCGTCCTGGAAGCCGAGCTCTTCGGGAGCGAGCGCGGGGCCTTCACGGGCGCTCACGCGATGCGCAAGGGCCGCTTCGAGCTGGCCCATGGGGGCACGCTCTTCCTGGACGAGATCGGTGAGCTGGGCTCCGCGCTGCAGGTGAAGCTCCTGCGCGTGCTGCAGGAGGGCGAATTCGAGCGAGTCGGCGGCGCGGAGACGCTGCGCACCGACGTGCGGGTCATCGCGGCGACCAACCGCGATCTGGAGCACGAGGTCGCTGAAGGGACCTTCCGCGAGGACCTCTATTGGCGGCTGAACGTCATCGCGATCCGGATCCCGCCGCTGCGCGAGCGCGAAGCTGACGTGATTCCGCTCGCGGAGCACTTCCTGAAGAAGGTGTCGGCCGTCACGGGACGCGCGACCGTGCCCGTGTTCGACCAGCCTGTCCTCGACTGCCTGCGCGCGGCGGACTGGCCGGGCAATGTGCGCGAGCTCGAGAACGCGGTCGAGCGTGCTGTCGTGCTCGCGCGTGGCGACGTGATCCGCATGGACGACCTGCCGCGCAGCGTGCGCGCACGCGCCGGCGAGGGTCCGGCCTTGGGCGGCGCGATCCGCTTCGAGGTCGGCCAGAGCCTGGCCTCACTCGAACGCGAGGCGATCGGACGGACGCTCGAGGCGGTTGGCGGCAACCGGGAAGCGGCAGCCAGCATCCTGGGCATTGGCGTGGCGACTCTGTACCGCCGTCTCAAGGAGATGGGGGAGGCGGCCAGCGGGGAGGCAGCCAGCGGTGACCAGCGCAGCACCACCAGCGCGACGGACACGGATACGGATACGGATACGGGGTAGGCAGGGAGGCCGGGTTGGCAGGGCCCTCCTAGGGAAGGGCGCGCGCGAGCGCAGCTGCCAGTCGGAGGGAACCCGAGGGGCGTGAGGTGAGGGCCTCACGCCTCTCATCTTTTTTGTGCCGCGCGCTGCGCTTGCGCGCGGCGCCTGAAGCGGCAGCGCCAAAAAAAAGAGCGGCCGCCGCGCTTGCGCGCGGCGGCCACCTTGGTTCGTTGAGGCTCGTGCCTCGGTAGGCCGGTGCCTACTTCTTGCGGCGAGCGGGCGCCTTCTTGCGGGTCGCCTTCTTCTTGCGCTTGGCCGGAGCCTTCTTGCGCTTCGCTGCCTTCTTCTTGCGCTTGGCGGGCGCCTTCTTGCGCTTCGCTGCCTTCTTCTTGCGCTTGGCGGGCGCCTTCTTGCGCTTCGCCGCCTTCTTCTTGCGCTTGGCGGGCGCCTTCTTGCGCTTGGCCGCCTTCTTCTTGCGCTTGGCGGGCGCCTTCTTGCGCTTCGCTGCCTTCTTCTTGCGCTTGGCGGGCGCCTTCTTGCGCTTCGCTGCCTTCTTCTTGCGCTTGGCGGGCGCCTTCTTACGGGTCGCCTTCTTCTTGCGCTTGGCCGGAGCCTTCTTGCGCTTTGCGGGCGCCTTCTTGCGCGCCTTCTTCTTTGCAGCCATGTGGTTGCCTCCTTGTTGCCCAATTGGGGATGTGGGCGATCGCCTGAGGATTGCCGGTGGCCTCCCGGCATCCTACGCCGAGCATGCTGCGCCAAGCCGTGAGGCCCGCCGCGCACCCGTCGGCGTCGTCCATGTCGCGCGATGCTTCGCGCGGCGCGAACGACGACGCCGAGCTACGCTCGACTGTCTTGTTGTGATGCTCCTACCTTCGGTCTGACGTCGTTGCCTGACGATCGTCTGTTGAGATCATCGTCCGAAAATGCGTCAAACCTGTGCGCAACTGTACGCATGCGATGCGTGCGACGCACAAAACACTTTCGTCTTGCGCCCAACGCACACCGCACTGACACGCAATACAACTTCCGTGCCGTGGCTGGTTTCACCTCGTCTCGTACGCGATGACGCGTTCTCCGGCGTGTTCACACGCATGTGGACTCTCAAATTGAGAATTGCGCACGAGGAAACGCTTTGTCGTCTCTCAAGTTGAATGCGCGAACGGCAAACGCGTTGCGAACGCAGCGCCGCACCGCGCGCTTCTTGCTGCGGATGCGAGTCGCGAAACTCTTTGTTCTTCTTCAAACTTTTGTCACGCAAGCGTCTGTAGGCACGCATTGCGATGGCCAGAGCGTACGCTTCACGGGGGACGCACAAGCACGCACGGAGGTCGTTCGCGCGCGATGCTGCATGTCATCGACCAACTCACGAGCGTCGCCGACGTGTTCGATGCGTTGCAGGCAAGCGGCGGCGGCGTGACCTACGGACTGCTCGTGGCGGCGCTCGTGCTGGGCGCACTGGTCTTGCCGATTCCGGAGGAAGCGGTGTTCGCTGCGGGCGGCGCGCTCGCCGCGAGCGGCCGCGTCGACTGGCTGGGTGTCTACCTCATGGGATGGGTCGTCGTCCTCGGACTCGACGTTGGGTGGCACGCGCTCGGTGCGCGATTCGGACCGGATCTGGTGCGCTCGCGACTCGGTCGGCGCGTCAGCCCAGAACGCTGGGAGACCCTGCAGGGTCTTGTGAGTCGCCGCGGTGTGTGGGCCGTGGTGGGGGCTCGGTTCGTGATGGGGATGCGTATCCCGGCCTTCGTCGTGGCGGGTGCGCTGGGCCTTCCCAGACGCCATTTCCTGCCCGCTGCAGCCCTCGCAGGCCTCGTGAGCGCCGCGATTCCCCTCGGCCTCGGCTACGCCTTCGCTGAGCAGATCGAGAGCCTGCTGGCGGTCCTCGGAACGGCGCGGTGGGTCCTGCTGGGCCTGCTGGCCATCGGCATCGGCTGGTGGCTCGTGCGGCGCCGCCCATAATCACGCCATGCCGGACCTCTTCCTCACGGACCGCGACCTCCACGCTGCGCTGCATGCTGCCGGTGTGCGGACGTCCGACGATCTGCTCGCGCTCGGCGCCGCGAGCGAGCCGCGGCGGTACGTCGGCTTCGTCGATCTCGACGTCGCCGGTACGGCGGGCCGCTTCCACATCAAGCGCTACCGGTACGCGGGATGGCGGGAGAGTCGCGGTCTGCTTGGCCGCGGCACGCTGTGGGGCACGCCGCCCGAAATCAACGAGTTCCGCGTCCTCCAGCTGCTGCGGCGGGCCGAGGTGCGCGCCGTGCGGCCGGTGGCCGCCTGCGCCGTTCGCCGCGGGGGGCGTCTCGTCGCACATGCCCTGCTGACCGAGGCGGAGCCGGATGCCGAGGACCTCTCCGCCCGTCTGCACACCGAGGGAGATGAGCTGCGCGGCTCCCGCGCGCTGCGCCGTTGCGTGGCGGCGAGGCTCGGGGAGGATCTCGCTCGGATGCATGCTGCTGGCCTCGCGCACCGCGACTGCCACGCGCGCAACGTGCTCGTGGCGCTGGGCGATGGCGGCCCGCGGCTCACCTGGCTCGACTGCCGCCGTGGGGGTTTGCTGCGCGCGGGCGACGCCGCGGCCGACCTCGCGAGCCTCGATGGCGACGTGAAGGGCGTCTTCACACGTGGCGAGCGGATGACCGCGCTCCGGGCCTACACGCGCGCGGGCGGCGATCCGAAGCGCCTCGTCGCCGACGTCGCGGCCCTGCGGGAGAAGCTGCCTCCGCCACGGCGGTAGCTGGTCTGGTTCGATCGCTCCGGGCACGGGCTCGGGCTTTGGCACGGACACGGACACGGACACGGACACGGACACGGACACGGACACGGACACGGACACGGCCCCGAACGGACGAAGGGCAGGGGCAAGGGCTGGGGCTGAGGGACTGTCCCCGGCCGGGCGTACCGTTCCGCCCCTGTGCTGACACTACGAACCCAATCGTTCTGCCGCTACCGCATCCACGGGGACGTGCCTTCGCCGTATCGCGACACGTTCCACGAAAGGCTGAAGGAGCGCCGCTTCCTGCCCCTGCAAGGGGAAGAAGAGCGCGCCTACGGCTGGGCGACAGCGGACAATCTACTCGTCACCGACTTCCACCTGGGGACCGTGCTACGGGGCGAGTACGCCGCGTTCTCGCTCCGGGTGGACAAGCGCCGCGTCAACGCGCGCCTGCTGCGTGCCCACTTCGACCTCGAGGTCCAAGCGCGGCTCAAGGCGGCTCGCGACGACGGCGCAGGCGCGGAGGGCGGCGGCAGGCGCCGTGTGAAGATCGGTCGCGACGAGCGCCGCGAGCTGCGCGAAGGCCTGCGGAGCGAGATGCTGAAGAACAGCACCCCCTCCGTCGACGCCTACACCATCTTGCTCCACCCCAAGCGCAAGATCGTCCACGTACTCACGCTGGGGCGCGCCGCCAACGAGCTCGTCCGGTTGCACTTCCGCGACACGTTCGAAGCGGAGCTCGTGCCGCTCACGCCCTGGCAGCGCAGCCAGGAGATCCTGGAAGCCGACGCCCTCGGTGGGACCGACCTGCGGCCGGCCTTGCAGGACCTGCGTCGCACCGACTTCGGTCGCGTGACGGCAACCAGCGCTGCCACGCCGGATCGCACGACACCCGATCGCAGCACGGAAGAGGTTCCCTCATGATCGCGCGCGCACCGGCAGCCGACGATCTCGGCGGCGTCGACTACCTGGGACCCGAGTTCCTCACCTGGCTCTGGTGGCGGGCCGAGGTCGACCCGTGCTTCCGGCACGACGACGGCACCGAGGTCTTCATCCACTTCGACGAGCACCTCGAGTTCCGCGGCGAGCGCGCCGCAGCGCGGCGGACCGTGCTGCGCGCAGGCATGCCCGGCGCGAGCATGGAGGCGCGCGCTGCGCTACGCAGCGGCAAGAGCCTCGTGGCCGCCCGCATCCTCATGGCCCGCGATGAGGATGAGATGCGCTTCACGCTGCGCGCCGAGAACATGGGCATCTCAGGCCTCAAGCTGCCCGCGCCCGAGGGCGAAACCCGTGAAGATCGGCTGCTGGCGTGTCTCGACGCCCAGGACCAGTTCGTCGAAGACCTCGACCTCTGTCTCGCCACCTTCCTGCGCGTGCGCTGCACGGAAGCGTGGGACGCCGAGCTCGAGCGCGTCCGTGCCTGGGGCGAGTCGCCGAGCCCGGACGAGCGGATGCAGCCGGCGCTCTCCTCGTAGCCGAGCGATGGTGGGGCTGCGTGGTGGGGGCGCTGCCGTAGTGTGGCCGGCATGCGCCGCGTGAGATCAGCCCGGGCCACCCTCGGGATCCGGCTCCTCCTGCTGGCGCTGACCACGTCCGCCGTCGGCTGCCGCGCCTTTCCCGGTCACCCCGTCCGCTCGTCCGAGCCACGCCTGGATGCTGGGGTCGCGCGCGGCCCCCTACCGGCCGTACCGGAGCCTCCCACCCCTGGGGGTGAGGATGCCGTGCGCGCCCTCTTCCGAGGCCTCGACGGTATCCTCGAGCCGCTCCGGAGCCTGCACGCCGAGCCCGGCCCCGCGGGGCGCGGGCCGCGCATGCAGCGCATGCGGCGCATGGAGAGGGTGGTCAAGGCCCGCTATCGCCGTGGAGGCTTCGGCGGGCGCGTACGCGGTCTGATCGCGCTCGCCGCAACCGGGCGCGTTCCGATCGCGCCGCGCGCGATGGCTGCGCTGCTGCTGGATCCCGAGGTCGAGCGGTCCGCGCTGAGCGCCGACGCCGTACGGCGCCTCGGCGTGGTCTACGACGTGCCCGGCATGCGGCGGGAGCGCTACCGGATGGAGCTACTCCGCCGCGGCTACGGCCCGTTCCGCTTCGACCTGCGGTTCAGCTTCGCCTTCGAGCGGCTCGACGTGAGCGAGGACGTCGTCTACCTCCGTTACGACCCCGATGTGCGTCCACGCCCGGAGCACGTCACGCTCTTCCGTGGCGGCTGCTTGTTGCAGCGCGACGGCCAGGGGACGCGGGTGACGGAGATCCTGATCCTCGGTACGGACCTCTTGCTCCTGCCGCCGCTTCAGACCGAGCTGCTGGGCCTCGTGGAGAAGGAACTGCGCGATCGCGCTAGCGAGGTGTTCGAGCGCGCGTGGGCTGGGCGGTAGGGGCGAGGCGAGGCCGCATGGCGTGATGCTACTTGCCTGACGTCTTGGGGAGTTCGTCGGCGGTGAGGAAGCCGTCGCCGTTGCGGTCCATCAGACGCCAGATCTCGCTGGTGCCCTTGAACTCGGCGCGCGTCAGCTTGCCGTCGCCGTCCATGTCCTGCTGCTCGATCAGGTTGCCGCTCTTCTGGGGCGTGGTCGGGGTCGTGGGCTTCTCGCTGCCAGCCCCCTTCTTGCGGTTCGCCTGCACGTCCGCCTCGGTGAGGAAGCCGTCCTTGTCGACGTCGAGCCGCGCGAACATCGCATCCTGACCGGGGAACTCCTCGGCGCTGACCTTGCCGTCATCGTTGCGGTCCCAGCGGCGCAACATGCCGGTGGTGACGCGACCACCCCGACGGCGCTTCTGCCCATCGCGCTGCCCGTCCCGCGGCTTGTCGCCGCCGGAGGCGCGTGCGCGCTTCTTCATGAGACCGATGAACTCCTGCAGGCTGACGCTGCCGTTGCCGTCGCCATCGGCCATCTCGAGGAGCTTCGGGTGCGGAGCCTCGTCGGCGGTGAGCGCGCCGTCGCTGTTCTTGTCGAGCGAGGCGAACTGCTGCTTCGCGCGCTCCAGCATGCGCTCGGCGTCGGCCTTGTCGTGGCCTCTCATGTCGCCGGCGCCGTCCTTCTTCTTGCGATCCGTCTTGGGCTTGCGATTGCCGCCGCGGCGCCCGTCCTTCGCGTCGATGAAGCCGTCCTTATTGCGGTCCATGCGGCCGAAGGCCTCCGCCGGCCCGGTCCACTCGTCCTTGCCGACGCGCTTGTCGCCGTTCTTGTCCATCGCCTGGAGGCGCTTCATGAACTTCTCGCGGGCGGCCGCGCGCCTCGGGTCCTGGCCCTTCGCGCCCGACGCTTCGCCACCGGCGCGACGCTTCTTCGTTTTCGGATCCGGCTTGTAGTCGGCAGGCAGGCCGAGTTCGGCCGGCTTGATGACGCCGTCGCCGTCCTTGTCGATCAGGCGGAAGATCTCGCTGGAGCCGCGGAACTCGTCTTGGGTCACCTGGCCGTCCGCGTTCGTGTCGTACTCGTCGAAGAACTGGCTCGTTGCGGGGAGGTCGTCTTCCGCGGTCGCCGGGCCGGCTCCAAAGGCGAGGGCCCCGATGGCAAGGGCCAGAAGGGCAGCGAGGCGCACGCGGGCGCAGAGGCTGGGGTTCGGCTGGAACATGGCGGTCACTCCCGGGTCGGCTCCCTGCGAGGGGGCCGGATCGTGCTCCTTGATACCCGATTGGCGTCCGGGCGTTGCTCTCAGGACCGGATTTCGGCCCTCCGACCCCGGGCTGGAGCCTAGTCCTCGGTCGGGTGGAGGCGCACGGAATCGAGGGCTCCGCTGTCCGGCGGCAGCTCGACCCAGAGGCGGAGCACGCCGGCGGGCAGATCCACCACGGGCCCCGTCCGGAAGCTCACGGCGTAGACCTCATACTCCTCCAGAGCCGTCACGCGATGGACCTCGGTCAGGCCGTGGGTGAGGACGCCGAACCGGCCGCGGCCGAGGATGTTGTCGAGGTTGAGGAACGCCAGCGGCTTCCCGTCGAGGCTGCCCACCGCCACACCCGCGAAGTACTCGACCTTGATCTCGCGCGGATCGTCTTCCTTCTTGCGCTTGGGCGGCGGGGCCTTGGCCGCGCGCAGCACGCGCGTCTTGCCCGCTTCGATGACCCCCATGACGAAGCGGCGTCCTCCGTCCGTCAGGCCCGCGAACTTTCCGTTGTCGCTGTCGTCCATGTCGAACAGGAGCAGGGCGTCGTCCCCGCCCTCTTCCTCGTCGGCCGGCTTGACCTGCGCTGCGCAGCCGCTGTTGCGCACCTCGCTGGGGCTGAGCCACGCGGCGCCGCCGCGCCGGCCGTCCATGTGGAGGACCTGCTTGCGTAGCTGGAGGCCACCGCGTGCCTCGAGCAGGGGCGTCTGGCCGTCGAGCAGGTTGCGCGGCCCCGTGATCCCGAAGCCGTGCTCTTTCCGATCGGCCGCCGGGGGGATCGGCAGCACGCGCGCGTCGCGATCGTCGAAGCCCCAGCGCATCGGCTTCGTGCCGGGCTTCACGCGGAACTCGATCGTGTAGGCGCCGGCGTCCACCACGCGGACGTCGGTCCAGACGCGGCCCTCGGTCGTGCCCGACTGCGCGACGTAGAACTCCTGTGCGCCCTTCATTTCGATGTCGTCGACGCCGCCCTCGAACACGAAGTCCTCGGCCTGGATCGTGAGGCCCTCGGCCGTGAGCACCGGCACCTCACGCTCGCCCGGCGTGGGCAGCGGCGGGCCCTTCTCCCCCGCGATGAACAGCAGCCAGTTGGCGTGGTTGGCGGAGTCTTTCTTGATGCGGTCGCCGCCGCGGTGCTTGATGCCGCCGTCGGCCAGGGCGAGCGGCTTCGTGAGGAAGCGCGAGCGGTCCGGCCGGCCCGGGGTCACGAGGCGCAGCACGGTCTGGAAGTTCGCGTAGTGGTCCTCGAGCGGAAACTCCTCGCCGCGCTCGTGCGTGACCAGCTTGAAGCGCCCCTTGCCGCGCCCCGCGTGGCACTCGGCGCACACGCCCAGCAGGACCGGCTCGATGCGCTTGTAGAAGAAGAGGAAGTCCGGCGCGCCGGCGTCGCTCTCCGGCGGCTTGAAGGCCTCCGGCGCGCGCTTCGCACCGTTGATCCAATCGATGATCGCTCCGTAGCCCGGCGTGTTCGTGCCCAAGAGGGCGCCGCCCTCGTGGGTGACGCCGCCGTTCGCGGGACCGATCGCCTTGAGCAGGAGAACGGAGGCCGAGGGGTCGTTCGGCTCGATGAAGCGCAGGACGTTCTCGAAGTTGCGCTCGTGGAAACGCTCGCGGATGCGGCGGCCGGGCGCGGGGCGGAGGAAGAACTTGCCGACCTTGCTGCGCTTGCGTGGGTTGGCGTGGCACTCGCCGCAGGTCTCGTGCAGCAGCGGGGCGATGCGCGCCTTGTAGTACGCGTAGTCCAGCGGCGGCTCCTCCTCGTCGGCGGCGCGCACGGGCGGGCTGAAGAGCGCCGACAGCGCCGCTGCGGTCAGGGCAGCGAGTGTGAGCAAGAGCGGGGCGCGGCGCTGCACGAGGGGCGGCTCTCCTGGGGGCTTGGCGAGGACGCATTCTATGGAACCCCGCCGCGTCGTGGGCGACGCGGGCGGAGATTGTGGTCCCTTCTCCGAGCCCAGCCACCGGCCGGGCACAATGGACGCATGGACGTCCTCTCCCTCCAGCAGCGCTCCGGATGGACCGTGGAGCATCGCGTCGTCACGACATCGACGAACGATGAGGCGGCCCGCCTGGTCGAGCAGGGGGCGCCTGCGCGCACCGTGGTGGTGGCCGATCGCCAGACCGCGGGCCGCGGCCGCGAGGCCCGTCGCTTCGCCTCTCCGGCCGGCGGTCTGTACGTCTCCCTGCTCTTGGACGCGCGTCCCGAGCACCTGCCGGGGGGCATCGTCGCTCTTGTGGCCGTCGCGGCCGCAGAAGCGATCGAGGCCGCGGTGGGTGCACCCGTCCAGATCAAGTGGCCCAACGACCTCTGGCTGGGGGGGCGCAAGGCGGGCGGGATCCTCCTCGAGATGAGCGATGCGAGCCGTCCGGTCGTCGCCGGAATCGGCGTCAATCTCCAGGCCGTGCCGGACGACCTCCCGTCCGAGCTGCGAGCAAGCCTCACCGCGCTCGATGAGGCCGCTGGGCACGCCGTGGCACGCGAGGCCCTGCTCGCCGACCTGCTGGGGGCCGTCGATCGCTGGAGCGAGCGCTTGGCGGCGGGCGCCTTGACCGACCTGGAGACCGCGTGGCAGGCGCGTCTCGCCCTGGTGGGCCGGCCGATCCGATGCACCTTCGCGGGCCGCCCGCTCGAGGGCGTGCTCGAGGATGCATCGCTTCGGGACGGCCTCCTGATCCGGGATGCAGTTTCGGGTCCTGTATGGCGTCAGGCGGAGCATGTGCAGGATCTGAGACCGGCGGCACGTACGATCTCCTGACGGGCGGTCGCGTGAGCGCCCCCGCCAACGCTCATGCACGACCTCCGTACCGCCCCCCGCTGGTCCAAGACTGCCGTCGTGGTGGTCCTGGTGGTGTTCAGCCTCGTGCTGGTCGTCGCCATCTTCGGCCTCTGGGCGTTCAACTCCGACCAGGAGGTGCGCGCCGGCCGCGCGCTCGACCTGGCGAAGCAGCGTGCGCACGAGGAACTCGATAGCGTCCAGCGCGCCGTGAGCGCCGCCTTCGACGGCGTCATCTTTCGGGCCGTCCAGAGCGACGAGGGGCTGGCCGAGGGTGCCGAGGGGGGCTCGACCGTGGACCGCCTGGGCGACCGGCAGGGCCTCAGGCAGCTCGTCGAGGGCGCGAAGCATGGTCCGCTCGTGCGCGCGCTCTTCCGCGTCGATCCGCAGGTCGCCGCGGGCTCGGTGCGCTGGCCGGGGGGCCGCTACCAGCTGCTGCTCGGCCCGTCCGCCGTCGAGGCCCGCGCGGACGACCAGATGGCGACCGTCGATCGCGCGCATGCGATGCGGGCGGAGGTCAACGAGGCACGCAAGCACGAGGGCAGTTTGCGCGCCCTCGAGATCTACCGCGAGCTGGTCGGCAGCTACGGGCTTGTCGCTCACGTCTTCGACCCACCGACGGAGGACCCGGAGAACCGCACGCCCTACGGACTCTCCTGGGCCGTCGAGATGCTCGAGACCACGACGAACGCGCTCACGGAGGGGCCCGTGCCGCCGGATGTCGTACACGACGTGGTCATGCGCGCCCTCGAGGCCGAGGTGCTGTACCGCGACCGCGCGGGACTCGACGAGGGCCTCAAGCGCTCCGGGCTGGGCGAACTCCGCAAGCAGCTGCAGCGCGTGATCGCAAAGCTGCCCGAGCAGCGACGCGGCCTGCTCGCCTGGGAGGTCCGACGCTTCCGCACGTACCACGACATGGCCAAGGCCGGGATGCCGCCCTCCGGGCATCTGCTCACGGTGGCCCGCGAGGCCGAACGGCGCGGTGTTGGCCGCTTCGTGATCCACGACAGCCAGCTCGCACCCTACGGTGTCGGCAACGTCGGCTCCTCGGTCGTCGTGTTGCTGCTGGACGCCCAGGCCGTGGAGGACGCCGTCCGGGGGGCGCTGGACGCGCGAACGCCGTTGTTCGACGGCTTGGGCGTCGTCGCCAAGGTGCGTCGCATCGGCGCTCGACAAGATCCGATCTACGGCGTGTCCACCGGCAGTGTGCAGTTCCACGGCGCTGTGAAGGTGCCCTACCAGCTCGACTTCTGGCAGACCGGGGAGCCTCGGTCGATCGGCGATCCGCGCGCGGACAACATCCTGTTCCTGGCGGTCATTGGGCTCGCGATCGCGGGCCTGATCGTCGGCGGCTACGTGCTGCTCAGGCTGCTGACGCGCGAGATCCGTCTCGCCCAGCTCAAGGCCGACTTTGTCAGCAACCTCTCGCACGAGCTCAAGACGCCCATCACCAGCATCTCGCTGTTCACCGAGATGCTCGAGGAAGGCAAGCTCTCCTCGCCCGACGACCAGGCCGAGGCGTTCGGCGTGCTCGGCCTGGAGTCGCGGCGCCTGCAGCGCATCGTCCACCGCATGATCGATGTGGCCCGCGGCGAGGCGCGGCGCAATCCCTACGATCTGGCGCCCGGCGACCTCAACGATCCCGTGCGCGAAGCCGCCCAGCGCCTCCGGCGCATCGTCAAGGAGCCGGGGCTCGACCTGATCGTCTCACTCCACGAGCGCCCGCTCTACGTCCAGATGGATGGGACGGCCGTGGACGATGCGGTGACGAACCTGCTGTCGAATGCTTGGAAGTACAAGCGGGGTGATCGGGCGCGCATCGTCGTACAGACGGCGCGGCGCGGCCGGTTTGCCGAGATCACCGTCCGCGATGACGGCATCGGCATCCCGCGTCGGGAACGACGCAAGGTCTTCGAGATGTTCTACCGCGCCGAGCAGTACCTGACGCACCCCGTGGCCGGTACCGGCCTGGGGCTGGCGCTCGTACGGAGTGTCGCGGCCGGCCACAAGGGACGCGTGCGCGTCGATATCGGGGAGGGCGGCCACGGCAGCACCTTCCGGGTCCGCATCCCGCTCGACCGCAAGGCGGGCGCCGCGCTCGCGCGCGAAGCTCTCATCGGCACGTCACAGCCCGAGGCATCAGGCTCAGGTTCCTCCGACGAAGAGCCTGCGGCCCATGGCAAGGTGGATGCGTCGGACCGTCCGAACGAGTCCCCGGCCCGCTCGCGGGCCACCAACCCGGGTGCGCAATCATGAACTCTCGCATCTTGATCGTCGAAGACGACCCGTCGATTCGACTCGGTCTCAAGCGCAGTCTCGAGTTCGAGGGGTTCGCAATCGACTTGGCGCGAGACGGCGAAGAGGCCATCCAGCGTGCCTTCGACAAGAAGCCGGACCTCATCGTCCTCGACATCATGTTGCCGCGCGTCAACGGCTTCGAGGTGTGCCGCACGGTGCGCAAGTACGACTCGGCCATCCCGATCCTGATCCTCTCCGCCAAGGGCGACGAGGGCGACAAGGTGCTCGGCTTGGAGCTCGGCGCCGACGACTACATCACGAAGCCGTTCTCGATCCGCGAGCTCACCGCCCGCATCAAGGCCGCCCTGCGCCGCCGGCGCGCGATGGAGGGCGAGGTCGACAGCTTCGAGGAAGCCGAGCTCCGCATCGACTTCGCCGGGCAGATCCTGGCCGTCCACGGTGAGGAGCGCGAGCTCTCGACGCGCGAGTTCAAGCTGCTGCGCCACCTGATCCAGAACCGCGGCCGCGTGCTGTCCCGCGACCAGATCCTCAACAAGGTCTGGGGCTACGACTACGACGGCACGCCGCGCACGATCGACAACTTCATCAACAAGCTGCGGCAGAAGCTGGGTGACGATCCGACCAGCCCCCGCTGGATCCAGACGGTTCGGGGCTCAGGCTACAAATTCAAGAGCCCCTAAACGCCCCTACCCGGGTGCTGACGACGGCCGAGCGAGCCGCTCCGGGCTACTTGGCGTCCGAGGCGCCGTAGACGCGGAACTCGGTCGTGCCGCGCGCCAGGGCGCTGACGGCGGTGCCGCTCTCACGGCGCAGGATCTGCACGCGCGCTTCCACGTCGTAGGCGTCCGTGCCCGTCGCCACCGGGAACGCCCGGTACGGGATGCGCAACGTAGCGGCGAAGCGCGCCGCGGCGGTCTGGACGCGTGAGCTGCGCGTCTGCAGGGTGACGAACCCCGTCGGATCGCCGTAGGAGGTCAGCGCCGCCTTGATGTGCTTGCCCGTGTCCTTGCGGACGAACCAGATGCCGACGTAGATGTCCTGACCGGATTGACCGCGCACGTCGTAGTCGACGTCGATCTGCAGGGCGAGGTCGCCGTCGGACAGCGCGACGTTGTGCGTCTTGGCGACGCCGATGACACGCGTGCCGGAGCGCGCGGCCGGGATCAGGCGCGGCTGGGTGGGCGCGGTCGGCTGCACCTTCTTGATGGGCAGCTTGGGCGGGGCGGGGGGCGGCGGGGTGGCCGCGCCGGGCAGTGCGGGTGCGGGGGGCATCACGCTGCCGGGGCGCTCGGCGGCGACATCGCGAATGAGGGGCGTCCTCTGGGGCTTGTTCGTCGCAGGGATGTCGAAGGTGGGCATCGCGCCTGAGGGGCGCGGCTGCTTCGGAGGCAAACCACGACCACGGCGACGAATGATCTGGGGCGGCGGCAACGTGCTGCCTGTCCCACCCGGCGTCACGGCCGGCGGGCTCCACGCGTCTTCGCCCTTCGGCGCCTCCACCTCGGGGGCCTCCACCTCAGGGGTCTCGACCTCAGGGGTCTCGACCTTGGGAGTCTCGACCTCGGGGACCTCGCCTTCGGGCGTATCGCCTTCGGGCGTCTCGACCGGGGGCGTCTTGACGGGAGGTGTCTTCGGGGCGGCCGGCGGCGGGAAGTCGTCGGGCGGCGGCTCGTCCGCGAAGGCGACGCCGTACCCGACGGTGACGGCGAGCGCGAACCCGAAGGCGAGTGCGGCGGTCGACAGCTTGAAGTTGGACTTGCTCATGTGGTCACTCCCGAGCGCACGATGATAAAGGCCATCAGCGCATGTACGACCACCACGCACCCGATTGCGAGGGATTCGAGTGTTCGTGCAATGGTCAGGCCGCGCGGGTCATCGCCGAGGACCCTCTTGGTCTGCTCGAAGACGGGGTACCACCAGAACAGCAGGCTCCAGGAGGCCAGGCTCATCAGCACGATGAGCGCCGCGATCCAGAAGCCCATGCGCGGGTTGGCGGGCTCCGGGAAGATGACGAGGAGGGGCAGGGCCCCGTAGCAGAGAATGGCCGCCACGGCGCTCGCCTGCAGCATCCGGCTGGCCTTCAGGCGTTTGAGGGCGTAGTCGCGGAGACTCCCGCGTCCTGTCACCAACTCGGGCAGCGGGGCCGGCGCGGGCTCCTCCGGCCGCTCCTCACGGGAGGCTTGCTGGGCGTCGGGATCGCTCAAACGGACTCCAGGACGGGGGATCGGCGGGCACCGGAATCCTACACGGCCGCCCGGCCCCGGCGGGGAGGCCCGCGAGCCTAGCTCGTGAGGAACGTGCCGGCAGCGGCCGTCAGGAGAGGCAGGACGTCGTGGACGTCGCCCACGATGCCGTAGTCCGCGACCTTGAAGATGGGGGCCTCGGCGTCCTTGTTCACGGCCACGATGACCTTGCTGCTGCTCATGCCGGCCAGATGCTGGATCGCGCCTGAGATGCCGCACGCGATGTAGAGCTTGGGCGAGACGGTCTTGCCCGTCTGGCCGACTTGCTCGGCGTGCGGGCGCCAGCCGGCATCCACCACGGCGCGGGAGGCGCCATGGGCCGCGCCGAGCGCGTGCGCCAAGTCGGTGATCAGGCCCCAGTTCTCGGGGGCGCCGAGGCCGCGCCCTCCGGAGACGATCGTGTCGGCTTCGGTCAGTTCGAGTTTCTTTTCGCCCGCGGCGACGACCTCACGGAGGCGGACGCGCGCGTCGGACGCAGCAACCACGAGCGCCTCGGACGTCGCGTCGCGGGCGTTCTCGGCGGGGGGGACGGCGTTGGGCCGCAGCGAGACGATGGCCGGGCCGGCCGCCGCGAGGCGCGCCAACGCCTTGCCGGCGTACTTCGGCTTGGTCGCCGTGAGGCGGTCGCCGTCCAGCGCGACGGAGATCACGTCGCTCATGAGGCTCCAGCCGAGGCGGCCGGCGACGTAGGCGCCAAGTTCCTTGCCGAGCACGGACGCGGCGAGCAGGACTGCGCGCGGCCGGACGCTCGCGACCGCGGCTTCGAGCGCGGCGGCCTGCGGCGCGAGCATGTGGCGCCCGTAGCCGTCGCCGCTCACCGTGAGGACGTGGTCCACGCCGTGGAGGCCCAGGATGCCGTCGGCGGGGACGTCGCCGGTGATGAGCGCGACGAGGCGGCCGCCCAGCGCGTCGGCGAGCGCGCGGCCCGCAGTCGCGACCTCGGCGGCCGGCTTCTTGAGTGTCGCGCCGGCTTCACCGTGTGCGGTCTCGAGGAACAGCAGGACGTCGGACATCACAGCACCTTCTTGTCGTTGCGGAGGCTCTCCAGCAGGGAGCGCATGCCGTCCGCCGTCGGTTCGATCGTGACCATCGCGCCGCGCGCGGGCGGCAGCGCGAGGGACTCGAGGACGGTGGGGTCGTCGCCGCCCGCCGCCTCGGCCGTCGCCAGCGGCTTCTTCTTCGCCGCCATGATTCCCTTGAGGCCGGGGTAGCGCGGTTCGGCGAGTCCCTTCTGCGCGGTGAGCACGGCTGGCAGGTCCACCTCGAGGATCTCGGTCTCGCCGTCGATCTCTCGCTCGACGATGGCCTTGCCGCCTTCGACGGTCAGCCCGTGGACGAAGGCGACGCACGGCAGCTCGAGCGCCGCGGCGAGCATGGGGCCGACCGCAGCGTCGTCCTCGTCCGTCGCCTGCTTGCCGCAGAGGATGAGGTCGTAGTCGCGACCATCGATCGCCGCCTTGAGCGCCAGCGCCGTGGCCTGCGGCCCGAGGCGATTCTCGGTCGTGGCGTGCACCGCTTCATCGGCGCCCATGGCGAGCGCGGTGCGCAGCTCCTTCGTGGCGGCCGCGGGTCCTACGGTGACGACGGTCACGTTGCCCTCGCCCGCCTCGTCGCGCAGTTGGATTGCCTTTTCGACGGCCATCTCGTCGTAGGGGGCGGTGATGTACTGCACGCCGCCGAGATCGATGCTCGCGCCGTCGGCGCCGATCTTGACGCGTGTCTCCGTGTCTACGACACGCTTGATGCAGACGATGATCTTCACGGGTGAGTCCCCAGGAACCAGCGGATCGGTGAGTCTACGCCGCTGCGCCCCGGGGCCAGAAGGGGAGGTCGGGGTGGTGGCCCCCTAGGCGCCCTCCGGCTCCGCCTCGCGGCCCAGCTCGGGCATGTAGAACCCCTCGCCCAGGTAGGCCTGGCGCACGACCTCGTCGGCCACGAGCACGTCCGGGGTGCCATGACGGAGGATCTTGCCCGCCGCGATGATGTAGGAGCGGTCCGTGATCGCCAGCGTCTCGCGCACGTTGTGGTCGGTCAGGAGGATGGCGATCCCCTTGTCGCGCTTGAGACGGCGCAGGATGCCCTGGATCTCCTGGACGGTGATCGGGTCGACGCCGGCAAACGGCTCATCGAGAAGGAGCAGCTCCGGCTCGTGGACCAGGGCTCGGGCGATCTCGAGACGCCTGCGCTCGCCGCCGGAGAGGACCTCGGCGCGGCTGCGACGGACCTTCTCGAGCTCCAGCTCGCTGATCAGCTTGTTCGCGCGGGCCTTGCGATCGGCCCGCGACATGTGCACGGTCTCGAGAATCGCGAGCAGGTTGTCCTCGACGCTCATGCGCCGGAACACGCTCGGCTCCTGCGGCAGGTACGCGATGCCGCGTTGGGCTCGCTTGTAGATCGGCAGTTTGGAGATGGCCTTGTCGCGGAGGAAGACTTGCCCCTCGTCGGGCGTGACCATGCCGACGACCATGCGAAACGAGGTGGTCTTGCCGGCGCCGTTGGGCCCGAGCAGGCCGACGATCTCGCCGGGATCGACCTGGAAGCCCACGTGGTCGACGACGACCCGCTGGCGGTAGGACTTCACGAGATTGCGTGCTTCGAGGAGCGCCATGTGGCTGCTGATCCTAAGGGCGTTTCGTCGTGATGTCCGCGATCACCTTGGACGCCCGGCCTGCCATGTTGCCGTAGGGGCGGCCCTTGTGGCCGCCCCTACGGCACAGGGTCGACCGGATGCATCCCCGAACCTTCTGATGGGGATAGGTCCGGTCGGAGCGGAGCGGAGCCGGACCGTAAGGGGGCGGGAGCCCCCTTGAGGGTGTCGAGACATCAGGGCCGGTCGCGAGGCTTGGCGAGCGGCCTCCCGCAAGCGCAGCGAGCGGGATGCGCGTAGCGTGGGCCCGGTCCTCGGGCTGCAACGCAGCCTGAGGAGATGTTGGTCGCCCCTACCCGGTCCGCGCGCGCGGCGCGCGGACCTAGTGGATGAAGCCGAGGCGACCGGGAAACTTGGGCCAACACGGCCAGAAGACCAGGAACGCGCGTCCGACGATCAGATCGCTGTCGACGAAGGGGGCGGCGTTCGTCTCGCTCCCCTTGTCGGTGTCTTCGTCGTTCTCGTTCCACGTGCGCACGATGCCGTCCGCATCCGTCACGCGCTTGAGCGACAGGTCGCCGTTGCCCGACTTCAGGTACTCAGGCGAGTCGGAGTGGTCGTGGCGAATCGTGCCGCCACCTCGGATGTGCACCGTCACCATGCGCCAGCGCCGGCTGTCGCTGCTGTTGGAGGTGTTGTCACCGAGCATGAAGTACCTGCCGTCGGGGATGTCGATGCCGCGCCGCTCCGCCGACGGGTTCGCGTCCCACGAGTTCTCGTAGCGGAGATCCCGCGCGATGGCCAGGTCCTGCACCTTGAGGCCGTGACCCTCGGCCTCGATCGTGAAGCGCTGGTCACCGGCCTCGTCGAGGGTGTCGGAGAACGTGCGCCCATCCGCGAGCACCGCGAGCTCCTTGCCGTCGACGTGCGCGCGTAGATGTCCGTCGACGTACTCGAGCACCACGTCGTAGCTCGTGCCGGCCTCGAGGACAACGTCCAGCGCCGCCTGCTTCACGACCTGCGTGTCGCGCCGCACGAACGCTTCCGAGGTGCCGGCCTTGCTGCTCAATGTGATGACGGCGAGGAAGCTCGCGTCGGGCCGCCAGCGCAGCGTGAAGCGCGACGACGTGTCCTCGCCCTCCTTCTTCGGTGCGTCGAGCGTGACGCGCATCGCGAAGCGGGCGTCACGAACGAGCTCGCCCGCGTTGCTCGACGACGGCCACGAACGCGGCGTGGTGTGCTCGAGGATCGAAGCGACGTTGCGCAGCGCCGCTGCGCGACCGCCGTTGTAGACAAACTCGGCGTGGCTCTCGAGCCGCCAGGCGTTGGGCACGCCGCCGTCGATGCGCCAGAAGTGCGACAAGGTGGCGGGGATCGTCGTGCTTTTCTCGTCGTCCTCGTCCGGCTCCGGCGGCAGCGGGGGGTAGACCGCCCGGTAGAACTGCTCGCGCACGCGCGGAGGCTTCTGCGGGATGTGCAGCTCGTCGTCGCCGTGCTCCTTGCCCGCCCGCTTGACCCAGAGGTCGCCATCATCCGAGATGCGCAAGTGCTCTCCCGGCAGACCCGCGATGCGCTTGATGAAGTTGCGCGCCATGTTGAGCGGGTAGCGGAAGACGATGACGTCCCAGCGGGACGGACTCGAGAACAGGTAGGCGAACTTGTCGACCAGGATCCGATCGCCCTCGCCCTGCTCGTTGTCCGACTCGCCGAGGAGCGTGGGACGCATCGACGAGGTCGGGATCTTGAACGCTTCGACGCAGAAGTGCTTGATGACCAAGGCCATCACGATGGCAACGGCGATCGCCTCCAGGTTGTCCTTCACGAACGTGAGCACCGTGTCGGGCTCGGAGGTGTCCCGTGCGCGGCGAACCGACTCCGTCTCGGGGCTCACTTCTTCTTCTTCTTCCCGTCATCGTCCGACCCGAGGACCGAGAGGAAGGCCTCCTGGGGAATCTCGACGCTGCCGACCTGCTTCATGCGCTTCTTGCCCGCCTTCTGCTTCTCGAGCAGCTTGCGCTTGCGGCTGATGTCGCCGCCGTAGCACTTGGCCGTGACGTCCTTGCGCATCGCAGAGATCGTCTCGCGCGCGATGATCTTGCCGCCGATGGCGGCCTGCAGCGGCACCTTGAAGAGATGGCGCGGGATCGACTTGCGCAGGCTCTCGAGCACGCGGCGCCCGCGTCGCTCGGCGGTGTCGCGGTGGCAGATCATGGAGAGCGCGTCGACCTCGATGGCGTTCACCAGGATGCGCAGGCGGACCAGATTCGCCTTCTCGTAGGCCTTGATGTCGTAGTCGAGCGTGCCGTAGCCGCGCGTGGCGGACTTCAGCCGATCGTAGAAGTCGAACACGATCTCCTGCAGCGGCACGTCGTAGATGAGCATCACGCGCGTCGGGGAGAGGTACTGCGTCTCCACGTAGACGCCGCGCTTCTCGGTGCAGAGGGACATCATCGCGCCGACACAGTCGTGCGGAACGATCATGCTGCAGCGGGCGATGGGCTCGCGGAACTCCTCGATGTGGTTCGGGTCCGGCACGTCCGACGGCTTCTCGACGCGGATGACCTCCCCGCCCGTCTTGACCACCTCGTACGTGACGTTCGGCGCGGTCTGCACGAGGTCGACGTCGCTGTCACGCTCGAGGCGCTCCTGGACGATCTCCATGTGCAGCAACCCTAGGAAGCCGCAGCGGAACCCGAAGCCGAGGGCCTCGGAGGTCTCCGGGTGGTAGGAGAACGACGCGTCGTTGAGGCTGAGCGTCTGCAGCGCCTTGCGCAGGGCTTCGAAGTCCTTGGGGAACGTCGGGTAGAGGCCGCAGTAGACCATCGGCTGCGGCTGGCGGTAGCCGGGGAGCTGCTTCACGGACGGCGGGTGCGGATAGGTCGTCACGGTGTCGCCGATGGTTACGTCCGCCAGCGACTTGATGTTGGCGACGATGTAGCCCGACTCACCTGCGGACAGCGACTTCACCTTCACGCGGTCGGGTGCCAGCACGCCGATTTCCGTGACCTCGTACTGCTTGTCCACGCCGATCAGGTGGATGCGCGTGCCCGTCGTCAGCTTGCCGTCGATCATGCGGAGGTAGATGACGACACCGCGGTAGGTGTCGTACACCGCGTCGAACAGCAGCGCGCGCATCGGCCCGTCGGGGTCGCCGACGGGCGGAGGCACGATCTCGATCAGTTGATCCAGGACTTCCTTCGCGCCGGCGCCGGTCTTGGCCGAGCAGTTGAGGATCTCGCTTGGGTCCAGGCCGAGCACGGCGTGGATCTCCTCCTTGACCTGCTCGGGGCGGGCGCCCTGCATGTCGATCTTGTTGAGGACCGGCATCAGTTCGAGATCGGCCTCGATGGCGAGGTAGGCGTTCGCGACCGTCTGTGCCTCGACACCCTGGGTCGCATCGACCAGGAGGATCGCGCCTTCGCAGGCGGCGAGGGAGCGGCTCACCTCGTAGGTGAAGTCGACGTGCCCGGGCGTGTCGATGAGGTTGAGGATGTACTGCTTGCCGTCCTTCTCGTAGGGCATGCGGACGGCGCGCGCCTTGATCGTGATGCCGCGCTCGCGCTCGAGGTCCAGGTCGTCCAGGACGAGGTCCTTGCCGGCGCGCTTCTGCACGAGACCGGTGATCTCGAGAAAGCGATCCGCGAGCGTGGACTTGCCATGGTCAATGTGCGCGACGATGGCGAAGTTGCGAATGTGTTCGATCGGCCCGGTGGTCATGCAGCGGGATTCTAGAGGCGGGTTGGGCCGCTGGCCCGATCAGCTTCGCAGGCTGTCCGAGAGGAGCGCTGCGAGCTGCCTCAGGGCCTGGCCGCGGTGGCTGATCGCGTTCTTCGCCTCCGGCGCCAGCTCGGACAGGCGGCAGTCGCTGGGCGGATGGAAGAAGAGCGGGTCGTAGCCGAAGCCGCCGCCGCCGGCTGCGGGCCAGCGGATCGCGCCCGCGACCCGTCCCTCGGCCTCTGCGACGACCGTCCCGTCGGGCGCGGCGAGGACCACATGGCAAATGAACGCCGCGGCGGGGTCCTCGACGCCCAGCGCCGTGAGGGTCTTGACCAGCAACGCGTTGTTGGCCTGGTCACCGTCCTGCTCGCCTGCGTAGCGCGCCGAATGGACGCCTGGGGCGCCGTCCAGGATGTCGACGGCCAAGCCGGAGTCGTCCGCGAGGGCCGGGGCCCGCAAGGCGGCCGCGGCGGCACGGGCCTTCAGGATCGCGTTGTCGCGGAAGGTCTCACCGTCCTCGACGACCTCCGGCATGTGGGGCGCGGGGCGGATGTCCAGGCCGGTCGGCGCAAGGATGGCGGCGATCTCGGCTGCCTTGTGCGCGTTCGTCGTGGCGACGTAGATCGGACCGTCGATGGCCGGAGCGCTCACGCGAGCGGCTTCGCCAGCGCCTCGCGCGCCGTCGCGAGGACCTGATCGATGCCTCCGCGGCAGAGATCGAGGATCGACTGGAGCTCTTCCGGAGTGAAGGGCCGTGTCTCGCCGGTGCCCTGGACCTCCATGAAATTCCCCGAGGCTGTCATGACGACGTTCATGTCCACGTCGGCCCGGTGGTCCTCGGAGTAGTCGAGATCGACCATGGGCTCGCCACGGACGATGCCGGCCGAGATGGCTCCCATTGGTTCCTCGATCGGCCACTTCTCGAGCGGTCGCTTGAACTTGTAGGTCTGGAGCGCGTCGCAGAGTGCGATGTAGGCCGCGTTGAGGCAGGCGGTGCGGGTCCCGCCATCGGCCTGCAGGACGTCGCAGTCGAGCCAGACGGTGCGTTCTCCAATGGCCTTCATGTCGACGATGGAGCGCAGGGCGCGGCCCACGAGGCGCTGGATCTCCTGCGTGCGGCCATCCACCCGGCCCGTGGACGTCGCGCGGGCCTTCCGGTCGTTGGTGCTGCCGGGGAGCATGGCGTACTCGGCGGTCAGCCACCCGGATCCGCGACCTGACATCCAGCGCGGGACGCGTTCCTCGATCGTCGCCGTGACGAACACGTGCGTGCCACCGCATCGATAGAGCACGGAACCAGGCGCCGCGGTCGTGAACCGGCGCGTGATCTCGATGGGGCGGATGTCGCTCAGCTGACGTCCGTCGCGTCGGGTCATGGGAGCCTCCTGCGCGGCGGATCCTACCCCGCCCCGGGGCGGGGGGCGCCGCCCGCACGGGAGACGTGCCGCGATCAGGCCGTGCCCAGCGCGAGGTATTCCAAGAAGGGCTTCCAGTCGCCGTCTACGCCGCAGATGTCGAGCGTCGTCACCTTGCTCGGCGTGTCGAAGTTGCGTACCCGCGCCGCCAGTTCGGTGACGCGGCCATCGTCCCAGTCCAGACGCAGGCGCGTGTGCGCTGCGACGCGCGGTGCGGGCTCGACCACCAAGTAGGCCTGTTGGCCTTCGAGCTTGAGAGCAATGGCGGGGAGAAAGGCCTCACCGTCGTGGACACCGATGCGGGGCGTCGAGGGGGGAGCGTCGTGCTGCATGGAGTAGGCCTTCGTCCGCACCCTCCGGCCCATCCCCATGGTCCGAGCGCTCAAGATCGACAAGATGCGGCCTTGGGCTTGATGACCAAAAGGGCGCTCTAAATGCTTCCCTCGTTTGGGCTTGCGCGCGATCAGGGCGGCGACCCTGGAACGAAAAGCCGCAGCGGGTGTATCGAAACGGGTCGTTAGGCTGAACTTCCATCGGGAGCGACGCTAGGCTCTCTCCCGACTGTGGTCCCACGCGCGTAGCGTGGGGAAGAGGAAAGGGATCGAGCAGAGCGCAAGAGGACGACCCACGGCCGTGTCCGGGGGGCTCCCGCTCATCGCAGACGTGCATGTAGGGGGTGCGTCGCGTAGCGGGTCGTCACGAAGCTGGGATGGGATGTGGTCCCATCACCCGAGCTTGATCCATGGGGTTGGCGCGCACCGTATTGAGTGACGAAGGAGGCGGCCTGGGGGGGTCGCATGGGGCGCGCCTCGTAGCAGGAGGACGCAGGGGACGGTTCGAGCTCCTCAGCTTGGATCCACGCTCAGTGCCATTCGCCGTCCGGCGGTCTGCCCTGAGGGGCGCCACGCCTGACGCAGCCGCGCCGGCACGTCCGTCGGCGCGAGCAACAACCAGGAACGCCCGGGTTCCATGAACACGTCGCCGCCGGGCCTACGGCGACACGGAATCGAGAAACCATGTCCAAGAACATCCGCAACAACGTCCTCGCCGTCATCTGCACCTTCGCGCTGCTCTTCGCCGCCGCCGTCGTCGTCGAGGCACAGACAGACAACCCGATCTTCGATGACGAGCTCGTCGCGTCGATCCAGGATGGTGACACCTGGTGGATCGTCCCCGTGAGCTTGGTGGACCAGCTCGAGCTGCACCTCGGCGAGCAGGCGACGATCGAGACCATGAGCCAACTCCTGACCCGTCTTCCGCTGGCGTCGTCCGTCAACGACCTGCGCTTCGAGGGCGGCTACCCGAGCGTCTCGGTCTCACAAGACCTCGACACCCTCGGCTACGTGACGCAGTCCTCCGCCCAGACCGCCTCCCTCCCGGGTGCCGGCCACGCGTACGTCCGCACTGCCTAGGCGGCAATCGTCCCTACCCCCGGACTCCGCCGTGGCCCATGAGCACGAACGGGGACCAGAAGAAGGGGTGCGGCTTCTCGGCGCGCACGCGCAGCGCGGTCTGGCGCAGTGCGTCCGCCGGGGAGCTTCCGTCCGCCAGGGCGCGGTGGAAGATCTGCATGAAGCCCGTGGTCTCCTTGTCGGGCACGGGCCAGAGGCTCGTCACCATGCCGCTTGCGCCGGCCTGCAGGAAGCCGCGCACCAAGCCGAACAGCTCGCCGCCCTCGGTCACGCTCACCTGGCCGGTGGCACAGCCCGCGAGGACCAGCAGCTCCGGCCGCAGTCGCATTTGCGCGATCCGCGGGATCGTGAGCCAGCCGTCACCCAGCTTGACGCCCGACTCCATCGGGTCGTCGCGATCGAACCGCGCATGCGCGGCGATGTGGATCACGCGTGCGCGCCGCCCGTAGCGCCGCAGCGCGTCGGTCGTGGCTGTCTTGCCGATGAAGCAGCGATGGTTGGGCACGAACGAGCGCAGGGCTTCCACCTCGCGCCGGATGTCGGGTGCCACTTCGTCGGGCACGCCCATCAGGAGCGCCGTGCGTGTGTGCCCGCCGCGGTCTTGCTTGCAGTGCAGGTAGATCGAGGCGCTGGGAGCCTGGACCACTTCATGGTCGAGCAGCAGCGGCTTGGAGGCGGGCCCCAAGGCGTGGAACGGCACGCCGTTGAGGTCACCGTGCGGGATGATGACGATGCGGCGCGTGTTCAGAAGCGGCCGAATCGGATCGATGAGGAGCTGGGATAGTTCCTCGAGCACCTGACTCGCACTGCGCTCCGCGGCCTTGACCATCGCCTCGTTGTAGTGCGTGTAGAGGTGCGGGTGGTTGAGCTGGAAGCTCATCCGACGCAGCACCTCCTGCAGGTAGTCTCGTGTCACGGCGCGCCTGTGCACGTGCAGCGCGTCGTGGGTCACGACGAACGTGATCAGCTCATCGTCGGCCAAGAAGTACTCGACGAGCGTCTCGTCCGTAGAGAGCGCCGCTTGCACGTCGGCGCGCTTCGGGGGCGCGCCCCGCCGCAGGCGGACGCTGGTCGGGTCGTGCTCAGCCAAGGTGTCGAGGCAGGCGCTGAGGCGCTCCTCGCGGCGGGAGACCTCCTTCTGGCGACGGTCCACGTCCGCGGCTTCGGCGCCGCGCTCGATCGAGGGCATGCGCGAGGCGAGCCCGTCGATCTCGCGCTCGAGACGCAGGGCTTCCCGTTCGAGCCGTGGGTTGCCGCTGCGGCCCAGATGCGGCGTTTGGTGACGCAGCAGGTCCAGTAGCGCGCGCCCCCGCGCCTGCTCGGCCAGTTCGAACGCGCGCGTCGCCGCGCCGGGGGCATTGAAGTCCAAGACGAGTCGTACGGCGTCACGAAAGAGGCGCGCCTTGCCGGTGAGGAAGGCCGCCATGTATTCGTCCGGCGGCACCGCCATGCGGTGCTCCTCCAGGAGCCGCGTAGCGCGCTGCACATGGCGCACGGCCTGGGCGAGGTCGCCACGCGTTGCGTAGACGTGCGAGAGTTCGTGGTGGATCTCGCAGCGCAGCCACGGCAGGCGCTGCCCTTCGATCCCGCGCAGGATCGTTTCGAGCCGATCCACCGCGCGGGCGGAGTCGGCACCTTGACGCTCGATGGAGGCCAGCAGGACCTCGGCATAGCCGGCGCGCTCGTGCAGTCCGCACTCGTTCAACAGCTCGACGGCCTTCTGGGCGCGGCGCGCTGCACGGCCGGCATGACCGCTCTCGAGATCCAGCTCGGCGAGACGGTGCAGGCAGATGCCCCACCACATGCCGTTCTTGAGCTCGCTGAACGTCTTCTCGGCGCGCTCCATGCGCCGGCGCGCATCCTCGAAGTCGCCCAGGCTGCGCGCGGCGACGGATCCGTAGAACTCGGCGCGCGCGACCTCCGCCGTGATGCCGAGCTCCGAGAGCACGCGCGCCGCGCGTTCGGCCAGCTCCGCTGCGTGAGCGGGCAGGTTCATGTGCAGGCTGATCTCGGCTTCGTCCAGATCGCACATGGCCACGTGCCGGTGGTCTTGGATCTCGGTGAACTTCGTCCGCAGTTCGCGGAACCGGTGCAGCGCGTCATGGAAGTGGCCGCGCACGAAGCGTAGGTAGGCGTGGTTGTACGATGTCCGCAGGGCCAGCGCGTGGACGCCCTCCGCCTCGTAGCGCCGACGCACGCGGCTGTAGAGTCGTTCTGCCTTGTCGTATTCCTCGAGGTTGGTCAGGCTGGTGGCACGGTTCATGTCGATCGTGAGCAGGGCTTGCTGTTCACCGATTCGGGAGAGCACCCGTCGTCCGCGCCCATAGGACGTGAGCGCCTCGGCACTTCGTCCCTGCGCTTGGTAGACGAGCCCCTCGGCGATGTCCAGGCGGGCGCGAAATCCTGCGGTGCCGCGCTTGGGCAGGTCGCGGCGGCTCTCCGCGATGACAGAGAGCGCCTCGTCGAACCGGGCCAGCATGGAGAGCACCTGGCCGTACTCGAGGCCCAGCCTGGCGGCGCGCTCCGGCGTGAGCCGTGACCGAAGGGCGGTGTAGTGGCGTTCGGCCCGCCTGGGCTGCCCGAGCACGAGCTCGATGCTCGCGATCACTTTCAGGGCCGCGTTGTAGCCGATGACATCGCCGTCCTTGCGCGCGAATAGCAGGGCGCTCATGGCGACGCGGCGGGAGGCTCGCGGGTCCTCGCTGCGACGCCGCACCGCATCGCGTACGAGGTCCATGATGTCGGCGTGTTCGCCGACGGCCTCGCGCACGATGCCCCGGCGCACGTGCGGATTGCGCGTGCTCGCCAGACGGTCGGCCAGCGTTTGCGTGGCTTCGTTCACGGGACAAGCCTAGGTGAATCCGCCTGGAAGATCAGGCGCCGGTCGTCACTGCGTGAACTTGACCCTAACCGTCGGACCGGCCTTGGGCTCGAGCATCAGCTCGAAGTCACCTGGCTCGTGGTACGGCACGGCGAAATCACCGACGGGCGTCATCTTCGCGGCGCCCGTCATGCCCTTGTCGCCGACGAGGACGGCGTAGACCGGGGGCTCGTAGCGCGCCGCCGACTCTTCGGTCGGCGTGATGAACTGGCCGTAGAGCCAACCACCCTCGAGCGTCTCATGTCCTTCGTGGGGTACGAGCAACTCGACGTACGTATCGCCCGCCTGATAAAGCATGCGGCGCTCTCGCGCCCCGACGTTGCGAAAGCCCAGCTGTTGCTCGCTCGTGCGCGTGTCCGCGATCAGTTCGGCGTCGATGTAGAGCTTCTCCGCGTCGGGACGTGCCCCGCCGCTCGCGGCCGCGCCTTGGTCGACACGGTCAGATGCGTCAGACTTCTTGTCGTCTGTCATGACGGGACTTCCCCATTTCTGTCTTGGCAGGCTCTGTCTTCGGAGGCCTTGTCTTGGGAGGCTCTGCCTTGGGAGGCTCTGCCTTGGGAGGCTCTTCCACCGGCCCGTAGCCCATGGGTTTCGGAGTCTTCTCCAAGCTCGTCACCCGGAGCCGGTTCTAGCATGAGACGAAACGTGCTGCCCACTCCGGGCTCCGTTTCGTACTCGATGCGGCCGCCCTGCTCCTCGATGAGGCGCTTCGTGATGTAGAGGCCGAGACCGGTTCGCTGGCGTCTCGGCGCCTGTGACCCATATTCATGGGATCCTGACTCGTGGGTCGTCGGCCTGTGGGTTCGGGACGAGCGTGCGTCCTCGTTCGGCTCATGCACGAAAGGCTGGAACACACGCTCCTGGATCGCGACGGGTACGCCCGGGCCGTTGTCCTCGACTTCGACGAGGACCCATCCGCGCCAGCCACGCACGGTTACGACGACCTCCCGGCCACCCTGCTCGGCCGCGCGAACAGCGTTGGTCACGAGGTTGATGATGGCCTGCATGAGGCGGGTACGGTCGACGAGCGCGACGTGCGCGTTGTCGAGGTTGCGACAGATGCTCACCCCGGCCAGGCGCTTTGTGGACTCGAGCAGCCCGAGCGTGTCTTCCACGATGCTCTCGACGGGGACTGCGGTCCTGTGCTGCTCGTCGCGGCGCACGAGGTCCAGCAAGGCACGTACGTACTCCGCACAGCGCCGGGCCCACTCGCGCATGCGCACGAGCGACTCGCGGTGTTCGTGCGGATCGTCCCCGCGTAGACCCCGCTCACACGCGCCGAGGAGCGGCTGGATGAGGCCGGCGAGGTCGTGGGCCATGCCGCCCGCGAGCAGACCCGTCGAGGCGAGGCGCTGAAGATGGCCGAGCCACTGCAGGGTCTGGGTCTCGTCGAGGAAGGTGACGCCTCCGAAGAGGGCTTCTGGATCGAGCCCCATCCGCAGGGCGTCCTCATGGCCATCTGAGGGCACGCCGCCGGGGCGCGCCGCGTGCGGCCGCCCCCTCAGAGCCTCAGCGCCCCTGGCATCAGCGCCCAGCGCGGCGCGGGCCGCGGCCTGGGGGCCGCCCTGGGCCTTCGCTTCCCCGTGAATGCCGTCGCCGGCTGTCAAGCCCATGGTGTGCACGCAGATCTCTTGGCCGGAGCCGATGTGGCCCCCGCCTACAGCTCTGGCTTACCCCTTCCTCCCGGACCCGGCCAGACCGTTTTTTGCGTTCCTTGAATCTGCCCTGAGATTGGCGTGAGGTGCTTCTCCTCCTGAGAGGTCCTCAGCCCACGGAGCTCCCCTTGGCTTCCCACGACCTGCCCTTCGTCAAGATGCACGGCTGCGCGAACGACTACGTGGTCATCGACGCAACTCAAGCCGCGCCGGAGGACCCGGCGCAGCTGGCTCGGGATGTTGCCGATCGTCGTCGCGGCGTGGGCAGCGATGGCTTGCTGCTCGCGCTGCCCGCCGCGGACGCGGACCTGCGCATGCGCATGTTCAACCCCGACGGAAGCGAAGCGGAGATGTGCGGCAACGGGCTGCGCTGCCTGGTGCTGTTCGCGGTGCGCCGCGGCCTCGTCGATCGCGCCACCGACCTGCGCATCGAAACGGGAGCCGGCGTGCTTGGCGCGTCGATCGTCGCGACATCCGACGGTGCCGCTCCCACGGACCTGGGGCCCGCCGCGGATGTGGCCGTGGATATGGGCTTGCCGCGCCTCGAGCGCAGCCAGATCCCCATGGCCGGCGCCGACGGACGGGTGATCGACGAGGCCTTGATCGTTCCCGGCGCCCGCGTGGCGGTGACCGCCGTATCGATGGGCAATCCCCACGCCGTCGTGTTCGTCGATGACGTCGTCGGCGCGCCGGTCGAGGTGATCGGGGCGGCCATCGAGAACCACGAGGCGTTTCCCCAGCGGACCAACGTCGAGTTCGTCCAGGTCATCTCGCCTACGGAGCTCCGTCAGCGCACGTGGGAACGTGGTGTCGGCGAGACCCTGGCCTGTGGGACGGGCGCTTGTGCGGCCGCGGTCGCCGCGGCGCTCACCGGACGCACGGGTCATGAGGTCAGCGTGCAGTTGCTCGGCGGCACGCTCCACATCCGTTGGGACGAGGCGGAGGGTGTGCGGATGACCGGGCCGGCGATCGAGGTGTACGAGGGGCGTTGGCCCGTGGCGGGGGACTGATCACGTGGCGATCTGCGAAGAGTGCGGGAGCCACCAGATCGAGGCCGCCGTCGTCTCGGGTATCGAAGTGCAGCGCTGCGGTCTCTGCGAACACCTGCAGGGCGACCCGGCCGTCGTGGCGCGCATCGCCGAGCGGCAGGAGGCGGACGATCGGGGCTTCAACCCGATCGTGTATCCGCTCATCAAGGCTCTGGAGCTGGTCCCGACGTTCCGCGTCGCAGGCGCCTCCGCGGGACGCGCGGAGACGAGTGAGTTCCCGTTCGTCTTCCTGCGCGTGGCAGACGGCGGTCTACGGGACGTCGAGCGGCTGCTGACGAGTCTCGAGATGGCGAACGAGAGCACGCGCCGCCGCTGGGTACTCGAGTGCACCCTGCAGCGCGGCCTGCTCTTCGTCTTGCGGCCGCGCTTCTGGAAGGCCGTGCTCGAGATCAACGAGGACGACATCCGCGAGGCACGGCAGGACTTCAAGGTGCTGGCCGAGATCCTCGCGCGCGACGTGAAACTCTCCTGGTGGAACGACTAGGAGCCTGTCTCCGAATGCCCTGCTGCGCCTTCCGATCCTCGAGCTAGGAGCCACGCCCGTCCGATTTCGCATCCTCAACGGGCAGGAAGCCCGCCTCCGGTACGAAATCGAACGTCGGTCGTCTCTCAGTTCGGTCTCGAAACGCTCGCGACGGACATTCGGAGACAGGCTCCTAGCCTCGGTCTGATTCGTCCTACGGCTGCGCCGAACGAATCTTGAGCGAGATGTCGAGCGCCGGAGCGCTGTGGGTGAGCGCGCCCGAGGAGATGCGGTGCACGCCCGTCGAGGCGAGCGCCTCGATGCGATCGAGCGTCACGCCTCCGGTGATCTCGAAACGGGGGCGTGGCGGCGGGACCCTGCGTAGACGCGCGACCGCGGCACGGATGTCCTCGAGCTCGAAGTCGTCGAGCATGATCACGAGGCGCCCTGCCTGCGCTTCGGCCGCCTCGATGGCGGCATCCAGTTCCTCGCCGTTCTCGACCTCGACGTAGATGTCGATGCCGGCGGGCAGCTTGGCCAGCAGCGTGCGGACGGCGGTGGCGATCGATGCCGAGCCCGTCGCGCCGTAGGCGGCGACGAGGTGATTCTCCTTGATCATCGCGGCGTCGGCGAGATGCATGCGGTGGTTGTGGCCGCCCCCGCAGCGCACGGCGTACTTCTCGAGTGCGCGCCAGCCCGGCGTGGTCTTGCGGGTGTCGTAGATGCCGGGTCCGCTGGCCATGGCGAGCTCGACGAGGTCGGCGGTGCGCGTGGCGACACCGCTCAGACGCTGCACGAAGTTGAGGACCGTGCGCTCGCCACGGAGCAGGGCCGCGGCCGGGCCCTCGACGCGCGCCACCACGGTGCCCGCCCCGATGGTGTCACCGTCGTCGGCCAGCAACTCGACGCGGACGTCGGGGTCCACGAGGCCATACACCGCTTCGATCAGCTGCAGACCGCACACGACGCCGGGCGCCTTGACGATCATCTCCGCCCGCGCGGTGCGCGTGGCGTCCACCAAGGCAGCGGTCGTCACGTCATCGGCCGCGTGATCTTCCGCGAGCGCCGCGCGGATCAGGTCCATGTAGCCATCGGCCCCCGGGAGGTCCCCCTCCTCGGAGGCATCATCGGAGAGGGCGCCTGTGTTCGGGGCGTCTGCGTTCGGGGCGTCTGCGTTCGGGGCGTCGGTGTTCACGGGGGACGCATCGTACTGACGTCGCCCCGCGGGGGAGGCTCCCATCCGGCCGCTCTCCCGGGGGGAGCTCGCCCGGCCAGCGTCACGTGCAGCCCCGCGAGCGGACCGGTGATTCGCGCCAGCGTGCCGGCCCCGATGCCGGGGACGCGGCGCAGGTCCGCCCAACAGCGCAGCGAGGCGCGGCGCGCGATGATGGCGTAGGCCCGGCCCCGCCCGATGCCCGGAAGCAGGGTGAGCTGCCAGGCGGGGGCCTCCAGGAGCTCGATCTGAAGCGGGAGTAGCTCGATCTGCGGCGGGGGCAGCCCCGGCCCAGGCGTCCGCCCTCCCGCGGGGCCCGCCGGTGTCATCGTCAGAGGGAGGGCCAGCGTCAGAGGGAGGGCCAGCGCGAACGCCAGGGCAGCGCCCATGAGGCAGAGGAGGGAGGCGTGGGCGAGGCAGGCGCGGGCGCGGGTCGAGGTGGGAACCTGCATGCCATCTCCTCGCGCGAGCGGCGGGGGCGGTCACGCGACGCCGGCCGCGCGTAGAATCGGCAGCGTGAGCACCACCGCGTCATCCCCCTCCGTCGTGGTGCAGGCCACGCGCCTCGCCAAGACCTACGGGCGCGGCAGCGACGCCGTCGCGGCCCTGCGCGGGATCGACTTCGACGTACGCGCCGGCGAGTGCCTCGGCTTGCTCGGTCCCAACGGCAGCGGCAAGAGCACCACGATCAAGATCGTGCTCGGGACGTTGCTGCCGAGCGACGGCTCCGCGATCGTCTTCGGCGGACCCTCTGGTCGCCGGGCGGCGCGCGCGCGGACGGGCTACGTGCCGGAGGAGGCGCGTCGGTTCGGCGCCCTCACCGGCCGCGAGACGGTCGACCTGTTTGCGCGCCTCCAGGGTGTGCGCGGCCGCTGGTCCCGGCGGCAGCGCGTGGAGGAAGCGCTCGAGCTCGTCGGCTTGGCGCCCGAAGCACGCAAGCAGCGCTTGTCCACGTACTCGCGCGGGATGGCGCGACGTCTCGCCATGGCCGCCGCATGGGTCCACCAGCCCGACCTGCTCGTGCTCGACGAACCCACGTCCGGTCTCGACCCGCTCGGCAGCGAGGAGATGCTGCACCTGCTCGATCGACACAAGCAGCGGGGCGGTGCTGCACTGCTCAGCACGCACGACCGCGTCACGGCGGAAGGCGCCTGCGACCGCGCGCTCGTCCTGGCCAAGGGGCAGGTGGCGGCGCAAGGGACGCTGGGGGAGTTGCTCGCCGACGACAGCTCGCCGTCCTTGATCGGTCTCATGCGCCACGCGGTCGTGGCGAGCCGCCTCCGAGATGCGCCCGATGCCTGAACTCCGTGCGCTGATCTCGCGGCACCTGCGCGCCACCGTGCGCGGGCGCGCCGCTCGGGCCGGCGCGGTTCTCTTCGTGCTCGGCCTGATCACGGCGCTGGTGTTGCCGGCGGACGCGGCCCGCGGCGCGGGCCTGGCGGCCTTGGGGAGCCTGTTCGTCCTCGCGCTCTTCGTCAGCGGGTTCGCGATCGGCGCGGGCGGCGCCTTGCCCGAAGACCGCATCTCCGGTCGTGAGGGCTGGCTCGCGGCCCTGGCTCCCGCCGGCTGGCAGCGGCGCCTCGCCATCGTGCTGTCTGCCTGGGGCCTTGCGGTGGTGATGGGGGGGGCGGGCGGGCTGCTCATCGGCACGCTGATGGGTGTGGCGCGGCCGGACGCCACGTTCCAAGCCCATACGCCGGTCGCCTTGCCCGAGGGCGCTGTGCTCGCAGCCTCCTCCACGCCGGTGCCCATCCCTCTCGACGGGCGTGACGCGGACGTCGAGCTCGAGATCGACGTGCGCCCCCTGTACAGCCGTGCGCTGAACGCCGCCCCCGCCGACATTGTCGAGGTCACCTGGTCCTCCGGCGCCGACGGCGGCAGCCTCCTGGCCTCCGCGCGCGGCCCCCTGCGCTTGACGGTGCCCGCCGGTGCCTCGTCCGTGCGCCTCGGACTCAACACGGAGCGCGTGCGGCTCCGATTGACGGGCGCTCGTCGCCTCGACGGTACGCGCTCGCCCCTGCTGGCCTTGACCTGGGCAGGGCTGCTTCTCGGACTGCTTGCCGGCGCCGTCGCGCCTCTCGCCGTGCTCTTCTCGCGCGCGACGACCGGGCAGACCGCGGCCGCCGCGGCGTTCTGCCTCCTGCTGTTCGGCGCGACGCGCCAGGGGTTGACGACGCTCGCCGGGGACCTCAACGCCGACGGCCTGATGTCGCTGGCGCCGGGGCTTCTGCGCGCGGTGGCCTGGATCGCGCCGGACGCGCCGCTCCTGCACATCGTCTCGGAGGCAGGGGCGCTGCGCGCGCCCGGTGTTGCGTCCGCCGGGCTCGTCGTGCCGGCGATCGCCTACGCCGTCGTCACGACGTTCCTGGCCTGCGCGCCCGTGCCCCGACGGTTCGCGGAAGGCAGGAACGCATGAGTCGCACCGTGCAACTCCTGCTCGGCATCGCGCTGCTCGGTGTGGCTGTGTGGGCGCGTCCCGCGCCGGATGACGCCGAGGGCGGCGTCACGGCCGCGCTCGGTCGCTCGATGGGGGGCGTGCGCGTGATGATCATCGATGGGCTCTTCTTGCGCGCGGAATCACAGCGCAAGGCGGGGCGCGTCGAGGACGCCGCGGCCCTCTACGAGACCGTCCTCGAGCTCGATCCGCACAACGAAGCGGCGACGGCGTTCCTGGCCGAGAGCTACATCCAGGACCTGATGCCGCAGATTCCGGACGTGAAGGAGCGCTTCAGCTGGTGGCAGGAGGCGCGCGGGCTGTTGGCCGCCGCGATCCAGCGCAGGCCCGACGCGTGGGAACTGCATACGCGCATGGCCAACCTCATCCTCGATCCGCCGCTGGCCCATCCGGACCTCGAGCCGCGGATCGACAAGGCGCTGCAGGGCGCCGGACGCGTCGCGCTCGAGCACCTCCACAAGGCCGTGCGGGGCACCGAGACGCTGCCGCGCCTCGGGCGCTCGCACCTCGTCCGCTACGCCCTGCTGGCGCCCTACGAGGCCGGTCGGGCCCTGGCGGCGGGCGACCGCTCGCGGATCGGCCAACTCCTGGTCGACATGGCGGGGGTCGAGCAGCTGCGGGGCGACCTCCTCAGGCAGATCCAGCTCGACGCCGGGAGCGCGACGTCCCTCTCGGATCTGCTGGGGGCCGGCTCGACGGCGGTCCACGCCACCTGGGGGGTCCGACTCGGGTCCCGCACCAGGGAGGCCGCGCTGCAGGCCGTCGACGCCTACGACGCCCTGCTGCCCGACACCAAGTTGGTCGGGCTGCTCCGGGACGCCCTAGGCCCCTAGAGCGCCTCATTTCCTCGTTCCGGGGCCGGGACGGCGCTACCCTCCCCGGTTCGCAGCCGGAATCGGCCCGCGAAACCAGGAGCCCCCATGACCACCCGCCGCGTCCCCGAGGACCGTGATCTCACCGGTGCCGAGTTGCTCGCGCGCGTGGTCGAGCTCTGCCACGAGCGCAAGGCAGAGGACGTCGTGGTGCTCGATGTGCGGGAACTCGTCGAGTACATGGACGCCATGGTCATCTGCACCGGGCGCAGCCCGCGCCAGAACCGCGCGATCGCCGAGCACACGGCGACCCAGCTCAAGCGTGAGAACCGCATCCTGCCCCTGAGCCGCTCGGGCGGCGACGCGGGCTCCTGGATCTGTGTCGACTTCGTCGATGTCGTGCTGCACGTCTTCGAGCCCGAAGCACGCGCGCACTACGACCTCGAGTTGCTCTGGGCCGACGCCGTGCGCACGGAGCATGAGTCGCCTACGCCGACGGACCGCGGCCTGGAAGCGGAACTCGAAGCCGACTACGGCGAGGACGAGCCCGCGTTCGACGCGGACACCGAAGAGGCGTTCTTCACAGCCGACGGCGAGACGTCCGCCGAGGCCGCGGAGAGCACGGAAGAGACCGAGATCGAAAAGGCCTAGCGTTCCCGCGCGCTCTCGCCCTCCCCAGGCAGGCTCCCCATGTAGGGCAGCAATCTGCCCCTAGAGGGGATCGACCGCCGCGAACTCCTCGAAGTCGATGATCCCGTCGCCGTTGCTGTCGGCGCCGCCGATCTGGCCGCCGAAGGCGCGCGCCTCGGCCGGCTGGAGTACGCCGTCACCGTTGTCGTCGAGCGCTTCGTACGCCAGGCGACGCTTGCTCGCCGCCTGCAACGTGATGTCGTCGTTCGTCTCGAAGATCGCCTGGACGTTGAGCTCGAGCGAGTTGGTCCCAATGGCGACCTTGTCAAACGTGCCGTTGCGGCGAGGCTCGTAGCGGTACGCGCGGCCGAGTTGATCGATGTGGCCGATCTGCTGGCTGCGGTTGCGCTTCGTGACCGAGAACATGCGGAAGTTCGGGCCGCCGCGAGCCTGGCGGTACTCGCGCTCCTCGACGAAGCCGATGTGTTCCGGCGGGCGGTTCGCCTGGCCGGAGGCCATGACCTTGTAGGTCTTGGTCTGCTGGTTGACCATCCAGTCGCCCCGATCGAGGCGGACGGCGACGCTGTCGCGTTCCGACTTGGCCAGCGGCAGCGGCGAGCCGATCTTGCTAGAGCAGGCCGGCAGCGTGATGGCAGCGAGGGCACAGAGCCAGATCGATCGCCTCATGGTCACGGAACTCCTCCCAAGCCCCCAGCGGGGGCGCGGTCCGTAGGATAGCGGTCCTGCGTACCGTGCGACAAGCATCCGGAGCCCTCTTGGGAGCCGTTCATTGATCTCCGACCCCACCCCCGCCGAACCCGCCGCAGGACTGCTTGCGGGTGACGGTGCCGTCGCCCGCGCCTTCGGTGCCCGCTCAGAGGGTGTGCATGGCTACGAGCCGAGGCAGCAGCAGCTCGACATGGCCGAAGCTGTTGGGCTCTCTCTGTCATCGGGGCGTCATGCGATGATCGAGGCCGGCACGGGCGTGGGCAAGTCCTTCGCCTATCTGGTGCCCGCGCTGCAGTGGGCCGCGGAGCACGGCGGCCGTGTCGCGGTCGCGACGAGCACCATCGCCTTGCAGGAGCAGCTCGTCCGTCGCGACCTGCCGCTCCTCGCCGAGGCCCTGCCCTTCGACGTCAGCTTCGCCCTCGTGAAGGGGCGCGGGAACTACCTCTGCCTACGGCGCATGCACCGGGCGCTCGAGGGCGGCGGCAGCCTCTTCGAAGACGAAGCGAACGAGCAGCTGCTCGCGATCCGTACCTGGGCGGGCACGACGGCCGACGGCAGCCGGCAAGACCTGCCTTTCCAGCCGCTCGGCGCGGTGTGGGAGAGCGTCCAGGCCGAGCAGGGCAACTGCCTCGGGCGCGCCTGCCGCCACTACGAGGGCTGCCACTACCAGCGCTCCCGTCGCAAGGCGCACGCCGTTCAGCTGCTCGTGCTCAATCACCACGTGCTCATGGCGGATCTCGCCCTGCGCCGGACGGGCACGGGCTTCCTGCCCGAGATCGATGCCGTGATCATCGACGAGGCCCACGATCTCGAAGACACCGCCGCCGAACACCTGGGGCTGCGGGTCTCCGCGGGGGGCGTGCAGTACCACCTCGGCCGCCTGTGGAGTCCGCGCCGGCGCACGGGCCTGCTGGCGGGCCATCCCGAAGCCCACCTCCGGCATGCGGTGGATGCGGCGCGAGGTGCGGCGCGCGTGTTCTTCGAGGAGACGCGCGGGCTTCTCGCCGGCGACCGCGACCGCACCACGCTCGTGCCCGAGGGCGCGCATCTGCCCGATGCCCTCTCGCCGCGCCTCGCCGAGCTCGCGTCCGTCCTGCTGAAGGCCGCGCGCAACGCCGACGCCGAGACGGCACTCGAGATCGGCGCGCGCGCCCGTGGCATCCGCCAACTGGCTGACGCCTTGGCCGCCCTGGCGCGGGACGAGCTCGAGGATCAGGTGCGCTGGAGCGAAACGAACCTGCGCGGCAGCGTGGCGCTTCACAGCGCGCCCGTCGAGGTGGGGCCGTTGCTCAAGGAGGTGCTCTTCGATCCGCATCACGCCGTGATCCTCACGAGCGCCACCCTCACGGCCGGCCGCCCCGCGTCCTTTGACTTCCTGCGGCGCCGGCTCGGGGTCCCGGAGGCCGACGAGGTGTTCATCGGGAGCCCGTTCGACTACGCCCGCCAGGTGCGGCTCGCGCTCCGGGCCGACCTGCCGGATCCGTCGCGCGAGGCCTCGGCCTACGAGGCCGCCTTGCCGGAGGCGATCCTGGATGCCGTGCGTCGTACGAACGGCGGCGCGTTCGTCCTCTTCACCTCGCGCGGCGGGATGCAGCGCGCAGCCGACGCGCTCCGGGACCAGCTCGCTGAGCTCGGTCTGCGGGTCCTCGTGCAAGGCGAGGAGCTCGAGCGCCCTGCACTGCTGGATGCGTTCCGCGAGAGCGGCGGCGTCCTGTTCGGCGTTGCATCCTTCTGGCAGGGCGTCGACGTGCCCGGGGACGCGCTTCGGCACGTGATCATCACGCGTCTGCCGTTCGAGGTGCCGACGCATCCGCTGCAGGTCGCGCGCAGCAAGCGGCTGAAGGAGCGCGGGGGGGATCCGTTCCGGGATCTCTCGCTGCCGACGGCGGCGTTGCGTCTCAAGCAGGGCTTCGGCCGCCTGATCCGGCACACGAGCGACCACGGCATCGTGACGATCCTCGACCGCCGCATCAGCACGAAGTCCTACGGCCGGTACCTCCTGGGCAGCCTGCCCGAGTGCCCGATCGAGCGTTACCCGTCGGATGAGTTCATCTAGGACGCCAGAACAAAGAAGGGCGGCCATGCGGCCGCCCTTCCGGATGAACTCGAGGTCGCCTCGGCTAGGCTTCGACGGCGCGCTCCCGGCCGGCCTGCAGACGCTCCTCGGCGACGAGGTTCGACGCCTCGTTGGTGCTGAGGTTGCGCTCCTTCGACAGCTCGAAGACGCGCTTGAGCGCGTGGTAGATGTTCTCGACCTTCGCGCGGGCGCGCTCCTCGTCGTACGCGCCTTCGACCTCGATCGACACATTGATGATGCCGCCCGCGTTGATGACGTAATCGGGCGCGTAGAGGATGCCGGCTTCCTTGAGGCGCTGGCCGTGCTCTTCTCGCAGCAGGATGTTGTTCGCCGCACCGGCGATGATCTTGGTGTGGAAGTTCGGCAGCGTCTCGTCGTTGACGACCGCACCGAGCGCGCAGGGGGCGAGGATGTCGCACTCCGCCTCGAGGATCGTCGCCGGATCACCCACGATGCCGCCGACCTCGGCAGCCAGGTCGCGGGCGCGCTCGGGCGCGATGTCCGCGAGGATCATCTTGGCGCCGGCTTCCTTGAGCAGGCGCGCGAGGTAGACGCCCACGTGACCGCAGCCTTGGATCGCGACCATCTTCCCTTCGAAGCTGGGGTCGCCGTAGACCTCCTCGAGGCAGGCCTTCATGCCGCGGAAGGTGCCGAGAGCCGTCCAGGGCGACGGGTCGCCGCTGGAGCCCATGTCGAGCGGGAGGCCCGTGACGCGCTCCGTGCCCTTGCGGACGTGGATCATGTCCTCGACGCTCGTACCGACGTCTTCCGCGGTGATGTACTTGCCGTTGAACGAGTCGACGAAGCGACCCATGGCGGTGAAGAGCTGCTCGCTCTTGTCCGTCTTGGGGTTGCCGATGATGACGCTCTTGCCACCGCCCAGGCCGGTGTCGGCGACGGCGGACTTGTAGGTCATGCCCTTGGAGAGGCGCAGCACGTCGAAGATCGCGTCGTCCCAGGAGGCGTACGGCCACATGCGCAGGCCGCCCAGAGCGGGGCCGAGGGTCGTGTCGTGGACGGAGATCACGGCGCGAAGACCGCTCTCCGGATCCTCACACTTCGCGACGCGTTCGTAGCCGTCTTGGGCAATCGTCTCGATCTTCATCGGAATGCGCTCCCCGCAGGTATCGGATGGAGCGACAAGGTAGCCGCGACCGCCCTGGCGACGGAGAAATGGAAGCGTGCCCCAGCGTGACGGGCGGGGCCGTACCGGCCTTGGCGCGTCAGCTCGTCGTGGGGGGCGGCTCGGTCGGCGGCTTCGCAGCGGCCTTCTTCTTGGCCGCCTTCTTCTTCGAGGCCTTCTTCTTGGCGCTCTTCTTCGCTGCCTTCTTCTTGGCGGCCTTCTTCTTGGCGGTCTTCTTGGCCGCCTTCGGCGGAGCTGCTGCCTCCCAGGCCGCGCAGGCGACGCCCTGCGGATCGAGGAAGATCGCGAACTTGCCCATGCCGGGCACAGCGTCCTGGTGCACGATCTTGCCGCCGCGCTTCTCGATCTTCTTCACCGTGCGCGCGAGCGAGTCGACCCCGACGTAGCCGAGCCACATCGGCGGTGTGCCGGGCTGGTTCGGAGTGATCCCACCGATGCCCTCGCCGTTGGCGTCCGTCACCATCGTGTAGACACCCTGAGGCATCTTCATGTCCTGGGTCTTCCAGCCGAAGACCCCCTTGTAGAAACCCTTGGAGGCCTTCACGTCCGGCGTGTGCAGCTCCATGTGGACGAACTTGCTCATCGTTTCCTCCCCTTGGCGCACCCCTTTGGCGCGCTGAATTGGCGCGGAGCATACCGACTCTTCGCGCGGTGGGGGACGAGGAATGTCGCGCGTCGATTCACGGCTGAGCACGTGCAACGAACGTTGCGGGGAGGCGGACTGCTCGGCTCGGTCTCGGAAGGGGCAGCGCCCTCAGGCCGGTGGCACGGGCGGGCTCGCCCGCATGAACCGCACGCCCATGTCCTCGAGCCACTCG
>JAJDEN010000029.1 GCA_029259775.1 Planctomycetota bacterium | reverse complement strand
CGGGCGTGAGGTCGTGTCCGTGTCCGGGGCCGTGTGCGGGTGTTGTTGGTGCGGGTGAGAGTGCGTCTCGTGGGGGTGGGAGTTGGCGTGGGGGTGGGGAGTGGGCCCGGGCCCGGGCCCGGGCCTGGGGGTGGGCGTGGGGGCGGGCCGCCCCGGCCAGACACTCCGGCTCCCCTTGGGCTCCGCCCGGAGAAGATCTATCCTCCGCCAAGGCCCTGCCCCTGGGCAGCCATAGGAGAGAAGCATGCGCAAGGTAGGCATCATCGGCGGCGGCAACGTGGGCGCTACGTGCGCGTACCAGATCGCGTCTCGCGGCATCGCGGACGTCGCGGTCTACGACATCCTCGAAGGCGTACCCGCCGGCAAGGCACTCGACATGTGCCAGGTCGGACCCATCTTCGGTTTCGACGGTCGTGTGTCGGGCTCGCATGACGTTTCCGTCATCGCAGGCTCCGAGGTCGTGATCGTCACCGCCGGCTTCCCCCGGAAGCCCGGCATGGACCGCATGGACCTCCTGCGCAAGAACGCCGACATCGCCCGCGCCTCCGGCACCGCGATCGCCAAGTACGCACCCGACGCCATCGTCGTCACCGTGACCAATCCGCTCGACGTCATGACGTGGGTCGTTCAGCAGGCGACCGGCTTCGACGCCTCGCGCGTCGTCGGCATGGCCGGCATTCTCGACTCCGCCCGCTTCTCGACCTTCATCGCGATGGAACTCGGCTGCTCGCCGATCGACGTCAAGGCGATGGTGCTCGGTGGCCACGGCGACTCCATGGTCCCGCTGCCGCGCTTCAGCACGGTGGGCGGCGTCCCGATCACCGAGCTCATGGCGGCCGATCGCATCGAGTCGCTCAGCGACCGAACGCGCAACGGTGGCGCCGAGATCGTGAAGCTCCTCGGTACCGGAAGCGCGTACTACGCGCCCGGCGCTGCGGCCGCGCTCATGGCCGAAGCCATCCTGAACGACAGCGACCGGCTCCTGCCTTGCAGCGCGTACCTCGACGGGGTCTATGGCCTCGAGGGGATGTACTGCGGCGTGCCCGTCCACCTCGGTGCCAAGGGTGTGAGCAAGATCGTGGAGCTCGAGCTCGACGACGCGGAGCTCGCCGCCCTGACGAAGTCCGCCGCCGGCGTGTCTTCGGGCATCGCGGACGTGCAGTCGCTGGAAGCTCCGGCCTCGTGATCCGCGCCGCGATCCTGGGCGGCACGGGCTACGGGGGCATGGAGCTCCTGCGGTACCTCGTCGGCCATCCCGGGGTCGAGGTCACGGCGCTCACGAGCCGCAGCGAGGAGGGGCCGGTCTCGGACCGGCACCCTCACCTCGCCGGCTTCACGCGCCTGAACTTCACGAAGGAGACCGAAGACGTTCGCCTGCGCCTCGCGCGCGAGAACGACGTCGTGTTCTTCGCGAAGCCGCACGGCGTGAGCGCGACCGAACTGCCCACCCTGCTCGAGGCGGCGCCCGAGCTGAGGGTCGTCGACCTGTCCGGCGACTTCCGGCTCCCGGATCCGGGGCAGTACCCGACCTGGTACGGCTACGAGCATCCGCATCCCGACCTGCTCGCCCTGAGCGAGTACGGCCTGGCCGAGTGCGGCCAGCGGGATGCCGTGCGGGACGCACGCCTCGTAGCGAACCCGGGCTGCCACGCCGCGGCGTCGATCCTGGCGCTCTGGCCCCTCGCTCGTCTCGGCTTGATCAAGGGTCGCGTCTCCGTGGTCAGCGTCACGGGATCCTCGGGATCCGGCGCACGTCCCAAGCAGGGCACGCACCACCCCGAGCGCTTCTCGAACTTCAAGGCCTACCGGCCGCTCTACCACCAGCACCTGCCCGAGGTGATCCACGCCATGGGCGGCGACACGCGCGTGGACTTCGTCCCGCACTCGGCACCCTTCGCACGCGGCATCCACGTCACCGCCTTCGTCCCGGTGGGAGATGCGACGGACGATGCCGTACACGAGGCGTTCACGGGTGTCTACCACGACGAGCCGTTCGTCCGCCGTCACGACGTGCCGCCGGATCTCCGCGGCTGCGTGGGAACGAACTTCGTCGACTACTGCGTGACGCCTGGCGACGGTGTCGCCTGCGTGACCCTCGCCATCGACAACCTCGGCAAGGGCATGGCGGGCAGCGCCATCCAGAACATGAACCTCATGTTCGGCCTCGAGGAGACGACCGGTCTCGACCGGCCCGGGGCCGGGCTGTGAGCGGCGACGCGCCGCTGTCCGAGGCCCACGGGCCGCTCGACGACGCGCTGGAGGCGGCGCTCGGCTCCCTGCCGCGCGACACGGCCACGATCCAGGCAATCGAAGACGCGAGTCAGGTGCCGACCTACGCGAAGTACCCGGTGGCGCTCGTCCATGGCGAGGGCGCCTGGGTCGAGGACGCCGACGGCAAGCGCTACCTTGACCTCTACGGCGGCCACGCCGTCGCGCTGACCGGCCACTGCCATCCGCGCGTCGTCGCGGCGCTGCGGGCCCAGGCCGGGCGCTTGCTCTTCTACAGCAACATGGTCTACAGCGATGTGCGCGCGCTCGCCGTCGAGCGGCTGACGGGGCTGGCGCCCGAGGGCCTGCGCAGCGTCTTTCTCTGCAGCTCGGGTGCGGAGGCCAACGAGGCCGCGCTGAAGCTCGTGCGCAAGCACACGGGTCGCATGCGCGTGGTCTCCATGCAGGAGAGCTTCCACGGACGCACGCTCGGCGCCCTGGGCGCGACCGGCATCCCGAGCTACCGCGATCCGGCCTATCCCATTCCGACCCAGCACGAGTACGTGCCCTATGGCGATACCGACGCGCTCGCCTCCGCGCTCAGCGACGACGTCGCGGCGGTGATGCTCGAGCCAATCCCCTCGATGGGCGGCATCCGCGTGGCGCCCGAGGCCTACTTCCGTGAGATGCGTCGCCTGTGCGACGAGCACGGCGTCCTGCTGATCTTCGACGAGGTGCAGACCGGCTTCGGTCGCACGGGGCGGATGTTCTTCGGCGAGCACGTGGGCGTGACGCCGGACCTCATCACCGCGGCCAAGGGCGTCGCCTCCGGCGTGCCCGCCGGCGTGGTGTTCGTGCGGGAGGATCTTGCGAAGCAGGTGCAGGTAGGCGAGCAGGGCACGACGTTTGGTGGGGGCCCGCTGGCCTCGGCCGCGATCGCGGCCACGTCCGCCGTGATCGTCGACGAGGACCTGCCGGCCAACGCCGAGCGCGTCGGCGGCGCGATGCGCACCGCGCTCGAAGCCCTCGCTGGCGTGGAGTCCACGGCCGGCCTCGGTCTGCTCGTCGGCATCAACCTCGACCGCCCCGCCAAGCCCGTTGTGCGCGGTCTCGTTGCCGCCGGCGTCCTCGCCGGGGGCTGCGGCGGCAACCCGAACCAGATCCGGATCCTGGCGCCCCTCACCCTGACCGAGGACGAGGCGCTCGGCTGGATCCCCAAGCTCGCGGCGCTGCTGCAGGCAACCGAGGTGTCGTCATGACCGACCCCTGGCATCTGCTCGACCTCAGGTCGGTGAACCAGCCGATCTGGGAGCACCTGCTCGAACAAGCGGAGGTGCTGACGGACCGGCGCGATCCGCTGCTCGCCGGCAAGCGCTTCGGCATGGTGTTCTTCAATCCGTCGCTGCGCACGCGCACGGCGTTCGAGGTTGCCTGTGCCGACCTCGGTGCGCACGCCGTGCACCTGCAGGTTGGCGGCGGGCTCTGGAGTCTCGAGCATCGCGACGGCGTCGTCATGGACGGACCGCACGCCGAGCACGTGCGCGAAGGCTTCGGTGCTCTCTCCCGCATGGTCGACGGGCTCGGTCTGCGCGCGTTTGCGGGGATGCAGGACATCGCCGAGGACGCGCGGGACGACGTGCTGCGCGCCGCCGCGGAAGCTTCGACCGTGCCCTTGCTCAGCCTCGAGTCGGCCATGTGCCATCCGCACCAAGGCCTCGCTGACGCCCTGACCGTGCGCCGCAAGATCGGTGAGCGTGCCAAGGTCGTCGTGACGTGGGCGCCCCACATCAAGCCGCTGCCGCTGGCCGTGGCCCATGCCGCCACGACCGCCTTCGCCCAGGAGGGCCACGACGTGGTCGTCGCCCATCCGGCGGGCTTCGAACTCGAGGCCGGCGTCCTCGCCGATGCGGCCCGCATGGCCAAGCGGGGCGGCGGCTCGCTCACCACGACGAACGACCGCGACGCCGCCCTCGAGGGGGCCCGCGTCGTCTACGCCAAGTCCTGGGGCGCCACGGGCCACTACGGTGACGCCGAGGCCGGCGCCCGGGCGGTGCAGTCCCATCCGGATTGGCTCGTCGATCCGGCCGCCATGGCACGAACCGACGCCGCCATCTTCATGCACTGCCTGCCGGTCCGCCGGGGGGTCGTCGTCGCGGACGAGGTCCTCGACGGGCCCGCCTCCGTCGTTCTCGACCAAGCTGCCGCGCGCTTGGACGTCCAGAAGGCTACCCTGTGCCGCGCCATGGGAGTAACGGCATGAAGGACGTGCGACTGCTGAAGGAGGCCCTGCCCTACCTGCGCCGCCACCGTCGCCAAACGATGGTGATCAAGCTGGGCGGTGAGATCGCCGCCAACGCGGAGGCCCTCGACTCCCTCGCCCAGGACGTCTCGCTGCTCACGCACGTGAACATCCGCATCGTGCTGGTGCACGGCGGCGGGCCCCAGGCGACGTCGCTCTCGCGCAAGCTCGGGCTGGAGCCCAAGCTCGTCCAGGGACGTCGCGTGACGGACGCGGACACGCTTGCCGTCGCCAAGATGGTCTTCGCCGGCACGATCAACGTCGACATCCTCTCGGCGCTGCGCCGCCACGGCGTGCGCGCGGTGGGGTTGTCCGGCGTGGACGGGGACATCCTGCAGGCGACCAAGCGGCCGCCGACCGAGATGAGGGACGACACGACGGGCGAGACGACCATGGTCGACTTCGGCCACGTCGGCGACGTGACGGACGTGGATCCGTCGCTCCTCTCCCTGCTCGTCGAGAACGGCTACGTGTCGGTCCTCTCGTCGCTCGCCGGCGACGAGGACGGCAGTCCGCTCAACGTCAACGCCGATACGGTCGCTTCCGTGCTCGCGCGGGGGCTGGGGGCGTCCAAGCTCATCACGCTCACGGGTGTGCCCGGTCTGCTCCGCGACAAGGACGATCCCTCGAGCCTGATCTCCAAGGTCACGGCGGCGGAGGTGCGCGAGCTCATCGCGAGCGGCGTCATCGTCGGCGGCATGGTGCCCAAGCTCACGACGATGATCGAGGCGCTGGAGGGAGGGGTCGGCGAAGCCGTCATCCTCTCCGGTCTCGAAGAGAGTTCGCTGCTGCTGGAGCTCTTCACCGATCGCGGCGTCGGCACGCTCATCGCGGCGGATGACCCGGCCGCTGCCGAGGGAGAGGGCGCGTGAGCGGTCTCGTCGACCTGCTCCGCGACATCGTCCGCATCCCCTCGGTGTCGGGCGCCGAAGAGGCGTGTCGTGACCACCTCGCCGCTTGGTGGCAGGCCCAGGGCGTCAAGAGCTGGACTTCGGGGCGCAACGTCATCGGGGTCGTCGAAGGGACCCATCCCGAGGGGCGCGGCCTCCTGCTGCTCACGCACATCGACGTCGTGCCCGTCGGGCCCGGCTGGACGCGGGAGCCTTGGGACGGCGCGCTCGAAGACGGCAAGGTCTTTGGACGCGGTGCCAACGACGCGAAGTCGAGCGCCGCCGCCATGGCCTGGGCCGCGGCGCGCATTGACCGCGACACGATCCAGGGCCGCCTCATCGTCGCGCTGGTCTGCGACGAGGAGACGGGCGGCGAGGGCATCGAGGCCTGCGGCGACGAGCTGCCGCCCTACGACGCCGCCGTGGTGGGGGAGCCGACCGAGCTCGACGTCTGCCCCGGTCAGCGCGGCCTCTTTCGCGCGAGCGTGATCGCGCATGGCCGACAGTGCCACGCGTCGCGCCCGTGGGAAGGCGTCAACGCTGTCGAGCTGGCGGCACGCGACGTCCTGGCCATCCAGGGCCTGGACCTCGGCGGCGAGGACGACCTGCTCGGCCCGGCGACGCTGCAGGCCACGGTCATCGCGGGCGGGACCAAGCCCAACGTGCTCCCCGGCGAGTGCACGATCGAGCTCGACGGCCGCCCCGCTCCGGGCTGCGACAACCAACGCATGGAGGCGCTCCTCCGGGAGACCGTGCAGGGCGAGGTCGTCGTTCGCAGCAACCGGTTCCTGCCCGTGCGCATCGATGCGGGCGAGGAGATCGCGCGCCTGGCCGTCGAGGCCAGCCCCACGGGCAAGGTCCGTGGCTTCGGCGGCTTGTCGGATCTCTTCCACGTGCGGCACGTGCCCGGCGTCGTCATGGGGCCGGGTACCAGTGCGGCGAGCCACGCGCCCGACGAGTGGGTGGCTGTCGAGCAGGTCGAGGCCGCCGCCCGCGCCTACGAGCAGATCGCGCGAGGCTTCCTCGCCGCGAAGGAGGACTGAGATGGCTGCGCGATCCAAGAAGGCGGCCAAGCGCCGTGCCTCCAAGAAGACGGCCGCCAAGCGAACCTCCCCCAAGAAGGGCGCCGCGGAGGGCGATCTGCTGCGCGGGCGCTTTGCGGGCGGCATCCATCCTGCGCTCGACCGCATCAACCGTTCCTACGACACGGACTGCCGCATGTGGCCGCAGGACATCGCCGGCTCCATCGCCCACGCGACGATGCTGGGGGCCCAGGGCATCGTGTCCAAGGCGGCCGCGCGCCGCATGGTCAAGGGCCTCCAGAAGGTGGCGGCGGAGTTCGCCAGCCGGACCTTCAAGCCGAAGCCCTCGGACGAAGACATCCACATGGCCGTCGAGCGCCGCCTGACCGAGCTCATCGGCCCCGACGGCGCGCGCCTGCACACAGCGCGCAGCCGCAACGACCAGGTGGCGACGGACGTGCGCCTCTACCTCGCCAGCGCGTCCGAGAGCATTGAGATGTACGTGCAGCAGACGCAGCGCGCCTTGCTCGCGTTGGCCGAGCGCGACGGTGAGTACGTCCTGCCCTTCTACACGCACCTGCAGCGCGCCCAACCGGTCGTGCTGGGCCACGTGCTGCTGGCCTACATCGAGATGCTGGAGCGCGACATCGTCACGGCGCGCTACGAGCTCGATGATTGCCCTCTGGGTTCGTGCGCGGGCGCGGGTACGAGCTTGCCGATCGACCGTCGTCTCACGGCGAAGCTGCTCGGCTTCAAGCGCCCTTCTCCGAACAGCCTCGAGGCCGTGTCGTCGCGCAGCGACATCGCGCGCGTGCTCTCGGGCTTCGCGGCGATCGGCGTCACCCTCTCGCGTCTCGGCGCGGACCTCGTGCTCTGGAGCAGTCGCGAGTTTGGCTTCGCGCGACTGGGCGACAGCGTCTCGACGGGCTCATCGATCATGCCGCAGAAGCGCAACCCCGACGGCGCCGAGCTGCTGCGGGCGAAGGCGACGCGCGTCACGTCGGCGCTCGGCCGCTTGTTCGAGGTGCAGCGCGGCCTTCCGATGGGCTACTTCAAGGACTTGCAGGAAGACAAGACCGCCCTCTTCGAGGCGGAGGATGCGGTCGAGGAGATGCTCGAGGTGGCCTGCGCCATGCTCGGGGACATCGCGTTCGACGAGCAGCGCATGCGTGCCGCCGTCGAGGATCCCTCGGGTTACCTGCTGGCCACCGAGGCGGCGGACTTCCTCGTGCGGGCCGGGGTGCCCTTCCGCGAAGCGCACGAAGCCGTCGGTGGACTCGTACGCGCGGCCGAGAAGGCCGGCGTCGGCCTGGAAGGCCTGCCCCTGGAGACGTTTCGGACGGCTCACAAGAAGTTCGACGCGAACGTGATGAAGGTCCTCACGGCGGATGGCGCCGTGAAGGCGCGCAAGGTCTTCGGAGGACCGTCACCGGCCAACGTTCGACGCCAGGTCGTCCGCTGGCGCAAGAAGCTGGGCTAGACTGGGCGTGGGCTGCGGGCGACGCGGACAGCGCCCTTCGATGCAACGACTTCTTCACATCACCCGATCGACCGCCACGGCCGTGCTGTGCCTGCTGTTGGCGACGGCCTGCGGAGGCGGCGGCGGCGGCCCGTCCGTCCCCGAGGGCCCGGCGTTCTTCTTCGCCGGCACGACGCCGCTGGCCGGAAGCTTCAACGTCTCGCTCACCCAGACTGTGCTCGTGGTCTTCAACAAGGACGTCGATCCCGCCACGGTCGCGCCCGACACGCTGATCATCCGCTCGGGCGGGGGGCTCACGATGGCCGGGACGGTGTCGGTCGTCGCCGGTCGGGCCAACACCGTGCGCTGGATCCCCATCCACAACATGGCGGTGGGCGAGACGCACACCTGCACGATCGCCCCCGAGCTGCGCTCGGTTGACGGCGATGCCGTGGGCGGCGCGACGAACTTTTCGTTCGTCACGGTGGCCGGCGGCGGCACGGGCAACGGTCTGCCGACGAGCGATCAGATGCGCGCCGCGCTCAACAGGCTCAACGTCGGACGGCAGGGCCACGAAGCGACGTTGCTCGAGGACGGTCGCGTGCTGATCAGCGGCGGCTTCACGATCGGCGGCTCGACCACGGACAGCGCGGAGGTCTTCCTCACGGCGCTCGAGCAGTTCGTGGAACTGACGGGCACCATGGTCCAGGAGCGTGCGGGCCACACCGCGACGAAGCTCCAGGACGGCCGCGTGCTGCTCGTGGGCGGCTGGTTTACGCCCAGTGCGGGCCAGAACGCGACCAGCGACACGGCTGAGATTTTCGACCCCGCGACGAACAGGTTCGCTGCGACGGGAACGATGACGTCGCAGCGTGCGGATCACGCGGCCCTGCTCCTGCCGGACGGCCGCGTGCTGATCACGGGCGGCGGACGGCTCGTCGGTAGCTTCCTCGAGGACCTCGCCACGGCCGAGATCTTCGATCCGTCCACGGGTCTGTTCACGGCGCTCGCCGCTGAGATGACCCACACGCGCGCGACGCACGGCATGGTCGCCAATGGATTGGGGCAGTTCGTCCTCGGCGGCGGCAGCGACGCCGATCGTCGTCACGACTGGTACCACGTCGCGACCGAGACCTTCGAGAACCTCGGGCAGGGCGCGAGCGACCAGGGGCGCTTCGGTCCGGCGATGGCGGCCTTCGACAGCGGCGGCGTCGTGATCGCCGGCGGCGATCTGCTGGGCACCGTGATGTACGTGAGTACCACGGGCTTCGTGCAGAACACGGGCAGCGGGCTGAACCGTCCGCGCTCCTACGCACAGGCCGTGCGGATCAAGTCGGATCAGATCCTGGTGACGGGCGGCATCGACTTCAGCAACGGCGGCTTCATCGAGGCCTCGTGCGACGTGATCGTCGAGGGCGGCATTGGCGGGAGCAACACGTTCGCGAGTGCGGTGCGGTTCGGTACCGGCATGGTGCACCACACGGCGACGGTGCTGCCGAGCGGCGACGTGCTGTTCTGCGGTGGTCTCAACGAGGACGGCAGCCAGCCGAACAAGACGGCGGCATTCATCTTCGAGACGCGGTAGGCGACGGGTCTCTCGCTCACTTTGACCTTGACGTTGCCTTTGACTTCGCCCTCCGACGGCTCGGGTGCGGTCCGTGTCGGAGTGCAGGTGAACGTGGCAAGCCAGGGGATGTGGAAGGCAAAGTTGAAGTCGAAGTGACAAGAACCATGTAGGGGCGGCCAGAGCGACGGCGCAGCCGGAGCGGTTGGCCGCCCGCGAATCTCGTGGATGCGCGCGAGTGAGAGGTGGTGCGAGGTCGTGCTCGTGTTGCGGGTGCGAGTGTGGGTGCGCTTGTGGATCGTGGGAGTTGGAGCGGGCGTGGGAGTGTTCAGGCGGAGGCGCACTACCTCGACTTCGATCCAGGCTTCGCTCGCGTGTCCTTCGCGGCGCCGCCGCTGGACGTGATCACCGGCACCTTCATGCCGGTCGTCGCCCGCTTGAGGAACAAGATCGCGAAGCACGAGTCGACGAGTGGTTGCATGTTGGGCCAGTGCCCGTCCTCGGCCTGGTCGTACATCAGGAGCTCCGCGCCTTCCTCGTACCAATCGAGCTTGCCGTAGTGGCGGATGCGGCCCAGGATGCTCGCCCGCTCCAGTCCGTAGAGGTAGTAGTGGTGGTTGGCGCCGCCGCGCCGCGCGTCGGGACCGGGTCCGGGCCTGCCCTTCTCCGGCTGGATCGGGTTGCGGAGCACGTCCACGTACGTCTGCAGCCACGCCATGGCATCGCGGATCCCCACGCGCGTCTTGTGGCGTAGGTCGCCCTTGAAACGCCGCGCGCTCCAGAGCTCGCTCTGGCAGATGATCAGCCCGGCCAGCCCGGCGGTCGTCATCGACCCGTTGACCGGCTGCTTCGTGTCGACGTAGCGGAAGCCGCGCGCCTTGGCCTTCTCGGTCCACGCGACGCGGTACCGACCCCGCACCTGGTTGGCCTGGTAGCGGACGTCCTTGCCGTTCTTCTCCTGATGGGCGAGCAGGAAGGTGAGCGCGTCGAGCCAGACCTTGCTCGGAATCTTGATGCCGCACCGCATCGCCGCCTTGAGCCCGAGCAGCGCGTACTGCGTGCAGGAGAGGTCGAACGACTCCTTCGACGGGTAGCGCCAGACGCCCTTGGCCGTCCGGTGGTCGAGGAGGAACGTCACGCCCCGCTTCATCCAGGCGAGGTCCTCCTTGCCGATCGTCTCGAGGCAGGGGTCCTTCTTCGCGGTGCGGCCGTAGCGGTCGACCTTCTCCGCCACGAACGGATCGCGCGCCGGCGCGTGCCGCGCGTCGAGCGCCATCAGCAGCACGGCGACCGCGTAGGTCTTCTGCATGGGCATCTTGCGCAGGTAGGCGAAGGCCTTGACGATCGCCGGGTGCTCCGGCTTCACACCGCCCTTGAGCAAGGTCAGCACCGTCAGGGCCGTGGGGCCCATCGGGTAGTTCTTGTTGTAGACGCTGCCCCACGAGCCGTCGCGCAGCTGCCGGGTCAGGAGCCACCGCACCCCCCGGTCGATGGACGCGTTCACCCGCTTGCGGAACTCGATCGGGTAGCCGTCGTTGATGAAGGATCGTTCATCCGACTTCGGTGCGGCGGGCGCCCCCTTGGCTGCGCCCCCGCCCTTCGCGTACGCCGGCCCAGGGCTCAGAGGGCAGGTCGCCAGGAGCGCCACGAAGAACAGGCCGATGCGGCGGGGGAACGTCACGCCGCCACGATACCTCATCGCCCTCGACGCAACGTCCGACTCCCAGCGCATGCTCATGGGTGATGAGCAATCTCCTCCTCGCAGGCCTCGGCGGCCTCTTCGGTGCCATGGGGCGCCATGGCCTCAGCGGCCTCAGCCAGCGCCTCGCCGGATCGACCTCGTTCCCCGTGGGCACCCTTGCGGTGAACGTGCTTGGCTGCCTCGCCATGGGCCTGCTGGCGGGCCTTGCTGAGTCTCGCGGCGCCTTCACGCCCGAGCGCCAGGCCTTCCTCCTGACCGGTCTGCTGGGCGGCTTCACGACGTTCTCGGCGTTCGGCTACGAGACGGTGCAGCTCTTGCGATCGGGCATGCCCGGGCAGGCTGCGCTGAACGTGGGGCTGCAGCTGGGCGCGGGTCTTGCCGCCGTCGCCGGCGGACTCTGGCTGGCGCGCCAGTTCTGAGGTCGTTCCACGGGAGCTTGCCGTGGCGCCCCACGGCGACGAGAACACGTTCGCTCGCTAGCGCTCGTGGGTACCGTGGTCGCCCATGGACGATCGCGCCGCCGCCCGCCTGAAGATGCTCGCCGCGGCGCTCCTGTTCTCGACGGGCGGTGCCGCCATCAAGGCCTGCAGCTTCACGGGCTGGCAGGTCGCAGGGCTTCGCAGCGGCATCGCCGCCGTGACGCTGCTCGTCCTCGTGCCCGCGGCGCGGCGACGCTGGACGCGCGGTCAGGCACTCGTCGGTCTGGCCTATGCAGCGACCCTCATCCTCTACGTGCTCGCCAACAAGCTCACCACGGCGGCGAATGCGATCTTCCTGCAGTCCACCGCGCCGCTCTACATGCTGCTGCTCTCCCCGCTCTGGCTGAAGGAGGCGGTACGGCGGCACGACCTGTTCTTCATGCTGGCGTTGGGCGTGGGGATGGGGCTCTTCTTCGCCGGCTCCGAGCCGGCGCGCAGCACGGCGACCAACCCGCTGCTCGGCAACATCCTCGCTGCGATCAGCGCGGTGACCTGGGCCCTGACCGTCGCCGGCTTGCGTTGGATTGCACGCACCGAGGGTGCGGAGGGTGGCACACCCGCCGGAACCGCCGCCGGCGCCACGGTCCTCGGCAACCTCTTCGTCTTCGTCGCCTGCCTGCCGCTCATGTTTCCGATGGGGGAGGCGGGCGTCGTCGATTGGGCCCTCGTCACCTACCTCGGCGTCTTCCAGATCGGCCTCGCCTACGTGTTCATGACCGGCGGCATGCGGCGGATTCCCGCCCTCGAGGGCGCTTTGCTGCTCCTCGTCGAGCCCGTGCTGAACACCGTGTGGGCCTGGCTCTTCCACGATGAGGTGCCCGGATTCTGGGCGCGCATCGGCGCGCTGCTCATTCTCGCGGCCACCGCGGTCCACGCCTTGCGCAGCGAACGGCGGACGCTACCCACAGCCGTACCTTGATTCAGTCGCAAGTCCCGGCGTCACCGTGCCGATATCGAGGCTGGAACGACCGGAGATTCCATGCATCGCACCGCCTGCGCACTCTTCCTCACCCTGACTCTCGTGGTGCTCGCCGGCTGCGGTGCCGCCGACGGCGACCGGCTCGTGCTCGTTGACGATCCCGCTGGTGTCCTCCTCGACGACGAAGTGATGACGGCCCTGAACGCCGCCGGTGTGACCGCGCTGCTCGCGCCGGCCGCCGAGGATCCGGCGCTCGTCGAGCTGGGCCAGGCGCTCTTCTTCGACAAGCTCCTGTCGGGCAACGAGAACATCTCCTGCGCCACCTGCCACCACCCGGTCGCCGGGACCGGCGACGCTCTCCCGGTATCGCTCGGGGAGGGCGGCATCGGGCTCGGGGCCAACCGCGAGCAGGCCGCGTCGGCCCTGATCCCGCGCAACGCGCCGCACCTCTTCAACGGCGGCGTGCCGGGCGTCGACGCGATGTTCTGGGACAGCCGCGTGACCCGCAATGCGTCCACGGGCGAGCTCGACACGCCCGAGCCCGGCCTGAACGGAGCGGCGCCGACGCTCCTGGATCACGCCGCGCCGCTGACGAGTGCGCTCGCGGCCCAAGCGATGTTCCCGGTGACCTCGCGCGAGGAGATGCGTGGCCAGATCGACGGCGGCAACGCGGACGACCTCCGGGACGCCGCGACGAACGCGGACGTGTGGTCCGCGCTGATGGCCCGCATCGTCGGCACGAGCGATGGCACGGTGGGGGGCTTCGACGGCTACCGGGCGCTCTTCGACGCTGCGTACCCGTCGATCACGAACTACGACGACCTCACGTTCGGCCACGCGGCCCGTGCGATCGCGGCCTTCGAGCGCGAGACGTGGACGGCGCTCGACTCGCCCTTCGATCGCTTCCTCGGCGGCGACGCGTCGGCGATGAGCGACAGCGCCAAGCGCGGCGCGAAGCTCTTCTTCGGCGCCGCGAGCTGCTCGACCTGCCACAACGGCCCCTTCCTCTCCGACTTCCAGCACCACGCGGTCTGCGTGCCCCAGGTCGGGCCGGGGAAGAACGCGCCCAGCGAGGATCTGGGGCTCTCGCTCGAGACGGGGGATAGCGCGGACGACTACAAGTTCCGCACGCCTACGCTGCGCAACGTGGCGCTGACCGCCCCCTACATGCACGACGGCGCGTTCATGACGCTCGAGGAAGTGGTGCGCCACCACCTGGATCCCCAGGCCAGCCTCGCGGCCTACGACGGGAGCCTGCTGCCGGACCTCTTCGCGGCGACGCTCGACACCGACGCCGGTCGCAACGCCGCACGCGCCGCGGCCCTGAGCCCGCTGCATCCGACCTCCGTGGTGCTCACGGACGACGAGTTCGACGACCTGATGGCCTTCCTCCACGCCCTGACCGACCCTTCGTCGGTGAGCCTGCTGGACGAGGTGCCGGATGAAGTGCCGAGCGGCCTGCCCGTGAAGGACTGATTCGGCGGGCCGGGTACCCTGGGGCGATGCCCCACACACCCAGCGCCCATCCTTCGAAGACCCTGCCCCGCGTGCTCCTCGCCGCGGGCTTGGCCCTGCTCCTGGCCGTTCCCGCCCATGCGGACGCCAAGGAGGACGCGAAGCTCGCGAAGGCGCGCAAGGCCGCCGACGCGCGGATCGCCAAGCTGCCGGCCCCGACCCCCGCGATCTCCTTCGCCTACGAGGGCGACCTGATCATCCAGAACCTCTGGGCGGGCGAGACGTCGGTCACCGCGCGCATCGCGCGCCTTGGCACGCAGTGGGTCTGGCGCGTCACCGAGACGAGCTTCCTCGACTGGGCCGGTGGCGAGGTGCACGAGAAGGTCATGCTGCATCTCGGCAAGGATCTGCGGATCCTCAGCGGCACCGTCGAGCGCACCGAGAAGGGCGTGACGACCTCGCTGGGCTTCTCGCGCTCCGAGAAGGGGTTCGACGTCCAACGCCGCATCAAGAAGGGCGAGGACTGGGGCAAGGCCGAGACGGTCGTGATGAAGGCGCCGGCGGGTGCGTCCGGCACGCTCGCCGCTGCGGTGCTGTTCCTGCGCGGGCTCAAGCCTTCGAAGGGCGGGGACTACGCCCTGCCGTGGATCCCGAACCCGTCGTGGAAGTCGCCCGCGAGCGCGGAGAACACGACGCTGTTGCGGCTCACGCTCGAGGGCGAGGGCACCCTCGTCGTCGGCAAGAAGACGTTCGATACATCGAAGGTCCGCTACGCGACCGGCGGTACGGCGTGGACGATGCACCTCTCCCGCGACCACCGCAAGATCATCGGCATGGTCAGCGCGACGGGGCCCTCACGCGTGGTGCCGCGCGGCATGGGCGGCGAGCGCATCACGGCGGATCCGACCCAACCCGCGACCACCTGGAAGCGGGCGTTCCTCAAGTTCGGCTTCGGCTACCACCGTGCGAAGCGTGAGCTGCTCGACGAAGCGTTTCACTGGGACGCGATGTACGCGCACGAGACGAAGGTGCTCAAGCGCTGGTCCAAGGACCAGCCGGTCAAGGAGTTCAAGAAGGCCTGGATCCAGGAGTTCGTGAATCAGTCGCTGCATCGCGACGTGCCGGCCACGCGGCGGCTGCTCGCCATGACGCTCGCCACGGGCAAGATCAAGAAGCAGACCGACGACGAGGTCGTGTTCTGGGCGCACCCGAACTTCGGCGGCGGCACCCAGAAGACCTACCACTTCGCCCGCAAGGACGGCGTCTGGGCTATCACCAGAATCGACTTCTAACGGCGCTGCCCACCCCGGCTACCAGGTGCGAGGGTGGGGAGACCGAAGCGAGCCCGAGGCACGACGTGGCGCGGTAGCCGAGGCGTGCCTTTGCACGTTGAGGGTGCCGCGACGCGTTGGGTCCGGGCGCAGCGAGAGGATCGCCGCCCGTTACTTGGCCGCGGAAGCGGCCTTCTTGGCGCGCGTGTAGGTGAGTTCCATCTCCTTGGCCTCCTTGCCGCCCGGGATGGTCGCGAAGGACTCGCTGTGCATCGAGCCGTCGTCCTTGAAGCAGACGGTCGTGCGCTTCTTGTAGGTGATCGTGCCGCCCTTGGCGGGCATCTCGGCCTTGCCTACCCATGTGAGCGTCTTGGTCTTCTCGTCGTAGGTGCCGGTCATCACGTCGATGTTGGTCGACATCGTCATGACCCAGGTCTGCTGGAACTTCTTGGCGAGGTTGTCGTAGCCGATGTGGCCGCCGCCCTCGAACTTGCCGCCCATGAACGGGCCCTCGTAGGCGACGTGGACGAAGCGGCCGCCCATGACGCTCGTGTGCTTGGACTTGCCGCTGATGGGCATCTCGCCCCCGCCCATGTAGATCTTCCCGGTCGCTTCCCAGTCGCCCACCATCTTGGCCAGCACGTCCTTGTGCATCGGACCGGGCGTGCCCAGCTTCGTGGACTCGGCCCACATCTCGCCTTCGCTGAGCGGCTCGACCTTCGGGGTGGGGGCGTCCTCAGTGAAGCCGATGCTGATGGCGACGGTGAGGACGAGGACGGCGGCTACGGCGCCGGTGATCAGGCGGGTGTTCATGGGGCTCTCCTTCGTGGGGGGCAGAGACAGTAGCCGCACGGGCGGCGCCTGCCGACCTTCCGAAGGGTCTTTCGCCCTAGGCTCCGGGCGGGCCCGCCAGGGCCCCGAAGGCCTTCGCCACGCGGGCCGCGCCCAGGAGCCTGGCCCAGTGCCGATCGCCCGCCCGGCCGGGCAGCCGGACCCGAGGTGTCACGGTGGCCGTGCGGCCCCCGTGGGGCCGCCAGAACCGCGCACGGCTGCGCTTGCCGAAGATCGACAGGGTCGGCACGCCGAGGCTGCTGGCGAGGTGGCCCATGCCCGTGTCGCCGGCAATCACGCCGCCGGAGACCCGGAGCCATCCGGCGACTTCATCCAGGGGCCCGGGCACGGCGGACCGCGCATCGCCCTGCGACGCGTCAGCCCAGCGTGCCTCCTCGCCGGGCGCGAGCAGGACCCGTGGCGCCCAACCTCGCGCCGTGAGGACCTCTGCAAGCGCCAGCCAGCGATCCACCGGCCAGTCCTTGCTGCGCGTCGCGCTGAACGGATGCAGCACCACCCGTCGCTCCGTACGTTCCTGCGGGGCGTGGGGGGGCACGACGAGACCGTTTTCGTCCGTGCGCCAGTCGACCTCCATCACGCGCGCAGCATGCGTCGCCACGCTGCGCAGGTACGGCTGCTTTCGATCCCAGAGGTCCTTGGTGAATACGAGGTGCCCCGCGCGCTGCTTGACGGCCAGCGTGGGATCGCCCACGAACGCGTGGCGCGCTTCCGCGAGGAGCCGGCGCCGTTCGTCGGCCTCCGGTAGCGGCTCGATCCGCGCCCACGGAAACCACGCCGCGAGCTGCGTCAGCTGCGTGTGGAAGAGGACGGCGTCGCGGCCCTGCAGGTGCAGGTTGTTCGCAAGGGCCAGGGTGAGCAGCCCGTCACCTAGCGCCGGTGCACTGAACAGCGGCACTCTGTCGCGCTCGTCGGCCATGCCTTGCTCTCCGGCGCTAGCGTCCCTCGGGATCCCGTTCCATGTTCATCTTCATGTCGAACGACATGGATCCAGCCTGCGATGCGCCGTCGATCTTCTTGCCGTCCTTGTCGATGGCGAAGCCCGTCATCTCCATCGTCATCGAAATCTCGTAGCCGACCCGCGCAGGCGTCGCATGGCTCAGGTCGACGCTCATGTCGCCTTCCCCCGTCGTGTGAAGCGACGTGAGGGTGGCGCCCGTGTCCTTCACCATGCTGCCGAACTCCATCTCCTGGCGAGGCGCGGTCTGGGCGACGTAGACGACGAGCTCGGCGCGGCCGTCCTCGAGCTTCTTCAGCTCGTACGTCTCGGTGTGGGTCAGGCGAATGCCGATCAGGTCCACCGTCTCGCCGACCTCCCAGCGGGCGCCCACCCCGATCTCGGCCACGGGGAACGGGGCGGCCATGTTCCGGACGGTCCAGTACATCCTGAAGAGCTCGCGCCGGATCATCTCGGGGACGTCGTCCGGCACGAGGAAGCGTGCCTCGCGCGCGATCCCGTTGGGGGTCATGTCGACCTCGCATGCAAACGTCTCGTAGTGAGGGCGCAGCTTCTCGAGCATGGTCCGCATGGCTTCTGGCGCGGCCGGGGGCCATTCGTACGCCAGGGAGAGCGTCCGCCAGTGGAGCGTGAAGCAGCCGTCGTCCGCCACCTCAGCGACGCGCATCTCAAGCCGCCAGGTGAGCTCCGGCATCGCATCGAGGGCCTTGGCCGCCTGCTCGCTGTTCATGCCGGAGGTGTCCATGCCGGACATCTTCATCCGGTTGCGCATGGTGATCTTCACGGATTCCACGGCGCCTTTCGTCAGGGCGTAGCGCATCGCCTGTCGGGGCTCGGCGCCCGTCTCCAAGACGGTTACACGAAGCGATCCAGCGACGTCGCTCGTTGCGTCCGGCGGCGCCGTGAGGTTGCGCAAGTTCAGCAGCACGCCGACCGTGCCAAGCAGGACGAGTACGCAGCCCAGCATCACGAGCACGTTGCGCGAGCGCCGCTTCCCCGGCGGCACCGCGCCGGCGGGATCGAAGATGGGCGCCCGTCCGGCTTCGAAGGCGCCCAGGAGATCGCTGCAACTCGCGTGGCGCTCGGACGGCTCGCGCGAAAGCCCCTGCATGATCGCTTCGGCCGCCGCGGGCGGAACATGCGGCGCGACGCTTGCCAGGTCGGGCGCGTCGCTCGACTTCTTGGCGACGAGCAGCTCGATGGTGGACGGTTCGTCGAAGGGCGGCGTGCCGGCGAGCGCTTCGTAGACCATCGAGGCGAGCGCGTACTGATCGGCGCTCGGACCGAGCTCGCCGCCGACGGCCTGCTCCGGCGCCATGTAGCGCGGCGAGCCGATGCCGGTGCCGGCGGCCGTCAGCTCGAGATCCTGGTTGCCTAGCGCCTTCGCGACGCCGAAGTCGCTCAGGAAGACGTGGCCGTCCTCGTCGAAGATGATGTTCGCCGGCTTCACATCGCGATGCACGGTGCCGCGCGCGTGCACGAAGTCGAGCGTGCGCGCGATGGGGGCGAACCACGCGAGGGTGTCGTCGATGGAGGCAGGCACTGCGTCCTGCCCCAGCACGTCCTCGAGCGAGCCGCCGCCCAGGAACTGGAGCACGAAGAACGGTACGTCTTCATGGTCGCCTTGCGCGAGAATCCGGACGATGCTCGGATGCTCGAGGCGAACCAGCTCGCTGATCTCGAGGCGGAAGCGGGCGCGGAAGCCCGGCTCACCGAGGAACCGTACGTGCGGCACCTTGATGACGACCTTGCGGCCGAGGTTCGTGTCCTCGCCGAGGTAGATGCTGCCCATGCCGCCGTCGGCCATCTTCTCGTCCACACGGTAGATCCCGAGCAGGGTCAGCCCCGTGAAGTCGACCGCGAACCGGTCGGGCACGTCGCTCGGGGGGGTCTCATCAGGCCTCATGGACGGGCATGCTATCCGCCCGGGGCGCGTGCGGTGAGCCTGATCACGATCTGGTCGGAGCCGGCGGTCAACGCTCCCGCAGGTAGATCGGATGGACGAGGTCGTCTTCGGAGTTCGCCTCACCATCCGGACCAAGACAGCGAAGCTCGTACTGCTTGCGGGTCACCTTGCTGTACTCGAATTCGCCGTCCCAGGGATCCAACGGGATGATCGGCATGAAGGCGTTGCCCGTCTCATCCAACTCGGTGAGAACGGCCAGCTCCTCCGGCAGTCGCAGCTTGTGCAACTGATACATCTCGACCGCGCCGCCGATGTTGGCGAGCTGTGCCTTGGCCGCGGCGCGCGCGCTGCGCTCCGCACCCCCGATCAGGTTGGGCCCGACGATGGCCAGCAGCAGGCCCATGATGACCACGACGACCATCAACTCGATGAGCGTGAAGCCCCGCTCGTACCGCTTGCGAATGGCGTGCATGGCGTCCTCCCGTAGCGCGTGTACGGCTTGGACGCCATGCGCCCTACGCGCCTTCCGGGAGATGCTCGTGGGGGCGCACGGGCGGGCCCTGCTTGCGTGCGTAGGCGAAGGCTGCCGCCAGCAGCACGAGGCCGAGGACGCCCGTCACGAGGATGCGCAGCGGGATGGCCGCGTCGCCCAAGTCGTGGATGCCGATCTTCAGGACGACGACGCCGAAGGCACCGAGCGCCGCGTAGCGCAGACGCCTGTCGTGGCGCACGAAGCCCGCCAGCAGGGCGGCCGCGGCGAACATCGTCGTGTAGACGCTCACGAGCACGTCCGGCCACGAGTCGTCCATGCTGCCTACGGTCTTGGCGACCTCGACGAGACCCGCTGCGTAGCCGAGTCCCAGCGCGCCGAGCAGCAGCACGCCGCCCACGACGCGTCGGTCCGCCTCGGCCAGCCGACGCAGCGGGAAGAGCGCCAGGGCTGCGATCGAGGCGAGCGCCACGGCGAAGCGCGCGTTCACGAACGCGGTCCCGGCTGGGAAGCGTCCGGTGAACGCGTAGAGTCCCCACGCCAGCGCGCAGAGCAGCAGCACCGCGGCAGCGCACCGGTGGATCTCCCGGTCGCGCGTGCGCCTCAGCACGTGCATGGTGCCGAGCAGCGCGACCAGTGGGCTGAGGAACTGCAGGGCCGCCCAACCCGATGCGCCGATCGCTGGGATATCGATCAACATCTTCAGCCCGGCGCCCGCGACCAGGAGCAGCGCGGACCAGCGGACCCACAGGGGCCGGTCGCGCCCGATCCGGGCCAAGCCGATGGCAGCCGCTGCCATGTAGGCCGTGATCCAGGCCTTCTGCGCAGCCAGGCTCAGTCCGGAGACCGCTTTGGCCACCTCGGCGTGCCCCGCGAGGTAGCCAAGCGCCAGAGCGCCCGCGAACAGCAGGCCCCCAAGCGCCCGCCGATCCGCCCGCGGCAGGCGGCGTATGGGGAACAGGAGCAGTGCACCCGCAGCGGCCAGACCTGTGAGGAAGCGCAGGTTGAGGAATGCGGCGTCCACGGGGAACCGTCCGCGCAGGGCGTAGAGCGCCCACCCGCCGGCACAGACGAGCAACACCACGGCGAGGAGGACGTGCAGGTCGTCGTCGCGCTTCTTCCGCACCAAGAAGAGCGTGCCGAGCAGCCCCGCGAGCGGTGCCAGGAACTGCAGCGCGGCCCACGATGACGCGTCCGCGAACCCGTAGTCGAGCAGCATCTTCAAGCCGGCGCCCGCCGCCAGCAGCAGCCCCGCCCGCGCGACCAGGCGCGGGCGCCCGCGGCCGATCCACGCAAGGATCACCCCTGCGGCTGCCAGGTAGACGGTCATCCAGGCCTTCTGCGCAGCGGGCAGGAGGGCCTCGACGGCTGCGCCGACCTCACGATGACCCGCGAGCAGCAGGACCGCGGCGGCCGCGCCCCAGAGCCACGTGCGCGTGAGCAGGTCGAGCGCTCGCGCGCGCAGCAGCGGCAGCGCCGGAAGGACCAGCAACAGCGCGAGCACCGCACCGGCGACGGTCCCTGCGTTCAGCAGCGGCGTGCTCACACTCGCGAGGTGCCCCGTGCTGGCGCCAAAGAGCCAGCCCAGCAGCGCGACCCCCGCCAGGATGCTGGCGCTGACCTCGAGCCGCCTGTCGTGGCGCAAGCGCGCCACCGCGAAGGCGCCCGCGACCCAGGCGCCCAGCGCGGCGAAGGTCCAGACCTGCCACGCGTGGCTCTCGGCGTGCATGAGCCCTGCGGCGACGGTGATGCCGCCGGCCCAGGCGACCGCGCCCCGCGAACTGGGCGAGCGGGCGGTCCAGAGCACGAGTGCGCAGGCGCCCACGCCGAGCAGGCAGCGGGCCGCCACCTCGGCGTCGCCAAGCGGCAGGAGTGTGGCGAAGGCGGTGAGTAGGGCGGCGCAGACGTAGGGGAACTCGCCGATGCCGAAGCGACGTCGCAAGGGGAGCAGCAGAGCAGTGATGCCGAGCAGCGCGAGGCCTCGCGCGACGCTGACGTGCAGCGCGCCCTCGAGCGGCAGCGCGTGCGCGAAGGTGTAGCAACCGGCCGTCAGCAACAGAGCGCCCACGACGCCGAGCTGTCGGAGCATGGGACGCGAGGAGGCGCGCGCGTGGGGCATCGTGAGCACGACATAGCCAAGCCAGCCGGCGCCCGCGAACACGCCGAGCCAAGGCAGCATGTCGCCGAGAGATCTGCTCGAGCCAGCCAGGAGCAAGCCGATTCCGACGGTGCCGACGACCCCAGGGAGCACCTCCCTGCGGAACGCCGTGACCCTGAGTCCGCGGGCGGCGGCGATCAGCTCCGGCGCGAGCAGGCCGACGAGGTAGCCGTGCAGGTGCAAGGACGTCGAGAGGTCGACCGCGCCGTGCCGCAATGTCCACAGGGCTGCCATGAGGACCGTGCCTGTGACAGCGACGCGCCGCGCCGTGCGCCAGCCCCAGGCGTTCTCGATCCAGGCGGACCATGCGTGCACGAGCAGCAGGTAGACCATGAGGAAGGTCCGGCCGTCGATCGGGCTCTTGGTCAGCAGGGGGGCCGCGAGTGCGCCGGCGAGGGCGATGCTGGCCAGCGTCTGGTGACGCAACAAGCGCGCGAGGACCTGGCCGAGTACGCAGGCTCCGAACAGCAGCACGAGGGCGACGGTGGGATCGACCAGGCCGTAGCGCATGCGTGCCGCGGCCGCCGCCAGGTAGGCGGCGGAGGCGCCGCCACCCCAAAGCAGCGCGATGTAGCGTTGGGCCACGCGCTTGCGCAGCAGGAAGCCGACGCCGACGAACGCGCCGGCGAGTGCGTAGATCGAGAGCACCTTCAGCTCGTGCGACATCGCCTTGTAGGCGAGCTGCGCGAAGTAGCCCGCGGCCAGCAGGACGGCGCCGACCCCGACGCGCCCGAGGACCGCGAGACCGAAGAAGCGTTCCCAGTCGACGGGCTCACGCGGCTTGGCCGCTGCCGGCGCACGCTGGGGCGCGGGGCCGAGCGCGGGGGGCGGCGCAGGAGCCTCAGGTGCAAGCGGGTCCGGCGTGCGCCGGGGTGCCGCCGCCGGGGGCGTCGGCAGCGGTCTGGGGGTCGGCGTGGGCGGGGGGCGCAGCAGGTGCAGCGCGGCAGGTACGTCGAGCGCTCTCTCCACCCGCGCCATGCGCAGGTGGAGCGTCTCGATGCGCGCCACGCGGCGCTCCAGGCGGTCCATGCGACGTTCGAGGATGTCCGTCATGGCGTCCCTCCGGTGGCGGGTGCTTGCTGACTTGCTAGCGTTTGCTAACTAACGAAGTTAGCGTATGCTAGCGCCATGAGCAAGTCCAATCCCGAGAGCGCGGGCGGTGGGGCGGGAGCGGCCCGCCGCATGAAGCCGGACGAGCGCCGCGAGCAGATCCTGGCGGCGGCCCTACCTTGTTTCGCAGCCCGGGGTTACGCCGGCGCCGGGACGCGCGACCTGGCGCGTGCCGCGGGCATCACGGAGCCCATCCTCTATCGCCATTTCGCGGGCAAGGCGGACCTCTTCCGCGCCGTCCTGGAGCGGATCGGGGATCGCCTGGCCGGCGCGGTGGCTGCGGCGGTCGCCGGCGCGCGTGGGGCGGACCGGCGGCTGAAGGCACTGGCGGGGGCCTTCCCGCACATCCTGGACGTCCACCGGGACGACCTGCGCGTGCTCAACGCGGCGGCGCTGGCGCATGAGGAGCCCGGCATCCGTGACGCGGCGCGCGACTGTGCGCAACGTGTAGGGAACGCCCTGGCGGCCAGCTTTCGTGGATCCGGCCTGCGCCGCGGCGTGCGCGCCGTAACCGCAGGCTTCCTGCTGCTGGAGGTCGGCATGGGAGCCGCCATGTTGCGCCCCCTGACGTTGCCTGAGATGGAGCCCAAGGACTTCGCCGATCGGGTCGCGAGCGCCCTGCTGGGCGGCATCGCGGGCTGAGTCCGGCCGAATGCGGCTGAGGGTGCGCTTTGGTCGAAATACCCGATTCAATGGACGTTTCACGCTTGACCCGTTGACCGCGAATGCGGGAGCGGGCACCATCGGTGCGCAGACGTTTCTCTTCGATGGGGGCCCCTTCGGCCCGGGAGTCAATGGCATGCGTGGACGCTGGACGATGTTGTGGGGATGGCTCGGCGTGTGCGCGCTGATGCTCGGTTGCGGTGGCGGCGGTGGAGGCGGACTCCCGCCCGGCGCGACCGGCCTGCCGCCTGCGGCGCAGATCTTCCTGCGCGCTGTGACGGGGCTGCCGGGGACGTTCCAGTTCTACGGTCAGGGTGCGGATCCAGACTGCAGCGCGCTGACCTACAGCTGGGACTTCACGAGCGACGGCACCGAGGACTCGACCCTGCAGTCGCCGTCCAATGTCTACTCCACCGAAGGTGAGTTCGTCTGCGAGCTGACCGTAACGGATGCGGGCGGCCAGACAGCCACGGCCACGTGCACCGTATCGGTCCGCAGCTCCCCCGGGGCCGGGACAGCCGCGCCCGGTGTCCAGATCCGCTCGAGCACCCTGCTGGGGGAAACGGGCCTGGAGACGCTGCTCATCGCCCAGGCCGCCGACCTCGATGGCGGCACGATCACGGACTACGACTGGGATCTCGACGGGGACGGCGCCTTCGACGATCTGAACACCGCGACGCGTACCGCGACGGTCACCCTGGCTCCCGCGGGTCAGCTCACCCTCGGTGTCCGGGCCACCAGCAGCGACGCCAGCTCGAGCACCGCAACGTCGACGGTGTACCTGTGCGCCGACAACACGATGGTCGACCTCAACCCCGGCTTCCAGATCGAAGGGGACGACGAGGCGAACACGGCATCATCCTTCGACAACGGCGCCACGGCGCGCTTCCTGAGCAGCGCCGGTGACGACGACGGCGGCGTCATCAGCGAGGTGACCTGGGACACGAACGACGACGGCATCTGGGGCGACGCGCTGGGCCGTACCATCACGAGCCTCGCCTGGCCGGGCCCCGGTGACATGGCCATTCGCGTGCGCGCCAAGGCGACGGACAGCGAGGGGCGCAAGAGCGATGCCCAGGAGGTGGTTGCCATCCGCAACTCGCCCGGTGCCGATCGGTTCCCGACAGCACGGGCGATCGCGATGACGGTGCTCGGTTCGACGGGCACGCCCATCCAGTTCGTCGGCACGGCGAGCGACCCGGACGGCGATCCGCTGACCTACGAGTGGGATCTCGATGGCGACCGTGCCTTCGACGACGGCACGACCTTGACGCCCACGTTCACGTACAGCGAGCGCGGCGTCTACTCCCCCGTCCTGCGCGTGTCGGACAACAACGGCAACAGCTCGCTCGCCTGGATGACGCTGGTCGTCGAGTGCTGCGAGTCGAGCCCCGGCCCCTACTGGTGGTGCGACTGCGACGAGAAGACCATCGGCCACGGCGCCATGGTCAACTGCATCGTGGACTGCCCCGTGGGTACCGGTCCGACCGAGGGAGGCGTGATCTACTGCAACGGCCAGATGGGCGTGGGCGGTGATCCCTTCTGCATGCAGGTCCAGCCGCTCGATCCCGGCGGCGGAGCCCCCGTGGGACCGCTGCCCGCCATCACGCCCGGAGGTGGCCCGCCGCCGTTCTTCACGTTCCCCTTCAACAGCCTCGACGTCGACGGACCGACGCGTACGGTGAGCTACACGGTTGCGCTCAAGCTGCGCCAGCCGGGCGTCCGTGTCCAGATCCTCAAGTGCCAGATCAACGTCGTGCACGACCTGTGGCGTTGCTACTTGCCGCTGGAGGGCGTGAGCCCGCCGGACTACTTCGGACGCCTGACCGTGATGCCGGGCCCGGGCGCGCAGGCGCTGATCTTGCAGCAGACGCCCATCGAGCCCGAGATCGTGGCGATGGAGTTGATCGGCAGCGCGCAGATGCCGATGTGGGTGCCGAACAGCGTCCAGGCGCCCCCTGGGATGCAGATCCCTGGCTGGCAGACCTTCCCGATCGACGCCAACAACAGCTTCCGCATCGAGGCGGAGATCATCCCGGGTGGCGGCTTCCTCGTGGGCGATCCGGTCCCGGGCCCGTTCGACGTGCAGTGGCAGTCGCCGCAGCCGCCGCAGGTGGGCATGGTCCGGTTCCTCGACGCGAACGGCAACGTCATTGCGCAGGAGGCGGCGCAGCACCAGCAGCCGCCTCCGTAAGCTGGCTCAGAGAAGATCGAGAACAGCGCGCAAGTCCTCGGCGTGAGAACCGCCGAGGGCTTCGACGCCGCGACGCTCGTAGTCGAGCGTGCGGCCGCTGGGTACCAGATGCACGGAGCAGCCGAGCGCGCCCGGTAGCACGAGGTCCAGCTCGAACACGTCGCCGATGACGAGGGTCTCCTTCGGCGACGTGTTCGTCGCTTGCCAGATCGACTCCAGCGCGTCGAAGTAGTGGCCGCGCCGCGGGTGGATCGCCCGCGCCCAGCCGTCGACATGATGCGTCGCCGGTACCGCAGCGAAGCGTGCGTGTCCCGCGTGCAGGGCCGGCTCCGTGACCAGGAACTTGCGGGCGTTGCCGTGCAGACGGAGCGCCTCCCGGCCAGTCGGCGCCAGCTCGTCGAGCTTGCTGCCGACCTTGCGGGCATCGCTGTTGGTCACGACGTAGACGTGGCAATCAGCGCAGATGAGGCCCTCGATCGCCTCCTTCGCCTCGGGCTTGAAGGCGGTGGTCGTGTAGCGGTAGTTCTCCTTGAAAAGCCGCTCGGTCTCGACGTCGCCCAGGGTGGGCTCGACGAGCGTGGAAATGGCCGTCGCGAGCAGATAGAGATCTACGGCCGGCGCGACCATGAGACCGCCGATGACCATGCCGTAGCGGCTCGGCTCGCCTAGCACCTGGGCTTCGCAGGCGGACCACGCGTCGTCGATGTCGTCGCGTCCAAGCGTCCTCGCAAGGTCTTGCTTGTAGTTGGTGAGGAAACCCTGCGCCTCGCGCTCGACGTCCGTGCACGTGCCGTCGAAGTCCAGGACCACGGTACGGATCGTCATGCGCCTCCCTCGCCGGGAAGACTACCCGCAGGTCACTTGGACTCGTACGTCTTGAGCCACGCCTTGAACCCAATCTCGATCGCCGCCAGGTCCGGGCCGAAGAGGGACTGGAAGTACGCCGCGGCGTCCGTGGCATCGCGGTTGTGATGCTCGCCGGCTTTCGCGCCCATCGCCGCGCCGCGGCACACGAGTTCGTAGCGCAGGAACCGTTGCTGGATCTCCTCGCTGGCATGCAGGCGGAGGTAACGGAAGAAGGCCCAGGACTGGTTGTAGAACATGCGCGCCTTGCCGTCGGCCGCGTTGATGAGCTTGAGCGCGTCGCCGGCCAGCAACGTCTTCAGGGGGATGTAGTTCTTCGCGTCGCGCAGCGGGTGGACGTGGGCGGCGTCCATCTTGCCGCCGGCCGTGAGCTTGGCGCCGTCCCAGGTGAACGTGCCTTCTCCACCGTAGGTCTCGGCGAAGCCTTCGTTGTACCAACTTGGCATCACCGTCGGCGTGACGCCGTACTGGAAGAGGTGCGTGAGCTCGTGCAAGGCGATGCCCCGGACGGTCTCCTCCGACATCCCCTCGGCGCTGACCAGCGTCACGAACGTGCCGCTGTCGGCCAGGCCCGCGGCCAGCTTGTGGGAGCCGAGGCCGGCGGCGTCGCAGTACGCCTCGTAGTCGGCGCGCTTCGCGAAGATGAACATGCGCAGCCGCCTCGTCGGCTTGCCGCCGAGATCCTTCTCGAGGAACGGCAGCAGACCCGTGCACATGAGGAGGAACTGCTCGGCTTGCTTGAGGCTGACCTGGGAGCGCATCACGAGCACGTCGTTGACGGCTTCGTGCACCTCCTTGATCGACGGCACCTTCTCGAGGAACGCGTCGCGGATGCGCGGCTTGCCGTTGATCGTGACGGCGTCGGCCAGCAGGCGCGCGGAGTACTTCGCGGGGATCTTCGCGACGTCGAGGATGACGAGGCCCTTCTCGTCGATCTTCACGTAGTCGTCGCTGAGCCGGACGACGCCCTTGTATTCCTCGAGAGCCTCGTCCTCGAGCTCCTTCTTGTCGGCCCAGCGCGCGAGCTTGAGACGCTCCTTCTGGTAGGTCTCGCGCGCCTTCTTCGCCCGCTTCTGGTAGCCGCGGATCATGCCGCCCGACGGCTTCTTGAGCTTCTTCTTCCAGAACCTGTCCTTCAGGTTCCGCATCATGTCGAGGATGCGCTGGGCCCACGCGTTTTCGCCTTCGGAGACCTCGACCGCCTTGACGAACTCGGCGGCGGCCTGGGCCACGAGGCCCGCGTCGCGGCACCACGTGCCGACCTTTGCGTGGCGCGTGCCCGCCTCGCGCAGCACGGCCTTGCGCATCGCGGCGAGCTTCTGGCGGTTCAGCGCCTTGCGGGCGTCGTCTTTCGCGAACGCGCCGAGGCTGCCTGCCAAGACGACGGCCGCCACGACGCAGCCGATTCCTCCCTGGATCCACCCGCTTCGCGACATGGATGCCCTCCCTTGCCGCTCGATCCTAGGGGAGAGATCACCAACCGACGACAGGGCGGATGCAAATCACGGTCACATGTCACGAGCTTGGACGTACCGGTAGGTGCGCTGAGCGGTCATCTGACCGCAGGTAACCCCAAGGGGAATGTGTACCCCAAGGGGAATGTGTACCCCGAGGGGTGGTGGAGCCCCCTACTTCGCCACCCCTCACTTCTCCCCCTGCCGCTGCGCTCTAGAACGCGCGCGTTGAGACGAGAAACGCCCCCCACGTGCAAAACACGAGGGGGGCGAAGCTCGGTGAGTAGGTCGTCCGTCGAACGACGGTGCCTAGGCGACGGTGTTGACCGTGTTCGCCGTCTGCGGGGAGGTGCCAGTTTCCTTCACGTCCACATAGACCTTCGTTCCCGGAGGCGTGTCCGCCGGCACGGTCACGTGCGCCATCCCGCCTTCGTGCGTCACGTGCACACCAGGCGGGTTGGGCGGCGAGTCCTTCGCCTCGAAGGTGTAGGGCGGCACGCCGCCCGTCACGGTGATCTGGTAGCCCTCGGCTGCCTGAAACGGGTTCGGGTTGACCTGGGCGTGTAGCCCCGTGCCCGTAGAAGAATGTCGCGTGGAAGTGCGTTCGTAGTGGCTCATGGGAATTCCCCTCCTGTGGGGAATCCCATCGACCAGATGCGGTGTGGATCCTTAGCCTGCGCTGCGCGCCTTAGGGCTTCTTCCACTCCGCCAACAGTGTCCTCACGGCCGCGCGCACGCTCGGATCTCCGGCATCCACGTGCCGTTTCAGCGCGAAGCTCATCTGCATGCGGCCCAGGACGCGCGCCAGTTTGACGCCCGACAGCATGCGATGGCGCTCGCCGGAGTTCAGATCCCAGATCGCGAGCGAGCGCGACACGTGGCTTCGTTCCTCGGGCGCGAGCCGCTCCCAGGCAGCGACCACGATGGGGCGGAGATCATCGCGCTTGAGCGTCGTGCATACGGTGAGCGCGGAGAGAACTTCATTCGCGTCGCTGCCGGCGAATGCGCGACGCATGAGTTTGTCAGCGGGTGCCCCATCCCCGGCCCGGGCGAGGTGCAGCGCGTATTGCAGCTTCACCTGGAGGCTGACATCGGGCGCATCGAGACGCTCCAGGGCGAACGCGTCGAAGCCGGCGGTCTCTCTGACGTTGTACAGCAGCACGCGTTCGTCCTCCGGGTACTTCAAGTTGCGCAAGAGCGCATAGATTCTTGCGATGCCACGTGCGCCACCGCGCTTCGACATGACGTCCGTCGCGGCGAGTCGCACCGTCCGATCGGGGTCGGCGCGCATCAGGCGTTCGATCTCTGCGTCGGGTCGGTACGACGGCAGGAAGCTGAGCGTGTTCAGGGCCGTCATGCGGACACCGGCGGTCTCGTGGCTCAAGAACGGAGTGATCACGTCCGGCGCAATCTCCAACTCGCCGCGGCTGGCCTGCGTCCACATCGTCCCGAGTACCCTCTGCAGCGTGGCCAGGCGACTACGTTCGATCGCTTCCGTGACGGCGCGGCGCATGGACCCGCCTGAAGCGACCAGCAGGGGCGTCGACAGGTCCTCGCGGTGTTCGATGAGCAACGTCCGGAGGCTCTGGTCGGGGATCGGAACGCCACTCGCGTCTAGCCCGAACAGGGCGGTCCGTCGCACGATCGTATTCGGGTGATCCAGGGCCGCGACGTACTCGGCCCTAGCTTCGGCGTCGCGCTTCAGAAGTTCGCGATCCCAGTAGTTCGAATCCCCCTCCTTCGGAACGATGCGCTTGTAGAGGTAGTTCGCGTACGCCACGGGGTCCGTCTTGTCGACGGCCGTGGGGGAGGTGGGCTGGGTCCGGGCGTAGAAAAGGCCCCCAAGGCCCACGAGCAGGACGACGGCAGACACCGCCGTGAGCCGCCGGCGGCGTGTTTGGCGGAAGCTGCCGAAGGCGCTGCCCATGGCCTCGCCGGCGTCGCGGGGCGCAAGATCGTCCGCCGCGCCGCTTGACGCACCGCCCAGGGCGGCCTCGAGCTCGCGCTCCAGGTGACCGTCGTTCGGCGTGTGGGTGTCGCGTCGGGTCATGTCAGTCCTTGAGGCCCTTCAGGTCGTCCAGGTCCATTCTCAGCTTCTCGTAGGCTCGGCTCATCCGCTTGCGCGCCGCCGCCTCGCTGATGCCCAGGAGCTGCGCGACGTCGGCCATCGCGTATTCGCAGGCGTAGCGGAGGTAGACGATCTGCTGCAGCGGGCGCGCAAGCGCCGCCACACCTCTTCGTACGCGCGCGCTGCTCTCTCCGTGACCACCTGTTCGGCCAAGCAGGCCGATTCCACCCTCGGCATGGATCACCTCCTGCTCGTGGCGGCGCCGTACGCCCTCCCGGCGCAGGAGGGAGATGCACAGGTTCACGCAGATGGTGCTGAGCCACGGATACGGGGCCCGCGCTGGATCGTAGTGCTTGGCCTTGTGCAGGCCGCGGACCCACGCCTGCTGCGCTACGGCTTCAGGATCCAGGCGCGCGGGCAAGACGCGATGGGCGAGCCGGCGCAGGCGCACGCCGTAGGCGGCGTACAGGGCTTCCCAGGCGGCGGGGTCGCGTCGCCGGACCCGCGCGCGGAACGCGGGCTCGGCCAAGGGATCGTTCCCCCGAGGTTCAACTTCGCGCGACATGTCCCCTACACGCTCCGGTAGCCAGGCCCCTACGTATCCCCTGGTTCCCGGCGGGTTCCCCGCGAGTTCTCACAGCGTGTACGCGGTGGGTCGGCCCACGTGACCGCCGAGAGGCATCGCGGGCCCAAGGTCCCGAGGACGCTGCACGTGCCCGCCGTCAGTCGACGACGCGTGACGATCCGCGGGGCCGCGCGCGAAGGCACTCGATGATCATGATCGCAAAGCCGGCCACGGCCACGTAGGCGCCCAGGTCCCACTTGAACAGGTTGAGGGCCGCGCCGGTCTTGGACGATGGATCGTCCCCGACCACCCCGGCCTGGAAGCGCTCCAGGAACACGATCAGCCCAGCGATGCCGAAGGCGCCCAGCGCCGCGCGCGCGGGGGATCCGGAGCGCAGGAAGATCGAGGTGAGGGCGGCACCGAAGATCGCGAGGTAGAGCCAGTGCATCCAACATTGCTCCGGCGGGAACAACGTGTCGCGGTCCGGCTTGCCAGGGGTCGTGGTGAGGCCCGGGACGCCGGGAGCCCCGCCGAGGCCGCCCTTCAGCACATCCGTGATGCCGTCGGTGTCCGGAGGCTTGTTGCGCAGGATCTCGTGACCCTTGAACTCGAGCGGCTGGCAGCTGACGACGGGGAGCACGGTCAGACCGAGCAGGACCGCCAACGACACGAGCTTTCCGATCGGGAACCCGCCTCCAGATTGCGTCATGGGCCCTCTTTCCGCCGCCTCGTCGCCGGGTTCGGCGCATCCACGCGGCTCCTCGCAGCATACAGAGGCCACCCCCGCGCCCTGAGGGCTAGAATCACGCCACATGCGCAAGCTCCTCCCTCTCCTCCTCATTGTCTGGGCCGCGGGCGCCGTCGCATGGGCGCTGCTCCAAGACGACGACGCGGACACGTCGAGGGACGAGCCTGCGACCAAGAAGGCCGCGCCGCCTGAACCTGCGGCTGCCGTCGAGCCCCCGCCCGGCGTCCTCATGACGCGTGCGGCGAAACCGCTTCCGTACGAGATCCACACGACGCTGCAGGCCAAGACGACGCGCGAGTCGTTCGCGAAGCTGTGGGCCTGGGTGGAAGGAGGCAAGGGGCGCTTGATCCAGATCCTGTTGGGAGGGGCCGACGGCTCCCGCTTGGTCGCCGGGCAAGAGGGCTTGGGCGCCTACCTGCTGATCAACCGTTTCCTCGCACCTTCGAGGGCCAGGACCCTGCGCCACAAGGACGAGGTGCTGGCCGCGTTCGAGACGGCGCGCGCGAGCAAGGATCCGCGTGCCTTGCATGGCGTGCTTGCGGCGCTTGGCGTCCTCGGGCACCACGTCCGCGAGCAGATGAACGCGCTGCTGGAGCTCAGCCGTGACGCGGAGCGCACCCCGTACACGCGGGCGCTCGCAGCGGAAGTCCTCATGCAAATCGATCCCCAGGACTTCAGCACCCACGATGCCGTGGCCGATGTCCTGCGCGCCGGCGGGACGGGGGATGAAGCGTCGAGCTGGATCCTGGACCGTGTCCGCGCCCGCGGCGAGAAGGTCCGGGCCCTCGTGCCCGTGCTCCTCGAGGCCCACGACAAGCGTGACGGCAGCTGGCCGCACGAGCGCTCCGCCCTGAAGGCCCTTGCCGCGGTGGACCCGACCAGCCACCAGGTGCGGCTGCGGCTCGCGCGCGAGCTGCACCCGGGCGACAAGTGGGTGGCGAAGATCGCGCGCGACACGCTGTTCTCGGGCTCGGTCAGCGAGGTCTTGGCTGTCGTACGCGAACTCAGCGGGATCGCGCGTGTGATCGGCATCGAGGAGCTCGTGAAGCGCAAGGTCGACAAGGCCGTGCTCTCGCCCCTCCTCGTGCCGCTGCTGGTCGACGCCGACGTCGACGCGCGCACGCGCGCCATCACGGCCATGGCCCACATCGGAACCGAGACCGGGCCCTACATGGCAGCCATCGAGGAGTTGTTGGGCGCGAAGAAGGACGAGAGTCGCTGGGTCAGCGCCGTGCAGGCCCTCGGTGAGCTGAGCTCGATACCGGGCGACAAGACGCTCGCGATCCAGCGCCTGTTCGGCCTCACGCGCTCGCGTAACGTGAAGGTTCGGATCACGGCTGTGCAGTCCGTCCTGATGCACCGCACGAGCGTCGACGCCAAGCTCGAGATGCTGGCGGAGTTGCTCAAGGATAGTGAGCCCAAGGTGCGGGCCGAGGCGGTGGACGGCTTGGGTGAGCTCGTGTCCGAAGACAAGCGTGCGCTCGCGCATCTCAAGCTCGCGCTGAGCGACACGGACAAGGACGTTCGCGAGATGGCCACGTACTGGCTCGAAGACACCGACGACGGCGCGGATGATCGATGAGCGCAGCCGAGGGGCCGCCTACGTGGATCGACGTCTGCCGTAGCCATGGGGCCAGGCACGATGTGCCCGCCGCTCTCTTGGCGGCGCTGGATACGTTTGCCGTCCCCTTTCCGCGCGGCGGACCTCCGCCTCCGCCCGAGCCCACGTGGGGCGACGGCTTCGACAGACTCGAGGCCGCGTGGGCCGGGGAGATCGACGTCAAGGCGCTGACCCGCAGCCTCTCACCCGAGGCCGAGGGTCGGCAGCCGGCTACGTTCGCGCGCCGAACCGCCGCCACCGACGGCATCCTCCGCCGGCTCGGGTCGCCGGCGGCCCGCATCCTGCGCGTGGGGCTCCATGTGCGGCTGCGCGGGATCCTGGAAGCACCGCCGCCGCGGCTCAAGCGCGTCCGCGCCCTGGCGGACTTCTACTACAGCCACGCCGCGCAGTTGCTGCATCCGCAGTGGTCCGCGAGTCCGCACCGCCTGCGCGAGCTCGTCGACGCGGCCGTGTGGCGTGAGCTCGTGCCGGGCATGCGGCACGCGACCCTCGACGGTCTTGCCGGCGGCATGCCGGTGCACGTCAACGTGCTGCGCGTCGACCCGCAGCAGATCCGCATGTGCGCGCGCGATCTGTGGCCGATGACGCGGGCGGGGCAGACGTTTGCCGAGGCGTTGGAACCCGGCGCGGTGGCCGCCGTATCGGGCGGGTTCTTCCTCTACTCCGAGGACGACATCGATCCGCCGAGCGAACGCCACGATCCCGTCGGGCTGCTGCTCTGCGGTGGCAAGCTCTCCAGCCCGCCCGTCTTCCGGCGGGCCGCCCTGCTGGGTGGTGGGGACGGCAGTGTGGCGATCCGCCGGGTCGGTCTTGCGGACGTCGCCGTGCATGTGGGGGACAGCCCGCTGCCCCCGAGCAGGTTCGTCAATCGCGCGGCCGCGTCGGTGGGACCCGACGAACCGTCCATCGCCGTCGTGGGCGAGCGCATCGTCGCGGTCGGCGCAGCCCTCGCTGTTCCACTCAACGGCTTCGTCGCGATCCCGCACGAGGGACTCTCGCCCGCATGGCAGGTGGGGGGGCGCGTGAGCTACGGTCCCCCCGAGGTCACGCCAGGCGTGCCCGCCGTCAACGGCGTAAGCGGCGGCCCGCTCCTGCTGCAGGACGGCGAGCCGGCCATCGACATGCGTGCGGAGGATCTCTGGGGCACGGCGCCTCCGATCACCTTCTCGCAGGACGAGACGGGCGACCAGAATCTCCTCGCGCGCATGGTGGCGGGCATCGATGCCGACGGTCATGTCGTGGTCGCGGCCATCGACGGGCGCAACGTCGAACGTGCGCTGGGCATGACGCTCGGCGACGCTGCGCGTCTCATGAAGCACCTCGGGTGCCATGTGGCGCTGAACCTGGACGGCGGCTCGTCCAAGCGCATGCTCATCGAGGGTCTCGTGGTGGACCTTCCCAGCACCGAGATCATCGCGGGGGAATCGGAGGTCGTGCGCATCAGGCCCGTCCACTCCGCCCTGCTGTTCCAGCCGCGTACGTAAAGCGACTCCTTCGGTGCACGCCGTACCATGGGTCCATGACCGCGCCCATCACCACGCGCCTGCTCGAGCTCTACCGCATCGGACCGGGCCCGAGCTCCAGCCACACCGTGGGCCCCATGCGAGCGGCGCGTCGCTTCCGCGAGCGCTTGGAAGCCGACGGCGTCGTGCCCGCCCGCGTCCACGTCGAGCTGAAGGGCTCGCTCAGTGCGACGGGCCACGGTCACGGCGCCGATCGCGCCGTGCTGGGGGGGTTGCTGGGCTGGCACCCCGACACATGCGACGTGGACGCGCTGCTCGACATCCGCGCGACGCTGGGTCCGCGACCGGAGATCCCGTGGGGCGCTGGCGGCGTGCGGATCTCGCCGGACGACGTCGTGTTCCTGCCGTACCGCGCCTACCGCGGAGAGAGCCTGCCGCACCCCAACACCATGGTCTGCCGCGCCTTCGATGAGGACGACGTCCTGTTGTTGGAGCAGACGTGGTGCTCCGTCGGGGGCGGCTTCGTACGCGAGGCCGACGAGGCGATGTCGGACATCCTCGACGACCGTGGGGCGCCCAAGCATGCCTACGCCGATGGCGACACCTTGGTCGAGGCTGCGAAAGCCGCGGGGCTCTCCATCGGCGAGCTGGTACTCGAGAACGAGGCTGCGTGGGACGGCGGCAGCGATGCGACCCTGCGCGGTCTCGATCAAGTGTGGGACGCGATGGGTGCCTGCATCCGTCGCGGCGTCGCCGTGGCCGGCGTCCTGCCCGGCGGCCTCGGCTTGAAGCGCCGGGCCCGCGATCTCTTCGAGCGTGTCGAGGCGGGCGCGTTCGAGATGGGCTACGCCCACATCGCACGCGCCCAGGCCTACGCCTTCGCCGTGAACGAGGAGAACGCCGCCGGTGGACGCGTCGTGACCGCGCCCACGAACGGAGCCGCGGGCATCCTGCCGGCGGTCTTGACCGAGGCGGCCGAGCGCTTGGGTCTCGACCGAGCGCGCATCCGTCGCGCGCTGGCGACGGCGGGCGCGTTCGGCAGCCTCATCAAGGCGCACGCGAGCCTGTCCGGTGCCGAGGTCGGCTGCCAGGGCGAGGTGGGGAGCGCAACGGCCATGGCGGCTGCCGCGCTCTGCGAGATCCTGGGCGGTGATCCGGATGACGTCGAGTACGCCGCCGAGATCGCGATGGAGCACAACCTCGGCCTGACCTGCGATCCACTCAAGGGCCTGGTGCAGGCACCCTGTATCGAGCGCAACGCGATGGGCGTCGCCAAGGCCTGGAGCGCGGCGCAGCTTGCGCTGCACTCCGGCGGCGAGCACTTGATCAGCTTCGACCGCGTTGTCCAGGTGATGAAGCGCACGGGGGACGACATGAAGCGCGAGTACAAGGAAACCGGCGAGGGCGGCCTCGCTGTCGCCGTCAACCTGCCCGAGTGTTGAGCGGCCGCGGGCTCCGGAGGGCTGTTCCTTCGGGGTGCGCACGATCGGGGCCCATCGTCCTCGCCCCATTCCGGTTCGATGCCCGCATGGGGGTACCATCACGCCCTTCACGGTCGGCCGCCGCGCTCAGTTCCTGACCCCGGCGGCCCGCTGTGAGGTGGAACCCCCCTCATGGAGATCAAGTCTATGCGCAACTCGATTGTTGCTCTCGTTCTCGGCGTCGCTCTCGTCGCCGGTGGTATCGCGTTCGCTGGTGAAGACGTCCCGGCTGGCAAGGTCGTGGCTGACAAGGTCCCGGCTGACGTGGCGCCCGTCGCCAAGCCCGTCGTCAAGACCGACGCCGCCCCCGAGAAGCCCGCTACGGCCACGCCCTCGCCCATCATGTCGATGATGAAGTGGGTCGCTGGTCAGGTCTCCGAAGGGGACGGCTGCGGTTGCCCCACGACGGACAAGGGCGCCAAGCAGTGGACTGCATGGTTCGCCGCCAAGGACGGCAAGCTCGCCGGCCTGCGCACCGCGATGATCGCGGACGGCTGGAAGGCCGACAACACGGTCGCCTTCTTCAAGAAGATGGCCGCCGCGAAGAAGGGTGGCTGTGACAAGGCCGCTTGTGACAAGGCTGCTTGTGACAAGGGTGCTTGCGACAAGGCTGCTTGTGACAAGGCCAAGGCGAACGGCGCTTCGGCTCCCACGGGCGACGCCGGTGCTTCCGGCACCCAGGCCAAGAAGGGCTCCTGCTGCGGCAAGGACAAGGCCTGCGACAAGGGTGCTTGCGACAAGAGCAAGGACTGCAAGGGCTGCGACAAGAGCAAGTCCAAGCAGGTCGGCGCCTCGGCCGCGACCGGCGATGCCGGCACGACGGGCGCTCCTGCCAAGGACGGCGCCTGCCCCTGCCCTTGCGGCAAGGACAAGTAGTCCGCCTTCCAGCCGAAGTCGCACGACTTCGAACACCTGACCACGGGCGGTGCGCTACGGCGCACCGCCCGTTCTCGTTTGTGCGTTTCTGTATGATGGGCCGCCCATGGCCAAGGACGTTTTCATCTGCCACGCCTCGAAGGATGCCGACGTCGCGAACGCGCTCGTCCAGCAGCTCGAGGCCAAGGGGGCAAGCTGCTGGATCGCCCCGCGCGACGTCGAAGCAGGTGCGGTGTGGGCCGCGAGCATCGAGGAGGCCATCGAAGGTTCGAGCGTCCTGCTGATGCTCGTCTCGGACGAGGCCAACGCCTCGAAGCACGTCCTCCGGGAGGTCGAGCGCGGCGTGTCCAACGGGTGCCGCCTTGCGGCGGTCCGCTTGGAGGACGTCCAGCTCAGCAGCGCCTTCGAGTACTTCCTGGGCGCAGTCCATTGGATCGACATGCTCGACCACGAGACCCCGGCGGCGCACGAGCGCGTGGCCCGGCAGATCGTCCAAGCGATGCGATCGAGGAAGATCGAGGCGGCGCCGGCGCGGCGGACCCGCGGTGCAGCGGGTGATCGGGCCTCGTGGACGTGGCGCCGCGGGCTTCTGGTGGGCGGCTCGGCCGCGCTCGTTCTTGCTGCAGTGCTCTGGGCCGTCCTCTCTGGCAAGGATGCTGCTGATCGGCCGCCCGGTATCGACATGGCCATCACCCTGAAGGAAACGAAGAACGCGGCGCCTCTCTACGAAGAGGGGATGCCTGCTGCGCCGGCAGACTGGAAGCCGCGCTACCGCCAGACCGGGGACGGCGCCATACCGCGGATCGTTGCCATCGTGCCGGCCCGCGTCCGCCAGACGGCAGGCAAGCTGAACGCAACGCAGCTCCCCGGCCGGGACCCGTGGCCGCTGCCCGTGCTTCGGCTCGCCGTCGACAATCGCACGACCGAAGACCTGATGATCACCACGGGGCGACTGACGGTGAAGCAGGTGGTCCGGTCCGGTGTGCCGCTGTTCCAGGTGATCGCGAATGCCGGCAACGTGCTCCAGATCCGGAACATCCTCGGTACCCAGGTGGCCAACGCGCGTCTCGTGCTCGCGGGTGCAGCCGCCGAGGGTTGCGTAGACCCGGTGCTCGCAGCAAGCGGCACGTTCGCTGGCACGGCGCATGGAGCATGGCGCTTGAACCTGCAGGCGTATGCGCCAGCTGCCGGCAGCGAGAACCGTTGCCTGGCCGGCACCCTGCAGTGGAGCGACGAGAGCGGCGCAACCCAGCAGCTGCGACTGCGACAGCGCGTGCTCGTCTACGATCCGGATTCAGCCAGGGGTGGCTACCTGCCCGTGAACGTAGCGCTCACCCGGGGCTTGGTCCAGGTACCCAGCTCCGAGGCCGTGATCCCCAGGAAGGCGAGCACGTCGGATGACTTCTTCGTCGGGCAGACCGTGCTGGCCAACCACGCCTTCGGCTGGGATGTGAAGCTGCGTGCCTTGGAGCGGGGTGTCTACGATCTGGACATCGAGCTGCTGGGCGTCGGCGGGAGGTCGCTCGTCAAGGCGTCGGTGCAGGTCGAGATCTTCAAGCTTCCACAACTCGCCAACCTGACCCACGATTGGTGGAGCGAGCGGCAGGACCCGAGCGTGCCTAGGACCGACGGGAACTGAGCAGGTAGACCGCGAAGCTGCCGAGCCAGTGCTCGCCCGCGTAGTCACCGCTGAAGACGTAGCCGAGCCCGGCCTCTTGATGGGCCTTGGCCAGCTCGCGCAGGTACGCGCGTCGTGCATCGCCCTTCGGTAGCGAGGTCGCGATGCCGTGCATGGTCCATGCGCGCGTAAGGTTGAGGCCGGCCAGGTGCACCAGCTTGCCGTCGGTCACGTCGCTCACGGACGCGGGCGTGGCGATGCCTTCGAGTTCGCGGCTCGCCAACCCGGGTAGGAACCCATCGAGCCATGCGCTGTAGTCCGTGCTCGAGAGCACGCGCCGCATGAGGTCGGCGACGTTCAAGCCCGCCGAGAAGAAGTCGTGCCCCGACGGCTCGTAGCGCACAGGGTAGTCGGTGTCCTTGCCGTAGTAGGTCGTCGCGCGCTCGATGCAGAGCGCCTCGAGCTCGGCGTGCTTCACGGCCCGCGCATAGTCGAGCAGGAACGTCAACCCGAAGGCCGTATCGCGGTGCTCGCCCGATCGCACCGGGATGCTCAGCTTCGGAAGATACGCCGTGGCGAGCGCGACGATGCGGTCTTCGAGCGGCCTCAGATTGGCTGCCCACGTCCTGCCCAGATCGTCGTCCCACGTGCGCAGTTCCTGGGCGAGTTGCAGCAGCCACGCCCAGCCGTAGGTGCGTTCGAAGCTCTGGTTGCTCTTGGCGTCGAAGTAGGCCGTCTCCTTGCGGAGGTTCTCGGCTGTGAGGTTGCCGCCCACCGCGGCGATCACCTCGGCGCGCTTCGCCGTCCAGGTCGGACTGAGCTTGAGCAGGCGCACGAGCGTCCAGTGGCCGTGCACGGCCGAGTGCCAGTCGAAGCACCCGTAGAACGCTGGATGCATCGCGCGGGGACCCAGCACGTCCTCCGGGCCGCTCACGACGTTGCCGGGCTTGTTGGGGAACTCGCGTGTGATGCAGCCCAGTGCCACCTCCGCGAAGCGCGTCACCTGGTCATCTGTCATGCGCGGTTCCGTTCCGGGGTCGTCGTCCGCAGGCGCCGGATACTTGCGCCCCGTGCCCGAGACCGCACACGCTGTGAGCAGGAGTGCGAGCAGGCAGAGCACGAGGCCGGGTGCAGTCATGGGGCTTCCTCCACACCTGTGCATACCAGATCGAGGCGCCAGGGCCCATTCCCTCATCGCGACGCGGGGTGTAGCATCGTTTCCGACACGAAAGCGAACGGAGGTCCCATGCTTTGCAACATCTGTCGCAAGCACGCTGAGTACGAGCGCACCGTGTTCCACGAGATGACGCCGACGACGATCCGTCTCTGTCCGGTTTGCGCCGAGAAGGTGGAGCTGGTCGAACACATGCACCGCATCTCGGAGGCGGGCGACCACACGGCCAAGACGGCGGAGGTCGATTCCCTCCTCGCCGCGGTTGAGCGCGCCAAGGCGGAGGCCTAGGCGGGGCCGGGATTCCCGGCTGCGCGACGCCGCGCCACGAACACCAACCCGCCTCCCAGGAGCCCGAGGGCAAGCGCCAGGGCCGCGGCCGCGAAGCGGAAGGTGCGGCTGCGCACGATCACTCCGCCCTCGGCGAGCGGCAGGAGACCCAGCGAGCGGTCTTCCGAGGGCACGATGAGCCGGGCTTCGTGGAAGACGAGCACCCGGACGTCCTCGGGCGGCTCCACCACGCCGTAGATCCATGCGATCCGGCCGGCGTCATGCGCATGGCCCCGTCGCCAGGCGGCCTGCTCGTCCGCAGTTCGCACGCGGCGGAGCAGCGTGACCTCGCGCCCGAAGCCCGCATCCACGAGCCATGCCGCGGGCCAGGCGAGGACCCCCGTACAGAGCAGGATCCAGCCGGCGCGATCGAGCCACGTGCGGGTGGCCGGGGGGGTGGAGGAGGTGGACGGCATCGAACGGCGAATGTACCCGCCGGGGCGCACGGGCAGGCCTGCGAGCCGGGCGGGAGGCCGCGTACCCTGCGCCGATGCCGCTTCTCCAGCTCCAGAAGACTACGGTCGCCTTCGGCGGACCGCCCATCCTCGACGCCGTCGAGCTGACGATCGAGCGCGGTGAGCGGATCGCATTGCTCGGCCGCAACGGCGCGGGCAAGTCGACGCTCCTGAAGCTCATCCAGGGGCAGCACGAGCCGGACGGGGGCAAGGTGATGCGGGAGTCTGGCCTCCGGGTCACGTCCCTCGCCCAGACCGTGCCCCCCGACATGGACGGGACCGTCTTGGACCTGGTGATGGACGACAACGACGTGTCGGACCACCACGCGCGCGCCGCCATCTCGCGCGTCGGCCAGGAGCCCGATGCTCCCGTGGCGGAGATGTCGGCGGGGCAGAAGCGCCGTGCCCTGCTCGCGCGCGCCTTGGCGGGCGATCCCGACATCATCCTGCTCGATGAGCCGACCAACCACCTGGACATTGCGTCGATCGGATGGCTCGAGGAGTTCCTCCGCCGGCAGAAGAGCACGCTGCTCTTCGTGACGCACGACCGTGCGTTCCTGCGCAACTTGGCGACGAGCATCCTCGACCTCGATCGCGGCCAGCTCATCCGTTACGACGCCGACTACGACCGCTACCTCGAGCGCAAGCGCGACGCGCTCGACGTCGAGGCGCGAGACAACCGTCAGTTCGACAAGCGCAAGGCGGAGGAGGAGACGTGGATCCGCCGTGGTGTGCGGGAACGTCGTAAGCGCAACCAGGGCCGCGTGCGGCGCTTGATGGACATGCGCGATGATCGCGCCGAGCGCCGCGACCGCGTGGGCATAGTCAAGATGGAAGCCGCCTCGGCGGCACCGTCCGGGCGCCTCGTGGCTCGTACGAAGGACCTCAGCTACGGCTGGGAGAACAAGCGCATCGTCGATGGGCTGTCCACGGAGATCCTGCGTGGTGACCGCGTCGGCATCATCGGCGACAACGGGTCGGGCAAGACGACGCTGCTGCGCCTGCTGCTCGGCGACCTGACGCCTCAAGCTGGCGATGTGAGGCTCGGCACGAGCCTCGAGGTTGCGTACTTCGATCAGCTGCACGCGACGTTGGACGAGAGCCTGTCCGCCGCCGACAACGTCGGGGGGGGCGATCAGACGGTGATGGTCAATGGCGCCGAGCGGCACATCATCAGCTACCTGACGGACTTCCTGTTCACCTCGGATCAGGCCCGGGGCGGCATCCAGCACTTCTCGGGTGGCGAGCGCAACCGCTTGCTCCTCGCGCGCTTGTTCTGCCGGCCTTCGAACCTGCTGGTGCTCGATGAGCCCACGAACGACCTCGATGTCGAGACGCTCGAGGTGCTCGAGGACTTGCTGGGCGACTACGAGGGCACGATCCTCGTCGTCAGCCACGACCGTGAACTTCTGGATCACGTTGTGACAAGCACCCTCGTCCTCGAGGGCGAGGGACGTGTCGGTTCGTACGCGGGTGGCTACACGGACTGGCTGTCGCAGCGTGCGGCGCCGGTGCGGGAGGCGCGCAAGGAGCGCAAGTCCAAGGCATCGGCCAAGCCGAAGCGTCCGCGCGGCCTCAGCCGCGACGAAGAGCGCAAACTCGGTGAGTTGCCGGCGAAGATCGAGAAGCTCGAGGCGGGGCAGAAGAAGCTGCACCGGATCATGGCGGATCCTGAGTTCTACAAGGGCTCGCCGGAGCGGATCGCGGCGGCGCAGGAACGCGTGAACGAGTTCTCGGCGGCGATCGCGAGGGCCTACGAGCGTTGGGAAGCCCTCGAAGCGAGGCGGGACGCGGCGGGGTAGGGGCGGGCCTCGTGCCCGCCCGAGCGCGTGCTGCCACGTCGGGACGTACCAGGTAGGGGCGGGCCTTGTGCCCGCCCGCGGCCTCGGTGATCCGCACGCGGTCGCGGTTGCGTATCGCATGCGGACCGCGTGGGCTTGGTGCGCCTGGGGCGTTCGGCGGAGGGCGACCACAAGGGTCGCCCCTACGCGTAAGGGCTCACGACGGAGAAGGCGTCCTGGGCGACCACAAGGGTCGCCCCTACCCGTTGTGGCGCTCGGGATCCGCCCACGAACCTCGTGGGCGCGCGTCTCCCCTCACGTTGACGTTGACGTTGCCTTTGACTTGGCCCTCCAACGGCTCAGGTGCGGTCCGTGTCGGTGTGGACGTGTGAAGGTGCCAGTGGCAAGCCAGGGGACGGGGAAGTCAAAGTCGAAGTCAAAGTGTCCAGAGCGCCATCGGCCACCCCCTAGCACTTCTCGTACTTCCAGTGCCTCCGCTTGCCCTCACCCAGCCACTCGAGCGTCGTCGCCAAGCGCTTCTCCTTCGTCGCCTCGCGCTTCGCTTCGCTGATCCACTCGCAATACTCACGCTTCGCACTCGGCGGTAGCCCACCGAAGAACGCCTTCGCCTTCGCGTGCTTCTTCAGCTTGAAGGCCGCTGCCAACTCCGGCGGTGCCTTGGCGGCCGGCTTCCCCGACGTGCGCTTCTTGGCGACCTTCTTCGCGCCCGCCTTCTTGTCCTTCGCCAACGCCGCGTTGTACGCAACGGCGCGCTTCACGTAGCCCTGCAAGACACGCTTGCCGGGCAGATCCGCGACCTCGGTCAGCTTCACCCGCATGAAACTCCCGCCGCCATCGGGAAAGAGCCCCTCCGGGTCGGGCAGCGCGCTCGCATGCCAGAACCCGACGCCGACGTGCTTCTTGAACGCCGTCATGCCGCCCACGATGCCTTCGTGCATGAAGGCCGGCACACCCCACTTGATGTCCTCCTCCACGTCCTTCGACGCCTTGTGGAAGTCGTCGCGGATGCGCTCGAGGATCGGCCTGGCGAACGGTGCGGCCTTCTTGATATAGGCGTCAACGCGCTTGTCCTTGCTGCCCATGGCCTGTCTCCTCATGGGGAATGTCGACGGGGATTCTAGCGCTTGCGCCGCAGCTGCACCGTGTGCGTCTCGACCTTGCCGACGGCCACGTCGATGAACAGGTCCGGCACCTTCTCGAAGCCTTCCTGCAGCGGGAACGCGAGCTTGTAGCGACCGGGCTTGTCGACCCAGACCTGCTGGCCCTTGTCGTTCTCGCCCCACATGTAGGCTTCGCTCTCGCCGTCCAGGCCCGTTACGTCCACGTTCCAGTCCCAGTCGAAGGGGACGCGCGCCTTGCCTTCGCGAAGGACGAGCAGGAAGCTTCCGGAACGCGTCACGCGCAGCGTGTGTTCGACGCTGCCGCCGGGCGGCACGTCCACCACCGTGCCCACGGCCTCCGAGAAGCTCTCGCTATCGGCACTGAGGGCGATCCTGCCGCTAGGTACACGCAGGTGGAAGCGCTTGGTCTTGGGGTTCACGTTCACCCGCGTGGGCCTGTGGGATCCACCGTGGTCTAGCAGGACCATGTGCCACGAGATCCATGCGGCGCCCGCGTCTTCGCCCGTCGTCGCATCGACGACGCGCACCGTGAGGGCGCCGGGCTCGGGCACGACGATACGTGCTCTCGTCGTCCCGTTGGGGCCGAGAACCAGCGTGCCCCGGTAGCCGATCTCGTTGATGGTCACCTGATAGGGCCCAGGAGTGGCCGGGCCCGCGTCGAACTGGAACGCACCCGGCCGGCCCTCGATCGTCACGAGGTGGGGCGGCTTCTCGGCGAAGCCAAGGCGAAGGTAGGCATGCTGCCCCTGTGACTGATCTCCCGTGAACTGCAGCACGACCTCCGGGTTCGTGAGGGTGAGGCTGGCGGGCACGATCAGCTCACCGGCGAACGGCACGCGGCGGACCGCTCCAGGTCGCTTGAGATCGAGGGTCAGCGAAGCCAGGGTGCCAGCTTCCACCTCGAGTGTGCCCTTGGCAATGTCTCGTGGGTTGCTCCACCACTCGCCGATCTGGACCTTCGCCTCGTAGGCACCGAGCTGCAGCGAGCGGATGGCCTCGAGTCCGGCGAACTCGATCTCGCGCTCGAAGTAGGGCTGTTCGCCCTTGTCATCTTCACGCCAGAGTCGGAGGTAGATGGTGCCCCCCGGGAGCTTCCCGCGCACGGTGATGTCTGCACCGCCGCCCAGCTGCAGCGTCATCGTGCGGTCGCCACCCTCGAGCGTGTCCACGACAATGCGCTGCCAGGCGTAGCCCGCGCTGCGGACGAAGAGAGCTGCGTTGGATCGGAGGTCGTCAGCGACCACGATCGGTACCTCGATCGGTGAAGCTGCGCTCGTCACCATGACGGCGCCCTGGACCGTCTTCGGGAAGGCGAAGCCCTCATCCATGTCCGTCACGAGTTGGACCCGCGTCAGATGTCCCCCGGTCTCCGCATCGAGGACATGCAACCGCAGCGGCGGCGCCCACGTGTACTCGAGATGCACGCGGCCATCAGCGCCGAGGGCGACCCCGTTTGCCCAGCCACTCGTCTTCTTGTCGGAGCGGTAGGCGACGCGGTCGTGCGTGCGAAACAGCTGTGTAGCGACGGCATCCGCCCGTGCGAGAGGCAGCGACCAGAGTCCGTTCGTCACGTTGACCTCGACGAAGTTTGTGGATGAATCGTCGGAATCCCACTGCAGACTCAGCCTGCCGTCCGGCTTCGTGTCCCTGGAGCCATCTTCCCCGATCAGCACCAACGTTCCGCGCACGCCCCTGGCCTTGTCCTTCGCCCCCTGCTTCGCCCTGGCGGCGGCGGCGCGCTTGGCCGCCCTGGCTTCTCCCGGCCCCGGGACGCGGCCCGTAGTCAGGAGCTCGGGAGCCTTGGATTTCTCGGGCTCAGCATCCGCCGTACGGGCCTGCTCGTCGCTCTCCTCGGCGTCGTCCTTCAGCACGAGGTAGGCAGCGAGCGCCACGATCAGGGCTCCGAGCAGGATCAGGGGCGTTCGCACAGGCCCTAGCCTACCGGATCCGACACGCTAGGTGGTGGCGACCAAGGCCTTGGATCCGCTACGCTCGCGGTCCCAACTCCACGTCCCAGGAGGTTCCCATGGTCTCACTTCTCGATCTCTGGCTGCCGATCCTGCTCGCGGCGGTCGGCGTGTTCGTCGTCAGCTCGCTCATCCACATGTGCCTCGGCTGGCACAGCGGTGACTACGGCGAGATGCCCGCCGAGTCCCAGGTGCTCGACAGCCTGCGAGGCGGCGGCGTCAACCCCGGCCAGTACATGTTCCCGGCTCCGAAGTCGATGAAGGACATGGGCAGCCCGGAGATGATCGAGAAGTTCAAGAAGGGGCCGGTCGGCTTCATGATCGTCAACCCCACCGGCGTGCCGCAGATGGGGAAGCAGCTGCTGCAGTGGTTCCTCTTCAGCGTGCTCGTGGGCGTGCTGACGGCCTACACGCTGTCCATGGCCTTCGACGCGGGACGCGACTACATGGACGTGTTCCGCATGGCCTCGACCGTCGCGCTGGCCGGCTACGGCATCGGCACGATCTGCGACTCGATCTGGAAAGGCATCAGCTGGGGCACGACGCTCAAGTTCGTCATCGACGGGTTCTTGTACGCGCTGACCACGGCGGGGATCTTTGCGAGCATGTGGCCCGCGGCATGAGCCGGCCATCCGCTGGAAGGCGGCGGTTACGACGCGATCGCGGCGCGCTCAGGCCGACCGAGGCGGATCAGCATCCGGAAGTGCGAGGCGAGTGCCGAGAAGAACGTGCGGTTGGCGTGATAGGGGAGGTTGTGCTCGCGCGCGACCTCCTCCACGATCGGGCTGATGTGCCGGTAGTGGACGCTGCACACCTTCGGGAACAGGTGGTGCTCCACCTGGAAGTTGAGACCTCCGACGTACCAGCCCAGAGCGCGATTGCCGCGTCCGAAGCTCGCTGTCGTGCGCAGCTGATGCACGATCCACGCGTCTTCCATCTGGCCGGCAGCGTCCGGGGCCGGGTAGTCGATGTTGTCGACGACGTGCGCCAGCATGAAGATCACGCCGAGGATGACGCCCGCCGTGAGATGCACGGTCAGGTAGCCGATGACGAACTGCCCGAAGGTGATGTCGAGGAAGAGCAGCGGAAGGACGATCGTCCACCCGTAGTGCACGATCTTGCCCAGGACGAGGCCGATCCACGCGCTGCGGGGATGGCGCTTGTTCTCGTGCGGGCCGATGCGCTTGGCGAAGAAGTACTTGTAGTCCTTGGCGAACACCCAGAACAGGGTGGCGGTCGCGTAGGCCGGTAGCGCGAACAGGGCCTGGAAGCGGTGGAACCAGCGGCGCTTGGCATGCGGCGTCAGTCGCAGCAGAGGCGTCACGACGAGGTCCTCGTCGATGCCGGGGATGTTCGTCCACGTGTGGTGGATGCCGTTGTGCGTCAGTCGCCACATGTAGCAGTTGGCGCCGAGCAGCTCGAAGACGCAGCCGAGGGTGCGGTTGACCCAGTTGCGGTTCGAGTACGCGCCGTGGATCGCGTCATGGCCGATGCAGAAGCCGATGCCCGCCCAGCCGATCCCCATGACGACCGCGAGCCCCAGCATGCCCAGGGGGCTGAACCAGCCTGTGTAGAGCAGGCCGTACGCGCCGAAGGTGACGGCCAGGATCACGACCGTCTTCACGATCATGCTCAGGTTCGCCTTGTCGGAGAGCCCCGCGTCGGCGAAGTAGGCCGCGACGCGGGCCTTGACCTCGGTCGTGAACTCGCCGGCGGTGCCTCGTTGAAATACGGCCTTGGTCGGCTGCATGGAGGCGTGGTCCTGGGTCGCGGCGATGGATCTTGCAGGATCGTCGCCGCGATTTCGTCACAGTGCTAGAAGTCCCCGGTGTCGTCGAAAGCCGGCCCGCAGCTTCGATCCGGGTTTCGGCCTGCGACGAGACCAGGGGGCTGCGAAGCACCCCCAGCTTCCGAGCGAAGGCGTTCGAGAGACCGCCATCCCTGGGCCTCTGCGGGCGGTGCGGTTGGAGTGGGCGTACCCCGCCGATCCGTGCGAACCTGTCTGCCAAGCGCCCCCGGGGCGCCCCGATCGTGAGGGCCCTGCGGCCTGAACCCCCCGCGCTGGGGGAGCATCAGCGAGGTGTGCCATGTCAGATTCCCCTTCCAAACGCGCCCGCGAACGGCGCAAGGCTCAGAAGCGCCGCGACAAGAAGTCGCGCATCGAGAACCGCCCCCCGGAAGAGGATGACGCCGAGGCCATTGCCGCGCGCTACCTGGACCGGCCGGAAGGCGAAGAAGGTGAGGAGGCGGAAGACCGGGCGTAGCCGCCCCGATTCCGACCCGCGCCCCTCCGGACGAACCCGCGCTAGCGTTTCGTGCCCGCGCCCCCGCTAGCGCTTCGGGGCCTCCACGAGGCCCTGGATACGCCGTACCACACGTGTCTGCCCGCCGGTGGCATCGGCCACCTGCTTCATGAAGCGCTGCATCTGCTGCGGCACCTCGCCCCGACCGATCATGCCCTTGTCGTGCTTCTCAAGCGTCAGCGCGATCGTGTGGACCAGGATCTGCCGGTAGCGGTTCGCCCCCCGCATCCACGCGAGGATCGCGGCGCCGGAGATGTAGTCGCCTCGCGTAGGCAGACCGTCCGTCAAGAAGAAGACGGAGTCGATGTCCGCGTGTCTCGCAAAGACCTGGGACAGGGCCTCGTGCGACGCGGTCAGCCCGCGGGGCTTGGCCAGGGCCTTCCGGGCCCAGGCGATCGCAGCGCTCCTGGCCTTGTCGCTCGCCAGCTCCGAGCCTCGCTTCCAGAACGCGACATCGTCCGAGAACACGGCCACGTTGAACGTCGATGTCGGGCCGAGGGAGCGGATCGCCTGGATCAGTTCCGTGAGTGCGACATCGACACGCCGCGTGCGCATCTTCGGCGGGTTGTTCATCGAGCCGCTGATGTCGACGACGAACACGAGCCGGTCACTTGCGATGGGCAGGCCGTGATACGTCGGTACCGTCACGCCGGAAGACGGAGCGCCCTTCTTCGTCTGCCACCACGCGGTCCACGCCGGGGCGTCTTGGCCGTAGGCCTGCTTCGTGATCGCCTCGAGTGCGGTCGCGGCCTCGTGCCGGCTGCGAGCGCGCTTGCTCGAGAGGGCGCCGATGAGATTCGGGACGAGCGCCTCGACCTGCTTCGATCCGGCGGCGCGCGCCGTCAGCTGCCGCACGCGTGGCACGTCATCCAGGAGCAGTTCGCGCATGGCACCCAACGTAGCCGCATCCGCTTCCTTCGCGCGCGGCAGGACGCTCGCCGCAGCCGCCCGGACAACGGGGGCGTCGTACTTCGCGGCCCGGAGCAGCGCGGGCCGCGCCGCTTCCCCCGCATTCGCGGCGAGTGCGAGTACGGCCTCCGAGAGAAGGAGCGCCCCGTGCGTGCCGGCGGGTGCGTCCAAGAAGGCCTGGACCCGCGCCGCACAACCGCTGCGCGGCTTGGCCGAGAGCGAGCGCAGGATGGCTCGCGCGGTCCTGGGCTTGACCTCGGTCAGGGCAGGACCCGCGAGCCACGCCACGACGTCCGGCTGGCTGTTGAGCGAGAGTCCCTGCGCGAGCATCTCGATCACGGTCTCGTCCTTGGCCTTCTCGACGGCCTCGCAGAGCTTCTTGACCGTCGGGAGGTCGCCGTAGGCCGTCCCGTAGTGGACGGCCCACGCCCTGTCCTCCGGGTGCTTCGAGCGGCGTGCGATCGAGAGCACGAACTTGCGCAGGCCGCGCTTGCTGGACTGCGCCACGACACGCAGGGCCGTGCGGCGCTTGCGCAGCGATCCGCGGTCCTTGCCGTCGTTCAGGTCCTCGTAGTCCTCGCGTGCTTGCTTGGCGCGCGCCTCCGCCTTCGGAGGGGCCGCGAGGGCGGGGGCTCCGACCAGGAGGACCAGGAGGCAGAGGGCGGCACGCGTCAGCATCGGGCGTCAGTCTAGTCGTCCTCGGCGTCGTGGTCCTCGCTGTGGGGTTCGCGCCCGAAGTTCTGCGTCCAGAAGCTGCCGCTCCGGCCCACGCCGATCTCGGTCCACGCAGGATGCAGCATGTTCTTCTTGTGGCCCGCGGAGTCGCGCCACCAGATGAACGCCTTCTCCGCGTCGATCGTGCCCATCAGCACGTTCTCGCCGCCGACGAAACGAGGCGGGTAGCCGGCCTTCACCATCCGTTGCGCCGGCGTTTGGCCGGCCGGCTCACGGCGGGACTTGAAGCTGTGGGCGATCTCGCCGGCCGCGCGCTGGAAGGCCGAATGGCGCCGGGAGCTCTCGATCAGGTCCTTGTCGATCCGCAGTGGCGTGAGGTCGTGGGCCAGCCGGAAGCGGTTCACGAGCAGGGCGTTGGCCCGCTCGGCGTCGCGCGAGACAGGCTCGCGCTCGTTGTAGGCGAGGACCTCGTCGCGGTTGTCCTGCCACTGGCGCTCCCGCCGCGTGAATGCAATCGAGTCCGGCCAGACGCGACGCCCGTCGTTGAGCAGGAACAAGTCGGCGGCGTAGGGCGACGGCATCAGCTTCGGCGTGGCATCGGGTGCCGCGCGCGCCAACGCGGCGCGGACGCGCCGGAGCAAGGCGATCTGCTTGACCAGGACGGGATCGCCGAAGTCGGTCGCTGCTGCCTTCGCCACGATGGCGTCGTCATCGATGCGCTTGTCGAAGCGCTGCCGTTGGGCGCGCTTGTAGAGGTAGCCGTCGCGCCGCCACGAACGAGCGTAGCGGAGCCGTACGTAGTCCCGGTGCATCTGCGCCAGGCCCGCGAGTGCGGGGAGAGCCAGTGCCTCCCGCAGGAGCTCCTGCTCCAGGGCACGCAGCGCGAAGGGCTGCGTGCGCGGCGGGGCGTCGCTCCCGGCCAGGAACACGGCGCGCAGGCCGGCCGCTCGGCCGTGGGCTTCGGTGAGGGCGGCGGCGGCGGAGGCGAGCGTCGCCTCCTTGTCGTTCACGTGTGCGGCGACGAGGGTCCGCAGTCCGTCCGGCGGCAGGCAGGGCTTCGCGGCCTGCCGTGCGAGCGTGGCGCGGACGAGGGCGTCCGCAGGGCAGGCTCGCAGCAAGTCCAGCCGGAACGCGGCGTCGTGACGCGTATCGAGGACGACCGGCTGGATCCAGGGGACGTCGCCGACGTGCAGGCGCCCCTCGAGCAGGCGCAGCAGGCGTGCCGCGATGGCCTTCTTGCCAAGGCGCAGGTTCTTGCGCAGCCGCTCCCGCAGCAGGTCGTCCACGCGGTGCCGGGCCGGACTCAGGCGTACCGCCGCACCAAAGAGCGCCGCGAGCTTGTCGTCGCCGCGCTCCACGCCGTCCACCAGGGCATGCAGCGAGCGCACGTTGATGCGGTCGCGGAGGTGAGCGAGGTAGAGCTCGTGGGGATCCGCGCGCAGCAGGTAGCGCCCGGCGTTGCTCTCGCCGTGCTTCCACGCCTTCTTGAAAGCGAGCTGCCCGGCGTAGAGCTTCCCGATCCACACGACGGCGCCCGCGTGGTCGTGCCGCGCGAGGCCGCGGAGCGCGTTCCACCAGAGGACCGCGTCATGCTTGCGCAGCGCGTCCTGGGCGCCACGCACCTGCCGATCCCAGGGGCTGGCCGCGTACGCCGTCCTGGGGGCCAGCGCGAGCAGAACGGTGGCCAGCGCGAGGATGGCGAGCACGGGGAGATGGAGGCGGCGCATGCTTCTCCGGACGGAACGGGCTCCAGCAGAAGAACGCAGCCTCGCCGTGAGCCGCCGCGAGCGCTACGGGCGATCGTCCCGGGCGAGGCTCGGTGGGCTGCGGCGCAGCAGACATTGCGGGCCGTACGTGTCGCGGTAGGAGGCGACGCGCTCCTGCATGTGGGCCGGGGCCTCGGCGTCCTCTGTCAGGCGGAAGCCGATCTGTCCATAGAAGCGGACGAGGTGGGGGCCGGCGATCAGCCAGCAGACGTCGTCGGCCATCCGCTCGGCGAGGCGCGTGATCATCCGGGAGCCGAGGCCCTGGCCGCGGTGGGCTTCGTCGACGAACATGCCTCGCAGCAGTTGATGCCCCTCCTCGTGGGCCAGGCGCACCACGCCGACGATGTCGCCGTCGTGTTCCGCCACGAGCACGTCGTCGGCGGGCTGGATGCATCCCATGTACTCGTTGCGCCGGTAGCACGCATGAGCTGCGTCGAGATCGTCGGGTGTGGCGGGGCGGACGAGAGGCATGTTACCCACCCAGCGCAAGCAGCATGTGCAGGAGGAGCAGCCCCTCTTCGAGGCTGTCTTCGCGCTCGGGCGGCCAGCCATCCTTGTAGGCCATGCCAGGCTTTCGCGCCTGCGGCAGACGCCCCTTGCGCAGCCGGGGAAACTCGCCGGTGTCGAGGAAGGTGCCCTTGCAGGTGCGGCAGCGCTCGACATGCACGCCGCCCATGTCCGCGATGTCCATGTTGGGTCCGCAGACGGGGCATGCCCGGTTGGTGCGCGCGCGGCTCGTCACGGGAGGCAGCGCGCAGAAGGCGGTTTCCGCGAGCTCGTAGAGGTCGAACCAAACACCCTTGCACCCGTCGCACAGATCGACGTGCTTCGACTTGAAGTCGACCGTTCGCATCGTGTCGCCGCAGGCGGGGCAGGTGAGGGCCATCCCTCCAGTGTACGGATTCAGGAGGTTGGGCGTGCCGCTACTGCCAGGCCACCATCGCGTCGAACTGCAAGCGCGTGCGGGGGATGCCTGCGAGGCCCTCCAACACGTCCAGGATCACGTAGCAGGGCTCCGTGGCCCAGAATGTGAAGACCGGCTCGACGATGACGTCGAGCGGCACGGCCTCCAGTTGGGCGAGGTCTTGATCGAGCAGGGCGCGCGCTTCACGGAGTCGTTGGCGGAGCAACCGGCGACCTGCGCTCGTCCGCCACGCCGTCACCGACGGTAGGGGCGCGCGCATGCGGTACAGCGGCGGAACGTATTCGTCGCCGTCGTCCTTGATCACCAGGGTGTCGCCAACGTAGTGGTGGAACTGGTACACCCGCAGCTCGAGCAGCCCGGGAGGCGAGTCGATCCTCGGGCGGATGGGACGGACGCGGGTTCGCGGTTCCTCCTTGTCGCCGGGCCGCGGGCCTTCGAATTCGTCGAGCGCCGGCAGCGCGAGCCGGATCAGCCGACCGGAGGGCCTGCGTCGCAGCTCGATGCGCGTCAGACCGACCGGCTTCCAACGCGCCGCGGCCACGACCCAGTTCAGCCACGCCTGGGTGGCCTCTTCGTCGACCTCGATCTCCAGGATCGTGTCGAGCGAGTGCAACACGTAGGAGTTCTGCCGCGGCTTCGCGAAGGCGGCGAATCCCGCCCGCAGGCGGGTGAGGGCGTCGTCGTTCCAGTCGGGGCGCGTGCCGGAGAGCGTCATAGGGCCCCCGACGATCGAGGCCTGCTCGTCGGTGGTCGGTCCGTACGTGACGGTAAGGGCGCCGCTCGCGTGCAGGCGGGCGATGACGCGGTCGGCGGTGGGGCCTGCCGGGCGCTTCCAAGGCGCGGTGTGCTGCGCCAGCAGGCCATGCAAGGCGATCGATCCGGCGAGCATGGCTACGAGGAGGAGGGGTGCGCGGAGCATCACGCGGCGAACGCTACCACCGGGGTGGGTGAGCACGCGCGTACGAGATTCGCGGGCCCGTGTCCGTGTCCGTGTCCGTGTTCGTATCCGTGAGGAAGAGAGCACGGGCGGAAGCGGGGGACGTCAAAGGCAAGGTTGAAGTCAATGTGGCGGATACCGCGCCTACCCGTTGAGGATGTGGATCGCCTTCTTGTGGACGGCCTCGGCGGCCTCCATCAGCGACTCGGGCCAGGTCGGGTGGGCGTGCACCGTCATGGCGATGTCCTCGGCCGTCGCGCCCATCTCGATGGCGAGCGCGGCTTCCGCGATCAGGTCTGAGGCCTGGTAGCCGACCGCCCCCACACCCAGGACCTCGTCGGTCTTGGCGTCGGTGATCATCTTGATCATGCCTTCGGTCGCGCCGACCGACATGGCCCGGCCCAGCGCGGTGAACGGGAACTTGCCGACCTTCACGTCGAGCCCCTGCTCCTTGGCTTCATGCTCCTGGATGCCGACGGTCGCGACCTCCGGGTTCGTGAAGGTCGCGGCCGGCATCGCGCGCACGTCGTAGATGCTGGCGGCGTCGCCCGCGGCGTGCTCGGCCGCGACGATGCCCTCCTTGGACGCCTTGTGAGCGAGCCAGGGCAGGCCGGCCACGTCGCCGATGGCGTAGATGTGCGGCAGGTTGGTCTGGCGCGAGGCGCTGACCTCGAAGTGGCCGGTGTCGTCGATCTTCAGGCCGATCTTGTCGGCGCCGACGCGGTCGGAGTTGGGCTTGAAGCCGATCGCGCACAGCACAACCTCGGCCTCGATCTCGAGCTCCTTGCCCTTCGTATCCTTGGCCGTGACGACCTGCTTGCCCTTGACCTTCTTGATGCCGGTGGCGCCGGTCTGCTTGTAGACCTTGCCCTTGAGCTTCTTGATCTCGCGCTCGACGACCTTGACCAGCTCCGGGTCGGTGCCAGGCAAGAGGGCGTCGGTGAGTTCGATGACCGTGAGCTTGCTGCCCAGGCGCTGGAAGACCGTGCCCAGCTCCAAGCCGATGACGCCGCCGCCGATGACCGTGAACGTCTCGGGCACCCAATCGATGTCGAGCGCCTCGCGGTAGGTCATCACGTTGTCGCCGATGGGCAGGAACGGCAGCGTCGCCGCGCGTGCCCCCGTGGCGATGATGCACTTGTCGAACTCGACGGTCTGCGTAGAGCCCTCGGCCGTGACCACGACGGAGTTCTTCGTCTCGAACTCGGCGTGGCCGTGGATCGTCGTGACGCCGTTCTTGCTGAGCAGGAAGCCTACGCCGGTCGTGAGGCGGTTCACGATGCCGCTCTTCCATTCCTGGAGCTTCTTGCCGTCGACGCCGACCTCTCCAACCACCAAGCCCATGGAGTCCGCGTGGCGGATCTTGTCGACGAGACCGGAGGCGTAGATGAGGCTCTTGGACGGGATGCAGCCGACGTTGAGGCAGACGCCGCCGATCTTGTCCTCTTCGATGATGGCCGTCTTGAGGCCCATCTGGCCGGCGCGGATGGCGGCGACGTAGCCGCCGGGGCCGGAGCCGATCACGACGAGGTCGTAGCGTTCGTTCGACATGGTCACACCGTCTCTTCGTTCGTGTAGCGGTCTTGCTGGTCACGCAACATCGCGGGCACGTCGGCCCAGACATCGCTGAACAGCGTCTCGGTCTCGACGGGCGGAGCGGCCTCGACGCGGGTGATCGCCTCGCTGATGGCCGTGCCGGCCTCGGCGAGGAAGTCATCCTGCATCTTGTCGGTCCACATGCCCTTGCCGACGAGCCACGTGCGGTGGCGGTCCAGCGGATCCCGCTGCTCCCACTGCTTGGCGATCGACTCGTCGCGGTACTTCGTGGGATCGTCCGAGGAGCTGTGGCCGCCGAGGCGGAACGTCAGCATCTCGATGAAGGTCGGGCCCTCGCCGCGGCGGGCGCGGTCGGCCGCCAGTTTCGTGGCGACGTAGCAGGCGAGGACATCGTTGCCATCCACGCGCATGCCCGGCATGCCGTAGGCCTCCGCCTTGATGGCGAACGTCTCGCTCGCGGTCTGCGCCGCGGCGGGCACCGAGATGGCCCACTGGTTGTTCTGGCAGATGTAGACGATCGGCGCCTTCCAGACGGCGGCGAAGTTCATGCCGGCGTGGAAGTCGTTCGAGGAGGTGGCGCCGTCACCCATCCAGCCGCCGACGATCTTGTCCTTGTCGCCCTTGATCTGGATGGCGCGCGCCGCACCGGCGGCGTGGCTGATCTGCGTGCCGATCGGACTCGAGAGCGAGACGTAGCGGGAAGGCGCGTCCGAGTAGTGGCAGGGCATCTGGCGGCCGTGCGTCGGGTCGGCCGCGTTGCCGAAGCACTGCGCGATGTAGTGATCGAGCTTCATGCCACGCCAGAGCGCGATCGCGCCTTCGCGCAGCGCCGGGTAGCACCAGTCCTGCTCTTCGAACGCGGCGCCGGAGCCGAGCACGGCGCCTTCCTGGCCCTTGGCGGTGCCGTAGAAGCCGATGCGGCCCTGACGCTGGAGGTTCAGCATGCGCTGGTCGAGCGCGCGCTGGAACAGCATGGCCTCGAGCAGGCGGACGGCGAGGCCTTCCGGGAGCTCGGGCACCGCAGCCGTCTCCGTGCCCGTCTCATCCACGAGTTGGAACAGGCCCAGGGGCCCGACCTCGTACGGGTCCGGCGTCTCGGCGGTGCTGGTCGTCTTCTTGGCTGCCACGCTGTTGCCCATTCGTCCCCTTCTCCTGACGTCCTAGCCTTCGAGGAGCATCAGGCCCGGGTTCTGGAGCAGGCGCACGAGCTCGTTCATGAAGTGCGCGGCGGTCGCGCCATCCACGATGCGGTGATCCAGCGTGATCGTCATGTTCGCCATGGAGCGGATGACGATCTCGTCGTCCACGACGACTGGGCGCTTGGCGATCTTGTAGACGCCCAGGATGCCAACCTCGGGGTAGTTGAGGATGGGCGTCGCCATGATGCCGCCGATCGAGCCGGCGCTGGTGATGGTGAATGTGCTGCCCTTGAGGTCTTCGACGCCGATCTTCTTGTCGCGTGCGGCGACCGTCAGCCGCTGGATCTCCTGCGCGATCTGGAGGATCGACAGTTGCTCGCAGCGCTTGATGACGACGACGGTGAGCCCGTCCGGGGTGTCCGTTGCCAGGCCGATGTTGACCTCGCCACGGATCACATAGGAGTTGTCGCTGTCATCGACGACGGCGTTGATCGCGGGGAACTTGCGGAAGCAGCTCGCGAGCGCCTTGATGATGAACGGCAGGTACGTGAGCTTGATGCCGTACTCGGCGGCGGAGGCCTTGGCCTCCTTGCGCAACGCGACCAGGTTGGTCATGTCGCACTCCTCCGCGAACGTGAAGTGCGGCGACATCTGCTTCGCGCGCACCATCTGCTCGGCGATCTTCGAGCGCAAGCCGCGCAGGGGCACGCGCTCGTCCGCGCGAGCCGCACCTACGGCGGCCGTCGGCAGTGCCTTGGTCGCCACGGGGGCTGCGCCCGCGGCGGGGGCTGCCGCAGCCGGAGCTGCGGCGGGCGCGACCGCGTGGCCCTCGACGTCTGAGCGCGTCACGCGGTCGTGATCGCCTGTCGCGACGACGGTGTTGATATCGATGCCCAGCGTGCGCGCGAGCTTGCGCGTCGCCGGTGCGGCGAGCGTGCGATCACGCAGCGGCTTCCCGCTGCTGGCCGAAGCTGCGGCCACGGGCGCGGCGACCGGGGACGCAGGTGCGGCCGGAGCCGGAGCCGGGGCGGCGGGAGGCGTCTCCGCGGCGGGCGCGTCGGTCCTGGCGTCCGCCTTGGCGTCCGCCTTGGGCGCCTCCGCCTTCTCGGCGGCTGGGGCAGCATCACCCGTGCCGTTGTCGATGACGACGAGGATGTTGCCGACGGGCACCACCTCGCCTTCCTCGGCGCGGATGTCGGCGATGACGCCGGCGGTCGGGGCGGTGATCTCCACCGTCGCCTTGTCCGTCATGACTTCGACCATGGGCTGGTCTTCGACGACGGTGTCGCCTTCCTTGACCAGCCACTTCACGACCTCACCTTCGGTGAGGCCTTCGCCGATGTCGGGCAGCTTGAACTCGTACGCCATGGGGGGCTGTCCTCTCGCTACTCGTAGCTGGCCACGTACTCGATCGCGTTGGTGACCCGCTTCTTGTCGGGCTTGTACACGTGCTCGAGTGCGTAGGGGAACGGGGTGTCGAAGCCGGAGACACGGCCCACGGGGGCTTCCAGGCTGTCGACGGCCTTCTCGGCGACCGTTGCAGCGATCTCCGAGGCGAAACTGCAGGTGCGCGGGGCTTCCTGGACGGCGATGCAGCGGCCGGTCTTGCGCACGCTATCGAGCACTGTCTCGGCGTCCCACGGGAGCATCGAGCGCATGTCGACGATCTCGACGTCGATGCCCTTCTCGGCAACTTCGGTGGCGGCGTCCTGGCAGATCGGGGTCATCGCGCCCCAGGTGACCACCGTCACGTCCTTGCCTTCGCGGGCGATGCGCGCCTTGTCCATGTCGATCGTGAAGAAGCCCTCTTCGACCTCTTCCTTGCCGTGGCGGTAGAGGGCTTTCGGCTCCAGGAAGATCACGGGGTCGTCGCAGAAGATCGCCGACAACATCAGACCCTTGGCTTCGCGCGGCGTGCTCGGCATGACCACCCGCAGACCCGGCGTGTGGGCGAAGTACGCCTCACCCGACTGGGAGTGGTAGTGGCCACCGCGGATCCCGCCGCCCGAGGGCGTGCGCACGACCATGGGGCACGTGAAGTGCCCGCCGGAGCGGTAGCGCATCTTCGCCATCTCGCTCACGATCTGGTCGAAGCCCGGGAAGATGAAGTCCTGGAACTGGATCTCCGGCACGGGACGCAGGCCGTAGATGGCCATGCCGACCGCGGTGCCGATGATGCCGCACTCGCTCAGCGGTGTGTCCATCACACGCATCTCGCCGAACTTCTCGTGCAGGCCGGCGGTCGTGCCGAACACGCCGCCCTTCTTGCCGATGTCCTCGCCGAGCATGACGACGTCGTCGTCCTTCTCCATGGCGATGTGCAGCGCGTCGTTGAGCGCGTCGAGCATGGTCATCTGGGGCATGGGCTGCCTTTCTTCGTACGGGGACGGCCCGCCTAGAGCGGGAACGCGCCGCCGGTGTCTTCGATGTCGCCACTGCGGCGGATCTGGTCGAGGAGGGCCTCACGCTGCTCCTGCAGCATGGGCGGGACCTCCGCGTACACGTCGTCGAACAGTGTCTCGACGTCGGGCATCGGCGTGGATTCCGCCGACTCGACCGCCGCGGCGATTTCGGCCATGAGCTCTTCCTTGAGCTCGTCTTCCCACTTCTGGGTCCAGAGGCGCTTGCCCTTGAGCCAGAGGCGGAAGCGATCGATCGGATCCTTCTTCTGCCAGGAGTCGTACAGTTCCTGTGCCTGATACTTCGACGGATCATCCGAGGAGGAGTGCGGCCCCATGCGGAACGTCACTGTCTCGATCAGGGTCGGACCGCCGCCGCCCTCGGCGCGCTCGCGCGCTTCCTTGCAGGCCTCGTAGACCGCGAGGACGTCGTTGCCGTCGACGCGGATGCCGGGCATGCCGTACGCCACCGCCTTCGCCGCGAAGCTGCTCGAGGCGGACTGCATCTCCTGGGGGACCGAGATCGCCCAGTGGTTGTTCTCGCACATGAAGATGCAGGGCGCCTTCCAGACGGCGGCGAAGTTCATGCCCGCATGGAAGTCGTTGCTCGATGTGCCGCCGTCACCGAACCAGGCCCACGACGCGCGGTTCTCGCCGCGGATCTGCGCGGCGCGCGCGGCGCCGGCCGCGTGGCTGATCTGCGTCCCGATGGGGGAGCTGATGCTCATCCAGCCGATATCGGGAATCGCGTAGTGGTTGGGCATCTGGCGGCCCTTGCAGATGTCCGCCTTGTTGCCCCACGCCTGATTGAAGATGATCTTGAGATCGACGTTCTTGAGCAGCGCGATCGAGATCACGCGATAGGACGGCCACAGGATGTCCTGATCCTGCATCGCGTACCCGGCGCCGATCTGGCTGGCCTCCTGCCCGAACGAGGGCACGTAGAAACCGATGCGGCCCTGACGCTGGAGGTTCATGCCGCGCTGGTCGAGCAGACGCGTGAAGAACATCGCGCGGAACATCTTCTTCAGGTCGTCGCCCTTCAGTCCGGCGGGCGCCTTGCCCTTGGACTTCTGGGGCACGTCCATGACCTGCAGCATCTCGGTCGGCGACATGGAGGCTCCTCATCGATCGGCGGAAGGGCGCGGGCGCGCGCAGGTCGCGACCTCAGGGCCGCCTCCTTCCCACCGGGAGGCGAAGGGTACGGCCGCCTCAGGTGGCGGCCAAGCAGGATCGGAGGTGTCCCGCGGCAGTCCTTGCGCTATACAATCAAATGGCGCAGTGCAGGCTGCTCGCGTGGCTCTAGGATGTGCGGTCATGGCGCTCAAACGACCTTCTGTTGCGATATGGCTCCTTTGGCCCGCGCTCTGCTGCGCCCTGCTGCTTGGCGGCTGTGGAGACGACGAAAGCTCGGATTCCGGCTCGCAGGCGCCTGATTGGAGCGATCCCGCGGGCAAGCGCGCCACCGGATCGCCGGACGGCGACGGGGGCACCGCGCGCACGGCGGCGTCGCTCCTCGAGGACCTGCTCGAGCGCGTTCGGTCGGGCCAGGGGCCGCAGACGGCGGGCTTCGCTCGTGCCGTCGAGTCCGTGGCTGCGGTCATCTGGGACCCGGCCCCCGAGGGGGCGGACATGCAGGCCGCGCAGATGCATCAGCAGATTGCCGTGATCGCCGGCGAGATCGCCCAGTGGCTCGCGAAGTCCGAGGGTGCGCGCGAGGTGCACCTTCGACGCGACCCCACCGCCGTCGGTCTTCACGACGCATGGATCGCGGCCGCGAGCAAGGGCGTCAGCTCCTACGCCGAGTGGTGCGGCGGCGCCGGCGCGACGCTGCTCCGTGAACGAGCGCAGGCCTTGCAGGAGCGCTTCTTCCCCAAGAAGAAGTAGGCGCGACGCGCCTACGGCTTGGTGACGAGCCGGAAGCCGAGCGCGTGGCCCGCCGCGTCGGCCGCGATGGGCGTCGAACGCCGCACGGCACTGGCGAGCGGCACCATCCCGCCCTTGCCCTTGACGATGAACCCTGCGCCGTCGTCCGTCAGCACGATCTCGCCGGGGCCGGAGAACATCCTCCGCACGCCGTGGGGGGACAGCGCGCGCACGATCCGAGCGCTGCGCGTCAACACGGTCCGGTCTCCTCGCCGGTGGGCTCGCTTCCACTGCGGCGCGGCACGCCACGGGAAGATGTGGCCTGCGCCCTCGTCCTGCATGCGATCGATCGCCGCCATCCGGCGCCACTGCGTGTCGGTCGGCAAGCCCAGCGCTGTACCTTCGACGCTCGCGCGCCAGGCTGCGTAGGCCTTGGCGTCGGACGGCTTCACGCCGAGCACCGGCTTGCTGCCCATGTCCTGCGCCACCAGCCAGCGCTGTGCGTCGCGCTCATCGCGGACGAAACCCGTGGGCGGGATGCGTTCCGCACGATCGGCCGACGGGATGTCGTCCAGCCACTCCGAATAGCGTTCGTTCGTCACGAAGTCGCGCCCCGCGAGGAACGGCTTGACCAGGGCGTCGTCACCGAGATCGGCGGCACCAGCAGGGACCCAGACCATGTCGCCGGGGACGGCGCCCTCGCTCTTGCCGAGAAGCAATGCACGCTCGAGGCGGCGATCCTTGCCCGGGACGAAACCATTGGTCCGCGCGTAGGGCACGGCGATCAGGAGATGCACGCCGTGCCGCTTGCTGATCACCTCGTAGACGCCTGTGCGGAGCGTCCCGGCGTTGCCCGTGCCGATCGCCGTGCCCTCTACGGTCGCGAACCCCGTGAGGTCCTTGACCTCCCAGGGCGTCGGAGCCCAGCCCTGGAACCGCAGACGCCGCTGCCAATCGGGTCGGTCACCGAGCCCGGGGATCGGTGCGCCGTCTGCCGAAGCTGCGATCGCCTCGCCGCGTGCCTTCAGGGCGTTACCGCGCTCGAGCAGCAGGTGGTCGAGGACGGAGAAGCCTCCGGGCTCGCTCGAGAACCGATCGCCCTCGCGCGCAAGCGCCTGCCGTGCCGCGTGCAGCGCCGCACCGTCGTCAGCCAGATCCGCCCATCGGTGATCGGGTGGGGGCGGCGTCGTGGCAAAGAGCCCCGCGCCGACGACCAGGCCGACGAGGAGTGCAGCCAGTGTGCCGACTCCGCGCACGACATTCTTGTTCATCAGCCGGCGGGCCCAGTCCACCGCTGCGCCGCTGGAGGAGGCCTCTTGCAGCGCGTGCACGCCGCCACCGGCGAGCCAGGTCTTCAGGTCCTTGGCGAGCTCGCCGGCGTTCGCATAGCGCTGCGCCGGGTCGCGGGCCATGGCCTTCCCGATGACGGCCGCGAGGCCGGGGCCGATCGACTCCGGCAGGGGCAGGTACACGCCGTCCACGGCGTCGCGCAGTAGGTCCTCCTGCACACGCAACGTGGGATCCTCGAGCTGCGCGCGCCGTCGCGCATAGCCGCGCGCCTTCGCGTCTTCGCCCGCCGCTTGGGCCTTGATCTCGGCTTCCTGCAGCGCTTCGATGCGCTTGTTCACTTCGGCGCGCGTGAAGGGCGAGGTGCCGGCAAGCGGCGGCTCGCCCGTGATCACGTATCGCAGGATCGCGCCGAGCCCCCAGATGTCCGTGCGCTCATGCGTCTGGGCCGAGGCCTGCTCGGGAGAGAGGAAGCGCGGGGTGCCCACGATGCGCCCCCTGTCCTTCTCGTCGTCCATGTCGCGGCAGATGCCGAAGTCGATGAGGTAGGCGCGGCGCGTGCGGATGTCGACGAGGACATTGTCCGGCTTGAGGTCGCGGTGCTGGACCGAGTACTCGGTGTTGGCGACGTGGATGCCCTCCACGATCGGCAGCAGGACGTCCCCGATCAGGCGTCGGGGGTCGTTCCATGCGCGCAGCCGCGGGTGGTTGCTGCCGAGCGTGCCGTGGTTGATCTCCTCCATGAGCTCGCCGAGCGTGATGGGCTCGTAGAGCAGCTCCATGACGAAGTACGGGCGCTCCTCGGTGAGCCAGCCGCGGTCGTACACGGGCATTACGTGCTCGTGGCGGATGTTGGCCTCGGCCTCGCACTCGGCGAGGAAGCGCTCGCGAAGCGAGGGCGGGATGCCGGGGGCGAGCAGCTTCAGGGCGACGTTGCGGTTCGTCGTGGAGTCGAACGCGCGATAGACGGTGCCCATGCCGCCACGACCCACGGGGTCCTCGACGCGATACCGACCGATCTGCGTTCCCGCAGGAAGATCGCCCTCTTCTCGCTTGATGGCACCTAGCGTCGTCACCTGCGCTCCGCCAACTCCCGATGGCCCGTAACCCGTGCGGGGAAGAGTACCCGAATCGCGCGGCCATTCCCCGCCCTGGGAAGCCGGGGACGAGGAAAGTGTCGGCCGGGTCCGAAAGGGCCCCGTCGGCGGTTGGTGCGAGAGGGGGGACTCGAACCCCCAATCCCTTTCGGGAACCAGATCCTAAATCTGGCGCGTCTGCCATTCCGCCACTCGCCCGGACGGGGATTATACCCGCTCGGTTAATTCCAGCCCGCAAAGCGTATTGCTCGACCGGTATCCTCTGAATCAGGCAGCGCTGGTACCAGACTGCGGACCCGCCGTTTTGTTACAATCCTGTCATGGTCCCCGGCGTCCGCAACCTGCACCTGATCATCCTGCTTGCTGCCTGCAGTCTGCTGGCAGCATCCTGCAGCACACCCACCGTACCGGATATGCAGCAGAATCCCCAGCGCTATGTGGATGAACTGCGCTGGTTCGAGCTCAGTGCCCTGCAGGATATCCAGGGGGAAGCCGGGGAAGATGCCTGGATCGCCGCGGCGCTCAGTGAGCAGCTCAGTGACCAG
>JAJDEN010000028.1 GCA_029259775.1 Planctomycetota bacterium | reverse complement strand
GGGCGCAGCCAGGGCGATGTGGCCCATGCGCTTGCGGCGCACACGGCTATGCGTCACCTTCACGCCGCAGCGATCGCAGATGATGCCCTTGTGCTTGATGCCCTTGTACTTGCCGCAGAAGCACTCCCAGTCCCGCTCGGGACCGAAGATCTTCTCGCAGAACAAGCCATCCTTCTCCGAACGGTATGTCCGGTAGTTGATGGTCTCGGGCTTCTTGACTTCACCGTAGGACCACGAACGGATCGTCTCGGGCGAGGCCAGGGTGATCTTGACCGCGGTGTAGTCGTTCACGCGGTTGAACATGCTTTCGATCATCGGAGCTCCTCTTCTTCTCGTCGCTTCTTCTCGTCCCTTGCTCGGGCGCCTGATCGAAACAGTTAGAGCCGACTCTTCTCGAGCTCGATGTTGAGCCCCAGGCCGCGGATCTCGTTGCAGAGGACCTCGAAGGACACGGGCGTGCCCGCCTCGAGGATGTTTTCGCCCTTCACCATGGACTCGTAGATCTTCATACGACCGTCCACGTCGTCGGACTTCACGGTGAGCAGTTCCTGCAGGATGTTGGCGGCGCCGTACGCCTCCAATGCCCACACTTCCATTTCACCGAAGCGCTGGCCGCCGAAGCGGGCCTTGCCGCCGAGAGGCTGCTGCGTGATGAGGCTGTACGGCCCCGTCGCGCGCGCGTGGATCTTCTCGTCCACGAGGTGGTGCAGCTTCAGCATGTAAAGGTAGCCGACGGTGACGTTCTGATCGAACGCCGAGCCCGTGCGGCCGTCGAAGAGCTGGACCTTGCCGTCGCTCGGCAGGCCCGCTTCCGTGAGCATCTTCTCGATGTCGACTTCCTTGGCACCGTCGAACACCGACGTCGTCACACGGCAGCCGAGCAGGCGCGCCGCGTAGCCAAGGTGGGTCTCTAGGATCTGGCCGACGTTCATTCGGCTCGGCACGCCCAGCGGGTTCAGGACCAGCTCGGCGGGTGTCCCGTCCTCGAGGAACGGCATGTCCTCGATGGGCAGGATCCGGGAGATGACGCCCTTGTTTCCGTGACGACCGGCCATCTTGTCGCCGACCGAGAGGTTGCGACGCGTCGCCAGGTAGACCTTCACGACCTCGAGCACGCCCGTGGGCAGCTCGTCGCCGCGCGACAACCTGTTGACGACCTTGTTCTTGTAGGCCTCGGCATCGTCGATGTCGCGGAAGTGCGTCCGGGCGACCTCGTGGAAGGGGTCGTCGGCGCGCAGACCCACGCCGCGAACGGCGGTGGCGAGGCGCTCGCGCACCTCACGCAGCTCGGGCAGCACCTCGACGTCCTCCACCGAGAACGGCTTCCGCGTCATCGGGTCGACGAGCTTGCGGCCCAGCATCGACCCCATGGCACCGATGAGGGACTCGAGCTTGCCCTTGAAGGACGTCTGGAAGGCGCGCTCAGCGTCGCGAATCTTCTCGTGGTTGTCGGCACGCTCTTCGTCCGAGATGTTCACCTTGCGGGAGAACTTCTTCGTGTTGATGACGATGCCGGAGCCGCCGGGCGGCACGGTGAGCGAGTCGTTCTTCACGTCCTCGCCGGCGCGGCCGAAGATCGCGTGCAGCAGCTTCTCCTCAGGCGAGAGCTCGCTCTTGGACTTCGGCGCGACCTTGCCGACGAGGATATCGCCGGGGCGGATGCGCGTGCCGACACGCACGATGCCCTCTTCGTCCAGATTGCGCAGCGCGCGCTCCGAGACGTTCGGGATGTCGTTCGTGAACTCCTCGCGACCGAGCTTGGTCTCGCGGATCTCGATCTCGAACATGTCGATGTGGATCGAGGTGTAGGCGTCCTGGCGAACCAGGCCCTCGCTCACGAGGATCGCATCCTCGTAGTTGTATCCATCCCACGGCATGAACGCGACGAGCACGTTGCGTCCGAGCGCGAGCTCGCCGTGGTGCGTGGCCGCGCCATCGGCGATGATCTGCCCCTTGGTCACCTCGTCGCCGATGTCCACGATCGGCTTCTGGTTCTGGCAGGTGCGCTCGTTGAGACCTACGAACTTGCGCAGGTGATGCACGGTGTCGTTCACGACCACCTTGCTCGCGTCGACCATCGTCACGGTGCCGTCGTGCTCGGCATGGACGACCATGCTCGAGTTCTGGGCGACGATCTTCTCCATACCCGTGCCGACGATCGGCGGGTCCGTCTTCAGCAGAGGCACGGCCTGCCGCTGCATGTTGGAGCCCATGAGTGCGCGGTTGGCGTCATCGTGCTCCAGGAACGGGATGAGCGCGGCCGAGACACCCACGAGCTGCATCGGACTGACGTCCATGTAGTCGACCGTGGTCGCCTCCACGACGAGGAAGTCGTCGTTCATGCGGCCGAGAATCGTCTCGTGGCTGATCTTGCCGCTGGCCTTGTCGACCTCGGTGTCGGCAGGCGCCAGGATGCGGTCGAGCTCCTCGTCGGCGCGCAGGCTGACGATCTCTTCCGTCACGACGCCGTTCTTGACCACGCGGTAGGGCGTGACCAGGAAGCCGTACTCGTCCACGCCGCTGTAGATCGCGAGCGAGGAGATGAGACCGATGTTCGTGCCTTCCGGCGTCTCGATCGGGCAGATGCGGCCGTAGTGGCTGATGTGCACATCGCGCACCTCGAAGCCGGCGCGCTTGCGGTTCAGGCCGCCAGGGCCGAGGGCCGAGAGGCCGCGCTCGTGCTTGAGCTGCGACAGCGGGTTCGTCTGGTCGACGACCTGGGACAGCTCACCGCGACCGAAGAAGTAGTCGATGGCCGAGGAGATGGTCTTCGAGTTGATGACCGAACGCGGCGAGACCGAGTCCGAGTCCTCGATGTTCATGCGCTCCTGCGCCGTGCGGCGGAGCTTGAGGAAGCCCTTGCGCATCTCGTCCGCCGCCAGCTCGGCGATCGTACGGATGCGGCGGTTGCCGAGGTGATCGATGTCATCCACCGAGACCTTGCCGCCGAAGGGCAGTTCCTTCTTCTTGCCCTTGGTGGTCTTGAACGTGCCCGGACCGCGCAGGGCGATCAGGTAGCGCACGGCGTTCACGAGGTCCGTGTGGTGGAGCGTCTGCTCGTCCTCCGGACGGTTCGTCTTGAACTTGCGGTTGAGGCGGAAGCGGCCGACGCGACCGAGCCGGTAGCGGCTCTCGTCGGAGAACTTCTCGAGGAAGAGCTCCTTGGCCTTCTTCACCTGCGGCGGGTTGCCGGGACGGAGACGGGCGTAGATCTTCAGGAGCGCTCCATCGTGCGACTGGGTCGTGTCCTCGCGGAGCGTGTTGAGGACCAGCTGGTCGTCCACGTCCTTGATGATCTCGATGACGCCGACATGGCTCTCCTTGACGCCGTACTTCTCCTTCTCCTTGCCGCGCTCGAGGACCTCGTCGTAGAGCTTCTCGCGCTCGGAGTCGACGACGTGCTCCAGGACGACGCTGCGCACCTCGCTGTTCGCGATGCGCTCGATGACCTCGTCCGTGATGATGTTCTCGGCGCTGGTCGGGTCGACGATCTCCTCGCCGGTCTCGATGTCGTAGAGCCAGGCCGCGGCGTGCTTGCCGATGACCGACTTCTTCCAGTTGCGAGCGGTCTTGGAGACCTGCTTCGTGTCGTAGAACGAACGCACGATCTCGGTGTGCGTCGAGTAGCCCTCGTTCATCGCGCGCAGCAGGCCCGTCGCCGGGAACTTGCCCGACTGGTCGATGCGGACGGCGAGGACGTCCTTCTTCGTGACGTTCAGCTCGATCCAGGAACCGCGCTCGGGGATCAGCCAGCAGGAGTGCAGCTTGCGATCCGAAGCATGCGTCTCGACCGAGAAGTCGACGCCGGGCGAGCGATGGAGCTGCGTGACGATGACGCGCTCGGTGCCGTTCACGATGAACTCGCCACCGCCGAGCATGACGGGGATCTCGCCGAGGTAGACGTCTTCCTCGACGGGGCTCTCCTTGTTGAGCCGCACGCGGATCTTGAACGGGCGGCCGTAGGTCAGCTTGAGCTCACGGCACTCGTCCGGCGTGTAGCGCGGGCTGCCGAGCTCGTAGCCGATGTACTGGAGTTCCATCGTCCCGTCGTAGGACGGGATCGGGAAGACCTCCTGCAGCACGGCCTCGAGCCCCTGCTTGTTGCGGTGCTCCGGGGGTAGCTCTTCCTGAAGGAAGCCGCTGAAGGCGCCCGTCTGCAGCTGCACGAGGTTCGGCACCGTGTACGCACGGTCGCCACCGAACTGCCGGATCGGCAGGTTCTCGGGATGGTCGATCGCGTCGTGACCGAGCTCACGGGCGCCCCCACCGAGGCCGCTCCCATTGCTGGTGCCGTTGCCATTGCCATTCGAGGTGCTCACGGAGCTCTCCTTCGCGGACAGCGACGCCGGGCAACGATCCGGAAGCGAGCGCGCAAGCAGAGCTGCGACCGCGGTCCGGAGGATGCGCCGGAGCCGGACCGCAGGCCACGTCGTCTGGACGTGACCCCATGGACCGAATCGGGTGCCCTCTTTGGGCAGGACTCACTGGCCGCTGCGCACCGGCTTCAAGCTTCCGTCCCCCGTGGCCATCCGGGAAACGCTGACGAAGCCGACGCGCATGCCGCTGCACCTGGCAGCGGAACGAACTTCGAACCGATGAAGGTACGCCCGGTGGCGGGCCGTGCGCCTCTGGGGCGCACCGACGCAGGAGCCCAGGCGATCATCTCAGGCCGAAAGTCCTCTGTGGACATGCAAGCGCCCGGGCGCGGACGTACCGCTCCCGGGGCTTGGTGTGCCGAATCGAGGCTGGTCGGAGGCGCGGTCGTTCGAAGAGGCTGCGCGCAGGCGCGACCTCGAAGAGCGACGCTCCCCCTGGCAGAGCAGGCACCTCGAAGACGAGGCGCCGGGTCGCTCTACTTGATCTCGACCTCGGCGCCAACGTCGATCAGCTCCTGAGCAAGCTTGTCAGCTTCCTCCTTGGAGATGCCTTCCTTGACCGCCTTCGGGCTGTTGTCCACCAGTTCCTTGGCCTCCTTGAGACCAAGGCCCGTGATGGCGCGGACAACCTTGATGACCTGGATCTTCTGCTGGCCGGGGCCCTTGAGGACGACGTCGAACGCCGTCTTCTCTGCGGGCTCGTCAGCGCCGGCCGCGGGAGCGGCCATGGCGACCGCAGCCGGAGCAGCGGCGGAGACACCCCAACGGTCCTCCAGCGCCTTCACAAGCTTGGCGGCCTTGGCGATCGTAAGGCCGTCGAGGCTTGAGAAAATGGCCTCGAGGTCGTTGTCGAGAGTGACGGCTTCTGTTTCTTCGGACATGACTCGAACTCCTGCGTTCGTGCAATCAAACTGGAACTCACCGAAGCCCATGCTCCGGCGCGAAATGAAATGGACAGCGTCGCCTACTCAGCGGCGCCCTCTTCGGGTGTTGCCTCTTCGGATGACGCATCGGGGGACGCGTCAGGTGACGCATCGGAAGCCGCGTCGGATGTCTCGTCGGATGCCTCGTCGGATGCCTCGTCGGATGACTCGTCCGTCGCCCCACCGGACCCGTCGATGCGAGCCTGGATGACGCGGGCGAGCCCCCCGTAGACAGCGTGCAAGCTGCCCGCGATGCCGCGCGCGGCACCGATGATGGCGCTCGCGAGCATGCCCTTGAGCTGCTCGAGATCGGGCATGTCGGCCAGGGTCTGCGCCTCGGTTTCGAGGAGCACCTCGCCGTCGGCGACGGCGCCCTTGACCTGCATGTCCTTCTGCTTCTTGCTCCAGTCACGGACGACCTTCGCAATCGGGATCGGACCGTCACCGCCGTAGACCACGGCCGAACGGCCGGTCAGGACAGCGTTGAGGCCGTCGAGGTCACCGTCGAACTCGCGAGCCGTCATGGCCACACGCGCCGTGCGGTTGTGGATCACGCGCATGCGTGCCCCACCCGCCTTCTCGCGCAGGTCCTTGCGGAACGCCTCGTTCGACTCCACGGTCATCGCCCCGGGGTCGATGACCATGAGACCACCGGGGCTCGTGTCGAGGTCGGCTCCCAACTGGGAGGCGAGCATCTGCTTGAGTGCCTTGGACATGATCAACTCCGGGGGTTGGGGACCTAGACGATGTCCAACGTGAGCGAAGGCGTCATGGTGCCGGACACCGACACCTTGCGGATGTAGGCGCCCTTGACGGCCGAAGGACGCATGCCCCTCAGGTGCTCGACGAAGTGGAGGATGTTGGACTCGAGATCCGCTTCCTCGAAGCTGCGCTTCCCGACGGGGACGTGCACGATGCCGCCCGTGTCCGCCCGGAACTCGACCTTGCCGGCCTTGAACTCGGCAACGGCCTGACCGATCTGCGGCGTGACCGTGCCCGACTTCGGGCTCGGCATCTTGCCCGACGGCCCGAGCACGCGGCCCAGGCGTCCGGCAATCTTCATCATCGACGGGTGCGCGATGCAGACGTCGAAGTCCATCCAGCCATCCTGGATGCGCTTGGCGAGATCCTCGCCACCCACCACGTCGGCGCCGGCGGCCTCGGCCTCGGCGGCGGCCTCGCCCTCGGCGAAGACGATGACGCTACGGCTCTTGCCGATGCCCTTGGGCATCGAGACGCTGCCGCGGACCATCTGATCCGACTTCTTCGGATCGATCCCCAAGCGCACGGCAAGCTCGACGGTCTCATCGAACTTGGGCTTGGGGAAGCTCGAGAGGACACCCAGCGCCGAGCCGATCTCGTAGCGCTTGTGCTTCTCGTAGCCGGGCGTAGCGATGGCAGCCCGGTATCGTTTGCTGACGTATGCCATCCGCGTCTCCTTCACTCTCCCGTGCCAACTCGCGGTAGCCGGCTCGGTGGACGAGTTCTCCCCCGCCGAATGGCGAGGGAAGCCGCGAGTTTTACGACCCTTTGGTCAAACCCGCAGAAAATCTACGAGTGCCGTCCGTGTCTCGTCGGCGGAATCGGAGCCCGTAGCGCACTCCTGTGCCGATTGTGCGTCCCGGCGCGCGGCTCGCCGCGTCCGCCGCTCCGCGGGGGAGAGCCGAGAGCCCCGCCCTCCGAGCCAGCTCAGCCTTCGATGAGAATGCCCATCGAGCGCGCGGTCCCCATGATGATGTGGGCCGCCGCATCCTTCTCGAATGCGTTGAGGTCCACCATCTTGCGCTCGGCGATCTCGTCGACCTGAGCGCGGGTCACGGAACCGACCTTGAGGGTGTTGGGCGTGCCCGAGCCCTTGTCCAAGCCCGCGGCCATGCGCAGGAGGACGGCGGCGGGCGGGCTCTTGACCTCGAAGTCGAAGGACCGGTCTGCGTACACCGTGAGGACGACGGGCAGGGTGACGCCCATGTCGCTCTGGGTCGCGTCGTTGAACCGGCGTACGAAGTCGCCGATGTTCACGCCGTGCTGACCGAGTGCGGGGCCGACGGGGGGAGCGGGCGTCGCCTTGCCTCCCGGGCACTGCAGCTTGATCTTCGCCTTGATTTCCTTGGCCATCGTTCTGCCTCAATCTGTCGCGACCGTGGGTGGCTACGTGAGCCGCCCCTACATCGCATTCTTGGTCTGCCTGGTCGGCGTCTGCCTGGTCGGCGTCTGCCTTGTTGGCGTCTGCCTTGTGGGCGTTGGTGTCGAGCGCTAGACGCTCTCGACCTGCCAGTACTCGAGCTCTACGGGTGTCGCGCGACCAAAGATGGTCACGGTGACGCGCACGATGCCCTTGGCGGGGATCACGTCGTCGACGACGCCCTCGAAGGACTCCAACGGGCCCTCCTTGATCTTCACGGCGTCGCCAGGCTTCATCGAGATCTTCACCTGGGGCGCCTTCTCACCGTCCTCGGTCGCTTCCATCGACTTGAGGAGATGGTCCACCTCTTCGGGCGCGAGAGGCTCCGGGTGGCCGTGCGGTCCGACGAAGTCGCCGACGCCGGCCGTCTCACGGACGAGGAACCAGACGTCGCGCGGGACGCTGCTCATCTCGTCCTGCTCGACCTCGAGGAGGACGTAGCCGGGAAAGAGCTTCTTCTTGCGGGTGCGTTTGCGCCCCGCCTTCAGCTCGGTGACGACCTCCATCGGCACGAGGACGCGCGGGATGGTCTCTTCCTTGCCGGCGATCTTGAGCCGACGTGTGAGGGAGGTCTGCACCGTCCCCTCGCGACCACTCTGAACCCGGACGACGTACCAGCGCCTCGCCACGTCTGTGCTCCTAGAAGATGAACGAGAAGAGGCCCTGCAGCCCCTTGTCGAATCCGTAAAGGGACATGCCCATGACGACGGTGACGATGACAACGACGAGCGTGGCGCTCTTGACCTCGGGCCAGGACGGCCACGAAACCTTGCGCATCTCCTGCTCGGTGTCGATCAGGAGATCGACGAGCTTGTGGCTGTTGAGCACGAGGTGCGCGCCCAGCAGGCACAGGAGGAACAGGACGAACGAACCGATCTTGAGGTACGTGACCGCTCCGAGGACCGGAATGTGCTCGATCAGGACGCCCTCACCGGGGACGTTGAAGGTGGCATGGAACCTAAGCGCGCCGAAGGCGATCAGGATGCCGGCAATGCCGTAGGCGCATCGACGCGCCACGCTGCCTTGGCCCTTCTTGTAGAGTTCGAGGCTCATCGCCACCTTCTTCTTCTGTTCGTCCAGCGGGCGCCTACGGCTCCCGCCTGGCGCCCCCACCGTGGGATGCCCTCACCGCGAGAAAAGCATTGGCACGGCAGCGAGGACTTGAACCCCGAACCTGCTGATTTGGAATCAGCTGCTCTACCAATTGAGCTACTGCCGTTCCCGCAATGCTTGTCCGCCCGGTCGGGGCGCTGACTTCTCTAGGACTACTTCTTCTTGGATTCCTTGTGGAGCGTGTGCTTCTTGAGCCGTGAGGAGTACTTCATCAGCTCGAGCTTGTAGGGGTTGCCCTTGATGCGCTTCGACGCGCGGTAGTTGAAGTCGCCCGTCTCGGTGCACTGCAACCAGACGTAGCCGCGTGCCGGCTGTCCCTTGGCCATGTCGTGCTTCCTTCCTGAGAGTCTCTACGAGACTGCGCTTCCAACGCGGCGCCCCGCCGTGGCTCGCACCGCGGCGGGGCTCCGGATCTATGTTCCTGTGGGTCAGCGAGTCGAGGGTCAGCGACGTGCTGACCCGCTTCCCGAGGCCCTGCTACTTGAGGCCCTGCTACTTGAGGATCTTCGTCACCGCGCCGGCGCCGACGGTGCGGCCGCCTTCGCGGATGGCGAAGCGCTGGGTCTCTTCCACCGCGACGGGCGAGTGGAGCGTGACCTTCATCTGGATGTTGTCGCCCGGCATGCACATCTCGGCGCCGCCCATGAGCTCGATCGTGCCCGTGACGTCGGTCGTGCGCATGTAGAACTGCGGACGGTAGTTGTTGAAGAACGGCGTGTGACGGCCACCCTCGTCCTTGCTGAGGACGTAGACCTCAGACTCGAACTCGGTGTGGGGCTTCACGGAACCGGGCTTCGCCAAGACCATGCCGCGCTCGAGGAGCTCCTTGTCGACGCCGCGCAGCAGCAGACCGACGTTATCGCCGGCCTCGCCCGTGCTGAGCGTCTTGTTGAACATCTCGACGCCCGTGCAGACGGTCTTCATGACCTCTTCGTCCTTCTGCAGGCCGACGATCTCGAGGGCGTCACCGACGTTGACGACTCCACGCTCGATGCGACCGGTACCGACCGTGCCGCGGCCCTTGATCGAGAACACGTCCTCGACGGGCATGAGGAACGGCTTGTCGGTCTCGCGCGTGGGAAGCGGGATGTAGTTGTCGACAGCGTCGAGCAGCTTCACGATCGAGCCGGCGCCCTGCTCGTCGTCGAAGGCGGTCGGGTTGTTCATGGCCTTGAGGGCCGCACCGAGCACGACGGGGATGTCGTCGCCCGGGAAGTCGTACTCGTTGAGGAGCTCGCGCACCTCGAGTTCGATGAGCTCGAGGAGCTCTTCGTCATCGACGAGGTCGACCTTGTTCATGAAGACGCAGATGGCGGGCACGCCGACCTGGCGAGCGAGCAGGATGTGCTCACGCGTCTGGGGCATCGGGCCGTCGTCGGCGGCGACCACCAGGATCGCGCCGTCCATCTGGGCAGCGCCGGTGATCATGTTCTTCACGTAGTCGGCGTGACCGGGGCAGTCCACGTGCGCGTAGTGCCGGTTCTCGGTCTCGTACTCGACGTGGGCCGCGGCGATCGTGACCGTCTTGGTCTCGTCGCGGACGGTGCCGCCCTTGGCGATGTCGGCATAGGCCTTCGCCTTGCAGTACCCCTTGGCTTCCATCACGTACGTGAGGGCAGCGGTCAGCGTCGTCTTGCCGTGGTCGATGTGGCCGATGGTGCCCACGTTCACGTGCGGCTTCGTGCGCTCAAATACGTCCTTGGCCATGGGAGCCAATCCTCCGGGGGCGGCATGTGCGCCCACCCCTCATAATCTTGTTGTCTCGTGTTGTCTTCGGTCTCGGTCGGTCTGTCTCGGTCGCTCTGTCTCGGTCGCTCTGTCTCGGTCGGTCGTCGCTTCCGCAATGGAGCTGGAGGCGGGGATTGAACCCGCGACCTCCTCCTTACCAAGGAGGTGCTCTACCACTGAGCTACTCCAGCAACCGCAGCGGTCGCACCTATCTGGCGCCCGGCCCAGGGCCGAGCCCCGGATCTTATGCCCAAGGTGGTGGAGCGGGCGATGGGAATCGAACCCACGTCAGCGGCTTGGAAGGCCGCAGCTCTACCATTGAGCTACGCCCGCACCTTGCTTGCCCGGGTCCCCACGCGCGACAGGTCGCGAAACCTGCTGCCATGGGCGGCCGGATCTTACGCGTGCCCCCGGGCCGGTCAACGAATCGACGGGCGTCCTCCGGCCGGAATCGCCCCGGAATCCGGGGTTCCTTTGCGACCCGCTGCCAGGCTCCCCCTCCGGACCCTCCCCCGGGCCCCCTCCTCGGTCCCGAGGCTCCCTCCGGCAAAGCTCCCTCCAGCGCGGCTCCCTGAGTCCAGAGGCTCGGGAGACCGAAGCGAGCCGGATCTCGTGGATGCGGTCACGCCGAGGCGTGCTTCTTGCACGTTGAGGTGGCGCCGCCGATCTCGAGCCCGGAGCAGCGAGAGGATCGCCAGGCTGCGGCTACTTGAGTTCCTTGATGAGGAGATAGGTACCTACAGAGGCGCCGACGCTCATCAGGACGCGGGCCATGGAGCCCATTCCGGCGCCGGGACCGCCCATGCAGCCCGGAAGGGGCAACGCCGCCAGGGCAAGCAGCAGGACGCCTGCGATCGAGGTGCGTACGCGCTTCATGCCATCGGTCTCCCAACCGCATCCCGGGATACCGGCTCCACCCGGCCGAGTCCATCTCCTTCGACGCCCCCGCCGGCCGAAATCGCCCACCCGTTCGCGTTTGCGGCGGGTGGCTCCCCCCCGGGGGTGACCGCCGGATGACAGGCCGGGCAGGAGAAGGCGGCGGGTGGCCCCCGCGCTATCCTCCCCCCGGACCCCCCTACCGGAGCCGCCATGCAGGACTACCAGCGCGCGTTCGTCGACTTCCTCCTCGAGGCCGAGGCCCTCAAGATCGGCGAGTTCCGCCTGAAGAGCGGCCGAATGAGCCCCGTCTTCCTCAACACCGGTCTGCTCGACACCGGCTCGCGCCTCGCCCATCTGGGCCGCGCCTACGCCGAGACCCTGATCGAGCGCGTCGGCGCGGACGCCTTCGACACGATCTTCGGCCCGGCCTACAAGGGCATCCCGCTCTCGGTCGCCACGGCGATCGCCCTGGCGGAGAAGGGTGTCGAGAAGGCGGCCCTGTCCGACCGCAAGGAAGCCAAGGCCCACGGCGCAGAGGCCGCCAGCGGCTCGGTCGGCAAGCGCCTGCTCGGCCGCGCACCGGCGACCGACGTGCGCTTCGTGATGATCGACGACGTCCTCACGGACGGCGCGACCAAGATGGAGGCCGTCGCCTTCCTGCGCGAGATCGCCCCGGACTGCAGCTTCGCCGCCCTCCTGATCGTCTTGGACCGCCAAGAGGTCAAGCCGGACGGCTCGAACGCCGTCGGGGCCTTCACCGAGGCCACCGGCGTACCCGTCTTCCCGATCGTGACGTTGACGGAAGTCGTGGACTACCTGGCCGAGAAGGGCGTCATCTCGGAGGACGACCTGACCCGCTGCCGCGCCTACTGGGGCGCGTACGGCACGGATGCGGCCAAGGCCTGGGCCGCGGGCGGGGCGACCGCAGCGTCGTAGGCGTGGGCGCGCGGGCCGTAGGGGCGCTTCGCACGTCGTAGCGCTTGATGCGTCCGGGCCCACCTGGATGTGGGCCGATCACCTGGGCTTCGGACGGAATGTGATGCCGCCCAGGCGTGGGAACTCGCGCCAGCCGTCTTTCGCAAGCTCCTTGAGCTTCTCGGGCGTCGCCGCGGCCTTGCTCAGCCACATCTTCTTGCCCTGGGCGTTCTCGAGCAGCACCAAGCCCCCTCCGGTCCGCTCGACCGGCGCGTGCGGCGCCATGCCCGGCGTACCGCACCAGTTCTGCGGCGGCATGAGCTCGTCGTCGCTGCCGCCACTCGGGGGAATGGGGTCGGGAACCGGCTCCGGCTGAGCCGTGGGCGTGACCACCGGCACCGGCCCGGGCTCGGCGGTGCGTTCCGCGACGGGCTCCGCGGCGGGCTGGGCTGGCCGCGCCGCCTCCGCAGCGTCGGGATGAGCGACAGGCGTATCCCCTTCGCCACACCCACCGAGGGAAACCAGGAGACAGAGAGCAATCGGTGCCCAAATCCTCATCGACTCAGCCTAACGTCCCGTCCGGGCGCCGGTTCGCACTTCTATATCCCGGTGTCCGGCGGTCCCGGCGGCGTAAGTGGTGCTGCGCCCCGGGTCGCCGTGACGTTCTTCCCTTGCGGGCCTTCTGCAAGGACTCCGAAGCGGCGCTGGCCTAGGATGGTCACGTCGTGGATCGATGCCCTGGGGCTGGGGCGGCGTGACCAAAGCGGACGTGGGGCTGGAGCGGACGTGGACCTGGGCGGAAAGAAGGAACGCATGCACGCGAAACGCCGAACGGCTGCCCTGGGGCTGATCGTCCCCCTCTTCGTGATGGGCCTCGTTACGGTCCTGCCCATCCGAGAAGCCGCCGCCCACGGCGGCCGCTACAAGCCGCCGGAGCCCAAATACAAGCCCGGTGACGGTGGTCGCGTCCCCCGCGATCCCCCGCCGGACCGACGCTGGCCGAAGGACCCCGGCCCGCCTGCCAAGCCGCCGCCCGGCTTCAAGCCCCCGGTCACGCCTCCGTCGGATCCGTCCCCGGAGATCGATCCGCGGAAACGCCCCGTCACGGGCGGGCGCAAGACCGGCGCCGCCCGGCGCCGCGGCATCCCGTCGACGACGCCGCGCGACGCAGGCTGGGAGATGTGGTGGGAGCTCAACCGGTGGGACTACTTCCCCGAGCGCGGACTCGCCCAGCCTGACGGGGCCCCGGTCGTGACGCCCGCCCCCGCCAAGAAGGTGAACATCGACCGACGCGCGATGGCTGCCCAGCAACGCGCCCTGGTGGCACGCCAGCAGATCGTCCCCTTCCTGCTCACGTTGCTCGACCCGAAGAAGAAGACACGCGACGAAGTGCGCGCCGCAGCGCTCCTCGCCCTGACCAAGATCACGCACGACGACGCGGCGGTCGAGCTGGTGTTCACCTACGCCGAGAACAAGAAGGCCTCCGGGCTCGTGCGCGAATCAGCCGCGCTCGCCGTGGGCATGATCCGCCGTACTTCGAAGGCGCTGGCCAAGAACGGCGCCTCCATCGACATGTGGCGCGAGCGCCTGATCATGCTGGTGGACGACAAGAAGGCACCCGACCGCACCCGTGCCTTTGCCGCGCTGTCCATCGGCATGCTCGGCGATCAGCCCTTCGGCAACGCCTTCACGAAGGACGGCCGCATGATCACGCGCTCCCTCTGGGCGCGTGCACAGATCAAGCACAGCAGCAACGATGTTCCCGTCGCCCTGCTCACGTCCCTCGGCATGCAGCCGCGTGCCGGCATCTCCGCCGAGGTGAAGCAAGGCCTCCAGCGCATCGTCAACGGTCGCCGCATCGGCGGCCGCGGCTGGGACGCGGTCGAGCGTTCGCACGCCCTGACGGCCCTCGTGCGTCAGGAAGGCGCGGGTTGGCCCATCGCCCTCTCCCGCGTCATGACGGTGAAGCGCATCCCCGCCGAGGTTCGGCGCGCGGCCTTCATCACGTTGGGCGCCAAGAGCAGCGTCCTCAACCGCCAGGAGCGGGAGCAGGCCGTCGAAGCGTGTGCTCGCGGCGTGGATCTGTCGCGTGACAACCTCACCCGGGGGCTCGGCCTCATCGCCCTCGGCCGCCTCCTCGGCGCGGATCTGCAAGCGGACTGCGTAGGTGTCGTCGAGCGCACCAAGGCGCCCACGACGCTCCTCAAGGAAGCCCGCGGCGCGGTCTACGGCGTGCGTGGGTTCGCAGCGATCGGACTGGCGCTTGCCATGCGCGGCTCCTCCTCCTCGAACATCAACGCAGTGAAGTTCCAGAAGGATGGACTGGCCATCCTCACGCGGGGTTTCGCGAAGATGCGTGAGGCCCGTGTCCGCAGCGCGTACGTCGTCGCCCTCGGTCTGCTCGGCAAGCAAGCCCAAGCCAGCGAGCAGGCCATGACGGAGATCCTCATGGATCGCCGCGCCGACGCGGAGCTGCGCGGACACGCAGCGCTCTCGCTCGCGTGGATGGAGACCGGCTCCGAAGCCGCTCGCAAGGCCATGCGCACGGCGATCCTCGATCGCCGCTCCGTCGAGCTGCGCAGCCAGGCCGCGCTGGCGTTGTCGTTCCTCGGCGGTCGTGCCGAGAGCACCATGCTCGTTGTCGAGCTGCGCAAGGCGAAGTCCCAGTGGGTGCTCGCACAGGTAGCCGCCGCACTCGGCCAGTTGGGCGACGTCGGTGCCGTGCCGGCAATCCTCGAGGTCGCGTCGGACACGAACCGGCAGGAAGAGGCGCGCGCCCTCGCGATCGCTTCGCTCGGACTCCTCGGCGACCCTGAGCCGAAGCCGAGCATGCTGCGCCTGACCCGCGACGCGAACTACCCCGCCCGCACGAACGCCCTCGACGAGGCGCTCAGCATCCTGTAGCCGCGAGGTTTGGGCTGGCGCCACCCGGCCCACCGCCTACCAAGCCCCACAACGAGCTACGGCCCCGCGATCGCTCGCGGGGCCGCAGAGGGCGTGTGGAACGTCCCTGGTCCGTGTCGCGTTGCTCGCTAGCGCGTGCCGCTCACACGGTCGTAGCGGTAGTAGACCTCCATGCAGAGGGCCATGATCGCCGTGGAGTAGACGCGGCCGCCATCAGGGCCCCAGGGCCCGACGGGATCCCACGAACCCTTGTATTGGCAGTGGTCGGTGTCCTTGCGCTGCGTCTCGATCATCGCACCACGCATCGCCTTCTCCCAGCCGGCCCAGTGCTTGCCACCGACCTGGAACATCGCGAGCGTAGCGTAGTACCAGTAGTACATGTCGATGGAGCCGTCGGCCTTGTTCCACGTCGGCGGGAGCTTGGCCATGAGGTCGGCCCCCTTCTTGATCATCGGGCTCTTGTCGGGATCTTCCCCCATGAAGCAGCGCGCGAGGACGGCGGCTGCCGTCATCGACTCGGACTTCTCACCGGGGAAGCGATCGACAAGCTCCTGCGGACGCGCAGGGCCCGTGCCGCGTTGCACGTAGCCCACGCGGCCGTAGTCCGGGTCCGTCACCTTGTCGAGCCACGCCTTGAGGCCGTCGAACGCCGACTCGTCGAGGGTCAGCGGCGCAGGCTTGCCGCGCTTGAGCGAGTCCTTGTTGACGAGCTGCGCGCTCTTGAGCGCCATCATCATCCAACCCGACACCGACGTGTCGTTGTCGCCGGGCTTGATGCCGTAACGCCAGGCGAAGTACGGGTTGCGAGCGAGCGCGATGAAGTTCAAGGCCTTCTGGGCACTGCCCTTCCAGATGCTGCTGCCCGTCATACCGAAGGCCTCGACCATGGCCAAGGACGCGGTCGCGTGGTTGTAGATGTACTGCTGGGTCGAGCGCGGGCCGTAGCAGCCCTCCGGATCCTGGATGTTCTTCAGGTAACGGAGACCGCGCGAAACCGTCTTGGCGAAGGGGTGCTTGCCGCGGTTCGTGTAGCCGGCGCCGAGGAACGCACAGAGCGCGAGACCCGTGACGCCGGGGTCGTACAGCGCCTTGCCCGCACCGAGCGGACGCTTCGCGGCGTCGCTCACGACCTGCCCCTTGCACCAGCGATCGAACGTCGCACCTTCCCAGCCGCCGTCGGGCGACTGATGGGCCGCGAGCCACAGCAGGGCGTCGTCCACGGCGTCATCGAACGGCCGCTTGCCGCCGCCATCCCCCTTCCTCGCATCGCGGTTGCCGCCGCGCTTGCCGAACGGGCTTCCAGCGCCGCCACCGATGCCGATGCTGCCGCTGTCCGAGGGGCCCTCGAACGGGGCATCGGAGTCGCCCTCGTTGCCCAGGGACTCCTCGTACGGGAGATCGTTGTCGGTGATGTTCTTGTCCTCGATCGGCTCGTCCTTGATGACGGGCTCGTCCGTGGGCATCTCCTGGTACTCGATCTCGCTCTCGTTCTCGTCCTCCTTCTCGACGTCTTGATCCACGTCCTCGGCCTGCATGGAAGCCTGCACGGTCTTCGGCTTGGCCGCGGTGGCGTCGGAGGTGTCGAAGAGCGTGAGGACGAAGAACACCATCACGTGGATGGCGATGGACGTCATCCACCACGGGCTCTGACGCAGCGCCAGGTAGAGCTGCTCGTTGAAGTCGCCTTGAGTGGCGAATGCGTAGTCGTGTTGTGTGCGGGCGTGGCGTGCCATCGTCCTGCTCCTTCCCCGAATCGGGTTACTTGCTGCTCGTTCCGAAGACGCGCGGGTAGCGGTAGTAGATCTGCAGGCACATGGCCATCAACGCGGTCGAGTAGACGCGTCCCCCGTCGCCGCCCCAGGGGCCGGCCGGGTCCCACGAGCCCTTGTATTGGCAGGGGTCCGTGTCCTTGCGCTGCGAGCGCACGACGGCCTTCTCCATGGCCTTCTTCCAGGTCTCCCACGAGCGGGACCCCACCTGGAACATCGCGAGCGTGCCGTAGTACCAGTAGTACATGTCGATCGAACCGTCGGCCTTGTTCCAGGTCGGCGGCAGCTTGGCCATCAGGGCGGCGCCCTTCTTGATGACGTCGCTCTTGCGCGGGTCCTCGCCGAGGAACACGCGTGCGAGCACGCCGACGGACGTGAGCGCGGCGGACTTGTCGGCCGGGAACCGATCGACGAGCGCCTGGGGTCGCGAGGAGCCGGTGCCACGCTGCACGTAGCCCACCCGGCCGTAGTCCTTGTCGGTCATCTTGTCGATCCATGACCGGATGCCGTCGAAGGCCGACTCGTCGATGACGAGGCCGCGTTGCTTGCCGTTGCGGCTCGCGATATCGGCGTTGATGATCTTGGCGCTCTTGAGGGCCATCATCATCCAGCCCGTGACCGAGGTATCGTTGTCGCCGGGCTTGATGCCGTAGCGCCAGGCGAAGTACGGGTTGCGCGTCATCGCGATGAAGTCCAGCGCGCGCTGCGCGCTTCCGCGCCAGATGCTGCTGCCGGTCATGCCGAAGGCCTCGACCATGGCCAACGATGCCGTCGCGTGGCTGTAGATGTACTGCTGCGAAGCGCGCGGGCCGAAACAGCCCTCGGGATCCTGGATGTTCTTCAGGTAGCGCAGGCCGCGCGAGACGACCTTGGCGTAGGGGTGCTTGCCCCGATTCGTGTAGCCGGCGCCCAGGAACGCGCAGAGCGCGAGGCCGGTCACGCCGGGATCGTAGAGGCCCTTGCCACGCCCGTCCGGGTGCTTGGTGGTGTCGGAGACCGGGCGCTGATCGCACCAGCGATAGAAGCCCTCGGCCTCCCAGCGACCGTCAGGCGATTGGTGCGCGGCGAGCCAGCGCAGGGCGTCCTCGAGGGCGTCCTGGAAGGTGTCCGGGGTTCCACGACCCTTCCTGCCGCCGTCCTTGTTGCTGCCGCGGCCGAACGGCGAGGAGCCGCGCCCCCCACCAATCCCGACGAGAGGGTTGCTCGATACGCCCTCATCGAACGCCGCCAGCGACTGGCCATCCGTACGACCGAAGTTCTCGTCGAAGTGCTCGTCCACGTCCTTCTGGGGCTGCTCGTCCTTCTCGTCGACGAGCGTGGGCTCGGGTACGACGAACTCGGGATCGTGCAGTTGCTTCGTCGGCTCGTCGGCCTTCACCAGCTCCTCTTCGATCAGGTTCTCGGCCTGACCAATGGTGATCTGCTGCTTCGGCGTCGCCGTCGCACCGGAGGTATCGAAGAGCGTGAGAATGAAGAAGACGGCTACGTGCAGTGCGACCGAGGTCATCCACCACGGGCTCTGACGCAGGGCGCGGTAGAGCTGCTCGTTGAAGTCTTCGTTCGCGGCGAAGGCGTCGGTGTGCTGTGCGCGGGCATGGCGTGCCATGACGTGCGACTCCTCTCACGGGTCGGCTTCGCTCGGGGGCGAAGATCCATGCATGAGGAACGGGAGACGGCGCGTCAGGTTCGCGCCAGAGGACGATTGCTACGCAAATTCGACAAAACCGAACAACCCATCGATTCGCGTGAACCGTGTGCGGACGACGCCGTTGAAGGGCGCTTGGGCCGATCGCCCAGCGCGCGCTGTGGCACTACTTGATGACGAAGGTGACGACGTGCCAGCGCTTGTTGTCGTACTGGAACGAGACCTTCACGCTGCCCTTGCCATGCTCGAACTCGGCGTCGTAGTGCTGCACGACCACGTCGTCGTCCGGGTCATCGTCGGTCTTCGTGAGGCGTAGCTTCTTCACCTGGCCCCGCTGGGCGCGGAGGGGCGGCATCTGCGCGTTGACCTTCGTCAGCGGCCACGCCTGCTGGAGCTGGAAGCCCAGGCCGGCGTAGAGGCCCGTCCAGTCCGAAGCGTCGTACCGGTCAAAGAGGCGGCGCGTGATCCCTTCGAGCGGCACACGATCCTCCTTCTCGCCGGCGTTCTCCTCCAGCATCGAGATGCGGAAGTGCGTGAGCAGCGGATCGTCGCCCGAGGTCTCGTAGCGGAACTTCGCCCGCGCCTTGCCCTTCATGAAGCCCACCTCCATGGTGATGCCCCGGAACGAGCCCGCGTCCGACGTGTGCATGGAGACGCCCATGCGCTTGGTGACCTCGACGAAGGTTCCGAGCTCCTTCGCCCACCACGCCCAGTAGGCGCCGAGTTCCTCGACGCTCTGGCGCTCTCGGAACGAGGCGTGCGCTCCCTGGTGCACATCGGCGTGCTTGCCGTCGCGCAAGTCCATGAGGATCTTGATCGTCGGCTTGTTCAGCTCGCGGCCGACGCCGAACCAGATGAGGGCGAAGCCGGCGACGCCCACGAGGACGATGCCGATGAGGAAGAGAATCAAGCGGTTCATCGGCCGGATCATAGCCCCGAGGGACCGGGACGCCGCGCGTCGCCCCAGCTAGGATGTCGGCCTCGCATGAGCGCCGAACCGGAACACCGCCCGCCCTTCTACTGTCCCGCGTGCGGGAAGAAGCACCGAGCGGACCTCAGCGCGCTGCAAGACCGATCCGACGCCACAGCACGCCTGACCTGTGCCCGGTGCGACACCGTGATGGGCCTGAGCCTCGGCAGCGACGGGCTGCCGACCTGCGAGATCCTCGAGCCCCCTTCGACGCAAAGCGATGCGGCAGCAGCCGCGACGGGCGCCCCCACGGGCGCCGCTCTCCCCGGAGAAGCCATGAGCAAGCCCAGCATGTCCCTGTCCCTCCTCGCCGCGGCGGTCGTCGCCGCGGCCGTGAGCTTCGGCGTCGGCCAGCTGACCGGCGGCGACGGCCCGGCCGCCGCTGGCCCGTCCACGGCGTCCTTCACGGCTCTCCAGGGACGCTTCGCCAAGCTGGAATCCGAGCTGGCCACGCAGCGCGATGCCACGCGCGACGCCCTGGCCGCGCTGGCCAAGGCCCAGGAGAACGCGGCGGGTGCGCCCGCGGCCGCGCTGGCCTCGATCGAGGCTGGCGTCCGGGCCAACGCCGCCAAGGTCACCGGACTCGAGAAGTCTCAGGGCTCGATCACGGAGGCCTTCGAAGGCATCAAGAGCAACTACAAGGAGCTCAACGGCCGCATCGAGGGCAACTACGTCGCCTTGCGCGGACTCACGAAGCGCTTGAAGATGTTGGAGTCGAAGTAGGCCGGCTCGATCTTCCGCATGCATACGACGGCGGGCTACGCGAAGCAGGTCGATGTCACTCTCACATTCATTCGGTGACAAACACAATCGCTGACCACGCAGCGGTCCCCCGCGAGGGCCTCTCACCCACTTTGACGACGAATACGGGTTGAGGCGTCGAATTCATTGAATTAATTCTTGAACCGGGGAAGAAGTCGCACGTCCAACGTTTCTAAGGGCTGAGGCTCGTACTGGATGCGGAGGATCGTTCATGAAAACGTCCCGGGGTGCATTGCGTCGTGCGCGCGGAACGCGTCATGCTTTGTGGTTGCTCGTTCTTGCGTTGGCTTTGGTTATGTGCACTGCCGCACCAGCCGAAGCTGATGACAAGAAGAAGGCGACGCCATCCGATCGTCTCAAACGATGGAAAGAGGATGTAACCAAGCACAAGAAGGCCAAGGCGACGGATGCGCTCAAGAAGGCCTTCGAGGACGCCAAGAAGCTCTACGAGGACGCCGCCTCCGACAAGAAGCTGCAGGGCAAGGTCGTCGCCACCATCGGCACGGCCGCCCGCGGCTCCAAGGACGAGGACCTGCACAAGGCCGTACTCTTTCTGCTGTCGGACCTGAAGGACCTGCGCGGCGCCAAGTATGTGAAGCCCTACCTGAAGCAGCCGGACAAGACGAAGGCGTCGGTCCTCCTCGACGTCGCGGTGGCGGCCGCCGGTGACCTCCCGGACAGCGTTCTCGTCGAGCCGCTGTTGGCCATCGTCCACAAGTCCAAGCACATGGGCATCCTGCAGGACGCCGTCGGCGCCCTCGGCAACTTCAGCAAGGTGAAGCGCAAGCGCGTGAAGATCCTCGTGGCCCTCATCGAAGCGACCAAGAAGGTGAAGCCAGGTGGACGCCCGCGCATGCGCGGGCCGAAGGAAGACATCAGCGGTGGCACGGACGGCTCCGACCCCGGCGCTCCCATGGGACGCGAGGGTGGACCGATCGCCCGCTGGAACGCCCTCACGCGCTCCGTCCCGCGGGCCCTCTCGAAGCTGACCGGGATGCAGCAGAACCAGATCACCGACTGGTTTGTGCTGTTGAAGGACAACAAGAGCAACCTGAAGTCCCTGTTCACGAAGGACTAGCGGCGGGGGACGCGCAGCGAGCGGGTCAGGCCGAGGCAACCTCGCGCGCCCAGGCGTGCACATCCTCGAGCCCATCGAAGACATGCGTGGGCTCGTCCTCGGACGTGGCCAGCGCCTCCCGTGTCGTCACGCCGGTCAGGACCAGACACGACGCGAGGCCTGCGCGGTTGGCCATGCGGATGTCGGTCGCGAGCCGGTCCCCCACCATGCACGCTTCCGCCGCGGAGGCGCCGAGGCGCCCCAGGGCCCCGGCAGCCATCGTCGCCTCGGGCTTGCCGATGACCGTTGCCGTGCGCCCGCAGGCTGTCTCGAACATCGCGAGGAACGAGCCGACATCGGGAATGGGTCCCGCGGGCGTCGGGCAGGTTGCGTCCGGGTGCGTCGCGAGGAACGTCACGCCGTCTTGCAGCGGCAGCGCGGCGCGGCGGATCTTGTCGTAGGTGAGCTCGGTGTCGTAGCCGAGTACGAGCATATCGGCGTCGTCCTCGGCGAGGGCGATGCCGGCACGCTCGAAGTCGCGTCGCAGGTCCTCGGTCCCCACGAGGTGGACACGCGGCGCGGGATCGAGTGCGGTCAGATGGTCGATCGTGGCGTCGCCCGCGGTGTAGATCTCCTCGGGCCGCGGATCCAGGCCCGCGGCGGCGAGCCGCGCCAGCCACGCACCACGCGACATCGACGTGTTGTTGGTCAGCCAGAGGTGCGGGATGCCTTCGGCGCGCAGCCACGTCACGAAGTCGATCGCGCCGGGCAGGGCGTCCGGGCCCAGCAGCGTGGTCCCATCGATGTCGAGCAGGAAAGCCTTCATGCGTGCGCGTCCTCTTCGGGTGCCATGAAGGCGTGGTCCCTGACCTCATCCGGCGTGCCGAGCGCGAGCACCTCGCCCGCCTCCATGATGACGAGGCGGTCGGAGATCTCGAGCGCCTCCTCCTGGTCATGGGTGACGTAGAGCACCGTGAAGCCCGTCTGCTCCTGGATCCGACGGATGTCCCGGCGCATGCGCACGCGCAGCTTCGCGTCGAGGTTGGAGAGCGGCTCGTCGAGCAAGAGCACGTCGGGCTGCATCACGAGGCCCCGCGCGAGGGCGACCCGCTGCTGCTGGCCCCCAGAGAGTTGCGACGGCTTGCGTGCCTCCAGACCAGCGAGACCGACCAGATCGAGGATCCTGCGCGTCGCTTCGTCGCGCTCCTTGGCGGCCATCCCGCGCACGCGCAGCGGGTAGGCGGCGTTCTCGAGCACGGTCATGTGCGGCCAGACCGCATAAGACTGGAAGACCATGCCGATGCGGCGGGCCTCCGGCGGCACGAAGACGCGTTCGGATACATCGACGACCACGCGCTCCCCCACCGTGACACGGCCGGCGTCGGGCTCCTCGAGCCCCGCGACGAGCCGGAGCACGGTGGTCTTGCCGCAGCCCGAGGCCCCTAGGAGCGACACGAACTCGCCGCGGGCAATCTCGAGATCAAAGCCCTTCAGGACGAGGTTGTCGTCGAAGGACTTGGTCAGGCCCTGGCAGGTGACACCGTTCATGCTCGTTCCTCACACACCGTAGCGTCCCCCGGACAAGCGGCGCAGCAAGAGGTTGCTTCCGATGACGAGCGCCAGCACGACCGTCGCGAGCACGGACGCTGCCGTTGGACTGCCATAGTCGCGCAGCTTATAGAGCTGGGTGCCGATCGTCTCGGTCCCGGTATCCGCCAGGAGCACGGACATCGTCAGCTCGCTGAACGCGGGCATGAAGACGAGGAACCACCCTGCGACGACCGACGGCAGCACGAGGGGCACCCAGATGGTCCTCAGCAGGAACACCCCCTTCGCCCCGCTGACCCGGGCCGCCTCGGGCAGGGCGTCGTCTACCGTGCCGAGGCCTTCGCCGATCGAGCGTGCGGCCAGCGCCACGTACTTCGCCACGTAGGCCACCAGCAGGATCGCCAGCGTGCCGGTGAGCCGGAGCGGCGTGGTCCAGGCGAGGATCAACCCGAGCGCCAGGACTGTTCCGGGCGTGGCCAGCGGCAGCGCGGCCAAGCCGGAGAGCCACGTGCGCCCGCGCGTGCGCGTCTTCACCTGGACCCACGCGATCAATCCGCCCAGGACCACCGCGGCCGTCGCAGCGACGGCCGCGAGGCCGAACGAGTTGAGGATCGCGCGGCCGTTTGCCGCTTCGCGCAGCGCCCCGAAGTTGTCGAGCGTGAAGTTGCCGGGCCGGAGATCACCCGCCGTGCGCAAGAACGACGTCACAGCCACGGCCAACGCCGGCAGCAGGATCCCGATGGCAACGAACGAGGTCACGGCTCCCAGCACCCACCTCCGTGCGCGGCCCAGCCGAACCAACGTCGGACGCGACGCCTTCCCGGTGAGCACCGCGTAGTGCCGGGCCCGCAGGAGCATGGGCACCAGCGCGAAGATGAACAGCAGGCACGCGAGGCTGCTTGCCTGGGCCATGCCGCCGAGTCCGCTCGCCGCCGCGTCGTAGATGTTGGTGGAGAGGAAGTGCAAGCGGGCCGAGTTGCCGATCAGCATGGGCGCGCCGAACGCGGAGGCCGTTGCCATGAACACGAGGCCGCCGCTGGCGATCATGGCGGGCCGCATCAGCGGCAGTGACACGTCCTTGAGCACGCGCCAGGTGCCGGCGCCGCTCATGCGTGCGGCGTCCTCCAGCGACGGGTCCGCACTCTCGAGTGCGGCTCGCACGGTGAGGAACACGTACGGATAGAAGCTGAGCGCGAGCACCCACGTGAGTCCGGTCATCGAGTAGATGTTCAGCGCGCCCTCACCAAGCAGTTGGTTCAGCAGGCCGACCGAGGGGTTGGCCAGCGTGATCCACGCGACGGCGGCGATGTAGGGCGGGATGATGTAGGGGATGGTCAGCGTGCCGCGGAAGAAGCCCTTCCACGGCAGGTCGGTGCGCGTCGTGAGCCACGCCAGCGACGTCCCGAGCCCCACCGCGAGTAGGGTCGTCCCGACGGACAGTTGCAGGGTGGCGAGCGTCGCATCCCACGCCTCGGGCGCGGTCACGGTCTCGAGGAAGACGCCGCCTGCGCCGGCGGCCTTGAGGGCCACCAGGATCAGCGGCAGGATGCCGAGCAGCAGCACGGCACCCAAGGCAAGTGCGAACCGACCGCGTGCCTGCCCTCGCACGTCGCGCCCGACCTACCGCATGGTGGAGCGGAAGCGCTTCTTGATGGCGTCCCGCTCCTTCTCGACCCACGTGAGGGCCGCCGCGTCCCAGGTGTGAAGGACGAGGTCCTTCCACGGCCGCGCGCCCTCGGGGGCTGCGTGGGCGGGCAGCGGCGAGTACATGTAGCCGGACACGACGGCGTCCTGCATCGCCTTGGAGTAGAGGAAGTCGTAGACCTTCTTCGCGAGAACGGGCTTGGTCGTGCTCTTCAGGATCGCGACGGGGCTCGGGATGGGGATCGCGCCGTCCGACGGGTAGATGATCGTGATCGGTGCGTCGCGCTTCAGACTTGGTAGCAGGTTCTCGAGCAGGATGATGGCGACGGGCCGTTCGCCGGTCTCGAGCCGGTTCAGCGTCGCGCTGTTGCCGCCTGCCGAGAGCACGTCGTTCTTGCGCAGCGCCTCGATGTACGGCCAGCCGTACTTCCTGACGAGCGCGGCGACGGTCGTGAACGTCGTGCCGGACTTGAGCGGATCGCCCATGGAGAGCTTGCCGGCGAAGCGCTTGTCGGTGAGGTCTTGGAACGAGCGCGGATGCTGGTCCGCGGCGAGGCGTTCGTGGTTGACGGCGATCACCATCAGCGGCACGCGCACGGTGGCGTGGTGGTGCGCGGGATCCTTGAGGCTCGCGGGCACGGTGGCGACCGCCGGGCTGTCGTAGGGCAGGAGGTGCCCGGCCGCGGCGAGTTGTGCGTAGTAGAAGGGATCGGACGTCATGAGCAGATCGCAGCGCGTCGCTCCGGCGTCGATCTCGGTGCTGAGCTTGGCGGCGATCTGCTCGCTGCCCATCTGGTGCCACGCGAACTCGACGCCGGGGAACTGCTTGGCGAGCGGCGCCTCCATCTGCCGGATGACCTGGGGGTAGATTGACGTGTAGATGTGCAGGGCGTCGTCGTTGCCACCGCAAGCGGGGAGGAGCGCACACAGCAGGAGCAGCACGAGTCGTCGCATGGCGCGCAGCCTACCGGCGGCGCGTCCAGAAGTGGAACCGCAGAGGCGCAGAGAAGGCCGAGGGCGACGGGTGCTCGTTCGCTTCGCGGCGTGGCCGTCCTCCTCGATCTCGATCCACACCCGGCGGCCGTAGGGGCGGATCATGTATCCGCCCGCCGCATCTGGAGCCTGCGTCCTCTCGCCGGCCAGCCGTAGGGGCGGCCTGAGCGACTGCGGAGCAGGAGCGGTTGGCCGCCCACGAACGGCCCGCGCGGAAGGTGGGGCGCACGGCTACGCGCCTGAGCCAGCGAAGGCGCATCTCGCGGTCGCGCCGCGCGCTGGGACCGGGCGTTGCAGGCGGCGCCACGCGGAGGGGATGGCGTGACGCTACGCGCTCGAGCCGGCGAGAGCGCATCTGGCACTCGATCGTCGCGGTGGGTCCCGACGCAGCCCTTGGCTGCGTGGGGTGGCGAGAGCGCACCTGGCGCTCGATCGTCGCGGTGGTGCCATCCTCTGCTGTCCGAAGCTGCCTCCGGCAGCTCGGGCAGCAGAGGATGGTGGCTGGAGCTGGGTTCGAACCAGCGAAGGCAAAGCCAGCAGATTTACAGTCTGCCCCCGTTGACCGCTTGGGTATCCAGCCACGCTTGTGCATGGGCCTCTGCGGCGAGCCCAAGGGCCCGCTGCGGCGCGGGATGATACCCGCTGGTGCCCCGGGGCAGCCCATTTTCGCGCGGTCCCAGCTCAACCGCAGGCGCTCAGATCAGCCTACTTCGTCCCGAGCTGGGCCCGGAGGTCCTCGAGCCAGGACAAGGCGGCGGCGTCCTTGCCGCCCAGCGCCGCATAGCGCTCCAAGGCAGCGAGCGCCTCCTTGGACTTGCCGAGCTTGTCGCCCTGGATGAGGGCGAGGTAGTAGTGCGGACGCGGGTTGTGGGGATCCCGCACCGCGGCATCCTGGAAGGCGTCGCGGGCCGGCTTGTAGGAGCGCTTCTTGTAGAGCGCGATGCCGAGCTGCATGCGGAGGTCCGCATCCTTGGCGTCCATCTTGATGGCGCGCTTGAACATCATGATCGCCGAGGGCAGCGAGCCCTTTTCGACGTGCGCGAAGGCCAGCGCCTTCACGTAGTCCACGTTCGAAGGCTCGAGCTCCATCGCCCGACGGAAGGACGACACTGCGGATGAGTGCATGCCGAGCCGCTGGGCGCACATGCCCTCGAGGAACGCCACGCGCGCATGCCGCGGTCGCGCCTTCGCGGCCCGCTTGAGCAGGTCGCGAGCCTTCTTGTGCTTGCCCGCGTCCATGGCCAGCATCGCCGACTGCGTAAGCGCGCCGCCGTGCCCAGGATCTGCCGCCAACGCCCGCTTCAGCGCCAGCTGCGCGTGCACGATCTCGTCGAGATCGGCGTAGGCCGCACCGACGGCGGCCAGCGCATCCGCATCGGTCCCCGCCGTCTTGGCAGCCTGCGCGTAGGACGCCAGCGCCTGGGCGCGCAGCTTCTTGGCCAGGAACACCTCACCAAGCTGGAGATGCGCGGAGGAACTCGCGGGGTGAAGCTGCACACCGGTCTTCGCAAGCGCATGCGCGGGCTCGACCTCGCCACGCTCGAGGCGCAAGCCGATCAACGCGTTGCGGGCGCGCTGGTGCTTGGCGTCCTTGCGCAGCGCCTTGGCGTAGGCGTCGATGGCCGATTCCGGCGTGCGCAGGAGGTACTGGCGGATCCAGCCGAGGTAGGTCCAGTCGGCCGCACCGCCGCGCATGTCGGTGATCATGCGCGCCGCAGCCGCGGCGCCCTCACCGTTGCGGGCTTCGACCTCGGCGACCGCCAGCGCGATGGAGGCCTCGAGCAGGCCGGACGTGTCGCCGATGGCGTTGCCGAGGCGGCGCGTCCAAGCCTCGCGCATCATGACCAAGCCGGCGGCGTCGCCGCGTGCTCGACCGTGCAAGAAGCTCAGACGAGGATCGTCCTTGGCCTTCGCATGCTGCGTACGAAAGAGCTTGAGGCCGGACCGTTGCCGGCCGGCCTCAGCGAGGGCGTCTTGGAGACGAAGGCCCCGCGCGATGTCGCCGGGCTTCTCGAGCCAGACAGCCTCCAGGGCCTCCGGGGAGCCGGGCTTGGGGGCGCCAGGCTTGGCTTCATCGCCGATCGCCGCGTGGCCCGACAGGAGGAGGACCAGCGCGGTGATCAGCAGACGTTGCATCGGAAGCCGGGCCCTAGTTGCCGCCGGCGTCGGGCTCATCCGCCGGGGGCGGGGGCGTAGGGGCATCGGCGGGCGGGGGCGGAGGAGGCGGGGGCGGCGGGCAGTCGCCCTCCTTGCCCTTCTTCTCCTTCTTGCGCTCTTCCTTGCCGACCTTCTCTTCGAGATCGCCGCGGGCCTTCTTGCCGTCCTTTTCCATCTCGCCATCGCACGCGCCGTCGCGCTCGTCCTTCTTCTTCTTGTCCTTCTTGCGCTTCTTCTTCTTCTCGTCCTTCTTCTTCGGCGGCTTGTCACCGTCCTTGTCGGGACGCGGCGGCTTGTCACCACCGGCAGCGTCGCCCTTCTTGGGCTTCGGCGGCGGCGGTCCCTTCTTCGGCGGCGGCGGTCGGTCGCCGCCGGCGCGACCACCCCCACGCGCGGACGCGTCGGAGAGATCGAAGTCGGTATCGAAGGCAGCGAGACCACCGAAGGCGAAGATGCCGAGGGCGATCGCGGCGAGGAAGAGGCCGGGGAAACGGCGTGACTGCATGGGGAAGGCTCCTACCGGGGAAGCGTACCTGACGGCACCCTCCCGTTGATGGGCCTAGGTGTAGGAGGAGAATCTTGCAGGGGACTTAAGAGGATCCGGCCGCCTCGATTTCCGCAGCAAATGCGCTCCGTGAGAGCATGGGTGTGTGACTGAACTCCTCTTCCTGGGCCTTCTCGTGGCGGGCCCAACGATCGCCGCGGCCATCTTGGCCGTGTTCAGCCCGGGGGGCTTCGGTGGACGGCAGCACAAGTGGATCTGTCTGGGTGTGGGCCTGTTGACGCTGATCGGCGCCATCGCGTTGCCTGCCTTCGTCCCCGAGCCGACGGTTCGCGGCGTCATGCATCTGCGGGAGCCGATCGAACTCACGAAGGGCGGACGCACCACGCTGGCCTTCGAGATCGAGCCCATCACGGCGAACGGGTACGCCATCGACATCGTGCCCGACCCGGGCAAGCCCAGGGAACGCTGGGCTCCGCACATGAAGCGCGGCAGATGGTCGAAGCCGCGAGCCGACATCAGCATCGCCTGGGAGCTCTGGCGAGGGCCCGAGCTCCTGGCCCAGGGAGGTGGCCCCCATGTGGTGCGCTGGGACCACGGCTACAGCACGGAGGCATGTCACATCCACCTAGGCCACTTCAAGTCGGACGTCGCTGGGCCGCACGAGCTGCGTCTAGCCATCGAGCGCATCCCCGCCGGCCTGCTCGGCGAGCGCGCCGAGGTCCTGGTGGACGCGGACTTCCTTGCCTACAAGAGCGACCACGGACGGCTGGCCGCCCGCCGCCTGCTACGCATCCTGGCCATGCTCGGCAGCGGACTCGCGATGCTGGTGGGCATCCTCATGCACTGCTGCGGCTGCCCGAAGGACGACGTAGACTTCAGCGCCGCGGAGAGGACGTGATCGTGCGACGAGGGCTAGCCCTGACCTGCCTGCTGGCGCTCCTGATCGCTGGCGCGCCGACCTTCGCGGACGAGCCCGCCAAGAAAGGGGCCGAGCCGCCGGCGAAGAAGACCAAGCGTTGGTCCGACGCCAAGAAGCAGGCCACGTTCCAGCTCCCCGCGACGTGGGCGGGCAAGCACATCACGACGAACCTCGGTGAGCAACTCATCGTGGAGCTCGAGGTGACGCTGCCGGAGGGTGCAGGACAGTTCACGATCGAGTTGTCGCACCTGAAGGGCATGGCCGAGCCGATCCAGCAGGCATTCCATGAGCAGCCGACGCTCTGGAAGCAGTGGAAGGCGGACGACGCCACGGTGATCCGCACGCCGCGGCCGCACCTGCGGCTGGACATGACCCGCGACGAAGAGGACTGGATCCGGCTGCACACCTTTCGCTATCTCGAGGGCCGGGGATTCACGCTCGTTTTGGCATGCCCGGCGCGCCTCTTCGACCAGCTCAAGGACGACGACTTCGCGGCCGTCGAAACCGTCACCACGACGCTCGGCCCGTATCCGGCGAGGCCGGAGGGCTACGAGCGCAGCGAGCGCGATGGGTTCGTCTGGTACGTGCACCCCCTCGCGAAGAACAAGGACGTCAAGGACTACCGGGCCTACGTCGCCAAGCTCGAAAAGCGGTTCCGGAAGGTCCACGGCAAGTTCCCCAAGGAACAACTGGCCGAGATGGCGTTCATCTTCCATCCGCGGAGGTCCATGGCCGCCACGTTCGGGACGACCTACACGGGCTCGGATCGCTCGGGACACGGGGTCCAGATCTACGAGCGACGCGTCTTCGCGACCCCCATCAAGGTCGGCGACACGACGGCGGACGCCGACCTTCGGAGTTCGGTCTGGGGTCTCTTCCTGTGGCGTCGCTACGGCTCGGCCAACCCGGGCTGGATGTACAGCGGGGAGACGCTCCTTCAGTACGTCGAAGGCGGCAAGGGAGCTCCGTTGCCCGCCGCCACATCCTGGCTGATCGACCAAGACGCCGAGCCCGCTGCCGACTTCTCGGTCGAGAGGCCGACGGAGGACATGGACGCGACCATGCACCGGAAGCGGCAGGCGCTCTACATGGCCCTCTTCCACGCGGGCGCGGCGAGATACCGCAAGGCCTACAAGAAGTTCCTGAAGGCGATCGGCGACGGCGCGGACTGGTCGGCGGCCGCCGCGGAGCACCTGCTCTCGCTGGACCAGGCGAAGATGCGCGCTGATGCCGCGAAGCTCTTGGTCAAGATGCGGAAGTCGTCGTCCAACTGACGGCTACTTGCGGAGCCACTCGTCTTCGAACTGGCTGTGGACGACCTCGGGCACGCCGTCCGCGAGCCGCTTCAAGAGGCCGCCGATGACGACCTCCGTGCCGGTCTCGAGCTTGCTCACGCGTTCGAGGCGCCTCGCATGGAAGACGAAGCGCACGCGGCCGTGGCTGGACGTGAAGATCATCGTCGGACGCTCGGGGTCGGAGACGTCCACGAAGTGCACACGCCCGCGCACGACCACGGTCTCGCCCATGCTCGGATGCTTTGACGGATCGTCGTAGTCGCCGAACGAAGCGTGGAGGGTCGATCCGTCGACGGGCTTGATGCGCTGGAACACCTCCTGCCACGACTCGGGCGACCGGAGGATGTCGAGCAGACCGACGCCTTCCTTGACCTTCGCAGAGCAGCCCTCCACGAGCGCCGTCCACGCCGTGACGCCGGCGACGAACAGGACGATCAGCACGCCGAGCAGGATCTTCTCCTTGCGATTCTTCTTCGGAGGCAGCGGTTCGCTGGTCGGCATCGGCATCGGCTCGCCCATGGGCGCAAGTGTAGGGGGCCTGAGGCCCCGAAGGTGGGCATCCTGAGCCGTGACGGTATGGTCTGGCCGTCAGACGCGCCGGTGTAGCTCAGTGGTAGAGCAGCGGTTTTGTAAACCGCAGGTCGTCAGTTCAATCCTGACCACCGGCTCCATGCGCCAGCTAGTGCCCCCTAGTGCCCAGGGTCTCCCGGACGCGCGCACGATGGTGGGCGATTGCCGCGAGCACCTCATCCAGGTGCGCCCCGCCAAAGCGACGGCGGACGTGCCGAGCCAGCTCGATGGCCACGACGCTTTCTGCAACGATCGCGAGTCGAGGGACTGCGGTCACATCGCTGCGCTCGATTCTCGCGGGCGCCGCCTCGCCCGTGCGGAGGTCCACGCTCGGGAGCGCCTCGCGCAAGGTCGCCAGCGGCTTCATCGCGGCGCGCAGGACGATCGCCTCGCCGTTGCTCATGCCGCCCTCGATCCCGCCTGCGTTGTTGCCACCGCGCGCGGGTCGGCCTTCGCCGGGGAGGATCGTGTCGTGAAGCTCCGAGCCCTTGAGGCCGGTGCACCGGAAACCCAGGCCGATCTCGGTACCCTTGACCGCCTGCACCCCCATCAGGGCCGCGGCGAGTCCGGTCGAGAGCTTCGTCTCGGGCCGCTCGTGACCGCCGAGGCCCACCGGCACACCTGTGGCGACGACCTCGACGATCCCGCCCAGCGTGTCGCCAGCCTTCTTCGCGGCAGCGATCCGTGCGAGCGCCTCCGTGTGGCCATCGGGGGAGCCGAGCGCGTGCAGATCACTGGCGTCGCGCCGGGCGCGAGCAGCCTCGAGGTCCACCCCGGCCTCGGCATGGAGGTCGACGCCCCCCACCGAGACCGTGTGGCCCAGGACGTGGATGCCCAACGCCTCCAGGAACTGGGCGGCGATCGCGCCGGCGGCCACGCGTGCAGCCGTCTCGCGGGCACTCGAGCGCTCCACGATGTCGCGGGCGTCCGTCAGGCCGCGGTTCATGGCCCCGGCAAGGTCGGCGTGGCCCGGGCGCGGCGTGTGGACGGGCGGGAGGTGCTCGTAGGTCTTGTCGCGGTTCAGGATCTGGAGGGCGATCGGGTTGCCCGTGGCCTTGCCGTCCCGCACACCGGCGCCAAAGAGGACCTCGTCCCGCTCGGTCTTCTGGCGCGAACTGGCTCCGGCCCCACCTTGACGGGCCTTGAGCCGGGCGTTGATGTAGGCCTCCGCAACCGGAGATCCGGCCGGGATACCGGCCACGATCGCCGTCAGTGCGGCGCCGTGGCTCTCACCTGCGGTTTCAACGAGGAGCTCCATGGCACCGGGTACGGTACGATGGAAGTCGCGCTCCGACCCGGAGAGGAGCCAACGATGAATTTCAACCCGATGGGCCAGTCGCGGGAATCCAACGACCCGCCCACCCCCGCCCGTACCGGAATCGCCGGTCGCGTCGAGGCGGCGAGCAAGATGCACGCCCCCGCGCCCAAGGGCAAGGGCCTCGTGATGATGATCCTGGGGGTCGTCGTCCTGGGTGCCCTGATCTGGGACTTCACGGGCCATGGGGCCGCCAGCCGCGCCGTGAACAAGGGCAGGCGCGACGACAAGCAGCCCGTGGCACCCGTCAAGGGCGGCACCGGTGCGGCGACAGGCTCGCTCCAGATCGCGATCGTCATGGGCAAGGGCAAGCTCTCCATGAGCGCCGCCGACGCCGTCGAACGCTTCCAGGCGCTCGCCGGCGAGGAACGCGAGGCGTTCCGTGCCCAGGTGCTGATCGGGCTGGCGGATCCCGCCGGTCGCGTGGGTCCGCATGCCCACGAGGCGTTCGAGGTCGGCGCACGCATGGTCGAGGGTGCCGGCGAAAGCAGCGCGCGTCCGATCCGCAAACTCCGCCGACTGGCGTGGGGCGCGCTGGCTCACAACGAGGCCGCCCCGGCCGCGATCCTCTTCCTCAAGCAGCTGCCGGACTCCGGCGGCGCCGAGACGATGGATGCGCTCGACGAGGTCATTCTCGACGCGCAGCGGCCCCTCGCCGTACGCGTCGAAGCCGCTCGTGCCCGCAACAAGACCGACCGGCCCGCCGCCCTCGACAAGCTCGCCGCCGACACCTCGACGCACCCGTCATTACGTGACGCGCTCAAGTAGCGACGGGCGTGACGCGCTGAAGTAGCCGCGCGCGACGCGCTCAGCTAGCTACGGCTTCTCGCCGCGTACGTAGTGGCCGCCGCCCAACCGGGCGATCGCTGCCATCAGCGGACTCTCCTTCGTCCCCAGCACGATGCAGTGCAGGACGGAGAGGGCGGGGTCGAGACGGTCGAGCTTGTCCGCGATGATGCGCGGCGGCATGGCGGCCATGTTGTCCTGCCCGTCGCTGACCGTGATCATCGTGACGGGCGCGCGGAAGGGCTCCTTGGCCTTCTGCTTCGCCTGCACACGGCGATCGAGGATCTTCAGGCCCGCGTTGAGCGGCGTGTAGACGTCCGTCTTGCGTCCCGGCGCGAGTCCGCGGAGGAACTTCGCAAGGTCCTCCTTGTTCGTCGGCGAGGCGGGCACCATCGTGCCCTTCTTCCACATGTGGACCTCGTCCGAGAAGAACAGCGCGCTGATGCGCACATCGCTCCCGAGCAACATCACGGCGTTGATGAGCTGCTTCTTGGCACGTCCCACACCGCCGCTGCCTACCGAGCCCGAGATGTCGAGGACGAACACGATGTCCTTCGACGTCAGCGGTAGACCGTAGAAGCGCGGGTGCAGCTTGCGCGTCACGTACGGCGCTGGCTCGTCGACCCGGCCGCCCGTGCTCACACTCGGACCCGACTCCGCGGGACGTGCGGCCAACCAGCGCTTGTGCCACACGGTCCACTTGCGTACGTCGTAGCCGAGGGGCTGCCCGCTGATCGCCTCGAGGGCCTCAGCCGCCGCAGCCTGCACGATGCGGCTCTTGTCCTTGAGGCGCTCGAGCAGGATCGGGGCCGCGTCGGCCTTGCGGCGGTCGCGCAGCATCAGGAGGAGTTCCGCGCGGAAGGAGGCGCTCGTCTCCGTCGCCAGGATGCGCTTCATCGCCTCGAGCTCGTCCGCCCCGCCCGACAGGACCTCCTGCCGTGCCTGGTCCTTCACCTTCGGATCCGCGTCGCTCTGCGATGCCAGGAGCACCGGGATCCAGGCGTGCTCGTGCTGCATGCGCGCCAGCGCGCGAATCATCAGCCGCCGTACCTCGGTCGACGAATCGCCGGCGAGCGCCTTGCGCATCGCCTTGGCGGCCACGAGTTGCTGGGCGCGGCTCAGCTGCTTGCTGAAGCGGCCGACGTCGTTCACCGCCGTGCGGCGCTCCGCTTCCTTGGCGCTGCGCAGGCCGCGCTTGAGCTTGGTCAAGACGTTGGCCGCCGTCGTGTCGTCCGCCGCCCACGCAGGCGTGGCGAGCAGGAAGAAGAGGCAGAGGAGGAGGGTGGAAACTCGCACCGATCTTGTGAACGCCCCGGAGTGGTTGCCTGCGCATCCTATCCAGGGCGCCGGCCGATCAGCGGTTCTCGTCCTTCATCTCGCGCTCGGCGTTGCGCAGGCCCATCTGCAGGGTGCGCTTCACCGAGAGGGGGAGGTTCTTCGTCGCCAGCATCCGGCGCATCTCGCGCACGGCCGTGCTGCCGCCGATGTCACCCAGGGCGACCGCGACCTTCTGCTGCATGCGGGCATCGCCGCCGTCGTACATCTTCACGAGCTTCGGGACGTACGTCCGGGCGTTGTGGCCCATCCGCCCCATCGCCGTGATGGCCGCTTCCTTGACGGGCATGCTGCGGTCGTCGAGCGAGCGCGCCACGGTGGGCAGGCTCTCCTTGTGGCGGACCGTGCCGATGGCATGCAGCAGGCTTGCCTTGGCCTTCTCCGGCCGCGGGTTGCGGTCGGCACTGGCCAGGGCGCTCGCGAGCTGCTCCCCCACCTTGGGGTCGCCGCTCTGGATGAGGGCGACGGCGGTCAGGGCCTTCTCGCCGAACGTGCCCGGCTCCGCAGCCTTGCGGAGTAGGTACTCCGTCGACCGCGCGTCGCCGATGCGACCGAGCGCGATGATGGCCTGCGAGCGGACCTCGAGCGTCACGCCCTCGCGGTCCATGCCGATGAGCGGCTCGGTCATCGCGCTGGCGCCGGGACGCTTCACCATCTCGATCAGCGCCTTCTGCACCTTCGGGGAAGCCTCCGTGCGCAGCGCATCAGCGACAACCGCGGCGGCCGCCTTGTCGGTGCTCACGTCGAGCGACTGCAGGATGTGGGAGCGGACGTCGAGAGGGTTCTGCTGGCGTTGCAGGTACTCGACCATCGCACGGGCGGATTCGGCCCCCCCGCGCTTGCCAATGGCGCGCAGCACACTGACGTCCTTGCGGAGGTCGTTCGTGAGGCGACCCTCCAGGCGGCGCGCGATCGTGTCGTCATCGCCGCCCGGCATCTTCCAGAGCGCTTCCAGCGCGGCGCGCTCGTGACCGGCGGTCGCCGCGCCCCCTTCGAGGACCTCGAAGAGGTCTTCGACGAACGCTTCATCGCGCAGGGCCGCGAAGACGTGCATCACCTGCAGCCGCTTGCCGGAGCGCAGCTCCTGCAAGATGACGGGACGCAGCTCGGCGGGAATCGCCTCGCCAGGCTGCATGATCGCGACGATCTTCGAGACGCGCAGCCACTCGATCGGCGGCGTCGAGAGCATGCGTCGCAACGCCTTCTCCCGAACGGCCGGATCGGAGTAGTCGATGCCCTTGGGTTCGCGAGCGCCGACCAGGGAGTCGGAGCCGCCGCCGGGCTGGGCGCCGGGCTCGAGGACGGGGCCCGTGCCCTTGCCGCTGCGATCCCCCTGCGAGCCGCTGCCGTCGGTACCGCCGTGGAGCGGAGCGTCGGTATCGCTGTCGGCGGTGAGGTCGCCGGAGGAGCCACGGCCTTCGCCGCTGCCATCCTGGAACAGGAGCAGCACGGCGCAGCCGAGGGCCAGGGCCCCCAGCACGACGAGACCAAGCTTGAATCCGGAGGTCATCTAAGGCCTTCGTGCCCCCAAGGAGCGCATGCCCCCGTTGGGGCGGACCAGGTTGTCAGGCTACGTGTCCACGGTACGCGCCCACCGCGCCGGCGCAGGCCGACGCGCCAATTGGACGCGATCCGGGGGGAGCCATCCCGCAGAAATCCGCGCACGGTCCCGCTCCTACATCGACCGGGTCGCCCTCCGGGATTGACCCTGCGGCCGAATTCGCCCCGGACGGCGAGGAAAGGGGGCCGCTCACGATGCCTGCGGCCTCGATCCGCGCTCCCAGGCGGTCCGCGCGAGCCGCGCGTTCGGCTGCCGTTCGGGAGGTCACGTCGGTTCGGCGGGCGACGATGACGCCATGGCAGCCCTCCCCCTCGAGTTCGTCCATGCGACGGCACCGGTTCGGATCGACCTCGCCGGGGGCACGCTGGACATCTGGCCGCTGTATCTGGCGATGGGTGGAACCACGACCGTCAACGCGGCGCTCGACCTCCCGGTCGAGGCACGTGTCGCGCCGGTCGACGGCCCGTCGGTCACGTTGCGCAGCGTTGACCTCGACCGTGAGGTCAGCTACGCCGACCTGGCCGAGTTGGGTCAGGCCCTGGCGGATGGAGCTTGTCCCCTGCCCCTGCTGGGCCACGCCGTGGCGGCCGTCGCGCCGCCGGCGGGCCTCACGCTGACCACGCGCTCCACGCCGCCGCCCGGCAGCGGACTCGGCAGCTCGTCGGCGTTGCTCGGCGCCGTGCTGGGCGCCTTGCTCGAAGCCTGCGGCCGCGGCCGGATTCCGCGCGACATCCAGCCGCTCGCCCAAGATGTCGAGACGAGCCTGTTGCGCGCGCCGACGGGGCATCAGGACTACTTCCCCCCGCTGCTCGGAGGCTGCCTCGCGCTGCACGCGGGCGTGGGCGGGATCCAGATCGAGCGGCTCTCCGTCGACCTCGCTGCCTTGGCCGGTCGGCTGCGCCTCGCCTACACGGGCGAGCCGCACGAGTCCGGCCTCACGAACTGGGGTGTCGTGAAGGCCTGGCTGGACGGGGAGCGCACGACGCGCGACGCGTTCGAAGCCCTGGCCGGCCACGCGCGCCAGACGGCAGCCGCGCTTCGGGACGGCAACCTCGACGCCGCCTTTGCCGCCATGCTCGCGGACGGCGACCGCCGGCGCGGTATGGCGGCGGGCGTGACCACACCGGGCATCGAGGCCCTCGACGCGGCCGTCCGGGCCGCGGGCGCCCTCGGCACCAAGATCTGCGGGGCCGGAGGCGGCGGCTGCGTCCTCATCCTCTTGCCGGATGAGGCGGCCGGCGCCGCGGTGGACCGTGTCTTGAAGGGCGGCGTCGTGGAGGCCGGCCCGTGGCAGCCGCTGCCGGTTCGCCTCGTGGAGACCGGACTCACGATCACGTCAGGGCGCCCCCCGGACGCCGGGAACACGACCCCCTGATTCGGACTTCGCCCCCGGCGAGGCTCCGCTATGCTTCCTGCCCGAGACGGATGGTCATGAAGAAGCCCCTCACACCCCTCGAGTCCGCCACGTTCAGCACGATCGTGGACACCCAGCACGAGTCGAACGGCTGGCTCGACCTCACGCGTGTCTGCAGCCGCACCGCGCGCCACCTCGGCGACGTGCGGCAGGCGGTGGCCCGCCTCGCTCGCTACGGCCTCGTGCTCATCGACGAGGAAGCGCCGAACACCGAGCGCTGGATCAAGTTCTCGATCCCCGAGTAGCCCACGCCCCAAGCGGCGCCCTCGCACCACGGCCGCATTTAGGCCGGATCGAAGCGCGTGACCGTGGCCTTCTCGGGCAGCGTCTCGAGCCGCATCGGGACCGTATCGCCGCGCGCCCAGAGCGGCGTCAGGTCGTCGTAGTGCGGCGAGCCCACGTGGCCCGACTGGCCGCCGAACGTGATCATGCGCCCGGCCTCCGGATCGCCCAGGTCCACGACCTGCCGGTAGGACTGCCCCACGACCATCGGGCCGGGCTTCGAGTGGAAATACTGGCCTGACACCACGCTGTACGGGCCGCCGTCCATCGGAATCGGACCGCGGTTGAACGTGGCAGCCAGCGCGGGCGACGAACCGGCAGGATGCTTGAGCAACAGGGTGTGCAGCTGACCCCACGCGGCGTCGAGATCGAGCTTGCGCGCCTGCAGGTCGCGGGCCGTGGTCTCGAGCGCTTCGAGCACGATCGTCGTCCGCTCGCCCGCGGGGACCCACGGGCTGTCCGCGCTCTCGAACGCTTCGAGCAAGGCCTCGTCGACGAGATTCATCAGCCCCATCCAATGGCCGGCAAGCTGCGTACCGAGCACGGGCGTGAACACGCGGCGCGCGAGATGGTGGTAGGCCAGGTGCCACAGCACGGCCCCACGCGCCTCCTTGGTCTCGACGCCGTCCCACCGCAGCAGGCGATCGAGCATGGGACCGAGGGTCGGACGGAGCGCCCGCACCTCCGCTTCGACGGGCTCGATGACGGCGCGGCGGAACCGCGCCGCGACAAGATTGAGGGCATCGGCCTGCAGCTCGCGCATGTCGTCGGCCGTGAGGTCCTGCGCCCCGGCGAGGCACGCGCCGATGCGCGCGGCACGGTAGTCGGGCTCGTAGAGGTGGCTCAGATAGTGCGGGTAGCTCGCGTCCACCTGCGGGTGGTTGGACGAGACGACCTGGTCTTCCGGGCCGAGATCGAACTGCGGCACCTCGTCGTCCGGTACGAACCCCGTCCAGTCGGACGCACGCGTCGTGCCGTCCCGGGGGAAGGCCGGGTGGCCCATCTCCGCGCGCATCGGCACATGGCCGAGCATGCGGTAGGCGGCGCGTCCACTGGCATCGGCCACGAGCAGGTTCTGCGCCGGCGATCCGAACGAACGCGCGGCCTCGAGAGCCTCGCCCACGTTGCGGGCACGTCCGAGGCCCAGGAAGGTCTCCAGGTCGCGCGTCGGCTCATGCAGTGTCATGCGCATCGAGAGCGCGGGGCCTTCGTAGCCGGGAAACGCGTCTGAGATCAGCGCGCCGCGATGGGTGCGACGCACCGTGAAGGTCGCGTCCGGCTTGCCGCGGCGTGGCACGCGTTGCGCATCGATCTCGAGGTCGTGCCAGGCGCCGTCGAGGCGGTAGCGCGTACCGGACTCGTCCAGCTCTTCCAGCCACAGGTCGCAGTCGTCGAGCATCGCGTTCGTGAGACCCCAGGCCACCGTGGGCGTGCGCCCGATCACGATGCCGGGCAGCCCCGGCAGCGAAGCACCCACGGCCTGGTAGGAACCGCCGCGCAGGCTGGCGAGGTACCAGATGCCCGGAAGGCTCAGCTCGAGGTGCGGATCGCTGGCAACGATGGGCTTGCCGCTGCGCGTGCGATCGCGGCCCACCAGCCATGCGTTGCTTCCGACGGTCGGGGCGTCGAGCGGCAGGAAGCGGAGCGCGTCGCTCATGCCTTCGTTCAGGCTCTCCCGAATACAGCGCGCAATGGCGAGCGCGCCGTCGCCCGGCGTCTTCGGCAGGATGGCCCGCAGGTGCTCGGGCTTGTCTTGCAGCGCGTCGGCCAGGGCGGTGAACACCGGGGCCGCGCGCCACTTGAAGCTGAGGCCGAGGGCCATGCCCTTGGCGATCAGGATCGAGTCCACCGGTCCCCACGGTCGGAGCGGCAACCGGAGCAGGCGATGTTCGAGCGGCTTCTTGCGCCGGAGCATGCGGACGCCCGCGTTCACCCCGTCGACGTAGGCCTGGAGCAGCGCCCGCCCGTCGTCGTCGCCATGCTCCCAGACGCGGCGCGCGGCCGGCAACAGGTCGAGGGCGCGCATGAGGTGATCCGCGTCGCGGGTCGTGCCGTCCGTGCCAAACGGCGGCAAGGCCATCGAGCCGAGCCGTCGCTCCCCCACGACCTCGCAAAGCCGCCCGCGCAGGACACGCCGCAGCATGTCCATCTGGAAGTACCGATCGCGAGCGTGGCAGAAGCCCTGCACGCGGAACGCGTCGGCGTCCGTCGCAGCGCGCACGTGCGGCACGCCGTGTTCATCGAAATGCGCCTCGACCGGGCCGGTCAGTCCCGGCAGCCGGACGCGTGCGGCGTGCGTGGTGCTCGCGCGCCGCGACAGTGTCTCGAGGACAGGACGAACCGCCTGCCCCGCACCGGAGAGCAGCCGCTCGAGAAGGCCGCGTTCGCCTGCTACTCGTTGTGCCACGTCGTCCCGATCTCCGGGTACGCGCGCAGCCGCTCGCGGAAGCGCTCCTTGATGGCGTCCATCGCCTCCTGCGTCTGCCCCTCGAACACGAGGACGAGCTCCGGCAGGTTCGACGACGGCCGCACGAGACCCCAGCCGTCCTCGAACGTGACCCGCGCGCCGTTGATGTCGTTGACGCGGTCGCCGAAGGCGTCCTGGAACTCGGCGACGACGCGCTCCATGACCTCGTACTTCACCTCGTCGGCGCACTCGATGTGGATCTCGGGGCTCGTCACGTAGCGGGGGGCCTCGGCGAGGAGATCGGCGAGCGGGCGGCCCTCCGCGGCCACGTACTCCGCCAGTCGAAGGCCGGCGTAGAGGCCGTCGTCGTAGCCATGGAAGCCGTCGCGAATGAAGAGGTGGCCGCTGCGCTCACCCGCGATCGGGGCGTCCACCTCGACCATCTTCGTCTTGATGTAGGAGTGGCCCGTCTTCCACATCACGGGCGTGCCGCCGTGCGCGAGGATGTCCTCGGCGAGGGCCTGCGTGCACTTGACGTCGAACACGACAGGCGCGCCGGGGTTGCGCGCGAGCACGGGCCGCGCGAGGAGCATGAGCACGCGGTCGGCGTTCACATCGTTGCCGGCGTGATCCTGCACGCCGAGTCGATCGCCGTCGCCGTCGAACGAGAAGCCCAGGTCCGCGCCGGTCTCGATGACCTTCGCGCGGATCGCCTCGCGGGCGGAGAGCTCGCTCGGATTGGGGAAGTGGTTCGGGAAGTCGGCGTCGGGTTCGCAGAAGAGCGCCACGACGTCGATGCCGGCGCGCTCGAAGGCCTCGACGCAGAAGAGCGCGGCCGTGCCGTTGCCCGGGTCGAGCACGATCTTGAGCGGACGCTGGATGTCGACGCGGGCGACCATGTCGTCGAGGTAGGCCTGGCGAACGTCCGTTTGCTCGATGCGCCCCTCGCCCGCGGCGAACGCCCCCCCACGGCAGATCTCGTGCAGACGGTCGATCTCGGGTTTGAGCAGCGTCTGCACGTAGTTGAGCGACATCTTGAGACCGCTCCAGCCCTGAGGGTTGTGGCTGGCCGTGATCATCACGCCCGCGGGGCTGTCCAGGTGGATCTGGGCGAAGTAGAGGGTCGGGGAGAGGCCGCAGCCGATGTCGACGACGTGCATCCCGCTCGCGACCAGGCCCTCGGCAAAGCGGTCGCGCAGCCGCGGGCTGTAGTGCCTCAAGTCATGGCAGATGACGACGCGGTCGAGCCCGCGCTCTTTCGCCATCGTGCCGAACCCGCGCCCGATCAGCCGCATGTTGTCGTCGGAGAGTTCGTCCGTCGCGTCGTCAAACACCTCGGGCACGCGACCGCGCACGTCGTACTCGCGGAACAGGGTGGGCTTGAGCTGCATCTGGGGGCGCTCCCTAGCGATTGCGGTCCGATGCGAGGCCGGCCTGCACCAGCGTGTGGAGATGGACCATGCCCACAGGACGTCCGTCGTCGTCGATCACGGGCAGGAGGAAGATCGGACTCGGTTCGTGGCCTTCCATCGTCCGCAATGCATCGAGCGCCAAGACCGAGATGTTCACGGACGTCGGACCGCGGGTCATGAGCTCGCTGACCGGACGCGCGAGCAGGTCCGAGACCGATCCGCTCGCCTGCTGCATGCAGCGGCGTACGTCGCCGTCGGTCAGGATCCCCGTGAGCGCGCCCGCGTCGTCGACGACGCTGGTGCCGCCGAGTGTGTTGCTCGTGACTTGCTCGAGTGCCTCGGCGAAGGTCGCCGTCTCGGCGACGACCGGGTTGGTGTGCGCACCGCGGAGCAGATCGACGATGCGCATCGTGAGCTTGGTGCCGATCGCTCCGCTGGGATGGAACAGGCGGTAGTCGCCCATACCGAAGCCGCGCTGCTGCATGAGCGCGACCGTGAGCGCGTCGCCGAGAGCAAGCGTGAGCGCGGCAGACACCGTAGGCACGAGGCCCGTCGGATCGGCCTCGCGGATCTCACCCCAGCAGAGCACCACTTCGGAGGCCTTGGCCAGCGGGCTTTGGTCCCCGCCGGTCAGGGCGATGATCTTCGCACCCAGATTGCGCATCACGGGGACCAGCTCGATGACCTCGCGTGTGCTGCCGCTGTTGCTGATCGCGAGGACGACGTCACGCGATGTGACCAGGCCCACGTCGCCGTGGAAGCCTTCCGCTGGATGCAGGAACGACGCCGGCGTACCCGTCGAGATGAGCGTGCTCGTGAGCTTGCGCCCGATCTGCCCGGACTTGCCCATCCCGCAGATGATGACGCGTCCCTGGCAGCCGAGCATGAGCTCGACGGCGCGATCGAAGGCCTCGGCCATCTGGGGCATGCGCTCGAGCAGGCCCGAGAGCGCGTCGCGCTCCCCGGCGATCACGTCGGCTCCGATCTGGTACGGCTTCTTCGTCATGCGGTCCGCAGAGGATACGGCGACGGCCCCGGATCCCACCGGAAGCATGTGGTGTGACCCCCGACGCGCGGGGCGCGAGGGACGGTGTGCCCCCCGCTTCCCACGCCGGCCGCCCTCCGCTGGCCCCGATCGCCTGCGCGCTGGCGCTGGGCAGCGCCCTGGGCTTCCACGCCCTCGGCACCGCGCTCCTGTCCGCCAGCGCCCCCGCGCTGCTGATCCTGATGGCTGGCCGGCCTGCGTGGCGCCCGACAGTGCTCGCGTTGCTGCTCGGCCTCGTCCTGGGCATCCAAGCGAGGCCCAGGCCCCCACCCGAGCTCACGCCGGCCGGCCTGCCCTACGTCCATGTCATGGACGGCGTCGTCACCAAGGTCGTCCTGCCCTTCCGTCGCAGTCTTCGGTTTACGCTGCGCGTCGAGCGTCTCTCGGGCCGGCCGTACGCGAGGGCGGCCGAGATCGAGGTGCGCATGCGCCTCTCGTGGCGCGGACCGCCGCCCGGGCTCGCACGCGGAGCGCATGTTCGCCTGACGGCGCGCGTGACCGTCCGCCATCGGCGCATGACCGCGTCCGTGCATGACCGGCAAGCGCTGGTGGTAACGCAGCCCGCGAGCCAAGCGGCGCTGGCCGTGCGCGGCGCCCGGCTCCATGCGGCGGAGCACCTCTCGTCTTCGCTGGATCGACGGGACGCGGGCCTGGCCCGTGCGTTGCTGCTCGGAGACCGCAGCCGGCTGGACCGACGCGATCGGATGCTCTTTCGCCGCACCGGGCAGGCGCATCTGCTCGCCGTGTCGGGCCTGCACGTGGGGTTGATCCTCGGGACCCTGCTGTTGCTGCTTCGGCGCTTCGGTGTGCCCCCACGGGTCGTCTGGATCGCGGGCATCGTGGCGGCGGCCGTCTACGTGCCGCTGGCGGGGTCCCAGCCGAGCGCAGTGCGCGCAGGCTTGGGCCTAAGCGCGTGGTGCCTGGCGCGCTGCCTGGGTCGTGAGCCGCGTGGCGCGGCGGTCTTGGCGCTGGTCGCCGTCCTGGTGCTGACGCTACGGCCGGGCTCGATCAGCGAGGTCTCGTTCCAGCTCTCGTTCGCGGCGGTCGCATCGATCCTCCTGCTGGCTCGTCCGTTGCGCGAGCGACTGGTGCGCCCCCGCCCCGTCATTCCGGGGTTCCTGCCTCCGCGGAAGGCACCCGTGCGCACGGCGCTCGCCGTCTCGTGTGCGGCGTGGCTCGGCACGGCCCCTTTCGTGGCGGAGTACATGGGCCGGCTGTGTCTCGCGGGCCCGGTTGTCTCGCTGCTCTCCCTGCCGCTCACGGCGGTGCTGCTCGGAGCCGGTGCGCTGCTGCTCCTGGGCGGGAGCGTCGAAGTGCTCAGCCGCGCTTCGGCGTGGGCCTTCGAGCACGCCGCGGCGCTGCTCAGATACGTCTTGGAGGGTGTGGGCGACGTGGGCTTGGACGCGCGCAACACCGCCGACCCCTGTCCCGTGTGGTGGTGCCTCTACGCGGCAGCCTTCGGCGTGGCATCGCGCGCACGCGGACGCACGGGCGCCGTCGCGTTGGCAGCCCTCATCCTGCTGCCGGCCTTGTTGCTCGTCGACGGCGGCATCGCCCCGCTCAGCGAAGCACGCGAAGCGTGGAACGGGCGTCCTACGGAGTACGATGCGCCCCACGTGCCGACCGCCCCGCTGCTCGCCGAGTTCGTGCCGCCCGACCTGGTTACGCTGAGCTGCGTGATCGCTGGGCTCGCCGTGTTCGCGCTGCTCTGCGTCCGGCTGGCTTGGCTGGAGGCGAGCGGTGCCGCCGCGGCTGTGGCCCTCGGCGCGGTGGCATTCCTGAGCTTCCGCTGGAGCGGCCTGGCCGGGCTGTTCGCGCCTTTCCTCGTCGCGACGCTGCTCGGCAAGCTGCCGGGGGAGGAGCGCGCCTCGGCGCGCGACCTCCGTCAGGTGCTCTGCAACGGGGTCCCGGCGTTCCTCGGCTGCCTGCTGACCATCTCGGGGCGGCCCGATCTCGGCGTGCCCGTGTTCGTGGGCGCCCTCGCGTGCCTGGGCGGCGACTCGTGCGCCACGGAGATCGGCGTGCGCTACGGGGGCACGCCCTTCCGCCTCGCGGGACGCGGACCCGTGCGGTCGGGCGAGAGTGGCGGCGTCACGCTCGCGGGCCTCGGTGCCGCGCTCGTCGGTGCTGCCCTCGCCCCCGCCGCGTTCATGGCGGCGTTCACGGACACGTCCGACCTGTCGCTCACGTGGACCGGGTTGATGTGCGCAGCCGGCGTGGCCGGCGCGCTGTTCGATAGCATCCTCGGAGGCTGGCTCCAGTTTCGCGGGCGCGACGCGGCGTCGGGCGCGATCACGGAGCGGAGCGTCATCGACGGCGCGCTGCCGGAGCGCGTAAGCGGCTGGCGCTGGCTCGACAACGACGCGGTGAACCTGGTCACGGGCTTCGCGTCGGGCCTGCTTGCCGTGGCGCTCATGGCGCTGCTCTAGAGGCGGGACGGCGCTCCTCTAGAAGAAGGAAAGCTGCCCCCCGTCACGGAGGACAGTGGGGACCCGGAAGTGCCTTGTGGCGAGAGCGGGTCCACGCTCGGGGATGCCGGCGCGCCAACGCCCGAGCTTGAACAGGTCGGCGATCTGCTTCGCGTAGGCCCCTCCTCTAGACCGCAGCGACTTGAGACGCAGGAGCACCTTCTCCTTGCGATCGGGCATGTGGACGTCGAGCCAATCGGAGAAACCGCGCTCCCAGCGGCGCGTCTTGCCGGCGCAGGGCAGACGCAGCACCACGTGGCCGGCGAACGAAGCGCCTGCCTTCGCGGCGGCTTGCAAGATCGCGGGCATCTCCTCGTCGGTGAGACCAGGGATGACCGGCGCCACCATCACCCCGACGGGGATGCCTGCTTCCGCCAGGGCATGGATGGTATGCAGGCGGTGTGCTGGCCTTGATGCGCGCGGCTCAAGCGTGCGAGCCAGGCCGGCGCTCAGCGTGGTCACGGACACGGCCACGCTCACGGCGCGATGCTCGGCCAACTCACGCAGCACGTCGACGTCGCGCGTGACCAGGTGGCTCCTCGTGATGACGCTGACCGGGTTGCGGAACTCAGCCAAGACCTGCAGGCAGCGCCGCGTGATGCCCAGCTTGCGCTCGATCGGCTGGTAGGGATCGGTGACGCACCCTCGTGAGGACACACCGATCGCGATGGGCTGCGGTCGCCAGTGCTTGCGTGCAAGCTCGGCGCGTAGCAGTTCGGGCGCTTCGTACTTCACGAGGATGCGGCTCTCGAAGTCGAGGCCTGCTGAGTCAAGGCCTGCTGAGTCGAGGCCTGCTGACATGCCGAGAAACTCGTGCGTCGGCCGCGCGTAGCAGTAGACACAGCCGTGCTCGCATCCCCGGTAGGGATTGAGCGACGTCTTGAATGGGATGTCGGGGCTGTCGTTCGTCGCCAGGATGCCGCGCGAGGCGTCCGGCATGTAGGTCGTGGGCACCCCGCCCCACGGGAACCCGCCCGGCCGGACGTCTTCGAGATCCAGCCCACCCACCTGCTCGGCAGCTGAAGGCGCGGCAGGTTCGAAGTGCCGCATGTCGAACCGGTTGCGCGGACGGCCGAACGCCGTCCGAAGGGTGGAGCCGCGCCCCTTGGGCGCTTCCTTGGGGCCGAGGGTTGGTCCAAGGGGCGTGGACGACTCACTTCGGGGTGAGTGGTCCGTCGGGGCGCGGCTCCGCGGCCCAGAGGGCCGGGTCGTAGGAGGAACAAGGGGGCGTGTCGGCGGCGGCATGTGGATTCGGTGCAGTGACATCGGATTGGTGAATCTCGAACAACAGACACTCGGAGCGGGTCGCGGTCACATCTGGCGGACTATCGGGCCGGGCAGGGCACACCTGGCCATGTGCGGGGGGTGCCACACGCCGACGAACAACACACTAACGGAATATGGCGACAGGTCAAGGGCCGAATCCGCGGGCCCCACGAACTGCGGTCTCGCGGGCTGGAAGGCGTGTTCGGTAGGATCAGCGGCGGAGGCCCGTCGTGCGCATTCTGCTCCTCACCCTGATCCCGGGCCTGCTCGTCGGCCTCGGTGTCCCGGCCCACGCCAAGGACGCCCCGCTCAAGCCCGGCAAGGTGCATGCGCTCAAGACGAAGACCCACGACCGTGCGTGGTCGCTGTTCGTGCCGTCCAAGTACTCGAAGAAGTCGTCGTGGCCGCTCGTCATCTCGAGCCACGGGCGCGGCGGAAGCGGCAAGGGTGAGATGGGTGCCTGGCAGGGACTCGCCAACAAGCACGGCTTCATCGTCGCCTGCCCCGACATGGTCACGGCGACACACAACCGCCCGAAGAAGTCGAACCTGCCCGCGAGTGAGGAGGACGATCAGGTCCTGCTCGAGATCATCGACACGGTGTCGCGGTCCTTCCGCGTCAATCGGCGCGCGGTGATGGTGACCGGCTTCTCCGGAGGCGGGAACCCCAGCTACCACTCGGGCTTGCGCCACCCGGACATCTTCACGCACATCTGCACGCGGGGCGGCAACTGGGCACCGCAGCACATGCCGTCCGACGAGAAACTGCAGGAAGCCGGCCGCAAGCTGCTCCAGATCTACGTGTTCTGGGGCGAGCGCGACCATGTGTTGATCATTGGCGAACCGCACGGAACGGGCCAGGCCTACCAAGCGCTGGAAGCCCTCAAGAAGGCTCGCTACGAGAACATCCGGCAACAAGAAGTACCGGCCATGGGGCACAAGAGCCGCCCCGACCTCGCGGCGACGTGGTTCGGTGACTTCGTCACCAAGAACAAGAAGGTCTTCAAGGCGGGCGATCAGGTCGATGCGCTGCTCGCCAAGGCCCGTGAGGCGCAGGCCCGGGACAAGCACAAGGACGCCGTGAAGTTCGCGCTGAAGGATCGCGAAGCCGAGACGAAGCACGGCCTGCGCAGCGCCTCCAAGAAGCTGATCGAGGCGTTGGACGCCATCGGCAGCGCCCGTCTCGAGGAAGCCGCGGGTCTGCAGCAGGCGGGCGACCTCAAGGGTGCCCTGAAGGTCGCAGCTGCGACGAAGCGCGACTTCAAGGGACTGCCTGCGGGCAGCGCCGCAGGCACGCTCGAACAGTTGCTGAAGGCGCTCGCCAAGTAGCCCGACGCGCGGCTATCCGTCGCGCAGGATGTCCGGGAACTCGCCCCAGACCGAGCCCGAAGCGAACTCGTCGATGCCGAGGCGCGCGCGTGGAGCGCCATCGCGGCGGACGAGGTCCGCATCTGCACTTCCGGGGTCGCCCAGACGACCGATCGCCATGCAGGCAACCGGCTCGTGCCCCTCTGGCACAGCGAAGCGCCCGCGGGCAGCGTCGACGCTGAACCCGGCCATCTGATGCACACAGAGGCCCAGGGCCGTGGCCTGGATGGCGAGGTGGGCCGTGGCTTGCCCTACGTCGTAGAGCGCATGCCGGTTGGGCTTGTCGTTGAGCTTGAAGCTTGTACGCGCGATGCTGAGCATCAGGACGGGCGCATGCCTGGCCCAGGTCTGGTTCGCGTCGACCAAGCAGTCGAGGATGCCCTGCCACGCGCCGTCGTCGTCACGCACGCCGACCACGAATCGCCACGGCTGCTCGTTGAAGCTGGAGGGCGCCCAGCGGGCGGCCTCGAGCAAGGAACGCACGTCCTTGGGCGCGATGGCCTCCGCCGAGAAGACGCTCGGGCTCCAACGATCGGCGATGAGGTCGTGAATCGGGTTTTCTGCCGGTGCTCGCTTCGACATGGATCCTCCTGCCCGGGAGGGTGCGGGCATCTCCTTCTCGGCGCAAGCGCTGTACGCGATCGTCCTGGTGCCCCCCGCCCAGGGCGCCACGCCAGCGCGTGATTTCTCGCAGGCTCTCCATCTCCGTACCATGTCGTCATGGGACTCGAGAGCGACACCCGCGCCCTGCACACGGCGCTCAACCGCATCGAGGAGATGCTTGGTTGGCCCGAGGAACGTCTCTACGCACGCGCGGAAGCCGTCTCCGGGTGGTCGCCCGCCCAGCACGTCGAGCACGCGCTCATCGCGCTGCGGAGGGTCCTCGCGGGCGCGTCCGATCTGCGGTCGGGTACCGGCGAGGCGATCAAGCCCAAGGGACGCCTGAGCCTGCAGGGCCGCGCGTTGCTCCTCGCCGGTTGGATCCCGCGCGGCAAGGCGCAGTCGCCGGAGTTCGCCGTGCCCGACGACATCCCGAGCCGGGCGGCCATGCGCGACAGCCACGCCGCGGCGTGCGAGCGCTTCGCCGCCCTCGCGCCGACCGCAGGGACGCTCAAGCAGGTCCCGGGCGTGATCGACCATCCCCTCCTCGGCCCGATGAGCGCGGCGCAGTGGTGGCGCTTCGCGCGCGTCCACACCGAGCACCACCTGACGATCATCGATGACGTGGACCGCCACCGCTGCGCCGGCGAGCCCCTGGCCGACCCGGCCGCGCCGATTGGCGACGCTTCCTAGGACCGCTGCCGCGCGCATTCCCTGGGCCCCGCGCTGTGGCAGGGGTTGGACGCGGGGCCCGGCAAGCAGCGTCTCATCTTGAGACTGCGGCTCCGCGCTGCGCCACGCCGATAGCGGTCCCGGATGTTCCGTCCCTTGCTCCCGCCGGAGGGGTCCCGTGCCGCGTATCTGCCTATCTGCCCTGTTGTGCTTCGCCCTCTCCCTCGTGATCGCCACGCCGGCCCTGGCTGGCGAGAAGATCGAAGGCGACGGCTACGAGGTGCGCCTTCCCGACGGCTTCAAGGAGATGCTGAGCATCGAGAACGCCGGCAACATGAAGGTGACCTCACGCTTCGGCAACCTGCCCATCGACGGCATGCCGGAGATCAAGGCCTACACCATCGGCAATGACATGCGCCCCGACGGCATGGTCATGCTGGCGCGCATCAACCTGACCCGCTCCATCACGAGCGTTGAAGAACTGGGCATGAACCAGATCGAGAAGCTGAAGTCGCGCATGCCGGAGGGCATGACGATCCAGGCCACGAAAGTCGGCACGTACCACGCCATCGAGATGTCGATGGTGACGGAGGCCTACGAGGGCGACCGCACCGCGCGCGTGCTCTCGATCGCCGCGGGCGACTACGTCGTCGTCGTCATGTTGGACACGTCGGATCAGGCTTTCCCCAACGCCTCCCAGATGTGGAGCACGATGACCGGCACGCTCAAGATCGAGCCGGGCGTGAACAAGCTACTGCTGTTCGGACTCGTCGGCGTCGGTGGCTTGCTGGCGTTGTTCTTCCTCGCGAAGGTCGGCTCACGCTCAACCCACGACACGCCCGAGTACACGGGCCGCTTCAAGCGCTCCGAGGTCGGTGGCGAAGCCATCGACACCGGACCCGGCTTCGCGCCGCGTGAGGCCCCGCAGTACGGCAAGCGGCCCAAAGTGCTATCGAGCCGTCCTGCACCCGCGAGCTTCGCCTCCGGCGGTGAGACCGCGCCCGTCCGCCAGCCGACCTCGCCGGCGGTCACACGTCCGCCCGCGCAAGCCTCACCCGGCCGCCCTGGTCTCCGCGCCACACGCCCCGACTCCGGTCACTGGGGCTCCTGAGATGTCCGACCCGGGGGGCACGTCGAAGGGCAGCCGCACTGCGTCCATGGTGACGCTCGGCTTCGTGATCCTGGCAGCGGGCCACCTGCTGATGTATCTGCTGCTGACCGCGGACGCACGAAGCGGCATCGCAGACGGTGAGAGCGCGCGCAGCGTCGCGCAGCTCGAATCAGCCAAGGACCCCGGCTTCGCGCCGGAGCCTGGCAGCGAGGCATACTCGGTCTGGCTCGGCTCCTACGAAACGTGGTGGGCGTCGAAGGACTACGCGCTCCACAGTCGCCATGAGTCCATGGTCAAGATCGGCATGCTGCTCTCCTTCCTCGTGGGCCTGGGACTGCTCGCGGCAGGCTGCCGCGGCGCCGCGACCACGAGCGCGCGTCGTGTGCGGCCGCGCCGCATCCAAGCCGGCGGACGCACCCAGCCTGCGCGCCGTATCGAGCCCGTCCGCCCCGCTCGCCCCGCGGTGCGGGCGCAGCCGGCGCGCCGACCCGCCCGGGTCGTGCCGCTTCGGCCTGTACCAGCCGTCGCCGCCCGGCCTGCCGCCGTACGCCCCGTCGCGGTGCGCCCGGTGGCCGTCCAGCGACGCCGGTCTGCCTGACCGTCCGAGTCTCATTCCAGTCTCAAGACGGCTGGAAATGGCTGTGGTCGCTCTCCCACCACGGGCCTAGGTTTCGTGCTCCCGGGCGCCGGGAAAAGGGGAAGCCGACGGACCGTTGCCTTGCGCGGGCGACACCCTGGTGCATGCAGCTCTCACGGTCGCATCATCATCCCGTCGGCGTGGAATCCGAGCCGGCGCCCGGGATCGGCCTCTCGCTCCGCGCTGGCACCGCATGACGGCGGCCGAGCGATCGAGGCTGCAGCCCAGGAAGCAGGCGCTGCAGAGCCGAGACGCCCCGCGTTCCTATGGTGGACGTACCCCGAGGCACGGGAGGAGCGCGGCCATGCGGAAGGTGACGACGCCGGGCGCGCCGAAGAAGTAGCGCGCGGGATCGACGTGCCCTTCAGCGGCGTGTACGAAGGGAAGTGGTACCCGCGCTAGGACTCGAACCGCGTGAGGGGGTTCGGGGGAGGTAGGCACTAGCTCCCCCGGCGGCGCGGCGCAGCCGGGACGTCCAGTCCGCACGGCAGGGCGGAACGCATGCGGAGGACTCGCGCGACCGACGAGGCATGAAATGAAGTGGTACCCGCTCTAGGACTCGAACCTAGGACCCGCAGATTAAGAATCTGCTGCTCTAACCAACTGAGCTAAGCGGGCACGTCGATCAGCGGGTGAAAAGGTACGTACATCTCAGCCGACGGCAAGAGTTCCCCCGGCGGATTGCCGGAGTCCTCTAGCCCCCACCCTTCGGTGCTGGGAAGTCCGAGGCCGGCTGCGGCTTCGGTGCCTCGTTCTTGGCGGGCGCCTTGGCCGCCCCACCCCGCTTCAGCGAGGACGGCTGGCCCGCGTTCTCCGGGCAGCCGGCGTCGATCCAGTCGGCAATCGCCTGCACGTCCGCTGCGGGCATCGGGTCGGCGTCCTTGGGCATCGGCGCGATGTCGCGGGACTCCACGCGGCCATCAGGAAACGTGATCTTCAGCCCCTTGCCGTCCCTGAGCGCCTTGATCAGATTGCTCTCGGCGCTGCTGTAGGGCACGAGCATGACGACCATGCCCTCCTTGCCCGGGCCCTCAGGGAACTCGAACTCGACGAACTCCTTCCAGGAGAGCTCGCGCCAGAAGCTGCTATGCGGCGCATTGGGCGCCTTCTGGCGCAGCTTCTTGAAGAGCTTGATGACCTCGGCATAGCCGAGCTTGGACGTCTTGGCCGGCTGCTTCGGCGGCGCCTTGGGGCCGTCCTTGGCGTTCGGGGGCTCCTTCTTGGGGTCGGCCTTCTTGGGCTCGTCCTTCTTGGGGTCGGCCTTCTCGGGCTCGTCCTTCACGGCACCGCCGGGCTTCGGCCACGGCGACGTGCCCCCGGCCTCCTTCGGGCAGCCCGCGTCGATCCAGGCGGCGATGCGCTGGAGGTCCCCCGCGGGGACGGCGGCACCGCCTTTGGGCATGCGGCTGATGTTGCGCCGGACGGTCGAGCCGTCGGGCATGTTGACGACGATGCCCTTGCCGTCCTTCAGCGCCTTGATCAGGTTGCTGTCCTTGGCACGCCAGGGGACGACGAGCTTGACGCGCATCTCCGCGTTGTCCCAGCTGTAGGGGAATCCGTCGCCGCCGACGAAGTCGTCGTAGTCGAGATTCCAGAAGTCCTCATGACCCGCGTCACCCGGGTCACGCCGCAGGGACTTGAAGATGTTCTGCACGTCGGCATACCCGATCGAGCCGGAGCCGGTCGCGGCCTTCTTCTCCGTGTCCTTCTTCGTGTCGTCTTTCGTCTCACCGTCCTTCGGAGGGGGCTTTGCGCCGCCACCGGACCCGCTGTTTGCGATCTCGGGGCACCCGGCGTCGATCCAGGCGGCGATCTTGGCGATCTCCTCGTCCGGCATCTTGCCGCCCTTGGGCATCGGGTCGACGTCCATGCGCGTCACCTGGCCCGAGGCATCCCTGACGCTGAGACCGCGGCCGTCGCGCAGCGCCTTGATCAGGTTCGAATCCTTGCTGTTGCCGACCTCGAGCAGCTTGATGAACTTCGCGTCGACGTCGTCCCACGAGGGCGGGAACTCGAAGTTGACGAACTTCTCGTAGCTCAGCTCCCAGAAGTCCTCGTGCGGTGCGTCGCCGTGATCCTTGTTGAGTGTGCGGAAGAACGTCTGCACCTCGGCGTAGCCGATGCCGTCGGCGGAGATGGGTACGTCCTCGGGCGGGCAATCTTCCGCGGGATCGACCTCACAGCCGACGCGCATCCGGATCGAGGCGAAGTCGAACACGAGCGCCCACATCGACGGCGGTTCCGTGCCGAGCGGCGCGCCGTCGGGAATCGTAGCGCCCGGGCGCTTGATGCGGCGGTAGACGCGGATGAAGCGCCCCTGGTCCGACTCCTCGGTGCCGTCCGCGGCGCGCGTGCTCTGGAAGATGCGTCCCATCGCGAAGACATGCGCACCGATGTTGCTGACTGCTTCGCGCTCGTAGGCGTAGCGGACATCCGTGAGTTGGAAGTCCGCCACTTCGCCCGTGCCCAGGGCCTCGAAGTAGCCCGTCCACTCGTTCACGACATCATCGCGGCCCACGGCCCAGCGCGGGCCGTCAATGCGGTAGAGCTGCGGGCGTACGCCGTCCGGCCAACAGCAGATCTGGAGCTGTTTCGCATCCTTGCCCATCATGGCGTCGAGAATGTTGCCCTCGAGTTCATCGATGCCAGGCGGCGCCTGGCGATGCACCGGGTCGATGATCGAGGCGTCGTGCCCCCAGCTGGTGCGAACGAAGTTGACGACCGCGACGATCTCCTCGTTCGTCAAGCGCGGCCCCCAGGCCGGCATCTGCACCTCGCCGGTGGAGCGCGTGCCCGTCACCACCTTGAAGAGCAGCTTGTAGGGCGTCTCCGAGATGGCCAGATTGGGCGTGTTGCGGAGCTTCTTGACGATGAAGTTGTCCGGGTTGCCGGACTCGCGCTGGCCCGTACCGTCTTCGCCGTGGCAGCGCGCGCACGTGTCCATGTAGAGCCGCTCGCCAAGCTCACGGTCGACCCGGAACGGCTTGGATGCCGCGTCGCGCGGGGGCCGCGCGGGGTTGAACACGTAGAACATCGTCCACGCCAGCACGGCGAGGGAGAGCACCCAGGCCCACGTCGGAATCGGCTGCGGCGTCTCGGCGCGCCGGGGCTCGAAGTCGACCTCGGTGTTCCCGGCATAGGCGTTGACGATCAGCTCGACCTGACCGCCGATGGTCTGGTTCGGTTCGAGACCTGACACCGTCACGGCCACGCCGTTGCGTACGCGGAATGGGATCTCCTTGATCGTGGGCGGCGCGAGGCCGTTCGGCGCCTCGACACGCAGTCGGTGCTCGCCGTCGGCCAATGCGATGGTGGTGAGCGAGAATCTCAGCGGCGGTTCAGCGACCTTGAACGGCTCCTCGGCGTCGTCGAGGTAGATCTTGATCGGGTCTTCGGCTTCCTGATCGTTCATGCGTCGTGCCCCTCGTCGGCACCTGGCGTGCTCGGCTCCGTGAGGATCATGCGCTTGATGTGGTCCGGCTCGGTCTCACCGGGGCGCAGCGTGTACATGACGGCCTTCCAGATGACCCAGATAGCAACCGCGCCGGCGAGCGCCACCCAGATCCAATCGGTGGCCTTGAAGTCCTCCCACGTCGGATGCGTGTGGCCCGTCTCGTCTTCGATGGAGGCCTGGACCTGAGGCAGGAGGCTTTGGAGGATGAGTGTCATCGGCTGAGCCCCTCCGCTTCGATGAACTCGCGATTGAGCGAGAGCAGGTACTCGACGAGCGCGCGTGCATCCGGCGTGGCCCAGAGTTCCTTGCCCGGCAGGCCGAGGCCCTCGATGTTGAGCACCTTCTCGTAGTCGGCTGCGACGTCGTCGCTCGGCTGCGTGGTCGTGAAGAGGAAACGGTGCGGGGGCATGAGCGAATCGGGCGAAACCGACTGCGGTGTGTACAGGTGCCAGTAGTGCCACTGGGCCTCGGGCAAGCGACGGCCGACGGAACTCAAGTCGGGGCCCGTGCGCTGCGTGCCCATGAAGGGCGGCTGCTGATGGGCGTACTCCTCGCGGCGGCTGGCGACCTCGCGGCCGAAGCGGGCGTCGGCCTTCAGCACGGGAATGAGCCGCTCGCCTTCGATGACGGAGGCGAGTGCCTCATCGCCCCGGATCTGCTGCGTGTGGCACGCGACGCAGTTGAAGTCGCGGTAGAGCCTGCGGCCACGCTCGAGCAGCGCATCCTCGAAGGGGGCCTCGACCTCCGCCTCCCGCTGCTGCTCGAGCATCGCGGGGATCACGGCGCAGACGGCGACGAGCACCAAGTAGGAGACCGCCGGGATCAGGAAGAGGAGACGGTGGCTGGTGTGGATGTTGAACGCCATGCCTACCCTCCCTTCGCCGGGGTGAACGCCATCGTGAACGCACCGGGGCGCATGCGCCACAGGGCGAGAAAGAAGAACACGTGCGAGACGAGCATCAGCGCACCGCCCACGGAACGCCACACCATGTGAGGCAACGTCTTGCGGACGGACTCCATGAACGGCTCCCCAGCGACCCAGGACTCACCCTGGACCTGGCCGCCGATGCACAGCCCCACGACGTAGACGGCGATGCCAGCCAGGGCGAGCCAGAAGTGGAGCGTCACGAGCAGGATCGGCGGCTCGCGGCCCGTCATGCGCGGCACCAGTCCGTACATGCAGCCCCAGATGAGGAACGTGACGAACACGTACATCGCGAAGTGGGCATGACCGACCGTGTAGTGGGTGAAGTGCAACGTCTCCTGGACGGAGCGCAGCGACTCGAAGCTGCCTTGGAGTGAAGCGAAGCCGTAGCCGAGAACACCCACGAAGATGAAGGGCAGCGAGTAGCTGTGCGAGATCGCCAGGCGCTCACCCTTCATCGTCATGAGGAAGTTGCCGGTGCTGGCCCACACCGGGACGATCATCGCCACCGAGAAGATGACGGCCGTCGTCTGCAGCGCGAGCGGCAGCGGCGTGTGGATGTAGTGGTGCGTGCCGATGACCGTGTAGAAGACGAGGTGCGTGAAGAAGCCCAGGACGCCGAGCGCGTACGAGTAGATGGGCTTGTTCAGGAGCTTCGGCAGCGCGTAGTAGGTGAGGCCCACGGCCAGCGGCGTGAACCACATGCCGACGGCGTTGTGGATGTAGAAGCCGTCCACGATCACCCAGGCGAGGCCGGTCTTCCAGAAGGTCTGGTAGCCCATGAAGACGACGACGGCGACCCAGAACGTCGCGGCCATCGCGAACCAGCACGAGATGTAGACCGCGCCGACCCTGCGCCGCGCGATGATGCGGTAGAAGACGACCCCGACGATGCCGATGGCGGCGAAGATCGGCGCCATGCAGTACCAGGGATAGCGGCGGTACTCACCGCCGCCGCTCAGGTCGCCCGTGCACAGAGCGATCGCGCCCACGCCTACGCCGATGTTGACCAGCCAGAGCGCCGCGTTGCTGGAGATCAGCTCGAGCCGGGTGAGCGGATTGTTCATCGGCAGCCAGGCGGACTTGGCCACGACGTAGAACATGAGCCCGACCAGCGCCATGGAGGCCCAACCGAAGAGCATGGTCATCGTGTGGACGGGGCGCAGCCTGCCGAAGGTCAGGAAGGCGTGGTCCGCGAGGATCTCGGGATCGACGAGCCGGAACGCTTCCAGCAGACCGACCGCGCTCGCCAGGAGCAGCCATACGCCGGCGCTCACGAGCCACCGACTGACCATCTTGGCGAACTTGGGATCCGTGCCCGCAGCGGCCACGAAGACGGGAATGCCGACCGGAATCTTCAAGGCCCAGGTGCTCCCAACCCGTTGCGAATGCGGAAGGTAGCAGCGTCGCCCGACGCGGGCAACGCGGGCGGACGCCTACGAGTCGCCCGCGGCGGCCGAATCGTCGGCGCGGCAGGAGGCCGGGAGTTCGAACTCACAGCCGTAACGCCGCTCCTGCTGGCCGACAGCGGGCTTGTTGCCCCCCACCACGGCACGGAGGGCCGCCTCGAGGAACTCCGCCTTCCCCGTCTCCCAATGGTCATCGATCGCGCCGCGGTAGACGAGGCGGCCGTCGGCATCGAGGACGGCGACCTGGCCGGCGTGCCGGAGGCCGATGCGCCGGCAGGCGACCTGCTCGGGATCACGGAGCACGGGGTAGAAGGCGGCCAGCTTCGCGTGCTTGGCGCGCAGGGCTTCGAGTTCCTCGCCCGGCTCGCCGGCGAGCGCGATCCACGCCACGCCCTGGGCCTGGCCGTAGCGCGCGTGGAGCTTCCGGAGGCGGACCTCGAGGTCGAGGATGCAGGGGCAGGCGACGCTCCACGTGTAGAGCACCGTCGCCTTGCGCCCGAACGAGCCCGGCAGGCTCCGCGGCTTGGGCGGGGTCTCGATGTCGCGAAGGGAGATGTCGTCGTCCAGCACCGCGCCCATGGCGATGGCCGGAATGTCGCCCAGGCGTCCTATCGGCTGGCCCTCCGGGCTGAACTGGGCCACGACGCCGTAGAGACATACCGCGATCACGGCCGAGGCAATCAGACCCTCTTTCCAGCGGTGCATGGAGACAGGGTACCTTTCGGCGGTGCACGAGCCCCCTCCGACGCCGAGCGAACCGTCGATCCCTCTCACGCTGGCGCGGGCGGCGGCGAGCCGGGCCTTGGGCGCCCTGGCCCGCGAGCCGGCCGCGATCCGACTGGCGCCGGCCGGTGACCTGAGGCGCATGGCCTCGCGTGTCGAGGGGGTCGTGCTGCTGGCGACCGCCCACGACCCCGACCCGTTGATCCAGGCCTTCCTGGGCCTGCCATGGCTGACCGGAGCCAAGCATCCGGAGCTCGACGTGGCCATGGGCCGCACCGACGACGGGATCCCGATCGGGCTGCGCGTGCTGCCCGACGACGAGACGGCCTTCACGGCCCAGTTGCTGTACCTGACCGCGCGCAAGGACCACTTCGCTGCGCTCATGGCCGCGGCCGATGCGCGCGGCATGTTGCTCGACCCGCAAGGACTCTGGCGCGGCGAGGAGCAGATCCCCACGCCGAACGAAGCCGACGTCTACGCGGCCTTGGACCTCCCCTTCGTACCGCCCGAGCTTCGCGAGGGCCCGGAGTTCTCCGCGCCGCCCGAGGATCTCGTGTCGATGGGCGATCTCCGCGGGCTCGTGGGTGTCCACACAGACCGCGGCGCCGGCCGGCACTCGCTGCCGATGATGGCCGAGCGTGCCCGCCGCGAGGGCTACGCGTGGATGCTGCTGGCGGACGCGGACCTCGATGGCGATGAGCTGCGAGAGCAGCGGGGGGAGATCCTTGCAGCCGAGCGCATGGCGGCGGAGGAGGAATCGCCGCTTCGTATCCTGTCGGCGGGTGCGGTCAAGGTGCTGGCGCACCCCCGAGATGACGCCGCGGACGCCCCGCGCGACCTCGCGGGCTGGGAGATCGTGTTGGACGATTGCGCCAAGGAGGGTCGCGTGCCGCTCGTGAGCGGGGGGCCGAACGCCGCGGTGCTGCCTGCGGGTTGGCACGCCGCGGTCCGCCAGCGTGGCCTGCGGGTGATGCCCGCGGCCGATGCGCACGATCTCGCGAGCATCGATGACCAGATCTGCGCGGTTGGGGAGCTGCGCCGCGGGCGGTGGGTCCGCGGCGACGTGCTCTCGGCGCGTGAGGCCGCCGAGGTACTCGGCTGATGGCCGCGAAGAAGAAGGCGGCGAAGAAGCGTGGCTACCGGCCGCGGCGGTACACGCGGGAGCAGCGCATGCGGGCCGCGCGCGTGGTGCAGCGGCTCTACGAGACCTACCCGGACGTGGAGTGCGCGCTGACGCACCGCAATGCGTTCGAGTTGACGGCGGCAACGATCCTGAGCGCGCAGTGCACGGACGAGCGCGTGAACATGGTGACGCCGGAGCTGTTCCAGCGGTGGCCGACGCCGGCGGCGATGGCGCGTGCGCCGATGGCGGAGCTGGAGGACGCGGTCCACAGCACGGGCTTCTTCCGCAACAAGGCGAAGAGCCTGCAGGGCATGGCCGAGCGCGTGGGCGAGGTGTACGGAGGTGAGATCCCGCAGGCGATGGACGACCTGCTGACGCTGCCGGGCGTAGCGCGCAAGACCGCGAACGTGGTGCGCGGGGTGATCTGGGGCCTGGCGGACGGTGTGGTCGTGGACACGCATGTGAAGCGCATCAGCGCGTTGCTGGGTTGGACGAAGCGCACAGCGCCGGAGCAGGTCGAGCGGGATCTCGTGGCGTTGCATCCGGAGGAGGTGTGGATCGACCTGAGCCACATGTTGATCCATCACGGCCGGCAGGTGTGCATCGCCCGCCGCCCCCGGTGCGGCGAGTGCCCGTTGGCGAAGGATTGCCCGTCGGCGGTGGTGTGACGGGAATGCGTCCGCGCGCGATGTGGGTGCAGGGAACGACGAGGCAGGCGATCGGTCCGCTGGCGCGGGTTCAACTACGCGGCGCCCCGGGCGTACTACGTGACCGTGTGTGTGCAGGGGAAGCGGTGCCTGCTCGGGGACGTCGTTGGAGGACGCGTAGTCCTCAGTCCGGCCGGCCGCATGGTCGAGCGCGTGTGGCTCGACATCCCGAGGCGATTCCGCCACGTGGAGTTGGACGCCCTCGTGATCATGCCGAACCACATTCATGCAATCCTGCGCTTCCGCGAGCCCGCAGACGGGAGCCTGGAGCGGGCGACGCTTGGACAGGTCCTCCCCTGGTGGAAGTCCACCACTACGACGCTGTACGCCCAGCGCGTGCGGTCCCACTCGTGGCCGCGATTCGACAAGAGGCTGTGGCACCGCAACTTCTACGAGCGGGTCATCCGAGACGACGATGACCTGGCTCATGCCCAGGGCTACATCGCGCGCAATCCCCGACGCTGGCATGAGGACCCTGAGAACCCGGACGCAACGGGGTGATCGGGGCGTCCACCCGGCGGCGCTGCGCGCCGCCTCGGGTCGCCCCTACAGCTGTTCTTGTCCGGGGTCCTGTACGGGCAACCCGAGGTTGGCCTGCGGAGCAGGACAACCGGGTGGCTGCCCCCGTCACCGTGACGCGGGTCGTCACTTCCTCCGCGGGAACGCGTCCAGCCAACCGATGCGGCCTTTGTCGACATCGCGGCCGATCGCCACGTTGGGCGCCGCCTTCAATGACGGATCACGCTTGCGCACTCCCCACGTCGCCCCATCACCGCCACGCTTGCCGACGACCGGCTTCGCCTTGCGGTCCTTGCGCTCCAGGTACTTGTCCTTGCCCCCGAGGTCGAGGAACACCGCCACCTGCCCCATACGCCACGGGAAGTCCGACGTCCGGCCAGGCTTCTTGTAGGACGCGCGGTCATCGACGCCGCCGAGGAAGATGCCGCCGGGCCGCACGACGTACGTGTCGTCCCCCCCCTCGTCGATGAAGAACGCATTGCTGCGGACCTCCGCCACCCCCACCGAGATCAGGTCCGCCTCGTAGTAGTCGTTCCCCGTGCCCCGGTCGATCAGGAACGCGTTCACCACGTCCCACCCGAACGCCAGCGCCGCGCCTGCCGTCTCATGCAGCTCGTGGCGATCGTTGCCGCCTTCATCGATCAGCGCGCCGATCGCGAAGTGCGCCCCCGAGCCTTGCGTGAAGTAGACGCTGCGGTAGACGTCATCGCCGCCACCGTCCCACATCAGCCCCGTGCCATACCAATAGCCCAGACCCATCGAGAAGTTGCCCGCCTCGTAGCGGTCGTTGCCCTCGACGTCGATCAACGCGCCCAAGCCGCCCGCCCACACGTGCCCGTCGCTGATGTCGCCGCGGCGGCCCGAGCCGCAGCCCATCGCGTTGCTGACCGCGATTTTGTCCTTCGAGTGGTAGTCGGCGCGGCCGGCCTTCTTCGCGTCCGGCTCCGCGTAGTAGCTGTCGTTGCCGCTGCGGTCGGCCAGGATGCCGATCCCGCCCGGTCCACCGAAGCCCTGGCCGTCGCCCTCGCGCAGGACGTACTTGTCGTCACCTGCCGCGTCAAGCAGCAGCCCCGCGCCGAAGAACGCGCCGCCCTGGCCCACCGACGCCATCCGGTAGGTGTCGTTGCCGCCCTCGTCGATGAGCGCGCCCAAGCCGAACAAGCCCGCGCCCATGCCCCAGTGGTCGGTGTGGTACTCGTGATTGCCCTCGCCCGCCGCATAGACGATGCCGCAGCCGAGGATGCCCGAGGCCAGGTGGCCGCGATGCGCGTGCTCCCCCTTCCCGTTCGTTCCGACGACGCCCTGGGTGTCGAGCAACAGCGCAACGGACATCGAGCGGTTCGGTGCCGTGGCGCCCAGCGGACCGCCGCCGCTGGCCCCACCGGCGAAGCGGACGATGAGGAACGGGTCCTCGATGACGCCCCCCGCCCCACCGGACTCGTTGTTCTCGAAGAGGATCGTCCCCCAGGCCGTCTCGATCCAGATGTCGAACTCCGGCCACCCGTCCTTGGGCCGCTTGACGGCGCCGATCGCCCGCCGCGCGTTCTGCACGGCCTGCAGTGCCTTCAAGCAGCCGTAGTGCAGCGCGTGCTCGTCGATGAGCCGCGCGACATCATCGATGACCGGGAAGTACTTCGTTCCGTCGGGCGTGCTGGTCGCGAGCTCAGGCAGCGTGCGAAACACGGCGCCCCGCTGCTCGATGCTCACACGTCGCAAGCCGCGCTCCACCCAGGTCCGCGCGTCCCACAGCTCCAGCACGAGACGCCCGAGGGGCGCGTGCAGCGGACGCGGGACGTCGCTGACGTCCGGCATCGACTTCGGCGGGTGCAGCTCGGACTCGCCCAGCATCCGGGCGAGCGCGACCTTGAGCGGCTCCTCGGCATCGAGCTTCACCTTCAAGCCCGACGTGTCCATCCCGAACACGCGGAAGCCGCCGATGCGCCGCTCGGTGGCGAGCATCACGCCCAGCTTGTACAGCGTCTCCTTGCCGCGCTTCGTGTCCTTCGGGACGGCCCGCAGCAGCTCGGGCGTCAGCAGATCCTCGACCGCGTTGCCCAGGAAGCGGGTGAAGGCGTAGGTGTCGAGCGGCGCAGCGAGCAGGTCCTCGAAGAACGGCATGACGTAGGGCACGGTCTTCGGGTGCGGATAGCGGGTCCAGTGCGCCTTCGGACGGTAGCCGAGGTCCTTCTCGGCGATGCCCATGGCGTCCAGGGCTGCCGCGAACGCATCGGGCGCCTTCTCGGGAGCCTTCTTGGAAGCCGGCGCCTCGTCCTCGGCCAGGGCCGCCGAGGCGCCCAAGAGCACGATGAGCAGCGCGACGCGCAGGGTCTTCATGAGCCGGTCCTCCGCCGCCAACGATGGGCCCGCGCGGACGCCCGCGCAAGGGGGACCAACGCAGGGAAAAATGCCCAGCGCCGTCCGCGTGCGCGACCAAGATGGCCGCATGCCCGACTTCGCGCCCGTCACGCCCGACATCATCTCGGCCCTGGAGGCCATCGTAGGCGCCGACTACGTGCTCACGCTCGAGCCGGACCTCCTGCGCTACGGCCGTGATGAGACCGAGGACCTGCAGTACCTGCCGGAGGTGGCCGTGCGGCCCAACTCCACGGAGCAGGTCTCGATGATCATGAAGCTCGCGTGGACGCACAACGTGCCGGTCACGCCGCGAGGCGGCGGCACGGGGCTCTCCGGCGGCGCGCTGCCCGTCTTCGGCGGCATCGTGCTCTGCATCGATCGGATGAACGAGATCATCGAGATCGACGAGATGAACATGATGACGCGCGTCCAGCCGGGCGTCATCACGGGGGTCCTCCAAGACCAGGTCGCGGAGCTCGGCCTCTACTACCCGCCGGACCCGGCGAGCAACGGCTCGTGCCTGATCGGCGGCAACATCGCCGAGAACGCCGGCGGCCCGCACTGCGTGAAGTACGGCCTCACGAAGGACTACGTCCTTTCGCTCGAGGCCGTCATGCCCAACGGCGATGTCTTCCGCACGGGCGGCAAGCTCAAGAAGGACGTCGCCGGCTACAACCTCTCTCAGCTGCTCGTAGGCTCCGAGGGCACGCTCGCCATCGTCACCGAGGCGACGCTGCGCTTGATCCCCATGCCCACGACGCGTCGCACGATCCTGGCGCCCTTCGACAGCCTGGACACCGCCGCGAAGGCCATCGTCGCGGTCTACCAGTCGCGCATCATCCCGGCCGCCCTCGAGCTGGTGGAGAAGGCCGCCCTCGCGGCGGCGGAAGAGCACCTCGGCCGCGCTGTGCCCTACAGCGACGCCGAGGCCCAGATCCTGCTCGAACTCGACGGCTACGACGAGGAGGCCGTGGACCGCGAGCTCATGCGCGCCGGCGAAGTGCTCCTCGAAGCCGGCGCCCTCGACGCGATGCTGGCCGACACGCCCGCCAAGACGCGGGAGCTGTGGACCGTGCGCAAGTGCCTGGGCGAGGCCGTGAAGAAGCAAGCCGCCTACATCGAGTGCGACACGGCCGTGCCTCCCGACCGGGTCCCGGACCTGCTGCGCGGCGTGCGCGAGGTCGCGGCCGAGTACGGCATCAAGCAGATCAGCTACGGGCACGCCGGTGACGGCAACATCCACGTCAACGTGCTCACGAACGACCCGGACCACGCGGTGCGCGAAGCCACCCTGCGTCCGGCGGTGCTCGCGATCTTCGAAGTCGCGACACGTCTCGGCGGCACGATCACAGGTGAACACGGCGTCGGCTGCTCGCAGAGCCGCTACCTGCCCATGTGCCGCGACGCCGTGGCGATCGCCGCGATGCGCGCCATCAAGGACGCATTCGATCCCAAGGGCATTCTCAACCCCGGCAAGGTCCTCCCGACGGAGGTTCCGCCTCCCGTGACGGTCGGAAGCGCGTAGCCGGTGATCCCCGAACTGCCCGCGACCTACGTCGACCATCTCGTCGCGCCCCATGGCATGGGCGACGTGGACGGCGCCAACGCCGCCGGCGAGGTCGGCAGCATGGTCGGGGGGCTCGGCGTCCGGGTGACGCTCGCCTACGACGCCTGCAGCAACGGCGATGCGCGCATCTGCCGAGCCGCGGGCCGCGCATTCGGAAGTGCCGCGCCGGTGGCGCCGCTCTCCTGGCTCGCGAGCCGCGTCGAGGGACAGACATGGGACGAGGCAGGCAGCCACACGGCGGACAGCGTGCTCGCGGCCCTGTGCGACGGCGGCACACACGAACTGCCCGAAGCCGTCCAGCGCGCCGCGGCCTTCGCGGTCAAGGCGCTCCGGCGGGCGCTCGGTATCGCGCAGCAGGGAACGCCCTCGGACCCGACAGGCGACGGGATCCTGGTCTGCCGCTGCCTGGGCGTCGGCGACCGGACCATCCGCGCAGTGATCCAAGCGGGGGCCGGCACGCCTGAGGAGGTCGGCGATGCGTCGAAGGCCTGCACGGGCTGCCGGTCCTGCCGGCCGGACGTCCTGGCCCTGATCCACGAGGAGACGGCCGGCGCAGGGGAGCCCCCGGATGAGGGCCTGGATCCGATCGTGCGGATCACCCTGGCCCGCGTCGGCCCCCTGCTCCGCGGGCTGGGCATGCCGCTCGAGGGCGTCCGGCTCGACGGGGGCGTCGTCCTGCTCGGCCTCGGCCAGCCGGAGGAGGGCGCTGCCGTCTCGCCGATCGGAGCCGTCGCCCTGGCTCGCCACATGCTCCGCGAGCTGATCGGCGACGAGGTCCGGGTGGCCCCGCAGGCCTGATCCACGCCGCGCATGACGAAGTGGTGACGAACGAGGCCGAGCGAGACCCGAATCACGCGCGCCGGAGCGCACCCCGGTTGGGGAAGCCAAGCGGGTCCTTCAGATGGCCACGCCTTCCGACCGATCCCCACTCCTAGGCAGCAAGGGAAAGCCCCACACGGGGACGCCCTGGGAGGGGCAACGGCTGATGGGTACCGGCATTCGTACGCTTTTCACGGTCGAGGAATCCAACCAGGTGCTCCCGTTGGTCCGATCCATCGTGCGGGACGTCGTCAACGACTTCCGCGAGTTGCGGGGCGCAGGCCGCGAGCGCCGGGCGCTCGAGGTCGAGACGGCCGGCAACCGTGATGCCCAGCTCCACATCGAGGCGCTGAAGGACAAGGTGAGTGGCTACTCGGCTCGCATCGAGGGCTATCTGCGGGAGCTCTCGGACCTGGGGCTCGAGGTCCGCGACCTCGAGCTGGGCCTGGTGGACTTCCCGACGCTGATCGACGGCGAGCCCGCGTACCTCTCGTGGCGCCTCGGCGAGGACGACGTCTCGTGGTGGCACCCGGCCGACAAGGGCTTCAGCGAGCGCACGCCGGTCCCGCACGTGACGCTTCAGATCCCGCCCGCCTTCTAGGAGCCCGGCTTCAAAGGTACCGGACGGACGGCCCACCGGAATCGCGTAGGATCCGCGCATGGCCAGCATCTTCACGATGATCGTCCGCGGTGAGATCCCCTGCCATCGGGTCCACGAGGACGACAAGCACTTCGCGTTCCTCGACATCAACCCGATCACCCGCGGTCACACGCTCGTGATCCCGAAGCGCGAGGTCGATCAGCTCTTCGATCTCGAGCCGGACGAGCTGGCCGAGCTCTGGACATGCGCCCAGGTCATCGCGAAGGCGATGAAGACCGCCACGAAGTGCGCGCGGGTGGTGACGTGCGTGATGGGCTACGAAGTCCCCCACGTGCACATCCACCTGATCCCGACCAACGAGCTCGAGGACTTCCCGATCCCCCCGCGCGGCACGCTGGATCCGGCCGACGCGGACGCGGTCACCGCGGCCATCCGACAGCATCTCTAGGGGCGATCAGCGCCGCGAGAGTCGCACGAGCTCCAGGAACTCGTTGCGCGTCTTCATGTCGCTGCGGAAGCGACCCAGCATGCACGACGTGACCGTGCTGCTGTTTTGCTTGGCCACACCCCGCATCATCATGCAGAGGTGCTGGGCCTCGACGAGCACGCCCACCCCGAGCGGATTCAGCGCATCCTGGATCGAGTTCGCGATCTGGGTCGTGAGGCGCTCCTGCACCTGCAGCCGGCGTGAGAAGACGTCCACGACGCGGGCCAGCTTGCTAAGTCCGACGATCTTGCCGCGCGGCAGGTAGGCCACATGCGCACGGCCGAAGAACGGAAGCAGGTGGTGCTCGCAGAGGCTGTAGACCTCGATGTCCTTCACCAGCACCATCTCATCGGTATCGCTCTCGAACACAGCACCGTGCAGCACGGCCGAGGCGTCCATGCGGTAGCCGTCCGTGAGGAAGCGCATGCTCTTGGCCACGCGCAGCGGTGTCCGGACGAGCCCTTCCCGCTCCGGGTCCTCCCCCACACCACGCAGGATGCCCTCGACGTGGCCCATCAGCTCGGGGGATGCCTCAGATTGCGAATCGGAGTCGTTCATGGCGGGAGACGGTAGCACAGGCCCGATGGATGCACGGGCCGCTACCGCGGGGAGCGATCGTGCTTGCAACACTCCCCGACGCGAGCCCGTCCCCGGCGACCGGGGCACGTAGAGTGGCCGCGTGCCCTCGCTCAAGACCACGGTCGAACTGCAGTTCGGCGGCCGCTGCAAGCGTCCGCCGCAAGGCGTGCATTTCGCGCCGGGGCGGCTGCTGCTGCTTGGTGAGCACCTGCCCTTGCTCGACGGCCAGGTCCTCGCGACCCCCGTGCCGGAGGGCGTGGCGTGCGCCTGGGGCGTTCGACCGGACTCGCGCGTCGTCGTCTGGGGTATGAACGCCCGCCAGAAGGACAGTTTCCACGGCGATCAGCTCTTCAAGTCCGGCCGCGTCTGGGCGGATCTGGCCCGCGGCGCCTACGCCCACGTGGGCCGCGACCGGGGCCGCATGCCGGGCATCGACCTGATGGTGATGGGCGACCTGCCGCAGGGCGAGGGTCTCGCTTCGAGCGCGGCGTACCTGGTCGTGCTGCTGCGCTCCATCTACGAAGCTGTCGGCGTGTACCGCTCCAAATGGGAGCTGGCCGAGGACGTCCCGCTGATTGAGCGCGAGTGGCGCGGCGTCGAGAGCGACACGGCGGCGCCGTATGTCGTGGCCGCGGCGAAGCCGGGCCAGGTCCTCTACGTGGACTGCCGCCACCTGAATCACGAGGTCCTGCACCTGGACACGGCGCATGAGCTGTGTGCCGAGGAGACGGGCATCGACCGCTCGCGCAGCGATCCCCGCTACGACGCACGCCGCTTGGAGCTGGCCGTGGCCGCCGACGAGGTCGTCGCGGCCGTGCCCGACCTGTTCCGGCTACCGGACCTTTCCGTAAAGGCCTTCGTCCAGATCGAGGGCCGGTTGAGCGAGGTGACGCGCAAGCGTGCGCGCTATGTGGTGACGGAAACCCACCGGGTGAGTCGGGCCTACGACGCGCTCCAACGCGGCGACATGCAGAAGCTGGGTCAGCTCATGTACGAGGCACACCAGAGCCTCGCCCACGACTTCGAGAGCTCGACTCGGGAGGTGGATCACCTCGTCGACCTCGCCATGTCCAAGCCCTCGATCCTCGGTGCGCGCATGAACGGCATGGGCTGGGGCGGCCGGCTGGCCGTCTTGCAGTCCACGTAGGGCGGGCAGCGCGCCGCGCCCCCCCGGCCCGGCTGAAACGCTCCGGCGCGGGCACCGCTCCTATGTCTGTCAGGCGCGCGAGCGCCTCCTCTTGGTTTTCGACATCTTCTGGATCTGGGGAGTCTCCCCCTGGATCTGGATTCCCTCGGGCCCCGCGTGCATCAGCACGCGGGGCCTTCTTCTTGCGAGCGATCGGATCCTCGGTTCCGCGCTCCCGCGCGGCACATGGGTGAGTCGCCGCACGCGCCCGGTCCAGTCGCGACCCCATCTATGAGCGAGGGTGGCACGGAGGGGGCGGAGGGGGTGCAGGGGGAGGCGCGTAGCTTCCCCCTGCCGCCGAGCCTGCCCGGCAGGCGAGGCGCCCAGTCCGCGCGAGAGCGCGGAACGACATCGACGAGCGGATCAGAGGGGGTACAGTCGCGCGCCCACAGGATGCGAGTGTGGCGGAATTGGCAGACGCGCCAGATTTAGGATCTGGTTCCCGAAAGGG
>JAJDEN010000027.1 GCA_029259775.1 Planctomycetota bacterium | reverse complement strand
ACGAGGACGTGGACGAAGTCGGGGACGATGTAGTTCAACAGCCGCTGATAGTGCGTAATCACGAGCATCGCCCGCTCAGGTCCACGCAGTGCATTCACGCCATCGGAGACGACGCGAAGCGCATCGATATCAAGGCCGGAGTCGGTTTCATCGAGAACGCAAAGCGTCGGCTCCAGCATCGCCATCTGAAGAATTTCCGAACGTTTCTTTTCGCCGCCGGAGAACCCGACGTTGACCGGGCGCTTCAGCATTTCGATGTCGATGTTGAGTTTTGCACCAAGCTCTTTCACCAGCTTCATGAACGCAGGCGTCGTCAGTTCTTCACCGCCACGCTTCTTGCGCAGCGAGTTGACGGCTGTGCGCAGGAACGTGAGGCCTGCAACGCCTGGAATTTCCATCGGGTACTGGAATGCCAGGAAGACACCTGCCGCAGCCCGCTCATCGGGCTCAAGCTCCAGCAGCGACTGACCGTTCCAGACGATATCGCCTTCGGTCACTTCATAGTCGTCGCGGCCTGCAAGCACGTAGGACAGCGTCGACTTGCCAGAACCGTTCGGCCCCATGATCGCATGGACTTCGCCCTTCGGGATGACAAGGTCGATGCCATTGAGAATCATCTTGTCCTCTTCGGCGATCTTGGCGTGCAGGTTTTTAATCTCAAGCATGTCGTGCTTCACTCCGGTTTTAATTTTCATCCCGAGGCCACGGGGCCCGAAAGCCCACCGCGAACTCAAATTTTCACAGCCAGCGGCAAGCGCCGCTCAGTTCTTGTCGTTACCTTTATTCTCAGCGCCGCCTTCGCCAGCCTTGCCGAGATCGTCGAGCATCGAGCGATAGGCCACACCCTTCCAGCGCCACAGCCATTCGCCGTCCGTCTTGCGCTTGGCAAACAGCGTGAACTGCCAGACTGCCCACAGCACGGCACCAGCCCAGAGCATGATGCCCGCCGTCCGCGTCTCGTCCGTCAGCGACAGAAGAAACGGAAGCGACACGGCCGGCAGCGCCATCGCGAAAGCCGCCGTTGCGACCCAGCCTTTCCAGTGCGTCGGCGTGGCGCCGTAGCCGTGCTTTTTCGGCGTGAACCAGAACTCCGGGTCCTTGCTGTCCAACGCAATTGCTCCTCGCTTGCCGCCGATCAACGCCAAAGCCGCACACTCCTAGCCCACCGAGCCTTCAAGAGAGATGCCGATCAGCTTTTGCGTTTCCGCCATGAACTCCATCGGCAATTGCTGCAGCACGTCACGCACGAAGCCATTGACGATCAGCGCAACAGCCTCTTCTTCGCTCAAGCCGCGCTGACGGCAGTAAAACAGCTTGTCGTCGGAAATCTTCGACGTTGTCGCCTCGTGCTCGAAATGCGCCGTCGAGTTTTTCGCCTCGATGTAGGGCACCGTGTGCGCCCCGCAGTTGTTGCCGATCAGCAGGCTGTCGCACTGGGTAAAGTTGCGGGCAGCCGTCGCCTTGCGATGCGCGGACACAAGCCCACGGTAGGTGTTGTCGGAGAAGCCCGCAGCGATGCCCTTCGAGATGATCCGGCTTGATGTGTTCTTGCCCAGGTGGATCATCTTGGTGCCGCTATCGACCTGCTGATGACCGTTCGACACCGCGATCGAGTAGAACTCGCCACGCGAATTATCACCGCGCAGAATGCACGATGGGTACTTCCAGGTGATCGCCGAACCGGTCTCGACCTGCGTCCAGGAGATCTTGGAGTTATCGCCCCGGCAGTCACCGCGCTTCGTCACGAAGTTATAGATGCCGCCCTTGCCGTTCTTATCGCCCGGATACCAGTTCTGCACCGTCGAATATTTGATCTCGGCGTCTTCCAACGCGACGAGTTCAACGACAGCCGCGTGCAACTGGTTTTCATCGCGCATCGGCGCGGTGCAGCCTTCCAGATACGAGACGTATGACCCCTTGTCCGCGATGATGAGCGTCCGCTCGAACTGGCCCGTGTTTTTCTCGTTGATGCGGAAGTAGGTCGACAGCTCCATCGGGCAGCGCACGCCCTTGGGGATGAAGACGAACGAGCCGTCCGAGAAGACGGCCGAGTTGAGCGCGGCGAAGAAGTTGTCGCCCTGGGGCACCACCGAACCGAGGTACTTCTTCACCAGCTCCGGGTGCTCGTGCACGGCTTCGCTGAAGGAGCAGAAGATGATGCCGAGCTCGGCCAGCTTGCCCTTGTAGGTCGTGGCGACCGACACACTGTCGAAGACAGCATCCACGGCGACGCCCGCGAGCGCCGCGCGTTCCTGCAGGGGGATGCCGAGCTTCTCGTAGGTCGCGAGGAGCTCCGGGTCGACCTCGTCGAGGCTCTTCGGTGCATCGTCCTTGTTCTTGGGCGCCGCGAAGTAGCTGATCGATTGGTAGTCGATGGCGGGGTACTTGACGAGCGCCCACGTGGGCTCCGTCATCGTCTGCCAGTGGCGGAACGCCTTGAGCCGCCAGTCGAGCAGCCACTGGGGCTCATCCTTCTTGGCGGAGATGAAGCGCACGGTGCTCTCGTCGAGCCCGGGCGCCAGGAACTCCTGCTCGATGTCGGTGACGAAGCCGTACTCGTACTCGCGCTTCGTGAGGTCGTCGATCTCGGGATTGAGCGCGGCCTTGTCGATGCGCGCGTTCTTGTCCGGGGAGGTCTTGTCCTTGGCGCTGATGTCCGTGGAACTCATCGGGCTTCTCCGGTCGTGGTGGTGAGGGCGCTGCCCATGCGTTCGCGCCAGCCGCGCTGCGGCGTCGCCATCTCCTCGAGCGTGATCGAGGCGAGCGCGGCGAGGATCGCCTGGTTGATGCGGTCCCAGTTGGTCCGTGTCGTGCAGAGCGACATGACGTCGCAGTCCGGCGTCGTGTCGCTGAGACAGTTCATCAGCGCGATCGGTCCCTCGATTGCCTCGATGATGTCGGCGACCGTGATCGCGGCCGGGTGGCGGGCGAGCGCGTAGCCGCCCTGTGCGCCGCGGTGTGCGTCGAGGAGATCGGCCTTGCTCAGCATGCGGAGCAGCTTGCTGACCGTCGGCGCCGGGAGGCCCGTCTCCTTGGCGAGGTCGGCGGCGGAGCGCAGCTCGTCACCGGTGGACGCAGCCCCACGCACCGGCCGAGCCTTGCGCCAGGCGAGCCAGGTCATGAGCAGGATGCCGTAGTCGGCGAGCTTGGAGACGCGGATCATGGGGAGGTGGAATCCATACTGAATCGGTACGGATTCTACGGGGGCGGGCAGGGCGGTCAACCGAATGCGGGAGCGGCGGAGGGCAGCCAACCGGGCCTGAAGCGCCCCCCAGGCAGCCCTTACCGGTAGGTCTTGCCCTCGTGCCGCAGCCAGCCGCCCTCTTGGCGGCCTCGCGGGTCGTGGTGGGTCCAATGGACGACGCCGCCCTTGTCGTTCCACTCAAATCGGCCGCGGAAGGCCAGCGAATCACCTTTGCGCCACGGCACCTTGGGCGCCAGATCCACGTTGTGGCTGATCTTGATCGTGTGGCCCGAGGCCAGGTCCACCAGGCAGAGCTGGTGGCGGGGGGCGATGCGGTCGTCCGGCAGCAGGTGGACGATCTTGCCCTCGTCCTCAACCCAGACCTTGGAGCGCTTGGCCCGGAAGGCCTTCTCGATCGCGCCGGTGGATGGCCGTTGGGTCGGGGGCGGGCTCGCCTGGGGCGGGGTCTTCCCGCTGTTTCTGCCCGGATCGCGGGTCTTCGCGGGCGGGTCGGCCTGCGGTGCGTCGTTCGAATCCCGGTTCTCGAGCCACCAGGTGATGGCGAGGACGGCGAGGACCACGACCACCATCGCGGGCTTGAGCTTCTTGCGTTCCATGGGCGGGGGATCCTAGCAGGCCTCCATCGGCGCGGACCTATCCTCGGCCGCATGGGACGACCTCGCTACCGCAAGTCCGCCATGGCCGGCCTCTTGGTCGTCGACAAGCCGCTCGGCTGGAGCTCGATGGACGTCGTGCGCCATGTGCGGAAGGCGGCGGGCTTCGTGAAGACCGGGCACGCCGGGACGCTCGATCCGCTCGCGACCGGCGTGGTCGTCTGCTGCATCGGCAACGCGACGAAGGCCGTCGAGCGTCTGATGAGCTTGCCGAAGGTCTACGACACGAAGATCGATCTCTCGGCCTTCACCCAGACGGACGACCGTGAGGGGGAGCGCGAGGAGGTCGAGGTCGCCGAGCCGCCGAGCGAGGAGGCGCTACGAGCCGCCCTGGAGCCGTTCGTGGGCGACATCGAGCAGGTGCCGCCGCGCTTCAGCGCGGTGCACGTGGATGGGAAACGCGCCTACAAGCTTGCACGCGAGGGCAAGGAGGTCGTGCTCGAGGCGCGGCCTGTGCGCATCGACTCCATCGAGCTCGTCGCGTACGAGTGGCCGATCGCGAGCCTGTTGATCACGTGCGGCAAGGGCATGTACGTGCGCAGTCTGGCGCGCGATCTGGGCACGTCGTTGGGCACGGGCGGGCACTTGGCGAGTCTGCGGCGCACCGCGGTCGGGCCGTACACGCTCGACGGTGCTGCGGACGCGGAGCGCCTCCTGGCCCCGATCGCGCAGTCCGACCTCCTGGACGTCCCGCCGGCGGATTGATCGCGTCCTCCAGATGCGAAGGGCGGATCATGTATCCGCCCACGGCAACCAGCTGCGCCCCTACGGCAGCCGGCTCTGCAACGCGAGGATCTGGCCGTAGTGCGCGACCATGTGTTCGAGCACGTGATAGAGGATCCAGCCCTTGCTCACGGAGCGGTCCTTGATCGCCACGCGCGTCTCGAGCTCCTCGTCGCTCCATCCGCGTAGCGCGATGTGCGTCGCCAACCGCGCGCGATCGATCATCGATACGTAGTCGCCGAGCGTGCGGCCCTCGAGCGCCGGGGGGTGGGTGCCGTCCGCCGGTAGGGGCAGACCATCCTCGTGCGTCTCGATGCCGATGACGCCCTTGACGATCGTGTTCACCTGCTCGGGCTCGTGGAGCCCCTTGGCGCCGGCCTGCATCCACCACGTCTCGGCGACGGCGATGTGGGCCAGAAGCATGCCGATCGTGTTGCGCCCGGGTTCGTTCTGCCACTCGAGCTCGGCGACCATCATCCCGTCGACGGAGGTCTTCAGCCGCCTGAGCTGGTCGTCGAGCTGGGACGCCATGAACGCGATCGTCCGCTGGGACGCCGCGTCGTAGCCCTCGGCGGGGGGAAGGACGAGTTCTTGCACGCGAGAAGTGTACGGGCGTCGGCAACTTCCAGGACGCGGGTGAAATCTCCCGCCACGACCTGCCATGGGCAGACCGACGGCGAATGGTGGCGCGCTATCCGCGCGCCCAGCGCCGCCTTGGAGATCGTCATGGCCACTCGTTCCGCATCGTCACCCTGCTTTCTATTCCTCCTGGCTCTCGTCACGGCGGCGCTCGCTGCATGTGGAGGCGGCGGCACCTCGGGTGCCGGCCCCGGCGCGGGGTCCGGGGGCACGTTGCCGCCTGGCACCGGCGATCAGCCCGTGGGCCCCCTGCGCGCCCACCTCCGGGATTACCTGCGGCATGCCGAGGACCCGCTCCCCGCCGCGCAACGACTCGCGGCGGCCCTGGGGCGTGTCCACGCGGAAGCGCGAGACCGTGTGACCGCCGCCGAGGCGGTCGATCGCGCGTATGCCGCGACCGTGGTGACATCTCAGGACTTCGTGGCGCTGGAGTCGAATCGAAGACGACTCGGGGCTTGGATCGACCCCGCGGATCGCCTTGAGCACGCCGCGATGCTTGCTCCAGCGTCCGCCTCACTCGCACAGGATCCTGCGACGGGACGTGGCCTGGTCGTGTACTTCGTGAATGGCATCGCCGTGGATTTCGGTGACTTCGAAGACTCGAAGCGCGCGCTCGCGAGTGTCATCGAGTCGATCCTGCCGGATGCCCAGGTCACAGGCACGTACAACGTCAGCTCGACCGATGCGGAGCGTAGCTACTTCGGTCGCGCCATCGCCGCCGTGCCGGACCCGCTGGCGATGCCCCTGTACAAGGCCGTCGTGCAGGTCCTCCTGCGCGAGATCGTGGGCAGCTTCATCGATCTCGGGGAGGCAAGCGTTCAGTTCCTGGAGAGCTTCGGGCGGTTCGGGAAGACGCCCATCATCGGCGCCGGGCAGTCGCGCGAGATCATGCGTGACTTGAAGTGGCGGGCACGCCTTGGTCAGAAGATCGTTCTCCTGCCGCACTCCCAGGGCAACTTCTTCGTTCGTGATGCGTTACGTCTCCTGAAGGACGAAGAACCAGCCCTGCTCAAGAACATCGGCGTGGTGATGACGGGTAGTCCGGAGTCGATCACCACCCTGCGCGAGATCCTTCCCGCCCCCGAGTACGTCCGCATGGTCCACAACCGCGATGACGTCGTTGCTCGCATCGGCGATCCGCTGTGCCGTCAGGGCTGCGTCGCCCGGGACCAGTCCGTGCTCGAGTGGCTCTCGCCGGCATGGCGACGCCTTTCCAACCACTTCTTCAAGGGCGGCTACCTGGCCGATCGTCCCCTTGCCCTGTTGAAGGAGGAAGTTCGAAGTCTCGCATCCTTGCTGCTTGAGCCGCCGACGCCGGCCCCCGTACCAGAGGACCTGCCCCTGAGCTTCCAGGCCTACCCGCCGGAGATCCACTGCGCAGCGGATGGTGGTGTCGCCATCGAGGTCGCCTGGCTTCCCAGCGTTGGCGCTGACGCCTACGAGGTTCTCCTGGACGGACGCTCCGTCAGTGGCCCGCTTGAGCCTCGCCTCCGCTCGCACAGGCTGCACGGACTGACAGTAGGAGGTCGGCACACGGTTGTCGTGCGTGCAACCAACGCGCGCGGCCATCGTGATGCGCCGTCGCTGTCGGTTGCGATTCCTGAAGAAGCCTGCGAGGTTCCGGGATCGTTCGAGGTCCTGATTGCGCAGCCGCTCTGCATGGCGAATGTCCCCGCCGTCAGGATCTCCTGGGAGCACGCGGCACGGTCCGACAGCTACCAGGTCTATCGCGACGGCGCGCCGGTGAGTGACGTGCTGGGTCCCCAGGTCGTCACGTACGTCGATCGACAGGCGCCGCCCGGCATGTCGTTCGCCTACGAGGTGCGGGCCTCCAACACCCACGGCACTTCGCGAACCTCCGCGCGCTCCGTGCTGGTTCCCAACGACCTCTGCACGCCCGATCCTGTCAGGCGCGCCGACCTCGTCCCGCTTGCCCTCTCTGTCGATCCACGCCGGGCGCGGGTGGGTGACATGCTCGCCATCAGCTTCTCTGTGGGCAATCACGGCGATGGCGCTGCCGCGGCATCCGTCGCGCACATCCAAATCAGCGCGTCCTCGACCGGCGTACGCGGGAGTGACCAGTTCCTGGCCAGCCGGATCGTCCCGGCGCTCGTGCCGGGCAGCCGTCACGAACTGCGTGCGGACGTTGCCCTGCCCTCCCTGCAAGCGGGACCTTGGTACGTCTGGCTCTCCCTCGACGCGGACGATACCGCGGGGCAGTCCCGTCGAGACAACGATCGCAGGCACACGAGCCTGGACGTGCTCACTCCTCCGATGGCCAAGGTCGCGACGCGGCTGGTGATCAGTCGATCGCCGTCGTCCCTGAAGGAGGGCGAGCGCTTGACCATGACCGCGACGCTGACGGACGCTCGAACGGGAGCCGCGCTCTCGGGCCGCCGCATCGGCTTCGGCGTGAACCGCGCCTCGGTCGATGCCGACACGACGAACTCACAAGGCAGGGCCGTGGGGCACTGGACTGCCAGCCGCGTGGGAACGTTGCCTGTGGAGGCGATCTTCGTCGGCGACTCGACGTACCTGGCCTCTAGTGCCACGACGAGTGTCAGCGTGACGGCCCTCAAGCGCACGACGCGGCTGGTGATCAGTCGATCGCCGTCGTCCCTGAAGGAGGGTGAGCGCTTGACCATGACCGCGACGCTGACGGACGCCCGGACGGGAGCTGCACTCTCGGGCCGCCGCGTCGGCTTCGGCGTGAACCGCGCCTCGGTCGATGCCGACACGACGAACTCGCAAGGCAGAGCCGTGGGGCACTGGACCGCCAACCGCGTGGGAACGTTGGCTGTGGAAGCGATCTTCGTTGGCGATTCGACGTACTTGGGCGCGAATGCTTCGACAAGCGTGAGCGTGGTGGCCCAGGCGCGATCGACCCGACTCGATCTGTCGGTCTCGCCGACGTCCGTGCTCCTCGGTGCGAGCGCAACGCTCAGGGCCGTGCTTAGGGATCAAGGTTCCGGGCAGCTGATCTCAGGGCGCTACGTCGAGTTCAGTATTGCGGGGAGTGCCGCCGGGCGCGATCGCACGAACAGCCAGGGCGTGGCTGAGATCTCGTGGAAGAGTGATCGCGCCGGCTCCATGCTCGTGGGCGCCTCGCACGCGGCGAGTGCTACCTACGCAGCATCGTCCGACTCCGCGTCCTTGCTCGTGCAGCGGCAGCAGACCAAGAAGGGCACACGAATCACGTTGTCCTTCACCCCGCGGACGGCGGAGCTCGGTGAGCCTGTGCTGGTTCGCGCCAAGCTCGAGGACTCCTCGCTCGCCCGGTGGGACCTGGAGGGCAAGTTGGTCAGCGTGCTGGTCAACGGCGTGCGCAAGAAGAGCGGTCGAACGGACCGCAATGGCCTCGTCGACTTCTACTACACAGCCACGTCGCTCACGCGCAGGACCGTGTTCGCCGAGTTCGGCGGAGATAGCGGCTACTCGAACTCCTCTGCTAGTGCGTACCTCGCGGTCCGTGATACGACGGATCCGCTTCGGGTCGTGCTCAAGTCGCCGTCCCATAGGGCCGTCCTTGCCACGGGACGACCGTTGCTCTCGTGGTCCCGGCCTGCGGATGCGGGTGGCATCAAGCACTTCGAGCTGTACATCGACTACAAGTGGGGTGTTCTCTGGCGCAAGCGCGGCTCCTGGACGGTGAGCACAACCGGCGCCTATCCCCCGACGCTGGTGTCCGACTCGTATCGATGGAGGGTCCGCGCGGTCGACAACAGCGGCAACATCGGCGCGTGGTCTACCTGGCGTGAGTTCGACATCAAGTGACCACCCCTCGGTCCCAACGGCAGGCCCGGGAGCGCGTGCGCGCTCCCGGGCCGCTTTCGTGCCGGAAGCCGCGGCATTGCTCCCGGGGATTCCCATGCGTACGCTGATCGCCGGGACGCATGTGCTTGGTGGAGGCTGGTTGAACACGAACGACGAGTTGTCGGCCGAAGGCACGATGTGGGCCAAGACGAGGTGGTCGATCGTCTCCGGGCTCGATCAGCGAGACGATCCTGCCTGGCAAGCGGCCTGGGCCTTCCTGTCCACCAGCTACGAGCGCCCCATGCTCATCTACGCCGAGAGGCTTCTGGCTCGCGCTCCCGGGGGGCGTGTCTCGGCCCAGGACGCCCGCGACGTCGTGCAGGAGTTTCTCACGACCTGCATCGAGAAGGACTGGCTGCCGCGCGCCGACCCCCGACGGGGCAAGTTCCGCGCCTATGTCCAGATCCTCCTTCGGCGGTACGTGACACGCTGGCTACGGCGCCGCCTTGCGAAGAAGCGGCGTCCGGCCGAGGGCATCTCGCTGCTCCCCCTGCTCCCCGAGGATGAGGAGCACATGCCGAGTAGCGCGGAGGCAGCGGACCTGGAGGCATTCGATCGCAGCTGGTCGCGGGTTGCCATCGAGCGCGCGCTCGAACGGCTGCAGCGGAAGAGCAATCGCTATGGCCTGGTGATCCGAGATCTCATCGACACGGAGGGGGAGGGGAGCGCCGACTTGCCGGACCAACTCGAGGGCGGCCGCGGGCAGTTTCCTGTGACCAAGCATCGTGCCAAGAAGCAGTTCGCTTCCTTGTTCCGCGAGGAACTGAGTTCCACCGTCGCGGATCCGGCAGCGTTTGAGGAAGAGTGGAACGCGCTGTCGCGCTACCTCCCAGGCTGATCAGCTCGGGTCGCCCCACAGCGACCAGCCGGCCCAATAGTAGGGATGGCGCCAACGCGGCTGACGCCGCACGTGTGCCTGCGCTTGCCGCAGGGCGGACGCCGCGCTGGCCTGTCGGCCCGGGGCGCGCCAGATCTCGTGGAACTTCCGCATCAGCGCGCTCGTCGCGTCGTCATCCACGCGCCAGAGCGCGCCGAGGACGGCATGCGAGCCGGCGGCGAGGAATGCCGCGGGCAGACCGATCGAAGTTTCGCCCGCCACGCCGCCGCCCAATGCTGTGTTGCACGCGGAGAGCACGACGAGGTCTGCCCCCACGCGCAGGCGCATCACCTCGTGCACGGTGAGCAACCCGTCATCCTCGTGGGTGGGCGTCAAGACAATCCCGGAAAACCACGGTCGCTCCGGCCTGAAGATGCCATGCGCCGCGATGTGCAACGCACGCAGCTGGCCGCGCGAAGAGAGTGCTCTGGCCAGCGTGCGCTCTGTGGCGCTTGCACCGAGCAGCGCGGCGTCTGCGATGGCTGTGACCTCCTGGCGCGCGGCGTCGAGTGTGGGGAGCGGGGGCAGCTCGATCTTCTCGATCCTGGCGCCGTGCGTTTGGGAGTCGGCGTACAAGGGAGCGCCGATCGCCAGTACGCCGACACCCGGCTCACGCGCGTGGCGACCCTCGCGCAGTGCCCGCCAAGTTGCTAGCGAGGGAACGCGGATCGCGCGGCGGCGGCCCACGGCAAGCGCGAGGGGCACCCCGTGCAGCAGATCACTCGAGGAGATCACCAACGACTCGACTTCTGGCGGGAGGTCGAGCGGCATCATGAGCCTCTGCTCCAGCTTGGCATCACAGCCGACCACGTCTTGCTCGGGTTCCGTCGGCGAGCACTGGGTGACCAGCGTGGTCCAGCGTGCGAGCGAGCCGAGGTCCCGGTGCCACGCTGCATCTCGTGTGGCGACGACCGCACGGAGTCGTCCGTCGCGTGTGCCTAGGCTCACCGCCGCCTCGCGCGCATCGAGCAGGCCCTGGATCGCGGGAAGGCCTGTCCTGGCCGCGGGGAGGACCTGGCTGCTGGCACGCGCCGGGCCTCCGTCTGATCTCAGACCACGCAGGCGTGCGTCACGTGCGCCGCGCAGGCCGTGTCGCGTGCGGCGCCGTTCGTTCAAGGATGGACGTCGCGACGCGCGGCGGTACGAGTTCGCGGCAGCCGCTTCGCGGCGCCGGGCTGCAGGATCCTCCGTCGGCGCGATAGCACGACGTCGCGCCGGAGCCCGACGCACGAGATCGCGGATCAGCGTGGCGCGGCCGCGTTCGAGGGTAGCGAGGAGGATGCGTGTGCCCTCGGGGCTGCGCACGACACGCGGCTCCGGGACCGGAGCCGGGGGGCGTGCCTGGGAGGTCCGGCCGCCGACGCCCGCCAGCAGGCCTGTCATCAAGAGGGGCAGCAGCCAGCGGCGACGTGTCCGGGCCGGGGTCCGCCCGGCGCGCGAGGCGGCCATCGGCTAGCGTGCGACGGCCATGCGACGCGCTTCCACCCGGTGACGGGCGCGGCGGCGCAGGCTTGCGGCTCGATGCAGGGAGGACGCGGCGGCCCACACCAGCCCGAGGATGACGGCCGGGAAGAGGACGGTGCAGTAGAGCGCCTGCTCGATGCGGCGCGTGATGTCGATCTGGTTGCTCATCGTGTGTCTCCTGGGGCCCCACGCGGGGCCACCAGGGACATGGCGGGTCGGACCTGGAGATTTCAGCCGTCTTCAAGAATCGCCCGGTCGAGGAGCAAGGGGCCACTCAGCCGCGCGTGACCGCCTCCCCGTCGGGGTCATCGAGACCGAGCGCCCGCAGGGCGGCGGCCGCGCTCTGGAAGCGGTTGCGCGCCTCCTTGGCGAGGCACGTCTCGATGACGTGCGCCAGATCCTGGGGCAGATCGGGCACGCGCTCCGTAACGGGGACGCGCTGCCCGCCGAGGATGAGTTGCCACACGTTCCCGCTGTCGGGGTTGCCTTCGATGTGCCACGCCTTGGTGAGCGCCCAGTACAGCGTCGCTCCGAGGCCGTACAAGTCAGATGCCGGCCCGGCATGCTTCGCGTTCATCACCTGCTCGGGAGGCATGAACTGCGGGGTGCCGCGCATCTCCCCCGTGGCGGTCAGGGGCTGGAGTCCGAGCTCTTGCGAGGGGCGCGCCAGCCCAAAGTCGGCGATCAAGATGTCCGCGACCTCTTCTCTTCGCTGCACGAGGAGGTTTACCGGCTTCAGGTCCCGATGGATGACGCGCTTGGCGTGCGCGTAGAGCAGCGCCTCCAGGACCTGGACGGCGAAGCGTCGGGCAAGGCCCGGGTCGAGGGGGCCCTCGAGATCGACGAGTTCTTCCAGGTTCGGTCCCTCGATGAGGTCCATCGCGAGCCACAGCCGCGGACCCTCGCGCCCCGATTCGATCAGCGGGACGATGCGCGGATGTCGGAGCGCGGCCAGGATCTCGACCTCGCGCTCGAAGTACTGCTTGGCCTTCGTGCCGGTGCCCGCGTGCGGGTGGAGCACCTTCAGCGCCACGCGTCCGCCATCCGCTCCACCCGTGGCTTCGAAGATGGAGCCCTGCGCGCCTTCGGCGATGCAGCCCAGAAGCTTGTAGCGACCGAGACGGTCGCCCTCGCAGGGCGGCGGTGCATGCGCAGGCCACAGGGGGTCGTCATGCTGCACGACGTGGACTCGCAGGACCGAGCGGCCCGCCCGGATCAGGTCCCCGTCGGACAGCGTGGCTTCCTGGATGCGCTGGTCGTTGACGAAGACGCCGTTCCGGCTGTCCATGTCACGCAGGACGCAGTGTCCGCCAGCGAACTCGAAGAGCATGTGGTAGCGCGAGAAGTAGGGATCGGTGGGGATGCGGAAGTCGGACGCGCCCTTGGCCGCACGCCCCAACACGAACGCCTGGTAGCCGTCGAACTCGTACCGCGAGCCTTGGCTGGGACCTTCGATGACTTCGAGTTCGATCTGCACGCGTCTGCTCGTAGCCGCGGATCAACGATCCGCGAGGACTAGCCTCACCCCTTGCCGCCACCGCAGCTGGCGGCCGGAGCGCCGCACGATGCGCCGCCGCCGGGGACGGGACTCCCACCCGGGACGGGTGCGGGGATGGCCGCTTGGCCGGAACTCGGCGGACGAGACGAGTTGCCACACGTTCCGCCACAGGAACCCGCGGGCGGGGGCATGAATCCTCGCGGGAGATCATCCTGCGGAGCCGCCGCCGGCGTGGATGCCTTCGCCAAGCGACCGGCCGCGCCGGCATCGACATTGATCAACACGTGGCGTAGTGCCGCGACACGTTCTTCGAGGTGGGTTCGCCGGAGCTCGCCCACGACGTTCTGGAAGAAGCTCTTCATCTCGCTGACGGCGACGCCGCGCGCCATCAACGACCAACGCACCTGGTAGAGAAGTGCGAGCTCGTCCGGCGTCGCCTGATCCAGCTCGAGCAGCTCCGTGAGGGATGGGTACTCATGCGCCGCAGGGCCGCGTTCCTGCGGGGCCTCGGGGGCGAAGGCGAACGCGCACAAGAAGGCGGCACCCGCGAAGCAGACCAATCCCGCGAGCCAGAGCGGGGGCACGCGCAGCGGATCGGTGCCGCCGTCATCCTGCGCGTCCGCGCGGCGGTGCGTCAGCCCGAACAGCAGCGCGCCGAGGACCGCGCCGAGCGCCGCGCAGAGTGCGGCGAACACGGGCAGGTTGCCAAGTGTGACCAGCCAACCGGCGAGGGAGCCGCAGGCCACCGCGACAAGGACGACGGCGAGGCCGCCGCCGAGACGTGAGTTCCGCGATCCCCGTTTTCGTTGCTTTCGCGCCATCAGGCAATCTCCAAGCCTCCATCATAGGACCTGGGGGCATCCGAAGGGAAGAGACACGCGCTACCGGGCAAGTAGCTGCCCGTGCGCCTGTTCGGTCGTTCTTGGTATGGTCACGAGGCATCGGGTAGCAGCGGTGGGGAGGATTCATCGTGAGCGATCACGCGCAGTCGCGGATCGACGCCGAAGCGCTGCTCCTCACGGATCTTGCGCTCAAGCGAGGCATGCTCGGCTACGAGCAGGTTCGCGCGGCCTTGGACGCGTTTGCCCAGGCGAACGAGGACCACAGCCGCGACACCCTCATGCGTCTCGTGCGCGAACACGGCGCGCTCAGCGAAGGCGATTGTGACGCCTTGCTGCTGGACCTCGACCGTCGCGTCGCGGAGGCCGGCGGCAACCCGCGTCTCGCCCTGCTGCGCACGGGCACGCGAGCCGGATCCCTCGGCACGCCCGCCGCGGGGCGCGCTGCGGACGAGGAAGCCGGCGATCGCTACGTCGGCTTTCGCGCCCTCGGCCAAGGAGGCATGGGGGTCGTCTACGTCGCGCTCGATTCCACGTTGAGCCGCGAGGTCGCCTACAAGGTCATGCGCCCCGCGTCGCTCGCGCCAGACCGTCACACACCGCGCACTCCGATTGACGTCACGCCACCGGAACCCGATAGCGCGGACTCCGCCGTGTTCGATGAACACGTACTGCGCTTCCTGCAGGAGGCGCGTATCACCGGGTACCTGGAGCATCCGGGCATCGTGCCGGTCTACGAGCTCGGCACGACGAGCGCCGGCGTTCCCTACTACACGATGCGCGTCGTACGCGGGAAGCGGACGCTGTCGGACGCGCTCAAGGAGGCCGCGACCGACTCGTTCGAGCGACGCCTGGCTCTCTTGGAGCCCTTTCTCAAGGTGTGCGACGCCGTCCACTACGCGCACGAGCAAGGCATCTCGCACCGCGACCTCAAGCCCGCGAACATTGGCCTGGGCGACTACGGCGAGGTCGTCGTGCTGGACTGGGGCCTCGCACGGCTGTCTGACCGCGAAGACCTGCAGGAGACGAAGTTCCTCGAGCGCCTGGAGTCGCTGCGCAGCTCGACCGGCGTGGACACGGAGAGCGGCGCGCTGGGTACGCCCGGATACATGTCGCCCGAGGCGGCCGAGGGGCGCGTCGCTGAGATGGATGCCCGCGGCGACGTCTTCAGCCTCGGCGTCATCTTGTTCGAGATCTTGGCGGGCCGGCTTCCGTATCCGTTTGCGTCCTTCGCGGAGTACGTGGGTCGAGTCATCACGAGTCCCGCGCCGCTCGCGTCGGACGTGGATGCCTCGATTCCGCAACCCCTCGTTGAAGTCTGCGCCGCGGCCCTCTCGCGCGATCGCGAGCAGCGTCCCGCTTCGGCCGGCGAACTCGCGGAACGCCTCCGCGCGTGGCAGATCCAGAGTCGCCTCGAGCAGAAGATCCAGTCGCTCTCGCGCGAAGCACACTCGGCGATGGAGGCCGCCGAGGCCCTGTCCGGTACGGAGTTGGTGCATCAGTTGGACCGTGTGACGGCGCCGTGTCACCGGATCCTGGACGTGGATCCCGGCCATGCCGAGGCGGCTTCGATCCTCAGGCGATGTGCGGTCTTGCGGGATCGCGGCGTCGAAGAACAAGCGGCGCGCGCGCGGAAGCTGCAGCGCAAGCGCGTGGCCGTGGCGGCGCTCGCGCTGATCACGCTCAGCACGCTGATCTTCTCCCGCGCGTTGGCCGAGAAGAAGCACGAGGCGGAGGCCGCCCAGTCCCGCGCTGAGGGCGCCGAGCAGACGGTGCGCAGGCAACTGTCCCAGGCCTACGCGGATCTGGCGCACGGCCTGACGCAGTCCGGTCGGCACGCGGCGGCCCACCTCGCCGCGGCGCGCGCGCTCGACACGCTACCGACGCGAGCCGCTTGGGCATCGCTGGGGCAGGTCGCCCGACACACCTACCCCGTGCCGTCCCTCATGGGCAGTGGATTCGAAGCCCGCAGCGCCGCTCTGCATCCTGACGGACGCCGTCTCTTCGTTGGCTGCGCCGACGGCAAGGTGCGCGCCTGGGATCTGGAGGGCGGCACGGCGTTGTTCGAGTTCCGTGCCCACGAGAGCGAGATCCGCAGCCTGCTCGTTTCACGCGATGGGCGGCGGCTTCTCACGGGCGGGATCTCCAGCGAGATCTCGCTGGTGCGCGTATGGGACCTCGCGACGCGCAAGCTGGTTGAGTCCCTGGAGGGCTTCACGGGCCTGGTCCTCGATATGCGCTTGGGCCCGACGGGCAAGCATCTCTATGCCCTGGATGCCAGCACCGACGAGAAGGGCGGCGGCGTCCATGTGTGGGATCTCTCGACAGGCAAGTACGTGTGGCGTGTCGGGCCTTCCGACGCCGCGGTGACCGGGTGGAAGTCCCGATCGATGTGCCTGTCGCCGGACGGCAAGCACATCTTCCTTGGTTCGCGCGAGGTGATCGTCGTGTGGTCGGTCCTGGATCGGCGCCCCGTGCGGACGTTGCGTGGTGGCTGGGGCGTCGTGTCGGGCATGACGGTCTCTCCGGACGGGTCGCGGCTGATCGCGGCCTACCGAGGCGACGCGAAGGTGCCCGCGCCACGGCCGATCTTGGTCTGGGATTGGCGCGGCGGCACCGTCGCGGCGAAGCTCGACACGGTGCCCGGGGGTGTGCGGGCCTTGCATCAAGCCGAGGACGGCTCGCGACTCTTCGCGACCACCGTGGCGACGGGCGACCTCGTGAGCTGGGATCTCGACGGCGGCGGGGCGCGCCGCTCGCACGGTGCGGGCGTGCCCCTCCTGCTCTCCGGGGGGCGTGATCTGCTCGTCAGCGCGCATCCACAGGACTCGATCCGCCTCCTGCACGCCACGGGGGAGGGACCGATCGCCTCGCCGCGCCCTGGCCACACCGGTGAGATCAATCATCTCGCCCTGCACGAGGGCTCGGGCCGCTTGCTCAGCCTGGGCGCGGGAGGCGAGGTCGGCGTGTGGACCGCGGCGACTGGAGCATTGGAGTTCCCCTTCCACGCGGTGGACGTCTCGGCGTCAGCGCTTGCGACGCTTCCGGATCAGCCCGAGTTCTACGTCATCAACGGCGGGACAAAGGGGGAGCGGCTGGAGTTGCGGTCCATCCGTACAGGCAAGCTCGAGCGTGCGCTGGTCGGGCACGACAAGCCGATCACGGCGATCGTCGTGGCGCCCGACGGCTCGCGCGTGTTCTCCGCCGACGCCGCGGGCCACATCCACGCAAGCTTTCCGCAGCCCGGGGACAAGGCGAAGCTTCCGGAGCGGCTGATCGCGAGCCATGGCGCCTACGCCCTGGCGATCGCGCGCGACGGCAAGTTCCTGTTCTTCGGATCCACGGGCGGCAACATCGGCGTCTTCGACCTCGAGAAGCGCAAGATGCTCGGAACCCTGCGAGCGGATCATGGCCGCGTGACGTGCCTCGCCGTGGGGCCGGCGCCCGATTCTCTCTATTCCGGAGGGAGCGATGGGCGCGTCCTGGTCTGGGAGGTTCCGCGGGGGTCCGTCATGGTGATGGTGCGGCCTGCCGTGCCCGCGACCGAACCGGGCGGCCGTGCGATACCGGCTGTCTACGAGGATCGTGGACGCCCGTTCCACGCAGGTGTGAAGCCCCTCGTGGAGTTTGTGGGGCACTCGGCACCCGTCGCCGCCGTCGTGGCCGCGAAGGACTACGCCTACTCCGTCGCGGCGGATGACACCCCGTGGGTGCTGCAGGGGGCCGGCTATGAGGAGGAGTCCACCATCCGCCGGTGGGATCTTTGGCGCCTCGAGCCGGCCGGTGTGTTCGACGGCCACCGTGGCTGGGTGAACGCGCTCGCCCTCGATGCCGCCGGTAGTCGTCTCTACTCGGGTGGAAAGACGGACCGGACCCTGATCCGCTGGGGCTTGGATGCGCACGAGCCCGGATGCGTCGATGTCTCTGCGGCGCACGACGTGCCGTCGGGCGGGAGTCCGACCTTCTGCCTTGCCGTCTCGAGCGATACGAAGAGGCTCTACGCGGGCACCGGCGGGCTCGAGCTCTTCGGCCGGCACTACGGCGCAACGCACACCTTGGCGTGGGATCTCGGCGGGCGAGGCCCGCCCGGATTCGTCCGGGGGCTGTCTCTGGGTGGCGGGGCCTGCGGGATGGAAGACGGCCGCTCGATGCTGCTTTCGTCCGATGGCGCGCGGCTGTTCGTCGGGCGGTGGGACGTCGCGCATGGTTCGTCGGATGGCGGGGGTCCGTGCGGGGGGCCCGAGCCCGCCCCCGTGGCAGGCCCTGCGCCCGCTCCCGCGGCGGGCCCTGTGGCAGCGCCTGTCGCGGCCGCCGTGGCCGCGCCCAGGCCCACGGGCGCTCGATTCGGTCCACCACCCCCGGCCATCGCATCGCGGGAGCCGCTCGAGCGGCCGGCGCGCGAACCGAACCGACCGCCGCCCAGCGTTCTCGTCGGCATTGCGGACCTGGCGAGTGAGAGCCCCAAGCCCGCGTTCCTCGCGTTGCCCCAGCAGCGCGATGCCGACGCCGTGCTCGACATGGCCCTCTCCGGGGACGGTGCCGCACTGCTCGTGGCCGGTCGCAGCGGCACGGCGTATGAGTTTTCCGTGGCGAAGCGCGTGCTCGTGCACACGTACGAGGTCGATGCCGGCCCGGCCAGCTCCATCGCCGTGGCGCCGCCTGCTCAGGACGATGGGCTGGGTGCGCTCTTCATCGGGACGCGGCGAGGCCTCGTCAGCGTGTGGGACCGCGCCACGGGGCGCGAGACGCGCCGCTTCCGGGCCCATGCGGGTGGGATCGGGGCGATGGTGGTTTCGCCGGACGGCAAGCGCCTGTACACGGCGGGCGGCGGACGGGGTGTGCCGGACGAGGAGAGCGCCGTCCTGCGCAAGAGCGACGCGCTGGTCAAGATGTGGGATGTCCGCACGGGCGGCCTGCTTGCCACGATGGACGGGCATGCGGACTACGTCGAGGCACTCGACGTAACCTTCGACGGCGGTCTGCTGGTCAGCGCGGGCCGCGATGGGGTGGTCAGGCTCTGGGACGCGAAGACCGGCGCCGCCCGTGCGGACCTCGATGCGACGGCGGGGGCGGTTCGCGCCATGGCGCTCACGCGTGATGGCGAGCGACTCTTCACGGGCGGACACGATCCACGCATCTTCGAGTGGCGCCTGGCGTGGTTTGCGGAGGCTCCGGCCGAGCGCCTTGCCCGGGTCCAGCGCGAGACCGGCTTGCGCGTCCGCGCGAACCTACCCGACGTGGAGATCCGTCTATGGAATCACCTCGTGGAGCGCGAGTCGGGTGCTTTGGCTGCGGGCAAGCGCTAGCGTCGCGCCTCAGCCCACGCCCGCCCGGCCGATAGGTCGAGCGCGACGCGGAACCCGACGGCCATGAGCGCCGTGCCTGCAGGGAGGGGCACGGGAAGCTCGAGGCGCTGGTAGATGCCTAGCGGTTCCGTGAGGAACGATCCGCCGCAGACCACGTATCTCGCCTCGCTGGCGGCAGGTGCGCGGCAGAGCTCAGCGACGTTGCCCAGGGTGTCGAAGAGCCCCCACGGGTTCGCCCGCAGCGTCCCGACCGGGACCGGGACATCCGCGCTGACGCCCTGGTCACGAATGGTGAGCGTGCGCCTCCTCATGTGTTCGAACGCCGTCCACACCTGCCGGTCCTCGAAGCCGTCTTCACCGCGAAAGGTCATATCCACCGGTCCCCAATAGGCGTGGGTCGTCGCGCCTGCTCCCGTGGCATGGGTCCACTCCGCCGCGGTTGGCAGTCGATAGGCGCCGAGCGCGCTCTTGTGCTCGCTGAGCCACTGCAAGAATCCCGCCACCGAGTCTGGGGAACACCATCCGACGGGATAGGAGGGCGCGGACGCTTCCGGCGCCTTGCCGTCGGCCGTCCGACTCCGGTAGCTGGGCTCGGCGGACGACGGTCCCGCATCGTCCAACACCGTGCGCTTCCAGTACGCGGGCTTCACCGTTGTCCACTGGGAGTCGGCGCCGCCGAGCCCCAGGGCGTCGAAGCCGGCACCTTGCGAGGCGCTCGCCGCGTCCTTCGGTGGACGCAGAAGCTTCTTGGGCCAAGCCGGACGGCCGGACCACGCGGCGAACTGCCCGACCGTCGCCTCCGTCGCTTGTAGATAGAACGGCATGATGCGCTGCGCGTCGGTCGCCGCCTGCGTCCCGTCGCCGTCGTCCGCGGCATCGCAACGAATGGTTCCAGGAATCAGCACGAAGCGCATGCCGAACTCGTTCTCGAACGCGACGGGCACGCCCAGGCAGGCCGCCTCGGCCATCTGGGCATGCGAGACCCGCGCCCACGTGGGCAGGAGGCGCATCGGGCGCACGACGCTGGCATGGGACGCGTTCGCGGGCGTGGGCTCGTCGCGCGCACGGAGCGCAAGGAACGCTCCAATGGCGACCGCCACGATCGCGAGCAGACTCCACCACCCTGCCTCCACGGCCGCGTTCGGCCTCGGCTTGGGCGCTCGTGGCGCCTTCGCGGAGGTCGGCTTGGGTCGGGTGCCGACTCCTTCGAGCGCCCGCGCGAAGTCGACGCAGGAGTCGAAGCGCTGCGCTGGGTCTCTTGCAAGAGCCCGGTCGAGGATCGGGGTCAGGGCAGGGTCGGGATCGCCCTGCGACATGAGCACGCGCCGCGCCATGGAGGCGAGCGCGTACTGGTCGACCGCCGCCGTCGGCGTTCCACCTCGTTTCAGCTCGGGGATCTCGCGCAAGTGGGGGAGCCCTTGTCGAAGCGCAGCCGCATCCATCGGCGCATCACCGGCGAGTGTTGCGCCCAGCAACGGCGCACCCAGCACGGCATCGTGGTCGCCTTCGATCCAGAGCTTTGCCGGATGCACTTCGAGGTGAACGATACCTTCCTCGTGCAGCGCCGTGAGCGCTTCCGCCGCCTGTCGTATCCACGCGACCAACTGTGCCGCTGTGCAGGGATTGACCATGTCCATCATGCGCGCCGTCAGCGCGACACCTCCGGGGGACGCCTCGACGACGTACGGAAATCCTTCGTGCGAGCCGACGTCAAGCACACGGCCGAGGTGCGGCAGAGCGAGGTCGCGCAACCGCTTCCCGCCTTGCAGGAAGCGGAGGCTGAAGGCGCCGTCCGTGGCGCGCGCCTGGCTTGGAGCGTGGACGGTCGCAGGGATCCCACGTTTCTTGTCGTGCGCCCGCCACGTCGCCGTGAAGTGTCCTTCGGACTCCAGCGGCCCCAGGGTGTAGGCCTTGCCGAGTACGGCACCCTCCTGCCACGTCACGATGCCGACCTCGCGCGGTGCATGCATCGATGGCGGCCCATCACTTCACCTCCAGCGTGCCGAACTTTGCGATGATCTCATCGAAGGCCTTGCTCGACCGGAGTGCTTCGAATCTCTCATCCTTCTCGCGGATTCCTTCCACGATGCTCTCGAACTTGCGCTTCAGGAACAGTTGCTGGGTACTGCTCTTCAAGGTTGACAGTGCCTTCTCGGAACGGGCCTTGTACTGCGTCAGGGCTTCGCGGATCCACGTGAGGGCCTGGGCTGTCAGTTTGGCCTGCTGCGGGGGCTTGGCCGTCGCGGAGGCGGCCGCCGCCGCCGCCGCCGCACTGATGAGGAGGAAGTGGCTTCCGCCGCCCTCCCGCATCGCCTTGTCATCGAGAGCCTTCGCGAAGTGTTCGGTGGCTGCCGCGTACGCCTTCTCAGCCAGCCGTACGTTGCCGACCTCGAGATGCTCGTTCGGCGTGCTCGGCTGGCGCTGACCCAGGAGGAGTTCCTGCTTGTGGCGTCGCGCGCGCGTCTTCTTCAGCAGGGTCGTCGCGCGCGCACGCGCAGCCTTGTCCTTGAATGTCCGTGCTTCCAGACCCTCGACGGCGGCCTCGAGAAGGGGCAGGCCCTGAGCGCCCTGCTTCAGCGCAATGTGTAGCTCGGCAACACGCACGCGGCTCCACATGCACGCGTAGTACAAGCCGTCGGACGGGGTCGCTTTGATCAGCGTCTCGCGGTAGGCAAGCGCCGCCTTCTGGGCCTTGAGTGCGGGCGCAAGGTCGCCCTTGAGTTGGTTGACCGTGCCGATGCGCTCGAGGCTGTACGAAACGAGCTGCCAGTACCAGGCCTGAGATGAATCGTCTCTCGCGAGCGACAGGCGCAGCCGCAGCCCCTCGGCGTGGTCGGCGAGGCTCTCCTTCCAGGCCCGACGTGTCGCGTGCGTGTCGGCTCGTTCACGGAAGAGTTGGGCCAGGTGGACGCGGTGGTCCTGGTTCTTCATGTCGCGCCGGTGGAGGCCCGTCATGAGTTCGATGGCGCGCCTCGATGCCTCGTCCGCCTGGCTCCACTGCTTGGAACTCGCCGCGCGCTTCGCGACCGCGTGGAATGCGTCGGCCGCCGCGCGCGTCTCCTTCACGCTCCCCGCGACAACGGCAGGGTGCTTCGCCAACACGTCGGCGCGCTGGAGGCTCAGTGCGTCCAGCTTGATGCGGTAGGTTGCCGCGTCGTTGGTCTTGTTCTGCTTCACCAGCGTCTCGATGACGAGCTTGGTGGCCTGCTCGAGCGTCTCAGTGGACTTCGACGTCGCCGGCGCGCCCATCTGTTGTGCCTCGACGACCGCTAGGTAGGCCTCTGCTTGGCGCTGGGCCGCTGCGTAGAGGCCGGACTTCATCAGCGCCGTGGTGGCACCGAAGTGGTTGGCGGCAAGCCTCGTCAGCGTGCTCTTGAGTTCCGTGCCCGTACCCTTCCGCGCCGCGACCGACAGCGTGATCGCCGCGTCGAAGTAGCGCGTGGCAAGCGTCGTGTCGGGCTCCCGCTCCCCGCGCTTTGCCAGGAACTGCTGGGCCGTGTTCGTCAGTCGGCTCGCGTGCGCTGACTTGGTCTGAGGACCTCCCGAACTCGCGCGCTCGAGTTGGATCGGGAGCGCATCTGCATGGTGGCGCTTCGCCCGCTCCCACTGCTTCTTGCCTTCCAGGTACGCGGCGAATCCCGCGTGCGTGACATCGACCAGCCCATCGAGGTAGGAGAGCTTCTTGCCGGCGCGGAGCGATCGGTCGCGGAACTCGAGGGCGAGCACCGTGTGGCGTTCGTAGCCCTCCTCGTCCTTGAGCATGGCGAGCGCGGCGGCGAGTATCGCGTGTGCTTCCGCCTTCCGGTGCGCGACGATGTCCACGCCCGACGCCCGCGCAAGGTCGCCGAGGAGCCGGAGCGACTCCTTCGCCGCGTCCCGGGCCCCTTCGTAGTCCCGTTGCAGGTAGATCATCAACGCGGCGCGCGTCTGCTCGCTCGCCGCAAGCTCCTCGTAGTGCAGCGCTTCCCCGGGCTTGCCCTGCTCGCGCCAGTTCGCGCCAATGCCGGCGAGCCGCTCGACCAGATCGGGGAGGAGCTGCGGCTTGGCCGCATTCGACTGTTCCTCGGCTCGCTCCAGCACGGCCAGGGCGGAGGCCGTCGCCTCGCGCGCCAGGGACGCCTTGTCGGCGCGGATGAATACCAAGGCGCACTTGAGGTGGAGTCGTGCGGCCGCGCCCTCGTGCTTGGCGACGTCCTCCCAGCGCTGCAACTCGGCATGAAGCCGCGCGATGTCCAGGTGGATGTCCGCGAGGCCCGCCAGCGCCTGCGGGTCCTGGGCCTTCGCCGTGGACCGCGCCCGCAGTTCGGCGGCACGCTTCTCGAGCAGGGGAATCAGTTGGCGGGTATCAGGTTGGAGCATGCGGAGCGCGAGTTCGGCGGCGCGTGCGACGCGCTTGTCGTCGTCACGCAGCGCATCCGTCAAGGCCTCCAGCGAACGTCGCGCCTTCTTGCGCGTCCCGCCGAGGGCGATCGCGGCGTGCATTCGGACGATCACGTCGGGGTCGCTGAGGGCAGAGGCGAGTTGCCCGGCCGCTGCTGCAGCGGAAGGGCCGAGACCCGCGAGGTCGCGGACGGCCTGCCGACGCGTCGTCGCGTCTCCCGCCTTGAGGGCGGCGACGGCGTCCATGACGATCGTGTTCGTCTGGGCCGGCGAGGCGGGAGCGCCGTCACATGCTGTGGAGGCGACGAGCAGGACGAGGCCCACCGCGACGATCGCAGCTCGCGGTCCCGACACCCACCCCGACCCATCCATGCGACCTCCACGTGTGCGAGCCTCAGAGCGTAGGCCTTCACGCACACCCAGTAAACCCCGTTGAGTCGCGGATGTGTATGCTGAAGGCGACTTTGGGGCGTCCTCCGAGGGCGGTGTGTCAGGGAGGTCTGTGATGAATCAGACATGCAGGGGCAGCGTGACGCGGATTCACGCGGTGCGATCGCTCGGCCTCGGGCTGCTGGTGATGGCGGTACTGGTCGGCTGCCGCGGCGAGGAATCCGGCGGGGAGGCCGAAGGAAAGCGCATGCGGACACGGCTGGGTGCACTCGAGGACTCGCTCGCCGCTGTGCAGAAGCGCTTGGCGTATCGAGAACGTGTGGCGACGGACCTCGCCCAACGCGTCGAGGCCCAGGAACGAGCGGCATCAGCCGTGCCGCCCCCGCAGGCGTCGGCGGCGGTCGTCCCGCCCCGGAGCACGGTGGAGGATCGTCTCCGGGCGATGCAGGGCAGCATCGGCGCCTTGACCGCGAAGCAGGGGAGACTCGAGCAGGGTTTCGACAAGATGGTTCGGGACGCCGCCAACCCGCGCGCGACTGCGGGGCATGTTTCGGGCTCGGACTTCCAAACGTTGAAGGGTGAAGTCGCCGGAATCCAACGGCGCATCAGCCAACTGGCGGGGCTGGACCGCGTTGCCGCCGTCGAGAAGGAACTGGGGCGCGTCGTGGATGGGTTGCCCGCCGCGATTCGGAGCCAGGTGCCCCGTCCCGCTTCGGGAGGAGCAACCGATGTTCCTGCGGGGACGATCCTGGCCTTCGACGTTGTGCGTAGGAGTGCCGCCGGCAAGGCGCTCGGCAGGCGCGCGATTCCGGAGGGGTGGGCTGCGTGCGACGGCCGGGGTGGACGTCCCGACTTGCGCGGGCGCTTCCTCATGGGAGCTGGTAACGGGGCGAAGGCGGGCCACCGTGGAGGTGCCGCCAAGATCCCTCCGGCCACCGTGCGCATCGACACGGTCAAGGAGCGGTCCGAAAACGCTCCGGCGAAGGGGGCGCGGCGGATTTCGCCCAAACTGAGCAACAGCCAGTACTTCTTCTGGATCCACCCGATCGTCGCCAAGCACACGCATGGCGAGGGCGAGAACCGCCCGCCGTTCCACACGATCACCTGGATCATCAAGCTGTGAGCATCGCCTACCTCCTGCGCGCGTGGTGTGTCGCGTGCTGCCTGGCTGCCGTCGTCCTCCAGAGCGCTTCTGGCAGCGCGGCTGACGTCGTGCGCCTGCGCACGGGGCGAGTCTTGATCGGAACCCCTGAGCCCAGCCGCAGCGATGCTGCGCGGCTGTGTGTGTCGGAGGCTGGAACCCAACGACTCACGTACGTTTCTTGGTTGCTGCTCCCTTCCTCTGTGGCCCAAGAGATTCAGCGCGACTGGGGGTGGCGCAGTCGCCTTGCGCGTCCCGTGGAGGGCGTCGTGCTGACGCGTGTGCACCCGGACGGCTCGTTCCGGGAGCTTCGTGGCGCCCTCCTCGGCAAGGCCGATGCGAAAGTCCTGCACGTCATGGTGCATGGGGTCACGCTCGCCATTCCGCGAGAGCAGGTGCGGGATCTGCAGGACGCCGCCGTGGATCCGCTCTGGGTGTGGCCCGCGAAAGATCTGCCGGCCACCGCTCTGGCAAGGGTTCGGACCACGCTTGCGGGCTCCCGTCCCCTGACGCCTGCCGACGCCATCGAGTGCGCTCGCGAGGCTCTCCGCGGCCTCGAGTCGGCCGTCGCGATCCGCTACGCGGCGATGGGGGAGGGCGAAGCTCACGCCGCGGAGGCACAGCGCATCGTCCGGGCCAGCCGGGAGCTGGCGACCCAGCCACGGACGGTCGCGGCGTTGCGCGTGGCGCACGGGAAGGTGCGCGACGGGGCCCTGCGCGAGGCCCGGGCCGCCCAGCAGAGGCTCGCCGCGGCGCGAGCGATCGCGGGGCCCGCGATCCGCACAGCCTTGCGCAGGTTCGACGCGGAACTCGAGCTGGCCTTGTCCAGGCTGGTACAGCGCCGCTACGTGCGTGCGGTCGTGCATCTGATCCAAGAGCGGGTGAAGTCGGAGGGCAAGGACCTCGCAAGGCTGCTCGCTTGGGCGCGGGATGATCTGGGCGAGGCCGCATTCAAGCGGCTCGCCGTGGACCTCCGGCGCGAAGTCGGCGCCGTAGATGCGCTCGATCTTCGCTTGGCGTGGCGGCGGCGTGAACGCGCGTCATACCGATCGGTGCCGTACGGTCCGGGGCGTGTCCTCTCGGGCAGGCACACCGATGCCGCGAGCGCGCCGCTTGATGTACGCGCGTGGTGGAAGCGGAGCGAGGCAGAGGAGCGGGCCGCGTTCGTGTTGGCATGGTTCGCCACGCAGGGTTCCGTCTTCGAGAGCAGGACTCGCGAGAGCGCTGATGGGATCACCGTGCAGTATCGCTAGCGGTCAGCGGGGCGAAGGTGGAAGTCGGCTCTGGAGCTGCGGATCTGCACCGAGGGCTGCGTCCACGGCACGTGCCTTCGTTACACAGGCCTCGACGTGAGCGTTTTCTCCCTCGTGCTCTGCGAAGCGCGCAACGACGGCGCGGGCGTAGACAGCCGCAAGAAGGGGGTGGCGGGTGCGTAACTCGACCGCGCGTGCGAGAAGGGCTCGCGCCGCCCTTGTATCAGCGTCGGCAACGTGCGGGGGGAGGTGCTTCGCTCCACGCGGCGCAGCGCCCATCGACGCTGCACGACGTGCGATCAGCTGAGACATGCCAGCATCTGCGAGGCCCGCATCCTTGGCCCGGTGGGCGAGTTGCAGGGCCTCACGGACCAGGGCGCCCACGGTCGCCGGCGGCGCGTTCGCACGCACGAGATGCCTTGCCTGTTCGGTCCATAGTCCGGCAGCGAGGGACTGCGCGATGGCGGAGCCCGGTTCACGGCTGAGCCCGGTACGCACAACAGCCATGGCGCCTGCGAGATTTCCGCGTCGACGGAAGTGACGTGCCAGGAGCGTGTGGGGTAGGGCGCTGGACGTCGCCTGCATGAGCGCATCGCGCACGTCGCCTGCGGGCTGACCCGAGAGGATCCGCGTGAGGAGGAGTCCGAACTCGGGCAGCGCGCGCTCTCCGGCGTCGGTCTCGCGGGGCGCACCGTTCTGGATCGCGGTTCGGCTTGCCTCGAATGCTTGGCGCGCGGCTCGGCCCTGCTGCAGGCGAAGGCACGTGAGCCCGAGGTTGTAGGCCGCCATCCCGCGCGCGTCCATCGCCCAGTCGGCCGCCGCTGCCTCCTCGAACGCCGCGCGTGCCCGATCCAGGCTGCCGCGTGCGTAGGCCACGCAGCCCCTGAGGTTGAGCGCGCGACCCATCCTCCGGTTGAGCTTGAGGGCCCCCTCTGCGAGTTCGGATGCCTTGTCAAGAGCCCCCAACCGGAGGTGGGCCTCCGCCGTACGAATGCGCTCGCTCATGTGTGCGACGTAGGGGCGCAGCGCGCGCATCGCCTCGTCATCGCGTCCGAGGCGGGACAACGCGGCGGCCAGCGTGATGCAGGACGTTGACGTCGGTGCCAGGGCATGCGCCTTCTGTGCGAACGCGAGGGCGTGCTCGGGGAGAGCGAGGACGTGCAGGTAGAAACGCGCCAAGCCGATCCATGCGGAGCTGCTCTGCGGGTCGGCGCGCGCATGCTCGGAGAGGAGGGCCAACTGCCTGCTCGTTTCGCCTGTGGCGCCCAGCGCGGAGGCGAGGTCTTGCATCACGCGGGCGCGAACATCGCGCGGTGTGTCCGCGAGGAGGAGCCGTCGTGCGGGCTCCAGTACGTGAATGACCTTGGCCCAGGCCTCGTCAGCCCGTGCACCAGCGAACACACGCATCCGCATGGAGCGCGCAACGCCCAACAGCTTTCGAAGGTCGAGGCGGCCCGTGAGCTCGGCGGGGAGCCCTTCGCGCTTCAACGCATCGAAGTAGGCGTTCTCGGTGGATCGGCGAAGCGTCCACTCGGCACCGCTCGCCTTCCGGCTGCTCACGTTGCGTCGACGCGCCTGTGCCTGGGCCGCCGGTGTGACCAGGGTCGCGGCCTTGCGTTCGTTGCCGATGAACGCGAACTCGACCGTCCACGTCTCATACCCGGAGATCTTGCCGGCGAGACCGCGGGCGAGGGGCCCGTAGCCCGGCGCACCCTCGCGTACCCAGCCGCTGCCTGCGTCGATGGCCCGGATCACGACGAAGTAACGCGTGCCCGCCTGCGTGATGCTATCGAAGACGTCCTTGGGCGTGGGCGCCCATTGCGGGAAGTAGATGGGCGAGACAGGTGCAATCTGGGAATCGTCCCCGGCCGGCAGGGCCCTCAAAGACCCCCGCAGGAGATGCACATGGGCCGACGACGGGCCGGGCACCGTGGCGGGCAGGAGGCCCGGTAGATCCGGGCTCGGCCCGGCGCGCAGACCATGGCGTGCCAGTTCCTTGGACGCCTTCTCGTCGGCCACCGACGTCGCGCAGGCGACCGCCGCGATCGAGGCACAGAGGACCCAGTACGCCAGCTTCATGGGCCAAGTCTCCGGCCGGGACTCGCATGGCGACCGCCGCACGGCGGGGAAAATGGCGGAGAGGCGGGGATTCGAACCCCGGGTACCCTGACGGGTACGCAGGCTTAGCAAGCCTGTGCATTCGACCACTCTGCCACCTCTCCGCGCGGCGGAACCTGTCGAATCGCGGCGGACCTTATACCATCGTCGCCGTGTCTGGCCGCCGGTGGCGCCAGAGCGAAGAACCCAGCGCGGGTCAGGTAACATTTCTCTCCATGTCAGACGGACCTCACGGGGGACACCCCCACAGAAGCACGCGCGGCCCCCGTGGCCCGCGAAAGCAATCGGGCGGCCGCGGCCGCTCAGGCGGTGGCGGCGGTGGCCGCTCCGGTGGCGGCGGCCCCAGCCTTGGTGGCGGCAGCGGCGGCCCCAAGTCGGACGGTCGCGGCGAGCCCGTGCCCGCCGGCCTGCCCACGACCGAGTTCGAGAAGTTCGAACTCGCGCCCAACCTGACGGCGGCCATCGCGGCCGCCGGCTACATCAAGCCCTCGCCGATCCAGGACGCGATGATTCCCGTCGTGCTCGACGAGAAGAACGTCATGGGCCGTGCCCAGACGGGCACAGGCAAGACGGCCGCGTTCCTCGTGCCGCTGCTCGCTCTCATGGACGAGGTCGAGGACGCCACGCCCGACGGCGCTGGCGAGCCGCGCGGCCCCGTCCGCATCCTCGCCGTCGCACCGACGCGTGAGCTCGCGATCCAGATCGCGACCGAGGCCGTGAAGCTGACGCGCTTCGTGCCCGTGCGCACGGTGTGTTGCTACGGCGGCACGCCGCTCGACTCGCAGATCCGGGCGCTCAAGAACGCGGCCATCGTCATCGGCACGCCCGGACGCCTGCTCGACCTGATCAGTAGGCGCGCGCTCAAGCTCGAAGAGCTCGATGCGATCGTGCTGGACGAGGTCGACCGCATGTACGACCTGGGCTTCCGCGATGACGTAGACAAGCTACTGGCCGCGTCCAAGAACCGCCGGCAGACCCTGCTCACCTCCGCGACGCTCAACGACGATGTGGAGCGCCTCATCGCGAAGCATGTCGGTGAGCACGAGCGCGTGATCATCGAGACGAACACGCTGACGGTCGAGGCCATCGACCAGCAGTTCTACTTCGTGGACGGACGGCGCAAGCAGGACCTGCTCATGGCCGTGATCAAGGAGCTCGACCCGCAGAAGGGCCTCGTGTTCGTCCGGACGCGCTTCAGCGTCGACCGCCTGACGTACCAGCTGCAGCAGCGGGGCGTCGGCGCCGAGTTGATCCACAGCGGGCTGCCCCAGAAGCAGCGCGAGCGCATCCTGCAGGCGTTCAAGGACGGCAAGTTCCCGCTCCTGATCGCCACGGACGTCGCCTCCCGCGGCCTCGATATCGACGACATCACGCATGTCGTGAACTACGACCTGCCGCAGTCCGCCGAGGACTACGTCCACCGTGTCGGCCGTACGGCCCGCATGGGCAAGAAGGGGGCCGCGGTCTCCTTCGTGACGCAGGACGATGGCCTGTTGCTCACGGCGATCGAGAAGCTGATCAACAAGGAGATCAAGCAGAACTCCTTCCCGGGGTTCGAGCTGGCCAAGCCCGAGGCGAAGAAGCCTGAGGCGAAGAAGGCCGATCGCCCGCCCGGCGTCCCGCCGTGGGCCAGTGTGAAGCGCCGTAGGCGGTAGCGACGCCGCCGCCGCGGCGTCGCGGGTAGGGGCGTCCCACGCGACGTTCCGTCGCGTAGGGCCCATCGGGCGTAGGTGCGCCAGTGCACGCTCGCCAGCTCGCGTGCTGGCTCCGCCGGTCCCTTCTGAGCTGAGTTCGCACTGCCAGCGGCGTGTAGGGGCGACCCTTGTGGTCGCCCTCATGCGATGGCACGAGGTGCCGACGAAGAAGGGCGGGCACAAGGCCCGCCCCTACTTGGTAGGTCCCGACGTGGCAGCAAGCGCTCGGGCGGGGACAAGCCCCGCCCCTACGGTTATGGCCGACGGGTGCCGTCGCCCATAACCTGGGCCCATGCGGCCCACCGTATCCACCGGCGACCTCGCCCTCGCGGCGCAGCCCGCGAGCGTGGAGTCGTTCCAGCCCTACGGCTGCCTGCTCGACGTGGGCGAGCGCGCCTACCTGGGCAAGCGCGGCCGCGTGCTCGTGGCCGTGGACCGTCGCAAGCGCGGCCCGCGCCGCGTCGCCCACCTCCAGCGCTACCCCGAGGCGCGACGGGCCTACATCCCCTCCGGCCCCGCGCCGTCGTGGATCGTCGTGCTCCGCCCCGGCGAGGAGTCGTCCAACAAGCCAGCCAAGGAGCCCGCGGCGTTCCTCCTGCCCGCCGGGCGTGGCGTCATCATCGACGCCGGCGTCTGGCATGCCGGCCCGGTACCGCTCGACGACATGCTGGTCACCGAGTTGCTCGAGACAATCGGCACCGCCGATCGCTTCGACCGCAGGAGCCTGCGCGATCTCGCGGCGGCCGAAGCCGTGCGGGTGTTGCTGCCCGAGGAACCAGGCGGCCCGCCGCGCGGCATCGATCTGTCGGCGCCGAATGCCGTGCTGCTCGATGCCTCGCTCCACGGTCGATTGCGCCTCGGCTGCCTCCTCATGCAAGACCTGGCTGCAGCCGACGTCGGCCCGGAGCTGGCCGGTGAGCTGGAGCGAGCCGTAGGGGGGCTGCGTTCGATGTGGGGCCACGCGGCCGACCTCGGCCAGATCCCCGGCATCGCGATCGGCCGGGACCTCTACCGCGAAGCCGGTCTGGATCGTGAGCAGTTCGTCCCGCCGAGCGAGGCGCTCGTGGGCCAGGTCCTGGCCGGCCAGGAACTCGATCCGGCGGACGCGCTGGCCGGATCGGCCGCCCTCTACGCCTTGCGGACGCGCGCCTCCCTGGCCCTCTACGACGCCGGAGCGCTGGGCGACCAACTGGTGGTCCGCACGGGGGGTCCGGGCGAGAGCTACGCCGCCCAGGACGGACGCGCCGTCGCCCTGGAGGGTCGACCCCTCCTGGCGGACGCGACGGGGGCCTTCGGCAGCCCGCTGGGGGATGCAGATCGCGCCCGGGTCGGGCCACGGACGCTGGCGGCGCTGGCGGTCTTCTACCTCCCGCGAACCATGGACGATGTGGGCGTCGAGGCGCTTCTCGACGGTCTCGCCGAGGTCCTGACGGCCCACGCCGGAGGCCAGGAGACAGCACGTCTCATCGTCGGGTAGCCGAAACGGCCGCCGTTCCGGTAGGATCTCGCCGCACCGGGCGCCCCCGACGTGACGAATCGCGGGGGCACGCTCCGGCCGCGGCCTGCTGTGCGCAGTGTCCGCGTTTCCTCGATTCGCCAAAGAAACAGCCCTCCCTACGGAGAGCCTCCCCCCCGGCGTTCACGCCGGCCCACATCGGAGAACAGCTTCCATGCCTTGGAAGAACGAGATCGATCGCATCGTCAACAAGTCCCTCCTGGACGCCGCCAAGGGCGGCAAGAACGAGGTCAGCCGCGCGCTCAAGACCGTGCAGGACCTCCTGGAGCTCGCGCCCGACCGCGTCGAGAGTCATTTCCACGTCGGCGCTGCCGCGGAGCTGATCGCCGACATCGCCGACGACCTCCCGGCATCGGAAGGCGAGGCGGAGCGCTGGCACCATCTCGGTGCGCTGGACGCCGCCGCACGTCGTGGTGAGCGCGAGCGCCTGCACGCCCTCATCGCCGCACCGCAGTTCGAGGACGGCCTCGACCATCCCGAGGGACGCATCGCCCTGCGCGCCGTCGGGCGTCTGCTGCTCCGCGACGGCGAGGATCAGCGCGTCTTCGAATACTACCAGCGGCACCTCGCGGCGAACGACGACGAGGGGAGCCGGCGTGACGCCGAGTTCCTGCTCGAGGAAGCGCTGCGCCGCGCCGACCGCTACGAGCGGGGCGAGCGCAACGAGGACGAGGCGCTCGCGCGTCTCGACCGCGCCGCCGCGTTTGCGGTGAACGCCGGCCTCGAACCTCGCGCCGGCGCGAAGGTCGACCGCAAGATGGGCCGCGTCCATCAGCTGGGCGAGCGCTGGGAAGAAGCGGCGGCGTGCTACGGCCGTGCGCTCGAGCACCTGCCCGAGGACGACCCCTACCGCAGCGTGTTGGTCGGAGACCTCGCGCTCGCGACGCTCGGCGTGCGCGGCACGCTCGATCTGCTTCCGAATGCCGACCGCGCGGACCGCGAGGCGGCGCGTGAGATCCTCGTCGGTGAGGTCGAGGGCGGCGAGGGCCGCTCGTACAACGCGATCTACACGCTCGCGATGCTGTACTACGAGGCCGAGGAGTTCGAGAAGGCGGCGCGTTGCTTCCGTGAAGCCGACACGCTCATGCGGGAGAACCGCGCCAAGGCGCGCATCGTGCACGCCCGCTCGCGCTTCTTCCTCGGTCACTGCATGCTCGAGCTGGGCGTCGAAGGCGACGAGCTCGAGGAAGCGCAGGGCTACATCACACGCGACGCCGGTCCCTCCAACCTCGACGTCGAGCTCAAGGAGATCGTGTTCGACGCGCTGCTCGAAGCCGTGCCGGATGCGCGCCTGCCTGGGCGTCGTGGCGGCGGCCGTGGTGGCCGCGATGCCGATCGCGGCGGCGACCGGAGTCGTGGTCGCCGTGGGCGTCGCGACGAGAAGCCGGCGGCCATGACGGCTGCGGACCACCTCGAGGCCGCCGAGGCTGTGTTCGCCGACGACCCGCACAAGGCGCTTGGCCACGTCGACAAGGCGTTCCGTAGCCGCCCCGACTTCGACACCTGGTTTGGTGCCTACCGCATGCGGCTCGCGGCCCTCGTGGGGCTGAACGAGCGCGAGGAAGCGCTGCGCACCTACGAACGCTTCCGCGCGAAGCTCTACCAGCGCGAGACCTACGATCGCCTCGAGGCGCTGTTGCTCGACCAAGCCGGGCCGCTCGCCGCGATGCTGGACGATCACTCCTACGTTCGCGAGCTCGTCGACCTCTACGAGGTGATGGAGGATCGCGACGAGCAGTTCGTCGAGCAGTGCATCGCGTGTGCGACCGCCTGCCTCGAGTCCGGCGAGCCCGGCCACATCCAGTGCGCCGTCTCCATGCTCCAAGAGGCCGGCCAGCGGGACAAGGCCGCGGTCAAGTCGCTGCTGAAGGACGCGCTGGGCGCTGCCAAGGACGCGGGCATCGACGTGGGATCGCCCTCCACCGACGCCTGCAAGGCGACGCTGGCCGAGTTCGAGGAAGAGCCGCTGATCCTGCTCGTCGGTGGCGACGAGGGGCGCCGTCCGCACCTCGCCCGCTTCACGTCGGTCGCGAAGGACCTCGGCTTCGAGGGTTCGTGGATCTTCACGGGTTCGCGTCCGCCGAAGAAGACGCTCGAGGAGATCGAGGAGGGTGCCCAGGAGAGCAGCGCCATCCTCATCCATCACCGCATGGAGCCGGACCTGCGTGCCGAGGTACGCAAGATGGCCGAGGAGATGGACATCCCGTTCCGCGAGGCGCCTTGGATCGGCGCGCACGGTGTCGAGGACGAGGTGCTCCGCACCATCCGCGACTGTGTCGCCGAGGAAGACGGGGTGGCGGAAGAGGACGAGGCGGCCGAGGCCGCGGAGAGCGACGCATGATGGACGACGCCCAAGCAGCAGCGGACGAGACGCTCGCCGCACAGGCTTCCGGCACCGAGACCTCCCGGCGCGAGACGGGGGGCGATCTGCACGCCACCCGTCGCGCCCGGATGATGAAGCGCGTCGGTGAGACCGGTGCCGCGATCTTCGGCGCCAACCCGGTGCGCAACCGCAGCAACGACACGAACTACGCCTACCGGCCGAACTCCGACCTCTGGTACCTGACAGGCTTCGAGGAGCCCGAGGCGCTCGTCGTGCTGCTCCCCGGCCACGAGACGCATCCCTTCGTGCTCTTCCTGCGCGAGCGGGACCTCTCGATCGAGATCTGGGACGGCCCGCGCGTGGGCGTGGACCGCGCCCAGGAGGCGCTCGGCGCCGACAAGGCCTTCCCGATCAGCGCCCTCGATGAAGAGTTGCCCAAGCTCCTCGCCGGCAGGTCCGAGGTGCACTACGCGCTCGGCATCGATGAGGCGCTCGACGCGTCGGTCATCCGCGCCTACCGCAAGGCCCAACGAGCGGGGCGCGGCCGTACGCGCTCGCCGCTTTCGATCATCGAGCCGCGCGATGCGCTGCACGAGATGCGGTTGATCAAGTCGCAGGCCGAGATCGAGGCCATGCGTGAGGCGTGCCGCGTCTCGGCCGAGGGGCACGTGCGCGGCATGCGCATGACGAAGCCGGGCATCACCGAGTTCGAGCTGCAGGCCGAGATCGAGTTCTACTTCCAGAAGCATGGCGCGCGCTCGCCGGGCTACCCGAGCATCGTCGGCACCGGCGCGAACGCCTGCGTGCTGCACTACATCGACAACCGCGCTACGTGCCAGGACGGCGAGATCGTCCTCGTGGACGCCGGCGCGGAAGTGAACTGGTACACGGGTGACATCACGCGCACGTGGCCCGTGGGCGGCACCTTCTCTGGGCACCAGCGGATGATCTACGACCTCGTGCTGAACGCGCAGATGGAAGCGATCAGTCTCGTCCGTCCCGGCCTCGACTACACCGAGATCCACAAGACGACGGTGCAGGTCATCACCGAGGGCTTGATCGACATGGGCATCCTCGAAGGCCCCGTCGAGAAGGCCATCGAGGAGAAGACCTTCCGGAAGTTCTTCATGCACGGCACCGGGCACTGGCTCGGCATCGACGTGCACGACGTCGGCGCCTACGCGGACGACGGTGCGAGCAGTCGCAAGCTCGAGCCGGGCATGGTCTTCACCATCGAGCCGGGCATCTACTTCCACCCGGAAGAAGAGGCCTCACCGAAGGACTACGTCGGCATCGGCGTGCGCATCGAGGACGACATCCTCGTGACCGCCGACGGCTGCGAGGTGCTCTCGGCCGCCGCGCCCAAGGAGCCGGAGGAGATCGAGGCGATCATCGGACTCGACGCATGAGGGCGTGCCTCCTCGCGTGGCTGGCCGTCCTGGTCTCGGCCTGCGGCGGTCGCGGGATGGAGGCGACCGATCTCTGGGAGAACGCCGTCATCCGCAAGGCGAGCGAGCGCGGCAAGCTCGTGATTGCGACCGAGCCCACGTTCCGGCCCTTCGAGTGGAAGAACGAGCAGGATGAGCTGGTCGGTTTCGACATCGACCTCGCGCGCATGATCGGCAAGGAGCTCGGGGTCGACGTCGAGTTCCTCCCGGTGGCCTGGGCGAGCATCATCTCGACGCTGGTCGGTGGCCAGGCCGACCTGATCATGAGCGGCATGACAGCGACGCCCGAGCGCGCGCTGTCGGTCTCCTACAGCGATCCCTACTTCCACACGATCACGTGCCTGCTGGTGTCGAAACAGAAGGGCGCCGGCATCAAGAGCATCGCCGACCTGAACCAGGCGGGACGCGTCGTCGCCGTGAAGGAGGGCACGACGGGCCACACAGCCGCGAAGAAGCACTGCCCCAAGGCGAAGATCGTCACGACGGAGCTCGAGAATGACGCAGCCAGCGAAGTCGTCCAGGGCCGCGCGGACGCGTTCCTCTACGACCTCTGGTCCATTCGCAAGCACCACAAGAACAACTCCGACTCGACGTTCGTCATCGCGACGCCCGTGAGCCGGGAGCCGTATGCGATCGCGTGCCGCAAGGGCGACCCCGAGAGCGTCGCGTGGCTCAACCTCGTCCTTCGGACGCTGCGCCTCGACGGGCGCCTGCAGGAGCTCTATGAGAAGTACGGCCTCGAGGACGTCCGCTAGTCGCGAGTTCTGGATACGCGCGGCGGTCACCGTCGGCTTTGCCGGCCTCATGGCCGTCGTGCTCTTCGTCCTGCCCAACTACCGCTGGGCTTGGGGCCATGTCTGGCGGGGCGAGCGCGTCTCGACGTTCTTGGACGCGATGTGGACGACCTTCTGGTTGTCGGGCGTGAGCATCGTCGGCGCCCTCGCCTTCGGCCTGCTGGGCGGCTTGGGTCGGCTCTCGCGCAACCTGATCTGGAAGCAGCTCGCGACCATCTACGTCGAGCTCGTGCGCGGCACGCCCTTGCTCGTGCAGGTGATCCTCGCCTACTTCTGCCTCGCCCCGATCGCCGCCAACATCCTGACCGGTGCTGGGGCCCCCGTCAGCATCGCGCAGTTCGTGCGGGAGCCCTACGTCGTCGGGATCGTGACGCTGTCCGTCTTCACGGGGGCGTACATCACCGAGATCGTGCGAGCGGCCGTGGAGTCGATCGATCGCGGTCAGACCGAGGCCGCGTTGGCCCAGGGCATGACCCAGGGCCAGGTCTACCGCTACGTGGTCTTTCCCCAGGCCATGCGCCGCATGACGCCTCCGCTCGCCGGCCAGTTCGTCAGTCTGGTGAAGGACTCCTCGCTGCTCATGCTCATCCCGGGCGTGGTCGAGCTCGCCCGTTCCTCCAGCCTGCTACGGTCCAGCAGCTACAAGGACTACGAGGCCCTGCTCCCGCTCGCGGCCGCCTATTTCCTCATCTGCTTCCCGCTCTCGCTGCTAGCGCGGCGGCTGGAGTTGCGCCTGACCGCCTGACCCACGCCCCGCAGGTAGCGCTAGGATGCGCGTTCGCTCTCGGGGGAGGACGCCATGAGCCGCACCATCATCTTCACGATTCTCGGCCTCGCGATCGTGGGGCTGGCGCTGGACGCCGCCGGCATCCTGCCGTTTGGCATCCTGGGTAGCACAGGCAGCGATGCGTCCGCGACCGATCCCGATCTCATGGGGACCGAGAGCGAGGACGGGAGAGCGGCCACGCTCAGGGGGCTCGGCACGAAGGGCGAGGCCAAGGCGGCGGAGGCCGACACGGCAACGCCCCTCGTGCCGACCGTCCCGGCGGAGGTGCGCGGCACGACGAAGGGCGGCGCCGTCGTGCGCGGTCGCGTCGTGCGCAAGGACGGTCGCGTGCCCATGCGCGGCGTCACCGTGACGATGGCCCGCTACGACTCGCTGATCAGCTATCTGCGGGCCGAGGTCAACGGGCGCTTCGACGTGCTGGAAGCGGAGACCGGGCCCGATGGGCGCTTCGCGTTCCTCGACGTGACCCCCTCGAAGGGCTACGTCGTTCGCGCTGAGGGTCGCAGCCTGGGCCTTGCTCCCACATCGAGCGAAGACCTCGATCTCCGCGGTCGGGAGACGAAGGACATCGGCGACCTGGAGCTCGGCAAGGGTGCGACGATCAAGGGGCGCGTCGTGGATCACGAGAAGCGCCCCGTGGCCGGTGCGCAGGTGGCCGCGTCGTGGCGCGTGACGAACGCGCTGGGGGTCGTGCTGGCGGATCCCGACCTGGCTCCGGCGATCGAGCACGAAACCTCCACCAACGAGGACGGCACCTTCGTCCTCGAGAACCTCGAGGCGACGCCCACCACGGTCTTCGTCAACGCGACGTCCGGGGCTGCGGAGATCCTCCGCAGCGTGAGCCTCGAAGACGGCCAGGTGAAGGACGTGGGTGACGTCACGCTGCCGGAAGACGGCTACGTGGCGGGCACCGTGCACTGGTCCGACGGTACGCCTGTCGTCGGCGCGCGTGTCTTTGCGGCTGGTGAGATGCAGGGGACGGTCCGGGCTGTCGAGACGGGAGCGGACGGCGCCTTTCGCATCGAGTGGCTGCCGAAGAAGGTATCGACGAGCCTCGGCGTCCTGGTGCAGGGCCTGCCCGTGCACATGGAGCAGGGTGTGGGCGTGGGGCGTGACGACATCAAGGTCGTCTTCCCCGTGCCGGGCGTCTTGAAGGGCGTCATCAAGCAGGCTGATGGGGGGGCACCGGTGCCGCGGTTCAGCATCCAGCTCGACGCGAAGGAGCCGCCCAAGGACTGGATGCAGCGCTTCGTGTCGAACCAGGTGAAGCGCGGGCTGGGCGCGACGCCCTTCGTGGCGGAGGACGGCGCGTTCCAGTTTGGGCGCGTCGCGCCGGGTACCTACACGGTCAACGTCACGGCGGACGGGTTCCCGACGGCCAAGATGCCGGACGTCGTCGTCACCGCCAAAGACACCACGACGATCACCATCGAGCTCGCTGCGGGCCACGTCGCGCGCGGAACGGTCCAGCGCGCCAACGGCGAGTCGGTGAAGGGGGCCCGGCTCTTCGTGATCCACGGGGGCGTGGAGGAGGGTCGGGAGGGCATCAAGCTCACGGGCTACATCAACGACCGCGAGCCCGATGCGGTGGCGGGCGGCGCTGGCCGTTTCGAGCTGCCGCCCCAGAGCCCCGGCCGGTACGACGTGATCGCCTCCTACCCGAACGCACTGCCTGCCGTCGTGCGGGGTGTGGACCTGCGCACCGGCGATGCGGAGGGCATCGAGTTCCGCCTGCCGCCGTCAGGCACGGTGAAGGGCCGCCTCCTGGACGAGAACGCGCGGCCCGCGAAGGGCGAGACGATCTACATCCTCTACCGCGACGGCACGCTACGGACGGAGCGGGTGGATGACGAGGGTCGCTTCGAGGTGGGCGGACTGCCTGTCGGGCGCTGTCTAGCGCGCTGGCTCTCGATGCTGGATGCCGGCGCCTACGGCCGCTTCCTCCGGAATAGCAGCACCGCCGACGAGAAGGAGAAGGCCTACGATGAGCTGCGCCAGCGCGGGGAGGAGCACGGGGTGACCGACGGGGGCGTCGTCACCATCACGCTGCGCATCCCGCAGCGCACGCAGGTCTCCGGTCGGGTGCTGGTCGAGGGCGAGCCGCCGGGCCCGGACCAGCGCAGCTTCTGGATCTCCGGCAGGAACGGGAGCCACTGGCAGAACGTCGAGATCGCGGAGGACGGCCGCTACGAGGCGCGCCTGCTGCCGGGCACGTACTCGGTCTACCTTCCGGAAGGCAAGAACAGCTACGCGATCGTCGAGGTCGCAGTGCCGAATGCCGCCACGGCGACGATCGACCTCGGCAAGTAGCTTGTAGAAGTAGCCTGTAGGTGCGGCCTGAGCCGTGCGCGGAGCGCGACGGCGGTTGGCTGCCCCTACGTAAGAACCTCGATGGCTCGGCCGCGCTCGTCCATCTCGAGGCGCATGGGACGCACGCTCTCGATCTGCCGCTTCAGGATGTCGGCGTGGAACTTGCCCTCGCTGGACAGCACCTCGAAGAAGATGCGTGCTTCCCGGTTCGGGATCTTGTGGCGCTGCTTGTCGTAGAAGTAGGCGCTGAACTCCTCGAAGCGGATGGCCGCGTAGAGGGTCTGGATCAGCGACTCCTTGTCCTGGACCGCGGCGACGTCGACCACCCCAAAGATCTCGCCCGTGTCCGCCTCGGTCATGGCCGCCTCTTCGGATCCGAAGAGCTCCTTGCGATGGGCGCGAAGGGTCTTGCGGTGATCCTTCTCGTCCTTCTTCAGCTGCGCGAGGCGTGCCTGCAGGGTGGGCACCTCGATGCGCTTGCTGAGCTTGTCGTACATCTTGTACGCAAGCGTTTCGCTATGGATGCCGGCGTCGAACACCTCGAGGGGTGTCAAGTTCGTGGGCAGCATGCGTGGACCCTCTCCTTGCGAAGACCCTCTCAGGACGACTTCGTCGTCCGGGCCTTCTCCAACTCGCGCCTCGTCCCTCCCTGAGGCGGGGGGATCGTAGGGCGGGCAACCGACAGACCCCAAGATATGGGGGTCTTTGCTTCGATCAATCCCTATTTAGGGGGGTTGTGACCGGATGGGCTGCTCGAGCGATGGATGGTGCGCCGGCGAGAGTTCCGTCGCGACGTCCAGAAGGAGCCGGCGTTCGGCGTCTTCACGCACCGATCGAAGCGGTCTGATGGGTGCGGGGCTGCGTGGCGGAACTCACGCCGGCGTGGGGATGCCGTAGGGGCGACCCTTGTGGTCGCCCGGCAGCCCTACGCACCTCGCGGCATGGTCCTCGTCAACGCGCGCGGCCCTACCCCCCGTGCCCTTACGGGTAGGGGCGACCCTTGTGGTCGCCCTCCCCACTTGCACCACAAGGCGCCCCACGCAACAAGGCACCCCAATCCGCGCCGATCGCGTCCGATGCGCAACCGCGACCGCGTTCAGTTCACCCCGGTGGCGGGCGGCCACAATGGCCGCCCCTTCAGCAACCGGAGGTTGTCCCGGCCCTCGTGGTCGCCTTCCGTCTCACGCCAAGAGGCGCCCCAATCCACGCCGATCGCGTCCGATACGCAACCGCCACCGCGTGCAGTTCACCGTGGAGGCGGGCGGCCACAAGGGCCGCCCCTACCTGGTAAGTCCCGACGTGGCAGGACGCGCTCGGGCGGCCACAAGGGCCGCCCCTACGGCAACCAGACGTCGCCCCGCATTCGGATGCTTTACCCACCCGTGACAGCGAGCCCCCGGCCCCAGGGCAAAACGAGAACGACCCGGCGGGATGGTCCCGCCAGGTCGATGAGTCGCTTGGGTGTGGCGCGTACGCGCCTGTCGGACCTAGGCCAGGCCCTTCTACGCCAAGACCGCGTCGATGCGCTTCTTCAGGTTCGCCTTGGCCTGCAAGCCGGTGATCTTGTCGACGACCTCGCCACCCTTGAAGAAGATGATCGTGGGCACAGACATGATGCCGAAGTTCTTCGCCACCTCCTGGGCCTTGTCGATGTCGACGGTGCCGACCTTGAGGCGGCCCTCGTACTCCGAGGCGAGATCCTCGACGATCGGGGCAAGCGCACGGCAAGGACCACACCACTCCGCCCCGAAGTCCACCAGGACCGGCGTGTCGCTCTGCGCGACCTCGGTGTCGAAGTTCTCGTCCGTGAAGGCGGTCAGGTTGGCCATTGCTAGGTCTCCTTCTGGTCGGCGCCGCGATCATGCGGGATACGGGCATGCGGGATGCCGGGTGCAAGCCGACGAGTGTACCGACGGCCGTCCGGCTCAGGAGGTTTCGCCCGGCCCGGCGCCCCGCACGCGTAGAATCCTGCTCGTCCGAGGCGATGGGGCCCGGCCGGAGGACCGATGCGCGCGCTGATCCTGTTTCTTGCCGCTGCCGTCGTCGGCCTGGCCGTGATGATCGTCCTCTATATGGACAAGCGGCCAGGCTTCGTCCATCGCACCGGGCCGCTCTTCTATGTGGGCGGCCTCCTCTCCGACGCGGAGGCCGGCGAGGCCGCGACCTACCAGGAGCGGACGTCGCGCCGGCTCATCGACTTCGAGCTCAAGCAGAGCCCCCGACTCCCGCCGTACGCCGAGCCGTTCAAGCTCATCCGTCGCGTGCTGCGCGATGCCCAGGGCGAGATCTACAAGGGGCCCGCTTCGGCCGTCTCCTACCAGCACAAGCTGACCGACCACGGCTGGTTCCCGCTGATGGCGCCCGAGGTGCCTGACGCCCTCGACCGCCTCTGGATCATCCGCACGATCAAGCCCGACCGCATCACCGTCAATCGGGCCGAGCACGAGTGCTGGCGCGTCGACTTGATCGACCCCGCGTTGCCCGAGGGGTCGGATACCGTCGTCGCATGGTTGAGCGAGAAGGTGCCGGTCTACGGCCTGCTCAAGTGGAAGCGCGGCGGCGAGACCTGGGAGTTCAAGAGCGGCACGGTGCCGGCACGGGGGACGCGATGAGCGCTGAAGCGACCCGACCCTCTTCGGATGGGCCTGCTTCGAACGGGCCCGACGCGGGCCTCCCCGGCACCAATCTTCCTGCGGCGAGGTTGCGCGAGCGGTTCACCGTCATCGCGCTCGGCATCATGGCCCTCGCGCTGGGCTACGTGCGCTTCGTCCTGCTCCCGCAGCAGGATCGTCCCGAGCCCCTGGCCTTCCATTTCGAGAACCCGATGCTCGACGCCCGCCCCGGCGAGCGCGCGCTCTTCTTCGATCTCAGCCGGCCCACGAGCAAGTCGTGCTCCGTGGTGATGGAGTCCGGCCTCGTCCTGCGTCCGCGGAAGGGCCCTGAGCGGATCGGCGGAGAACGCAACCTGCGCACCGCGGCCCCGTATCTCGCTTGCAGCATCCACGACGCCCACCGCGGCAAGGAGACCTGCAGCGCGCGCAGCACGCAGGAAGTGCTCTACGGACTCAACCGCTTCGGCATGCCGGCGAGCACCAAGGTCCGCGTCGACTCCATCCGACCCCGCTGGATGAAGTGGGGCGAGCGCGAGATGCCCGTCTACCGGGTCGAGTTCCAGCGCTACGGCCAGCTCGGCGGCCGCTGGACCACCTTCCTCGCGCATGAGGCGCCCGTCGCCGGGCTCGTGAAGTGGACGACCCTCCTCCCGCACCAGACGACCGTCATCTACCGGCAGATCCTCGAGTCCGCCCCCTAGGCTCAGCAAGCTGGGCGTCACTTCCGTGAGCCGCCGCGTCGCGCGTGCCTTGGTCGCGGACCTCTTCGATTAGGCTCTGGGCCGATGAGCTCCACCCCGCGCACCGTACCGGCCCACTTCGTCCGCGCCCTCGAGCAGCACGCCGAGCTGCCGATCCTCGTGGATCGCCAAGGCAGCGTCACGCTGGCCGAGCTCCTCGCGAACGCGGCCAAGCTCTCGAACGCCCTGCGGGAGCTCGGTGTTCGCAAGGGCGATCTCGTCGGCATCTACGCCGACAACTCACGCCGCTGGATCCTCGTCGATCTCGCGATCATGCTCGCGGGCGGCGTCACCGTGCCGCGCGGTACGGACACGCCCGGGGACGAGCTGGCCACGATCTTCCAGCATGCGGAGGTCGGGCTGGTCTTCGCGCACAGCGGTCGCCACGCCAAGCAACTGGAGGCGATTCGCAGCGACGTCCCGTCGATGGGGGAGGTCATCAGCCTCGACCCCAAGGACGCGCCCGGTCGCACGGTCGACGAACTGCTCGCCGCAGGTGCCGCAACGCCGGACTTCGCTGCGCTCGCCGAGGGCTGCGGGCCCGATGACCTGGCCACGATCATCTACACATCCGGCACCACGGGCCGGCCGAAGGGCGTGATGCTCAACCAGAGCAACCTCGGCCATCAGGTCGCTGTCTGCCCCGGTGTCTTCAACATCGGCGCGGCTGAGAGCTTCCTCTCGGTCCTGCCGCCGTGGCACATCTTCGAGCGCGCCGTCGAGTACATCGCGCTCTGCAGTGGGGCGGCGCTCGTCTACACCGACCGGCGCCACTTCAAGGAAGACCTGGCCCGTTACGAGCCGACCTTCGTGCCGTCGGTGCCGCGCATCTGGGAGACCGTCTTCCAGGGCGTGCAGAAGGCGCTCGAGAAGGGCTCTCCCTTGAAGCGCGGCATCTTCAAGACGGCGTATGCGGTCGCCACCGTGCGCACGCGCGCCTGGGACCGCGCGCGCGGGTGGCACTTCCGCGTCCGCAAGCCGCGCGGCCTGGGGCTGGTCGTCGACGGCGCCGTGCGCGCGGGCGCCCTCGTCCTGGCAGCGCTTGCGTGGCCGGTCGACCGGCTCGGCCACAAGATCGTCTTCAGCAAGATGCGCAAGCTCGTCGGCAAGAACCTGCGTGGCGCCATTTCCGGCGGCGGGCTCATGCCCGCGCACATCGACCGGTTCTTCCGAACGATCGAGCTTCCCGTGCTCGTCGGCTACGGTCTCACCGAGACGAGCCCCGTCGTGTCGGTGCGCCGCGAGACACGCAACGTCCTTGGGACCATCGGCACGGTCGTGCCTGAGGTCGAGGTGCAGGTGCGCCACGCCGAGACAGGCGCCGTGCTGCCGCCGGGCGAGATCGGCGTGTTCGTCACGCGCGGCCCGCACATCATGCAGGGCTACTACAAGGACGAGGAACTGACCCGTGGCGTGATCGACGCTGACGGTTGGTTCGATACGGGCGATCTTGGCATGATGACGGAGTACGGCGACCTGTGCTTCCGCGGTCGCATCAAGGAGACGATCGTGCTCAAGGGTGGTGAGAACATCGAGCCGACCAACGTCGAGCAGGCGCTTCTCGCCTCGCCCTTGATCGAGCAGGCCATCGTCGTCGGCCAGGACCAGAAGGTCCTCGCCGCGCTGTTGCTGCCGGATCCGATCGAGGTGCCGAAGGCGCTGGGCCTCGGTGACATGGACGCCGCGGCCCTGGCGGAGCGCGAGGATGTTCGCGAGCTCCTCCGCAAGGAAGCGCGCGTCCGCACATCCGCGCTCAAGGGATTCGAGCGCATCACGCGTATCGCGCTGCTCCCGGAGATGCTCGACAGCGCCAACGGACTGCTCACGCAGACGCTCAAACCTCGCCGGCATGTCATCGTGGAACGGTTCGGCAAGCTCATCGAGGAGGCGTACGAGGCATGAGACGACGCGGCTTGCTCCTGCTCTGGGGCGCCCTCGCCCTGGCTGCCCACTTCGTGCCCCAGCTCCTGCCGGCACCGCCCGCGCAGGCGGACTTCCCCAGCAAGAGCGATGAGACCCTGCGCTTCGAGATCGAGGCGAACCTCGACGCTCGTACGTACCTGATCGACGGCAAAGGCACGCTCACCTGGAAGAACGAGTCCCCTGTCGAGGTCAAGGAGATGCGCCTGCATCTCTACCTCAACGCGTTCAAGGACGAGCGCTCGACCTTCATGCGCGAGTCCAGCGGCAAGCACCGCGGGCACACCTTCGACACGTCCGCCCCCGGCTGGATCAAGCTCGGTTCGTTCCAGCGCAAAGGCGGCGCGGAGCTGATCAACCCCGAGAAGCTCGACTTCGTGCACGAGGACGACGGCAACGTCGACGATCAGACAGTGGTCCGCATTCCGCTTTCGACGCCGATTCCCGCGGGTGGGAGCGCAACCTTCGAGCTGGCCTGGCAAAGCCGCATGCCGAAGGTGTTCGCGCGCACCGGCTTCGGCGGCAACGGCGCGTTCTTCATGGTCGCGCAGTGGTATCCGAAGCCCGGTGTCTGGGAAGAGGACACGATCGACGGCGAGACCGCCTGGCGCTGGAACTGCCATCAGTTCCACGGCAGCAGCGAGTTCTACGCCGACTACGGCAGCTACGACGTGTCGCTGACCGTCCCCGCGCGCTTCGAGGGCAAGCTCGGGTCGACCGGCCTGCGCTCGGACCTCAGTGGAGGCACGCGCGACGACCAGGGCCGCAAGAACGCGGATGGCACGGTCACCTACCGCCACAAGGCCGAACACGTGCACGACTTCGCGTGGGTCTGTGGCGAGGACTTCGAGCTGCACGAGGAGCGCTTCACGAAGGAGGCACTCACGCCGAAGCAGGTCGCCGAGCAAGAGCGCGTCGCCGGCATCCTCGGCGTGCCGGTCACGGATCTCGACCTGCCCGAGGTCACGGTCTACATCCTGCTGCAGCCCGAGCACGCCAATCAGCTCGAGCGCCATCGCAAGGCGGTGTTCAACGCGCTGGCCTACATGGGCTTCTGGTACGGCCCGTACCCCTACCCGACGCTGACGGTGGTCGACCCCGATCACCGCGGCCGGGACGCCGGGGGCATGGAGTACCCGACGCTCATCACGGGCGGCACGCGCTACATTCGCGCCGCGCGTCAGCAGAGCCCGGAGGGTGTGCTCATCCACGAGTTCGGCCACCAGCACTTCTACGGTCTGGTCGGGACCAATGAGTTCCGCTACGCCTGGATGGACGAGGGCATGAACACCTTCGCCAGTGGCAAGGTCCAGGCGAAGGCCTACGAGGGCTACGCGGCCGCGACTTGGTACGCCGGTCTCCCGCACTACGGGGAACCGCCGTTCGAGTTCAAGGGGATCGCCGCCACGGCCCGCAGGGCGGTCCCGTTCGTCACGCCCGTGTTCGACGAGTCCCTCAAGGTGCCCTTCGGCGACCTGGCCATCGTCAAGTCCATCGCGGGCATGATCGGGGTCAACCACCCACCCGGACGCATCTCCCTCTGGGGCTCGTACGGCGAGGTGACGCCGCTCTCCTTCCTGCGCGAAGTCCCGCCGCTGACGCACATCGAGCCGCTACCGTCGAGCCCCAAGGAATGGGGGCGCAGCTCGAACGCCCGCCGTCCGCACGTCGACCCGATCAACGGGCGGCGCGCCTGGGAGTACATGGACCGCGGCTCGTACGGCAACAACAGCTACCGCCGTACCGCGGCGTCCTTGCGCACGATCGAAGGCTTCGTCGGCGAGCCGACGATGATCCGCATCATGCGCACCTACTGCGAGCGCTTCCGGTTCAAGCACCCTGTGCCGAGGGACTTCTACGATGTCGCCGTTGAGGTGGCCAAGCGCGACGGCAAGGGCGACATCCGCTGGCTGCTGACCCAGCTCTTCGAGGAGTCGACGAACTTCGACTTCGGCATCGAGAGCGTCACGGCCAACGCGCTGCCGGAACTCGTCCCGCCTGGCGAGGCGGACGCTGCCAAGGGCAAGAAGGACGCTGCCAAGGACAAGAAGAAGGACAAGACGTTCGAATCGACCATCGTTGTCCGCCGCTATGCGGGCGTGCGCATCCCCATGGACGTGCGCGTGCGCTTCGCCGACGGCAGCGTGCGTGACTTCCTCTGGGACCGGGACGATTCGCTCCGCGAGTTCCGTGTCGAGCCGACGGGGGATGGCGGCGTGAAGCGTGGGGATCTCCGCGAAGAGACCTTGCCGGCGCACGGCTTGGCGCTCAGTCGCGTGACGCCCCAGCGGCCGCAGCAGACGCGCTGGGCCAAGCTGCGCTTCCGTGGCCCGGTGAAGGCCGTTTCGGCCGAAGTCGATCCCTACTACGCGTATGCGCTGGATGCGAACCGCACCAACGACGGACGCACGACCCGATCCAATGCGGGAGCGTCCTTGCAACTCGCCATCCGCGCCCTCGGCTGGGTCGAGATGAGCACCTCGTTCTACGGGGGACTCTGATGGTCGACCGAAGCGATCCCGGCATGGCGACGCCGCTTGCCGAGCTGCCCCCTGTCGAGAGCCCCGCGCCCGCGGCGGCCGCCGGCGCGAAGCGTGGCCTCGTCCGGGCCGGCCTCGCCCACATGCGCGCCTCCTGGCGTGTGCTGTTCATGATCGTCCTCGTGCAACTCCTGTTGGGCCTCACCGTCGTGCTGCCCTTCTGGCAGGGTGTGTCCGAGCGGCTCGATGAACATCCGCATGCTGCGGTGCTGTCCGGCGCGACACCCGACGCGATCGAGCGTGCCCAAGGCTGGGAGGCCGGGTTGGATCCGGGCATCTGGCGCGACATCAAGCGCGAGAAGAAGCCTCTGTTCGACAGCCTCACGCTCACGCACTTCTGGATCGTGGTGATCGCGTGGCTGTTCGGCGCCCTCGCGGCCGGCGGCCTGCTGGGCACGGCGGCGAGCCGGGAGAGCCCTGTTCGGGTCAGCGCCTTCTTCGCCCACGGTGCGCGAGGCTACGGTCGGATGCTGCGCGTCGGCATCGTGTTCGGCCTCGCCTACTACGTCGTCGCACGCATCGTGCTCGAAGCGTGGGGCGGCGGCATCAAGTCGAGCGAGTTCATGTCGCCGTCCGAAGGCTCTGGGTGGTGGGGCGATCGGATCCGCGAGGCGGTGCTCGTCATCTGCTTCCTGTGGTTCCGGATCGCCGCGGACCTGGCTCGCGCCGAGTTGATCGTCTACGGCAAGCGGAGTGCGCTGGCGGCCTTCTGGCGAGGCCTCTGGCGCGCGCTGCGGCGCAGGGCCTGGGGGTCGGCGCTCGCCATCGGCGTGCCCGCGTTCCTGCTGCTCCTCGCGGTCGGCCTTGCCGCACAGATGGCCACCGGCGACGACGCGTTCACGCTCGTCTCGCTCTTCCTGCTCGTACAGCTCGCCGTGTGGATCCGCTGGGCGTCGCGTGCGGCCGTACTCGGAGCCTTCACGCAGCTGCAGCGCGCGCGCTGAACGTCCCGCCCAGGGAACTCACTTCTTCCCCGGTCCTCACGAACCGGTAGGATCGGGCGATGCTCGATCGCAAGACGCTGGTGCTGAACCGGTCGTGGCTACCTGTCACGACCACGACGGTGCGGCGCGCCGTCGTACTCATGGCGCGCGGCGTTGCCGGCGCGGTCCATCCCGGTACGTTCGAAGTTGCGCACTGGGAGGCTTGGATCGAGCGCGGCCCGGGCGATGTCGGACGCCTGCGCGCCATCGGGTTCGAGTTCCCGGTCCCCGACGTGATCGTCCTGACGCACTACAACGGGTTCCCCAAGTTGCCAGTCTCGTTCACGCGGCGCAACGTCTACCGACGCGACGGCTTCGAGTGCATGTACTGCGGCCGCGCGCCGGGGATGGGGGATCTGACGATCGACCACATCAAGCCGCGCTCGCGCGGCGGCGCGACGTCGTGGCTCAACTGCGTCGCCGCCTGCGTCCCCTGCAACGCGCGCAAGGCCGACCACCCGCTGGCGTCGATCGGCATGAGCTTGCGCCGTCAACCCACGGTGCCGCGCTGGCCCGGCGGTCTCGATCCGCGTTCGCTGCAGGAGCGCCCCGTGTGGCATCGTTTCATTCCGGCCAAGGCGCTCGCCGGCGCCCTGGGCAGGTCGCGCTCATGAGCGACCTCGATGACGACGACTATCCGTCGACGCATCTCGACGACGACGACTACGACGAGTTCCTCGCGCGAGAGTTCGACGGCGAGGGCCGCTTGCGGGATGGGCCGCCGGTCACGCGTTTGATTCTCGGCCTCATCGCGGTGGTGCTGCTGCTCGCCCTGTTGCTGTTCTTCTAGCCTCGAGTCGGGGGTAGGGTGCGCGAACCGTGAGTGGGCAGGGTGACGACAAGGCGGAGCAGGTCATCGTGCGATGCCTGGGCGAGGGCCCGGCCGACGTTCTGGACCTGCTTGCCGCGCTGCGGCAGGCGCTGCCCGGGGCCCTGCAACTGCACGAGGGTGCGGTGCATGCGCTGCTCCACGGCGCGCTGCGCTCGGGCACCATCGCCTCCGGCGGACGCAGTGCCCGCGGCTTGACCCTCTACCGCAGGGCAGACCAGCCGGAGCCGCCGCGGGCTGCCTCCGGGGCGCATCCGATGCCCGCTCCCGAGCCGAATCCCGTCGCCATCAAGGTCGCGTCCGGTGTGCGCGATCCCGGCAGCCGGGGGCGCGTGCTGGATGATGTCCGCGCGCATCTGGCCGAGCTCGAGGCGGAAGGGACGGGGCATCGGTTTGGCAACGCGCGCTCGGCGCGGCAGTTGGTGCATCGCGCCGACCGTGGGCGACCGTCGGTGGCGCTTGTCGCGAGCGGTAGCGACACCGCGCGCCGGCTGCTCTTGCACGAGGGCCCTTGGATCTTCGGCGCCATCCTCGTGTTCTTCATCCTCAAGCTCTTCATCGTGCAGGTCTACCGCATCCCCTCCAAGAGCATGGTGCCTGCGCTGGAGGTGGGGGACCGGGTCGCGGTCTTGCTCTTGGGACGGGGGAACGTGCCGGAGCGCTGGTCGATCGTCACGTTCGAGCGGGGCGGCATCACCTACGTGAAGCGCCTGATCGGCTTGCCCGGCGAGGAGATCGCGATCCTGTTCGGCGACGTCTACATCGACGGGACGATGCTCGTGAAACCGGACGAGGTGCGCGAAGTGATGCGCGGCCACGTCCGGGCGTGGGACTTCAGCGCGGGAGCGCCCGAGGGCTGGGTCGACGGCGGCTCGGGCGCCCTGGCGTGGAAGCGCGGCGGCTTCCCGGCGCACCCACCGAGCGGCCTCGGCAACAGCTTCGTCATGCGCGACGGCTACGCCGTCCTCCATGGCCGCCGGGGTGTAGCCGGCACCCTCGGCCTCACCGTGCGTCGCGGTCCGGGCGGCAGCGTGGACGGGGCCACCACAGCCTGGACGCTGGAGGTGAACGCCACCGGCATCGCGCTGTCCGAGGAGGTGACGGCCGCCGACGGCTCCGTCCGCCGGGAGACCCTGGCGGAGCGCCCGACGCCGCCGTCCGGCGCCGATCTCCGCCTCCGGCTGAGCTACGTCGATGGCGTGTTGCGCGCCGGCTGCTCGGACTGGTCCTTCACGCAGGCCCGGGCTGCGCCGGACTCGGCCCTCGGCCTCCGCGTCGCCGCCCGCGGCGCCGACACGGCCCTCGAGCGCCTCGTGCTCGACCGCGACCTGCACTATGCCCACCTGGGCACCCAGGGCGTCCCGAGTTCCGGCCAGCGCGGCCGCAATGCGCACCTGATCGCGAAGGACGCCGTATTCGTCATGGGCGACAACACGACCGACAGCAAGGACAGCCGCTACCGGGAAGCCGGTGACATCCCCACGAAGGCCCTGATCGGGCCCGTCCGGATCCGGATCTGGCCGCCCAGCCGCTGGGGGCGCGTGCGCTGATCTCTTGGGCGTCTCGTCTGGGCGTGATGTCCGGGTAGGGTGGCCAGAGAGCCCTGGTAGTTGCGGTGGTCACGGAGTTGCCAGGCTGGCCCCGCAACCCCTGACCCGCCGTCGGGTTCATGTACCCAGGAGCAACGTACGAGTGACCCCTGACGCCGATCAGATCCTCATGCGCCGCTTCCAAGACGGGGACGAGTCCGCCTTCGAGGTGCTCGTCCACAAGTACCAGGGGCTGGTCTTGTCGCTGGTGCGTCGCTATCTGGGCTCGCGCTCCGCGGGGGTCGATGACGTGGCGCAGCAGGTCTTCTTCCGGGTGTTCCGGTCGAAGATGACCTACCAGCCGAAAGCGAAGGTCAAGACGTGGCTCTACAGCATCACGGTCAACGCCTGCTTGAACGAGATCCGGCGGTTGCGCGCGGAGAAGAACCGCCGCGTCAACAGCTTCACGGCTGTGTTCGGCGACCCCTCGGGCGAGGACAGCGTGCCGGCCTTCGAGGACGCGCGCAGCCCGAAGGCCGCGAGCGAGATGGAGGGCGGCGAGGTCGCAGCGCATGTGCGCGCGGCGGTCGACCTGCTGCCCGATCAGCAACGCCTGGCCCTGGTGCTCACACGCTTTCACGGCTGCTCCTACGAGGACGTGGCCGAGGCGATGGAGACGACCGTCCCCGCCGTCAAGTCACTCCTGACGCGAGCACGCGAGAACCTGCGCAAGAGGTTGCATCGCTTCGTCGCGGCAGAAGGCGCGCTCACACCCGGAAGCCAGGCCCCCGAAACGGAGTCAGGCAACTGACCTCATTGAGGTACCCCTCATGAACACCCCTTCGAACTTCACCAACCTCGACCTGATCGATGTCGAAGAGCGGCGCCTGCTGCTCAACGCCTACATCGACGGCGAGCTCTCGACCGAGGAGTCGCTGCACGTCTCCGGCTGGCTGGACGACAACGCGGGTGCGTTGCGCGAGGTGGAGCACCTGCGCCACATCGGCGACCTGCTCGAGAGCTACGAAGACGAGCCGATCCCGGCCGACTTCGCCGCCAACGTCTTCTCAGGTGTCGGTATCGGACAGCAGCGCCGTAGCGGCAAGATGCTCAGTATGGCGTGGTACCGGCGTCCGCTCGCGTCGGCCGCCGCCGTCATGCTCGCCGTCGGCGCCACCGTCTTCGTGATGCAGAACGCCGACGAAGACGGCGGCCTCGCACCCACGACCACCATCGCCACCACGGACGTGGTCTCTGTGCTCAAGGATGTTCCCGCCGACGAGCTCGGCGACCTGCTGCTCCACGCCGACGTGCTGCTGAGCGTCGATGACGCCGCCTTGGAAGAGTCGTCCTTCGATGAAGAGTTCGACGCCGAGAACGGCGCCGGAGGCTAGGTCCGATGCGTAGGCGCACCCTTCCCGTACTGCTCGCTTGCCTGATCGCGCTGGCTTGCGCAGCCTCGATCGCGGGGACGGCGTATGCGGACGATGGCGAGCGCAGCGCCAAGAAGGCGGATCGCAAGGCGGGTCCCAGGACGGGAGAGGTCCAGGACTACCTGGCACAGCTCAAGCCCGAAGAGCTGACGTTCCTGCGTGAGAAGGTCAAAGGCTGGGACCAGCTCGACCTCAGCAAGAAGCAGGTGATCGCTCGCAACGTGGTTCGCATCCGCAACATGCCCCCCGAGCAGCGCAAGCAGTTCGAGGCGCGCCTCAGGCACATGCGCGACAAGAGCAAGCGCTGGGACCGTCTTCGTGACCGTGGCAGCCACATGCTCATCAGCAAGGGCTTGGCGCACGCCGCGCTGCAGAAGCTCGGCCGCGGATTCGAGGGGCAGCTGCGACGCCGCGACATCTCCTCCCATGTCTTCGAGATGTCGTTCGGCCGCACGTTCTGGGGCAAGGTCGCCGAGAGCGCCCTGCCTGAGGGCAAGCTCCCGACGGACGAGCAGCTGACCGCGATGGGCGTGCCCGAGAAGATGCTCGCTCGCTTCAAGGCGATGCGGGCCCAGTTCGAGGCGGCCACGAAGCCCGAGGACAAGCGCAACATGCGCAAGCGCGTGGGGCGCATGCTGGGCTTCATGCGTGCGAACAAGCTGCGCGAGGAACTCGCCCGCTCGGACATCAAGGGCAAGGACGCCTACGTCGCCGCGGTCGCGCACAAGGTCGTGCAGACCTGGCCCGCGGAGTTCGCCTCGAGCCTGGAAGACCGCGAGGCGCTGCTGCGCAACGCCGAGAACGAGGAAGTACGCCGCAGCCTACGCCGTCTGCTCAAGCGCGACGGCAAGTTGCTGCGCGAAGAAGCGTCGCTGCTCGTGCAGCTCGTGGATCGCTGGGTCGCCTCCGAACGCAAGGATGGCGAGGCCGCTGCGAAGGATGGCGACGACGTGATCAAGCGCGTGCTGCGCGACAGGCTTCGGGTGCCGGTCGCGATGGTCGAGACCCTGCCCCCGCGAGCGCAAGCCGAACAGCGCGCGACGTGGCTGAGGCGCATACTCGATCGCTTCGGCGGCGTAGGTCGCTTTGGCCGCGACGGCCGCAACGGCCGCAACGGCCGCGATGGCAAGGTGAGGGGCAAGGGGAAGAGCAAGGGCTTCGGACCCGGCGGCACGCGCCGCGGCCCGCGCAAGCCTGAGGGGGTCTCGGACGCCCAATGGAAGGACCTGCAAGAGGCCTTCAAGCGCTGGATGCGCGACAAGTCCTCGCCGCTCGTCAAGCCCGACAGCTGGGACCAGGCTGCGTGGGACCAGATGACCGAGAAGTTCAAGCGCGGCGGCATGAAAGGGCGCGGCCGGCACTCCGGCGACGGCGATCGCAAGCCCGGCGACGGGCAGAAGCCGGACGGCGACAAGTAGCGCCTCGCTCAGGAGCGCACCGCGTGTAGCCTCGCGGGCGTGAGCACGCACACGATCGCCGCGCTGCAGACGGCTCCCATCTTCGGTGACGTCGAGGCGAATCTCGACGCCCTGGAGCCGCACCTCGAAGGGCTACGTGCCGATCTCCTCGTCCTGCCCGAGCTGTTCGCTTCGGGCTACAGCTTTCTCGACCGCGCCGAGGTGCTCTCGCTCGCCGAGCCCGTGGCCGGCGGCCCCACGACCGATCGCCTGCTGACGTGGAGCCGCGCCACCGGCGGCATGATCGTGGCAGGCTTCCCTGAGCGCGACGGCGATCAGGTCTTCAATGCCGCCGCCATCGTCGCGGACGGCGTGCTGGTCGGCTGCTACCGCAAGATCCATCTCTTCGGCTTCGAGCGTGAGGTGTTTGATCCGGGCGACAGCCCGTTCCCCGTGCACGAGCATCGGGGGCTGCGGGTGGGCACCATGATCTGCTTCGACTGGATGTATCCCGAGGCGGCGCGCACCCTCGCGCTGCGCGGCGCGGATGTCATCGCGCATCCGAGCAACCTCGTGCTGCCGGGCTGGTGCCAGAAGGCGATGCTCGTCCGGGCACTCGAGAACCGGGTCTATACCGTCACGGCCAACCGCTTCGGAATGGAAGATCGTCCGCCGCGGCCGGCGCTGCACTTCACGGGCTGCAGTCGCATCGCAACCCCCCGCGGTGAGGCTGCAGCCGATGCGCCGGCCGACGGCGTGACGTCGTTGCGAACAACAGCCGACACTGTCTTGTCTCGCGACAAACACATCCCCTCCGGGAACGATGTCCTGGCCGAGCGTAGGCCGACCTTCTATGAGAACGGCCCCACGCACGGCGCATGAACCTGGGCTCTCCGGCGTTCCGTCACATCACGTTTGAAGCTTGAGTGTTATTTTTTTGAACGCGGTTGCCAGCTTTCGGGGCTGGGGTAATGTCCGTCTGTTGCGGGTGACTTCGGTCGCACGCGGCCGGGATCGGCTCCCTTGGACTGGGGCGCCCATCCCGTTGATCTTTTCCCCTCGCAACCTTGGATGAACGGGCAAACCCGGCGAAAGCCGGCGGCGCAAAGCTACAGGGCCTTCCAAGCCACCTCATTCCCCGAGGTGGCTTCAATGGCAGCCAGCTACCAAGCCATGGGCAGCAGCATGGGGACGCGAACGCGCGTCACCGTCTCGCCCCCGACTCCACAGGTACGGGATCACAGGGCACGTCCGGCGACGGACGTATGAGAGACGGAGATACTTCAGATGCGCAAACTTCGCGACGCCGACTTCAAGCACCTCTGGGACGCCTACGAGAAGACAGGCTCCTCTGACGACAAGGCGAGGATCGTCGAAGCGTACTTCCCCCTGGTGAAGTACCTCGCCGAGCGCATGGCCAGCACGCTGCCGGCGAGCGTCGAGACCGACGACCTGGTCAGCATGGGCACGTTTGGCCTCATCGAGGCGATCGACCGCTTCGACCGCTCGCGTGGCTTCCAGTTCAAGACCTACTGCACGGCGCGTATCCGCGGTGCGATCCTCGACAACCTCCGCACGAACGACTGGGTGCCGCGCCTGGTCCGTCTGCGCACGAACATGGTCGACAAGACCCTCCGCCGGCTCTACGCCGACCTCGGGCGCGAGCCGACCGACATCGAGATGGCCGACGCCTTCGAGATGTCGATGGAGGAGTACGAGAAGCTGCGCAAGGAGGCGACGCCGACGTCCGTCCTCTCGCTCACCGATGACGCGGGTGGCGACGACAGCGAGGCCGGCGGCCGCATGATCGATCTGATCGGCGACAAGAAGGCGGGCGACGCGCCCCGCGAGTCGCAGCAGCTCCGCGACGTTCGCGCTCTCTTCTTCAAGAGCCTGAACGAGAAGGAACAGATCGTCATTCAGTACTACTACTACGAGGGTCTCTCGATGCGCGAGATCGCCGGCATGCTGCGCCTCACGGAGAGCCGCGTCTGCCAGATCCACAGCAAGGTGATCCGTCGCCTGCGCGAGCTGCACAGCAACAAGAAGGCGGAGCTCTTCGTCTAGCGCGGAGCTCTTCGTCCAAGGGGGAGCGCTTCTGGTCGAACGAAGCGCCAGCGGCGGCACCGATCACTCGGTGTCGCCGTTTTCAATTGGTCCGCGCTCTTGTGCTCGCGTAAGAGCAGAGAGTGGAACCACAGAGGCACACACCTAGGCAACTACCGCGCGAGGAACTCGCCGCCGTTCTCGCTCGCGAGGGCCTTGAGGAACCCCTCGGCGACGTTCTCGCCCACGCCGATCGTGTGGATCGTGATCTTGCGCTCGCGGTTGATCTTCTTGATCTCCTCGCGAATGAGCAGCGGGTCCGTAACCTTGCCGCGGTTGGGCTTGCCGTCCGTCATCAGGAAGATCGTGTCGGCGCCCTTGTCGAACTGTTTCCTGGCTTTGCGCGTGCCAATGATCTCGAAGGCCTGCTCGAGAGCGTCGTAGATGTTCGTCGCGCCGATGGCCTCCAGACCGTCGATCCACTTGAACGCCTTCTCCTTGTTGTTCTTCGTGGCAACGATCATCTTGCCCGTCTTGAAGACCGTGACCTCGGCGGCGTAGGCCACGACGTTGAAGCTCGCGGCCCCGCGTTCGTCCTCTTCCTTGGCGTTCAGCGTGCGGATGGCGTTCTTCAGCTCGCGCTTGGCGATGTCGATGCGCATCGTGCCGTCCTTGGTCACGCCGCCCTGCTCTCCCATGGAGCCGGAGATGTCGATCACGAAGATGATGTGCTTGCTCTCGGTCTTGAGGCCGTAGAACGACGTCGAGCCGGAGTTGCCCTCGCTCTTGAGCTCGACGGCCGGGAGGTCGTCATGGATCGGCAGGCCGTCCGCCTTCTCGGCCCAGCGCTTGACCACGGCGTCCTTGTTCGCCTTCCAGTACGACGACCATGCTTCGAGCGTCGTTGGAAGTGACTCGCTGAGAATGCGGCTGAGCGCCGTGTAGTAGTGCCGCTTCAGCACACCGTCTTCATGCGGTAGGCGGGCGAGCAGCGCCTCGACGACGCGGGCCTCCTTGAAGTACGACAGGCCCTCGAGCGAGGCCACACGGAGCTGCCAGCGCGGATCGTCCAGGCGCAGAAGCAGGGTGCCGATGCTGCGCGGACAGTTCTGCCGGCCGAGCGACTCCAGGGCGGTAGCGGATACGAACGGCTGGATGTCGGCCGCCAGCTTCTCGAGCACCGTCGTGACGGCGTTGCCCTGGATCAAGCCGAGCAGCCGAATGAACTCGCGCTGCCCCGGTTTCTTGCCGTCGCCCGTCTCCTTCAGGATCGGCGCGAGGGCCTTGTCGAACTCCTTGCCTTCGACCGTGTTGCAGATGCGGGCCATGCCCTTGCGGGTGTACTCGGCGATCTCGAGCTCGCTCGCGATGTCGCGGCGGATGTTCTCGATCGACGCGGCTTCGTTCTGCCAGTCGATGACCTTCTTGGGGACGAGGATCTTGCCGTCCGGACGCGGGGGCTGGTTCTTCGCCGCCCGACTGATGATGGCATCCATCTCGGGCCGCTGCTTCTCCCAGGCAGCCTTGCGCTTCGACCACTGCTTCTCGAGCCCATCGACGAACTTCAGCTGCTTCTTGTGCGCCGCCACGAGCACGGGCACGGCCCGGGCGTCACGCGCCTTGCGAAGGCCACGGACTGCTGAGCGCTTGTTCGCGCGGAGCTTGCCACGCAGGGTGCGCTTGTCGAGCCCGCCGATCTTCCACGTGTCCTTGAAGGCCTTCTGGAAGAGCGGCCACTCGTCGTTCTCCGCCTGGGCGCACGGTGTGCGGAGCAGCAGACCGGCGGTCAGGAGGCAGGCGGCGAGGGCGAGCGTGCGCATCGCCCCCAAGGATAGCCATGCCGCGAGTCCCGTTCCCAGAAAGCGGTGTCAGTCCTTCGACGTGTCCCCGTCGCCCGCTTCGTCCGCCTCGGGCGCGGGATCCGCAGGTGCCTCGGGGGCGGGCGCCGGTGTCTCGTCGGCCTCCGCAGCAGGCTCCTCGGCCGGGGCCTCCGTGGCCGCCTCGGCAGCCGCGGCCTCTTCCGCGGGGCCGCCTTCGGCCACCGCATCGAGATCCAGATCCTCTTCCGCGACGTAGACCTCGTCCTCGCCGGTCCCGTCCACGTCCGCGCGCAGATCCGCGTAGACGGAGGTGGAGGCGCCGATGAGCCAGTACAGGGCGTAGCCCGATACGCCGAGCCAGATCAGGTTGAGGAACAGCCAGAAGATGAGGGCATTGAGCTTGTAGGCCCAGCTGACCACGCCGACCGTGTCGATGTCCATGGCCGGGGGGCTGATGTGGGGCGCGCGCCTGTCGGTGTCCTCGCGCTTGATGTCCAGCTCCTTGTAGGTGTCGATGTCGTCACCTTCGAGCTCGCTGTAGTCCGAGCCCTCGGAGAGGTCGCGCGACATGGGGTCGAGCATGAGCGTGTGCTCGGTGCTCCAGATGCCGCCGGCGTCGATCGACTTGGCGAACGTGAACTGGAACCAGCCACCGACCAGCAGGATGATTCCCGTGAACAGGAAGATGAGGAAGAAGTTCCAGAAGTACTGCAGCGGGCGCGCGAAGAGGTAGGAGAACGCGCGGCTGATGGCATCCAGGCTGCCGTTGCACTCCCATGCCGCGGCCGCACCGATGAGCGGCAGGCCGAACACACCGCCCACGCCGACGAGCAGGATCAGCAGCGTCGAGACGAACGCCAGCGGGACCAGGATCAGCGCGAGGATGCCGCCGATGCCCGGGATCTCGATCAGGAACCCCGCCGCCATGTTGCAGACGAAGAAGAGACCGATGACGCCGCCGATGATGACGGGGGCGAGCAAGAGCGTCGTCCAGTTCTTGGCGGAGAAGCGCAGCGCCTCGCCGATGGACAGACCTTCGTCGCGGGCGATGCGCATCGTGGTGATGCGGTGGATGCCGAGCGCGAAGAACGACCAGATACCGATGAACCAGGCCCCGCCCAGCAGGATCTCCCAGAAGCCGTAGTCCGCGTAGCTGATCGACGGGTCGAGCCGCAGTGCGCCGGTCAGCAGGCGATAGACCTGCTCCCCGATGTAGGGGACGCCGCCGAAGAGCGAGAAGGCCCAGTCGAGGAATCCGCCGGAGACGCTGTACGTCGCGCCATCCGGGAGGTCCGACGGCCAGAACATCCCGCTGAGGGCCAAGCCGCCCGCCCAGTAGACGAGGAACCCCATGATCGCCAGCGCCAGGGCGCGAAAATCAAACGGCACGCGCGGCGCCTTGAAGTAGGTGCGCGGAAGAAGACCCGGATCGTAGTGCTCGGTCATGGAACCTCATCCCTCCCTGGGATTGCGGGCCGGATTGTAGCCCCCACGCGATGGGGAGCAATCGGCCTCCGAGCGCCCGAGGCCCGCACGCGCAAGTTTGTCCTCGCGGGCGAGGCGCAAGGGCGCCCCCGTGGCCGAACGTGGCCGATTGCGGAGACGCCCTCGTGACCGCCGGCGATCCGGGCATGTTCGGAGGCCCAACGAACGGCCGCCTGCGACCTCCGGCGCTTCCCGCCCGGTCCGTGGCCCGCCATTCGACAGGTAGGCAGTCAGGAAGGAGGTGCCGGTTGCGTATCCTCAGTGTCTTGCAGGACCGTTTGGTCGTTCGTCGTGTCGTTCTCGCGCTCTGTGTGAGCCTGGGTCTGGCGCTGGGGGCGGCCCCGGGCCGCGCCGACGACAAGAAGCCCGCACCCAAGCCTCCCGCGAAGGGCGCGCCCGCCAAGAGGGCAGCTCCCAAGAAGGCAGCGCCGAAGAAGGCCCCTCCGAAGAAGGCAGCGCCCAAAGAGGCAGCACCCAAGGGCGAGCCGAAGCCCGCGCTCACCTTCCACAACGAGGGTCTGATCGAGCGGGCCGACGGGACCGTCATCTACTTCTACCGGACCAACTTCGCCCAGCCCGAGTCGATCATCGCGGCCGTCACGGCGATGGGTTTCGCGAAGCTGCCGGGGCTGACGAAGATCCAGTCGCTGAAGGGCAACAAGAATCAGGTGCTCATCGAGGGCGAGGCGGACGCGGTCGAGATGGTGCTCGACGCCATCGCCTACTTCGACGTCTCGGAGCCGCAGGTCTTCATCGAAGCGAAGGTGATCGAGGTCACCTACGACTCGAACTTCGAGTTCGGCCTCGACTACCTGCACGATCGCAACGTGGGCGGCCCGAACACCCTCTTCCGCGGCGCGGGCGCCACGCTCAACCCGCCGTCGTTCCTGCGCTCGGGCTTCGCGCCGGGCTTCCCCTTCCAGGGCTCCTCCGCAGCCTTCGGCTTCGCGGGTCAGAATGCCGTCGACTTCGGCGCTTTCAGCCTCAACTACCAGGCCCTGCAGATCAACGGCAAGGCGGAGATCCTCTCGAGGCCCTCGATCATCGCCACACAGGGCATCAAGGCGACGGTGAGCACCAGCGAGGACGTCCCCATCGTCGCGCTCAACTTCGCAGACCGCAACAACGAGCAGTTCCGCGCCGCGAACGTCAAGACCGGCGTGAAGCTCGAGGTTACGCCCAAGCACATCGGCGACCAGTTCGTCACGCTGCAGGTCAGCCCGCAGGTGCGCGGCGCCGGGGCCCTGGCCGCCACCCGGACCGGCGGCACATTCGCGCCGATCCAGACGCTGCGCGAGGCCAGCACGCAGGTGACGCTGGGCGATGGCGAGACGCTCGTGATCGGGGGTCTCTACACCAACCAGACCTCGACGGAGAAGGCGAAGACGCCCTTCTTCTCCGATCTCCCGCTGCTCGGCGAACTCTTCACGCGTACGAAGGAGTCGAAGCAGAAGACGGAGCTCATCTTCATCCTCACCCCCCACATCGTGCGCAAGACGACCGATCTGAAGATCGTCGTCCCCCCCAAGGAGCTGGAGCGCCTCGAAGCCGCCGGCGACAAGAAGAGCGGCGACTGCTGCGGCAAGCCCCTGGAAATGCCCAAGGTCTGCTTGCCGAAGCCTCCGGGCTGGGGCGCGCAGCTCGACGACGAGAAGTAGCCCCCGACGATGCGATCCCGTCACGCCTGCGCTCTCGCGCTCCTGCTCCCCGCCGTCGCGTGGGCCGGCTGTGCCGCCCAGCGGCAGGCCGGCATGCCGCTCGTGGATGGCAGCTCCGTGCGTGTCGTGACCGACAGCGGTCCGTGGAAGCCGGTGGCGGCCGAGGAGGAGATCGGGGGTCCCTGGCGGGTGGCCCACGGCGGCTTCGAGCGCACGCTGGAACCTGTCTCCCCGCGCACCAAAACCATGCCCGAACCGGTTCGCACGACCCCCGTCGTGACCCCAGCCGTGATCCAGGTGCCGGCGCTCAAGGGGCCGACGCTGGCGATCCCGGGCCGCCGTGCGCGCAAGGACGCGCGGCCTGTCGGCAAGAAGGTCTCCAAGAGCCCGGCGCAGCTCGCGCGGGATCACTTCGTCGACTATCCGACGCGGGTCAAGGCGGCGCGGCTCACGATCTACCTGCCGCCGGAGCTCGCGAAGCGCGCGCGGCTGACAGGCGACGACGTGGACAACAAGCGCCCCGCCCGGCGTACGGCGGTGGGGGACGCGCGGCTCGTGCTGGGCGAGCTGAGCCTGGAGGCGGGTCGCATCGTGCTGCGGACGCGCAGCGACGGCCGGGAGGACCTGCAGATCATGGCGCGTGGGGACGTCGAGTTCGTCTCGGAGGTGCGCGGCAACATCCTGCGCGAGCACAGTCTCCGCAGCTTGCTCATCACCAACGACCAGGTGGTCCCGCTGCGTTGAGCGAGGGCTGGCGCACCTCCAGTGGCCGGTAGGGGCGGGCCTTGTGCCCGCCCGGGACGTGGACTGCAACGGGTGCCCTTACGTGTAGGGGCGACCCTCGTGGTCGCCCACGAGTCACCAGCGTCGGAGGGCGGCCACGAGGGCCGCCCCTACCTGGTAGGTCCCGATCGGGATGCGCGAGCGCTCGGGCGGGGACAAGCCCCGCCCCTACAGGTGCCACTCCGGCGCGGGTACCCTCCCCGCATGAGTGAAACGACGTCCTTGCTGCCCGAGGGGCTCTTCGCCGGCAAGACCGCCTTCGTGACCGGCGGGGGGACCGGGCTGGGGCTCGCCGTTTCGACGCGCCTCGGTCGCCTCGGGGCCAACATCGTCTGCGCCAGCCGGAGCATCGAGCACCACGCGACGCTGATCGAACGCGGCGCCGAGTTCGGCTTCGAGGTCCTGAGCGCCGCGCTCGACGTCCGCGAGCCTGCCGAGGTCAAGCGCGTCGTACGCGAGGCGTGCGAACGCTTCGGTCGCATCGACGTCCTCATCAACAACGCGGCCGGCAACTTCATCCGGCCCGCCATGCTGCTGGCTCCCAAGGGCTTCAAGGCCGTCATCGACATCGCGCTGAACGGCGTCTTCTACGTCTCCCGTGAGGTCGGCCGGCGGATGCGCGACGGTGGCGGCACGATCGTCAACATCTCCGCGCCGTATGCGGCAACCGGCAAGCCCGGCGTCGTCCACTCGGCCTGCGCCAAGGCAGGCGTCGAGGCCATGACCCGTACGCTTGCCGCCGAGTGGGCGCACCTGGGCATCCGGGTCAACGCCGTCTCGCCCGGACCGTTCGTGACGGCCGGCGCGGCCGAGCGCCTCTGGCCGTCCCAGGAGATGGAGCAGCAGGTGCTCGACCAGATCCCCCTGGGTCGCTTCGGCACGACCGACGAGGTCGGGGAGCTCGTCTGCCTGCTCGCCAGCCCCGCGACCCCGTGGGTCACGGGTGCCGTTTGGCTCGCGGATGGGGGGTGGACGCTGCCCGAGGCGATGGTCCGGGGCGACGTCGGTCGCATCGATCGCCGGAGGCCCACAGATCCGCCGCCGGAAGCCGCCTCCTAGGCTTGCGTTGCTACACTCCCGCGTCCCGTCAGGGGCGAGGGAGTCAACCCCATGAACATCCACGACATGGGCTTCCGGCAGAGCTTCCGGATCATCCATCTGATCCTGTTCGTCGGCCTGCTGGTGCTGCTGGGGGCCGCGACGGGGATCCTGCCGCTGGAGAAGCCCACCGCGCTCTGGATCGGCGCCGCCTTGATCGCCATGATTCTCGTCGTCGGTCAGTTCGTCCTCGTCCGGCCGCTCCTCGCAAGCATGAGCCGCCTCCAAGAGCGGCTGCGCGACCTCGCCGAGTCCGACGGCGACCTCTGCGCCCGCTTGGACATCGTCGGCGAGAGCGAGGTGGGGGAACTGGCCGGCAGCTTCAATGCCTTCGTCGACAAGATCGCCGGCCTGGTCACCGCCGTGCGCAAGTCCAGCATCCAGCTGACCTCGACCTCGACCGAGCTGGCAGCCACCAGTCGCGAGCAGGAGGCCACCGTCAGCGCGTTCGGTTCCTCCACGAACCAGATTGCCGCGTCGGTCCAGCAGATCTCCGCCACGGGCGCCGAGCTCATGCGCACGATCGATGACGTGCAGGAGATCGCGCACAACTCTGCTTCGCTCGCCGATACCGGCCGCGATCGTCTTGAGAAGATGGAGTCGACGATGTCGCAGCTGAGCGACAGCAGCTCGTCAATCTCCGGAAAGCTCTCGGTCATCAACGACAAGGCGGGCGACATCACTTCGGTCGTCACGACCATTACCAAGGTCGCCGACCAGACGAACCTGCTGTCGGTCAACGCGGCCATCGAGGCCGAGAAGGCCGGCGAGTACGGGCGTGGTTTCCTCGTCGTGGCCCAGGAGATCCGCCGGTTGGCCGATCAGACCGCCGCCGCGACGCTGGACATCGAGGGCACGGTCGGCGAGATGCAGACGTCGGTCTCCGCCGGCGTCATGGAGATGGACAAGTTTGCCGACCACGTGCGGCGCAGCGTCCGCGTGGTGGGGGAGGTCGGCACGCAGCTGAGCTCGATCATCGCCGAAGTCGAACGCCTCACGCGTCGCTTCGACTCGGTCGGGGAAGGCATGAAGAGCCAGGCCCACGGCGCGGACGCCATCAACGACGCGATGCGCTCGCTCAACGAGACCGTGCAGCAGACGGTGGCGTCGCTACGTGAGGTGACGTCGGTCGCGGAGGAGTTGCGCGGCGCGGCCAACACCTTGAACGACGAGATCGCGAAGTTCCGGCTGGAAGACTGAGCACGATGCAGGCGGTCGTTTTCTACGTCGGCTCCGAGCGCTTCGCCGTCGATTCGACGGCGATCGTGATGGTGATCCCCGGCATCGAGCCGCGACGCGTCCCGGGTACGCACGAGGCCGTGACGGGCGTGATCGACTACCGCGGCACCGTCGTGCCGATTCTCGACCTCTGCCGGCTGTTCGGCCGCGGCGCGTGTCCCGTCAAGCTCGCCAACCGCATCATCGTCTGTGATCTCGGTGGGGGTGGAGCCAGCGGACGCTGGTTCCAGGGCGGCGCCGATGCCGACTACGTGGGCATCCTCGCGGAGAACGTCACGCGCGTAGCAGAGTTCGATCCTGACGCACCGGGCAGCCATCCCGGGCCGGAGACGGCGGGCTTCAGCGGCCTCGGCCGCATCCTGCGCGACGGTGATGACCTCGTGCAACTCGTCGAGGTCAGGGAGCTGATTCCGGCCGACGTGCTCGCTTCCGTGCGGCAACGCGCCACGCCGGAGGCCGGATGAGCATCGGTCGCATCCAGGATCAGCTGACGACCTCGCTTGGGCTCGATCCCGCCGCGCTGAGCCGCATCGGCTTGCAGGCGACCGTGCGCCGACGCATGAAGGCGATGGAGATCACGGACCTCGATGCGTACGCCGACCACGTAGCTCGAGACCGTGCAGAGTTCGAACGCCTCGCGATGGCCGTGATGGTGCACGAGACGAGCTTCTTCCGGTATCCGGCGTCCTTCGATCTCCTGGTGAGCGAGGCGCTCCGCCGCCTGACGGCGCATGCGACACACACGTTCCGCATCCACTGCCTCGCCACGTCCACGGGGGAGGAGCCGGCGTCCTTGGTGATGTCCCTGCTCGAAGCGGGCGTCGACATGGACCGCGTCACAATCGAGGCGAGCGACGTCAGCGAGCGTGCCATCGACTATGCCAAGCGCGGCCGCTACCGCCGCCGCAACGTGCGGCGCCTGCCCGCCTCCGTGCGCGAACGCTGGTTCGAGCCCCACGGGGAGACGTACCAACTGCGGGCCGAGGTCCTCGACCGGATCGCCTACCGCCACGCCAACGTATTGGATGCCGTCTTCGGCCTCGGGGAGCCGCCCTACGACGCGCTCTTCTGCCGAAACCTGATGATCTACCTCGTGCCGGAGGCGCGCGAGCGCCTGCTCAGGCGCATGCGCAGCATGCTGCGGCCGGGTGGGCTGCTGTTCGTCGGCCACGCCGAGGTCGCCGCGGCGCGCGATGCGGGGCTCGTGCTGGCGGCACCGCCCGAGGCATTCGCTTGTCGTTATCTCGCGCAACGGGAGGGTGTGGCCGAGAGGCCGGCCGTGCGCGGGCTTGACTCACGGACGCCGCGAGCGGCGCCGCCGCGCACGCCCACGCCGCGTCCCGCGATGAAGCGGCCCGTGCCGCCCCCGCCGGTGGCAGATCCGGGTGACGTGCTGCGGCGCGCCGCCGGCCTGGCCGATGCCGGGGATCTCGACCAGGCCCGACGGGCCCTCGTGGACGGCATCGCCGAAGGCCCCGTGTCGGCGGATCACTTCCATCTGCTGGCGCTCGTGGAGAGTGCCCGAGGCCGCGACGACGAGAGCGAAGCGGCGCTGCGCCGCGCGCTCTACCTGGATCCAAACCACTACCCGTCGCTCATGCAACTTGCGTTGCTTGCTGAGACGCGGGGCGACCGGGGCCGGGCGCGTCGCTTGCGCGAGAAGGCCGCCCGGGTGAAGGGGGGCGACGATGCCTGAGCGCGATGCGCCCAACCCGGAGCGCGGGGGCGGCCGTCTCGCCGATGCGGCGGCGCGCCTGCTCGGTCGTGAGCCGCCGGAGGCCTATCTCGAGGCGTGGCGGCAGACGCTCAAGATCACGATGGACAAGGAAGAGCGCGGCACGCGCTTCTCCGTGGGTCTCTTCCGCCTCGGTGACGAGCTCTTCGCCATGCCGACCGAGACCGTCGTCGAGGTGCACCCGCGCGCCCCGGTGCGGTCCGTCCCGGGCCGTACGGGCGACGTGCTGCGCGGCCTCGTGAGCCTGCGGGGCGAGATCCACCTCTGCGCCAGCCTGCGCGCCCTGTTCAGCCTGGAGGCCGAACCGGAGGGGGGCGAGAGCGCGGAGGACGAGCGCCGCATGCTCGTCGTGCAGCAGGACGGCGAGACCTGGGCCCTGCTTGTCGACGCCGTCCTCGACTTCGAGCGCTTCGAAGCCTCGCAACTCAAGAGCGCGCAGGACACGGTCACCAAGAGCGCCATCCACTTCACGGACGGGGTCGTCCAGACGCCCGAGGGCCCCGCAGGCCGCATCGACCCGAAGCGGCTCTTCGAGGGCCTGGCGCGGAGCCTCCAATGAGCGTGCCGCCGCCCGAAGACCTCAGTGGATTCTCGATGCTCGACCTGTTCCAGGCCGAGGTGGAGACGCATGCCGCCACGCTCGAGGCGGGCCTCGTCGAACTCGACAGTGCGCCGGAGGATCTCGGCCTCATCGAACCTCTCATGCGCGCAGCGCACTCGCTGAAAGGCGCCGCGCGCATCGTCGGCCTGGATGCGGTCGTCACCCTGGCGCACGCGATGGAGGACCTGCTCGTGCTCGCCCAGGAGGGCGGCGTCGTGCTTGGCGGCGGCGCGGTCGACGCGCTGCTCGCGGGCACCGACGTGCTCCGCAAGACCGGGGACCTGCAGGACGGCCAGACCGATGCGTTCTTTGCCGAGCACAAGGGGGTGCTGGCGGACATCGTCGTCCGGCTCGAGCAGGCGAAGCAGGGCGAGCTCGAGGAGGCCGCTCCTGCGGCCGCTGCCCAGTCCGATCCGGAGGCGTCTCCCAAGCCCGAACAAGACCCCCCGTCCGAACCCGAGCCTGCGCCGCTGGCGAGCACCGGGGCGACGCTGCGCAGCGCCGCCTCGGCCGTGCGTGTCGACCCCGAGGTCTTCACGCGCATGCTCAGCTACGCGGGCGAGTCCGTCGTGCAGGCGCGCCGGCTGGCGGAGCACACCGACGCGCTCGACGGTCTGCGGCGTGGGGTGGAGCGCCTCAGCTTGGGCCTCATGGGCACACGCGACCGGCTCAAGCGCGATGGCTTCGAGGTGCCTGAGCCCGATCCGTTCGAGGCGCTCCGCCGCGAGACCGAGGAGGTGCTCGCACTGATCGCGGAGCGCGTCGCCACCTTCGACGAGGCGTCGCGTCACAGCGCGGACCTCGCCGGCCGCATGTACCGCCAGGTGCTGACGAGTCGCATGCGGCCCTTCGCGGAGGGCGTCACGGCCTTCCCGCGCATGGTGCGCGATCTCGCCCGGGATCTTGGCAAGAAGGTGAAGTTCGAGATCGAGGGGCGGGACGTGCCCGTCGATCGCGACATTCTCGAACGCCTCGAAGCGCCGCTGAACCACATGTTGCGCAACGCGCTCGATCACGGTCTCGAGGACGAGGCGACGCGAGACGCTGCGGGCAAGCCGCCGACGGGCTCGCTGCGACTGGTCGCGCGCCATCACGCGGGCATGCTCGAGATCAACGTGCTGGACGACGGCCGCGGCATCGATCTGGACGCCTTGCGTACGCGGATCGTCGACCGCGGCCTCATCACTACGGCCATTGCAGAGGACCTGTCCGAGGCGGAGCTGATGGAGTTCCTCTTCCTGCCGGGCTTCTCGACGAAGCAGGCGGTGACCGAGATCTCAGGACGCGGCGTCGGCCTGGATGTCGTCCACAGCATGGTGCGTGAGGCGGGCGGAACGGTTCGCGCCCGCCGTCGCCCCGCGGGCCTGCGGTTCACGATGATCCTGCCGATCACGCGCTCCGTGATCCGCGTCGCCATCCTCCAGATCGCCGGCGAGCCCTTCGCGTTCCCGCTCACACAGATCGAGTCGCTCGTACGCGTCGAGGCGGCCGACGTCCAGTCGATCGAGAACCGCCAGAGCTTCGAGCACGACGGCCGGGTCATCGGGCTCGTGCCTGCCGCCGACGTGCTGGGCCTGCGCGCTCGCCAGAAGCCTACGGATGTCCTGTACGTCGTGATCGTGAAATCGGGCGACGCGGTGTACGGGCTGGCCGTGGATCGCTACCTGGGCGAGCAGAGTCTCGTCGTCCGCACGCTCGACCGGCGGCTTGGCGCCGTGGCCAACGTCTCCGCCGTGGCGCTCGACACCGAAGGCAATCCCCTTGTGATCGTTGATGTGCAAGACCTCGTCCACTCCGTGGATCAGTTGCTGCACGCGGGACGTCTGCGCACCATCCGAGCAACGAGCCAGCTGCGGTCGGACGTAGGCCGGGCACGCAAGCGGATCCTCGTGGTCGACGACTCCATCACCGTGCGTGAAGTCGAGCGCAAGCTGCTCGCCAACCGTGGCTACGAGGTCGATGTGTGTGTGGACGGGGCTGACGCGTGGAACACCGTGCGGGCGCAGGACTACGACCTCGTCGTGAGTGACGTGGACATGCCGCGCATGGACGGCATCGAGCTCGTCCGCCGCATCCGGGACGACGCGCGGCTGCGCGCGATCCCCGTGATGATCGTCTCCTACAAGGAGTCCGAAGAGGACCGCATGCGCGGCCTGGAGGCGGGCGCCAACGCCTACCTCACGAAGAGCAGCTTCCACGACGAGACCCTCGTGCGCGAGGTCGCCGATCTGATCGGCGGCCCCCTCGAGCGGAGGGACGCGTGAGGATCGCCATCGTCAACGACCTCAAGCTCGCGCAGCTTGCGCTGAGCAGGCTCGTCCTGACGGCCGACGACGGGGAGGTCGCGTGGATCGCCGAAGACGGCGAGCAGGCCGTAACGATGTGCGCGGCGGATGTTCCGGACCTCATCCTCATGGATCTCATCATGCCGAACCTGGACGGCGTGGAAGCCACCCGTCGCATCATGCGCAACTCGCCGTGTCCGATCCTCGTTGTGACGGCGACCGTCGAAGGCAACCTCTCGAAGGTGTTCCACGCGCTTGGTGCCGGCGCGCTGGACGCGGTCAGCGGTCCGACCTTCAATGCGGACGGCTCGCTCAAGGACCACGAGCCGGTCCTACGCAAGATGAACACGATCCGGCGGCTGACGCAGCCGGTGCCGGAGCTCAAGGCGCTGCGCAAGCGCAGTTCCTCCGGCTCGTTCCCGCCGCCGTCGATGCCCGCGGAGCGACTCGTCGTCATCGGCGCCTCCACCGGCGGTCCGCAGGCGATCGTCGACACGATCACAGGCTTCAGCGAGGCGTTCCGTCCCGCCGTCGTCGTCGTCCAGCATCTGGACGAGGCGTTCGTGCCGGGCTTGGTGGAGTGGTTGAGCCGCCAGACGGGCTGGCCCGCCCAGCCCATTCAGGCAGGCGACGCGCCCGAGGCCGGCACGATCCATGTCGCTTCGAGCAGCGACCACCTGGTCATGGGCCTCTCGCGACGCATGCGCTACGAGCCGGACCCCAAGGACCTCGTCTACCGCCCCAGTGTGGACGTGTTCTTCCAGAGTCTCAAGCGCAGCTGGCCGACGCCGGGCGCCGCGGCGCTCTTGACCGGCATGGGGCAGGACGGCGCGAAGGGCCTCGGCAAGCTCAAGGACGCGGGCTGGGGCACGCTTGCCCAGGACGAGGCCACGTCCGTGGTCTACGGCATGCCGAAGGCGGCGGCCGAGTGCGGCGCGGCTTCCGCCGTCGTGCCGATCGACCAGATGGGCGCTCGCATCGAACGCGCATGGAAGAGGCTCGCGGCCGCCGCCGAATCCTCGAGCGACGCGGGAGGTTCCTGAGACCATGTCCGACGTGATTACGGCCGACACTCCCGAAGCGATCGCCGAGCGGCTGCCTGACCACGTCGTCAGCGTCCTGCTCGTGGACGACCAGCCCATCATCGGCGAGGCCGTGCGACGCATGCTGGCCGCGCATACGGACATCAAGTTCCGCTACTGCAACGATCCGACGCAAGCCATCGAGCTGGCCGCCGCCGAGGAGACGACAGTCATCCTCTCGGACCTGGTCATGCCGCAGTTGGACGGCCTCGAGCTCGTGAAGCGCTTCCGCGCCGAAGAAACGACGCGCCGGATCCCGCTGATCGTGCTCTCCACGAAGGAAGAGCCCGCGACGAAGGCCGAGGCCTTCGCGAACGGCGCCAACGACTACCTCGTGAAGCTGCCCGACCCCGTCGAGCTCGTCGCGCGCATCCGGCATCACTCCGACGGTTACGTCTCACGCCTGCAGCGCGACGAGGCCTACCGCGAGCTGGCCAAGAAGGAGAAGGCGATCGCCGAGGACCTCGAGCAGGCCGCCCGGTACGTGCAGTCGCTGCTGCCCGAGCCTGTGACGGACGGCTTGCTGGCGGACTGGCGCTTCATTCCGTCGGCCTCGCTGGGCGGTGATGCGTTCGGCTACCACTGGCTGGACGACGACCACTTCGCCATGTACCTGCTGGACGTGAGCGGACATGGTGTCGGCTCGGCTCTGTTGGGCGTGTCGGTGCTCACCACCCTGCGCTCGCGCACGCTGCCCAACACCGACTTCCGCAATCCGGGCGGCGTCGTGAGCCAGCTCAACAACACGTTCCGCACGCAGGATCACGACGGGAAGTTCTTCACGATCTGGTACGGCGTCTTCAAACGCTCGACGCGGGAGCTGGCGTGGGCCGGGGCGGGCCATCCGGCCGCCGTCTACTTCGACGACCCGGCCGTCGCCGGAGAACCCACCCTGCTCGAGTCCGGGGGGCCCATGCCCGGCGTGCTGCCGGACCTCGACTACCAGACCTGCCTGCGCAAAGTCGCGCCCGGTGCCCGCATGTTCATCTACAGCGATGGGGTCTACGAGATCCGGGGCGCCGATGGCCGCGTACGCACGCACGAGGAGTTCATCGACGTGTTCCAGGACGCATCGGCCCGCACGCTCGATGCGATGATGGAGACAGCCAAGCGCGAGCGCGCGGCCGCTGAGTTCGACGATGACGTATCGCTCGTGCAGATCGACTTCGCCTAGCGAAGACTCGGCGTTGGCGCCTACGTCTTGCCGTTCACGCGTCGCCGTTCACGCGGAAGCGTGAGACACCGCTCTGGAGCTCCTCGGAAGCGCGGGCCAGTTGCATGATCGCGGCGTTCGTCTGTCGGACCGAGAGGGCGGTCTCCTCCGACGAGTCGACGATCTGGCGCACGCCGTCGGCGATCTGACCCGCACCCTGCGCCTGGGCCGACATGCCCTCGCGCACGGAATCGAACTGAGGAACGAGATCCTCGACCTGTTCGATGATCTTGCCCAGCCGGGTCGCGACGGTGTTCACGGACGCGGAGCCGCTGCGGATGTCGGTCGAGAACCCATCCATGCCCATGACGGCGGTGGCCACGGCGGATTGCATCTCCTGCACCATCTGCTCGATGCCCTTGGAGGCTTTCGACGTCTGGTCGGCCAGGCGCCGCACTTCCTTGGCGACGACGGCGAAGCCCAGCCCGAGCTCGCCGGCATTTTCCGCTTCGATGGCGGCGTTGAGCGAGATGAGGTTCGTCTGCTGGGCGATCTTCATGATCGTCGTCACGACGCTGGAGATCTTCGCGGTCTTCTCGCTGATCGCCGAGAGGCGCTCCTGCACCGCTTCGGTGCTCTCGACCATCTGCGACATGGTGCGCTCCATGTCCTCCAGGCCGCGCTTGCTGTTGGCCGCGTCGCGCGACGTGCCTTCGGAGACCTCGCCGACGGCGTTCATCGTGGCGAGCAACTCGTCGGCCGTGGCCGAGATCTCCGTCGACGTCGCTGCGATCTGGGTCGCTGTGGACGAGAGGTCGCTGACGGCGGACTCCTGGCGCTTGGCGCTGGCGGCGATCTGCGTCGACGAGCTGCCCACGCTCACGCCCGAGAGCTGCACTTGCTGCACGAGCTCGCTGAGCTGGTGGGTCATGTCGTTGAGCGATCCAAGGAGGCGGCCGGTCTCGTCCTTCGACATCGTCTCGCTGCGGTGGGTGAGATCTCCGTCCGCGATCGTCTCGGCGGCGTCTACGGCCCGGATCACGTTGGTGCCGATCCTGTTGCCCATCAGCGACGCGAAGATCACGAGCAGGATGCCCAGCGCGAGCGCGCCGATCTGCACGGTCTGGATCGTCGTGACCTTCTTCTCCGACAGCGCCTGCGCACGGTTCACGACGACGGTCATCGCAGCGAGGATGGTGGGGGAGTGGCGGAGGGCTGCCTTGACCGCGCCGGCGCGCGCGACGGCGGCGAGCTCGAGCCCGCGCAGCGCACGGCGGAACACGTCCCACGCCTCGCCGGCTTCGGCGAGCGCCTGCTGCACGCGCACGTTGGGGGCGGCGGCCATCATGACGCCGCTGTTCTCGTCGTCGACGTCGAGCAGGACGGTCCCACCGGACGTCAGCGAACTGTGCGTGCCATCGAAGATCTCGAGGGCGACCTCCAGGGCCTGCTTGCCATCCTCGGTGGGCGCGCGCAGGTAGGTGAGCGCGAGCGTGCCGAGTTTCTGCGCCATGAGGCTCTGGCGCGAGGCGAGGTTGATGATCTGCGTCCACTCGGCGCGCGCCTCGGCGTCGAGCATTTCGTTGCTGGCTACCGCTTGTGCACGCTTCAGCACGGCGCTTAGCTTGGCGAGCAGCTCGGGCGCTTGCGCGACGACCATGTCGCCTTCGTCCTTGGCGGCGCGCGCCTCGGCGTCGAGCTTGTCGGACGCCTGCACGAAGGCGTCGAAGGTCGCTTGGACCTCCGTGAGCTTCGTCTTGATGGTGTCGTCGTTGGCGGCGGGTACCTCGTCGGTCTCGACGACGTCGCCCATCATCTTGGGTGCGGCGCCCCCTCGTGTGAGTGCCTTGTGGGTCGCGGCGAAGAGCGCCTTGGAGCGTCCGAAGGCCTCCCAGTTCTCCTCACTCGGGTCCTCGGCGTAGGCGAGGATCTCCTTGGTCATCTTCTCGCTGGTGGTGCGCTGCTGGCCGGCCAGGTTGATGACCAGGCCGTCGGCCTTCTGGCTCGAGGTAACGAAGGTGGTGGCCACGAAAACGGCGACGAACAGCAGCAGGAACGACAGCGCGCCGGTGATCAGCTTCCAGCGAATGCTCATGGACGTGGCCTCCGCGGCCTGGGTGGGCCGGCCGCCGTCAAGGGTAGCGGACGGAGCCTGCCTTGACGATGCCCCTGGGGAGACCTACCTTCCGGACGCTTCCGGAGCGCGCCCGTAGCTCAGTTGGTAGAGCATCAGCTTCCCAAGCTGAATGTCGTCGGTTCGAACCCGATCGGGCGCTCCACCATCTAACCCCTTGGTGTGACCGCGACTTGCGTCGTTTCTGTGGTCGCCATCCGCACTTTGCTGACCGGCTTCTCGTGTGCGCGTAAGTGCAGTGAAATGCGCCGACGTGGGCGTCGAGCGGCAAAGCCCGCGGCAAAGTGCATCTGCGCTTTGCTCCTCGGCCATGTGCCTCTCGGATGCGCGTTGCGCGTCGCCGAGCGGTAGCTCTTCGACAGCACCGCGAAGGTCAAGCAGGCTCAGGTCCATGTACGCCGACATCGTGAGGTCGACGCTCGAGTGACGCGCGAGCGCTTGCGCCACACGCGGATGGACGCCCGCCGCCGCAAGGCCGGAAACGAACGTCGTCCTCAGCGCGTGAAAGTCGACGACCCGTCCGTCCTCGTCGCGGCGCGGAATGTCGGCGCACTCCAGATCCTTCCAGAAGGTGCGGATCGCTGGGAAGGAACCCGTCGGGAACACCGGGGAGCCGCTCTCCCTAAGGCCCGAACGCGCCATGAACGTCCGGATCCTCTCGCAGAGGTCCTTCCTGAGTGGCACGCGCTGCTCGCACCTGGCCTTGGCCGAGACGGCGGGCACCGTGAGCACGCCGCCCTCAAGGTCGAGGTCCGCGTGGCGAAGCCGCTGCAACTCGCCACGGCGAAGCCCTGTTCCCAGCGCCAGCGCGTAGATCAAGGCCCTCGTCTGCCCGATCCTCTCGAGCCTCTTAACCTCGAGCTCGCTCACCTCTGCCCTCGCCCGTGCGGCCCGCGCTGCCTCCAGGGGCCGCTCTCGGGCCGCATCGAGAAGGCGCGTGATCTCGGCCGGCGTCAGCGCCCGGCGGACGTGGCGGCGATCGGTCTTGTCGTTGAGCGGCTTGACGCCGTCGAACGGATCAAACGCCAGGCGCCTTGCGCGCCTGAGCCAACGGCCCAACTGACGCACGGCGGCAAGCCGCCTGTTCACGCTACGTGCCGAGAGCTTTCGGCCACGCAGCTGGCCCATCCAGCGCGTCACCACCTCCGGCGTCAGATCCGAGAGCCTGCTGATCGCACTCGCCTCCTCGAACTCGCGCAGGCACGTGACGCGGTCGGCGACGTACTTCTCGTTCAGGTCGCGCGAACCCAGCTCGGCGAGGAAGTCGTCCACGTGCTCTCGCAACGGTACGGTGACGTGTTGCTCGAAGGGGTCGGAGATGCCCGCCGCCTGCATCTCGGCGCGGCGCACGATTTCCCCGGCGCGAAGCTCCGCGGCACGCTTGTCGGTGAGGCCTGTGCCTACGCGGAGGGTCTTGCCGCCCAGCGAGTAGCGCACCCACCAGCGGCTGGACTCTCGCTGCTGGCCGTTCTTGCTCCGGTAGGTCGGGCGAAAGAGTGTCGTCATGGGGATCTCCGGTGCCATCGGTCGCGTGCTGGGCGTCCTTCGCTGCGGGGCGAGCAGGGCCCATCGGACCCGAGACGGCACCTCCAGTGTGCCCGAAACCGCCGAGGCGTGTGGATGCCCCCAAGAGAGGAGCGGGTGCGCGGACGTAGGCGCTTTTGGGGCACGCACTTACGCCTGCCCCATGCGGCATCGCGCCGGTCGGCTCATGGCCGCGGAAAGCCAACGGGCACGCCTTGGTGGCTACGGCCTGGTGCGCGGATGCTCCTTGAGCAGCTCCGCGGCCCCGCGAAGGTCCAACTGGTCGACATCGGTGTAGGTCTGCATGGTGAGCTCGAGTGATCCATGCCGTGCGAGCGCCTGCGCCGTTCGAGGATGGACGCCGGCGGCCGAGAGGCGGGAGATGAAGGTCGTCCTGAGCGCGTGGAAGTCGATGACGTGACCGGCGCGATCCACCCGCTCGATGCCCGCGGCCGCGGCGTCCTTGTGAAAGGTCCGGATGGTCGGAAACATCCGGTGGGGGAACAGGACGTCGTCCGGCGCCGAGCGGAGCAGCGTCCGGTACTCCCGCAAGGCGAGCGCCAGGTCCGAGTGGATGAACAGCCGCTGCTCGCGCCGCGACTTCGCGTGACCGGCCGCAATGACGGCGCTCCGCGCATCTCGTTCGAGATCCTGCCAGCGAAGCTGGCGCGTCTCCTCCCGCCTTGCGCCGGTGCCGGCGCAGAAGGCGTAGACGAGCGCTCGCGTTCGGCCAAGCAGGCCAAGGCGTGCGCGCTCCTTGAGCGAGACCCGGCCTCCGGATCGCCGAGCGCGCGCCTCGGTCAGCGGACGCTCGCGTGCCGCTTGCAGGAGCCGATCGAGTTGCTCCGGCGCGAGGGCACGACGCTTGTGCCTGCGGCCGATCTGTTCGTTCAGCAAGCGCACGGTGCCGAAGGGGCTTCTGGTCAGGCGACCATAGGCCACGAGCCAACGACCGAACTGCTTCAGGGCGCGCAGGCGCCCATTGATCGTAGCGGGCGCCAGGTCCCGGGACCTGAGCGCGGCAATCCAGCGATCGGCCTGCGTCGGATCGAGGTCGGCTGCCGTGCGTACGCCAAAGGTGTCCGCGAACTCGCTCAAGTCCTTCGTGCGCGACTGGAGGTGACGCGCCGAAACACCGCGGGCCACGAGACTGGCTGTGAACTCCGCCAGCAGGGCTGAGATCGGACCGGTGGCGCGGTCCTCGGAAGGCGCCCAGATGCCGGCAGCCCTGCGCTCCTCGCGCCGGACGAGGTCAGCCAGGCCGTGCAGTGCCACCTTCTTGTCGCGCGTCTTGAGAGGAACGCGGTGGCGCAGGCCTCGGATGGAGAAGTCGGCCCAGTACGTACGGCACTGGCGCCGGTCATGGGATGGACCGTACTTGGGTTGGAACACGCGCGGCATCGATCAGCGTCTCTGCTCGCCGGGCAGCTTGGGGCGGCGCGTGGCCGGCCGCCCCTGCGTACGGTCTGGCGGGAGCTGTCTGCGCGTCTTGGCTTCGATGAGCGCATTCACCTCGCTCTCCGCGATGCGCGTGGCGCGCGCGGACAGCACGATGCGCGTGAGGTGGCCCTGCGCGATCAGCGTCCATACGAAGCGCACGCAGCAGTCGAGGCGATCGGCCACGTGCGGAATCGTGAGAAGACGGGATCCTGTTTCCCGGGAGTCAGTGTCAGACATGCGTGCGCCTCCGCGTTCGTGGGCGCACGGTCGTGCGCCCCCAACCGTGGATGCGCGACTCTCAGCGTCGCATTTGAGACCCGAAGGGTCGCGTGCGCGAGAGTGCTCGTAGTCGGGCGGCTCGAAGCCTTGAGTGCGGCTACAACTGGATCATCCAGCGGACTGACCCACCCGCTGGCAGGTAGGCCCGGTAGTGGCCGGCTCGCAGGGCCTCGTCCAGGTGCTCGCACAGTGCAGGGTGTTCCGCCTTGATCTTGCCCAGAGCGACCTTGATGCGCTTGCGCAGGGCATCCCCGGCGCGCTTGAAACGCGGATCGAGCGGGCGCGACCGGCCTCCGCGCGCCGTGGACGCTCGGTGGTGCCGCTCAAGCTGTTCAAGTTCTGCTCTCCGTCCGTCGAGTTTCCCGAGATCCGTCGGCTCCGTGCTGGCCTCAAGCCCAGCGATTTCCGTCTTGGCAACTTCGATGAGCTTCCTGACCTCGGTGCGGGTCAAACGGTCCCAGATAGGATCCACCTTCGTCTTTGCTGGCCTCTCTCGGTCGAGCAGGTCGAGGAGATCCACCCGCCTACCCTCTGCCAAGAGGACGTTCGCGATGTCCCGAAGTCCATTGACGTGGGGCAGAGACGCCGACTTGCCCCCAAAGCAGACTTCCCAGACCCTGCCTTTCCGGACGAACTGATTCGGCGCCGATGCTCTCACCTCGGGTCGTGAGATGTCCCCCGGGATCGGCTTGATCTTGCGCGGCCTGGGGACCATCTGCGCCACCTCGTCGAGCATCTCGATGAGCTTGCCCATCTCAGCCTCGGAAGGCGCGCCCTTCGTCCAGGGAATCGCCGACCACGCGCCTGCGCCGACGTGTGCGACGAGGACCGCGGGCTTCGGATGCGCACGACCGCATTCGGCCAGGACGACGCGGTCGCGATCCTCGAACTGCGTCAGGAAATGGGGCGCGCAGCAGCCGAGATGCTCCTTCAGGTGAGGCGGTGCGAGATCCGTGACGGTCACGTGCGCCCTTCGACGTACCGGCAGTTCATCCAGAACCGCGCCCTTCAGCCCGCCGGTGATCTCACACAGGAACTGGCGCGTGCTGTTGAACGGCTCGTCGTCCGCCACCTCCAGCGGGGGCGCCTCCGCGGGCGGAGGGACCAGCACCAGGACACTGGCCCCGCGCTCGAGGCACTGCCCGAGTTCGCGCTGCATCAACCAGCGCGTGGATTCCTTGGGCGCCATCGAGGGGTACTGGACCGGCAGGCAGATGAACCGGTCGTGGTCGCCGAAGTCATGGAAGCCCTCGTCTTGGGCGTCGGCGTACGACATGGCTTCTGTACCGGGGACGTGGGGCGGGCTCCACTCGGCCGGGTGAAGCACGAGCGTCGACCTTCGCCCAGCATGCGGATCTTCGCGGCCAGCATTCACGACAGCACCTCGGTCCCTGTGGTCTCTCCCGTTTGTAGTGCCAGCGGCCGACGGCAGAGCGCCGATCGCCCTGAGCCTACTCCTTCCGCCCTACCCCGCTGCATGGGCCGCGACCGCTTGAGGGACGACGCTACTAGGCCCTCCTCGGCCTGGTCGATGCGGGGGCCGCGGAACCGCTGTAGCACTTCTGGCGTTACATGGCGTGCAGCAGAGGAGCCCGTAGGTCCATTCCATGGGCTGTAACGCTTTCGCGCCGTGTAACGCTTTCTGCGGCGGTTGCTCACGCAGGAGCCCGCCCACGCCCAGGCGCAGGCGCAGGCCCGCGCGGGCGTCCCGCATACGGCAGCGTCCACACGCGGATCACGCGCCCGCCGAATCGCATCGCGCCATACGGCGCGCCACCGGCGGCGCGCACGGCCGCAGCGACCTCGCCGCGGCTCGGGGCCGGGCCCTCGATCTCGCGCGCCAAGTAGTCGCTGACCGCCGCGAGGCGGAAGACGACCTGACCGTCCCGGAGGACGGGCCAGGGAATGGAGTCTCCCGACTCCCAGTGACAGGGCTCGAGAGGCTTCGCCTCGGCCGTGAACCTCCCGATTCGCTCTACGAGCGGAGCCTCGTTCTTCTTCGGTGTGCGGCTCCGCCCCAGAACGATGCGGGGATCGCGAAGGCCGCGGCTGAGGACGATCTCCTCCCACACCTCCTGGGGCACCTGGTACGGGAAGCCCTTGAGGTGGCTGGAGAGCGCCCGGTGAAAGCGCTTGGCGGAGATCAAGACGTCATGGGACACCTCGATTCGGAAGGGAGAACCCTTCGTCCCCCCCGTGACGACATAGCGATCGACGGTTCGACCGTCGCCGTCCGCAAGAAGGACGATGCCCGTGATCCCGTAGGGAAGCCTCGCACCGTAGGCCTCGTTGCGCGCGCGAATGGTCTGGCTGAACCGAAGCGCGAGGCCCTGCCGCTTGGAGCCATCGATGTGTGCCGAGTACGACAAGGGGAACCTGGTATCTGCTACGACGATTCTCACGTCCTCAAACCCGTATCCCGCGCGCGCCATGGCATCGACCAGGAGCGGCAGCTCGTCGAGCATCAGGGATCTGCCCGGGCAGTGTCCGGCGGCAATGAGCTGCCGTATCGTGTCCGGCAGGTCAAGGTCGACCAGTTCGTAGTCGTCCATCAACGTACGGAGTCGCATCTCCGGCGCACGTCGCCGGCGACCCTGCCGACCGGATTGGGCCCTTGGCTGCACCGCCAGGGCCGGCTCTTCGGTACGCGTCCAGTCATCCAGCTTCTTCAGTTCGTAGACGAGGTCCTTTCGCGCCCAGAGAAGCCGTGAAGTCACGAAGGACTTGCCGCCCTTCGAGTACGGAAGCGGAAGCGGGATCCAGTTCCCGATCTTGCGTGCGTATCCCCCGTGTACCAGCCGTGCCAGTTGGCACTGGACTCGATCGATCCGCTCCTTGTCCTTTGCGGACAACGCCACGGGCTCGGAGATCAGGAAGAAAAGGTAGACCGTGTCATAGGACGCAAGGGCCGCCGAGGGACGGAACACGAACTGGCGCGCATGCTCAACGGCGAAGCGCCGCGCGAGCTGCATGCGACCACCGCCAAGCGCACCCGGCACTAGCTTCCCATCTGCCGCGAGGAGCGCTGGATCAAAGAGCGGTCCGCCCTCCGCAAACAGATGCGGGAGGTGGATTCCGACTGACAGGACGGTCGCCGCATAGAGGGAGTCACAGCCTGGCGTCTTGAACGCCCCGGATTCGTGCGGGTGGATCTGCGCGTCGACGCCCGAGGAGAGCCCGGAGCCAGAGTCTGCCAACTCGTACAAGACGCCGCGCAACTTCCCGACGTGTCGCAGCAAGGAGGTCCGCCCGTTGCCGTCCGATCCTGCTCGTCGAATCCTCAAAGACCAGTTGCTGCCGCTGGTGAGGACGTGCCCGACCAAGACCCCAAGAAGGTCCGCGCTTGCCGACAAGCCTGCAGACTGCTGCTCTGTGGGTGTCTTGGACTTCGCGGCCTGACTAGGCTCTGGCTGTGTTGACATCTCTCGCTCCGTTGCTTTCCCGCGGCCCATTCGCGTGCGACATGAGCGCGATCAGGGAGTGCAGTACCGGTGCAATAGTAGCAATCGTGCACAGCACCTGCGGTGGGCGTTGAATGAAGACGCACCCCGCGCATCACCATTCACTACGTAGCACTTCTGCGCACTCGAGAAAGTGCCGAGAAAGCCGGCTCCACTTTCGATGCGAGGGCTGTCGGCCATGCTCGGGGCCGTGTAGGGCGCCGCTCGCCGACTCGCCGACGCGTGGTTCGAACTGCCGCTCTGCACTTGGAGGACGGCAGGGTCGTCGTCGGCGAGACCCAAGGACTGTGCCCCGCCGCAGGCCGTGTCTTCCTGGTCGGGAGGTGGCAGGTAGTCACCTGCCGTTGAGCGAGACCCTCGCCCGTTCCTCGGCACGCCTCAGGCGAAGATCGACGAGTGCCGCGGCTGGGCTCCGGTCCGCACCACGACCGAAGTTCAAACAGCGACGGACGTAGGCATCGGCGCGAGTTCGGTCGGGGCCCGCCGAGGGGCACACGGTCGACGAGGCCCGCGTCGTGTTCGTGCCGAACTCGAGCCGTCGCAACTCTTTGAGGCGACGGGTGGGTTTGGACCCCATCGGTTGCGCACGACGATGAGGCGGAGGCCGGTGTCGATCGCCTAGCCCCGTGACATTCAGCTTGTCGAGCGGAGCGTCAGACGCCCAGGACCCGCAAGGAATGGGGGATTCGGAAAGCATGACCAACCTGCTTGGGCACATGCTTGTCACCGGAGCCCCGGACAGCGACACGATCCAACTAGCAGTGCACCTTCTCCAAGTGTCCACGACAGCCAGGAGCCCGAACGTGCTAGTTCGCGCTGTGGTGGCGCTCCTTCAGGATCAACTCGGATCGCGAATAGGAGAGTTAGAACCGCGCGCCACCAGAGAGGCACGACCTCCGGCTTGACAGGCCGGCGCTCCCGCTTCGTAAGTCGCCGTGGGGGCGCAACTTGTAGTTTCGTGCGCCTGCGATGTTGCCGTGGATTGCCCTGTTTCTGCGCACGTCGTTGCGCGACCTCGCACAAGCAGCCCTGCCAGGAAGGTTCGCAACGCCACGGAGGACGGCCTAGGGCGCTGGCCGCTGTGCATCGGCACCGCGCCCAAGAAGACGCACACTAGGCCGTGATCGCGTCGGCGGTGGGGGCACTCGGTGGCTCACTCCGGACGCGGGCCGCAACAGCGGCCCACACAGGCGCCTTCACGTCGAGCCTCAGCACCTCGGGGGAGATCGGCGCCTGCCAGTGGTGCGCCTTCGTGGCACAGCCTGAGTGTTCTGCAGGGTCCACCTTTGACCGTGGGGGAGGTGTGTTCCACTTCCCGCCGTGATTCGCCAAGCTGACCCAGATGCGTCGTGAAGCGGCGACTCAAGAACTTGGACCGCCATGTGGGGAGCGAGCTCCGCCCGAAGAGAGTGACCTGCCCCCCAAGAGGTGGTCCAGTTTCTGGGGTGCAGGTCATACACAACCACCGGTAGCGACGGCACTGTCCAGAAGACGCGAACCGGAACCCGGCCGCGACGCCTTGCGCGAGGCGGCCGAGGCGCTCCTCAAGAACGCCTACGCCTCATGCGCGCAACCAGCAGAAGCGCCACCACCGCGAGCAGGGCTCCGAATAGCAAGCCGAACCAGGCGGCGCTCGGTCCATCGTCCTGGCCGGCGAGATCGAGATCTGCGTCACGTGCGCGGTTCGCCATGCTCTCGATGTCTGCCTCGGGCTGCGATGGTCCGTCCCCTTCGGTAACGCTGGTCTCGCCGGTCCGCAGGTCGTGGAATCTCCCGCGCGCTCCCCACTCCGGGGGTGCGCGTACGCCGAAGTAGCCCTCAGGGAACGACGCCACGGGCTTCAGGGAAGCAGGATCAATGACGGCGCTGTTGTGGGCGCGTGCATCCTTGAAGTCGTAGCGCGTCGGAATCACCAGGCCCTGTACGCGCCGGAACTCGGACCAGGTGAGCTTGTTGGTTGCCGAGTACGACGTACGGAAGAACTCGACGTCCCCTTCACCGGGAATGCGGAGGCTCGACTCGGTCCCATCGCTAGAGACAATGGTCGTGCGATCGGAGCTCTCGAGGAACAGCATCTCGACCAATCGCATGCGCCCTTCGATCCTCCGAAATGAGAACCGCCATCCGAGGAATCCGGTGACCTTGCCCCCCTTGCGGAGTCCATCCCGGATCTGCTCCGAGCCAGGTATGAGGACGCGCACCGTCTCGTCGGCCTCATGGACCCAGACAGGTCGCGTATTGGCCAGAAAGCGGTCCAGACGCCTGCCCTCGACAGGGTATCCATGGCGGAGCAGGACGCCCAGGGCATAGAACTTCCGGCTGCCCCAGCTCTCACGCGAGGCGTTCCAGCCTCGTGTACCCGGCTGGATCACCGTCAACGCGTCGCCATCTAGGATCTGCACGGTGTCCCGCCCGCGGCTCCCCTTCCGCTCGATCACCTGCCGGAGGCGCCATCTGCCGAGCCCAGGATTGCCCTCGATCTCCCACGTGTGCCGGATGGTCCTCGTGCGCGAGGACTCCACGTCCTCACATCGCAACCGAGCAGATTCCCGCAACTGCGCTTCGAGATCCGTCAGCAGCAGCGTCTGGATGCGCTCGCAGTCAGCCTCCTTCGTCGATCCCTCGGCTGCCTCCGCCATCGTCGTGTCGAGGCCCACGACCAGAAAGGCGAATAGTGCGACGGCGGCCAGCCGCAGCCCGACTGTGCGCTCTGCTCTCTCAAACCACATAAGCTCACTCCCTCGCATGGATCAACGCGCCTCCTTGAACGCCGCAACGACTCGTAGCGGGAAGACCATTTCCTCACCGGTGGCGCGGCGCAGTACGCGTACGTCGATCGTCCCGATCCCCGAACTGGCCCAGGACACTGGGCCGTCGGCCGCGAGCGTTGCCCCCACGCCCTTGGGTTCTATGTCGAGCCTGACACGAAGCGGGCTCTTCTCGCCGTGCAATGTCGCTCCGAGCAAGGCGAACTCCTCGGTCGTGGACACGCGCACCTGCCCCCGGAGGCGATCGTCGCCTTCGGTCCGGAGCACCAGGGCGGACTCACTAAAATGGAGGGGGGACGATGCGGACCAATGCACGTGAAACGGGATGGCCACGCCGTCAACAAACGCATGCACACGACAGAGACCGCGCCCAACGAAGGCCGGCCGCACGGTCAAGGCTGCCCTCGCTACCAGACCGCCACGTTCGAGCTCCGGCGTCAGCGTAGTCTCGCCTAGCCGCACGGAGCCGCCTTCAACCAATTGCCATGTCACCTCAGGCCGCGACGGACGGTCGCGGCCTCTGAGCCAGGACTCGTCGATCCCAATGTCGAGTTGGAACTTCGTCGTCGAGTTTACGAAGACCCTGCCCAAGTCACGCTCACCGCGGTACCGAAGACCAGTTGCTACGCCCGAGGCATGGATGCGCACGACGCGAATCCCGATGCCTTCGAACAAGAACGTGATGCTGTGGCTTTGTGCGCCGAAGCGTCGGATCGAAAGAAGAGCTTCGCATGAGCGAACCTCTCCGGGCTGGAGCGGAGACGTGTCGAAGTCTACCGACAGGCATCCGCACGAAGACTGCGGGGGTCGGGGGGTGATCGGCTCGGTCCCATCGTTCCTCACCTGGATGGTGACCGCACGCTTGCCCGCTTGGACAGAGCCGAGATTCACCACGTCGCCCGGGAGGAAGCTTATCGCGCGACTGGGGGCCGATGAAGGCTGCTGCGCACCACACCCACCAACCAAGGCGAGCGCCACTAGGACGGAGGCGGCCCCGTAGACGTGGGGTCGAGACGCCCCCCTACGCAGGCGAGCCACGAGGAGAAAGGCCCCGAGTCCTAGCAGGACCAGCCCGATTCCGAAGCCCGCGAAACGAGCGAACGTCGGCAAGCCAGCGGGGGTGACCGTGCAGGCGAGGGCGTTCTCTCCGTAGGCAGCAGAGAGGGACGTCCAGGGGCCGTGCCGAACGCTGAACGGGGGCGACAGCTCGACGACATGCCTGCTGTTCGCTGCCGAGGGCACCGCAACAACGAAGTGTCCGCTTGGGTTCCCCCCAGCTCCGTAGCTGCCTATTCGGAAAATGCACACTTGGCCGGGGCGCGCTTGCCCAGGCCGATAGGGCTGCGCATCCACGCCTCTTTCGCGCAGAGCGCGCGCGATGTCTAGCAACGACGAGTTCCCATGCTCGTCGACGTTCGCAAGGCTGCGCAGTTTCTGGAAGCTCGGCGCCTCGCCCTTCAGCAGGTTGAGGACCACGCCCAGGCAGTACGCGCCACAGTCCTTTCGCACATCGAGGTCCACGGCGCGCGAATCACCCCTGGCCTCTAGCGGCTCCAGCAGCCCCCCAGCGCTCAGCAGGACCAGGGTGGCAGCGGCGCACACGCGACGCCAGGGCCTACTTCCGGACAACGCGCTCCACATGACTGCGCCCCCTCTCGTCGACATCGACTCTGTACTGGACGGAGCTCCCCACGATCGTGAGCAGGCCTGAGGAGTCCTTGGGCAGAGGCACCACCAGGCGCCCAGGCGCATCCGCCCCGTGGCGTCGTCCGTCACAGACGATGCGCTGATTCCCAACTATCAGCCGGCCCAGGCGTGTCATCGTGAGAGTCCATGCGACGTCTGCGGGAAGGCCCTCCGCCGAGAGTCGCACGATCGTGGGCGTCTCAACCCGCATGCTCGTCGCGCCCTCGCTAGGCGTAGCAGTGAAGACGCGCATCCCATCCCAGGTCTCCGCCCAGAAGTGCTGGAGACCCGTGCAGGGAGGGACGTGCCGCATCGTGGACTCCTGCGCGGCCCGAAGCCTCACGAGGGCGTGCCCCCGGTCCACCGAGGCGAGCCAGTACACCGACCCCTTCTGGCGCAACGCCGGGGGGAATGAGAGCTCGAACCCCTCAGCATGAAGCTCGGGGGGGAGCTTGACGACATGCGAACGATGTCCCTGCTGCAACTGGATGGCCAGCCCGCGCAGGCGCAGGTCCAACGGCTGCCTGTCGCCGACGTCCAGACGGACCTGCCCCCGCGAGTCGGTGGTCATCCGGTGCACGTACGCGTTGTAGTACCCCCCCTCGGAGACGAACACACGCTGATGTCCCAGCGGCTGGCCGTCCGCGCGCAACAGGGTGATGGTGACCTGCTCCAAATTTGCGGCGCTGATGACGCCGGCAGAGGACACCTGCGCAGACCGCACCTCCAGGTTCTTCGAAGCCGCGCGGCCCTCGCCGAAGCGGACGGTAAGGAGGTAGCGGTCCGGTGGGAGCCCGTCTACCTCGAAGGTCCCCTTCGGGGCCACGCGAAGCACTCTGCGCTTCTCGCCCTTGCGACCATCGGAGGTAACACGCCACACCGTGACCTCGGCTTCCGCGATAGAGTCGACGCTGCCTGTGATAGAGCCCGTTTCCCCCGCCGCGGCAACAGCGCGCGAGATCTGCTCGCCCGGACGGACCGCGAGCACATACTCCGTGAGTGGGGTGCCAGACAGCTCGATGCGGTAGAGGCCTGCCGGTACCCGGAAGGACACGGACGCCTGGTCACGGCGCGGCCCAAGCGTCTCGATATGGAGTCCGGCCCCCTGCCTGCGAATCTCCCGCAGCGTCAGCGTTCCCGTCAGACCGGGCGGCACGCTGACGGTGACCTGACCTCCGCCGTCAGCCAGATCCACGGACGCGACCATCTCCTGCAGCGTTTCGACAGGGTGAGAGACCGCGTTCGCCGCCCAGAACACCCGCTTGGCAGCGGCCGTCCCGCCTGGCGACGGGAGTCCGATGAGGCGCCCGACACCCCGATCGTCCGTGGCGACAGTCATCACTTCGGCCCCTGCGTCGAAGTAGACCAGATCGCGCCCGATCGGCTTGCCACGAAGCGTGAAGCGCACCTTGCGCACGACTGCGCCGGCGAAGTCGAGTTCAGCCTGCGCTCCGCCCGACGTCATGTACGTCGTAGCTCGCGCCTCAAGAGAACCGGCGCCCGCCGTCATGCTCAGGTACCCGACAAGAGGCCCGGGCTCGCGATCCGGGAGTTGGAAGGTCACGACGCCCTGGCCTCGCGACACCATTACGCGGGCAGATAGGACAACCGACCGTCGGTACACGAGGCTCAAGGGTAGGTAGGTAGGCTGCGCGACCTTGGCCATGGCTGGGACGCGTACGCGCACCCGGCATAGCGCGACGGGCGCAAGAGTGAGTGTTACGCGACGCTCCCCCACGAGGCGAACCGTCTTTCGTGCTCCGGCGAAACCGGTATAGGCAGCGGCAACGCGTATCGAACGTGGCGTTGGGATACCCGCAAGGCGGAACGTGCCGTCCTGGTCGGTTCTCAAGGTGACGCTGGCCCCCAGGCCCGTGATCAACACGCGCGCGCCCTGAAGGGGTCTACCACGTTTGTCGTCGGCGCCGAGGCCTGTGACCACGCCGTGAATGACGCCGTTCCCCTGGAGAGCGACGTGCAGAGCCGCACCGCCGCGCTCCGGCACGACTACGTCCTCCTCGTGATCGCGATATCCCGCCGCTCGGATCACAATGCGACCGGAGAACCCCGAGGGCACCTCCAGTCGCGCGCTACCCGCGGCGTTGGTCGTGACCTCCGGACGCCCGTCCGCAACGGCTACGATCCGGCACTCCGCTCCCTCGATCGGCCGTGCGGTCAGCTTCGCTGACACCACGATCGACAGCAGAACCGGTCGCACGACCTCGGCCGATGGCCGCGACACCCCGAGGATCAGGCCCGGTTCCTTGCCGACGCTGTCGCGTCGGCCCGGCTGCGCCGTGCCGATCGCCTCGGGATCTACGGAGTGATCCAGAAGCCACCAGGCGACGGCCGCGACCGTCAGCCCCGCCACGATGAACACGCGGCTGATCCAGCGCGGGCTGGCATTCATGCCCTCATCTCTCCTCATTGCCGCGATCTACGCACGGCGATCTCAAGCAGCCTTCACGCCGCTGCAAGGCGTGGCCCGGGCTCGTGATGGCCCGGGCCACGCTACGCACGCCTCCCCGGAGTGCATGTGGCGGAACGAGTGCGTGGGGACGCACGGCTCCCCGGCCGGCGGGCTGGGAGATAGGAGGCTCGTGGCGCCCCTCTCTCGAAGCCGTCATCCCAGAACGATTCCACGTGCCCTAGGGCGCCTGTAGCAAGCAACCCTGCACGTCACACGTGATCGCGGTCGGGTCACCCGCCTGAGCGCAAGCACCACTGCTGCAGGTGCACCACACGTTGTTCGGCGGCGGATTCGCTGAGCAAGTCGAGGACTGGATGCAGATCATCGTCGTCGTGCAGCGGCCCTCGTCCGCGACTCCGCAATCCAGCGGAACGTCGTAGCAGGGCCCACCAACTGCGTCGAAGCACTCCCAGACGATCTTGTCGTCGCAGTCGGAAGTGATGCACTGATTGAACTGCTGCGATCCACCTGTCTGACAGGGACCACAGCCTGCTGACGTGCCGTAGCAGGGCATGTTGCGGGTGAAGGCATACGTGCAACGGCCGACGATGTAGTCACACACCCAGTCGGGGCCACCCCCGCTCGCACGCACCGAAGACAGTACGTTCTGCTCCTTCGCGCTGAGAGTGGGTGCTCCTTCAGCCAGGGATCCGGCGCACACAAGCACGAGCGCAACGCCAAAGAGCATTGATGTCACGATCTTCATCGTAAATCTCCTCATTCCGAGCATTCCCAATTCCACGCCTGACCGTAGCACGCGGCCAGATACTTGGCAACCGCACACTTGTCAACGCGAGGGCGACGTGATGTGAAGAGGCATCAGCGCAGAGGCGGTGACGACGCGACGTGAACGGTCATCACACTGGACCGGACATGCTCCGACGGCCAGCCGCGCATGCTGAGCACGATACGCGCCCTTCCGCCGCCGAACCTGCTGACACGCACGGTGCCGAAGAAGCGACTACTTCAGCATCTCTGATCAAGGTCCGCGGTGACGCTGACGGGCGGGTCCCCGGACTCCGCGCTGAGGAAGGTGACCCGCGCAACTGGCAACGCATCGAGCGGCACGGCTGCGTACTCAAGATGGGCGAACGAGCCAGCACCACGGCCGTGACAGCCGACACCCGCGCACACGCGAAACACTCCTCGCTCCCGCTCCACCACGGCCTGTTGCGTCTCGATTCCCATCCACAGCAATCCGTCAAAGTGGATCACTGGCGCCTGGGTGGCCAGCGTCGCGAAGCGTAAAGGACCGGCCTCGTCCCCCCAGGCCTTCCAGTGGCGCCCCCGCGGATCTCGGAGGCGAAGGACAGGGTGTCCCGCCTCGAACCAACAAGTCAGGGTGTAACGCTGCGCCCCCGCGGTCAACTCCACTGCCGGAAAGGACATGCGCTGCCCGTCGGCTGCTCCTTGCTGGCGTTCGCCCGGCTCTGTGAGGTTCCCGTCGCCGTCCAGATCGACGTACAGGGTTGGACCGCTGCGCACCACCCAGCGCCGCGCCTTCGCCCCGGGCCCAAGCGCAATCTCACAGTACGAGGGCTCCCCCATCTCGTAACCCGGCTCGACCTGAGGAGGGGCGCCGCGCTCAACTACGGGCGGAGAACCGGCATCGGGCGGCGCTCGACCACAGCTCGCGGCACCTGTGAGGATCGCGGTCGCCAGAAGCGTGCCCAGACGTCGAACGATCATGAGGCAGTCCACCACAACGCGAGATTGCAACTGCACCCTAGCCGAGGCGCGCTGAGTCCGCCCGCGGTCTTCGTCGCAGAATGAGGCGCCTCACCCGGAGTAACGCGCGCTCACACACACGGTTTGCTTCGGGCGCCGCCACCGCCATTCTCAAGGCACCCTCAGGGTTGTGCATGACAGCGGTCACAGCCGCGGGGCTCAGGGGTAGGGTTACGGTACGGAGAGGGGCCCAGCGGACTGACCCCGAGTGGTCTCAGTTCCAATGAAGCGTCTGCTGCCTCCTTGAAGTCGGGCGCTGTCCGCGGAGTACCGATGCCGGGGTGCGGCGCGTTGCCCGGCCTCACGGCCCCTCGGCTCGGTCACTCTGACGCAGCGAACGGCGCCCCGCCCACAAGGACACCCTCCGCCGGGGCGCCCCTGCCCTGCAGGGTCGGACGGTCTCTGACAGCGCGGAGATCAAGCGAGGCGAGCGCCGGAGGCGCTCGTACACGAGCCTGAGCGCCGCGCATTAGCAATCGGAGACGTGCGGGCGTTCGTCTCAGCAATCTCCTCTGGATGCCCGATGGTGTCCATGTCGGGCGGCGCCAACTCCACTTCGAAGACCTCATTGCGTCCCTCTACGCCCTGACCTAGTTCCTGTTGGTTGAAGCATCTTCCCGGCCGGAAGCGCGTCCGGGAGAAAGAGACCGACCCGCCGAGGTGGCCGGCGTGGGCAAAGAGACGCTGGCTGCTGGTCGTCGCAAGCGGATCGCAACTGGTGGACGGCAACGAGACGCTCTTGTTCTCATCGATGTTCCCGCAGCTCCCCGGCAGGCTGTTCCCGACCCACGGCACCGTCAACGCCAACCTCGTCGCCGCCAAGCTCGACGGCGAGGACGACCAGGGGCGGATCCTCGACTTCCACAGCCTGCGCGTGACGTTCATCACGCGGCTTTCGGCGGCGGGCGTCCACCCGAGGACCGCGCAGGCGCTGGCGCGGCACAGCAAACTTGAGTTGACGATGCGGACGTACACTGACGTCCGTTTGCTGGACCTGAGGGCGGCTCTCGAAGCCACCCAGGGATCAGTTCGTCGGGGGCAACGCCGAGCCTAGCTAACCGCCGTCAGTCCCAGTGGGCAGCGTGCGGCCACAGGGCCTGGCACCGCTCAACCTGCTCACGCAGCCAAGCGCACATGCTGTCATGCGCCTTGCCGACCCCGAGGTTGCACACCTTGCAGCGATAGCGTCGGCGAGATCGCGGAAGGTGCCGGTCCCCCGGCCAGAGGTGCAACGGGGCCCGATCATCGACGAAGCTCATCCTGTCCAGGTCTTCGCCAAGGGCCTTGCTAATGGCCCGCGCAATTTCACGGAGCAGTTCCTGCTCCTCGGTCTTGGGCTGCCCCTCACCTGGCACCGACGCGGCTCGCTTGCCCAGGAACCGGTACGCCGCCCGAGCGGCGCCCAAGAGTTCAGGGGCCGCCGAGATCAGGCGAGCATTGGCGGAGCGGCGCATGTCCCACGTCGTCCCGGGAGTCTGCGCAACCGGCGGTAGATCAGCGCGGAGCGTCTTCGGGATCGCCGGATCACGGAGTAGTTCGTCGGGGTCCGGGTGGGTTGCCGCGCGAAGCCGCTCGTCATGCTCGCGGTGAATGCGATGAAGTGATCTGGTCGCCTCGATGTGATCCGGCCCCACAACGCTTTGGGCCCTGCCGAACCTGTCGTAGCGGACGCGCCAAGGGGCGCTGCTGTGCTCGGTCATGACACTCCTCTACACATCGGAGCTACCCCTACTGCAGTTCACGGTGCATCAATGATGCCCCTGCGGCGCGGGCGGGGCAATGGCTGCCAGCGGGTCGCCACGCCGTGGCCGCACGCTCGATCCGACGATCCTGCTAGGCTGGAGTCGTCGCGGGAGTGAAGCGCATGCGCCTCGTGTGGGTTCTGATTCTCCACTGGGCGTGCATCTCGCCCGTACTCGCCTGGGCAGAGGAGCCGCCTGCGACGGCGCCGAGGCACGACGGGAAGACCGTCGCGCACTGGATCGCTGAGCTGAAGAAGCCTGACGTCGCGGCGCGCCGCAAGGCGGCGTACGCGATCTTCAAGCTCGGCCCGGCAGCTAGGACCGCGGCCGTGTTGCTCGCGCGGTGTCTCGAGGACGAGGACGCCTACGTACGCGACACCGCCTACAAGGCACTCATCGCCTTGAAGGACGATGCGCCGCCAACGATCAAGGCGCTGCGCTCTTCCGTGAACGACGGCAGACCGCGTGTCCGCCGGCTGGCGATGTGGGCGCTCCTGCGCACAGCCCCAGCGGCTGCGTTTCGTGACGAAGACGTCACCGTGCGCCGCGCAGCCATCGCCGTTGTCATCGATCCGAATGACTTCCTCGACGAAGCTGTCTTTGGCGAGTTGGTGGTCCGTACGGGGGACGAAGACGAGGAGATCCGCTCTCTCGCGGCCAACGCCATTGGCAACGCCTACATCTTCCACGGGCAGGACCGGCCGTACTTGGTCCGCGAGCAGGGCCGCCTGGCGGACATTCTGTTCCGCATGGCGACGAAGGATGAAGAGGCCGTCGCGCGGCAGTGGGCCGTGTATGCGCTGCGACCCGTGGCTCGCTACCCCAAGGGACGAGATCTCACCAAGCGGGTCCTTCCGGCCTTGATCGGGGCGACGCGGGACAGTGCGCCGGACGTGCGCGCGGAGGCCTTCAGGTCCCTGGCTACGACGGGCAAGAGTCAAGAGGCGGAGAACGCCTGCTTGGTCGGCGTGAAGGATAAGCACTCAATCGTCCGTGCCGCGGCATCTGGCCGCCTCGCCGGCGCGTCGGAAGGCGGGCCGCGCGTCATCGAGGCGCTGATGCCCTTGCTGTCTGACGAGCACCGCTTCGTACGCCTCGCGGCTGCAGGTTCCCTCGGGAGGTTCGCAGAGAAGTCAGCCGCTGCCGTTCCCGCCCTGACGGAGCGCCTTCGTGTCGAGACGCACTTGGGAGTCCTCGGTGCCCTGGCCAAGGCTCTGGGAGACATCGGGCCTGCGGCACGCCCTGCGCTACCCCAGTTGGAGACTGCGTTCGCTGCATCCAGGGAGCCAAGCGCTGCAGTTGCCTACGCCTTGCTACGCCTCGGCACACAGCGGCGCGCCCTACGTGCCAATGTGATGTGAGGCACCGACCCCACCGAGATTAGTGAGGGCGGTAAGGTGATCTCCATGACGAACGAGAAGCAAGACGCCCCCCGGCCCGCAGGGCCTGAGCGGAGCGAAGGCCCTGCGGGCCGGGGCCGCCGGCCGGACCCCGAGGTGCTGGCCAAGAGCAAGCGCCGGCAGTTCACGGCCGAGTACAAGTTGAAGATCCTTGAAGAGGCCGACGCGTGCAAGGAGCCCGGCGCCATCGCCGCGCTCATCCGCCGTGAAGGGCTCTACTCCTCGCATCTCACATCATGGCGCCAAGCGCGTCGTCGGGGCGCACTGGGTGCGCTCAAGCAGCCTCGAGGCCCCAAAGGGAAGCGTAGTGATCCCGTGGCGAGAGAGAACGAGAGGCTGCGCAAGGAGAACGCCCGCCTGGTGCGGGAGCTCGAGCAAGCCAAGCTGATCCTGCAGATCCAAAAAAAAGCCTCCGAGATCCTGGGGATCCCCCTGAAGCCCCA
>JAJDEN010000026.1 GCA_029259775.1 Planctomycetota bacterium | reverse complement strand
TTGATGTTGCGCTGGCCGATCGCGCCGAGGCTGCCCACGAGGAGCGTGACCGCCGCGACGACGCTCAGCAGAGGCACCCAGTCGACGCTGTACGCCGTCGCACCGAGGGCCACGTGGGCGAAGCGCAGGAGCAAGATGACGCCGGCGGCCTTCGACGCGCTCGCCAGGAATCCGGTGACCGGCGTCGGCGCACCTTCGTAGACGTCGGGGATCCAGACGTGGAACGGGACGCCACCGACTTTGAAGAGCAGGCCCCCCAGCACCATCGCCACGCCCAGGATGAGGAACACGGACGGCTCGGACGACTCGGTGGCCAGACGAATCGCCTCGAACGAGAGGCTGCCGGTGTGGCCGTACACGAACGCGATGCCCAACAACAGGAGTGCCGTCGAAGCTGCGCCGACGACGAGGTACTTCAACCCGGCCTCGGTCGAGCGCAGATCGTTGCGTCGAAACGCCGCGAGGATGAAGGAGGTGATCGTCACCAGCTCCAGGCAGACGAAGAACGACAACATGTCCGACACGCCGGTGATCAACAACACGCCCAACAGGGCGAACAGGAGCAGCGCGTGGAACTCGCCATGGCCCCGGTCCATGCGCCGGGTGTAGGGCATGGACATCAGCATGATCAGCACGCCGATCGTCAGGATGACGGCGCGGCAGTAGATCGAGAACGTGTCCGACGCCCAACCCGTCACGAGGATCTCGTGAGCGACGCCGGCGATCTCCTTCGTCTCGGTGACGCTCATGGCGAAGCCGGTGGGCGTCGACGTCAGCAGGACCAGCAGCGCCACCGCAAGACCCGCGACACTCGTCCAGGCCGTCGCCACGGCGCGGCGCCCGGCGGGCAGGAGCAACTCGGGCAGCACGGCCGCGAGCCCAGTGCCGGCCACGATGAACTCGGGCAGCATGCGGTCCAGGTTGAGCTGCATGGGGAAGTCCATGGTCAGCGCCCCTCCCGCGCATCGGCATCATCGGGTGCGGCATCACGCAGCGGCTGCGGCAGGGCGGCCGCCGTGTCGCCTGCGTCGCGGGCGTCCTGGATGCGCAGGAACACGGGCCGGATGCCGTCCTCGATCGTGTCCAGCATGGCCTTGGGGTAGAAGCCGAAGAACACCAGCACGGCGATCAGCACGACGTACGGCGTCTTCTGGATCGGCGTCACGGCGTCCTTGAGGTTTTCCCAGCGTGACGGCATGTCGACGTACCAGACGCTCTTGACGGCACGCAGCAGGTACACGCCGGTGATGACGAGACCCCAGACCGCCAGCACGGCAGGCAGCTTGGTGAAGAGCGACTCGCTTTCCCAGGCGCCGAGAATCACGAGCAACTCACTCGTGAAGTTGGCGAAGCCCGGCAGGCCGGCCGACGCCATACAGGCGATGATGAAACACACGCCCGCAAAGGGCATGACACGCATCAAACCGCCGAGGTCACTCATCATGCGGGTGTGGGTCTGGTCGTAGAACCAGCCGATGAGCGCGAAGGCCAACGCCGTCATGATGCCGTGCGCGAACATGAGGAAGACGGCGCCGGAGAATCCGGCCATCGTCACGGATGCCAGTCCCAGCAACACGTACCCCATGTGGCTGGACGACGAGTAGCCAATGACCAGCTTCAGGTCCTGGTGCGAGATGGCGACCATGCCGCCGTAGACGATGTTGAAGCAGCACAGGACGCCCACCCACGGCAGGTAGACCGCCGCGGCTTCCGGCATGAAGCCCATGGCGATGCGCAGCACGCCGAATGCGCCCAGCTTCATCAAGACCCCTGCGTGCAGCATCGACACGGCGGCAGGCGCGGACGCGTGACCCGCGGGGCTCCACGAATGGAAGGGCCACATCGGGATGAGGCTCGCGAAGCCGATGAAGATCACCGGGAACCAGATCATCTGCATGTCGCGCGGAATCGTGATCTGCTCGAGCGCGACCATGTCGAACGTACCGCTGTGCGTGTACAGCGCGAGCAGCCCCACGAGCGCGAGGACGGCGCCGCCGGAAAGCACGAGCACGAGCTTCATCGTCGCGTACTGCTGATCTACGGTCTTGGTCGTACTGCCCCAGATCCCAATGAGCAGGAACATGGGAATCACGGCGAGTTCGTAGAAGAAGTAGTAGAAGAACAGGTCGAGCGACGTGAAGACCCCGAAGACGCCGGTCACCAGCGCCAGGAGGCAGATGTAGTACTCCTTGACGCGCGTCTGGATCGTGAACGAGACGATGACGCCCGCGAAGATGATGAACGCCGTGAGCAACACCATCGCGGCGCTCACGCCATCCGCACCGAGCTTGAATTGCAAGCCGAGCGACTCGACCCAGGGCACGCTCATTACGTGCTTGTAGTGATGGGCCTCGGGAGTCCCGGCGTTGGCGGTTTCGCTGATGGGCGCATCGCCGATGCCGACGAAGAGCAGCAGCGCCGTGGCGAGCGCGAGCGAAGCCGACGCGAGGGCGATGGCTCGCACGAGCTTCTTGTTCTCGCCGGGCACCAGAAACAGGACGCATGTGGCGATGGCAGGCGACAGGAGGATGATGAGGAGGGGGTTCATGTCAGCTCCCCCCTCCGACCTTGACCTGGACGAGCACGAGGATCATCACGATCACGGCGCCGAGGACGAAGCTCGTCACGTACGAGCCGAGGCGGCCGGTGTGCGCCTGGCGCACCTGCTCGCCGACGATGCGGGTGCCGCGTGCTGTCGCGTTGAACAAGCCCTGGATGACGACCCAGCGCTCGAACCACCAGCAGAGCTTCGCAATCCCCTGCTGCACGACGCGCACGAGCCAGAGGTAGAAACGATCGATGTACCAGAGGTTCGCCCACAGCGTCCACAGCCCACCGAGCTTCTCCGGCAGCGGGTCCTTGCCGGTGCCCTTGCCGTAGATCTTGAACGCGAGCACGAGGCCCAAAATCGCCACGATCGTGCTGATCAATGCGACGCTCATGTGGAACTGCGCCGGTCCGCCCACATGCCAACTGTGCAGGAAGTGCTCGATGAGGTTGCCTTCGCCCGGCACGCCCACGAAGCCGATGAAGATGCTGAAGATCGCAAGGATCCACAGCGGGATCGTCATCACCTTCGGGCTCTCGTGCGGCTCGTGCTCACCGCGATACTTGCCGCGGAACGTCATGAACCAGGCGCGCCCCATGTAGAAGGCCGTCATGAACGCGACCAGCGTGCCGACGCCCCACAGGATCGTCGCGCTCATGCCGATCGACGTGTTGCTCGACGCGGCGCCGAGGATCTCGTCCTTCGACCAGAAGCCGGCCAGCGGGAAGATACCGCAGAGCGCCAACGTGCCGATGACCCAGGTCTTGTGGGTGGACGGCATGTACTTCTTGATGCCACCCATCTTGAGCATGTCCTGCTCGTGGTGGCAGCCATGGATCACGCTGCCGGCGCACAGGAACAGCAGCGCCTTGAAGAAGGCGTGCGTCGTGAGGTGGAACATCGCGGCGGTGTACGCGCCGGCACCGAGCGCCATCGTCATGTAGCCGAGCTGCGACAGCGTCGAGTAGGCGAGCACCTTCTTGATGTCGTTCTGGGTTATCGCCATCGACGCGGCGATGAACGCCGTGATGCCGCCGATCCAGCAGATCAACGTCGGCGCCCACTCCGCGTAGGCGAAGATGAAGTTGCAGCGGATGACCAGGTAGATGCCGGCCGCGACCATCGTGGCCGCGTGCATGAGCGCCGAGACGGGCGTCGGGCCCTCCATGGCGTCCGGCAGCCAGACGTGCAGCGGGAACTGGGCGCTCTTGCCCATCGCGCCGCAGAAGATGAGCGCCGCGGCGATGGCCGCGAAGCCGATGTTGTTCCAGAAGAGCTCCGAGAGGCCGCCCGCGCCGGCGATGGCCTTCTCGATGACCGTGAAGTCGAACGCGCTGTAGAGCCCCTGGCCGTAGGCGCCGGTGGCGTCACCGACCGCAGCCCAGACCATGAGGATGCCCAGCAGGAAGCCGAAGTCGCCCACGCGGTTGGTCATGAAGGCCTTCTTGGCCGCCTCACCCGCGGAGTGCTTCTTCCAGTAGTAGCCGATCAGCAGGTACGAGCTGACGCCCACGAGCTCCCAGAAGATGAACGTCTGGAAGAAGTTGGGCGACATCACGATGCCGAGCATCGAGAAGACGAAGAGCGCGAACTTGCCGTAGAACCGGCCCATGCTCTCGTCGCCCTTCATGTAGCCGAGAGCGAAGACGAAGATCGCGAAGCCTACGCCCGTCACGACGAGCGTCATCGTCACGGCCAGCGCGTCCATGCGCGTGCCGAACGTGATCAGGGCCGAGTCGCCGATGGCTACCCAACTGACGATGTGCTCGTAGACGTTGCCGCCCTCCGAGAGCATCGGGAAGAAGTACACGACCAGCGTGAGGACGAGTCCCAGGCCGACGGAGCCGATGGACAGCGCCGCGGCGAGGTAGTTGTTCTTGCGGATGGCCGGCACGGCCGTCACGAGGAACGCCACGAGGAGCGGGGTGAAGAGGATCACCCACGCCGCCCACGACGTGAAACCGCTCGTGACCAGCCCGCCCGCGTCAGCGGCCAGGACAGTCAGGAACCCGAGATCAAGATTGCCCAGATCGAGATTGCCCAAGGACATGGGTTAGGCCCCCCCAGCCGCGCCGACAGGCTCGGCGGCGTCGTCGTGGTCGTCATGCGCGTGATGGCTCGGCTCGCCCTCGAGCTTGATGGGCGGCAACGGGCCGTAGTCGATCTCGCGCAGTTGCGTCGTGTCGTCGGCGTCGATGCTCCGGCGCAGGCGGTAGACCGCGATGAGGATCGCCAGACCGACAGCGACCTCGGCGGCCGCGACGGTCATCGAGAAGAACACGAAGACCTGGCCACTGATCTCGCTGTGCATGCGCGAGAAGCCGACGAGGACCACGTTGGCTGCGTTCAGCATGATCTCCACGGAGAGCAGCATGATCAGGATGTTGCGCCGGCAGGCGACGCCGAGGATGCCCACGCTGAACAGGGCGAGCCCCAGGCCGATCACCCACTCGATCGGGATGGCGAGGCCCGCGCCGAGGACGGGCGCGAGCAGTGCGGAAGCGAGCGTCACGTCAGCCTCCGCTTCGTCAGGATCACGGCGCCGAAGATGGCGCCCAACAACAGCACGCTGGTGACCTCGAAGGCCAGCAGCCAGGTGCCGAAGAGGGACTCACCGATCGCCCGGGCGCTGCCGTCGAGCTCGAGGGTCGCGCGCGCCGCGGCGTCGGGGAACATGCCGTCGTCGACGGCGTTCAGCAGCGCGATGCCCGACACGGCCAGGAACAGCACCGCCGCCGCCACGCCGAGGATCGGCATGCGGGGGGCCTCCTCTTCCATGAGGTGCTCCGACCGGAGGTCGAGGAGCATGATCACGAAGAGGAACAGCACCATGATCGCGCCGGCGTAGACCAGCACCTGCACGGCAGCGACGAAGTACGCCTCGAGCACCACGTACCCGCCCGCGAGACCGAAGAACATCATCACCAGCCACATGGCAGAGGCGACGGGGTTCTTGCGGGTCACGGCCAGCAGCGCCGAAGCCAATGCGGTAGCCCCGAAGATCACGAAGAGGGCGGTAGTCATTGGACCCCTCCCAGGGGCGCGCCGGCCGGCGCACGCCTCGATCCTGCGCCCGAGCCGGCGAGGGCGTGCGCGCGCGCGCAGTCTCCAGCGGGTCCCGTGCGACCGCAGGTCGCATGGGTGGTCGCGCCGAAAATGACGAACAGGGCCGTCGTCATTTGTCCTTCCATTTCTTCACGCCTTGGGCGCGAACACCACCGAGCTCGTAGAGCTTCTCCTTGTGGAAGATCATGTCTTCGCGCTCGGCTCCCCAGACCATGTAGGTCTCGGACATGAAGATGGCTTCCTCGGGGCAGGCCTCTTCGCACAGACCGCAGTAGATGCACCGCAACATGTTCAGGTCGAACACGGCGGGACCGCGCTCGACCGTGTTGCCGTCTTCGAGCTCCCGTCCAACGATGTAGATCGCCTTCGGCGGGCAGACGTACTCACAGAGCGAGCAGGCCACGCACTTGGGGCGTCCCTCGTCGTCCTCGACGAGCACCGGCATGCCGCGATACTGCTCGCGGACGGTCCAGCGCTCCTCGGGGAACTGCATCGTCTCCTTCTTCTTGAACATCCGTTTGAACGTGATGCCCAAGCCCGTGACGATCGCAGGGAAGTAGAGGCGGTCGAGGAAGGTCGACCGCCGGCGCTTCACCAGCTTGACCTTGGCCGTCATGCGCTTGCCTCCTCGCCCGTAGCCGCCCCGGCGGGAATCACGCCCGGAGCGTCGGACAGCGGCTGGAACTTCTTCTCATCGCGCTTCCAGCCGATCCAGGCGGCGATGAGGATGGAGGCGATCAACACGAGCGGCAGGATCCACATGATCCAGGCCTGATCCATGGCCAGCGCGCCGGCCGTCAACAGCACGTTGACGAGGGTGAGCGGCAGGAAGATGCCCCAGCCGAGCCACATGAGCTGGTCGTAGCGGAAGCGCGGGATGGTCCAGCGCACCCAGATGAAGGCGAACAGGAAGAACAGCACCTTCGCCGAGAAGATGAGCACGCCCATCGCCCAGCCGAGCTGCTCCAGGCCGAAGAAGGTCCAGCCGCCAAGGAACAGCGTCACCAGCAGCGCGGAGCCGACGGTCATCGCCGTGTACTCGCCCATGAAGAACAGCGCGAACTTCATCGAGCTGTACTCGGTGTGATAGCCCGCCACGAGCTCGGTCTCGGCCTCGGGCATGTCGAAGGGCAGGCGGTTGGTCTCGGCGTAGACCGCGATCATGAAGATGAACGCGGCCAGGGGCTGGTGGAAGGCCATCCAGCCGTTGTCGGCCTGCCACGCGATGACGTCGCCCAGGTTCAGCGAACTGACGATCAGCACCACCGGCACGACCGCGAGCCCCAGGCTGAGCTCGTAGGAGATCATCTGCGCGCTGGCGCGGACGCCGCCGAGCAGCGAGTACTTCGAGTTGCTCGCCCAGCCGCCGAGCGTGAGGCCGTACACGCCCAGGCCCGTGACCGAGAGGATGTAGAGCACGCCGATGTTGAGGTCGGCGATCTGCCACGACTGGATGAAGGTGTCACCCGTCGCGCCGCTGGTCTCGAAGCTGCCCGTGAACGGGATGACCGCGAACGTGATCATGGCCGGGATGACCGTGATCAGCGGCGCGATCGTGTACATGACCTTGTGCACATGCCCGGGGATCACGTCCTCCTTGAACATGAACTTGCCGAGGTCGGCGAGGGGCTGCAGCAGGCCTTCCGGTCCCACGCGGTTCGGACCGAGCCGGCCCTGCATCCACGCACTGACGCGCCGCTCGGCCCAGACCATGAGCGCGGCGAGGATGAGGATGACGTGTGTGACCAGCAGCACGAGCAGGATCTTGCCGATCACCCAGCCGAACGTCGCCGAGCCGTCGCCCGCACGGTCGAAGAAGCCAAAAAGGAAGGCGATGGGCTGATGGAGCATGCCCAGACCCAGATTGGCGAGCGCGTGGATCATGAACCGGCCCCCACGCCGGCGGCTTCGTAGCCGGCCGGGAAGTCGACCTTGGCGAAGGCCGGAAGCGCGCGGATCGAAGCGAGCACGCCGTCACGGCCGCGCCAGTCATACCCGTCGTCGAGCTCGCCGAGGATGTCCTCGATCAACTCGATCGGATCGGCCAGGTTGTTCGGCCCGATGGCCGTGTTGCTGCTGATCGCCTGCACGATGCCGTCGCAGTTGACGAGCAGGCCGTTGCGCTCCGCGGAGGAGGGCAGCGGGAAGACCACCTGCGCTGAGTCCGGCACATGCTCGCCGTCCATGGCGAACACGACGACCGCGCCGCTCTTGTCGCGCATCGACGCGGTGATGTGCTGGCCCCGCTCGACGATCACGACCGAGGCGGCGGAGGCCTTCTTGGCACGCGGGAGGCCGAGCAGCTCGGCGCCGGCGGCGTTCGCGCCCTTCTCGGCGACGACCAGGAAGTCATCGCCCTCGCCCGTGGCGGCGGCGTACTTGGCCTTGCCCCCCATCGCGGCGGCGAGGTCGTTGGCGAGGGCCATCTCCTCGAGCGTAGCACCGCCGTCGATGAGGACGTCGCCGGGCGCGCCTTTCAGGGCGGCGCCGGCGGCGCTGATCGCGCGCTCCCAGTTGACCTGGACGAGCGCGCCGTCGGCGTTGCGCACCAGCGGCGCCTCGAGGCGGCTGGCTACGTTGGCGGCCTTGTAGCCGAGGCGACCCGCGTCGCACATCCACCACTTGTTGACGGCCTGGTTCTCGCGCGGCTCCATGCGGAGGAACGATCCGTCACGGCCGCCGGTCATGACGTTGCAGCCGCGCGCGCAGCCCGTGCAGACGCTCTCGGCGAAGTCCATGAACCAGAGGCGGCTCTTGAAGCGGAAGTCGCGTGAGGTGAGCGCGCCGACGGGGCAGAGATCGATGATGTTCATCGAGTAGGGCGTCTCGAACTCGCCCTGGCTCGTCATGATCACGATCTCGTGGTCGCTGCGACCGGCCATCGCCAGTTCGTTGGTCTCGGTGACCTCTTCGCAGAAGCGCACGCAGAGGGTGCACTTGATGCAGCGCTCGGCGTCGTAGACGATCTTGCTGCCGAACGGGACGTTCTTCGGCAGGTTCGTCTTGGCGGTCGGTGACGAGGCAGCGCCCTGGCCGACCTCGTAGCTGTAGTCCTGCAGATGGCACTCACCGGCCTGATCGCAGATCGGGCAGTCGAGAGGGTGGTTGACGAGGAGCATCTCCATCGTCCCCTCGCGGGCGTCCTTGGCGAACTCGCTCTGCGTGTGCACGACCATGCCGTCGGACGGCTGGAGCTTGCAGCTGATCTGCGGACGGTCCCAGCCCTCCACCTCGACCTGGCAGATGCGGCAGTTGCCCGCGATCGAGAGGCCGGGGTGGTAGCAGTAGTGCTGCACCCCGATGCCCGCGTCGTTCGCAATCTGGATGACGGTCTTGCCCGGCACGATGTCCAGGACCTGCCCGTCGATGGTGATCTTGCCGTTCGACATCAGTTCGCTCCCACAGCGGCGGGCTCGGAGGAGGCCTTGGGGTCCTCGGCATGGGGATCCTTCTCGTGAGGATCCGTGTGACCCGGCATCTTCGCGAGGAACTCGTGGCGGAACTTGCGCAGGATCGAGCGCAGGGGCCAGACGGCGGCGTCGGCCAGCGCGCAGATCGTGCGCCCTTCGATGTTGATGAAGAGGCGTTCCAGAAGATCGAGATCCGCCGGCGTGCCGTCGCCCGCCTTGATGCGGGTGAAGATCTTCTCCATCCAGTGGCAGCCCTCGCGGCACGGCGTGCACTGCCCGCAGGACTCATCGGCGAAGAAGTGCGCGATGTTCTCGCAGGCCTCGACCATGTCGCAGGCGTCGTCCATGACGATCGCGGTGCCCGTGCCGAGGCCGGAGCCGACCTTGACGAGCGCATCGAATCCCATGGGGACATCCAACTCGTCCGCTGTGAGGACCGGCATGGACAACCCGCCCGGGATGACCGCCTTGATGGTGCGGCCTTCGAGCGCGCCGCCGCCGTACTGCTCGATGAGCTCACGGACGGTGATGCCGAACTCGAACTCCCAGCAGCCGGGCGTCTTGATGTCGCCGGAGAGGCCCATCAGCTTGGTGCCGGACGAGCCGAGCGCGCGCGGGTTGTCCGGGTCGGGCGCGATGCCCATGTCCGCGAACCACTGGCCGCCGTGCTCGATGATCGAGGGCACGTGCGCGAGGGTCTCGACGTTGTTGATGACCGTCGGGCAGCCGAAGGCGCCCTCGACCGCGGGGAAGGGCGGCTTGATCCGCGGGTGGCCGCGCTTGCCCTCGAGCGACTCGAGCATGCCCGTCTCTTCGCCGCAGATGTAGGCGCCCGCGCCCGTGTGGACGTACGCCTCGCACGAGAAGTCCGTGCCCATGATCTTGTCGCCCAGGAGGCCGGCCTTGCGGGCCTCGTGGATCGCGCCCCAGAGGCGCTCCTGCGACAGCGGGTACTCGCCGCGGACGTAGATGTAGATCGTGGAGACGCCGGTGGCGTACGCGCACAGCAGGCAGCCCTCGAGGACGAGGTGCGGGTCCAGCTCCATGAGCCAGCGATCCTTGAACGTGCCCGGCTCGCTCTCGTCGGCGTTGAGGACGAGGTACTTGGGCTTGTCCGTCTCGGTCGGGACGAAGCTCCACTTCACGCCGGTGGGGAAGCCGGCGCCCCCGCGACCGCGCACGCGGCTCGTCTTGACCTCGTCGATGACCTCGGCGGGGCTCATCGACTTCAACGCCTTCTCGAGGTTCTTGTAGGCGCCGTGCTTCTTGGCCACCGCGAGCTTCCAGCCGTCCTTCACGTCGAACAACGCGGAGAGGATCTTGGTCTCGGGGTAGCGGCCGTCGTCGCCCCGCTTCGGGGATGACTTCTTGGATGCTGACTTCTTGGATGCTGACTTCTTGGCTGCCATGGCTAGTCGCACGCCTCCATGAGCTCGGTGAGCTTCTCGGGGGTGACATTCACATGCGGCTGGCCATCGATGAAGACCGCCGGCGCGACCTCGCAGAGGCCCAAGCACTCCATGTTCTTGATGAGGAACTTGCCGTCGTCGCTCTCGGTGCCGCAGGTCGCGACACCGGCGGTGTCGAGCGCGGTCTGGCGCAGCTTCTCGGCGCCGCGCAGCCAGCACGTGAGCGTGCGGCAGACCCACACCTCGTGGCGGCCGGCCGGCTTCGTGTTGTACATGGCGTAGAACGTCAGCAGGCCGCGGATGTGGCTGTCGGAGACCTCGAGGTAGCTCGCGACGCCGGCCTCGACCTCCGGGCTGATCCAGCCGCCGTAGTGCTGCTGCGCGAGCAGGAGCACGGGCAGGCAGGCCGCCATGCGGGTCGGATAGCGCGAGAGGATGTCCTCGCACTCCTTCTTGAGTTCCTTCGGCGGGAAGGCCACCGCCTCGGGCGGGGCCGCCTGAGGCAGGACGGACGCTGTGCTTTCGGGCGGAACGCTCACTTGTCGCACTCTCCCATCACGAAATCGATCGAACCGAGGATCGCGACGATGTCCGCGAGCAGATGGCCCGGGACGATGTCCTTGAGCACCTGCAGGTTCACGAACGACGGCGCGCGGTACTTCATCCGCCACGGCGCCGCGCCACCCTCGGAGCGGATGATGTAGCCGGCCTCACCCTTCGGGTTCTCGCTGTGGGAGTGGACCTCGCCCTTGGGCGTGTCCATCTCGCCGGTGATCAGCATGAACTGGTGGATGAGCTGTTCCATGCCCGTCATGACGCCCTGCTTGTCGGGCAGCACGAACTTGGGCTCGTCCGCGAGGATCGGCCCCGGGGTCATCTTGTCGATGATCTGCACGCAGATGCGCGCGGACTGACGCATCTCCTCGATGCGGACCAGGTAGCGGTCGTAGCAGTCGCCGTGCTGGCCGACGGGCACGTCGAAGTCGACGTCGGCGTACAGGCCGTAGGGACGGTCCTTGCGAACGTCGTAGCCGACGCCGCTGCCCCGCAGCACGGGGCCGGTGAGGCCGTAGCTGATCGCCATGTCCCGCGGGATGACGCCGACACCCTCGTTGCGGATGCGCCAGATGCGGTTGTTGGTGAGCAGGTTCTCCCAGGTGTCGACCTTCTTGCCGAACCCGTCGCAGAAGTCGCGCACGCCGCGCAGCCACTCGTCGTCCGCGTCGCGGGCGACGCCGCCGATGCGGGTGTAGGTCGTCGTGAACCTGGCACCCGTGAGGTGCTCGAAGAAGTTGTAGAGGTTCTCGCGCTCGGAGAACGTGTAGAGGAACACCGTCATCGCGCCGATGTCCATGCCGTACGCGCCGAGGCCCAGGAGGTGAGCGGAGATGCGCGCGAGCTCGCAGCAGACCGTGCGGATGGCCTGGGCGCGCTGGGGCGCCTGGATCCCGCAGACCTTCTCGAAGGCCCAGGTCGCCGAGCAGTTGTTGGCCAGCGGCGCGAGGTAGTCGAGGCGGTCGGTGTACGGGATGTAGCGGTGGTAGCCGAGCGTCTCGCCGATCTTCTCCTTGCCGCGGTGCAGGTAGCCGACGTCCGGCACGACGCGGTGGACGCGCTCGCCATCGACCTCGAGCAGGAGGCGGAGCACGCCGTGGGTGGACGGGTGCTGCGGGCCCATGTTGAGGACCATGCGCTCGCCCGGGTCCTCCCCGGCGTCGAGGCGGATGTCCGTGTCGAACGGGGCTGTGGAGAACTCGGGGTTCTCGCCCGTGGGCGCAGGCGGCGCATCCGGGGTCGCCTCCGGGGTCGCATCGCGGGTCGTCTGGTCGGTGCTCATCGTCTAGTCCCGGAACCGGTTGTGGCCCTGCATCGGGAAGTCGCGGCGGAGCGGCCAGCCGTCGAAGTCCTGGGGCATGTAGATGCGGGTCAGGTCGGGGTGGCCCTCGAAGGGGATCCCGAACATGTCGAAGGTCTCGCGCTCGGCCCAGTCCGCCGACTTCCACAGATCGCAGAGCGTCGGTACCGAGGCGCCGTCGGCCACGCGACACCGGACCATCAGACGCTCCTGCGTCGTCATGTTCATCAGGAGCGCGAGCACCGTGAAGCGCTCGGGCTTGCGATCGGGGTAATCGACCGCCGTGTGATCCACGAGCATGTCGAATCCGGCGGAGTCACGAAGCGCGGCGCAGGCTTCGGCAAAGCGCACCGTCTCGACGAGGCAGCCGGGCCAGCCGCCCAGCTCGGGGTGTTCGGACCACCTCACGTCCAACGGGGCGAGCGCGCTTTGGGCCGCCTCGGAGACGCCCTCGGGCGCGTCGTCCGTGTACTTCATGCAACTGGTCGTGACCTTGCTCATCAACGGCCTTCCTGGGGCTTCACGCCACGGGCCATGATCTTCTGCGGGCCCTGCTTCACGTAGCGCTCGCCGTCCGTGGCCAGCGCGACGGGCGGGCCATGGCGCTTGCCCGGCAGGACGGCGATCTCGTCCACCCGCAGCGGCGAGGGCGCGTCCGGCGAGGCGAGCGTGAGCTCGTAGGAGCGGTCGCGATCGATCTTGTCCTGCAGCTTCATCAGCACGTTGAGCACCGAGTCGGGCCGCGGCGGGCAGCCCGAGATGTAGAAGTCGACCGGGATGAATTCGTCGATGCCCTGGACGACCGGGTACGAGCGGTACATGCCGCCCGAGGAGGCGCAGGCGCCCATCGAGATGACCCACTTGGGCTCCGCCATCTGGTCGTAGAGGCGCGTCATGACCTGCGCCATCTTGTAGGTCAGCGTGCCGGCGACCAGCAGCAGGTCGGCCTGGCGGGGCGAGAAGCGTGCGACCTCCATGCCGAAGCGCGCCATGTCATACCGGTTCGCGGCCGTCGCCATGAACTCGATGCCGCAGCACGAGAGGCCCAGCGGCAGCGGCCAGACGCTGTGCTTGCGCGACCAGTTCGCGAGCGACTTGACCGTGCTGAGGAGGATGGAGCACTCGGAGCTTCCGCTCGCCTCCACCATGTCGGTGATCTGGGTCTGTGTGACCTCGCTCATCGCTGCTCCCTGCTTCCTGCTGATGCACTCGACGTGTCGTGCGCTACTCGTTCGCCCAGTCCACGGCGCCCTTGCGGACCACGTACCACCACCCGATGAACAGGATGCCGATGAAGAGCAGCATCTCGACGAACATGAACGCCGGCAGCGCCTGGAACTGGACCGCCCAGGGGTAGAGGAAGACGACCTCGATGTCGAAGAGCACGAACAGGATCGCGACCAGATAGAACTTCACGCTGAAGCGCTGGTGGGCGTCCGTGATCGGCGGCATGCCGCACTCGTAGGCGGCTTCCTTCACGGGGTTCGTCTCGCCCTTCTGGCCGAGCACGAAGCTCAGGACCAGGTTGAGTGCCGCGAACACGATCGCGAACACCAACATGACAAGAACCGGGACGTAATCCACGATGCCGGCCAACGTGCAGTTGGCAGGGTGGAGCAGATCCTGGAGTGAGCTCACCGCGTCTCCTCACAGCCTGGGGCGTAGGCCGCGACATTCAAACGCGGGGGGCCTCAGGTTGCGATCGAATCCCTGCTGCTTGGGAGGCCGGAACACGCTTCTCTGGGTCGGCGGCTACGGGCGGTTCGGCGCGCGGTCGACCGCCGGACCGGCCCGGTTGCCCGTCAGGTCATCCCAGGGGCGCCAGGAAGCGATGATTGCAATCTGCAATCATCGTGCCCGGGGGTCATTTGACGTCGAACGTGGGCAGGGCGAGTTCCCGAGCCTTGCCGGTCTCGCGGTCAAGGACCCAGTGCTTGCCGGCCGCCAGGCCCCTGAACTCGGTGGTGGCCCGCTCGGTGCCAGGCCAGGTGACCGTGACGTCGCAGGACCCCTCGCGGCCGAGGCCTACGTGGAGACGCGGATCATCGCAGCCCAGGAACGAGCGCTGCCTCACAACCGCCATTCGATGGGCTATGGCGGCAGTTCCGGTGCCGATCCGGACGTCCACGAGGGCGCCGAGCCCATCCCGGTTGCCGCCGGCCTGCGAAAGGCTGAGCTTCAGCCACTGGGCCGTGGGGCCGGTCTGCGACTCGTTGAGCAGCATGGTCGGCTTCGTGTTCATGTTCTGCACGAGGATGTCGATGCGGCCGTCGTTGTTGAAGTCAGCGAAGGCCGCCTGGCGGGAGCAGGCCTCGACGGCCATGCCGTCGCCGGCGAACAGGTCGTCCGTATTCGCGCCCTTCGCCGCGTGGCGCTGGGCCTTGGTGCCGATCTCGCGGAACCCGAGCCGACCGGGCTCCATGCACTCGAAGAGCGCGTTGAGCTGCGCAAAGCTCGCGCCGGTCTTCTCGAAGAGGTCGATCTCCTTGTAGACGTGGCCATTGGCGACGTAGAGGTCGAGGTCGCCGTCGTTGTCGAAGTCGTACCAGCCGCAGCCCCACGAGAGGTCGTAGTAGACCTGCTGCCCCATGGTCTGCATGCCGCGGTCCTTGAAGTAGACGGGGCCCGTCCCCCCCACCCGCTTGGCGATGTACATGTTGTTGTAGTCGTGGCTGAAGTTGGTCACGAAGATGTCGAGCCGACCATCGCGGTCGATGTCCGCCACGGACATGCCCATGCTGGCCTGGGCGCTGACGTTGTTGCCGACCTTGATGCCGAGCGTGTCCGACGTGTCCCGGAAGCGAATGCCGCCGCTCTTCGTGCGCTCCTGCTGCCACATGAAGTTCTCTTCGGAGTCGTTGGCGACGTAGATGTCCTGCAGGCCGTCCTCGTTGAAGTCGAACATGAGGCAGGTGAAGGCGTACTTGCCGACCCGCGGCCGGACGCCCCACGCGTCCGTCATGTCCTTGAAGGTACCGTCCTCTTCCTGCCGGTAGAGGGTGTCGTGCTGGCCTTTGAGGCCGATCGGGCCGCAGTAGGCCGGGATGCCGCGCCAGCGGCAGTCGCGACCACTGATGGCGGACACAGGCGTGCCGATCGGATGCGCCTGTTTGAACCGCATGCGCTCGACCTCGGCAGCCGGATCCGAGTACGCCGCCACGTAGATGTCGAGGCGGCCGTCGCCATCGATATCGCCGACCGCGGCAGCCGTGCTCCAAGTCCCGGGATCGCCTTGGACGCCGACCTGCGCGGCGATGTCCACGAAGGTGCCGTCGCCCTCGTTGCGCCAGAAGGTGTTCGGCCCGAAGTTGCTGACGAAGATGTCCTGATCGCCGTCTGCGTCGAAGTCGAACGCCGTCGCGCCGAAGGACCAGCGCTCCTCGTGGATGCCCGCCTTCTCGGTGACGTCCTCGAACGTCCCGTCGCCCTTGTTGCGCCAGAGACCATCCAGGTAGACCTCCTTGCGCGCGCCGGGGGTCCTTAGGAGGGGCCGCGTGCGCTTGCCGCCGGCGAGTTCGACCTGGATCAGTTCGTAGTTGCTGAACACGTCCCCGTCGGGGATGTAGACGTCCAGCAAGCCGTCGCCGTCGTAGTCCACCCAGGCGGCGCCGGGCCCGACGGCCTCGATGAGGAACTCCTTCACGCCCTCGCGACCGGAATGGTTCACGCCGCCGAGCGCGGCCTTCCCCGTGATGTCGGTGAAGCGGATGCTGGTCGGTCCGGCCTTGGCGTACCGATCGTCGACGATCGGCTCGGACGCACCACCGTCGCGATCATCTCCGTCGCCGTCGCCGCACCCCGCGAAGGTCGTGAGCATCCCGAGAAGGAAGGCGAGCAGCAGGATCGGCAGGGTGCGCGGCACAGCGTCATCTCCGGGACCGGAAGGTGAACGTTCCGGCCCTAGGAATCATCCCGGGGCGGGCGATGGCCGTCCAGCGGGGCCCCTGAGTGGGCTTGGACTCAGCGTGCCTGCGGTCGGTCGGGGCGGGCGTCGTCGAGGTCGATCGGCAGCGGCGGCGTCTCATCGCCGTCCTGGGGGAGGAAGATCCCCAAGAGGGCGGCGTCGATGTTCTCACGCGCGCTCTTCGTGAACCGGATGTCGAGCTCGTCGCGCACTTCCTCCGGGATCTCGTCGACGTCCTTGCGGTTCGCGTCGGGCAGCAGGACCTGCCGCATGCCCGCTCGATGCGCGGCCAGCAGCTTCTCCTTGATGCCGCCGACGGGAAGCACACGCCCCTTGAGCGTCACCTCGCCCGTCATGGCGAGATCGGCGCGCGCCGGCTTGCCGCTCAACAGACTCGCGAGGCAGGAAGCGATGGTGACGCCGGCACTCGGTCCGTCCTTGGGCGTCGCGCCTTCCGGCACATGCAGGTGGATGTCGTGGCGGCGAATCACGTCGGGGTCGATGTCGAGTTCCTTGGAGATCGACTGCACGAAGGAGAAGGCCGTCTCCGCACTCTCGCGCATCACGTCACCGAGCTGGCCGGTGATCTTGATCGCGCCCTTGCCGGGCACGAGCGAAGCCTCGAAGAACAGCATGTCGCCGCCGAACGGCGTCCAAGCAAGGCCCGCCGTGACGCCGACAGCCGGATCACGGAAGCGCGCCGTGTCCTCGAATCGGCGCGGGCCGAGCAAGCGCTCCACGGCCTTGTCGTCGATGCGCGCGCCCTTCTCGCTCGACGCGTCACCCTCGGCCACCTCGAGCGCACGGCGTCGGCAGATGCGGCCGATCTCACGCCGCAAGCTGCGCACGCCCGCTTCGCGCGTGTAGCCATCGATCAGCGCACGCAGGCCCGCGTCCGTGAAGACGAGTTGCTTGGCGGTCAGGCCGTTCTCCTCCAACACGCGGGGTAGCAGGTGCTTGCGAGCGATGTGGAGCTTCTCGTGGCGAGTGTAGCCGGCGAGCTGCACGACCTCCATGCGGTCGCGCAGCGGGCCGGGGATCGCCTCCAGCACGTTCGCCGTGCACAGGAAGAACACGCGCGAGAGATCGAAGGGCAGATCGAGGTAGTGGTCGACGTAGGTGTCGTTCTGCTCGGGGTCGAGGACCTCGAGCATCGCGCTCGACGGGTCGCCGCGCGCGTCCGAGCCCATCTTGTCGATCTCGTCGATGACGAAGACGCAGTCGCGCGCGCCTGCCCGCTTGAGCGCCTGGATGATCTTGCCGGGCATGGCGCCGACGTACGTGCGCCGGTGGCCCTTGACCTCGGCCTCGTCACGCAGACCGCCGACCGAGACGCGCACGAAGGCGCGCCCGGTGGCCTCGGCGATGCTCTTGCCCAGGCTGGTCTTGCCCACGCCGGGCGGCCCCGAGAGGCACAGGACGGGGCTGCGCGGATCGTTCTTCAGCAGGCGGATGGCGAGGAACTCGAGGATGCGTTCCTTCACGTCCTGCAGGCCGTAGTGGTCCCGATCGAGGATCCGCCGCGCGGCCTTGAGGCTGATCGCCTTGCGATCCTCGAGGTTCCAGGGCAGATCGAGGATCCAGCCGAGGTAGGTGCGTAGGACGTGGAACTCGGCGGCGGCAGGCGGCATCGCGGCGAGGCGCTCGACCTCGCGCAGGGCCGAGGCTTCGACCTCCTCCGGCAGCTCCGCCTCGGCGATCGCGTCGCGCAGCTCGAGGATCTCGGCCTCGGAGTCACCCTCGATGCCGAGTTCCTTGCGGATCGTCTTCAGCTGGGTGCGCAGCAGGTGCTCGCGCTGGCGCCGGCCGATGTCGACCTTCACCTTCTGCGCGACCTCCTGCTCGACCTGCTGCGAGGCGAGGGACTCCTGCAGGGCGTCTTCGACGATGTGCAGGCGCTCGCGCACGTCGTCGGAAGCGCAGATGCCCGTCTTCACGTCGAGCGTCAGGTTGACGTGCGCGCCGATGAGATCGGCGAAGCGGCCGGCTCCCGCGATGTTCATGCGCAGGATGTTGACCATCTCCGGCGGGTAGCCGCCCTCGGCCTTCACGAGCTCGTCGACCATCTCCATGCTGCGGTAGATGAGGCCATCGATGTCGTGGCCGCGCGGCTCGCGCGAGTCCACGGGGGAGACCTTGAAGCGGTAGTACGGCTGGATGCCCACGACCTCGTCCAAGCGCACCCGGCGCAGGCCCTGGAAGACGACCTGGATGGTCTCGTTCGGCATCTTCATGCGGTGGATGACGCGGCAGACGACGCCGATCGGGTGGTAGTCCTCCACCTCGTCGGTGCGCTCGGCCGTCCGATCGCGAGGGAAGAAGCATGCCACGAGCGTCGCGTCGCCCGGGTTGTCGTCGATCATCCGCAGGCTGCGCGGGCGATCGAGCTGGACGGAGACGACGTCGAACGGGAAGACCACCGTGCTGCGCAGGCAGAGCCCGGGCAACTCGTCGGGGATCTCGGTCTGCTCAAGAGGCAGGCTGTCCTTCGTCTCCACCACGTCGATCCTATCGGTCCATGGGCGATCTCCCTTGGGCTGCTTCCCGGTAGGACCAGCCGTTTGGAAGGAATTGACTCCCCCGTACGATGCCGACCGATGGACACCGGTTCCGCACAGTTCCTGTCTTCGCCCGCTGGGGGCGATTTGCTGGCCGCTGCGCGGGAGGCGCGGGCCCTGCCGCTGCACCGCCGCGCGCCGTCGCTCGAGGGCCGCGGCTCCGGCGAGGAGATCCGCGCGGCGCTGCAGATGGACGATCTCCGCCAGCGCGCCCTGGAGCGCTGTCCGCACGCCGACGTCCTGCTCTTCACCAAGGACGCGCTCGAGCAGGCGACGGCCTGGCCGGTCGCCGCGGAGCGCGCCGAGCGCTGGGGCGCGCCGATCGATGTACCGCTGACCGATCTCACGTGCGGCATCGGCCTCGATGCGCTGGCCACAGCGCTCACGGGCCGCCCGGTCGTGGCCTTCGAACGCGATCCGGCGCGGGCCGTCCTCCTCACCCACAACGCCCGCGCGCTGGGCGTCGAGGATCTCGTCACGGTGCGCGCCGAGGACGCCTTGGTCGCGGAGCCGGCCGGGCGGCTGGCCTACTTCGACCCCGACCGGCGTGCCGGCGGCGAGCGCACGCGCGACCCCGACGCCTTCGAGCCCCCGCTGCCGGTCTGGGACGGGCTGCTCGGCCGCTTCGAGCGCGCGATGGTGAAGCTGCCGCCGGTCGTGGAGGGCTTCCACGACCTGGAGGGCGCGGAGGAAGTGGTGTCGCTCGGCGGCCGCGCCCGCGAGCGCCGGCTCTTCGTGGGCTCGTGGGACGGCCAGCCGGCGAAGCGGGCGCTCGCGCTGCCGTCGGGCCGGAGCGTGGCAGGGGACGGCGCGCCGTGGGCCGCGGCGCGCGCCGTCACCGAGGGCGACTGGCTCTTCGATCCGGATGTGAGCGTCACGCTCGCCGGCCTCGTGGGCGATCTCGCAGAACGCGACGGGCTCGAGGGGGCGCATCCCGAGGTTCCGTATCTCGTCGGCGCGGCGCCGAACGACACGGCCCCGGGGCATTGGATGCAGGTGAGCAGCGTGCTGCCGGCCAAGCCGAAGGCCGTCAATCCGTGGCTGGCGGCGCACGAGGTCGGCAATCTGACGATCCGCAAGCGCGGCATCGACCAGAAGGCGACGGCGCTACGCAAGAAGCTGCGCCCGAAGGGCAAGCGCGCGGCCACGCTGGTGTTCACGCGCGATCTGCGCGATCGCTGGGTGTGCTACGCGTGTTTGGGGTAAGCGCGGGTGCCGGCCCCGCTCGCCGGTCGTCCCTGATCTCGAGCGACCCACGGCGCAACATGCCATCGGCGGCCTCACGCCATGGCCCACGGCCGAGCGTCGGCGGGCTTGGGCGCACAAGCGCTCGCGCTACGCACTCGCTCAGTCCGCCCCTACTCGTGTACTGACGACGGCCGATCGGGGGCGGTCTACGGGAACGGGAGGCCGGGGATGAGGCCGCCCTCCTTCTTCTTCGGCGGCTTGGGCTTGTAGCGCGGATCCTCCCGCGTCGGGAGGTCGTACTTGCGCCGGAACTCCTTGCTCACGTCGGTCGGCAGGAAGGACATCTCGACGCGCCGGTTGATGTAGCGCTCACGCTCGCCATTGCGACCGCCCTCGGCCCACTCGGCGCGCAACGGATTGCCCGGCTCGCCCAGGTTGTCGTTGAGCTGGCGCAGCACGTTCGTCTCGAGCGTGTAGTAGTTGCTGCGGCTCGGCACGGGCACGATCTTCACGCTCACGCGCTCGCGCCAACCCTGACCGCTGAAGGGCTGCAGCGACGTGCGCCAACGGGACACGATCTTGCCGGCGATCGGGCTGGAGGCATCGGGGTCCGGAACGTAGCCCTGCTCGCGCACGGTGCGCATCGCGACTTCCCACACGCTGGCCTGGCTCGGCGCCGGAAACCCGTCGGACGAGGCGCCCGTGGCATCCTCATCGGCGAGGAACGAATCCGCGGAGAGTGTGCCGCCCGAGGTGCAGGCGGCGAGGGTGACAAACAGCAACGGCAGGGCCAAACGCAGGATCTTCATGCTCCCAGGCTCCTGCCACCCGGTCATCCGACCGTCATTTGGGCACCAGCCAGGGCCCAGCCCGAGACATCAGCGGTCAGGACTCGCGTCTGCGGGGCTCGTGGGCGTCCGGGGTGAGAGGCACGAGGGCGACCACAAGGGTCGCCCCTACCCGTAAGGGCACACGAGATGGGCACGCGACGACCGGCGCCCGCGACGACCGGGGTACGTGGGCGTCCCGGGCGACCACAAGGGTCGCCCCTACGACAACGTGGCAAGCGGCCCGTAGGGGCGGGGCTTGTCCCCGCCCTAGCGCTTGCGGACCTCCGTCGGGACTTACCACGTAGGGGCGGCCCTTGTGGCCGCCCTTCTTCGTGGGCGCCCGGGGGTGAGAGGCACGAGGGCGACCACAAGGGTCGCCCCTACCCGTAAGGGCACACCAGATGGGCACGCGACGACCGGCGCCCGCGACGACCGGGCTACGTGGGCGTCCCGGGCGACCACAAGGGTCGCCCCTACGACCGACCGATTCGTGCGACGCGGTGGGGCGAAGGCGCCGCAAAGCCATCGTCGACGTGGCGTGGTCTGCCACGCGAGGGGAGGATGGCGCAGCGCCGCCGAGCAGCCAGCGCGTCGCTAGCGGGCGCGGGGGTCGAGAGCCTTGCGGAGACCATCACCAAGCAGGTTGAAGCCGAGTACGGTGACGGCGATTGCCGCACCAGGCGGCACGAGGATCCAGTGCTTGCCGCTGCCGATGAACTCGAGGCCAGCCTGAAGCATGACGCCCCACTCCGCCTGATCCTCCGGCGGGCCAAGCCCGAGGAAGCTGAGGCCCGCCGCCGAGAGGATGGCCCAGCCGACGCCGAGCGTCGCGACGACGATGATCGGGGCCATGCAGTTTGGCAGGACGTGACGGAACAGGATGCGGCCCGGGCCAAGGCCCATGGCGCGCGCGGCCAGCACGTACTCGTGGGTCTTCGCCTGCAAGACGGACGCGCGGACCTGCCGCGCGATCGTCGGGATGTTGACGACGGCCACCGCAAGGATGATGGGCGTCAGGTTGCGGGCGCTGAACACGAACGCGATCGCGATCGCGAGCACGATGCTGGGAAACGCGAGCATCACGTCGACCATCCGCATGAAGAGGTTGTCCACGCGACCGCCGGCGTAGCCCGAGACCGCGCCGAACGGCACACCGATCAGGAGCGCAAGGCCGATCGCCGCGAGACCCGTGAGGAGCGTAGCGCGTGCCCCATGCAGCAGGCGCGAGAACACGTCGTAGCCCTGCTTGTCCGAGCCGAGGAGCAAGCGCGACGACGGCGGCGTCGGGTGGTTCGGCGGGTCGATGTCGTCCAGCGAGTCCGTCGCGGCCGCCGGGCCGAACGGCGCCAGGGGCGCAGCGATCGCCATGAGTACGACGAGGCCCACCAGCACCATGCCGATGACCGCGCCACGGTCCCGCCGAATCGACCGCCAGATGTCTCGCCCGCGCTCCCCCACGTCAGGCCCCGCTCACACGCATACGTGGATCGATCCAGAGATAGAGCAGATCGACGAGCAGGTTGACGAGGACGAACACGCACACGAACAGCAGCATGCAGCCCATGATCACGGGGTAGTTGCGACTGTCGGCGGCGCTGATCATCGCGCGCCCGAGTCCCGGCCAGCTGAAGACGGTCTCGGTGAGGACCGCACCGGACAGCAAGACGCCCAACTGCAGCCCGGTAATCGTGACGACGGGGATCATCGCGTTGCGGCGCACGTGACGCCGGATCACAAGCTTCTCGGGGAGCCCCTTGGCCCGCGCTGTCGTCACGTAGTCCTTGCTCGCCTCTTCCAGGACGGAGGAGCGCGTCATACGCGTGATCGTCGCCAGCGGGATCGTCGCCAGCGTCAGCGCGGGGAGTGTGATGTAGCGGATGCTCATCACGAACGCATCGAACTCGAGGCGGAAGAGCGACTCGAACAGGTAGAAGCGCGTCGCGTAGGCGACGTCCGGCCCCAGCGTCGTCGCGTCCCAGCCCCCGAGGCGGAACCAAGCGTCCTTCCCGGCGAACTGCGACATCACCATCATCGCAAGCCAGAACACCGGAATGGACACGCCGGCGGTCGAGACGATCTGACCGATCGCATCGATCCACGAGCCGGGCTTGAGCGCCGAGCGCGTGCCGATCCACGTGCCGAACAGGAAGGCGATGGCGAGCGCCACAAGCGAGAGTTCGATCGTCGCCGGCAGCTTGTCGAGGATGAGGTCGCTGACGCGACGCTCCTGCAAGATGGACTTGCCTAGATCACCCTGGACGGCCTTGCCCAGGAAGCGTGCGTACCGGGCGGGAAACGGCCCATCGAGGTCGTACGCCGTCATGCAAGCGTCGAGCTTCTCCTGCGTGGCGTGCTTCTGCAACTTGACCGTGCACGCGTTGCCGGGGAAGAGTTCCACGAGTCCGTAGACGATGAGGCTCGCCACCAGCAGCAGCGGGATGACGGTCAGCAGGCGGCGAGCGATGAGCGTGAGCATCTACTTGGCTGCGTAGCCCGCTTCGCGCAGGAGCGCTTTCGCCTTCTCGACGTCGCGCGTTCGATCCTGGATGCCCTTGTGGTGCGCCCGGAGCGTCGGCGGTACCGGCGTCGTGGCAGATTTGGCCAGGCCACGGTAGGCCAGCTTGATGATGCGTGCCTTGTTCAGCGACCAGGCCACGGCTTGACGCACGCGCTTGTCGTCGAACGGCGGCTTGAGGTTGTTCATCGAGAGATAGCCCACATTGACGCCCGGCATGCGCGCGACCGTGACGTTCTCGTCGGCCTCCAACTGATCTACCGTCTCGAGATCGATGTTGTCGATGATGTCGGCCTGCTGCTGGTCGCGCAGGCGCTGCGAGCGCACGGTCGGGTTCGTCGCGATGCGGAAGATGACCTGCTTCAGGACGGGTGCGCCGTCCCAGTAGTCCTCATTGCGTGCGAGCGTGATCGCCGTGTCGTCTTCCCACGAGACGAACGTGAAGGCGCCCGAGCCGACCGGGTTCACGCGGAACTTCTTGCCGAGCTCATCCAGGGCCTTCTTCGACGGAATCGAGGCCGAGAACTGCGCGAGCTGTGCCAAGAAGAAGGGCGGCGCCGGCTGGCTCAACTCGAAGACGACCTCCATCGGCTGCGCGCCGATCCGGACCTTGGCCACGAAGCCGAACAGGCCCTGCCAGAACTCCCACGCGCCGTCATCGAAGTGATGCGGGTGCTGCGGGTCGCGCTGGCGCTCGAATGCGTTCACGACCGCCTCGCCATTCACGGGGGAACCGTCGTGGAACTTCACGCCTTCCCGGATCTGGAACGTCCAGGTCTTGTGGTCCGCCGACGACGTCCACGACGTGGCGAGTGACGGTTCGACGTCGTTCGTCCCCGGCTTGAAGCGGGTGAGTTGGTCAAACACCTGTTCGATGACCTTGGAACTCTCGCCGTCCGACACGTCACCCGGGTCGAGCTTCACGGAGTCCTGTCCGCGCAGGTACGTGAGCGTGCCGTCCTTGGGTTCGGTCACAAGCCGCAAGATCGGATGGGTCATCGGCTCCACCGTGAGCGGACCGTAGCCCTTGCGGAAGGCGATCAGCTTCTGCGTGTAGACGAGCGGCACCATGGGACAGTCGTCGAAGACCTTCTGCTGCACCTTGTGGTACAGCTCGACACGTGCCTCCTGGTCGTGGCTGGTGCGTGCCTGCATCAACCAGCCGTGGACTTCCTCGTCCCGGTAGAAGCTGATGTTGTTCGCGCTGCCGACCCGGGCGTTGTCCTTGTCGAGCAGCACGTAGAGGAAGTTGTCGGCATCCGGATAGTCGGCCGACCAGCCCAGGAGAGCCATCTGGTGCTTGCCATTCTTGACCTCGTTGAGGTAGCTGGCCCACTCCTGCTTGGCGAGCTCGACCTCGAAGCCGAGGGACTGGAGCATCAGCTTGATCTGCTGCGCGACGTCCCCTGGCGACGGCATGTACGGGCGGCTGTTGTTGCCGTAGCTGAGCGTGATCTTGGGCAGCGGCTTGAGGCCGCTGACGTCGACGTCGCTGCCGCCGCCTTTTTCGTCCCCACCGCAGCCTCCGAGGGCGAGCATCAGAAGCAGGGGCAGAACGATCGAGAGCCGCATGGAAGAGTCCTCCGCCCACCGTGGGACGGGGATCCTACCAGCCCAGCTCCCAGCCGCTGGGCGTCGGCTTGGCAAGCACATCCAAGAGATCGGCGCGCGCCCCGGGCGCCAGCGCCGCAGCGCGCATGACCAGTGCATCGAGGGCCTCCGGCGTGGTCGTGCTCCGCATCCACGACATCAGATCCCGCTCGCTCGCCACGTCGGCGGCCTCCTTCGGAGGATCGGCCGGGGCCAAGGCGAGCGCCACGGCACGGCGAAAGTCGATGCGCGCGGCCGGCTCGGCCTCGTCCCAGGCTTGCCGTAGGCCGGCCCACGCCGTACCCGTGCCACGCAGCGCTTCCTTCGCCGGCTTGCCGAGGCCGCTCCAGCGTTCCTTCAGCGCGGCCACGATGCGATCGCTGCGTGTCGCGTTCGTGGGCACCTCGCGATCGGCGGCGAGGGAAGCCAGGAACGCACTCATCTCGTGCAGGCACTGCGCGGCGCCGACTGTGAGACCGTCGTCCTTGCTGCCGAGGGCGAGCTCGCGGAGTCGTTTCCACACGCCGGCGTAGCGCACAGCGGGCCCGTACTTGGCGGTCGCCCGCTCGAGCAGGGCCTGGAGCACGCGCTGGCCCAAGGCGCGCATGCCGCGCAGGCGCACGGCCGGATCCAGGCTCTTCGACTTCTCGAGCGCGCCATGCGTCTCGCGGTAGGCGTCGCGTGTCTGCTTCAGCTTCGCCTGGGCGTCCGCGCGCAGCGCCTCGTGGACGATCGAGCGCGTCGCGAGCGGAAAGCGCGTGCCGACACCGGCCTCGAGGACCAACTCGACGGCCATGACGTGACCGAACACCACGTTGGGCTCGCCCTCGGCGCGCGCCACGATCGCCTGCATGTCCTCGACCGAGCGGAATCGACGCGCGTAGAAGATCGGCGTCGCGGGCTCCAGGCTCTTGGCGAAGGCTTCGACGACGTCGTGCTCGGCCGGCGGCGCGTCGTCGGCCGTGACCCCCACGGCGAAAGCCCACATGTCGTCGCGCGCGAGGATGAGGCGCGCATGGCCGCGTAGGGGCACGTTGTTGCGAACGAGGCTGAAGGCCGCCTCCGCGCCGCGCGCACCCCACACGTCGCGCGTGCCGCGCTGGCGGAAACCCACGCCGTCCGTGCCCAAGCTGCGTACGAAGATGTCGACGGCGCGCGTGATGGTGACGCTGGGGTCGCGCCCCGAGCGCACCGGGAAGACGTTCACGCGCAGGACCGTGGCGCCCTTCTCGGCGGCGTACTCCTCGTACCACTGCGACGGCGCGGGTTCGTCCGAGCGCAGCTTCCAGCGACCCGCGGGCGGCTGGTAGCTCGCGGGCGCGCGCGGCGTCTCCTGGGCTTGCGGGTTGGCCCCCATGTCCGCAACCTTGGGGTCCGGGGAACCTGCCTTCTTCTCCCCACCGCAGGCAGCGAGCAGCAGGAGCACGGCGATCGCGACGAGGGCCCGCTTCACAGCTTGGGGCCTCGGAGGTTCTTCGACGGCGAGCGGTCGCGCTTCTTGAGGAAGACGCGGATGGGCACCTCGGCCATGGGCAGGTGCTGACGGAAGCGGTTCGCCATGAAGCGCAGGTAGTCGGGCTTGAAGAGGAAGGTGTCGTTGACGAACAGCGTGATCGTCGGCGGGCACACCTCGACCTGGCTACCGTAGTAGATGCGGCCGATGCGGCCCTGGCGCGGGCGCGGCTTGCGCATGGCGTAGGCGATCTCGATGACGCGGTTGATCTCGGCGGTTCCGACGCGGGTGGCTGCCTGCTTGTGCAGGCTGCGCGCGACTTCGAGCACCTGCTCGACGTTGCGGCCCGTCAGCGCGCTCGTCTGGATCACCGGGGCGTAGGGCAGGCCCGAGAGCACCTCGTCGAGGTACTTCTGGAAGGTGGACGCCCGGAGGCCCGCCTGCGCGCAGAGGTCCCACTTGTTCGCGACGACCACGATCGGCGCGAACTGGTCCGCAGCGTAGCCGGCGATCATGCGATCGAGGCGGCCGACGTCGGCCGTGGCATCGAGAACGAACACGGTCACGTCCGCGCGGCGGATGGCCTTCTCGGCGCGCCGCTGCGCGTAGAACTCGACCGAGCCTTGCACGGAGCGCTCTTTGCGGATGCCAGCCGTGTCGATGACGACGTAGCTCTCGTTGCCGCGCTCGAAGCGGATGTCCACGGAGTCGCGGGTGGTGCCGGGCACTTCGCTGACGATCATCCGGTCGGCGTGCAGCATCGCGTTGACCAGCGTGCTCTTGCCGGCGTTGACGCGGCCCACGACGGCGAGCTTGAGATCGGGCGGAGGCAGCTTGATCGGCGTCGTCGGCCCCTCGGGCAGGAGCTCGCCGATGCGATCCTCGAGATCGTGGAGGTTGATGCGTTCCTTGGCGGAGATGCGCATCGGCTCGCCGTAGCCGAGCCGCAGGAACTCGGCGACGTTCCATTCGATGCGGTCGGTCTCGAACTTGTTGGCGAGCAGGATGACGCGATCCGACTCGGTGCGGAGCAGCTGCGCCACACGCTCATCGAGCGGGGCGCGCCCCTCGCGCGCATCGACGACGAAGAGGATGACGTCCGCCGCGGTGACGGCGGCGTCGATCTGCTTCTCGACGTCCTCCTCGAGCCCCTGCATGTCCACGATGCCGACGCCGCCCGTGTCGACGATCTCGACGGTCCGGTCGCAGAGGGTACAGAGCACGCCGATGCGGTCGCGCGTGACACCGGGCGTTTCCTCGACGATGGCAATGCGGCTGCCCGAGAGCGCGTTGAGCAGCGTGGACTTGCCCACATTCGGCCGTCCGACGATGGCGACGACCGGCGGCAGGATCGCGGGCGCAGCCGGGACCTCCGGCACGGGGCCCACGGGCGGGAGCGGGGTCGCGGCCGGTGTGTCGCTGGGATCGTTCACAGCCCCCCAGGGTAGGCGCGGCAGGCCGAAGCACCTACCGTGTGCGGCCTGCCTCGCCGCGTGAACCGAGGGCGCGCGGCTGCGTTGGGACAGGCTTCCGAGGGAGAGACGTCCTGCCATGCTGCACCGCTTCCATGCCTTGGCCGCTCCCCTGGCAGCCCTCCTGCTGCTGTTCGCCGCGCCCCTGCCCGCCTCCGGGCAAGACGAGCCGCCGGCCGACGACGGCGACATCACGCTCCTGGAGCCCGCCGACATCGTGGCCCCCCGGCTCCTCGGCGGCATGCCGACCCCCGGCAGCGGCGACAGCGTGACGGCGACGCGGGGCCGGCTCGAGCTCCTGCGCGTACCGAACACGGTCAGCGTCGTCACGAACGGGGAGATCCGCCTGCGCCGGGCCGCACGCTCGCTGAGCGATGCCCTCCAAGGCCTGCCGAGCGTGCTCGTCCAGAAGACGGGTCCGCTCCAGCACTCGCCCTTCATCCGGGGCTTCACCGGCTACCAGAACCTGATGCTGATCGATGGGATCCGGCTCAACAACTCGACCTTCCGCGCCGGGCCAAACCAGTACTGGGCCACGGTCGACGCCCTCTCCGTCGCGCGCATGGAGGTCGTGCGCGGCCCGCACTCGGTGCTCTACGGCAGCGACGCCATCGGCGGCACGATCAATGTGCTTCCGTGGCGGCGCACGTCGTTCGAGCCTGGGCTGCACACGAACAGCGGGGCGTATGCACGCTCGAGCAGCGGCGAGAACGCCCACTTCGCGCGCGTCCAGACGGAGGGCAATCGTGGGCCGCTCGGTTGGGCTGCCGGCGTATCGCGCAAGACGTACGGCAACATCGAGAGCGGCGGCGGCACGCTGCCCGGCACGGGCGGCATCGAAGAGTGGGACGGCGACGTCCGCTTCGACCGCCGCTTCGGTCGCCATTGGGAGCTGACCGCGGCCCTGCAGCACGTCGAGCAGCACGACGCCCCGCGCACCGAGACGACGGTCGACTCCGTGCCGTTCCGCGGCACGTCCGTGGGCAGCGAGCTCCGGCGCGAGTTCGACCAGCAGCGCGACCTCGCCTACGTGAAGCTTGCGTTCGACTGCGACGCCTGCACCCTGCCCGTCTCACGCGGCTTCGTCGCACTCAGCTACCACCGCCACGAAGAGGAGCGCAACCGCCTGCGAACGGGCGACCGCCTCGACCTGCAGGGGTTCACCGTGCGTCAGTACGGCGCGCAGTTCCAGCTGACCTCCCCCACGCGCTGGGGCGCGTTCACCTACGGCGCGTCCTGGTATCACGACGTCGTCGACAGCCGCCGCGAGAACTTCACGGGCGGCGTGGCGGGCGGGCCCGTCATCCAGGGGCCGCTTGGCGACGACGCGACCTACGACCTGTTCGGTGCCTTCGTGCAGAACCACGTGGCCTTCGGCCGCTGGGAGGTGCTGGCCGGCGCACGCTTCACCTACGCCGCCGCGGACGCCAACCGCGTCGACAACCCGGCCGTGGCGGGCAGCGACCCGGCGACGCCCGGCAACATCATCGAGGTGAAGAACGACTGGACAAACGTGTCTGGCAGCCTGCGCGCGCTCTACCACCACAACCGGCGCTGGACGTTCTACGCGGGCGCGTCCCAAGCATTCCGCACGCCGTCGCTGCATGACCTCACGTCGCTGGAGTCGACGAGCGTCGTGGAGACGCCCGCGCCCCGCCTCGAGCCGGAGACCTTCGTCTCCTTCGAGCTCGGCGTGAAGACGGAGCAGCAGCGGCTGCGCTGGGGCCTCGCAGGCTGGTACACGATCGTCGAGGACGCCATCATCCGCTCGCCCACCGGCGCGCTCATCGGTGGCGTGCCGGAAGTCCGCAAGGACAACGTCGGCGATGGCTGGGTCTGGGGCGTGGACTTCGACGTCAGCTGGCGGGCGACGCCGGCATGGACCTGGTTCGGCACGTTCAGCTACATGGACGGCGAGGTCGATCAACTCGACGGCGGCGGCGCCCTCGTCCGCCGGCCGCTGAGCCGCATGAAGCCGTTCAGCTTCTGGACCGGCATGCGCTACGCCCCGCCCGGCTCACGCTTCTGGGCCCAGGGCGACGTCGAGTACTCGGCACGCGAAGACCGCCTCTCGCTGCGCGACCAGACGGACAGCCGCCGCATCCCGCCCGGGGGTACTCCCTCGTGGACGCGCCTGAACCTCCGGGCCGGCGCCACGTTGAGCCGTAAGGTGCGCGTGAGCCTCGCTGTCGACAATCTGCTCGATCAGGACTACCGCATCCATGGTTCCGGGCAGAATGAGCCCGGCCGCAGCGTGGTGTTCGCGCTCGACCTGGACCTTTGACCTGCGGCTGGACCTCTAGCCTCCGGCTGGACCTGTCGCCCCTGGAAGCACGTTGAAGCGCATCGAGTCCCCGCCGTTGATCACACCGCTACGCGCTTCGATTGCGCTGCATGCGATCGTCCTCGGGGTGTTCGTGCTCTGCCTTCCGGAGCAGGCTCCGCGCGGCGCGGACCAACCGCTCAGCTTCCGGATCTCGGCGGAGGCCGAACCGGACTTCGAGCTGCATACCGAGGCCCGGGTCTTCGACGTGGACAACGAGCCGGTGCACACGCGCGACGTGGTCGTCGACTTCGACGTGCTGCTCCCGCCGGCCGACGTAGAGGAGACGCTGCCGCCCGAAGCCGAGCGCGTGGAAGACCTCCAGCCGCCGCTCGAGGTGCTGCGCATCCCTGAGGGCGCCACCCGCAAGCCGCGCGCCGCGCCGCCGCCCGCGCCGGCCGCGCCGACGGCGAAGCCTGCCCCCCCTCGCGCACGTCCGGCCGCCGTCCGCGTCGTACGCCGCCCGGGCATGCGACGGCACTACCCGCGTGAGGCGCGCCGTCTCGGTATCGAAGGCGTGGCGATGGTGCTCGTGCACGTCGGCACCAACGGGCAGGTCACGCGCGCCGTCGTGCGCACGAGCAGCGGCAACGCGCAACTCGACCGGGCCGCCCTGCGCGTCGCACGCCTCTACGAGTTCGCGCCCGGCGCGGGGGGCAGGGCCCTCCTGCCGGTCCGCTTCCGGCTGCGCGACCTGTAGCCAGGACCGCAGCCCCGTGACCCGACCGGGTCACCAGGGTCAGCCGCCCGCCTCGATCTTGTCCCGGCGCTTCTTGAGGTAGACGCGCATGCGGTCGGAGTACTGGTACGTCCGCTCCGCCCACTGCACCCAGTCGTCGTCAGGCGCAGGCTTCATGCCCAAGGCCGCCATCAGGAACACGCCGCGCGTCTCGGTCGTCGCCTGCTGCAGGCCCGCCTCGATGAAGGTGCGTGACGGGGCCCAGGAGCGGCGGTTCGTGCTTTGCAGCCAGTAGCTGACGAGCGACTGCGGCGTCTTGCCCGCCGACACCCCACGGATGATCCGGCTGTCGAGCAAGGCCAGCGTGGCGGCATCGGGCCGCAACCGGCTGATCATCGCGATGGCGCTCCACCCGTCCGACGCGATCAGGGGGCCGAGCAGCTTGTCGATGTCCAGGCGCGCCACATCCTCGGGGCGCAGGCGCCGGACCAGGGCCATCGCCTCCTCGGGACTGGCCGTGCCCTGCTGCAAGCGCACGAGGGCTTCCTCGCCAGAGACCGGCGGGGCCCAGGACCCCAGCGCACGCTGCACGTCGCCTCGCTGCTGCTGCACGGACCTGGGCTGGTTGGCCTGCGCCGTCGCGAGGATGGTCCGCGCGTAGCCACGGATGCGCTCGAGGCGCTTGGGCCCGACCATGCCGGGCAGCATGAGCGCGATGCCCTCCGTGAACAGCTCGAGCGAGTCGTTGTCGATGTCCTTGAGCCGCTGCGGATCCTCGGCCATCGTGCGGTAGATCGTCTCAGCCATGTCCACGACAAGGTCGTCGTGGTTCATGGCGAACCGGATGAGGGGGTACATGAAGCGCGCCGTCTGCTCCTCGCCGCCGATCAACCTCTCGACGATCTTCTCGCCGGGCTTGCTGAAGAGGGTCGCGTTGATCGTGTCGAGCAACGCGAGATGGCCCGCCTCGCCCTTGGCGAGCATCGTGCGCGCGTAGGCCATGAGCATCTGGAACGCGCGGTCGGCATCGTCGAACTGGGTGATGTCGTAGCTCTCGACGCGCTCCGGAATCGGCCTCGCTCCCGTCGTGCCAGCGGCGTGGCCCGGCGCACCGTCCGGCGCCGTGCCGCCCATCCCGACGCGCGGCTGGAGACGCGGGCCACGCTCGCCGAGCGCACGGCGCAGGCGGGTGTTCTCGTCCTTCAGCTCGGCCAGGGCTCCGTCGGGGTCCGACGTCCCCTGGCCGGCGGACATGGAGCCCAACAGCCAGCCCGTGACCAGGGCGACGACCACCAGGGCCGAGAGCGTGACCTTGTTCATGCGATGCCTCCGCGCGGGCCCCAGGATAGGGCGCCCCCGGGCCGCGCCGCCTGCCAAGCGATCTGATCGGCCAGGTTCGCCCCCCGCCTGACGGCAATTCGGGCGCGGGTCGCCGCCTACTTGCGCTGCGTGCAGGACGCGGGATCGCTGAAGAAGCAACCATAGACCCGAGGTCGTTCGGCGACCTTGAGACGCCGGTTGGCCAGCACGGCTTGCAGGGCGGCGGCGAGATGCTCGCCGGCTCCACGTACCTGGTCGTCGTCGAGCGCGCCGCGGTAGCGCAGCCGTCCGGCCGCATCGAGTACGGCCACCTGCACGGCGGAGTCGAGACCGAGGCTCCTGCAGAGCCGCTGCTCAGGATCCAGGAGCAGCCGGTAGGCTCCCCCGAGGCGCAGCATCTTCTCCCGGATCTGCTCGATGGTATCGAGCGGCTCGCCGTCCAAGGCGATCCAGTTGACGCCGACGGAGGGCGGCAGCTGCGCCATGAGGCGTTGGATGCGCGGCTCGACGCTGTCCACACACGGGCACGACACGCTCCAGCCATAGAAGACCGTGGCTCGCTGGCCCACCACGTCACGAATCGGGACGGCCGACGTCGACCCGTCACCCAGAAGCTCGGGGAGGCTCGCCGCCGTGACGAGCCTCTCGCCCATCTCCAAGCGCACGGGCTCCTGGGTCGCGTCGTCGCCACCACAGCCCAGGCAGCCGAGGCAGCCGAGGCAGCCGAGGCAGATCAGCGCCAGGACGCCGATCCAAGCCCGGGGGCACGTCACGGTTTGCGCCCCATCCCGAAGCGCGGCAAGGTGACACGGCGTGGCTTGTCCAAGCCCTCCACGAAGAGCAGCGCCGCGTCCAGCGGAACATCCTCGAACCGTTGCCTGGAGTCCTTGACGGGCCAGGTGATCTCGACGGCGATCACGCGTCGCGCGGCGCCGAGCCCGACCGTCAGCCGCGAAGGATTCGAGCCAAAGCTGCTACTCCCCCCCACGTGGCGGTGGATCGAGCGGCGGCGACCGGCCTCGTCCTCGACGAGCACGTGCACGTGGGCCCCCAGGGCGCCGCGGTTGCTGCGGCGACCCTCGAACTTCATGACGATCCAGCGGTTCTGGAAGCCCGGATTCTCGTAGAGCGCGTTGTGGAAGCGATCGCCGGGGTACGCACCACCGAGCTGGGAGAACACGTCGCAGTCGCCGTCGTTGTCGAGGTCGGCAAAGGAAATGCTGTGCCCCTTCTGCAGGCTGCCGAATCGCCCCGCCACGGTGACATCCTCGAAGCGCCCGTCGGGTCCGCTCAGGAACATGACGTTCGGCATCAGCGCTTCGTACGAGGGGCTGCCTGTGCCCAGATAGACGTCCAGCCGTCCGTCGCCATCGAGGTCGCCGAAGTTCGAGCCCATGGGGCGCACGGGATAGCCGAGCCCCGAGCCCGCGAGCACATCCTCGAAGCCGCCTGCGCCGTCCCCCTTGTAGAGACGGGACGGCTCGGCCGCATGAGGCTTGCCCATGTAGTGGAGCGCGAGGTCCGCGACCTTCGCGTTGTAGCTGGGCACGTAGAGGTCCAGGGCCCCGTCATTGTCGTAGTCCCAGAACCAGACGGGGAAGCTGAAGTGCGGTCCCTCGACACCGAGCCGAGGCGCCACGTCGGTGAAGCCGCGATCGCCGTCGTTGCGATAGAGGCGGTTCGCCCCTTCGAGGTTGCTGACGTAGAGATCCGGGTCGCCGTCGCCGTCGTAGTCGCCCCAGGTCACGCCCTTCGTAAACCTGTCATTGGTCACGCCCGCCCGAGCCGCGACGTCGGTGAACGTGCCGTCGCCATCGTTGCGAAACAGCTGGCAGGGACTCGCGAACCCACCGTAGGTCTCGTTGCCGATGTAGAGATCGAGATCACCGTCCCTGTCGTAGTCGGCCCATCCGGCGGTCTGCGTGGGGTAGTGGACGTCGCCGAGACCGGCTGCCAGCGTCACGTCCTCGAACCGGCCCGTCCCGTCGTTGCGCAGAAGGGAGTTCGGGTGCCGCCCCGCACCTTGCAGCCAGGCACCGCGCAGCACCAGCACGTCGACGTCGCCATCGTTGTCGAAGTCGGCCTGCTTGAGGTTCAGTCCGCCGTACTGCCCGCCGAGGCCCGCGGCCACCGTGCGCTCCTCGAACCCGGCCTCGCCCAGGTTGCGGTAGTAGTGCATCCGACCAAGCGGATCCCACGACGACGTGAGGATGTCCAAGCGGTCGTCGCCGTCGAAGTCGTCCACGACGACGCCGCCAGCGAGGTCGTAGGCATCCAGGCCCAAGCCCATGGCGACATTCGGGAAGGGCGGGAACGGGTTCGGCGACGCCTGGCGACGTGGATCGATGCGCATCGCGGCGGGGACGCCGCTGGGCCAGGTCCCCAGGGTCATGTGAGCGACGTTCAGCAGCCAGGTGGCGGCGAGACCCCGGCGCGAGGCCGGCCCGGCCAGGCGAATGACGTCCCGGAAGCAGGCCGCCGCCTGCTCGGCAGGGTCCCTGTGGGCATGGACACCGCCGTCCTGGATCGGAAACACGCAGCTGTCCACGTTGTGATCCACGCAGCAGTTCTGCTGCTCCCCTAGTTGCAGCCAGGCGATCGCCAGCCGGTAGCGCACGCCCGCCCTGTCTTTGGGGCTGCGGGAGCTGCGACGCATGATCTGGTCGGCGGCCTCGTACAGGGCGACGGCCCGCTGCGCATTGCCCAACCGCAACTCGGCCTTCCCGCTGTCGAGGAGGGCCCGCAGGCGCCTCTCGACGGGTGCGCCGGCCGGCAGGGCTGCCAAGACGCGCCGGAGCATGCGCGCGCGTCGGCTCCCGGTGAACTCGTTCTCCTCCGGCGTGCGCCGCGCCACCTCGCGGAGCAGGTCGAGCATCCGGGCTTCCGAGTGGGATCCGTCCGTTCGCGGGGCTTCCCCACACGCCGGCACGAACGCGGCCACGATCAGGACGGCGACCACGATCAGGACGGCGACCACGGTCCTCACCGCAGCCGTCGCCCGAGCCATCCGTATCTCCACCTCGACCAATGCCACTCCTCATCCCGCGATACGTCGGAACGACGCACACGCCACCTCGGCCGACAGCTTGGACGCACGACGAGGGGGCTGGGACCACGATGTTTTGCGTGGGGCGCCGGACTCGGGACTTCGGCTCCGGCAAGTCCGTTTCCATGGCGGCGAGGTAACCGTCCGGCAACCCCCCGCGAGCCCGGGGGCGTGAACTAGCGCGCGCCGAGGAACACGTGCACCTGCGGGATCAGACGGACGTCCGGATGGACGCGGCCGGCGGCATCGTGCAGGTGGTACAGGTGGTAGAGCGTCGGCCGCGCCGGCCCGTCGCCGTGCGGCGTGGCGGGCTGCATGATGAAAGGAGCCGACGGCAGGTGCTTGGCTGCGAAGGCCGCGGCTTCGGCGACCTCGGCCGGCGGCGTGTCAGCGCCGACGACGGCCTTCACCGCGAGCGCCTTGCCGGCAGCCTCCAAGATCTCGTAGGTTTCTGCATGGGCGGCCCACGGCGTCCGCATGCCCGACGCGCTCTCGAGCTTCAAGTCGGGCGTCATCTCGTCCACGACGTCGATCACGTGGCGCACGGCGCCGGGCCGATGGCCGCCCGTCTCGACGTGGATGCGCAGGCCCAAGGAGCGGATGCCGACCGCGAGGGCATGCACGGCTTGCGGGTGCAGCAATGGCTCCCCACCCGTGATCGACACGGCCGCGTGCAGACCGGGCGGATCGTCGAGCTGCCGGATTGCCTCGAGCAGGCGCGCGACCGAGAGGGGGTTCGTCGGCCGCTCCTCGCGCCCGTGGGGCGCTGCGAGCTGGATCCGGGCCTTGTCCGGGGTCGGGTAGGACTCCGGGGTATCGCAGAAGGCGCAGCGCAGGTCGCACTTGGCAAGACGCACGAACACCTGCCGCTCGCCGACCTGCGGCCCCTCGCCCTGGAAGCTCGAGAACACCTCGAGGACCGGCACGGTGATGCTGTCGGGCGTCGCCGTCACGTTCACGCTTCCGCCGCGTGCACGTCCGGCGGACCGACGCGCGCGACCTCGTCGAAGCCCGCTGCGTCGGCGTCGGCGAACGCCGGTGCCTCCGGCGGGGTGTGCAGGACGTCGCGCGCCACGCCATCGATACGCTCGCGGAGGCCCAGATAGACGGCGACGCGGGCGCACGCGATGCGCGAGATGAACTGTGCCAGCCATGTGGCCACGAGTGCGAACAGCAGGAGAGCGAGCACGAAAGCGAGCGCGTAGTCGCCGAACGTGATGCCGAGGCGCGCAGCGTCCGCGGGCTCGCCCCGCGCACCGAGAACCGCGTGGGCACGCTCCAGGACGTCGGCGCCGGCGCCCAGGCGCAGGACCGCGAGCGTGACGCCCACGATGACGATCATGCGCAGCGCGCGCCAGAGCGCACCGATGAGCACGCCGCCGAAGAACGCCAGGCGCCAGAGCGTGAGGCGCGGCACGCCGGCACCGGCGTAGCCGAAGGTGCGGCTGAGGCCGTCAAACGCGCCGCTGTCCTCGCACGCGATCACGGGCGTCGTGAGGAAGCCCGCGACGAGCCAGCTCGAGCCCAGGACAACGCCGATGGCGACGAAGATCAGTGCGAAGACGGCCACGACGGCGAGCAGGATGCCACCCGGGGCGCCGTCGATGCGGCCGACGGTCGCGATCGCGGCGGCGGCGGCGAGCGGCGCGATCGTGCCAACGAACAGCGCGGCCTTGCATCCGACGAAGGCCCGCCAGTGGCGCCGGGCGAACGCGAACGCCGCGGGTGTCTCCTCGCGGCGGCCTTGCGTAAGGTCCACGGCGGCCAGGCGTTGCAGTGCACCGCCGAAAACGCCCCAGACGAGACTGAGCAGCAGCCCTTGCAAGGCGAGGTAGCCGAGCAACGCCACGTCGTGATCACCTTCGTACGCCTTCCGCAGCGGTGCGACGATGTAGCCCAGCGGACGCCCAACGCCCTCGAGGGCCGAGGCGGGGTCGCGCAGGAAGTGCGAGAGGAACGCGCCGGCGAGCAGCGCCGGTGCACTGGAAAGCACACCGAGCAGCGCGACACGGCGTTTCTGCCGGTCACCGGCCGCACGTCCCGCGGCATGCCAGAGGTCAAGCATCGGGCTCAGGGTCGCCTCCGTCCTCGGCCTGCTTGGCGCGCTCGTTGTCCTCGAGACGCCGCACGTGCTCCTCGAACTCCTCGGGGTCCAGCGCAAACGCCGACTCCCCGGGGACGAAGTACTTTCCCTGGAACCACCGGCCCAGGTCCACCATCTTGCAGCGGGAGGAGCAGAACGGGCGAAAGCCGCCATCCGCCGGCACGGCTTTCTCGCAGGTCGGACACCCAGGCCGCTCCGGCGTCATGTCAGGCGTCCTTCGCGCCGGAGCCGCCGCTCTTCTTGGCGTCGCTCGTCGAGTTCCCGCGGCTCTCGCTCTTCGTCTCGCTGGACGAGGAGGACGAGCCGCTGCTCTTCTCGGATGCCCGCTTCTCGGAGGACTGCTTCTCGGAGGGCTGCTTCTCAGAGGGCTGCTTCTCAGAGGGAACCGACTCGCCCGAGCGCTTGTAGTCGGTCTCGTAGAAGCCGGAGCCCTTGAAGATGACGCCGGCGCCGCTCCCGATGAGGCGCTCGAGCTTGCGCTCGCCGCACTCCGGGCACTTGCGCAGGCGGCGGCTCGTCATGCTCTGGAAGTGCTCGAACTGGTGCTGGCAGCCGTCGCAGAGGTAGTCGTAGGTGGGCATGGTCAGCTCTCGTTCTCGTCGCCGCCCTCGGTCGGCTCATCTGCGGCCTCCCCCTCCGGGGCGGACTCGACGGGCGCGGGCGGCGCCTTGACGACGATCACCTCGGCGGGGCGCACGACCCGACCATTCAGTTCGTAGCCGAGACGCATCACGTTGCAGACGGTCTGCGGCTCCAGCTCGGCATTCTCGACCATCATCATCGCCTGGTGGCGGGCGGGATCGAACGGCATGCCGAGCGCCTCGATGGGCGCGATCCCGTAGCGCTGGAACACCCCCTGCAGCTGCTTCTCGACGAGGGCAAGGCCCTCGCGCATCGCCTCGGAGCCCTCGCCTTCGCCGAGGTTCTCCCGCGCACCATGCAGCGCGTCGATGACGGGCAGCAGATCGACGACGACCTTCTCGATCGCGTACTTGCGATCCTGCTCGGCCTGACGACGGATGCGCTTCGTCTCATTGACGAAGCCGGCCTCGACACGCTGGAGCTTGTCCTTCAGCGCCAGGACCTCGGCCGTGCGCTGGCTCAGCTCGTCCACCGGCTCGGCGGCCTCCGCCCCCTCGTCGGGCCCTCTGGAGGATGGCGTGGAGGACGGCGCCGCCTGCTCCTCGAGCTCGGCCGCGGTCTCGTCCTTCGGATCCTGGCTCTCGTCGACTCGGTCCATGGTCACTTCTTCTTCTTGCGCTTCTCGATGTGGCGCATGTGGGCCTTCAGGCCGTCTTCGAACGAGCGGCGTGAGGGGCCGGGCTCGCCGTGCTCGACGTCGCGCAGCGCCTCGTAGGCACGCTTGAGCTTGCGGGTCGGTCGCTTCGGGACATCGTAGAGAACGCGCACGTAGAGGTGGCCGCGCCCGGAACGCTGAAAGCGCTGCAAGCCACCACCGCGCACGCGGATCGTGTCGCCCGGCGCGGTCCCGGCCTCGACGTCGAGCGTCAGGCTGCCCTCCAGGGAGGGAATCTCGACCTCGCCGCCGAGGACGGCGGTCGCCATCGGTACGGGCACCTGCAGGAACAGGTCGGCGGGATCCTCGGGCGAGCGGATGAACACGTCGTGTTCCTGGACGCGGACACGCACGTTGAGGTCGCCGGGCGCGCCGCCGTTCGGCGCCGGCTCCCCCTCGCCGGGCACGCGCAGCGTGATGCCGTCATAGACGCCCGCGGGAATCTTGAGGTCGATCTCGCGGCGGCCCATCACCAAGCCCTCGCCGCGACAGCCACGGCAGGGGTTCTCGATCGTCGTGCCCTCGCCGCGGCAGCGCGGGCAGGCCCGGCGCATGGCGAAGAAGCCCTCGCTCGAGACGATGAAGCCTTGGCCGCCGCACGCACTGCAGGAGAGCGGCGGCTTGCGATCGGCCGATCCGGTGCTGTCGCAGTCGTCACACGCCACGCGTCGGCGCAGGCTGAGCGTCTTGCTCGCCCCTTCCGCCATCTCGTCAAACGGGACGAGGATCTCGGCACGCAGGCTCGCGCCGCGGCGCACGCCCCCCCCGCCTTGGCCGCCGAAGATCTGGCCGAAGAAGTCCGAGAAGGCGCCGAAAATGTCGGAGACGTCGCTGAAGCCGACCTGGTCGCCCATGCCTTCGTGTCCGAAGCGATCGTAGCGGCCGCGCTTGTCCGCGTTGGACAGCACCTCGTAGGCCTCGGCGGCCTCCTTGAAGCGCTCCTCGGCCGTGTCGTCGCCGGGGTTCTTGTCCGGGTGGAACTTGAGCGCGAGCCGACGGTAGGCGCTCTTCAGCTCTCCGTCGTCGGCATCCCGCCCTACGCCAAGGACTTCGTAGTAGTCGCGCTTTCCGGTGTCAGGCACGGGGGAATCCTACTCTGTGCCGGTCCTCTGTACCGGGCCTACCCCGGAGCAGACACTTCGACCTCGACATTGACTTCCACCTCCCCTGAGCGGCCCGTTCACTCGCACGTAGGCGTGCAGGTGCTCGAGTCGACGTGGAAGGCAACGTCAATGTGGAAGTGGCAGGGGCTCTGCCAACCCCTGCTACGTCAGCGCGCCGTCCGCCGGGGACTTCTCGTCCTTCAGGTCGGTGATCAGCGTCTCGGTCGTCAGGATCATGCCCGCGATCGAGGCCGCGTTCTGCAGCCCGGCGCGGACGACCTTGGCGGGATCGATGATGCCGGCGTCGAACATGTTGACGTAGATGCGCTCCTTGGCGTCCCAGCCTCGGCCGAGCGACTTGGCGCTGCGCACCTCGTCGACGATGACCGAGCCCTCTTCGCCCGCGTTGGCCGCGATCTGACGCAAGGGCGCCTCGATCGCGCGACGCACGATGGCTACGCCCATGCGCTCGTCGTCACCGCGGACGCGCAGCTTCTCGAGCACGTCGATGCAGCGGATCAGCGCGACGCCGCCGCCGGGGACGATGCCCTCTTCGACGGCCGCGCGGGTCGCGTTGAGCGCGTCCTCGACGCGGTACTTCTTCTCCTTGAGCTCGAGCTCGGTCGCCGCGCCGACCTGGACGACAGCGACGCCGCCCTGCAGCTTGGCGAGACGCTCCTGGAGCTTCTCGGTGTCGTACGTCGAGGTGGTCTTCTCGATCTGGGCGCGGATCTGGCCGATGCGGGACTGGATGTCCTTCTTCTTGCCGCCGCCTTCCTGGATCGTCGTCCCGTCCTTCGATACGAGGACCTTCTTGGCCGTGCCGAGGTCACCGACGGTGACGTTCTCGAGCTTCAGGCCGAGGTCTTCGCTGATGAACGTGCCGCCCGTGAGGATCGCGAGATCCTCGAGCATCGCCTTGCGGCGATCGCCGAAGCCCGGCGCCTTGACGGCGCAGACGCGCAGCGCGCCGCGCAGACGGTTGACGACGAGTGCGGCGAGGCACTCGCCCTCGACGTCCTCCGCGACGATGAGCAGCGGCTTGCCGGAGTGGGCGACGGTCTCGAGCAGCGGGATGAACTCACGCAGGTTGCTCAGCTTCTTCTCGTAGAAGAGGATGAGGCAGTCCTCGAGGACGCAGGTCAGGTCCTTCGTGTCCGTGATGAAGTACGGCGACAGGAAGCCCTTGTCGAAGTGCAAGCCGTCGACGAACTCGAGCACCGTCTCGGTGGACTGGCCCTCTTCGACCGTGATCACACCGTCGCCGCCGACCTTCTCGACGGCATCGGCGAGGAGCTGGCCGATCTCGGCGTCGTGGTTCGCGGAGATCGTCGCGACGGCAGCCTTCTGCTCGTGGGTGGTGACCTTCTTGGACATCTCGGCGATCTTCGCCGTCACGGCCGCGACGGCCTTGTCGATGCCGCGCTTGAGCGCGATGGGCTGCGCGCCTGCGGCGACGGCCTTCAGGCCCTCGAGCAGGATCGCCTCGGCGAGCACGGTCGCGCTCGTCGTGCCGTCACCGGCGACGTCGTTGGTCTTCGACGCGGCCTCGGTGGCGAGCTTGGCGCCCATGTTCTCGAAGGGGTCCTGCAACTCGACTTCCTTCGCGACGGTGACGCCGTCACGTGTGACGGTCGGACCCCCGAAGGACTTCTGGCAGATCACGTTGCGGCCCGCGGGGCCGAGCGTCACCTTGACGGCGGCGGCGAGCTGCTCGACGCCACTCGCGATGCGCTGGCGGGCGTCGGTATCGAAGAGGTACTGCTTGGCCATCGTGGGTTCCTTCTGATTGTGGGTCGATGGGCTGGCGCTTGCGGGCCGGAGCTTCGTGAGGGCGGCCTGAACGCGCGTCCAGGCGCGCGCTCAGGCTGCCCCTACGGGTCACCTGCCCCGCAAGGGGTCAGTTCGTGACGAGGGCGAGGACCTCGGACTCGCGAAGGATCTTGTATTCCTCCCCGTTCCACTTGATCTCGTTGCCGGCGTACTTGCCGTAGAGGATCTCGTCGCCGACCTTGACGGTCAGCGCGAGGCGCTTGCCGTCATCGTTGCGCGGGCCTTCGCCGATGGCTACGACGATGGCGCGGGAGGGCTTCTCCTTCGCGCTGTCGGGCAGCAGGATGCCGCCGGTCGTCTTCTCTTTGGCCTCGACGGCCTTGACCACGATGCGGTCATCCAGGGGGCGGATCGCCATGGGATCAATCTCCGTTGTTCGTCTCGATGGAATGGGTGCGACTCGAAGCGCTTGCTCGCTAGAACGTGCTCGCTAGAAGTCGTCGCCCATACCGGCTTCGTCGTGCTCGTCGTCCTCGGGGAGGTTGGCGATGAGCGTGTCGGTGGACATCAGGAGCGCCGCAACGCTCGAAGCGTTCTGCAGCGCGGTGCGGGCGACCTTCGTCGGATCGACGATGCCGGCCTCGAACATGTCGACGTACTCGCCCGTGTTGGCGTTGAAGCCGATGGACTTGCCCGCCTTGCGTACGTCGCGCAGGACCACGTGGCCCTCGAAGCCGGCGTTGTCCGCAATCGTGCGCAGCGGGACCTGCAAGCTGTCCAAGACAACCTGCACGCCGAAGGCCTCGTCGCCGGTCGCCGTAGCGAGCAGCTTCTGGACGGCCTTCTCGGCGCGAATGAAGGCGGTGCCGCCGCCGGGAAGGATGCCCTCCTCGACCGCCGCGCGTGTGGCGTGGAGCGCGTCTTCGACGCGCGCCTTCTTCTCCTTCATCTCGGTCTCGGTCGCAGCGCCGACCTCGATCTGCGCAACACCGCCGGCGAGCTTCGCCAGGCGCTCCTGCAGCTTCTCGCGATCGTAGTCGCTGTCGCTCGCATCGATCTCCCGGCGGATCTGTGCCAGGCGCGCGGTGAGCGCAGACGGCTCACCGCCTCCATCGACGATGACGGTCGTGTCACCGTCCACCGTGACGCGGCGGCAGGTGCCCAGATCGTCGATGCCGAGCGTCTCGAGCTCGATGCCAAGTTCCTGGCTGATCGGACGCGCACCGGTGAGGATGGCGATGTCTTCGAGCATCGCCTTGCGGCGATCGCCGTAGCCGGGTGCCTTGACGGCCACCGTGTTGACGACACCGCGCAGCTTGTTGAGCACGAGGGTCGCGAGGGCGTCGCCCTCGATGTCCTCGGCGATCAGCAGCAGCGTGCGGCCCGTCTTGGAGACCTGCTCGAGCAGCGGCACGAGCTTCGTGGCCGCGGTGATCTTGTCACCCCAGATGAGCACGTAGGGGTTCTCGAGCACCGCCTCCATGCGATCGGGGTTCGTGACGAAGTGCGGCGAGAGGAACCCGCGGTCGAACTGCATGCCCTGGATGACGCTCACGTTGGTTTCGAGGGTCTTGCCCTCCTCGATCGTGATGACGCCGTCCTTGCCGACCTTGTCCATCGCCTCGGCGAGCTTCGCACCGATCTCGGTATCGCCGTTGGCGGCGATCGTCGCGACCTGCTTGACGTGCTGCTTGTCGGCCGAGACCTTGCGCGCCATCTTCACGAGGGACGCGGCGGCCGTTTCGGTCGCGGCGCGCATGCCACGGGCGAGGGCCGCACTGGCGGCGCCGGCCGCGGCGTACTTGTGCGCGCCGAGGAACATGGCCTCCGCGAGGACGGTGGCCGTCGTGGTGCCGTCGCCGGCGACGTCGGACGTCTTCGTGGCGGCTTCCTTCACGAGCTGGGCGCCCATGTCCTCGTAGGGGTCCTTGAGCTCGACCTCCTCCGCGACGGTGACGCCGTCCTTGGTGATGGTCGGGCTGCCCCAGCCGCGGTCGATCACGGCGTTGCGACCGCGGGGGCCGTACGTGATCTTGACCGCGCGTGCGAGCTTCTCGACGCCGGCGCGGATCTTCTCGCGGGCATCCTGATCGAAGGTGAGTTGCTTCGCCCCCATGCGGGAACCTCCTGTGGCTGGGCGCCGCGAGCGACCTCACGGGGAAACCGTGAAGCAGCCGTGACGAGCCGGGCTTCGTGCGCAGGGGTGACGTCCCCAGCGACGTCCAATCCAATGCCAACCGTGTGCCGTCCGCGACGTCTTGACGTAAGGGCTTGTGCCCGTTCAGCTTCCGGCGTCTGGAACCGATCTCGTTGAGTACGGACGGTGCCATGTTGTCAGACCGCCTCCGGAGAGGACTCCGGCGGGTGACATTCTGTCAACTGAGGCGCCCTCATCCGCGCAGCTCCGGCTGTTTGCCGCCCGCCCCGGCGGCGCTACCCTCGACCACGCCCACCGGGTCCTCCTCGCCCCATGCACGAGGCCCGGAGGCAGGGAGTACCCCATGCGTTCCACCACCGCCCTCGTCGTCGTCCTCGCAGCATTGACCGTGTTCGCTGCCTGCAGCTCGGAGCCGAGCCGGCCCGCGCCTGTCGCCAACTACGGCCCCGAGGCCCCGGAGCCCAACACGCCGTTCAGCTCGGGCTCGCCGGATGGCCGCGCGGCCGCGCCCCGTGGCCCCGTCCGCTCCGGCTCGGTCCGCTGGCACACGCGGCTGGCCGATGCGCAGGCCGACGCCCGCGCCACCGGCAGGCTGATCCTCGCCCTCTCGACGAAGCCGCGCTGCGGCCTGTGCGAGAAGTTCAAGAACCGCATCGCGCCCGGCGCCGCGGGCGAGCTCAACCAGGTGGCCGTCGGCTACATCTACGACATCACCCGCCCGGAGGTCCGCCGCGTCGACCAGACGCTGCGCGCGAACCTGCGCGGCGCGGACCTGATGCCGCTCGTGGGCTTCCTGACGCCCGACCTCGGCTACATCCACGGTTTCTGGGGCCCGCGCTCGGTGACCGAGTTCCGTGGCGACATCGCCCGGGCCGATCGCAGCAACCCCATGCGCGGTGCCCGTGTCCGCACGCCCGGTGCGGCCGCTGCGCCCCGCATCGGCGTCGTGAACGAGTTCGGCGAGACGGAGTGGAGCCCGGCGATCGACGTCTGGGCCCCGCTCGAGGCCCCGCCGCTGCCGCGCGAGGTCCGCGTGGCCGACGCCCCCGTCGTGGCGGCCGCCTCCCCGGACAGCTCCACCCGCAATGGCCCGGCCATCGTCGACCTGCCCGCCCTCGAGCCGGTCGTGACGTCCTCCCCGAAGATTGACGCACCGGTGGTGGCCGAGCTCCCGGCCCTGGAGCCCGCCGTCGAGATCGCGCCCGCTCCGGTGCGCACCGCGCCGGCCCCCGCCGCGCCCGTCGCCGAGGTGAACACCATCCTCAACCCGTCCACGGGTGACGACCTCACGGCCTGGGGCCGCACGAAGCTCGAGCGCGCGCGGGACCTCATCCGCGCCGGTGAGTACACCGACGCCAGCCAGACGCTCAGCCAGGTCCGCTCGCGCATGGCGGGCACGACCCTCGCGCGCGAAGCGAGCAAGGGCGGCGTTGCGCTCTACAACGCGAAGCGCATCCGGTTGGCTTCCAACGGTGCGGAGCGCAATCGTTACCTCATGCGCGCCCGCCGTGATCTCGGCTCCTCGATGTGGGGCGAGCTCTTCGGTTCCTGACGCTCGCGCGCGTCCGTGTCCGCGTCGGTGCGCGCGTGGCCACGCAACATGGCTAGGGCTGCAGCCAGAGACGGCGCCTGAAGAGGCGTAACGCTCTCCGTGCACACAACCCGCACGCGGTACACGACTTGAGTCCGCAGTGACCCCTCCTGTGCCAAATTCGGTGACATTCGCAAGACACGACACGGACGCTTTCGCCCTCCGACACAACAAAAAAAGCTTCTCGTGTTCGTATCCCGTTCAAGGATGCCGCGCCGCGGTCCGACCACCGCAAGTAGGAAGACGCTTCGCTCGTCGCAACCTGGTGCAGCCATTCGGGAGGGGGCACCGGCCAGCGGCACGGCGCATGTGCGCGTAGACCCATACGGCCCCCCGTCCAGGGAGAGGTGCGTATGCGAACTGCGAACGCAGCGCGCCGTCCACGCGAGGCCGGTTTCTACGAGGTGCGTTGAACCGTTCGACGAGCTTGCTCATGAGGGAGGATGGTCTCTTCTAGAGATCAACCCTCCCTGGTGTGCGGCGTCTTCCGAATCCTCTTACCCCCCAATCCCGACCGAATTTTTCGGAGGTTGCACCCATGTCCACGAACACGTGGCGGCGGTTCCTCGGCCTTCTTCTGCCTCTCGCGTCCCTGCTCGGCATCTTCTGCATGCCGGCGAGCGCAGACGGATCACGCCACCCCTACTTCAATGATCGCGGCACGTTGTCGTGGCATCACTCCCTGACGTCCGCGCAGAACGCTGCACGCCGGACGAACAAGGTCGTCTTCATCGAATACGGCCGCAAGAAGTGCACGAACTGCCGCAAGCTTGCGCAGGACGTGCTCCCCCATCGCGACCTTCGCAGTCGCCTCGCCAATACGGCCGTCGGCCTCGCGGCGGAGTGCGACAAGCCCGAGCGCGCCGTCTGGCAGCTCTTCCGCACGCACATGCCGAAGGGGCGCATGCTGCCCTTCGCGGCCTTCGTGACCGCCGACGGTCAGTGGATCACGGGCTGGTACGGGCATAAGTCCGTCCGCGAAGTGTCCGCGTACCTGGCCTCGGCCGAGCGCATCGTACGGACGCTGCGCCGCGCCCCGGCGGCGCGCCGTACGGCGCGGAAGACGACACGGGGCACGACCCCGAAGCGTTCGCCGAGCGTCCGCCGCGCAGCGAAGGCCCCCACAGCGCCGCCCCCCCGCAAGCGGAGGGTCATCGCCAAGAAGCCCGAGATCCGTGAGGTGCCGGCACCGGCACCGCGCAACACAGCGAAGCGTGCCGTCCAGCGGGATCCCTGTGCGGACGCCTCGGACGACTGCTGCCCGGGCGGGAACTGCAAGCCGCCGAGCTTCGACCTGCCGTGCCTGCCGAACCCCTTCAAGCTGTTGGCAGGTGGCTGCAAGCCGGCCTGCCCGCCGCCTAGCCCGCAGAAGTGCCCGCCGGCCCAGGGGAAAGTCATCGCCAAGACGGACGGCTACGGAGGCTTCCCGCCGCCGAAGCCGCGCATCGACGCGCCGCGGAAGCTGCTGGCCAACGGCAGCCCCGACGGCGAGCCGGCGCACGGCACCGACAACAAGGTCCCCCCCCCCGCGGCTCCGGCCGTCCCGCCGACGGCTGCGGCTGCAGCGGGCGCCGCGCTGCCCATGCCCGCCGTGCGCAGGGTGCCTCTGGCTCCTTCGGGCGCGCTGCCCTCGAGCAGGGACCTGGGCGCGCCGGCCGTCAGGTCGGCGGAAGAGCTCCGCGTCGCCGAGCGGCGCGCGAAGATCGCCGCCGTACGAGGCGACTGGGCGGCCGTGCTGCAGTTGACGCGTGGCTCGACCAAGGCCCAGAAGGGCCTGCACGCCCTCAACCTCCGCGCCCACCGCTGGGCGCACGATCGCCTGGCGTACGCGGTTCGCGCGGTGCGGGACGGCCAGTTCGTCCTGGCGCGCAACGCCGTCTCCGAGGTCAAGCTTGCGATGCGTGGCGAGGCCGAGGCGGTGGACGCTGCACGCGGCAGTGAGGCGATCGAGCTGATGCGCGATCTGGACTTCCTGGCCGCCAAGAGTCCCGTGCGTCGCACCGTGCGCAAGACCGCCTTCGAGAAGATGCGCGGTACGCGCTGGGCCCCGTTGTTCAGCGAGAGCCAGCCGGCCGGCGCCGCACTCAGCTCGCGCTGATCGCGTCCTCATGAGGGGCGTCCTCCTCGCGGAAGGCGCCCTGCTTGATACGAGCGGCATTTGTTCATCGGGAGGGCTTTGCCGCTCGTATCTCCCTCGCTCGGCCTGTTCGCAAGAACGGGCCGAGCTTCTTGCGTGACCGGGCAGCGACGCCGCCCGATAGACTCCATGGCCATGACGGTCCTCTTCACACGCCGGGACTACGAGAAGTTGCCCGAGGGCATGCCCGTCGAACTCCACGACGGCCTGCTGGTGAAGCAGCCTTCGCCCCGCTACGGCCACCAGCGGATCCAGATGGCGATTGCTGTTGCCTGGGGGCCGCTGCTCCCGCCGGGGCAGGTCATTCCGGGGCCCGCCGATGTGCTCGTGGACGAGCTGAACGTGTTCGCGCCGGACGTGCTCGTGCTGGACGACGTGCCGGACGACGACGCGCAGTACGTCGGCGTACCGCTGATTGTGCTCGAGGTGCTCTCTCCCTCGGCGCGCCGTCGCGATCGCGAGTTCAAGGCCCAGCGCCTGTTGGGGCTGGGCGTGAAGGAAGTCTGGCTGGTTGATCCGCGGGAACGGGTCATCGAGATCCGCACGGTCGACGGCCCGCGCACGGCCCGCGGCGACGAGCGGGCCAGGTCGGACGTCGTCGAGGGCCTCGAACTCGTCCCGGCCGACCTGTTCCCGCGATAAGCGCGACAAGCGCGACACGGCGGATGAGCTCGCTCCGGCGAACGGTCCCTGCCCGGGCGCCCCAGGGAGTAGCTAGCTCGGCGGGTGCAGGTCGAGCGTCACGTCCCCGTCGAAGCCGGCGAACTCGGTGAGGTCGAGGATCTCGTCGCCGCCCGAGCGGTACTGCGCCAGCCACAGCAGGACGCGGGCCAGCCCGACGAGCCCGTCGTGGTTGCCGCCGATGCGCACGCGCGCGCCGTCATCGAGGATCTCGACGGCAAGACGGCCGCCCTCGGCCCAGCAATCCTTGGGCTGCAAGCTCGGCTGCTTCATGCGCTGCTCCCTGGTTCCTTGTCCACGCGGGGCCTGTCGCCGGCGCGCACCGCGTCCAGCAACTCCTTGACCACGGCGACGCGGCCGAAGGGGATCGAGACCTGGATGCCCTCGACGCGGTCGCGCACGGCTTCGATCATCTCGACCGCGATCTCGATGCCGGTGCTGCGCTGGCTCTCCTTGTCGCCGGCGGCGGCCATGCGATCGAGGATCGAGTCGGCCACGCTCACACCGGGGACCTCGGTGTTGAGGAACTCCGCGTTGCGCAGCGAGGCCAGCGGCCAGATGCCGGCGAGGATCGGGATGCGATCATCGCCGAGGTCATCGAGGAAACGATCCAGCGCCTCGATGTCGAACACGGGCTGGGTCACGGCGTACTCGGCGCCCGCGTCGACCTTCCAGCCGTAGCGCGAGATCTCCCGCTCCATCTCCGTGGACGTCGGGTTGAGCCCCACGCCGATCACGAAGTTCGTCGAATCCCCCGTCGGGTTGCCGGCGAGATCGAGACCGTGGTTGAGGCGACTCACGATGTTGGTCAAGCCGATCGCGTCGACGTCGAACACCGCCGTGGCATCCGGGTAGTCGCCCAGGATCGGCGGGTCGCCCGTGATGATGATGAGGTCGCGCACGCCGAGCGCCGAGGCCCCCAGCAGGTCAGCCTGCATGCCGAGAATGTTGCGATCGCGGCAGCAGAAGTGCAGCACGGGCGGTACGCCGACCTGCTGCTTGATGAGCACGCCGAGCGCGGTGTGGCTCATGCGCGCCGTGGCGCGCGCGCCGTCCGGGATGTTGATCGCCGTGATCCCCATCTCCTTGAGTGCCGCGGCGCGCTCGAGCACCTTGGACGCGTCGCAGCCCTTGGGCGGCGTCAGCTCGGCCAGGACGGGTGACGTGCCCTCGGCGAGCGCCTTGCCGAGCGCCGAGCGCTCGCCCAGCGGCAGGGGCTCGACGCCCTTGGGTTCTCCGTCACCATCCGTGCGCGGCACGGCCGCCGGCTTGCTCTGCATCGTGGCGCGGCCGCGCTTGACCGCCTTGGCCAGCGCCCGGATGTGATCCGGCGTCGTGCCGCAGCAGCCGCCGAGCAGGCGCGCGCCCGCTTCGACGAAGCGCCGCGCGAACTTCTCGAGGTAGTCGGGCGTGCAGAGATAGAGCGTGCGGTCGTCCAGCATGTGCGGCGGACCCGCGTTGGGCTGGACGGAGAGCGGCTTGTCGGTGGCTTCGCGCAGACGCTCGAGGGCGGTCAGCATCGCGCTGGGCCCGACGCTGCAGTTGACGCCGATCGCGTCGGCACCCCAGCCGTCGAGGCGCCGGCCGAACGCCTCAGGCGTCGTGCCGTAGCCGCTGATGCCCTCGCGATCCACGGTCATCTGTGCATTGACGGTCGCGTCCGGCGCGAGCGAGCGCACGGCCTGCAGCGCGGCATGGGCCTCGTTGATGTCGCCAAACGTCTCGAGCTGGAAGTCGGAGACCCCGCCGTCGAGCAGGCCTTGGACCTGGCGCCGGAAGTGGTCCTGGGCCTCCTCCAGCCCCGTCGGCCCCCACGGCTCGATGCGGATGCCCAGCGGGCCGATCGCGCCGACCACGAAGCCCGCCCCGCCCATCGCCTCGACGGCGATCTCGGCCGCCCGGCGGTTGATCTGCTCGGTTTCCTCGTCGAGCCCGTGCTGGCGCAGCTTCACGGGATTTGCGCCGAACGTGTTCGTCCCGATGACCTCGGCGCCGGCCTTGACGTAGGCCCGGTGGACTTCCGCCACGAGGTCGGGCTGGGTCAGATTGACCTCGTCGTAGCACTTGTTGATGTACACGCCCTTGGCGTAGAGCATCGTGCCCATCGCGCCATCGGAGATCAGCGGACCCTCTTGGAGTCGATGCAGCAGCGCCTTGGTCATCACGTCTCCTGGGGCGGTGGTGCCGCGACCTGGTAACGAAGATAGCAACGGGGTACCCGGAGTCCGCGCCTCTTGAATGTCATACCGCGCCGGTGGTTGTACCCTGGCGCGCCATGGCCCGCGTACGCACCCGGATGAAGCGCACCGTCTACCTGCTGATCGCACTCGCGATCTTGTTTCTTCTGCTGCAGCTCAACCAGTGGCTGCCCGGCACGTGGCCGGGCGGTGGTGGCGGCGGCTTCCGCGCGGCCGGCGAGATGGGCACCGACGATCCGGATGCGGCCGGGAGGGACAACGCCGCGACCTCCAAGGACCCGAACGATCCGTCGGCGGTTGTTCCGCCCGACGAGGCGCCGACGGAGTGGCCGCCCAAGAAGGGCGTGACGGTCCAGGTCCACGGCCCGGACGGCAAGCTCGCCGAGGGCTGGCGTCTGGGGCTGGGCGACGGGGGCTCCGAAGACAAGACCCCGAACGCCGACGACACGCTGCGCCTGCGCGACCGCCGCGCCTTCGGCGAGGGCTTCCGGGTCCGTGCGGGGCGCGGCCTGGTGCGTCACCGGCACGGCACGGGCGACCGCGCGTCCCGCTGGTCCATCCACATCCCCAGCGGCAAGCTGCCGATGCAGGTCCGACGCCGCGAGCTGCGCGTGAAGGTCGTCGACCCCACCAGCGGCGACCCGATCGAAGGCGCGAGTGTCGACTACAAGGCCGGCGGCATGGACGTCACACGCACGACAGACGCGCGCGGTGAGGCGCTTGTGGGCGCGCTGAGCGTCGAGCCTCTCCAGGTCCGGGTCCGCAAGGAGGGGCACGCGACGATGACCGCGCTGCTGAGCCCCCAGGACCCCTCGAACATCGTGCTCGATCTGGACGAGCTCTTGAAGCTCGAGGTCGACTACCGGCAACACGCCGATGCCGTCCTCACGGCCCAACTCCTCCTGGCCGACGGCACCGCCGTGAAGGGCAACGTCAGCCTGCGTGGCGGTGGCACGGGTCAACGCGCCACCTTCCACGTGCCGCGGCGCGCCCTCGACAGTGCGTGGCTGGAGACGCTCGTCGGCACCGACGGTGGGCGCTACGTGTTCCGCCGTCCGGCGCGGGAGCTCACCAAGCCGGTGACCATCCCCGGCGGCAAGGTGCTCTCCGTGCACGTCCGTGACGAGTACGGCAAGACGATGCAGCGCGTGAACGCCACCGTGGAGGCCCAGACCTACGACGGCGCGCAAGCCGAGGACGAGCCCCGGGGTGCGGTGCTGCCGGGCGACGGCGCCGAGAAGCCCACGCTCGTGGTCGCGCAAGGCGCCCGTGCGCGGTTGAGGATCGAAGCACCCGGAGCCGCCCCCATCGTGCGCGTGCTGACGTCGATCGATGGGACCGACAAGCTGGACTTCGTCGCCGAGGCCGGCATCCAGATCCCCGTGCAGGTCTTCGGGGCCGATGGGCGCGCCTTGGCCGGCGCCCACATCAAGGCGCGCGCATCCCTGCACGGCGTGCGCATCGTCCGTCGCGCGGACGCTGTGGCTGAAGGGCGCGCGGCCCTGGGCCCGTTCGGCGCAGGCCCTGTCGAGGTGTTCGTCGTCGCGGATGGGCATGCGCCCGCCGCCCAGGTCGTGGACGCCTCGGCCGCCATGGCCACGGTCACGTTCCGCCTCGGGCGTGGGTACCCGCTGCGCGTGGTCGTCGAAGATCCGTTTGGACGCGCGCTCGAAGGCGTGACGGTCGAGGTCACGCCTGCGGGGCCCAGTTCGCCGTTGGTGTCGCCGCCGGAGGCCCCGCCGCGGCGCACCGACGCGAGTGGCACGTTCACGTTGCGCGGCGTGCCGAACCGCTTGTTCCACGTCACGCTGACGTTGCCGGGCTACGGCGCGCAGAAGCTGCGCTCGGTGCGGCCCGGCGCGGTCACGTACTTCGCGACGCTCCTCAAGACGCCGTAGGGGCGTCCCGCGGGACGCCCCTGCATGGTTCTGGACACCTTGACTTCGACTTTGACTTCCACATCCCCCGGCTTGCCACATGCACTCGCACACCGACACGCACCGCACTGCCCCTGGGCCGTCGGAGGGCGAAGTCCAAGGCAACGTCAAAGTCAAAGTGAGGGGAGACAAGCGCCCACGAGGTTCGTGGGCGGCCAACCGCTCAGGCTCCGCCTTCGCTGAGGCCGCCCCTACAAATCCAGGACGCGGCGGGCCCACAGCTCCAGCATCACGAGCGCGTGGATCGTCTGGCCGGCGCTGCGGGCACCGTGCAAGTGATCCCGCAACAGACGCCGCGCGCCGGCGGGCGAGACGAAACCGCGCTCGCGCGCCTTGTGCCCCAGCAAGGCGTCCTCCGCCAGGTCACGCAGGGTCCCGCGGTAGAGCGCATCGACCGGGAACGCGAAGCCATGCTTGGGCATGCGCGCCAGGTCGGTGTCGACGGCGTCGCGCACATACGCACGCAGGACGTGCTTCTGCCGCGCGCGGCCCGCGCCGCCCTTGATCTCCAAGTCGCGCGCCGCCCGACGGACCCGGTCGTCGAGGAACGGGTAGCGCCCCTCCACGGCGTGCGCCATGAACGCGCGATCCTCCTTCACGAGCAGGTCGTCAGGCAGGTAGCGGGTGAGGTCCTCCGCCATGGCCTCCCACGGCGTGCGCGGCCCGGCGCGCGGCTCCGGCTCGGCCACCTCCTCGAGCAAGGGTCCGAGGACGCTGCGCACCTCCGCCACGGGCTGGAGCCGGAGCAAGCCCCGGTAGAGCCCCTGCGGATCGCCGGCGGCCTGCAGCAGGCGCGCCCCTTGCGGCATGCGCTTCTCAATGACCTTGCTGACGCTGGCGCGCAGGACCGTGGGCACGGTCCGCAGCCAGGGCCCGGCCCCCAGGAGCCAGTAGCGGCGGTAGCCGCCGAACACCTCGTCGCCACCGGTACCTGAGAGCACGACGCGTACCTGCTTGCCAATCGCGTGCGCGAGGCCCCATGACGGCACGGCGGAAGCGTCCGCAAACGGTTCGTCGAAGGCGCTGGCCGTACCCACGACCCAACTGGTCGGGTCCTCGGGGCAGGCGACCACGGTGTGCTCGAGGCCGAGACGCGCGGCTGTCTGACGTGCCCGCTCGGTCTCATCGACCTCGCCCACGCCCGGATAGCCGAGCGTGAACGTGGGGAGGGAGCCCGACTCGGCCACGATCGCGGCCAAGAGCGCACTGTCGATCCCGCCACTCAGCAGGACGCCGGCCGGGCGGTCGACCTGCAACCGGTCATGCACCGCGGCGCGCAGGGCTTGGAGGACATCCGGCTGGTCGGGCGCCTCGCGCGCGGCCGCACGCTCTGGCTGCGGGATGTCGTGCGCGCTCATCTCCAGCGCACCGTCGAAGGCCAGGACCTGACCCGGCGCAACCCGGACCACGCCACGCAGCGCCGTTCGCTCGGTCGGCACCGCGCCGTCCCGCAGCACGTCGACGAGCGCGTCCATGTCCGCTTCGACAGGGAACATCCCTGTGGCGCGTAGCGCATCGAGCGTGCTCGCGAAGGCGAGGCCGTCCGGCAGGCGCGTGAAGACGAGCGGCCGGACACCGGCCGGATCGCGACCGAGCAGAAGCGGGCCGCCCGGTGCGAGGAACGCGAAGGCATAGACGCCCTCGACGCCGAGCAGGCCAGCGACCCCCTCACGCTCGAGCAACGCGGCCAGGACCTCGCCGTCGCCACCCGTGGTGAAGGTCTCGCCGGCTTCGATCAGCCGGGCGCGCAGCGCGGCATGGTTGTAGATCTCGCCATTCCAGGCGAGGACCGCGCCGGAGGGCCGCGTGATGGGCTGCCGCCCCCCTTCGCGATCCACGAGCGCCAGCCAGCGTGCTCCCATCTCGACCGGGCGCGTACCGAGCCGCGTCTGGATGCGATGGCCACCGTCGGGTCCTCGCGGGGCGAGCACGGCGAGCGCACGTCCGATCGGGTCCCCAGCGCCGCCCGAGCCTATCGTTCCTACGAAGCCGCACATGGTGGACGCTGGACCTCCGGGATCCGTCTTCGCGTGACGGTCCCTCCGAACCCTATCGGCGCTTGGCGGGCTGACGTTACCCTCCGCTTCATGTCCGACACCCCGAACCCCTCCGCCTCGCCTGATGCCGCCCTCGCGCCGGGCGACGACGTGCGTCTCGTCCTGAGCACGGTGCCCCCTGGCGAGGCCCGACTGCTGGCCAGGCGCCTCGTCGAGGACCGGTTGGCCGCCTGCGTGAACGTCGTCCCCGGGCTGCGCAGCGTCTACCTCTGGAAGGGCGCCGTCGCGGATGAGCCCGAGACGCTCCTGCTGATCAAGACCTCGAGAGCCCGATTGGCTGCGCTCGCGGCCCGCCTGGGCGAACTACACCCCTACGAAGTGCCCGAGTTGCTCGCGTTCACGCCCGAGAGCGGCCTTCCGGCGTACCTCGGCTGGATTGCGACGCAGGCCGCAGAGGTCTGATTTCCGCGCTTTTCCGTGCAGATCGCCCCCCCGCCCGGTCGATAGCAAGCCCGGACACTTCTGCACTCGTCGTAACAGCCCGGGGGGGCCCGTGACCGGAGTCCGCAAGACCAGCACGATGGACGCCAGCCCGCATGGGCTGATGCGCCTGTACTTCCGCATCCTCTTGAGCGCGGCGGCGGCGGTCTTCCTGCTGCACGGCGTCGTAGGGTTCATGACGGGCTTTGGCGATGCGTACGGGCCGGTGCTGATCGGCATGGACGCCGTCCTCCTCCTGCTGGGTGTGCTGGGCCACGAGCTCACCGCGCACGCCCAGACGATGAACAAGAAGCCGCCCCGCGGCTTGCTGCTCTCGTTCGTCGGCCTCTACCTGGTGCTGCTCGCCTCGGAAACCGGCGGACTCGCGAGCCCGTTCTTCATGCTCCTCCTGGTCACGTGCGTCTTCGGCGCGCTGATCATGTCGGGCCTCGGCGCCACGCTGCTCACGGCGATGATCGGCGCGATGCACGCGGCCGCGGCATGGCTGCTGCCGAACGGCCTGCTGCGTGACGGCATCGACGGCGTACGCGCCGCTGTGCTTGGTGGCCGTCAGATGGAGTTGGCCGAGGTCACCGGGATCGCCATGCACAGCGCCTTCCTCTTCCTCGGCGCCTACATCGCCCACCGCCTCTCGTCCGACTTCCGCACGAAGGTGGTCACGCTCGAGGACCACGCGACACGCGATCCGCTCACGCAGCTGCCCAACCGACGCGGCTTCATGCAGAAGATGCGCCAGGAGATCGCGCGCGCGGAACGCTACGCGTGGCCGATCTCGATCCTCATGATCGACCTCGATCACTTCAAGATGATCAATGACGAGCACGGCCACGCCTTCGGCGATGCCGTCCTCGCCCAGGCGTCGCAGATCCTGCGCGACACCGTCGGCCCCGTGGACCACCTCGCACGCGTCGGCGGCGAGGAGTTCGCTGTCGCTGCCGTGGCGGCCGATCCGCAGCATGGCGGCGAGCTCGCCTCGCGCATCCTGCGCCGCTTCCGCCAGCACCCGTGGGCCGAGATGAAGCCGAACCTCAAGGTCACGGCCTCCATCGGTGTCGCAGGGCTCGACACGAGCCGCTCGGGCGCCAGTCCGGACGCGAGCCTCTCGCGCCTGCTGGACGAGGCGGACCACGCGCTCTACGAGGTCAAGGAGAGCGGACGCGACAACTTCGCGCTGGCCGCACCGACGACCGAGACCCCCACGCCGCCGTCGGTACGCACGCCCGCCGGATAGGGCCCGCGTCCCCCCGCCGGCTCGCCGGTATCATCCGAGGTCCCCGCTTCCATCGAGGGACCCCGATGCATGAACCGCACGCCCCGCAGGAGATGCCTCCGCCCGCGCCCGAGATGCCGGGAGGCGTAAGCCGCCGGGCCTTCCTCACACGCGCCGCCGCCGGTGCGGGCGTGGCGACGGTGAGCTGGTTCTGGGGCCAGGGATTCACGCGACCCGAACGCGCCGCGGATGTCGAGCCGACCCTGCCGGGTGCGCCGGGCAAGACCTTCAACGAACGCGAATGGCGGACGCTCGAAGCGGCCTGCGACCGCCTGCTGCCGTCGAGCCCGGGCTCGCCCGGCGCACGCGACGTGAACGCCATCGGCTACCTCGACGCCGTGCTCCAGGACGCGACGATCTCACGCCACAGCCGCGCCGTGATCCTCGACGGCGCCCAGAAGCTCGACGCGCGCGCCAAGGGCATGGGCGCCGCGGAGTTCCGGGCTCTTCCGGCCACGAAGCAGGACGCCGCGATTCGCGTGTTCGAGACCTTCCGCGCCAAGGACGGGAGCCATCCGGGTCACGTCTGGCTGGAGCGCATGTTGGGCTACATCTTCGAGGCCTTCTTCGGCGATCCCGTGCACGGTGGGAACCCCGACGAGATCGGGTGGACCTGGGCTGGCCACAAGCCGGGCTTTCCGCGCCCGAAGCCGTCCCAGAAGGGCTGGCGCCCCACGGAGCGCACCTAGGCCATGGCACGTTACGACGTCTGCGTGATCGGGAGCGGGGCCGGCGGCGGTGCAGCCGCCGCGACCTTGGCCGAAGCCGGCAAGAAGGTCCTGATCCTCGAGAAGGGGCCGTGGTTCGACGCGGCCACGATGCTCAAGGACGAGATCGTGCAGACGCGCCGCCCCACGCTGGTGGGCAGCACGCAGGACGAGCCGCAGGTGCACGTCACGCGCGGCGCGGGCGTCGCGGGCGCCGGACGGCAGACCTCGCTGTTCAAGAACGGCAGCCTCGTCGGCGGCTCGAGCAATCTGATGAGCGGGTTCTTCCCGCGCTTCAAGCCGGACGACTTCCGCGTCCAATCGATCTACGGCGCGCCGCCGGACTCGACGGTCGTGGACTGGCCGATCAGCTACGACGACCTCGAGCCCTGGTACACGAAGGTCGAGCAGGAGGTCGGTGTCTCCGGACGGCTGCGCCGCATGCCGGACTCCCTGACCGACAAGCGCTCCACGCCGGGCTTCCCGCTGCCGCCGATCCAGGAGCATCCGTTCGCTGCGCGGGTCGATGCGACGTGTGAGAAGCTCGGCCTCCACAGCTACTCGCTGCCCCGCGCGGTACTCCCGCAGGACTACCGCGGCCGCAAGGCCTGCGACTACAACGGCTACTGCGGCAGCTACGTGTGCACGACGAACGCGAAGGGCGGCGCCCTCGCGGCGTGGATCCCGCGCGCGCTGGCCGCCGGCGCGGAGCTGCGTCCGCGCGCGATGGTCCGCAACCTCGTGACGGACGCGAGCGGCCGCAAGATCGTGCGCGCGGAGTACTACGACCGGGACGGCAAGCTCCAGCAGGTGGAGGCGCGCGTCTTCGTCGTCGCCTGTCAAGCCATCGAGACGGCGCGGCTGCTGCTCGGAAGCCGCTCCAAGGCGCATCCGCATGGCTTGGCGAACAGCAGCGGTCTGGTCGGCAAGAACCTGATCTTCTCCACGTTCGGCGCCGGCTGGGGCGACATGGTCCACAAGGACTTCGCCGACGGCGGCCGCTCCTTCCAGTCGGACCAGCCCTTCATCAACCGCCAGGTGCACGACTACTACTGGTACGCGCCCGGCGCCTGGAAGACCCGCAACGCCGGCACGGAGCCTGCGAAGCGCGGCATGGTGAAGGCCGGCACGCTCAACTTCCTGCCGTTCCACCCGAACCCGATCGCCGGGGCGGAGCTGCAGTCCTCAGGAGAGCGCCGCAGCAACCCGGCACCGCTCTGGGGGCAACCGCTCAAGGACCGGCTCGACTACTGGTTCCACCAGCAGACGCCGATCAAGTTCGAGATCTTCGGCGAGTGGTTCCCGGGCCCGCAGGCCCACGTCGGGCTGGACACCAAGGTCAAGGACACGTGGGGCCTGCCTGTGGCGCGCATCCAGGCCTTCCCGCACGAGTGGAGCTGGCGCAACTCGGGGTTCCTCGTGAATCGCGGCATCGAGTTCCTCACGGCCATGGGTGCGAAGAACGCCCGAGCTGTGAAGTCCTTCGGCGGTCCGAGCGTGAACCTGCAGGCGGGGACCTGCCGGTTCGGGGAGGACCCCAAGACATCGGTCCTCGACCCGAGCTGCCGCGCGCACGACGTGGACAACCTCTACGTGACGGACGGCAGCTTCATGCCGACGGGCGGCTCCGTGCCCTTCACCTTCACGATCTACGCCAACTCGCTGCGCGTTGCCAACATCATCAAGCAGCGCGTGTAGGGCATCGCCGCCGCCTGGGTGTACCGTCGCGGGCATGCATGTAGGAGTCCTTCACGTGCGCCTGCACGTCCCCCAGGCGAACTCGCTCAAGGAGAAGCGCCAAGTCGTCAAGAGCATCCTGGACCGCGCGCGGAGCCGCTATCACGTGGCGGCGGCGGAGGTCGAAGAGCAAGACGTCCACCGCATCGCCGTGCTCGGCTTCGCCTCGGTCAGCGGCAGCCACCATCATGCGCAGGAGATCGTGCAGAAGATCCTCGACGGTCTGCGCCTGCATCCAGCGGCGCGCCTCATCGAGCACGAGCTCGAAGTCCTGTAGGCGCTACCCTTCTTCGCACGCGCGCCATGCGACACGGACACGGACACGGACACGGACACGCGCCCACGAAGCTCGCGGGCGACCACAAGGGTCGCCCCTACACGTAAGGGCTCATGACAGCGGCGGCGTCCCGGGCGACCACAAGGGTCGCCCCTACGGCAACATGGCAGGCGAGCGGCACCTGGCGATCGTGGGCGCCAGGTGTGGCGACGGAAGCGGAGTGCACCGGCGACTTCGCGCGAGGAACCCGTAGACGACATGGCGCGAGCACAGCTCGGGCAGATCCTGAACGCACGGCCGGAGGCCCGCTACCGGTTGCGGATCATGGTTCGTTTGGTGAGGATCACGCGGCCCGGAAGGCCCGTGTCCCTGAGCTCGATCGTCGTGCCGTTCCACACGTTGGCCACGACGGTCGGCTCCTGGCCCACGGGCGCGCCATCGATGTGGGTGTAGGCGAGCGTGAGCCGTCGGCCGGCAAGGCTCCAGGTTCCCACAGCCTCACGCACCTTCGCCCCACGGGTTGAGATGAAGCGGAAGTGCCGCCCCTTCATCAGCTCGAGCGAGACGCGTGCCTCCGCGGTCTCGAGAACGTACGCGCCGCGGGCTTGCGTCGCGATCGGCTCTGCTTCGGGCATGGACGGCAGCGGGATGTTCACGTCGAAATCGCCGGGCTTGGACGCCTCGCCTTCGGGTGACTGGGGTGCCGGATCTTCGCCGCTGCTGACGACGAAGAAGGCGACGACGCCCAAGCAGACCAGGATGAGGATCGGGCGTAGCCAGCCTCTAGGCACGTCTCGTCTCCTTCGCGACGGGCAAAGGGTACACGATGCGCGCGGTGGGACTACGCGCCGCGCCTACTTGGGAGGAGTCGGCGGCATCGGCATGCCGGGGAGGGGCATGCCTGGGGAAGACATGCCGGGGGAAGACGAAGACATCGAGCGCATCTGGCGCAGCATGCCGAACATCGCGTGCTTCACCTGCTGCGCCTCGAGCGAGCCCGGGTGCGAGCGGATGAGCATGCGGTAGTGGCGCTCCGCGCGGTCCAGCATCTTCGCGTCGGGCATGGCCTCGACGCCGGCGAGACGGAAGAGCATGCGTGCCGTCCACGCCTTGGGCGCCGTCTCGGCCCTGCCGGCCGCGGCCTCGAGCCCGTCCAGCAGCTTGGTGAGGGCGGGGCGGTCGTCCGTCGCGCGTGCCTGCTCCGCCAAGGCGAGCCGGCTGCGCACGCGCACCCGCTCGCTGCCAGCCTTCGTCGCGAGTTCGGCCAGCGTCTTCCGAGCGGCGACGGCACGATCCACGGAATCGGCGGAGTCGACGCGGAGCGCCGCAGCCTCGTACTGCCACGTCTGCCCGTCGAGATGCTCGGGATGTGCTGCTACGAGGCCTTCGTAGATGGCCGCGGCCTTGGCGTTCTGCGAGGCCCTCACCAGCAGCCGCGCCAGCGCGGGGCCGCCCACGGTGTGGACCTCGACGTCTGCTACGGCGCGGAGCAGCTGCCGCGCCTCGGCCGGGCGTCCCTGTGCGGCACGAATCGCCGCGAGCTCGATGCGCGCTTCGTTCCTGTCTTGCGCCGCGAGCTTGGAAGCCCGCGCTTCGCGCGCCTCGGCCCGCTCGACCACCTTGAGCAACTCGGCCGGCGTGAGCTCGGCGCCCCAGGAGCCCGGCAGGACCTTCCCGCGCTCATCGAACGCCGGATAGAGGCCGGCGTACTGGAGGTGCAGCAGCTTGCCGTCGGGGCTCAGAACAACGACGGCTGGGTGGAGCGCCAAGGCCATGTCTCGCAACGCCTTGGCCGTCGCGTCGTCGGTCACGTTCTCGAGTTCCACGCGGACCGAGACGGCGTCCTCTGAGATCGACGCGACGTTCTCGGCCGTGAACAGCGTCGCGTCCATGTGGCGGGCCGCGGGGCAGCCGGCAGCCGCGGGACACACGTAGACGAGCAGCGGCTTGCCGCACGCCTTGGCGATCTCTCGAGCGGCACCCAAGTCCGACATCCATGTGGTCGGGATGGTCACGACGTCTGTCTTGTGGGCGGGCCTGGGTGCCTCGTCGCCACCCTCGGCCGGCAGCATGTGCAGCAGGACCAACGAGACAAGGACCGCGGGCAGACAACGCATCATTCGTGCATGATCCCACGCACGCATGGCGTCATGCCGACTCCGGCACGCCCAATTGAAGATGTCGGCACTTCCGCCCCTGTGGAAACAAGGTCTCCACATGCATGAGTCTGGTTGCAGGCGTCAGGCTGCCGCGGGCTCAGCGCATCCGAAGGGGAGGAAGTTGGTGGCCAGGGCCGGAGTTGAACCGGCGACCCCTGCATTTTCAATGCAGTGCTCTACCAGCTGAGCTACCTGGCCCACCAAGAGGGGCTGATGGAACAACGCGCTTGGGGCACCCGCAAGGAGTTTCCCAGCGTCGTCGATCAGGAGAGCCCCAAGGAAGCGACGTCCGCCTTGATCTGGGCCAGCAAAGCCTCCTTCGAGGGGAACTTGCGCTCATCGCGGATCTTGCGCACGAACTCGACCTCGACCCTCTCCGCGTAGAAATCGAAGTCGACGCCCGGTACGTGCACCTCGAGCAGCGGCTGCGGCGGCAGCCCCTCGTCTCCGCCATCGAATGTCGGGCGGTAGCCGAGGTTGGCCACGGCAGCGTAGCGCTGGCCGCGCACGTCAGCGATGACCTGGTACACGCCGGCGGGCGGCGTGATCTCGCCACCGAGGTCGATGTTGGCCGTCGGAAAGCCAAGCTGGCGCCCCCGGCCGTCCCCACGCACGACGGTGCCGAACAGCGTGTGCGGGCGGCCGAGCATGAGCCCGGCCTCGGGGAAGTCGCCGCGCTCGATCGCGTCGCGGATGCGACTGCTCGAGATCGGCGTGCCACCCAGGTGAATGGAAGGCGCCTCGACGACCTCGAAGCCGTGCTCGGCGGCCAGCGGCGCGAGGGTTGTCGGCGTGCCCTCGCCGCGGTGGCCGAAGTTGCTGTTGTAGCCAAAGAGCAGTCCGCGGAGACCGAGCCCCCCTACGAGGATGTCGCGTGTGAAGCTCGCGTAGTCCGTGGCGCGCATCGCAGGGTCGAACGGCAGCAGCACGACCGCGTCGATGCCCATGCGCTCGAGCAAGACGAGCCGGTGCTCGGTCGACAAGATGTGGCGCGGCGGGGCTCCGGCGATCACGGCCATGGGATGCGTGTCGAACGTGACGACGACCGCCTCGCCGCCCACGCGATCCGCGAAGGCGCGTAGGTGCTCGATGACGTGCAGGTGCCCGCGATGCAGCCCGTCGAAGACGCCGATCGTCACGACCGGATCGAGGAACGCGGCCGGCTCGAGCCCTTCGTGACCTAGGTGGCGGCGCATACAGGGAGGCCTAGGCCGGGGTCCCGGCCGCACCCGGGGGCTCCGTCGCGCCCGGGTTCTCCTCAGCGTTTCGCTGGAGATCCTCTGCGCTTCGCCGCAACTGCTCGATGCGGTCCTCGACCTTGGCGCGTGACTCGGGGGTCATCTTGTCGATGAACACCTCGCCGTTCAGGTGATCGAGCTCGTGCTGGAAGATCCGCGCGACCCATCCCGAGAGCTCGAACTCGCGCTCGCGCAGCTCGAGGTCCTGGTACCGGACCTTGATGGCGACGGCGCGGGGCACCTTGCCGAAAATGCTCGGGAAGGAAAGGCAGCCCTCCTCGCCGATCTCCTCGCCTTCGGCCGTGAGGATCTCGGGGTTGATCACGACGATCTCATCGCCTGGCTCGCCCGTGGGGCAGACCAGCATCAGGCGCTGGGCGATGCCGACCTGGGGCGCCGCGAGGCCCACACCGCGCTCCTCGAAGAGAATGCGCCGCATCTCTCCAACGATCTGCCGCAGGTCGTCCGTCACCTCGACGATCGGCGCGGTGCCTTCGAGGAGGACGGGAGCGGGGTAGAGAACGATGTCCAAGGCCATTCCCCCAGTTTAGCACTCCGCGGCGGCCCTTCCCCTTGGGTCCGGAGGGCGCGTAGACCGCATGCCCACGCGGGTTTAGGATCATGCCCCCACACCGCCCGGACCGGAGAGCACGCATGGCCGTCGCCGACCTGAAGACCAAGGCCAAGGAGTCCCTCAAGCGCAAGCGCTACGAGCTCGCGATCGAGGCCTACCAGGAGTACTTGAAGTTCCAGCTGGACGACGCGGAAGCCGTCGAGGGCTTCTTCCAGGCGGCGATCAAGCTGCGCGAGTCGCGCGGCAAGAGCCTCTTCGGCGGCATGCTCTCCAAGGCGTCCATCAGCGGCAAGGACCCGGCCAAGCGCATGGCCGCCTGCCTGCGTGCCCTGGCCAAGAAGCCCGACGACAAGGGCGTGTGCATGCAACTCGGCGACGCGGCCTTGCAGGCCAACGCATTCGGCAGCGGCAGCGTCGCCTACAAGCGCGCGGCCGAGATCGACCCGGAGGACAACGAGCCGTGGAAGCGCTTGGGCGAGGCACTCGGCAAGCAGGGCAGGATCCCGGAGGCGCTCGACGCGCTGCGCGAGGCCGTGCGCATCATGCCGCGTGATCAGGAGGCGCAGAAGCTGCGCAAGAACCTGGCAGCCGAAGGCGCCCTCAAGATCTCCGGCTTCGAGACGGCGGAGTCGAGCCGCGACCTGATCAAGGACAAGGACGTTGCCCAGAGGCTGGAGACCGAGACGCGCCTCCAGCTCACCGCGGAGCACGCGGCGACGGAGCTCGGCCTCGTCAAGGGACAGGTCGAAGCGGCACCGGACGACTCCAGGCTCCGTGTGCGCATGGCCGATCTGCAGCTGCAGCAGGGCGATGAGGTGAGTGCGATGGCCACGCTGCGCGAGGCGCTCGCGCTCGACCCGGCCAACTACGAACTCTCCGTCCGCATCGGCGACATGGAGCTGACCATGGTCAAGCGCTCCTACAAGAAGGTGAAGGACCTGCTCGCCACCGCGCCGGACGATGCCGGCCTCAAGGCCCAGCACGACGCGGCCTACCAGGAACTGATCGGCGCGAGCCTCGAGGAGTACGGCCGCCGTGTGCAGGAGCACCCGATGGACCTCATCGAGCGCTTCCGTCTGGGGCAGTGGCTGTTCCAGTCGGGCAAGGTCGACGAGGCGCTGGCCGAGTTCCAGCAGACCGTGCGCGATCCGTCCCGCAAGGTCGACAGCCTCCTTCTCCAGGCCAAGTGCTTCGAGAAGAAGAACATCACGACGCTCGCGGCCAAGAAGCTTGAGGAGGCTGTCGCGGAGTTCCCGACGCTCACGAGCCCCAAGGCCAAGGCCGTCTACTACGACTACGCCAACCTGCTCGAGCGCGCCGGTGAGACCGAGAAGGCGCGTGGGATCTTCGAGCGCATCGTGGAGGAGGACGCGGCCTACAAGGACGTCCTCAACCGCCTGAGCGCGCTGAGTTCGTAGGGGCTGCCTTCGCAGCCGTCGGCGGACACCGATACGGACACGCGCCCACGAAGCGTGCGGGCGACTACAAGGGTCGCCCGTCCACGCCGCTGGCGTGGGCGAGCGCGCTGCCCCCCAAAACGAACGAAGGCCGGGTTACCCCGGCCTTCATCTCTCGCGCGCGTCAGTGAGACGCGTCTACCCGATCGCGTTGACCTGGGCCGTCAGCTTGCGCTTCATGTTGGCGGCCTTGTTCTCATGCATGATGTGCTTCATGGCGCACTTGTCGATGTGCTTGTAGGCCTTCACGAGGGCGGCCTCGGCAGCGGCCTTGTCGCCGGCCTCGACGCTCTCACGGACCTTGCGGATCCAGCCGCGCATGGTCGAGCGACGGAACTTGTTGCGCTCGGTGCGGGTCTCGGTCTGGCGGACGCGCTTCTTGGTGGAGGCGGTGTTCGGCATCGTGTCTCTCTCGCGAGGGGTCCCGGTGATCGGGAAGCCGCCTATGGTCTCGGACTGCGGGGATCCGTCGAGCGAATTCCCGGCGTCGCCGGGACAACGAATGCCTACTGGGGAGCGCCGAGACGCTCCGCCACCCGCTTCAGGGCCCCCACAGCCAACTCTACGTCCCGATCCGTGACGGCGTAGGACATGCGGAAATGGCCCGGGGTGCCGAAGCCGGAGCCCGGAACGACCAGCAGGCGCTCCTCCAAGCAGACGCCCACGAACTCGATGTCGTCCATGCCGCCGGGGACGCGGGGAAACATGTAGAAGGCGCCCTCGGGCTTCACAAGCTCGTAGCCGGCCTCCTCGAGCGTGCCCAGCAGCACGGCGCGCTTGGCCTCGTAGCCGGCCATGTCGACCGTGACGTCCAACAGCTCCTGCACGAGGAGCTGTTGGAGGGCGGGTGCGTTGACGAAGCCGAGGACCCGGTTCGCGAAGGTGAAAGCGGCCGTCATCTGGTCCGAGCCTTCCGAGGCCGGATTCACCGCGATGTAGCCAATGCGTTCGCCGGGCATGGCGAGATCCTTCGAGAAGGACGTCACGTGGATCGTGTCGCGGTAGTGCTTCTGCACCCACGGCACGTGGACACCGTCGTAGGAGATGGCGCGGTAGGGCTCGTCGGTGACGAGGTAGACCGGCCGGCCCTGGTCCTTGGAGGCCTGCTCGAGGACGGCAGCCAGCTTGTCGTAGTCCTCGGCCGAGTAGACGACGCCGGAGGGGTTGTTCGGCGAGTTGACGATCACGGCGCGCGTGCGGGGGGTGATCGCGGCGGCAATCGCGACCGGGTCGGGCCGGAACTGCTCGTCGGTCGGCACGAGCACCATGCGGCCGCCATGGTTGGTGATGTAGTAGCGGTACTCGACGAAGAAGGGCGTGAGGCAGATGACCTCGTCGCCCGCGTCGAGCAGGCCTTTGAAGACGACGTTCAGCGCACCGCCGGCCCCGACGGTCATGACGGCACGGTCGTAGGTGTAGGGGATGCCTGTCTTGCGGCTCAGGTGCTGGGCGACGGCCTCGCGCGTCGTGCGGAAGCCGGCGTTGGGCATGTAGCGGTGCGAACCGATGGGCGGCTGCGAGGCGAGTTCCAGCAGGCGCGCCTGGACCGCGGCGGGCGGCTCGATCACGGGGTTGCCCAGGCTCAGGTCGGCGACGTTCTCGGGCCCGTGCTCGGCCTTGAGACGCAGGCCCTGCGTGAACATCTTGCGGATCCACGAGGCGCCGGTCATGGCCTCTTCAACAGCACGGCTGATCGTCATGCATCCGGTGTACCGCCGTGCGGCCCGGGCGGCAATTGGGGGCTGGGAGTCCCCCCAACGGTGGTACCGGGAACGGCCCCTGTCAGCCGGGTGGGCAGCCAACCGCTCCGGCCAAGCCGTCGCTCAGGCTGCCCCTACGATTCCAGTACGCGAGGCGACCCCGGCGGGTCCCGCTCCGATGCACGTGTCCGGCGAACGCGATATGCGCGAGCTCCCGCTCGCGCGTAGCGTCACGCCACCGCGCACCCTGGCACGGCGACCGCCGACCCAACCCCAAAACGACACCGGGGCGTCCCGAACATCAGGACGCCCCAGCGGGGGGTGCGGCGGCGCCCGGCGCGCCCCGCCAGACAGAGCGCCGGCTTCGCCGGCGCCTGCCCGGCGGGTCCCGCTCCGATGCACGTGTCCGGCGAACGCGATATGCGCGAGCTCCCGCTCGCGCGTAGCGTCACGCCACCGCGTACCCTCGCACAGCGACCGCCGACCCAACCCCAAAACGACACCGGGGCGTCCCGAACATCAGGACGCCCCAGCGGGGGTGCGGCGGCGCGAAGCGCATCGCCGCAGGGGGCGTCAGCCCCCTAGCAATGATTGTTCGGAGCGGACAGGTTCGCTGCGCGAACCTGCAAGTAGCGAAGCTCCGCTTCGCTACTTGGCTCCGAACACCCGGTCATAGCGGTAGAACACCTCGAGGCAGAGAGCGAGGATCGCCGTGCTGTACACGCGACCGCCGTCCGGACCCCACGGGCCGACCGGATCCCAACTGCCCTTGTACTGGCAGTAGTCCGAGTCCTTCCGCTGGGTCTCGACCATGGCCTTCTCCATGCCCTTCTTCCAGATGTCCCAGTGCTTGCCGCCGACCTGGAACATCGCGAGCGTGGCGTAGTACCAGTAGTACATGTCGATCGAGCCGTCGGCCTTGTTCCAGGTCGGGGCCAGCTTGGCGCAGAGATCTGCACCCAGCTTGATCATCTTGCTCTTGCGGGGATCCTCCCCCATGAAGGTGCGGGCCAGCATCGCGGCAGCCGTCATCGACTCCGACTTCTCACCGGGGAAGCGGTCGACCAGCTCCTGCGGGCGAGCCGGGCCCGTACCGCGCTGGACGTAGCCGACGCGGCCGTAGTCCGGGTCTGTGACCTTGTCGAGCCAGGCCTTGAGGCCGTCGAACGCGGACTCGTCGATCGTCAGCGGCGCAGGCTTGCCGCGCTTGACCGAGTCCCCGTTGATCAGCTGCGCGCTCTTGAGCGCCATCATCATCCAGCCCGACACCGACGTGTCGTTGTCACCCGGCTTGATGCCGTAGCGCCAAGCGAAGTACGGGTTGCGAGCCAGGGCGATGAAGTCCAGGCAACGCTGGGCCGAGCCCTTGAAGATCGGGCTGCCGGTCATGCCGTACGCCTCGACCATGGCCAGGGCGGCCGTCGCGTGGTTGTAGATGTACTGCTGCGTCGAACGCGGGCCGAAGCAGCCCTCCGGGTCCTGGATGTTCTTCAGGTAGCGGAGACCGCGCGAGACGACCTTGGCGAAGGGGTGCTTGCCGCGGTTCGTGTAGCCGGCGCCCAGGAACGCGCAGAGCGCGAGCCCGGTGACGCCCGGATCATAAAGCGCCTTGCCGAGACCGTCGGGGCGCTTGCTGGCGTCGCCGACGGGCTTGCCGTCACACCACTGGTTGAAGCCGGCGGCTTCCCAGCCACCGTTGGACGACTGGTGCGCAGCCAGCCAGCGCAGGGCGTCATCGACGGCGTCGTCGAACTTCTTGCGACCACCGCCACCTGTGCCGAGGTCACGTCCGCCACCGCGGCCCTTGAACGCACCACCGGCGCCGCCGCCGATGCCGATCGTGCCGTTGTTGGCCGGACCCTCGAAGGGCGCGTCGCTGAGACCCTCGCTCTGACCGAAGCTCTCCTCGTACGGGAGGTCGTTGTCGGTCTCGACGTGGTCGGCGATCTCCTCGTCCTTGATGACGGGCTCCTCGGCGACGATCTCCTGCTCGTGGACCTCTTCGGTGTCCTCTTCGGTGTCCTCCAGATCCTCTTCGACCGTCTCGGCGGCCATGTTGGTCTGGATGACCTTCTTCTTCTTGCCGGAGCCGTCCGACGTATCGAACAGGGTCATGATGAAGAAGATGAGCACGTGGATCGCGATCGAGATCATCCACCAAGGGCTCTGCTTGAGCGCGAGGTAGAGCTGCTCGTTGAAGTCCCCTTGCTGGGCGAAGGCGTAGTCGTGCTGGTAGCGCTCGTTCCTGGACATCGGTCTCTCCGCTTCGCAAGGTCTGGCGGCATGGCAGGTCGTAGCTGCATGCCGGGTCTATCTGGACTGCCGTGGATCGGGATCGCTCCGGTGGACCGCTCGCAAGCGAACGGGCCACACGGCATGCGGCAGCCGCGCCGCATTGTAGGGTTTGCCTACGTCCAATCAAACGGGGACGGGCCGGAGCGGTTCACCGCTCCGCAGATTTCTCGCTCTTCCCCGGGATCGCCCCAACCCCATCCAGGGCAACGACTTGCGTCATCAGGCCCTCGGTGAGCGCCAGGATGGCGCCGGCCGTCTGGCTGATCCCGTTCGCATAGTAGCCCCCGTGGATGGTCCCGTCGGCCTCCACGGCCTCCTTCTGGAAGGCCTCGAGGAGGTCGGCGAACCACCCTCGGGAGCGTCCCGCGCCGGACCGAGCGACGAGCCAGGACTGCATCCAGAGGCTCTGGCAGTCGCCGCTCTGGGCGTCCCAGACAGGCGGATCGTCCAGGATCGCGAGCACCAGGCGGGCCGGGAACGGGTCCGCGCCCTTGCGCAGTCCCAGCACCACCCGCGAAATGCCCTCGGCGATGTTCCAGTCGCTCGTCTGCAGCGGGCCGTCGCGCACCTTCTTGAGATCGCGGAGGTCCGCGAGGCCGCGCGGGTTGCCGTCGAAGACGTCGTCCCGACCGAGGGCGGCGATGCGCTCGACGGCCATCGTGCCCAGTGCGCGTGTCCAGCCGTTGCGCAAGCCCGCGCGGGCAAAGCGCTTGAGCGCCTTGCCCGCCGCGAGCAGCGCCGTCTCGTCGTCAGGTCGACCGCCGAGCGTCAGCGCGAGCACGGCGGCTGACGTGGCATCGACCTGCGACCAGCGGTCGTGCGGTTCCTCGATGCCGATCGCGCCGGCGGACGTCTGCTGCTTCTTGATGAAGTCGAGCCCGCGCGCGATCGCCGCATCGATGCCGTCGACCGTCACGTCGGGAGCCAGGTTGCGCACGCGCCCGAGCGCCATCGTGGCGAACGACGCGGCCGCCACACGCTCGATGTTGGCGTTGAAGTGCTCGCCATCCCGGAGGGTGTAGCCGCCGTCGCTCGCCTGCATGCCCATGAGGCCCTGGGCGAGCTTCACGATCAACGCACGGGCCTCTCCCGCGTCGCCGGACGTGTACACCCCCTGCAGCACGCGCGGTCCGGTCTCGACATCCAGCGAGCGGACGGCGAAGAAGGCGCTCGCCAGCGCAAGCAGCAAGGCCAGCGCCGTCGTGAGCGCGACACCCCTCACCGCAGGCGGGCCTTGCCGAGTACGGGGTCCTTCGCCATCTGCGCCATCTTGTCGCGGGCGTCGGCCAGCAGTTCGTCCGCAAGGTCCTGCGGCCAGACGACGCTCTCGCCGCGACTGAGCTGGTGGATGACGAGCTGTGAGCGCGCCCGGAGCATCTTGCCCTGCTGCACGAAACCGACGATCTGGTCGTAGACCTCAGACAGCTCGCGTCGGCGGGCGTCCTGGATCTCGACGACGCCGATGACGTGAGGTCCGTCCCCCAGCGGGAAGACCTGCGCGTCGCCGGGGCGGCGGCGGGGATCGAAGAGGAACTTCACGTCGTCGCCCGGGGGACGGCCCGGCTGGGCCTCCGGCTTGGGGATGAAGGCGTCCTTGGGCGAGACCTGGTGGTCGGCCTCGCGCAGGCCGTGGCGTTGGATCACGTCCTCGACCGCCACGCCGCGCTGCAGGTCGGCCCGCGCGGCCTCGGCCGCGCGCATCGCCATCGTCTCGACCTCGATCAGGTCCAAACCCTCCCGCTCGAAGCGCTCCAGCGGGAAACGCAGGATCGCCATGCGCACGCCGTGCGGCTGATCGAAGCCCGCGCGGTTGTCGTAGTAGATGCGCCGCACCTCGGCCGGTGAGACGGCGTAGTCCAGCTCGGGTCGGGCGCCGCCGATGCCGCGCGTGATCATGCGCAGGTGGTACTCGTCGATGACGAGCCCCTTGATCTGCTCGCGGTACTCGCGCCACGAGAGATTGCGCGCCTTGAGGTAACTGTCCCGGTCGAGGACCTCGCCGGTCGCCTCGACGTTCTTCTTCATCTCGCCCTCGAGCTGCTCCTCGGCGATGTCGTCGACGGCCTGCGGCGGGATGTTCAGACCGCGCCGGCGGGCGGCGGCCATGATCAAGCGCTGGCGCGCCCAGTCCTTGCGCGCGCCCTTGATCTCCTCTTCGACGTCCCCCTTGGCCACATCGGCTTCGGTCAGGCGCAGGCGGCGCAGCACCTTGCGGCGGGTCAGGACCTCACCGTCGACCACAGCGAGCACGGCATCTACCGTGCGACCGCCCGTCGTGCGGGCCGTCGGCTGCTGGCCACGTGCCCGGAGGCGCTGGGCGTAGTCCGCAGGGATGGGCGACGGACGCACCTCGTCGTCGGAGCTGCAGCCCGGAAGGCAGAGCGTGCAGACGAACCCGAGAACGACGACCCACCGGATGACCATCCGAGCAGAATAGCTGCGCCGGGGGCCGTCCTCACGAACCGCTCTACGGGGGGTGACCGCGAGGTGACCAGGCCCCGAGTCGGTGGCCCGGGGCGCCTCGCCTGGCCGCGTGATGCGAGGATTACGCCCGCGGAGCACGCTGGCCCCATGAAGACCCTGTCGTGCTGCGTGCTCGTATGCCTCCTGCTCTCCAATACGGCCGGGTGCTGCTGTCCGCCGCCCGACTCCAACCCGTGCGCCCAGGATCGCGGGCCCACGGCGGTCGAGCTAGCGCCGCCCGCCCGCGCGAAGCGGGATGCGGCGTCCTACCTCACGCCTGATGACCGCATCGTGGTCGCGCTGTCGAAGAAGCGCGTGAAGGGGCTGGACTGGGAAGAGGTGAACCTCGACGCAGCCGTCACGTACTTGCAGGCGATCACGGGCCACAAGTTCCACATATCGCCCAAGGTGCGCGAGGAGATGTTCGAAGACGTCATCATCAGTGCGCAACTGGATGACGTGTCGGTCAAGACGATCCTGGAATCCGTGGTGACCGAGCCCTTCGAGATGCGCTGGGAGGTGCGCAAGGGCGTGATCTGGATCCTCACGAACGAGGAGATCGACGGGGACATCCGGCTGCGCTACTTCGATGTGAAGGACCTGTCGGTGAACATCCAGAACTTCAGCTACAACAAATTCATCGACGAACCCGTCAAGGCCCCCAGTGGCCCGCCGGCTCGAGACCTGGCCGATGACATCCGCAAGGCAGTCCACCCCACGTACTGGGATCGCGAGGACGTCACGATCGAGGTCCGCAACGGCATCCTGATCGTGCGCGGCTCCAAGGCCGTGCACGACGCGATCGATCGCTGGCTCGCGTCCGAACGCGAGCGGCGGGCCGTGAATGACGCCGGCAAGGCGCTGCAGGCCAAGTTCGCCAAGACCAACGTGAACCTGTCGGTCCGGGGCCAATCGCTTCGCGACGTGATCCGCACGCTGCAGATCCAGACGGGCTTCAACCTCATGATCGACCCTCGGAGCGTTGCAGAGGTCGAGCGCAACCCCATCAGCGTTCTAGAGCTGAAGGACGTCCCGCTGACCACGGCCTTGACCATGCTCGCCTCGTACGCCGGCCCTCAGTACGTGTGGCTCTACAGGAACAACGTGGCCGCTCTGACGCACAAGGAGCATGTGCAGTAGGCAGGCGCAGCGGTTCCCGCGCGCGACAACGCCCGTGAACCTCCGGAGCGGTTCCGCGTTGACGGGGTCATGAGTCGCATGTTCATCGCGCTCGCCGCCCTGCTCAGCCTCGCCGGTGTGCTGGCCGTCGTCCTTCAGCCGTCGGACGCCGGTGTCCCCCTGCTCCGCACCGCGGAGTCCGGGGCCCCCACCGCCACGCCGCCGCCGCTGCTGCGCGGCATCCGGCCCGTCGAACCGAGCAAGGAGACGGCCGAGGACGGCCCCCTCGTCCCGAGCCCGGAGATGGAAGAGATCGAGGACGACGAACTCATCACGCTGGACGCCGCGCCGCCGGATCCCGTCCAGCGCGGCACCTGCGTCCTGGCGCTCGAACTCGTGTCCGACACCGACGAGACGCCGTTCGACACGCAGTTGGACCTCTACCGCATCGGGGAGCCGGGCAACGCCGGCTGGCTGGCCGGCGACCGCAAGATCGAGAACGTCGAGGCCACGAAGGGCCGCGTGGACGTGCCGCGTCTTGCGCCCGGCCGCTACCGGATCCACGCCCATCGGCAGCGCAAGGGTTCCGAGGACCCGGCTGCGTTCGAGGTCGGCGGCGATCGTACCGAGGTGCGCCTCGTACTCCCCGTGCCCCGCCGCTTCGACGTCCGGCTACGCATCTACGACGTGGCCGGACGGCTCGTCGAGCGCGCCCAGAAGCAGTCCGGTGGTGGCGGCAGCTCGTCGACCCAGCCGGACACGCCAGACTGGGTGAAGGAGCGCGCCCTGCGCAAGGGCCTCCTGGACCGCGACTACAGCAGCTGGATCGGGTGCGGCTGTGGTCCCGGCCTCGGTGCGAAGAAGGACATCACGGCAGTGAACGGAACCTTCCACGTGCTGAGGGCGCGCGAGCCTGAGCGCTACAACAGCCGCTCCTCGACGTGGTACGTACACGCCCACGGCACGAAGTTCTCGATCCATGCGGGCCGCGACACGACGCGCGACCTCACCTACGTCGCGGTGGTGCCTCCGCTGAACGACCTGCACGACACGGTGCGCCTGCCGGACGGTCGACGTGCGGTCGACGCCGGCGCCACGCTGACCGCGACGTGCACGCCGGTGCTGGTGCCGCAGAACGGCCGCGAGCCCGGCTTCCGCGACATCCCGATCCAGGTGCAGGTGCGCCTGAAGGGCTACGCGGACCTCGACTTCGAGCACACGCTCGCGAGTCCGGCGACCGACCGCGTGCTGGAGGTGCCGTAGGGGCGGCGCTTGTCCCCGCCCGAGCGCGTGCAGCGACATCGGGACGTACCACGTAGGGGCGGGGCTTGTCCCCGCCCAACGAGTCAGGCGGTACGCGGGCGACCACAAGGGTCGCCCCTACCCGTAATGGCACACGACGGAGATGGCGTACCGGGCGACCACAAGGGTCGCCCCTACCACGGTGCGGCCGCGAGGCGTCCGCCCCTACGTCGCGCGCAACACCCGCACCAGGAACTGCAGCGCTTCTTCCTCGGTCTTGGCCTGCGGCACGGGCAGGAACGCCTGACCCGGCTGGATCGCGCGCAGCTTGATCCCGTCGCGGCGTAGCTTGGCGAGGGACGGCTCGGGACCGTGCAACACGACGCCCGGCTGATCGCTCGGCGCCGGAGCAATGCGTTCGATGCCGACCGCGCCCGCTTCGATGCGCGTGCGCTGGCAGAGCAACAACCGGCGCACCTGCTTGGGCGGCTTGCCGAAGCGGTCGGTGAGTTCCTCGCGCAGATCCTCGAAGTCCTCGCGCGTCGAGGCGGCCGCAACACGGCGGAAGATGCGGAACTTCTCGCGCACGTCGCCGACGTAGTCGTCGGGCACGGCCCCCGGCACGTCGATGGCGAGGAACGCGGGCTCGTAGCGTTCATCCTGGGAGCGGCCACGCGCCACCTCGACGGCCTCGCCCAGCAACTTGCAGTAGAGGTCGTAGCCGACGGCCGCGATGTGCCCCGACTGCTGCGGCCCGAGGAGATTGCCCGCGCCGCGGATCTCGAGATCCCGCATGGCGATGCGGAAGCCCGCCCCCAGCTCGCTGTACTCCTCGATGGCGCGCAGGCGCTCGGCGGCCTCGTCGCGCAGCGGACGCCCCTTGGGCAGGAGCACTAGCGCGTGCGCATGCCGGCGCTCGCGCCCGACGCGTCCGCGCAGCTGGTGCAGCTCAGACAGGCCGTAGCGATCCGCGTCGCGCAGGATGATCGTGTTGGCGTTCGGGATGTCGAGCCCGCTCTCGATGATCGTCGTCGCGAGCATCAGGTCGGCCTCGCCGCGTACGAACCGCAGCATGCGCTGCTCGATGAGGTCCTTGTCCATCTGGCCGTGGATGACGACGACGCGCAGCTCCGGCACGAGCTGCATCAGGTTGCTCGCGATCATCGGCAGCTCGCGGATGCGACTGCTCACCATGAACACCTGACCGCCGCGTCCGAGCTCACGCCGAATGGCATGCTGGACGAGTTCGTCGCTCTCGCGCGCCACCTTCGTCTCGATCGGATGCCGACCCAGGGGCGGTGTCGTGAGGTTGCTGATGTCGCGAATGCCGAGCAAGGCCATGTGCAGCGTGCGCGGGATGGGCGTCGCGCTGAGTGCCAGGATGTCGATCTGGCTGCGCAGCTCCTTGAGGCGTTCCTTGTGCTGGACGCCGAAGCGCTGCTCCTCGTCGATGCAGACAAGGCCCAGGTTGTGGAAGCCCACGTCCTTGCTGAGCAGCCGGTGCGTGCCGACGACGAGGTCGACCGTGCCGTCCTTGAGCCCCTCGATCGTCGCGCGGTTGTCCGCCGCGGAGTGCAGGCCCGAGAGCGCCCGCACGGTCAGGGGATAGGGCGCCAAGCGCTGCGTGAAGACGCGCACATGCTGCTCAGCGAGCACCTTGGTGGGCACCAGGATCGCGGCCTGCCGGCCGTTGGTGACCACCTTGAACACGGCACGCAGCGCGACCTCGGTCTTGCCGTAGCCCACGTCGCCGCACAGCAGCCGGTCCATGGGCTGGTCGCCCTCGAGATCGTCCTTGATCGACCGCACGGCCGACGTCTGGTCGGGCGTCGCCGGGTGCGGAAACGCGTGCTCGAACTCGAGCTGCCACTCGCTGTCGGCGGGCAGAGCGGCGCCGCGGCGTTTCGCACGCAAGGCCTGTGTCGCGAGCAGTTGGTCGGCCAGCTCCTCGACCGCAGCTGAGACCTTCTTCTTGCGCTTGGTCCAGTCCTGCCCGCCCAGCTTGCTGAGCTTCGGACGGCGACCCGTGCCGATGTAGCGCTGCACGAGGTCGATGCGCGCGACGGGCACGTAGACGATCGTGCCCTCGGCGAACTCGACCTTCAGGTACTCGCCCGTGCCCTCGTTGCCCTCGAGCTCGACGAGCCCACGGTAGAGCCCGATGCCGTGATGCAGGTGCACGACCGGGCCACCCTCGACCAGCTCGAGGAAGTCCTGGATCGGACGGCTCGGCGTGGCCTGGCGCGGTCCGCGTCGCTCCCGCAGCGGCAGATCGAGCAGATCGTCGTAGGCGACGTGCGCCGTCTTCGTCGCGTGCCAGACGAAGGAGCGGGAGAGCGAACCCGTATGCCAGGCGATGGGCAGCCCAGGTGGGTGCTCCTCGAACACCTCGCGCATGCGCTCCTCCTCGCCCACCGCGCGGCGGTAGATCACCAGGCGCTCCACGCGCTGGCCGAGCTCGGCGAAGGCCGCGGCGATCCGTTCGGCGCGCTCGCGCGGCGCCTCCTTCTCGGTGCGCTTGCGCATGGCGATGCCGCGCAGCAGGTCCACGCCGCCGACCTTGACGTCGAGCGCGTCGCCGCCGTGGGCCAGCTCCGAGAGGACGAGCACCGGGCGCGCGCCCAACTCACGCTCCAAGCGGGCGACGTCGTCACGCTCGGAGGCCGCGCCGCCCGTGCGCAGCGATGTCGCCGCGCCGACCAGCGCTTCCTGTTCGACGAGCGCGACGCGCGCGTGGTCCGGCAGGTGGGCCGTGAGGAAGGTGGCACCCTCGTCGCCGTGCGGGTCGCGAAAGCGCTCGGCCCCAAGGGCGAGTACCTGCATCTCCTCACGCTCCTCGCCGCTGCGCTGCGTGGCCGGATCGAGCGCACGCACGCTCTCGAGCTCGTCGCCGAAGAAGTCCAGACGGGACGGGTCCGGCGACCCCCACGGCCAGACGTCGAGCAGGCCGCCGCGGCTGGCGAACTCGCCGGGCGCTTCGACGGCGCCGACGCGGCCATAGCCTGCGGAGGCAAGATGCTCGAGCAGCACGGGCAGGGGATGCTGCGCGCCGCGCGCGAGGGCGAGCGTCGCCGCCTCGAGCACCTCAGGACCCGGCACGCGCTGGGCCAGCGCCGCGAGGGTCGTGACGACGACTGGCGCGGGGCCCTCGCGTGTGGTTGCGCCACGCGCGCGGTGCAGGCGTTCGAGCACGGCGGCCCGGCCCTGTAAGACCTCGCTGTCGGGCGGGCCACCACGCTCCTCCCGCGGCCAGATCGGCAGCGCCAGCGCCGGTGTGCCCAGCAGCGTCTCGACGTCCAGGCGGATCACGTCGACGGACTTGGGGTCGCTGGCCACGACGAGCAGCGGCGTGCCGGCGGCGGCGACGTGGGCCAGCACGAGGCCGAGCGACGCGCCATGCAGCCCGGCGACGTGGGCAGACCTCTCTCCACCGAGGAGGGCCTGGATACGGCCCGCCACGCTTCCGATCGGCGGAAGGGAGTCGGCGGCTTGCTTCAGCGGTGAGCCTGCTCAGCGGTCGGACCGCGGCCCGAGAACGGGCCGGCGCCCGACGGCTGAGCGCCGCAAGACTACGCGATGAACGGGATCCGGGTCAGATCCCGCTGCCGAAGCCGCCCTTGTCGCTCTTCGGCTTGCGGGCGGCAGTGGAGGGAGCGCGCTTGCGGCCGGGAGCTTCGAGCTTCTTGACCTTCACGGGCGCGGGCCGTTTCGGTGCGCGCCCCTTCGAGGCAGGGACGTCGATGCCCACACCGAACCCGGCATGGTCGGGCTTGGGCGTAGGCGTCTTCGGGGGCGATGCCTTTCGAGGGGCTGCCTTCGGCGTGGCTGCCTTCGGCGTGGCTGCCTTCGGAGCATCCGCCTCGGGCGCACCTGCCTTCGGCGCAGGCGCTGCCTGCGTCGGCGGCTCGTCGTGGCGGGCGACAGGCACCTTGCGCGCGCTGGCGGCCGGCGCGGGCGCCTCGGCGGCGGCGTCGGGGCGACGTCGCGAACGGCGACGTGAACGGCGAGGCGCCTTCTCCCCTTCGGGGACGGGGGCCGGATCCGGCGCCGGGGCGGGCGGCGGTGCGGGGGTCCGTGCGATCTTCGGCGCGCGCTCGGGGACAGCGGGCTCCACGGAAGGTTTGTCGACGGGCTCCTTTGTCGGCGCGGCATCGCCGGCCGCGGCGTCAGCACCTTCGACCTTGACGTCCGAACGGCGACGACGACGGGCGCGCTTGCGCCGACGCGGTCGCTTCTCGGTCTCGGGCGAAGCCGGATCTGAGGATGCGGCGTCGGAGGGTGCCGCCTCGGACGTCTTCGCTTCGGGCGTGCTGGCCTCGGGCGTGACGGCCACAGCCTCGTCGATGCCGGCGCCGAAGCCGCCACGCGGCGCTTCGGCGACGGGATCTACAGGTGCGGGAGCAGCCTTTCGGGGGGCGGCCTTCCGGGGGGCGGCCTTCCGGGGGCCAGCCTCTCGGGGAGCAGCCTCTCGGGGAGCAACGCTGCGCTCGGAGGCCGCGTCGATCGCCGCGGGCTTGGCGTCCGGCGGACGCGTGTCGACGGTGACGTCGCGGTCGTCGCTGTCGACTTCCAGGTCGATCTCGATGTCGGGTGTCGATCCCCCAAGGTCGGCGACGGTCTCGCCCTTGCGCTTGCGGCGCCGGCGACGACCACGCCCCCGGCGGCCCCAGGCCTCGAGCGCGAGACGTGCGGCGTCCTGCTCGGCATCCTTCTTGGTCGTGCCGCTGGCACGGCCCCACTCCTGGCCACGGATGATCGCCGCGACGACGAACTCCTTGGCGTGGTCGGGGCCGTCGGCATCGACGGTGCGGTAGGTCGGCGTGACGCCGACCGACTGCTGCGCCTCGTGCTGAAGCAGGCTCTTGTAGTTCTTGGCGCCGCGGTCGTTGAGCTCGTCGTCGATGGCCGCACCCATGTGCCGGAGTACGAACTCGCGGGCGGGGTAGTAGCCGGCATCGAGGTAGATCGCGCCGATGACGGCCTCGACCAGGTTGGCGACGACGCTGGCAGGCAGCGTGTCACGCTTGCCCACGCCGCGTGCGAACTCTGCGAAGCGCTGCAGGTCGAGCGCCTGGGACGTGACGAGCAGGGCGCTGCGCGAGACGACCGCGGACTTGATCCGCGTCAGCTCGCCTTCGCTCTGGTCGGGCAGCAGGTGGTAGAGGTCCTCGGTGATCACGAGGCCGAGCACCGAGTCCCCGAGGAACTCGAGCCGCTCGTTGCACTCGCGGTCCGGCGTGCGCAGCGAGGAGTGCGTGAGCGCCGTCTCGATGAGCTTCGGGTTGGAGAAGTAGTAGCCAATCACACGCTGGCACTCGGCCAGCCGGCGGTCCGTGGATTTCAAGATGTCGTCTTCCGTCGAATGCATAAGCGCGACACAGCAGCGTGTCTGCGCGGTTCGAAGAGACGGCGACCGTCGGCGGGGCCCGGCCTGGGAAGGCACCTTGCTCGGAGCAGCAGGCCACGTCGATGACAGCCGTATCGGGGTTTCAGGCTAGCACAGGGCGCGGGACGCCCAAGCGATGCGGGGCATCCACGCCCCAAATGAGGCAGCTAGTGCCGGAAGTGTCGGTGGCCCGCGAACCACATGGCGATGCCGCGTTCATCGCAGAGCGTGATGGCCCGCTCGTCGTTGCGCGACCCACCAGGCTGCACGATCGCCTTCGCGCCCGCCTCCAAGGCGGTCTCAATGGCATCGTTGAAGGGGTAGAAGGCGTCGCTCGCCACGACGCAGCCCTCGAGGCTCTCGCCGGTCTCTTCGGCCCAGCGGCGCGCGCGGGTGACGGCGATTTCGGTCGCTTCGACCCGGCTCATCTGGCCGGCGCCCACACCGACGGCGCGGCCGCCCTTCGCCAGGACGATGGCGTTGCTGCGCGTGTGCTTGCAGACGCGCCACGCGAAGTCGAGGTCGACCGCCTCCTGCTCCGTGGGCGCGCGTGCGCTGACGCTCGTGGGCGCGCCCTCGCCGAACGGGGCGCGGTCGCGCGTCTGCACGAGCAGGCCGCCGTCGATGCTGCGGATGTCGAAGCCATGCGGCGGCGTCCCGGCCGTGCCCGCGTCGAGCAGTCGCAGGCTCTTGCCCCACTTCGGCGCGCCCTCGCCGGTGAAGACCTCTGGCACGCCGTCCTCGACGCCCGGTGCGATCGCCACCTCGAAGAAGCGCTCCTTCACCGCCATCGCCCGGGCGACGCCGGCCTCGAGCGGACGGTTGAACGCGACGACGCCGCCGAAGGCGCTGCGCGGATCGCAGGCGACGGCCCGTTCGTAGGCCTCGGCCTGCGTCGCTCCGAGGGCTGCGCCGCAGGGATTGGCGTGCTTGATGACGACGCATGCCGGCTGATCGAACTCGCGCACGAGCGCCCACGCCGCGTCGACGTCACCGTAGTTGTTGAAGGAAATGGCCTTGCCGCCGAGCAGCTTCGACGCGGCCAGCGAGCCTGCCGGCGCCATCGGGTCGACGTAGATGGCGGCTTCCTGGTGCGGGTTCTCGCCGTAGCGGAGGGTGTCGGTCCGGACGGCCGGGCCCATGGTGAGCGGCAGCGTCTCGCCTTCCTGCGCGGCGAACCAGCGACCGATCGAGCCGTCGTAGGCGCCGGTGCGCGCGTAGGCGGCGGCGGCGAGCTTGCGACGCAGGCCCATGGTCGTGGCGCCGTCGTGAGCGTCGAGGTCGGCGAGCAGATCGGCGTACTGCGCGGGGTCGGTGACGATCGAGACCCAGCGGTGGTTCTTCGCCGCGCTGCGCACCATCGAGGGGCCACCGATGTCGATCTGTTCGATGACCTCCGCGAAGGTGACGCCCTCACGCTGGATCGTGGCCTCGAACGGATAGAGATTGCAGACGACGAGGTCGATGCCACGGATGCCGTGCTCGGCCATGACGTCCGCATCGACGTCCCGGCGTCCGAGCAGCGCACCGTGGACGCGCGGGTGCAGCGTCTTGACGCGGCCGTCCATCATCTCGGGGAAGCCCGTCTCTTCGGCGACGTCCTTCACCTCGAGGCCCGCTGCGCGCAGGGTCCTCGCGGAGCCGCCGGTGGAGAGGAGCTCGACGCCGCGCGCGGCCAGGGCCTGGCCCAGTTCGGCGAGGCCGGTCTTGTCGAAGACGGAGAGCAAGGCGCGCTGGACGCGGACGAGGTCGTTCATGGCCATGATCTAGCCGCGCCCACCGACGGCGCCCACGGAATGCGGCCATCAGCCCGGCCGATGGCTGGGGTCCCCGGGCGGCAGAATGCGTCCGCCGTGCCTTGGCGGTGTGTGAAGCCATGCAGGGCGATGCTTCGTCGTCCGGGCCGCAAGGGCGTCCCTGAGACTCACTCGATCGGCAGTCCGGCTGCGTTGAGCGGCCGGACGGCTAGCTCAACGCAGCCGCGCTGCCGTAGCAAGGCCGGCGCGGGTGGAGACCTCCGGGTCTCCGCCCGCGTTTCTTCACGCGAACAGGGAGGCGTAGGCGCATGGGGATGTGGCATCGCTTGCGCGCGTCGCTCGGCTGGGGCCTGGGGCTCAAGACGCTCGCCGTGCGGCTGGGCATGCCCATCGAAGTCCTGCATGGCGCGCGCATCCGCTACGCGGAGGTGCGGATCCCCAAGCGGCGCGGCGGGACCCGCACGCTGCTGATCCCCAACGACGAGACCAAGGAGATCCAGCGCCGGATCCTGCGCCGCGTGCTGGCCAAGCTGCGCGCCCACCCCGCCGCCACGGGCTTCGAAAAGGGTCGCTCCATCGTCGACAACGCGCGGCCGCACGTGGGCCGTGACGTCGTCATCAAGATGGACGTGATCGAGTTCTTCCCGGCGACGCCTTCGTCGCGCGTCGAGAGCTACTTCCGGCGCATCGGCTGGAGCAAGAAGGCGGCGGCGCTGCTCACCCGCATGACGACCCACGACGGTGCCCTGCCCCAGGGCGCGCCCACGAGCCCCCGGCTCAGCAACCTGGTCAACGTCGGGCTCGACGCGATGTTGCTGCAGATGATCACGAAGCGCGATGGCTTCTACACGCGCTATGCCGACGACATCACCATCAGCTTCGACCGCCACCCCTACGGCGAGTTGCAAGGGCGGCGCGTGCGCGGCACGGTGCAAAAGGCCGCGCGCATCCTGAAGGCGCACGACTACGTGGCGCACCGCAACACGAAGCTGAAGATCCTCTACCGCCACCGCCTCCAGCGCGTGACGGGCCTCGTCGTGAACGACAAGCTGCAGCTGCCGCGTGCGACGCGCCGCTGGCTGCGCGCCGTTCGCCACAAGAAGGCGACGACGGGCACGTGCTCGCTGACCGACGCCCAGCTGGCCGGCTGGGCAGCGTTCGAGCGGATGGTCGCGAAGGGCTAGGTCTCCAGCTCGCGCAGGGCGGCCTCCATGAACGGGGTGAGGTCGCCGTCGAGGACAGCGATGATGTTGCCCGTCTCGTGCGCCGTGCGGTGGTCCTTCACGAGCTGGTACGGGTTCAGGACGTAGGAGCGGATCTGGTTGCCCCAGGCGATCTCGCCCTTCTCGTCGTAGCGGCTCGACGCCGCAGCCGAGCGCTTCTCTTCCTCGAGACGCATCAGCTTGGCCTTGAGCATCTGCATCGCGACCTTGCGGTTGCGGTGCTGGGAACGCTCGTTCTGGCAGGAGACGACGGCGCCCGTCGGGAGGTGGCGGATGCGCACGGCCGACTCGGTCTTGTTGACGTGCTGGCCACCCGCCCCACCGGCCTTGAAGGTCTCGATCTCGATGTCCGCGTCCTTGATGTCGATGACGACCGAGTCGTCGACCAGCGGCGTCACGTCGAGCGAGGCAAAGGTCGTCTGGCGACGGCTCTGGGCGTCGAACGGGCTGATGCGCACGAGACGGTGCACGCCCGCCTCGTGCTTCAGGTACCCGTAGACGTACGGCCCCCGGATCTCGATCAGCGCCGAGCGGATGCCCGCCTCGTCGTTGGCTTGGATCTCGATGTCCGCGGCCTTGAAGTCCATGCGCTCGGCCCAGCGCCGGTACATGCGCAGCAGCATCTCGGCCCAGTCGCACGACTCGGTGCCGCCGGCGCCCGCGTTCACTTGCAGGAACGCCCCGAGTTGGTCGTTGGGCCCCGAGAGGAGCGTGCGGAACTCGAGGCTCTCCATCTCGCCATCGAGCGTCGCAGCCTCGGCTTCCGCCTCGACCAGGGTCTCCTCATCGCTGGCTTCTTCGCCGAGACCGAACAGGATGTCCGCGTCGTCGAGCTTGGCCAGGAAGTCGTCGAAGGGCTCGACGGCCGCCTTGACGATCTTCAGCTGCGCGACGACCTGCTGCGCCTTCTCCTGGTTGCCCCAGAAGTCGGACGCGAGCATGAGCTTCTCGAGATCGGATCGTTCTTCGCGCTTGGTATCGAGGTCAAAGCCGCCCCCGGAGCCGCTCGAAGCGGTCTCGGAGGGCCTTCAGGCGCTTGCGGATCTCGGCAGCATCGGTGCTCATGGATGCAAGCTACGCGCGCGCGCGGCTGGCGCAAGCATGGCGGCCCCCGTCTCGCCTGCGGGTCAATCGAAGGCGTCCACGAAGGTGCCGCCCGTCTCGCGCGCGATGGCGCGCAGCAGCGGGAAGACCTCCTCGCCGGCGCCGATGGTGTGCACCGGGATCTCGCGGTCCGTGCCGCGCTTGGCCATGCGGGCGATGTGCTTGACCACGCGCTCGGGACTGCGGAACTGGCCGCGGTTCGGCGCGCCGTCCGACAAGAGGAAGATCGCATCCAGTTCGACGGTCGCGGGCATTTCGCGGATCCCCCGCCCCGCGTGGCGGAAGGCCATCTCGACGGCGCCGTAGAGGTTGGTGTAGCTCGTCGGCTCGACCCGCTTCAGGTGCTCGATCGCCAGGTGCTTCTGGACGGGATGGGCGCGCACGAGGCGCTTGGCCCAGGGCAGCACCTTCTCGTTGAACACCACGATCTCGAACGCGTGCGCCGAGGGCAGGTCCATGATCGTCTTCGTCAACTCGCGCCGCGCTTGCTCGATGCCCGGGCCGTACATGCTCTGGCTCGCGTCGAGGCAGAAGACCACATGGCTGCCCGGGCGCGGAATCGGGATGTCGTAGTAGTGTGGGACGTGGACGGGCTTCTTCGTCGCATAGCGCTTGCCCGCTTGGGGGGGCGCCGGCCGCGCGGGGAGCTTCGTGTTGTCCTGCTTGGCCCACCAGGCCTTCCATGGCGCCAGCTTGGCCGGGAAGTTCCGATGGGTCAGGCGCACGAGCGACTCCCAGGCATGGACCCGGGGGGCCAGTTCCTTGTGGTCGAGGATCGCGAGCAACGCCGGCACGGAGCTCGGCGCAGCGCGGTGGCCCAGCGCCAAGGCACGTGCGCTGGCCTCGACCCAATGCTCGCCGGCCCGCGGACGGAGCAGCAGCAGATCGACCGCCGGGCTCTCGAGGTGGCCCAGGGCCTCGAGCAGCACCGCGCGACGGGCCGGCGTCAGGCGACCGTCGCGGACGGCCTTCTCGCGCACGGCCGCGAGCAGCAGACGCAGGACGGCTGCGTCGTTCCGGACCTGCCTCGTCGAGGCCACGGCCGCGGCGAGAACGCGGTCATCGGGCTCCTCAGCCGGGTCCAGCCGTGCCAGCCAGAGCGCCCGCGCCTCCTTGTCGGGGATCCGCACGAGGAGTCCGAGCACGCGGGCGACCTCGGCGGGTCGTCGTAGCCGCAGGATGCCCCGGAGCCTCGAGAGCGCTTGGAGCCCCACCGCCGGATCCACCGAGAGCAGGCTGTCCAGGTGGCCGAGCGCCTCCATGCGCGCCGGCGCTCCGCGCGCCGTCAGGCCCGCGAGGGTGTCGCGCAAGGCCTCCGGGCTGACCTTGCCGGCAGGCGGCTCGGCCCACACCGGGGCCCCGGCGCCCAGCGACGCCGTGAGGGTCGCGGCCAGCAGGACGGCCAGGAGCGTCCGGGGCGGGGTTCGCATGCGGTGCACAAGATTCCAAACGCCGCGGGAATGCCGTTGCCGCCTTTCGCCCCCCGGGGCTGCTCCGTATCGTACCGCTCATGGCAGAAGACAAACCGGAGCAGGAGGCCGCGGGCCCCGACGCGGCCCCGACCTCGCTGCGCAAGCCGCGGGTGCGCATCCTGCTGGCCTTCGCCGTGGTCTTCGTGCTGCTGCTGGTCGTCTTCAACAAGGTGCTGTTCCCCTTCCTGATGGCGATCTACATCGCCTACCTGGTGGAGCCCATCGTCCAGCGCGTGGTGCGCAGCCGACTGCTTGGCCTCAAGTGGACGCGCGGCCCCACGATCGTGACGCTCTACGTCCTCGTGCTCGGCGGCCTCGCCGTCCTCGGCTGGGTCGGCATCACGAAGCTCGCGAAGACGATCACATCGACGTCCCAATCCGTCAGCCGGGCGCTCCAGGAGGAGGGCCACAAGGCGACCTTCTACCTGCCGGAGCTCGAGGCACCGAAGGGCGCCGAGAGCAAGGGCGCGCCGAAGGTGCTCCCCGTGGAGCGCACGATCGTGATCCCCAAGGGCACGATCCTCGACGTGCAGGGCGGCAAGTACTCGACGCTCTACCAGATCAAGGTCTCGCCCGAAGAGCGCCGTGTCACGGTGCTGCTCGAGCACGAGAGCGGCCCCGAGCACAAGCACGCCAAGGATGGCAAGCCACCGGAAGTTCTCGTGGCCGAGTTCACCGACGTGATGGGGCTCACGTACGCGGACGGTACGAAGGTCACGTTCGCTGACGCGGAGCGACTCGAGCTCACGGCCGGCGCGGCCGCGACCGGCCTCGAGTACTTCGTTGAGCGGCGCTTCATCAGCCCCATCGTCGAGAACCTCGCCGACGTCGGCTTCGAGGTCGAGCCGACGCTCGTCCGCGACTTCGTTGCGATCCAAGGTGAGACGCTCAAGGAAGACCTGCCCGAGAAAGTCGGCAAGGGCGCCGTGGCGCTGGCCGGCAAGCTCGTGTTCTCGATCTACGAGTTCTTCCTGATCCTGATGCTCACGGCCTTCATCGTGATGGACCGCCGCGTGATCGCCGGCTTCTTCGCGAGCCTGCCGCCGCCCCGCCACGAGTCGGCCTATCACGCACTGGTGAAGTACGTGGACGACGGCCTCGCCGGTGTGATTCGCGGCCAGTTGGTGATCTGCGGCGTCAACGGCCTCCTGACGTACATCGGCCTGCTCGTCTTTGGCGTGCCCTATGCCCTGGTGCTGGCCTGCGTCGCCGCCGTGCTGAGCCTCATCCCCGTGTTCGGCACGATCGTGTCGTCCATCCCGATCGTGCTGGTGGGCGCTACGGAGGGGCTCGACACCGCGCTCTTCGCGCTGGGCTGGATCGTCCTGATCCACGTGCTGGAGGCCAACATCTTCAACCCCATGATCATGGGGACGCACGCACGCATGCATCCGGTGATCATCATCTTCTCGCTGCTCGCGGGCGAGCACACGTTCGGGATCTGGGGTGCCCTGCTCGCCGTGCCGACGATGAGCATCGTGCAGAGCTGCTTCCGCTTCTACCTGCACGAGATCGAGGGACACCCGAAGGATGAGGACGACGACGGACACGGCGGGATGTTCACCGTGCTGTGGCAGAAGGTCACGTCCCGCTTCTCGAAGCGCGCCGCGCCCGCCGAGGGGAAGGCCGCACCCTCCGAAGGAATCGCCTCATGACGACCGCCTGCCTCTCGTGGCTTGCCGCCGGCGCGTTCTCGGACACGCTCGGCTCGATTGGCGGTGTGCTGCTCGGCCTCGCCGGGCTGGCCACGGCGTTCATGGGCCTGATCGCGATGACCGAGGGCGCCGCGAAGCGCGGCGGCAGCGGGCTGGCCGTCGGGCTGGGCCTCGCCGCGCTCGGATGCTGGATGCTCGGCGTCCTCCCCTAGCGGTCCAAAAAAGGAGGCGGGACGCTTGCGCGTCCCGCGAAACAGGTCGGAGCGTGGTAGCGCGACCTCACGGCCATGCCTGATTCAGAGCGAAGGGACCCAGCCCCTCCGACCGCGACGACATGCGACGAGCTGCTCCCCAGCATTCGGACTCCCCAGCCCGATCGCTCGTCGTGTCGCGCGGTTCCTGTCCTGGTGTGCGCCGCACGCGGCGACACCCTCCCGCCAAACGGATGGACAATGCTAGTGGACATCGACAAGGCACACTCAGGCGACTCGTGCAGGAAGCTTCCCGCGGAGTCGTCCCCCCCAGGTGCTCGTCGTACCCATGTCCGAAGCTCGCCATCCGCTCTCACAAGACGGGCTCGCTCCGTTGTCACACCCTTGACAGCTGCCGGCCAAAATCCCTTGAAGCCAGCAGGTCCTGTCGGTGTCTGGTCTTGGTCCCTGTGCCTGCTCCTTTCACCAGTCCGGAGACCCCATCGACGGGGCGGCGGCGCGACCTGTCGCCCCAGGAGCCGGTCCTTAGCATCTGGCTGACAATTGGCCGGGCCTTTGCCTGAAACGCCGCGAAATGGGCCTCTGCCGAGCTTGCCCAGGTCAGATGGTGAGCAGTTTGATCAGCGTCGTGGCCCCTTCGGGGTCCTGCGCACTGCCCATGACGAGTACGGCGCGGTCGCCGGGCACCAGCTCGGTGTGCTCGCACAACCGCCGGCGGGCGCGCTCCACGACGGCGTCGGTGCCACGCCCCGCAGGCAGGTTCTCCGCGCACACCCCCCACGCCAAGGCGAGCTGCCGGCAAACGGCCGCATCCGGGCTGAAGGCGTGGATGCGCGCGCGCGGCCGCTCCTTCGACAAGCGGATCGCCGAGGCGCCGCCACGTGTGAACACGACGATCGCCTCTGCGCCGGTTTCCTCAGCGAGCAGTACGGCTGCGTGCACGACGTGCTGGTCCGGCCGTCCAGGCAACGAATCGAGCACGGCCCGGCCGCTCGCGCCGGCGTAGGGAGCATGGGCGTCGGCCTCGGCGGAGGCGAGGATCCGGTCCAGCGTGGCGACGGCGTGCGCCGGGTGGACGCCGACCGCCGTCTCGCTGGAGAGCAACACGCCGTCGGCGCCCTCGAACACGGCGCCCGCGACGTCGCTGACCTCGGCGCGCGTCGGCCGGGCGCGGCGCGTCATCGAGTCGAGCATCTCGGTGGCGATGATCGCGGGCACGCCCGCGCGCTGCGCGTGTTCGACGATGATCTTCTGCAGCGCAGGCACATTCTCGCCGCCGACATCCACACCGAGATCGCCGCGCGCGACGATGACGGCGTCCGACGCTGCCAGGATCGAGGCCAGGTGCGGGATCGCATCGGCCCGCTCGATCTTCGAGACGATCGGGATGTCGGGACGGCCCGCGCGCTTCGTGAGGCGCCGCAAGCGCCGCACGTCGTCCGCGCAGCCCACGAACGAGAGGCTCAGCCAGTCCGCGCCGGCCTCGATCGCCGCGCGGGCGAGTCGGCGATCGCGCGCCGTCGGCACCTCGAGTGCGAGCGGCACCCCGGGAAAGGCCACGCCCTTGCCTGAGGCCAGCACGCCGCCGTCCTCGACCACCGCCTCGATCTCCGCCCCCCGGCGTCGGACGACGCGCAGGCGAAGGCGCCCGTCGTCCAGCAGGACGAGGGCGCCCTTCCGAACGCCCGTGATGTCCGGCCACGGGTCGACGAAGACCCGGGTTGCGGTGCCCCCTCGCTTGCCCGCGGTCAGGGTGAGCCGGGCACCGGCAGCGAGCGTGACCGGATGGCCGCCATGCATGGTGCCGGTCCGTAGCTTGATGCCAGGCAGGTCCACCATCAGGGCGACGTTGCGCCTCGCGGCTCGGCCGGCCGCCCGGATCTTGCGGTTCCAGGTGGCGTAGCTCTCGGGCCCGGCGTGGGCGCCATTGACGCGAAAGACGTCGGCTCCGGCGTGGGCCATGGCCGTGAGTTCGGCGGCGGAGGCGCAGGCGGGTCCCACGGTGGCTGTGATCGAGGTTCGGGAGGGTTCCATGGCCCGACAAGATACGCCCAGGAGGCGCGCAAATTGCGGTGGTGCGGCCCAGGGCGGACGTAACCTCGCGGGCTTCATGAACGAAAACGTACGAAATGTCGCCGTCATCGCCCACGTGGACCACGGGAAGACCACCCTCGTGGACAAGCTCCTCGTGACCGCAGGTGTCCTGGGCTCCCTGCCCGACGACGAAGCCCTCGTCATGGACAGCTTCGACCTCGAGCGCGAGCGCGGTATCACCATCTTCTCCAAGTCCTGCGCCATCCAGTACCGGGACAAGAAGATCAACATCATCGACACGCCCGGCCACGCCGACTTCGGCGGCCAGGTCGAGCGCGTGTTGCGCATGGCGGACGGCGTGCTCTTGCTCGTCGACGCCTACGAAGGCCCGCTGCCGCAGACGCGCTTCGTGCTGCGCAAGTCGCTCGAGGGCAAGCTGAAGCCCATCGTCGTGATCAACAAGTGCGATCGCCGTGACGCGCGTCCGAAGGAAGTCCTCGACCTCGTCTACGACCTCTTCATCGATCTCGGTGCCGAGGACGAGGACCTCGACTTCCCCGTCTTCTACGCCTCGGGCCGCCAGGGCATCTCCGGCTTCGAGCCCGACGCCCTGCAGCCCAACCTGCTGCCGATCCTCGACGGCATCCTCGAGCACGTCCCGCCGCCCCGGGGCGACCCGGAGCTCCCGCTCGCGCTGCCGGTCTGCGATGTCGAGGTGGATCGCTTCGTGGGTCGCATCGCCATCGGCCGCCTCGAGCAGGGCAAGATCGCCCGCGGCGATCGTCTGCTCATCCTCGCGCCCGACGGCACGGTGCGCGCGAAGGTACCGGCGACGCCGTTCGTCTTCTCGGGCATGGGCCGTACGGAGACGGAGCACGTCACGGCGGGCGACTGCGTCGCCATTGGTGGCATGGAGGGTGTCGAGATCGGCGACACGATCACGTCGATCGAAGACCCCGTCGAGCCCTGGGAGATGAAGGTCGAAGAGCCGACCCTCGCCATGGAGTTCCGCGTCAACGACTCACCGCGCGCCGGCGAGGACGGCAAGCACGTCACGTCCCGCCGCCTGCGCGAGCGCCTCGAGCGCGCGCACCAGGAAGACGTGGCCCTGCACGTGCTCTTCGGCGAGGCGACGGATGCCTTCGAGGTCCGCGGCCGCGGCATCCTGCACCTGGGCATCCTCATCGAGACGCTCCGGCGCGAAGGCTTCGAGTTCGCGGTCGGCCGCCCGCGCGTGCTGTTTCACGAGACGGACGAGGGCCTCGAAGAGCCGTTCGAGACGGTGCACGTCGAAGTGCCCGCGGTCGACGCCGGCACGGTCATCGAGATGATGGGCCGCCGCAAGGGCGAGATGCTCAACATGGAGACGAAGAGCGACCTCACGCTCCTCGAGTTCGAGGCGCCGTCGCGCGGCCTGATCGGCTTGCGCACGCGCCTGCTCTCGGCGACGAAGGGCGAAGCGGTCCTGAGCTCGGTCTTCAAGCGCTACGGCAAGCACCGAGGCGAGCTCCCCCACCGCCGCACGGGAAGCCAGGTGTCGAGCGAGGCCGGCATGGTCACGGCGTACGCGCTGAACGGTCTCACGGACCGTGGCCCGTTCTTCGTCGACGCCGGCGAGCAGGTCTACGAAGGCCAGGTGACGGGCGAGCATCGCCGTGACGAGGAGTGCCTCGTCAACGTGTGCCGCCGCAAGAACCTCACGAACGTCCGCTCGTCCGGCACGGACGAGAAGGCGTCGTTCCCGCCGCCGATCCGCAAGGGCATCGAGGAGTCGCTCGAGTTCCTGGCGGATGACGAGCTGCTCGAGGTGACGCCGAACTTCCTGCGCATGCGCAAGCGCGTGCTCAAGGAGGTCCTGCGCCGCAAGGAGATCCGCCGCCGCCGCAACGCCGAGTCGGGCAAGAAGTAGCTCGAGCTACGCGCGCACGCTGCAGGCCCCAAGAGAAGAGAATTGAACCACAGAGGCGCAGAGGACACAGAGGTGTGCCTCTGATCAGGCTTGGCGCTCGAAGTGCGATCGGCTGAGTCTGAGGAGCAGAAGCCTCGTGCGCGGCCCCCGAGCGACGGGTTGGCCCTCTGCGCCTCTGCGGTTCCTTGCTTCTTGAGAGCCAACGACGAGCGCACGTGAAACACCGCGCATGGTCGCCTGCGGCCCTCCGTGTCCTCTGTGCCTCTGTGGTTGGTCTTCTTCTCTTCTTGAAGAGTCAGCGGCTCAGTTGCCGCGCCAGATGCCCACGCGGTGGTTGCGGTGGTCGCCGACGAACAGATTGCTCTGGTCCAGACGGACGAACAGGAAGCCACCTGCGCTGTTGAGCGTCCGCTGCGAGGGCTGCCCGTCGTCCACCGTGTTCTGGTCGTCGTCATTCTGGCGGCCGTGCGTGAAGTCACCCTGACCAAGCACCTTGTTCGGCGCGGCCTGGTTGACGGTCGGGAACGTGTCCCAGAGGAGGACGCGGTTGTTCTCGCAGTCGCCCACGAAGAGCTGGATCCCGTTCGACGTCACGTCCGTCGGCACGTTGAAGGACGTCGCCGTGAGACCGGCCCCTGACGTCGTGAAGCCGGCTTGACCCAACACCACGTCCGCCGGCTGGCCGTTCGTCGTGGGGAACGAGTTCCAGATCAGCACGCGATGGTTTGCCGCGTCGGCGACCGCCACGATCGTGCCGTCGGTCCAGACGCCCCACGGCCAGTTCAGCGTGTTCGCCGCGGGGGTAGCCCCACGGTTGGGCAGCACACTCGAGAGATTCGCCTGCCCCAAGACGAGGTCCGCCGCCACGCCGTTGGCGCTCGGGATCGAGTTCCAGATCAGCACGCGGTTGTTGTCGCGATCGCAGACGAGCAGCTTGCCGTTCGCGCTGCAGATCCCGACCGGGCTGTCCATCGTCGTGGCGGTCCCACCCGTGCCGTTCAGCCCGAAGCCCGTCTGGCCCAGCACGAAGCTGGCCGTCGAGCCCGAGCTCACGGGCGCACCCGCGAAGATGAGGACGCGGTTGTTGCCCGTGTCGCTCACGAACAGGTGCGAGCTCGTGGCCCATAGGGCGAGGGGGTTGTTCATCGCGCCCGAGGACGTCCCCGTCGCGGCGGTGGCGAGGGTGGCCTGACCGATCGGGAAGTCGGCGGCCCGCATCGAGACATTGGGCACGCTCGTGTAGCCCAGCACGCGGTTGTTGCCCGCGTCGGGTACGTAGAAGTTGGTACCGCCTGCCATGCCCGCGCCCGGGAACCGAAGCGACGTCGCGGACGGATTCGCGTTGCCTTGGTTCGCGGTGCCCGACGTGAAGCTCGGCTGGCCGAGCTGATACGTCATGGGTTGGAACGTCGCGAAGAGCAGTACCTGGTTGCTGAGGAGGGCCCCGATGCTGGAGCCGCAGCCGACCGCGAAGAGGAGAGCGAAGATCAATGTGAGGGTGCGCATGCGCAGATGCTAGCTCCCCTCACGCTGCGAACCGACATCGCGTGGGCGATGTGGTCTCTTGAGGGCATCGGTGAGACGCGCTCGTCGCACACCCAACTCCAGGTCTCGAGTCGTTAAGAGATCCACACACTTTGTGAGGTAGCTGTACGGATCGAGGGGGGTCGAATTGTCACATTGGCACGCACTTTCGGGCGCTTTGGGCCGATTGCGCCGTGAGGCGTCCGGGAGGACGACTTTCCCCCCTTGTGCGCATTCCGGGGGGTTCCTAGCGTCCGGGCAGGGCATGGGTGACGCAGCGGATTGGGCCGCTCTCGCGTCGCGGTGCGGTGGGGTTCCTTGCAGGCAGAGCAGCTGCTCACGTCCGTGCTCGAGCGGCCGACGTACGCGTCGCGCGCCCGGGATCTGAGGGCAGGGCGGCCGTTCTTCTCGGCGTCGTTGGGTGAAGGCCTGCTCGGCGCAGCGACCGCCTGCATGCGCACGGACCCCGCGGAGGCACGCCAGCGCGCACGGCTCGCCCTGCACGTCGCCCGCCGCCTCGAAGACGTCGCGATGGAGGGACGCGCCCTCCGCACGCTTTCCCAGGCAGCGCTTCTCATCGGTCGCTTCCCCGAGTCGCTCCGCGCGATCGACGACGCTCTCGCCCTGCTGCGTCCCGCCGGCGGTGCCCAGGAGCGCGCCGAGCTTCGCGCGCTCCGTGTGCAGGCGCTCACCCAGCTCGAGCGCTTCGCCGAGGCCGAGGAGGTCGGCCGGCAGGTCCTGCGCACGTTCGAGGAACGAAACGATGTTCGCGGCGTCATCCGCATCCGGCTCGCCTTGGCCAACCTGGCGAAGCAGCTCGACAAGCCGCGCGACGCCCTGCGCCAGTTCCGTCAGGTCGAGTGGCTGCTCCCCCACGACAGCCCCGTGCGCCTGCGGGCAACCGTCGCGGCCAACCGTGCCGCCGCGCTCCAGGCGTGCAACCGCTTCCGGGCGGCCGCGCGCTGGTTCCAGATCGCACGCGACATGTTCGAGGCGGAGGGCTGCGACCACACGACGGCGAGCATGGACTACAACCTCGCCTACTCCGCGGTCCTGCGCGGTCGTTACGACGAGGCGCTGGACCGCTACGCTGCCATCGAAGAGCGCTTGACGGAGCTGGGCGACGGCATGCGTCTGGCCCACATCGACCTCGACCGGGCGGAGGTGCATCTCTTCCTCAACCTGCCCGAGGACGCCCGCGGCTTCGCCGAGCGCGCCTCGGCCGCCTTCGAGGAGCTGGGTCTCGACAAGGACCGTGCGCAAGCCGCCTACTTCGCGGCCCGCGCCGCCGCCATGACGGGTGAGCTGCAGGCCGCCGCATCCGGGTACGCGCTGGCGCGCGAGCTCTTCGCCGGCCTGGGTCTCGCGGCGCGCGAAGTCGGGTGCGCCGTGCAGCAGGCCTACACGGCGCAGCGCCTGGGCCTGCGCTCCGCTGCGCGGCGGTTCACCCTCGAGGCGCGTGCGTTGGTCGAGGGCAGCACGAACCCACTCGAGAACGCCACGGTCAGCCTTCTCCGGGCGAACCTCGCCCTGGCCGCCAAGCAGTACACGGACGCCCTGAGCCACGCCCGCATGGTGCTGGTGCGCTGCCGACGGGTGCACGCACCCTGGATGGTGATCGAAGCCCGGCGCGTCGAGGCCCGTGCCTACGCATCCGGCGGCAACGCCAAGCTGGCCATCGCCTCCTACCAGATCGCGATCGACGTGCTGGAGCGTCAGCGCGCAGGCGTCCCGCCGGACGAGTACATGACCGCCTTCCTTGGTGCGCGCGCCGAGATGTACGAGGCGCTCGTGCAGCTGCTGTGCGATGCGGGCGACGTCGAGCAGGCGTTCGCCTACACCGAGCGCGCCAAGTCACGCGCGCTGCTCGACATGCTTGCCGGCGAGAGCGTCGAAGCGCCGACGGACGGTCTGCACGCGACCCGGATCCGCGTGGTGCGCGAAGCGCTGAACGCGCTGTACTGGAAACTGCTCCGTAGCGGCGGCGGCGCGGAGCAGGACGCCGTCGAGACCGCCGCGACCGTGAACACGCGCGCGGGTGAACTCGAGGGCGAGTTGCAGTCCCTGCTGCGTGCCCAAGGCCGGGGCGGCACGACGGCGGGCGCGGTCGCGGTACCGTCACCCCGGACGCTGCGCCGGCACCTCGCGGCGGACACGGTACTGATCGACTACCTGGTCACCAAGACGGGCCTCGTGGCCTTCGTCGTGACGCGCGAGGAAGTTCGCGCCCAGTGCATCGCCGTCGGGGCGGGGGAGATCGAGGAGCGGCTCGGACGCTTCCGATTCCATCTCGCCAAGCACGAGCGCCCCTCGGTCGTAGCAGAAGACCTGGTGCTACGCGCAACGCGCGACAACCTGTCTCGCCTGGCCGAGATGGTGCTGGACCCGATCGCGGACACGCTGCGCGGCAAGCGCCTGGTGATTTCGCCCCACGGCCCGCTGCATGGTCTTCCCTTCCACGCCCTGCCGTGGGGCGACGGCTGGCTCTGCGATCGCTTCGAGGTGCTCTATACGCCGAGCGCAGCGGTCTACCACCACTGCAAGAGCCGGGTGCCGCAGGCCACGGGGGACGCGGCGGTCTTCGGCGTGCCGGACGAGGGCGTACCGCAGGTCGAGAGCGAGTCGCGCGCCGTCGCCGCCCTCCTCGGCACGCGCGACCTCAAGCTCGGCGCCGACGCGAGCTTCGCGAAGCTGCGCGAGGCAGCAGGCCGAGCGCGCATCCTGCACATCGCCACCCACGGCATGTTCCGGCGCTCGAACCCGCGACTCTCCGCGATCCGGCTGGGCGACGGCTGGGTGACGCCCTACGACCTGGGCTCCCTCTGCGTGACGGGCGAGCTGGTCGTCGTCTCCTCCTGCGAGAGCGGTGTGGCCGGTTGGAATGCCGGCAACGAAATCCAGGGCCTCGCACGCGGCTTCCTCTCCGCGGGCGCGCCCGCCCTGCTCTGCAGCCAGTGGCGCGTGCACGACGGCGCCGCGGCGACGTTCATGCAGGCCTTCTACGAGGCGCTGCGCGATGGCCGGGACGCGGCCGCCGCCCAACGCGACGCGATGGCCGTCGTCCGCGCCGACTACCCGCACCCGTACTACTGGGCGCCCTTCTTCCTGATGGGCGCCACGACTCCCCGCACCGCCGCGCGTTCCTTGCACGCCAGCACAGGCGCGGCATCCCACCAGGCCACGGCGAAGTCCGTGCTCCCCACGACCCTCGAAGGAAATTGACCGATGATGATTGCCACACGCCACCAGCCTGGGCGCTGGGTCGCCGCGCTGCTCGCGGCCCTGCTGTTCTTCCTTGGTACGGCGCCTACTGTCTCCGCTGAGGGTGATGCCACACCCGGCTGGGTGCGCAAGCTCCAGCAGTTCGACCGCCTCCGCCGTGCCTACGAAGCGCGTTACGCCAAGCCCGGATCGACGCATCCGGGCACGCTGCCGGCGCGCTTGCTCGAGCATCGCTCGGACAGCGACCCGACGACGACCCCGATCCTCGACGGCGACCTGCTGTTCAGCGTGCACACGACCCAAGAGCAGCTACGCAGCCGCGACGCCCACCGCCTGACGCGCGGCGGCGGCGTCCTCGTGGCGGTGCTCGACGGCGGCTTCAACCTGGATCACCCCGAGATCGCGGGCCGGGTCTTGCCGTGGGGCTTCGACGCGGTGGACCTGGACTTCGACCCGCATGACCTCGGTGACGGCTACGACGACGACCGGGACGGGATCACGGACAGCGGTGTCGGCCACGGCACGTTCGTTGCGGGCATGGTCCTCTTGGCCGCGCCCGACGCGACGATCCTTCCGATCCGCGTGCGGGACGACGAGGGCTGGGGCACGGACAAGGAACTGGAGTACGGGCTGCGCTTCGCGTGGGCCATGGGCGCCCAGATCGTGAACGTCTCCGCCATGCCCACGACCGGCCGCAAGCAGAGGATCGCGCGCCTCATCGCGGACATGCGCGCTTCCGGCGTCGTCATCGTGAACTCGGCCGGCAACGACGGGGTGGAGGAAGTCTCCCAGTTGGGTGACTGGAACGACACGATCACGGTCGGCTCGGTGGATCGCCACAACCGCGTCGCCGAGTTCTCCAATGCCTCGAAGGACCCGTCGCGCATCGTGATCTACGCGCCTGGCGTCGATCTCTATGGCCCGCTCGGCCTCGGCTGGGACCACAGCAGCGGCTACTGGAGCGGCACTTCGTTCTCCGCCGGTCTCGTCAGCGGGGCGGCGGCGCTGCTGCGCTCGCTGCACCCGGACAAGTCCTCCACCGAGCTGATGTGGCGCCTGCGCCATGCTGCGGACCCTGTGCGCGGCGCGGACGGACGCTACCTCTGGCATGGCTCCCTCAACCTGTGGAAGGCGGTGACGCGATGAACCACCTCGCCATCACCACGCGGCCCTTGCACCTCGACCACCCAACACGGCCGCGGCCGGCGCCCCGGCGCACGGACCTGCGCTCCGGATCGATCCCCGATCTGCAGCTCATCGCCGGCGTCGGGCCCTACGAGATCGATGTCCTCATCCGCATGCTGGGTGAGGGACGGATCGAGATCGTCGGCCAGGTAACGGGCGCGGAACGCATCCAGGAGGCGATCGCACAGCTTCCGCTCGCGCTCTACGAGACAGGCGGCCTCACGTGCGTCGCCCGTGCCGAGACGGATGCGTTCGGCGAGTTTCAGTTGCATGGCAAGGCCTCGGGCCGCTACGTGCTCGCGCTCGGTGCGAGCCGCGCGGCGCCCTGCCTCTTGATCTACGAAGGAGGCGCCCATGTCGCTTCAAGCCAAGCTCGTGTTTGATTCGGCGCGCGTCGGCGCCCTACCGGGCTTCCGCTCGGTTGCGGCGGCGGAGCGCAGCCTGCTGTTCCGCGCGGATGGCCTGTGCGTCGACATGCTCGTGCTGCCGCCCTCCGGCGGCCTGCAGGTGGCCCACGGCCAGGTGATCGAGGAGGCGTGCGAACGCGGCGTCCCGGGCGCGACCGTGCGGCTGGGCGGCGACGCGGACCCCGTCGAGACCGACGCCTTCGGCCAGTTCTCCGTCAGTGCGCTGCACGTCGACGGCGCGCAGACCTTGCACGTCGGCTCCGGTCCTCTCGCGCTCGTCTGCAGCGTACCCAACGAAGGGGGCACCCGATGACCCAGCCCTTCCTGAACAACATGGGTCCGAGCGGCGGTGGCGCGGCACAGACCGGCCCCCGCGACGCGCTCTCGGACATCGAGCTCGAGCGAGCCGCCTGGCGCAAGGAGCGTGAGCGCCTGCTCGTCATGCTCGCGCAGCAGCAGCGCCTCGCCCACACCGGGCTCATCACGGCTGGCCTCGTGCACGAGGTCGCCAACTACTCGATGCTCATCAGCGGCGACGCCTACATGGCGTCGCGCAGCAGCGATCCGACGGTCTGGCGCGACGCGCTGAAGGAGGTCCCCTCGCGGTGCGAGGAGATCTCCGAGACGATCCGGACCGTGCTCGCATTCGCAGGCCGTCAGGAAGAGTCCGAGCTCGAGTCCTTCCGCGTGTCGGAGGTGTTGCGCGAGGCAGCGCGCCTCGTGCGTCCGCTCGCAGCGAGTGAGGACATCTCGCTGGTCCATCAGGTCGAGCAGGACGCCGTACTCATGGGCGAACAACGTTTGCTCGTCCAAGCGCTTGTGAACCTCGGTACGAACGCGGTCACGGCGTGCGATGGCGGACCCGGCAACGTCGCCATGCGCGCGTCCATCGTGGACGGCAGCACGTGCCGCGTCGAGGTGCAGGACGATGGTTTGGGCATCCCCGAGTACCTGAGGCCGCGCCTCTGGCGCCCGTTCGTGACGGGTCGCGCCGCGAAGGGCGGCAACGGCCTGGGGCTCTTCCTCGTGCGTCAGACGATACGCAGGTTGGGCGGCGTGATCCGCGTGATCACGTCACCGGCGGGGACGACGATCCGCTTCGACATCCCGGCGACCGTGCCGGGGTAGGTGCTCTGAGCCCTCTCACACCCACCCCAACTCCCACACCCACGAGCGCACGCACACTCGCACGAGACACACGAGCACGACCTCGCACCACCTCTCACCACCTCTCACCTGGCACCTCGCACAACCTCGCACCTGCGTGCGTCAGGGGCGGCGGCTGGGGATGGGCTAGGGCGAACTACTCTCCGCGGAAGACGAGCAGGCGGTGGTTGCCGGTATCACCGACGTAGAGCAGGTTCTCGAACACCCTCACGGTGAGCATCGCGTCCACGCTCCGGAACGTGCGTGGCCCCGGCCCGGCGTCCGGTGTGCCGTCCTGGTCTTCGTCGTTGGGGACGCTGTGCTCGAAGGTCGCCTGCCCCAGGACGGCGCGCGCAGGCGCCCCATCCACTTCGGGGAACTCGTGCCATGCCAGCACGCGGTGGTTGCCGGCATCGGCCACGAAGACCTGCCGGCCGTTGGACGTGACGTCGCTCGGCAAGAACAAGCGCGTCGGCCCCACCCCGGGTGCTGCGCGGTCGAAGGACTGCTGGCCCAGCACCAGATCCGCCGGCTGCCCGCTCTGCGTCGGGAAGCTCGTCCACACGAGCACGCGGTGGTTGCCGCGGTCGGCCACGAGGACGCGCGCGCCGTCGGTCCATACCGACGTCGGATCGGCCAAGGTCGAGGCGCCGGCGCGCCCACCCGCATTGCGCAGGTTGACGTCGAAGTCCGCCTGCCCGAGCACGAGATCGGCCGGCGCGCCGCTGGCGCTGGGTGCGGTCGTCCAGATCAGCACGCGGTGGTTGAGGCGATCGCACACGAGCAGCTTGTCCCCGGCAACGCACAGACCGGCCGGCTCCTGCATGTCGGCCGCGCCCGCACCGACCCCTGCCGTCACGAGGTCGGGCTGGCCGAGCGCGATGTCGGCCGGTGCGGCGTTGCGGTCCGGGAGCGTGCGCCAGATGAGCACGCGGTGGTTGCCGCTGTCGCTGACGAAGAGGCGGCCGCCGGAGACGGCGGCGCACGTCGGGCGTCTGAGCGCCGTCGGCCCCACCCCCTGGATGTTGAAGGCGAGACCCGGCTGGCCCAGGGCGAAGTTGGCGGCGATGTTGCTGAAGACCGGCGGCTGGTTGTAGCCGAGCACGCGGTGGTTGCTGATGTCGGGCAGGTAGAACGGCCCGACGGCCGGCATGCCGGGCCGCGCCATCGTGCTGGGGCCGGGGACGAGCTGACCCTGGTTGGCGTCGCCCAGCGCGAAGATGGGCTGCCCGAGGACGAGCGCGGCCGGGCTGAACGTCGAGAGGTCCACGAACGAGGTGTCGACCGACGGCGGGCCCCCGCCTGCTCCGCCGCAGGCCGCGAGGCACGCACCGCAGGCGAAGACGCACAGCAGGGCAGCAGCCGTCCACGTTCTCGCTCGCATCCAGGGCCTCCACCACCGCATGCAAGACGGTAGCCCGAAGCCCATATCGACGCCAACGCCCGAGTCGTCCAACTCGGCCAGCCCTGCATCCGAGCCTCTCCTGGCTCCACCATTCCGGGAGGCCGAAGCGAGCCGGGGCCCGGAATCGCGATGGCATCGTCGGCCGCACTGCGATGGCATCGTCGGTTGGCTGTTGAGGCCGAGGAGGCCGAAGCGAGCCGGCGTCACGGCGAGGCGTCGCGCCGCAGGCGTGCTTCCTGCACGTTGAGGACGCGACGCCGAGCCGGGGCCCGGATTCGCGATGGCATCGTCGGCCTCAACCGAGCTCGAGGATGCGCTTGTAGAACCGAGGCACCTCATCGGGATCGTCGGTGACGAGGACGTTTTCCGTGAGCCAGGCCGGGGCGCGGCCAACCTCGACCATCGTCGCGAATTGGCGCTGGAGGCTGTCCCAGTACGTCTGGCCGTCGTGGCGACCGAAGAACACGAGCGGCGAGCGCTCGATGACGCCCAGCTTCATGTCGGTCAGCGTGAGGCCGACCTCCTCGAGCGTGCCGACACCGCCCATGAAGAACCAGTGGAAGGCGGCCACCTCGAACCAGCGCTGGCGCGCCTGACGGCTGCGGCCTTGGAAGGTCTGATAGAACTCGGCGGTCTGGTTGGTCTGTTGGTCGACGGTCTCGATGAAGCTCGCGCCAACCAGCATGCCCATGCCCTGCGCGATGTCCGTGGCCTGCTGCATCGCGCCGGGACCACCGCCCGTCATGATCGCGATGTCGCTGCCGAAGAACGCCTGGAGGTTCTCGAGCAAGCGCGAGACCTTGGCGACCTCGTCGTCGCCGAGGGGACGCGCCGAGCCGTACGCCGCGAAGATGAGTGCCGACTTGAAGCGATCGACCGTGTGCGGCTCCATGAAGTAGCCGCGCAGGCCGCGAAAGACGTGCCTCACCACGTGCCGCCGCTCGTCATGGCACCAGAACACTTCCATGCCAAGGGTCTCGTAGTCGGCGAGCCGACCGTGATCGCGCGCGGAGAAGAAGCTCCCGTGCTCGAACGAGGCACGGCGGAAGATGATGCGCGCGATCTTGCGCTCGAGCGCAGCTTGGCAAATCTGGGTGTGCTCGATCAGGTTCGGGAAGTAGCCAAGCAGCAGGGTGATGCCCGCTCCGGCAGGCACGTCGTTGAGCACGCACGTGCCGTACGAGGCGTCGACTGCGTTGGTGATCACGCGATGGCGGATCTGCTCCGCGGAGAGGTCCTCCCCTTCGGTCGGCTCGCAGCCGTCGCTCGGTCGACGCCAGAGCAGGTCGGGGGCACCTCCATCGAGAAGGGCCGGCAGGTCGGTGACGACGGCGATCATGCGGTGGGCGTAGTGCTCGTCCTCGCTCGCGACCTCGAGGCGATCGAACACCGGCGCGAGCCGCTCGTACTCGGCGGTCGCCTCGGACACGGGATCCGGAGCGGCGGGCTGGAGGTCGACCGAGCCGTACCATCGTCGCGGCTCCAGGTCCTCCGGCACCGCGTGGTAGAGCGCCGCGGCAACAGTCGGGTTCACGATGCGGCGGTCGCTGCGGTTGGCGAACTCGAGGAAGATGTTCGTGCCGCGCGTGCTGATCGGGTCCATGCACACGGCTTCCAGATGATGGCCAAGCGAGGTGTCTTCGCTCTCGAGCACGACGTAGTGCTTGTGCAAGAACATCGAACAGGACGTGATCACGCCCTTGCCGGGCTCGAGCACGATGCGGTCGACCGCACGGCGTGTCTGGATGCGGTTCAGCAGGTCCTTCCCGTCCGCGCGCGTGAGGATCGTGGTGAGCGACGCCAGCGACATCGGCTCCGACAGGTCGTAGACCCAGCCTTCAGGCCGGATGCGGAAGCGGCCTTCGTAGTCGATCGAGTACGCCGCGGGCAACTGCAGCAGGTTGTCCCGCACGGCCTCGTCGATCTCGTCCGAGCCCAGCCGGCGCTCGGCCGGGCAGAAGACGAGGCGGCCGATGCGGATCCCCGGCAGCAGGACGCGCTCGAGGAAGGGCTCGACGCCGTAGGCGGGGACGTTGCACGTCACCGTGGCGGCGAGGCACAGCCGGTCGCCGTCCCAGGTCATGGGCCCCGAGGGTGTCACATCGATCCCCAGGCGGGCGATCCGGCTGCGAGCCGCGAAGATCACCTCGGCCTCGCGACCGGTGACCAGGGCCCGGAAGGCCGGATCGACGGGGAAGGCGATGTCGATCCCCAGCGCTCCCCCGGGGGCGGGGCGCACGGCCGTGATGCGGCCGTCGGGGGTCTGCGGGGCGATGTGCATGGGGCTCTCCGGAGGGGGCTGGTGAAGGTACCGGGCCCGCCGGCCGCCCGCCCCTGCCGAGGCGGCGCCGAAGCGTTTTGTCACGGGTCCCGCCGAACGCTACCCAGGGGTAGCGTTTCGCCCGCCCCCAGGGCTCGGGCCCGGCTGTGCCCGCGGCGCCCCCATATCGGCGTAACCTATGGAGAGACATGGTGTTCGGCGCATGGCCGGACCCAGGTCCGAGATTGTGCCGGAACCGTATCCCTGAGGCACCCGGTGTGCTTGAATCTCGGACGGACAAGTTCCGCCCCGCAGCTCCCTGCCATTTGCGTCTGGCCTCAGACGCGACGTCTGACCGCAGACGCGACCCGGCAGGCTGTTTCGGGGCGATCACTGAGGAGTCAGAACGATGAAGCGAATCGTATTCGGGACCCTGGCGGTTTCCGTGGCGCTGATGATCTTCGCCGGCGACCTGTGGGCGCATGGTGGTCAGTACCGCGGCCCCGGCGGCGCAGTTCCGCCCGGCCAGCGCGAGCCCACCGATCCCACGCCCCCCAGCCCCCCGCCCCCCTCGGGCCCTCCGGTGACGCCGCCTCCGACGACGCCGGACGGTCCCCCGAGTGCACCGACGCCGTCGACGCCGATGCCGACCACGCCGGCTCCGTCGCCCACGACGCCCGGCATGGGTGAGAAGACGAAGGGCGCCCGCGGCTCCCTCGGCTTCGAGAACTGGGTGTTCTGGTACCACAGCAACAAGGCGGACATCGAGAACCTGAAGAAGGCGCTTTACACGCGCGTCTCCTCGGAGAACCCGCTATTCCAGATCGGCGGCAAGAACCGCTCGAACCGCTCCGACGCGACGCACGACATTCGCGCGAAGGTCGAGACCACGGTCGTCCCCGCCCTCCTGTGGGCCATGGACCCGAAGAACTCGAAGCACCAGGATACCGAGTCCGCTTCGTACATCGCGCTCGCCAAGATGGCGAAGGACCCCGCTCAGATCGAGCTGATCCAGAAGGGTCTCGACCCGAAGCTCAAGCACGACCTCATCGTGCAGGAGTCGGCTGCGATCGGTCTCGGCATGCTGCGTCGCGCCGAGCCGAGCCAGCAGTTCGATGCTGGCGAGCTCGACAAGGTTCGTGACTTCCTCTTCGGTATCTTCGAGGACGCAGACGACAAGTACCAGGCCCGTACGCGAGCGTTCGCCGCGATGGCCATCGGTCTCCTGGGCGACCAGCCCAGCGGCTCCGGCTCCTACTCGGGCCACGCTGCCACGACCGAGCGCCTCTTCACGCTTGCCAAGGCGAAGTACGGTCACCCGGACCTGATGATCTCGCTGCTCATGGCCATCGGCCTGCAGCCGCCCCCGTCGATCACGGACGGTCAGCGCGACCTCCTGCGCAACTGTGTCACGAAGGGCCGCTTCGGTCGCCTCGACGTCCAGTCGCTGCACCAGGGGTACGCCGCCCTCACGTTGGGTCGTATCGGCACTGCCAAGGACCTCATGGTCATGCAGCGCGCGCTGACGAACCGCCGTATCAAGGACAAGAACGTCCGTCGCTCCTGCGCCATCGGCCTGGGTCAGCTCGGTCGTCTCGTCAGTGGTGAGGACCGTGTCGCCGTCGCCAAGACCTTGCTCGACTCCATGAGCAAGCTCAAGGACCCGAGCACGAAGAACTTCGCGATCATCAGCCTCAGCGATCTCATCATCGCTGACGTCAAGCAGGGCAAGACCGACGTCGTCGGTGGCACGAAGGTGCGTGAGTTCCTGCTCGATATGGCTGAGGATGGCAAGTACATCCAGCGCCCCTTCGGTGCGCTCGCGCTCGGCCTGGTCGGCGCCGCCATCACAGACGAGACTACGGTTCCCGTCTACGGCGAGTTCCGCTCGAAGTCCCTCGAGGTGCTGCGCAACGGTCTTCACTCGAAGAAGCTCGACAAGCGCGGCCGTGCCGCGTTCGCGACATCGCTGGGCATCATCAAGGACATGTCCTCGGTCAAGGCGCTCGTCAAGATCATCGGCAACAAGAAGGAAGACACGGAGTTCCGTGGTTACGCCGCGCTCGCCCTTGGCCTCATCGGCCAGGCTACGCGTGACGTGCTCAACCCCATCCGCGAAGCGCTCAAGGAGCGTCGCTCGGAGGAGTTGCGTCAGCAGACCGCGACCGCCCTTGGCCTCTTGCAGGACAAGGATGGTGTGAAGCTCCTTCTCGATGAGCTGAAGCGTGCCAAGAGCCAGAACGTCAAGGGCCAGGTCGTCCTCGCGCTCGCCAAGATTGGCGATGCTCGCGCGGTAGATCCCCTCGTCGCTCTGCTCAAGAGCACCAAGGAGCAGGACCTCACTCGTGCTCTCGCCTGCGCCGGCCTCGGCGTCATCGGCGACCTCGAGTGGCTGCCCTCGCTCTCGCGCATCAGCTTGGACGTGAACTACCGCGCGTCGACCGACGCGATCAACGAGGTCCTCTCGCTTATCTAGCAGAGACATCTAGCAGAGATATCTAGCTGAGATATCTCGCAGAGCGCTTCACGCCTCACGCTTCATCAGAAGGCCGGCCTCGCAAGAGGCCGGCCTTCGTTCGTTTTGCCGCGCGGCTCCGGGCTCTGCCTGCTGCGCCGCGCGTTGCCGGCTCGCGCCCCGCAGCGTGGACGGGCCGTTTCCACGCGTGCCGATGCGCTACGGGCACGTAGCGCCCTGGTGCTCGGCCAACGCCCCTCTCCGTGCCGTACGCACACCACCTGGGCGATTCCCCCGTCCCGCTCCGGGGACAGGTGACCCGCCGGGGGGACCGCTCCGTCTCCCGCGCGCCCCGCCCGGCGCGAAGGGCCCCGGACGTGCTTCTACTCGGTCGCGGCAGGCACCAGTCCGGCTCGCCGCGGCCGGAGATGAACGAGGTACAGAACGATGCGTAAGACAACGATGTGGATGCTGTTCGCGGCGCTCGCGCTCCCGATCGGAGCGACCGAGGCCTTCGCGCATGGCGGTCAATACCGCGGCCCCGGAGGCGCACTGCCGCCGGGCCTGAAGGAACCCCTCGACCCCACGCCCCCGAGCCCCCCGCCGCCGACCGGTCAGCCCACGACACCGACGACGCCCGATGGCAGGCCCGGCAAGACCCCGACACCGGTCACGCCCGACGGCGGCCAGCCCCCGGCGCCGGCGACCGACCCCTTCAGGGGCGGGGACACGAAGCGCCCGACGCGCAACTCCAGCATCACAGCCGACAGCTGGATGTTCTGGTACGAGTACAACAAGGACGTGCTGCAGCAGGTCAAGCGCGGCATCTACAAGTTCCAGGGCTCGAACCACATCTTCGGTACCCTCTCGAAGTCCAACGCCGGCGCGCGCAACGCCAGCCGGCACGCGATCCGCGCCGCGGTCAACTCGCACATCATCCCGGCCTTGCTGTGGACGATGAATCCCGCGAACGCCAAGCACCAGGACACCGAGTCCGCCGCCTACATCGCGTTGGCCAAGATCACGGACAACCCCGTGCACATCGAGCTGCTCACCAAGGGCTTGAACAGCAAGGACGGCATCACACGTGAGTCCGCCGCGCTGGCCCTGGGTCTCCTCCGCCGCGAGGTCACCGACGACCAGTTCGACGGCGCGAGCCTCGACAAGGTGCGCGAGGTCCTCTTCGACATGTTCTCGAACGACAAGCTTCGCGCCCGCGAGCGCGGTTTCGCGGCGCTGTCGATCGGCATGCTCGGTGATCAGCCCTCGGGCACCGGCACGGCGAGCCACGCGGTCGCGACGACGGCGCGTCTGTTCGAGCTGATGCAGGCCAACTACGAGCACCCGGACCTCCCGGTGGCGCTCCTCAACGCGGTCAGCCTCCAGCACCGCGACACCATCACGCCCGAGCACTTCAGCATCCTGCGTACGTGCGTCACCAAGGGGACCCTCTGCAAGCAGAAGGTGCCCGCCTACGTGGCGAGCTACGCCGCCCAGGCCCTCGGGCGTGTGGGTGACAAGGACGTGGACCTGCACGTGCTCCGCCGCGTGCTGTCGTCGCGTCGCACGAGCCTGAACGTACTGCGCTCCGCGGCAATCGCCGTGGGCAAGCTCGGTGCGCGTTGCACCTCGGCCACGCGCCTGGAACTCGCCAAGGAGTTGCAGCAGGGTGTGGACTCGAAGAAGATCCGCGACCTGACGGCGCGCAACTTCGCCGTGATGAGCGTCGCCTACCTGATCGCCGCTGATGTGAAGGCGGAGGAAACGGACGTGCTCGGCGGCAGCAAGATCGGTGACTGGCTCATCAAGGTGACGGAGAGTGGTTCGTTCGGCTCGCGTCCCTACGGCGCGCTCGCGCTGGGCGTAGCCTGCCGCGCGATCGGAGAGGAGACCACGGTACGGCTCTACGGCGAGTACCAGGCGCGCGCACGCGAGGTGCTGCGCAACGGCTTGCGGACCAAGAAGAACGCGGCTCGTTCCCGTGCCGCGTTCGCGGTGTCGCTGGGCCTCGCCCGGGACTCGACGAGCATGAGCGATCTGATCGAGATCGTGAACGACTCGCGCGAGGATGACGAGCTGCGCGGCTACGCGGCCATCGGACTGGGCCACATCGGCAACAACCAGAAGAGGGTCCTCGTCGCGATCCGCAAGGCGCTTCGCGAGCGTCGCTCGGAGAAGCTGCGTCGTGCGACGGCGTCGGCGCTCGGCATGCTGAGCGACCGCGAGGCGGTGAAGGTGCTTCAGGAAGAGCTCCTGCGTGCCCGCAGCCAGAGCGCGAAGGGCCAGGTTGTCGTGGCGTTGGCGAAGGTCGGTGACGAGCGCGCTGTGGCTCCACTCATCAAGCTTCTGAAGAACGTCCGTGAGCAGGACTTGACGCGTGCGCTGGCGTGCGCGGGTCTGGGCATCGTGGGCGACCTCGCCTGGACGCCGTCCTTGTCGATGATCGGCCGGGACATCAACTACCGCGCTTCGGGCGACATGATCAACGAGGTGCTCAGCATCCTCTAGGTCGCGCCCGTTCTGTTCGGAACCCTTGCGAGGCCGGGAGCAATCCCGGCCTCGCGCCTTTTTGCACGCCCACTCCCAGCCCACCTCCCACGCCCCCTAGCGCACCCACACTTGCACGAGCAACACGAGCACGACCTCTCACTACCTCTCACGCACACGGACACGGACACGGACACGGACACGGACACGGACTCGGACACGGACACGGACACAAGGCCCCGCCACGTGACGCGCGATCCCGCAGGCAGGCAGCTGGTTGGCGTTCCGCGCTCCCGCGCGGCCTGTTCGTCGCGGCGCGCGGCTCTGCCGCGTCCGCCGCTCCGGCAAGGAGGGGCTGCGAGCCCCTCCTTCCAATCCACCTCGCCCCTACGCGGGTGCTGACGACGGCCGAACGCCGCGAGGCGCGCTAGCGCGCCTCGCGGACACAGCGGATGCCGACGCCCTGCCGTGGCATCCACCCAGCGACCAGACGGGCGTCCTGCACGAGCGCATCCGCAGGCGGGCCGAGGTAGGAGCCGCCCATCACGAACCACCCGTTCTCCCCGCGGAGCGTCCCCAGCGTCGACGTGAACTCCGCCACGTTTCCGGCCATGTCGTAGACGCCAAAGGGACTCCGATCGCCCTCGACGGAGCGGATGTCCGTCGCGCCGGCCAGCGGGCGGTCGACATGCGCGCCGCCGGCCAGCAGGTCGCGTAGCCCGCCCATCGCCGAGACGCGGCCGTCGGGCCCGCTCGCGGCCCACGCCCACTCGGCGGCACTCGGCAGGCGCTTCTTCGCGTAGGCGGCATAGGCCTTGGCGTCGTAGAGCGAGACGCCCTCGACGGGACGCCGCAGCGCGCCCGAGGGCGGCTGGAAGCTCGTGCCCGAGCGATCCCACAGCGGCTCGCCCAGCGCCCCCAGCGATCCCGCGCGCCGCGGCACGCGCCGGCGCTGCTCCTCCGGCGTGAGCGTGGCGAGGAAGCCCGCGTACTCCGCCATCGTGACTTCGGTGCGGTCCCAGAGCAGCGCGCCCGACGCCTGCGGGCGTCCCGGACCGCGCGTTGGACCGGAGCCCACGTAGACCGAGCGCGCGTCGAGCTTGGCCGGATCGTAGGGACAGGTCACGGTGACACCGGCGCCGCCCGGCGCGGCCGCGAACGGTACGAACACCTCGCCAGGCCCACGGCGCACGCGCAGGATCCAAGCACCCGGCATGACGCGCGCCTTCTCGGAGAGGCCGGCCTCGGTCGCGGGCAGCACGATGCCCTGGCCCCAGAGGATCACGCCCGCGGCGCCCTCGACCGGGAAGATCGTGAAGTGCGACCCCGTCGGTGCGCCAGGCGCGCGCAGGGGCTGCACGCCGGAGGCGAACTCCATGAGCTGGGCCATCTCCGCCTGCAGTTCCTCCTTCGCGGGATCGAGGGTGGGCAGGATACGGGTCTGAAGCACCTCGGCGAGGGCCGCTTGACGGCGGATGCCGGTCGAAGCGTCACCCGCGTCGAACGCCGCGTTCGCTCTGTCTCGGAGCGCGCGCGCGCGGCGCACGCTCGTCCAGAAGAGCTCGGCGGCATCCAAGCGCGCCATGAGCTCGAAGGCGTCACCGCGCTCGGGGTCGTGCCGCAAGGCCTCCCGTGCGGCCGTGCGCGCGGCGCCGCGGCGATCCGCCTGCTCGTGGCCCAGCGCCTCGTCCATGCTCGCCTGCGCCAGAGCGGCGTGATCCACCCCCGCATCCGTCGGCCAGTACGTCACCGCGGCGTAGGTGATCAGCGCGAGGCCTACGAGGATCGCCAGCATCGCCTTCTGCCGGCGCAGGAACACCTTGCTGCGGTAGAGGGTGCCCACGGCCGCGCCCGAGCTGCGCACCATCGCCGTGACCGTACGGCCCTCCAGCCATGCGAGCAGGTCGTCGTGCAGCTCCATGGCATGCCGATAGCGCTTCGTGGGATCGGGCGCCATCGCCTTGCTGATGATCGCGTCGAGGGCGCGCGGCATGGCGGGCGGGCGGGCCTGGTAGCGCCCCTTCAGCACGTCGTGCCGCAGCTGCTCGAGCGTGCGCTCACGTCCCGATTCGATGTCGGCGAGCTTCGCCTTGAACTCCTGCACTTCCCAGTGGCGGCCCTCCGCGTGGGACTGCTCGATCAGCATCTTCAGACCGTCGATGCGCTCTTGCTTGGAGACCACAGGCCGGATGGCGCCAAGCAGCGGCGGCTCGCCCGTCACGAGGTAGTGCAGGATCGAACCCAGCGCCCACACATCGCCGCGGCGATCGGCCTGCCCGCGCGCCTGCTCGGGCGGCATGAACACCAGGGTGCCGGTGATGCTGACGCCCTTGCCGGACAGCGGGACGGGCAGCTCCGTGTCGAGATGCGCAAGCCGTGCGTTCTTCTTGTCGAGCATGCCCGCGACGCCGAAGTCGATCACGAAGGGCCGGAGGCCGCCTCGATCGAGCAAGACGTTGCCCGGCTTGAGGTCGCGGTGCAGCACGCCTTCGTTCACGTTGGCGTGGTGGATGGCCTGGCAAACGGGCACCATCACGCCGCGCACGAGGCCCTCGAGCGTGCCGACGGGCCGCAGCTTGGGGTCCTTGGTCGCTTCGCCCGAACGTGCGAGCTCGGTCAGCTCGACGAGGTCGACGGGGTCCTTGAGCAGTTCCATTGTGTAGTAGCGCGTCTGGCCGATCATGCCGGAGTCGAAGATGGGCATGATGTGCGGGTGTTGGACGTTGCCCTGCACCTGGATCTCGCGCTGGAAGCGCAGCTTGTCGAGCTCGGTTGCCGTGCTCACGAGCACCTTGAGCGCGACGTGGCGATTGCCGGCGGGGTCGTAGGCCTTGAAGAGGCTGCCCATACCGCCGCGCGCGAGCACGCCTTCGATCTCGTAGCGCCCGACGCGGTCCCCGATGCCGAAGGGTGTGCCCGTATCGCCGCTGGGCGGGAGCGGTGCCTCGATCGGGCCGGTGGTGCTGAGGCCGCTGCTCTGACCCGAGGGCGGGCGCCGGCGCGACCGGTCGGCCGCGGGCTTGCGCTCGCCGCGCGGCTTCCGGCGTGCGCGCTTGGGCGCGCTCGCCGCCGCGGGGGGCTCCGCGGCGGGGGCGGGCGGAGGTCTCGCGGCCGGGGCCGCTTCCGCGCGGACCTCACCGGCCTCGCGCAAGACGACGAAGGGCGTGCCGCAGCCGTTGCAGCGGCTGCTCTTGCCGCGCCCCCCCTCGGGGACGGAGCCGGGGCTCAGACTGAAGCGCTTCCCGCATGCGGGACAAGCGATCCGGACCTGCTCCTCGCTCACGTGGGGCCTCCCCAGGCCTGATGGCGGTGGCCCCGCCGGGCGCTGAGAATACGCGGGACGGCGGGCGCTTGTACCCCTCGAGAACGGCTGCGCGCATGGAATGCCTTCACGCGGAGCGGCTGAGGCGGTATCTCAGGCTGCGAGAACCCGCCCGACGGAGGATGGTCCCATCACCGAGCGACGACGAAGCCGGCCGCGGGCGCTGATTACGGACGACGACGCGGAGACGCGTCTGCTCCTGCGTCGGCTTGCCGAGCAACGCGGTTTCGAGGTCGTGGAGGCCGTCGACGGTGAGGAAGGCGTGGCCGCGGCCCGCTCGGTCGTGCCGGATCTGATCATCCTCGATCTCAACATGCCGAGGCTGGGCGGGCTCGCGGCGCTCTCGCGCATCCGCGATCACGATCCTTCGGTGCCGGTCGTGATCGTGTCCTCGACGACGGATCCCGAGACGACGGAGCGAGCGCTCTCCCTCGGCGCGGTCAACCTGCTTCGCAAGCCGTTCGACCGCGAGGAGATCCAGTTCGTCCTCGACCAGATCTACAAGGCAATCGAGGAGCAGGCTGACATCCATGACGTGCTCGACCTGGTGGATCGTCGCGCGACGAGCCTCAGCTTCCAGAGCGGCACGGGCATCTTGTCGAAGGTGGTCGCCTACCTGGGGCGTGAACTGCAGTACGGCTACCCCGGCTACGACGTGCCGATCACGGAGATCAAGCTTGCGCTCTACGAGGCGTTGGCCAACGCCTACGAGCACGGCAACCTCGAGATCTCCTACGACGAGAAGACGCGTGTGCTGCAGGAGCCGGAGGGCATCCTGAAGTTGGTGAAGAAGCGCCTGAAGGATCCCAAGCTGGCGGCGCGGCACATCTTCGTGCAGGTCGAGTACCAGCAGGACTGCGCGGTGTACTCCATCCGTGATGAGGGCCCGGGCTTCGATCACGAGGGACATGTGGCGCGTCCGCCGGCTGCCACGACGGCGCTTCATGGTCGCGGCATCACGCTGATCTGTCACTACATGGACGAGGTCTCGTGGAACGAGACCGGCAACGAGATCCGCTTGCGCAAGGCCTTCGTGCGCAAGGGCGACGACGACGCCTAGTCCTCGGCGTGCCGGCTGCTCCTCCGGCGCGACGGCTACTGCAGCAAGACGGGTCCGTCGTCGCGCGGGCGGTAGTTCTCGACAGTCAGCACCTTGAAGAGCAGGCGCCTGACGACTTCGCGACCGGGTGCGAAGCTCTGAAGCCAGGCGCGGAGGGCGCCGAGTTCGTCGCCGTCTTCTTCCGCGCCGAGGAACTCGACGGTGAGGCGTACGCCGTCCCGGGCGCGGGGATCCATGATCGGATCGAGGATGACGATGGTGGCGCGCGGGTTCTGGCGCAGGTTGCGGAACGTGTCGCCTGCGACGTCTTTCTCTTCGCCCCCGGCGACGTGATCGTCATCGATCTGGCCGGCGGCGATGAGGAGGGCGACCTCTGGATTGCCGCGCGGATCCACAGTGGCGAGCATGGCGATGGCGGTACGCCGATCGAGATAGTCGCGTGCGCGGGTCCTGGGGTCGTCCATGTGGCGTGAGGATACCCCGTCCGAGGCACGCGGGGTCATGCCACCCTGACATCCAGCCCGGGAAGTTCCGCCCTTTACGGGCGATGGAAAGTGCGGGTCCCCAATTGGTCTGTCTCGCGCCCCGGGCGGGTAGACTCACCCCCCGATTGAACGCCATGTCGGGGCGTAGCGCAGCTTGGTAGCGCGCCTGCTTCGGGAGCAGGAGGTCGGAAGTTCGAATCTTCTCGCCCCGACCACTTGAGAGCCCGGGAGGTACCAGCCTTCCGGGCTCTCTCCATGTCTGTGGGCGGATTGCCCCGTTTCGACGAGCCGCGCCCCCGAGGCCAACGCGGCAACGAACGGCATCCGGATGCATCGAACGGGCGTGAAGGTGGCCAGGCAGGTGGCCAGATTGGTCGGGGGCTCACAGGTATTGCGGAGCGCGTCCGCTCTCAAGCGGTCGCCATCCGTACAACTGACTCACACGCCCTCCTCATCGAGAATCTCGGAGTCTTGTGACGCACCACGTCGCGTCGGTCGGTGGCAAGGAACCGGCGAAGGTCCCGCCCAACCGCAGGTGACTACCTGCTGCGCCCCGACCAGGGGAACACGACCAGCGGCGCGGCACAATCCCCGCCGCAGGACGCTGTCGCCGCGCGCCTCCGCGTGAGCGACCGGTTAGGCGACACGGGCGGTCGTGATAACTAACCTCGGATAAAGGGCTTGGATATGTGCTGATGGACGACGACCCAGGCATTGCTGACCTTCTTGAAACAGAAGGTTGCCCGAACAGTATCTCGGAACTCTACGCCGTCTGGCAGGTTGCCTCCACACTGAAGGACTCCATACGCAAACGCGGTATCTCCACCTGAGATGACGCTCAGGTCCTCAAGCTCGAACCTCATTTCTCCCTGTCCATCGGGTTGCCACTCGTCCCAGCTTGCTCTGTACTCAGCCGCCGACGTGTATCGCAGCGGCGGCAACACGTCATAAATCACAACGTCCTTCGCATGATGGGCGAGAACATCGTGGTGCCTTCCCGTCTTCGTCGCGCTGGTCCAGTTTTCCAGCAGAGCGCGAATCTTGGTCTCGTCGTCGTTCTTCATGAGTCTCCGGTCACAAGCCAAGCGAGCACCTCGCGGATTGGCACGGGACCACCGGCCTGCGTGGGCTTCGCGCTCACTTCGCCTCGTCAAGTGCGCGGTCGAGGCCCGCGTAGCTCTCAGCCACTCCCTGCTCCATCCCGGAGGCGAGCGCTCCGTCACGAGCCTCCTTGCTGGGGTACTGCACGGTAAGCCGCAACTCCGTTGCCGCGCCGTCATCGACCGGCGTGAGGACCAGCGTCTCAAGTTGCTGGCCCGCCTGTGGCTCACAGCCGAACTCGAAGGTCTGCGTGCGTACAAGTCGCAGCGGCGGCGCGACTTCTTGGTACGCGCCGCTCATCGCCATCTGAGCATCGTCGGCCCCCTGCCACTCCATCCGGTACCTCCCACCGACGCAGAGATCACTCTCGCACTCGGTCACTGACCAGCTCGGCGGGCCAGTCAACCAACTCCTCAAGAGTTCAGCGCGCGTCATGGCGTCGAACACGTCGGCACAAGCGGCGTCAAAGCGCCGCATGATTACGATCTCCCGTTCGCCGTGCGCGCTCACTGTCAGAGACTCAGCGTGGTTCATTTCCGATTCGCTTCCTTGCGTTTGCGCTTGGCCCTCGTCGATGCAGCCTTCAGCTCCGTCAGCACGCCATCGAGTTGCGCGAAGTTGCGCTTCCACGTCGCGCTGAACCCCTCGGTCCAATCCATCACGAGCTTCAGCGGCTTCGCATTGAGCCTGCAGGCATGAGTTCGACCTCGCTTCTTGCGGCGAACCAGGCGGGCCTTCTCCAGCACGACCAGGTGCTTGGAAGAAGCCGCGAGCGAGACGTCGAAAGGAGCGGCCAGCTCGCCAACTGTGTACTCCTGCCCGTCCGCCAGCATTGCGAGCATTGCCCGTCGCGTCGGGTGCGCAAGTGCATGGAAGGTGGCATCGAGAGCCGGTGCTGTAGCTGAAACCATGCGGCGGAGTATCTCGACCCAGCCCGCAACTGTCAACCATATGGTTGAGCATTTTCGGGCAGCCCGGCAATGGACCGAGAGTCCGCTCCGGTTTCTTGGGAGCGTGCGGACACGGCGCATCCGGTCGCGGCAACGAGCGGCATCGGGGTGCATCGAACGGGCGCAAGGGTGGCCAGGAGATTGGCCAGGGAGCGTCACGATCCACGGGGAACGGTGGCGTCCCTGTTTCGCGCGATACTCCACCGTTCGCGTTCTGGAGGCTTCGATGGCCCTGATGTCCGGCGGTGGCGGATCGCCGCCGACAACGAAGTACTTGTTCGTGGACGGAGGCTACCTTCGCGGCTGCCGCTCGCATATCACGAGCAAGATCTTCTGCGTCAACTCGCTCCCGCTGGAGACGAACAGGCGCTTGTGCACCTCGGTTCGCGCCGGATCGTGAAGGCGAAGTCGCTCGATCGCGACATCTACCTCGCGCCGGAGTTGGGCCTTGTGCGTTTCAATGCCCTTTTCGAAGCTGCTCGTGATCCAAGATCGCGCAACCCATGCGAACGCGGCGACTGCCGCTCCAGCCACGCCGACTTGTGCGAGAACTTGGTCCCACCCCATGCTCGTTCCTCCGTCGCCCCGCCGGATGGCGATGCGACATCAAGATCATCCTAGCGCGATGTCCTAAGGACGGTGGCAATCCATGCGGTCGAGACTTGTTGCACGACAGCCAAGACGCGGGGGGCGCCGACGAGGGCGAGGAGGCGGGAGGTGGTCATCGCCCCGACTGGGCGGGTCCGAGGTCCCTAGCCCCGGCGCTGGCGTCTCGCAGGCACAGGTTGCAGACCACGCCCCATGTGACCCAGTAGCATTCTCCTATGCGGTACGGTCTCATCTGGTTTGGCTGTGGAGTTCTTGCGGGGGCAGTTCTCACCAGCCTGTTGTCACGAGGCGACAATCCTGCTCCGCCCCTGGAAGCCCGGGCGCCGGAACGCGGATCTGACGCCCCATCGCTCGTTCCAGATAGTCCTGGGCTCACGGGCAACAGCCCGCGCGGCGCGGCCACGGAGGTCGCCCCCCCCTCAGTAGGTAACTTCACTACGGCTGACGAGGCCTCTCGCCGGGGCAAGGCGCGCTTGGTGGCGCTGCCCACGCAGTCGTCATTGTCGAGTGCCGTGCGCCTTGTCTTGGAGGCGTGTGCTGCTGCGGCCACCGGCCCCGAGCCGGACGCCGATGAGGTTTCGGCGTGGCTGGGATCACGCGACCTTGCTGAGGTTCGTCGCGGAATCGGATGGGCTCTGCGGGTTGCACCTTCACCTATCGACGAGTTGTTGAGGCTCGCCCGTGATCCGACGCGAGGGGTTCATGCGGCTGCCGCGCTGGCGGCACTCTCCTCCGATGCCGACGCGCGCCCTCGGATCAGCCGGGATCTTGAGGCTCTCATGCGGACCCGCGACCCGCTCATGCAGCACACCGCACTGGCGATCCTGCCGCGCTTTGGCGGGGAGGGACGTGCGCTCGCCCTGGCAGCAGCGCGCCGAGGGGAACTCTCCGCCGAGACATACGGGCTCCTCTCGACCGGCGCGGACGCTGCTGGGCGTGCCGCTCTCGCAGAAGCAGCACTGGAGGCGCAAACCGTGGCGTCTGGACTTGCGCGGTACATCCTAGAGAAGGAAGAAGCCGCGCTGCGGCAGAGCGACAGGCTGAAGCGGCTCGTCGAACAGATGGCCGAAACCCACGCTGATCCCTGGGTGCGCGAGGCCGCGCATAGGCGGCTCGCTACTTTGGATGCGGACGCGGGAGCGACGCTGGTCGTTCGGAGCGCCCTCTACGGCGCACGCGGCAAGATCGTAGATGTGACGAAGGTGCTTCGGAGGCTCGTCGAAGGCGGCAGCCTTCGTGCGCGGGCAACCAACGAACTAGCAGGCGATCCGCTCCCCGGAATCACGAAGGACCTGATCATCGAGTACGAGATTGCAGGGCGCCGGTTCGTCCGCACGATCCGCGAGGGGCTCCCCGTTCGGCTTCCCTAGGCGTCGCATGCTCGCCCGGATGGCGGTGGCGACAGTGCATGTATCGGGTCGCCGCGTACAGCAACGAGCGGCATCGAACGGCGCACAATGTGGCCAGGCAGTTGGCCAGGTGAAACCGCCAACGCCCCCAGAGCCCTGTCCCTCGCACCCGCTTCACATGGCCACCGGGCTTCGGGAGCAGGAGGTCGGAAGTTCGAATCTTCTCGCCCCGACCACTTACGGGCCCCGTCCTGACGGACGGGGCCCGTTCCATTTTTGGCCTGCCAACTCCCGACCTCCGTAGAGCGCGTGCGAGCTAGCACCCGAGTTGGCGAGTCCTTCTCAACCCCGCTGCCATCCGGGGCCACCGTGTGGGGCGCACGAGCCAGTGTGCGAGCCGGCGAGCGCGCGCTCGCGTTCGTAGCTGATGACGGGACCCCCACGACCGCAGGTCGTGTGGGAGCTTCGAGCCCTTGGTGATCCTCGTGCGGTCGACGGTCTTCGATTCCCAGTCCGCAGGATCAGCTTCTCGGGAGTTCACGGGGCAACACCCCCTTCGGAGAAGACCGATGCCCTCCCGCACCCTCTACAACCTGCTCGCCCTCCTCTCGCTCACCCTCTGCCTCGCCGCCTGCGGCGGAGGCGGCGGTGGAGCGGCGCCCGTCGTTCCCCCGCTGGAAGTCCTCGCGACCTACCCGGCGGACAACGCCCAAGACGTCATGGAGTCCTCAGAGATCCGGATCGACGTCTCCGTGGACATCGATCCGGCGGCCGACCTGGCGAGCCACCTCGGCGTCCGCACCTCCGGCGGCCCGGTCGCGGGCACGTGGAGCTACAACGACGCCACGCGGCGCCTCACCTTCGTACCCACGAGTGGGCTTCCCATTGGCTCCGAGCACACGGTCGATCTGATGCCTGGCCTTCCGCTGGCCGCGGGCGGCCACAGCGCCGAGTCCTTCGCCTTCGGCTTCGAGACGCGCGCACCGGCGTTCGAGGATGCGAAGTACCTCGAGACCGTCTCGGATACCGCCGTCACGTCCATCGTGAAGGCGCATCCCAACGGCAACGGCATCGCGCTCTACGGCGTGGTGCGTAGCACCGGCAACACCGAGTACAGCGCGCGCTTCAAGCCCGCCGGCGAGGACTTCGAGGCACGCAAGCCCCTCGTGCAGGTCAACGGCGAGAGATTCGGTGAGCAGAGCGTTGCCGTCAATGCGCGCGGTGACGCCGTCTGGGCGTGGAAGCGCGCGAACAGCAACGGCGACCTGGGCTACTACATGGTCTACGACCGCGCCACCGACGACTGGAGCAACGTCGGCCTCTTTCAGTCCTGGTCGGGCCGCACGATGGGCACGCCGCGCGTGGCGATCGACGACGATGGCAACGCGTTCTTCGGCTGGCAGGAGATGGACACGAACACGGGCGACACCCGCGTGGGCGCACGCCGACGCACCGCCGCCGGTGTCCTCGAGGACTACGCCTACTTCGACGACGAAGTGGGCAGCGCGGGGACGATGTTCGTGCGCGCCAACGCCCGCGGCGATGCTGCCGTAAGCTGGCAGCAACTCGATGCAACCGGCGTGACCAGCGCCTACGCCGCCTACTACGAGGCAGGCACGGGTTGGCAGAGCCAGCACCTGCTCGAGACCTTCAGCGCCCGCTCCTGCTGGATGCGCGGACTCGCGGTCGCGCCGAACGGCACGACTGTCGCACTGCTGGCGCAGAACGACGGTCCTACCAGCTACGAGGAGGTCCCCCACCTGGCCACCTACGTGCCGAGCGGCGAGCCGAACCCCGGTTGGCAGGCGCCCGTTCCGGTCAGCGCCGATCGCGGCGAGCTGAGCGACTACGGCATGTACGTGACGGCCGACAACCGGTTCTACGCGGTCTACTCCCTCGTGGAGGACGCCAGTGACGTCGGCTACGTCCGCGCTGTGCGCTACGTCCCGGCGACCGGGGCCATCGAGCCGATCCTGCTCTCGGCGCCCCAGATCGTCGGCGTCGACGGCGGCGACCTGGAGGTGTCCCTCACCCCCGGTGGCGAACTCCTCGCAACCTGGACGGAGACGACGACGGATCCCGAGGACACGCTCAAGGCGGGCCTCGTCCGTCGCGACGGCACCGTCGTCCCCAACCTCCTGCTGCGCAGGATCACCGGTACGGAGACGATCAACGACATCGCCGTTGCGGCGGGTCCCGGTGGCGGCGGCCTGGTCGTCTGGACCGAGCCGGACACCGCCTTGGGTGGCGCCGCGCGCACGCTGCCCGGCGTGCACATCGCGCCCGACGGCCTCGTCGGGTCGGTGGACTTCTTGAACACGACGCCCGGGGACGTTGCCGAGGCGCCCGCGGTCCATCTCGACGCCATGGGACTGGGCACGCTGGTCTGGTTCCAGGAAAACGCCGCCACGGACCACACCGACGTCCGCTACCGCACGGTCCGCTAGCACTCGGGCAGCTACGGCACCTCTGGCCCGGCGGACGCACGTCCGCCGGGCCGGCTTGCGTCCGGGCCGGTCGGTGTCACGCGCGGTGGGAACCGAGTCCTGTTGCGAGCCGCCAACGTGCATGGTGACGCTGGACGGACGCGCCAGCGAAGCGTCGAACCGCCTCGACCAAGAGATCACCTGGCACGGATCGATCACAATTGTGATGCACCTGCACCCGGTTCAGTACCGGGTTCGGTACCGCGGTACCCTTGCGGACCTATCTAGAGGGCCGTGGCGCCGTAGGGGCGCGACGTGGGCGGGGGCAAGAACCACGCGATGCGGAATCGCACAGTCTGCCTCCTGGTGCTCCTCTTCGGCGTGCTCGTCGGGGCGGCCGGATTCACCTTCGTCTATGCCGAGGGCGCCTCGTACCTGAGCAACGACCCGAAGGCGTGCCTCAACTGCCACATCATGCGGCCGCAGTTCGACGCGTGGCAGAAGTCCAGCCATCACGGTGTGGCCACGTGCAACGATTGCCACCTGCCGCTGTCCTTCCCCGAGAAGTACATCTCGAAGGCGCGCAACGGGTGGAACCACTCGGTCGCTTTCACACTGCAGAACTTCGCCGAGCCGATCCGGATCACGGAAGCCAACGCGAAGACCCTGCAGGAGAACTGTGTCCGCTGTCACAACGAGCTCACGCACGACACGCGGCGCGGATCGTCCCACGATGGCGATGCGATGCGCTGTACCCATTGCCACCGTTCCGCCGGCCACGGCGCGACGGCCGGTCTCGGTGGTCCCATGAGGGACGCCGAGCTCCGCCAGGAGACCCGATGACTTCGAACCCGACGCCCTCGAACAGCAGCCGTGGCGGCATCGCGTGGAGGGCGCTTCTGCTCCTCGCACTCGGGATGGCCGTCGGCATCGGCGGCGCGATGCTTATCGCCAACATCGCAGAGCGCAAGGTCGAGGGGCGCACAGCCTACGTCCGTGTGAACGAGGTGACCGAAGACACGACGGATCCGGCGGTATGGGGTGTCAACTGGCCCAAGCAATACGACGCCTACCTGCGCACGGCCCTCAGCACCCGAACGCGCTTCGGCGGCCACGGCGGTAGCGAGGCCCTGCCGGCCCAGAAGATCAAGCGCGACCCGTGGCTCGAGCGGATGTTCCGTGGTTACGCGTTCTCGATCGACTACCGCGACCGCCGCGGTCACGCCTACATGCTCCAGGACCAGGAGGAGACGGCTCGCCACAAGGTGCAGCAGACCGGCTCGTGCCTGCACTGCCATGCCTCGCTGATGCCCGTCTACCGCAAGCTGGGCGACGGCGACGCGATGAAGGGCTTCGAGAAGACCCACAAGATGACGTACCAGGACCTCAACAAGATGCTGCACGACGAGGGTCATGCGCATCCCGTGTCCTGCGTCGATTGCCACGAGCCCAAGTCCATGATGCTGCGCGTAACACGTCCGGGTTTCATCCAGGGCATCCAGGCGCTGGCCGCGGGCGACGGCAAGGTGCCGCATATCCCCTCGATCGAGCTCTGGCGCAAGGGCTCGCGCAAGAAGCCCTACGATCCGAACAAGGACTCATCGCGCCAGGAGATGCGCAGCTTCGTCTGCGGCCAGTGCCACGTGGAGTACTACTGCTCCGACAAGTTCAAGCTCACCTTCCCCTGGGCGAAGGGGCTCAACGTCGACGACATGGAGAAGGTCTGGGACTCGACTCGCTTCGAGGACGGCACGCGCCTCTACGACTACAAGCACAAGGAGACGGGCGCGCCGATCCTGAAGGCGCAGCACCCCGAGTACGAGCTGTGGAGCCAGGGCATTCACGCGCGCAGCGGCGTCTCGTGCGCCGACTGCCACATGCCCTACATGCGTGAGGGCGCCACGAAGATCAGCGACCACTGGGTGCGCAGCCCGCTCCTCAACGTCAATCGGGCATGCCAGGTGTGCCACCACGTCGACGAGAAGGAGCTGAAGGCTCGCGTGGACAGCATCCAGAGCCGCAACCACGAGTTGCTGCAGCGCGGCGGCGCGGCGCTGATGGATCTGATCGACGCCATCATCGATGCCCGCAAGGCCGGGGCCACGGACGAGGCGATCAAGCCGGCGCTGGAGTTCCAGCGGAAGGCACAGTGGCGTTTGGACTTCATCGCCGCCGAGAACTCGATGGGCTTCCACGCTCCGCAGGAGGCGGCACGCATCCTCGGCATCGCGGCCGACTACGCCCGCCAGGGCGAGGTCGCCGCGCTGAAGGCCAAGGCCGCCGCCAAGAAGAAGTAGAGTTCGTCCCGACGTACCACACCAGGTTCACGGTCACCGCAGCTGTGCCTCTCGGTGCCGGGTTGGGATCACCGGGACGCGGGCCACCGGGACTCGGGCCACCGACCGCGTCTACGAACCCAAGTCCAACTTCCACGCCTGGCCGCTCATGCGGCATAGCTCCGCCCACCGGTCCTGACTGAGCCCGAACCTCCCGCACATGCCGAGCGTCTCCTTCATCAGGGGCGCGCCCGCCTCGATGCGCTCGCGCACGCGGGGGAAGTAGGCGTCGAAGTGGTGCTCCAGCAGATGCTCCAGGAGGACCGTGGCGACACCCGTGCGCATGTCCTCGTCCTCGCTCTCGCCGTGTTCGAGCACGACCTCCCAGACGGGCTCCGGGTCGGTCCAGATCCAATTCCCGACGGCAATCAGGGCCTGCCAGCGGACGTCGTTGTCGGCGTGGCCGACCAGCGATCGGGCTCGCCGAAGAGAGAGCGCGTCGAGCGCGGGCGCGTCCTGGATGGCCGTCAACTCGGCGAGGATGCGCTCGACGTCTTCGCTTGTCATGAGGACACGCTACCTCAGTCGCCCTGGAGCGCCTCGCGGGCCGACTCGCGCACGTAGTCATCCGGATCGTCCTTCGCCAGGGCCTCGAGCCGCTTGCGTACCTCTGCGTCCGTCGCGGCCGCCGCCAGGGCAGCAACGACGTCAGCGCGCACCACCTCGTCGTCGCTGGACAGCAGGGCGAGCAGCGGAGCGGTCGCGCGAGGATGCGCCGCTGGTCCGAGATCGCGCAGCGCGTAGAGCACGGCACTGCGCACGCCCTCGTTGGAGTCGTCGAGCAGCCCCACCAGCGCAGGCGTCGCAGCGCCGGCATGCTCCGCCACGTCCCCCAGCGCGTCGGCCGCCCACTGGCGCGCCGCGGGGATCTTGGCGGAGAGCGCTCGGATGAGGTGCGGCACCGCGGGCTTGCCGATCCCCGCAAGGGCCGTCGCGGTCGTGGCGTTGCAGACGGTCGTCTCCATGAGCTGCTGCGCAAGCGCCGCGGCCGCGGGCTCGGCCGCCGGCCCGAGGAGGATCAAGACCTCGGCCGCCCAGGCACCGGTCCCCTCGTTGCCCGCGTCCGCGTCGAGGATCGCGATCATGCGGGGCACGACGACCGCACCGAGTGCGGCCAGCTTCTTGTGCGCCGCAATCCGTTCGTCACTGTCCTCGGACGTGAGCATCGTCTCGACCCAGCCTTCGGCTTCAGGCGAGAGCGCGACGGCCGGGTCCCTCGTGGGCGCGTCACCGCACCCCACGAGAACGAGCAGGAGAGCGAGGGACAGGGAAGCGAGGGATCGGTGCTTCATGCCGTGGATCCTACGGCCCGGAGCTCGGCCCTGGCGAGACCGATGTCACCGGCGTCGCGGGACGGGCCGGCGCCGGACGCGGCGGCGTGCGCGCGACCAGCTTCCACGAGGGCAGCTTCATGCGCTTCCAGTTGCTGCGGGTGAGGCGCTGGGGGTGCGTGTTCCACGGCACGGTGTAGGACCACACCGTGATCGCCTCCGTGGCGAGCGGCTCGAAACGCGTGCGCGCAGCGCCAATGCCGCGGTCCTTGCGGTAGTTGCGATCCTCGAGGATGTAGGGCTCCTCGGGATAGGCCCAGTGCTCCTTCTTGTTCTTCACCATCAGACGTCCGAGCGTCAGCGTGACGTCGACGGAGATGGCGCCGGCCGTGTAGTGGTCGGCCAGCAGGAGGAAGTCCTTGTGGTTGTCGACCCACACCGTGCGACCGGATTTGCCGACCTCCCAATACTCGACGGTCGTCTTCGGCGCCGGTCCGGTGACGGCTTTGCCATCGGGCCACGTGCGGAGGTCGCTGAACTTCTCGATGACATCGGCCTTGATCCAGAGGCCGCGGGGCGGCGACTTCGGCGGCACCCAGTAGTAGTTGTTCATGTAGTACCAAAGGCGACCACGCGCTCCGGCGTAGAAGTTGCGCATGGAGCCGCGCGGTACGAAGCCGCCCGGCTTGGTCGCGCCTCCGGGCTGGGCACCCGGGCCGTAGGTGGCCGCCTTGGGCTTGGGTGCGGCCGACGTGCTGCCGGCGCCGGCATCGAGTTGGTCGGGCATGACGTCCGCGAGGCGGGCGCGGCACGCCCCCAGCGCCAACGCCGCGCCCAGCGCCAACGTCACGCCCAGACCTGCGATGCATGCCCTCATGGAGATCCAAACGGCGCGGGTGCCCCGCTGCACCGGCTTTCCCCGCGATGAGGCACGCCCGGAGCCTACGACCCGCGCGCAAGTCGCACGCAATGCTCCTGCCATCGCGCGAGGAGGGCGCGCTGATCGAATGTCTTCGAGACGAGGTCGCAGCCCGCGCGCCCGCGTGCCTCCCACGTGTCGGGTGCTCCGATCAGCGCGTCCAATCGACAGCGAAGAGCCTCCACATCGCCGGCAGGAACGAGCGCCTCCGGGGTCACCGCCTCGGGCAGCCCGCCGAGGTCGCTCGCCAACACCGGGACCCCTGACGCCTGCGCCTCGAGGACGGCGACGCCCAAGGCCTCACGCGAGCCCGTACGTCCACGCACGCTCGGCTGCAGGAACACATGCGCTCCCTCGAGCCGTGCGTGCACGTCGGCATGGGATCGCTGGCCGAGCAGGCGAACGTGGGCCTCGAGGCCGCGCTCGCGGATCAGCGCTTCGAGCGGCTCGCGCTGCGAGCCCTCTCCGACGATGTCGTAGCGCACGTTGGGTCGGCGGACACGGAGACCGGCCACGGCCTCCACGGCGATACGGTGCCCCTTCTGTTCGGCGAGGCGTCCGACGCTCAGGATGCGAACGCTGCCGTCCTCGGGCTCACGTCGCGCTCGGAACACGAACCGCGAGAGGTCGACACCCGACGGCTGCACAATCAGCTTATGCGCCGGGCAACCAAGCTCCTCAAGCCGGTCGGCAAGGAAGCGGGACGGGGCCGTCACCAGGGCTGCGCACGCGAAGAGTCTTCGGTAGCGCTTCGCGCGCCGGCTCGTGAGCGGACGCGTGGCATCGCTGCCGTGGAAGGACACGACGAGTCGCCCGCGGAGCAGGCCAGCGTCGAGCAAGACGCTCGCACGCACGCCGTTCACGCCCAAGTGCGCATGGATGATGTCGTAGAACACGTCGTGCGGCGCGGCTCCCGCCAAGAAGATGTCGCGCAGGAGCGTGCCGCGCAGCCCGCCACGCCACGGGTAGAGCGTCCGGACGATCCTCGGTCGGACGCCCTGGGGTGCCGCACGCAGGAGCGCGAAGGAGGCAAGGAGCCGGCGGAGCATGTTCGCGGGCCGGGTCGGGACGCGATGCAGACCTTGGAGCAGGCGCCGCGCCTCGGGTCCGGCCTTGGACCCTGGTGCGTCGCTAGGTGTTGCGAGGACCTCCACCCTGTGCCCGGCTTCCAGCAGTCCCTCGGCCAGACCCGAGATCCACGGCTGCGTCGCGACCGGGTAGGCACCGGGCATCACGAGAATGCGCAAGCGTGTGGTCGCAGCGACGGCGTCGGGCATCGCTGGCGCCCTCAGCCCGCCGCCACACCGGCGTCGGCGATGAGCGTCTCGACCATGGGCAGCCAGTGGCCTTCCAAGGTCAGGACCTCGTCGCATGCGCCCTGCGACTTGAGCAGGGCGCCGCGCGCCTCGTAGCGCAGCGCAACATCCGAGGGCAGGTGCTCGAGGGGAAGCTCGCGGGCCTCCATCACCTCTTCGCGTGTGAGCTGGCCCTGGCGCGCGGCCATCACGTCGTCGCCCAGCTGCGCCCGCAGGTCGCAGTAGACCTCGCTGCGTGCGGCCGTCTTCACGGCGACCTCCGCTTGTGTGAGTTCCACGACATGCCGGCGGTTCGCTAGGGACGGTGGCGTCTGCTGGAGCCGGTAGCCCGTGCCCTCGTCGTCCGCTCGCTTGTGGATGAGCGGCACCTCGAACAGACGTTGCGTCGGATTCGGTCCGAGAGCCGCGCGCACGACGGGTAGCGTCATGTCGTGGCCCGGGTTGTAGAGCTCCACCGCGTCGCAGTAGATCTCGGTCGGTTGGACGCGCTCCACTGTCGCGCGCACGTGGGCGATGAGGTCGTCGAAGAACGTCCGCTCCCGAGCCAGGAGCGCCTCGTAGAAGCGCGTCTCGGGGTGGGGCAAGAGGGTGGTGCGGCCGAGCATGCCGATGCGCTCCAGGCCTCGCTTCGTCTGCTCAACCCGCTGCGGTCCGCCGCCATCGGAGAACACCAGCAGGTGCGCCTGGGGGCGGCTGAGGAGCCCGAACATGCCGAGTTCGTGGTTCGGATGGCTGAACACGAACAAGCGGACGATGTCGGTCTGGTCGAAGGACGGCATGGATCGATGCTCCGGGGCTGAGGGCGCAGCCTACGGGGCTCTCGCGCGGCTCCCAGGGTTTCTGGCGTGGCGTGGGCGATACGCAGGGACGAATCCGTACATGCCCGGTGAACGCGGCCTGACGGTCGCCCGCACGGCCCCGCACCAAGGAGTTCATCATGGCCCGCATCGCACCGCTCTTCGCCTTCTTCGCCATCACGCTGAGCTGGGTCGGCTTCGCCTCCGAGGCGCAGGCCGGTGGCCTCCGGATCCCGGCTGACGTCCGCGCCAAGGTCCGCGCGGTCGAGGCCGACGTCGCCTCCTACGCTCGCAGCGTGGACTCGCTGCGCAAGCTCGCGCAGTCGGCCATCCGTCGGGGTGACATCCGCAGCGCCTCCTCCTTGATGGCCAAGTTCACGAAGCACGCTGTGACGCTCGGCAAGATGCGCTCGCGTCTCGCCAAGGTCCACCGTGACCTCAACCGCACGTACCGCGCCCCGGCTCGCCGCGTCGCCCCGAGGACGCACACGACACGCCGGGCGGCGCCGACACGCTCCCGCACGGCGCCGCGCCGCACGCCGCAGAGGGCCAAGCCCGCCGTGAGCTTCCGCGATGACGACCTGGAGTCCGCCGGCCTGACGACGCTCACGTCGGCGCCGAAAAAGACGACGCGCCGCGCAGCGACGAAGCGGATCAAGCCTGCCTCCGTCCAGCGCGCGCCCGTCAAGCGCACTGCGGCGCGCCGGACGCTCCCCCGCAGCGGCGGGTGCTGAGGCTAGGAAGATGACGCGCGCCGGTTCGGCGCGCGGGGCGAGGGCCGGCGCGAGCCGGCCTTCTGTCGTTTTGCCCTGCTACTTGATGCCGAGCGCGGACCGGACCTTGGCCCACGCGGCCTTGCGCTTGGCCTCCGAGGCTAGCGCGTTGGCCCGGCTCTTGTCGGCGGCGTAGGTCAGGACGGACTTGCTGTAGGCATCAAGGGCCCGATAGGCGCCGACCAGGCCGCGCAGGTGATTCTTGTCCCCGGACGTGATCTTGACCTGGGTCGCGACCTTCTCGAGCGCCTCGACAGCCTTCCCATTGAAGCCGACGCGTGACTTCAACAACTGCTCGACCTGCTTGCGCGTGTAGCCGTCCTTGACGAAGTGGTCCGCGGTCACGGCCACGAACATGTAGGCCGTCCACACGTCGCTCGCGCTGACGGCGCCGATGGCAAAGAGCGCCGGATCCGTCTTGGGCTTCTTCTTCGCTGCCACGGCGCCACCGGGGCCGGATCTGGATCCGCCGTCGTCGGCCAGGGTCGAGGGTGCGTGGATCACCCCGGAGAGGCCGAGTACCGAGAGAGCGAGGATCAAGGTCGCAAGGACGGTGTACGAACGCATGGGATCTCCTCCGCAACCCGGCCTCGGGCCGCGCGCGACCAGGGTAGCGGAGAGGACCGCCTTCTTGCGAGTACGCTGACGCCATGTCGCGAGCCTGGATGTGGACCCTGCTGATCATCTTGGCGGCGGGGCTCGGTTGGCTGCTGTGCTCCGGCGACGCGCCATCCGTCGCGCCGCGCGCGTCCGAGGACGTCGAGACGCCCGGCACGAACGCGCCGCTGGATCCGCTCGACGCCACCGGACTCAAGGGGCGCGGCGACCACGCCAAGGCGGAAGCGCCGCAGGTCGAGCTGCCCGCTCCCCCGGCCACCGGCGGGATCGTCGGGCGCGTGATCGACGAGGCGTCGGGTGAAGGCATCGCCCGCGTGCGGCTGTTCGCGCTGCGGCGGCCCGACGAGGGTGTGCCCGATGGATCCGAACCGCGCGTCGCCTTCAGCACGAAGGACGGCTCGTTCCGCTTCGCTCGCGTGCCGGCGGGACGCTGGATGGTGCTGACCTTCCACAAGGACTACACGCATCCCCTGTACGGCCTGCTCTTCGCCCCGAGCCGGTTCACGAACAGGTCGCCGGGACGGGCCCTCTGGGCGAAGGCCACCGAGATCGGCGGGACCGTGGACGTAGCCGACGCGGAAGCGCACATCGAACTCCGCCTCGCACCAGGTGCCAGGCTGAACGGCCGGGTCGTCGACGGTGCGGGGGCGCCGGTCGCCGGTGCCGCCGTACACGTGAAGACGCCCATGTGGGGCGCCATGCGCGACCTGGGCAGCGAGGTCTCGGGATGGGTGCAGCGGATGCCGCTCATCCAGACCGGCGACGACGGGGCGTTCTCGCTGGCCTGCTTCCCGCTCATGATCAGGGACCTGCACCTGGCCCCCAGCCACGAGCGACTGGTCGGACGATGGAGCAAGGCCATCCGCATCGCCGACGGCGGCGACGTCACGCTCACGCTGCTGGAGCCCGCCACGATCGAGGGCTCGGTGACATGGAGCGACGGACGGCCCGAGCCCGAAGCCGACGTCGAAGTCCGTTGGGCCACGTGGCAGGACGACAGCTGGTTCGCACGGGCTCCTGAGACGGAGACCGACGAGAAGGGTGCCTTCCGCCTCGAGCGCGTGCCGCCCGGGGCGATTCGCCTACGCGCACGCGCGGGCGCGGACCGTGACGGCGGTGCCGAGGTCGAGCTGCTGGATCTGCAGCCGGGCGAGTCGCGCACGGGGGTCGTGCTCCAGCTCGACGACGACCGGCACCTGCGCGGCGTGCTGCGCCGACCCGACGGCACGCCGCTGGAAGGCGAGCACATCGAGGCCTACAGGAACTTCGAAGACGACGTGAACCTGGGCACCGACTGGACGGACGAGGACGGCTCGTTCCTGATCGAGCTCGAAGGGCGCCAGCCCGTGGAGCTCTGGTTGACCACGGGCGGGCGTGAGGTGCGCCTCGCGCAGGATGTCCAAGCCCCGCGCGACGACCTGCAACTGACCGCCGAGCCGACGCCGCGGCATCAGGTGACCGTGCGCGTCGTCCTGCCCGACGGCAAGCCCGTCCCGCGCTTCCGCATGCGGATCGAGGATTACGCCGGGTACCTCCGGGGCTCGCACCGCGGCACGAACGGCGCTGCCTCGCGGGAGGTGCAAGGCGACGGCCCCTTCACGCTGCGCATCGACAGGATGCAAGACGAGGCCAAGGAGGCCCTCCCCTACCCACCGGTCGGGATGGAGCTTCCTAGGACCCTGCCCGAGGTGATCGAGGTCCGCGTCTCGGAGATCCCGGCGTTCCTCGGGCGCGTCACCGATGACCACGACAAGCCGGTCCCCGGCATCAAGTTGATGGTGGGCACGCGCGAGATCAAGTTGGACGAGCGCGGGCACTTCCGGTTCGTCCACGACGACCCGAAGATCCTGAGGGTGGTGGACGCGGAGCTGATCCTGCCGCCCGGCTACCGCGACGCGACCTTCGCCGGCACGCTGCACGCCGGTCGCTTCCGACACATGTGGGTCCACGGCGGCGGCGCGACGTTGCGCGGCAAGGTGGAGGTGGCCGGCGCCGGGTCCTTGGAGGGCTTGCGCATTGAGGTGGCCTGGCCGCCCGACGAGGGCCAGGAGGACTACGAAGCAACCGCGGGCATCGACACGAACGCTGCAGGCGAGTTCGTGTTCTACGCCCTGCCGGAAGGCGTCGAGGTCACCGTCGAGATCGACCGCTGGAGTCTGGGGGATGCCGGGCTCTACACCGAAGCGGCCCCCGTACGGGCCGCCTCGCATGCGACGGGCGTCGTCCTGCGTGCGAAGCGCGGTTTGACGATCACCGGGCGCTTCGAGGGCCCGGGCCTTGCCGATGTCGACGTGGCCAGGCTCGAGGCCTTCCCACTCCGCTGGTTCGGGTTCCCGGATTCCGCTCGGGGATCGAAACCGGTCGAGGGAGCGCCCCACGCCTTCCGGATCGGTGGGCTGAAGAGCGGCACGTACCGCCTCGGCGTGTTCGAGAAGGCAGGCGGACAGGGCATGCTCGCCCTCCTACCCGGCGTGCAAGCGGGCGCGAAGGATGTCGTCGTCCGGGTGCCCCGTCTGGATGGGGTGATCACGGGCAGCGTGGACACGAAGTGGCTCGCGGAGACGATGCCCAACAGGGCGTATGCGTGGGCGCAGGACGACTCGGTCTGGCGGGTCCAAACGAAGATCGACGAGAAGGGGAACTTCCGCTTCGAGCGCCTGCCGCGCGGCGTTCGCTACACCGTCGAGTTTGCCTCTACCCAGGGCGCCGCCGTCCAGATGGCCTCCGTGGCCGACGTACGGCCCGGGCAGCACGTCACCCTGGAGCCCACGCCGGCCCTGTGGATCACGGGACGCCTGACGCGCGGAGCGGGCGCACCGAACGTCGAGTCGATCTGGGCGCTGGGTCGCTGGACAAGGGCGCTCGATTCCCTGAACGCCGCGACCGGCGCCTTCCGCATCGGTCCGCTCGCGCCGGGCACGTATCGCCTGATCACCGTCGGCGAAGGCCTGAAGAAGCTGGGCGCGCACGGCTCGGTCCAAGCGGGCGACAAGGACGTCGAGATCGTCTTGAAGTAGGAGCGAGATGCGGCGTGGCTCAACCTGCCAGCTCGCGCAGCCGCTCGTACATCTTCACGAGCCCCATGGTGTCGACGCTGCAGTACGCATTGAGATCGGTGCTCAGGGCCAACACCTCGGCGTCAGGCAGCGGCTCCGCCGAGAGCAGCATGCGTTCCAGCTCGTTGCTGGCGGTCGTGCCGTCCCGGATAGCGAGGCCGTCGTAGCTCAGCTCCGGCACCAGCGCGGGCAGGACGTTCTTCAGGGAGAAGCTGCCCGCGAAGGCGGGGTCGTAGACGCAGTCGCGGACGATGGGCAGCAAGTCGACCACGCGGTCGGAGAGCGCGTGGAGGTCCGCGGCGAGCGCGGGCACGGCCTCCGCGATCGTCGCGATGCCACGCTTCTCGAACGGTGCGTTCCAGGCCAACACCACGCCGGAGCCCGCAAGCGCGTCGAGCAGCCGCGCGGCGGCCTCCGGACGGGGGTCGGTGCCGTGGGACGCGATCCATGCCACGGGCGCGGCACTCCCCTCCACGAACGACACGAACTGCACGGGCACGGCGTCGTAGGGATGGCAGCCTGGCCACCGCGGGACGGCAGGGGCCACCGTCTCGAAGTCGAAGAAGCCCAGCGGGCCTGCGAGTCGATCCAGCGCTTCCTTCAGCCCCGGCTCGATGATGCGCTGCCCCGCCGTCACGGACCGGACCTGGCGCCACTGCGTCTCGCTGAGTTCGGTCTCGGGGGGGATCCCGGCGATGCGTTCGATGCCCGCAGCCTGGAGAGCGAGCGCCTTCTTCCCGCCGCGATAGAGCGAGCTCACGTGGTCCGCGGGGACGGCCGGCCAGCAGCGCGACAGGAAGGGACACGCGAACGGATCTCGGCAGTGCTCTCCGATCGCAACGTCGGGCAGCGGCCCTCCGAGCGCTTCACGCTGCGTCGCCAGGGCCTCCGCGAGCCCTGGTTGGAGGTCCTCCGCCTGCTGCGTCACATCGTGGCGCGTGAAGAGGTCGGAGAGATCGGGATGCGTGCATGCGCGATTCACGGCCATGAGATCGACCCGCGTCACATCCAGACCCGCCGTACGCAGCACGTGAAGCTGAATCGCGACGTCGGGCTCATGCACGCTCTTCACGCGCGTCGAGGACTTCACTTCGATGAGGGTCCAGCCGGCGTCGGTACGTTCGAGGATGTCGACGGCCACGAACACGTCGTCCTCTTCGAAACACGCCTCGTAGATCGCGCTCGCGCCCTCCTGCATGGCCTCGCGTGTGGCATCGACGGCGCCGTCGCGATCGCGTGGATCGAAGTCGATCTGTACGCCGCCTGGCACGTACTGGCAGGCAAGCTCCCCCACCTCCGTTCCACGATCGAAGATGACTTGTTGCTTGGCATCGGGGACAAGCTCGGGCGCGTCGGGCTCGTGCACGCGCCACCACTGCTGTTTGAGGCATTGCAGGCCCGCCAGAAAGCGAGACTTCGACAGTCGGTGCGCCACGATCACCTCCCCAGGCACAAGCAGGGCCGCCACAGCAGGCGCGCACATGCGAGGCAGCTCCGACGTTGTAGCGGGTTCTGCTCGGACCGACAAGGCCACCAATGGCCTTCATCACGCGCCCTGCGCTCGGTCCGTGGCGCCGAATGGATGAAATCGCTATCTTCCTTCCGGTGCGGCGACGGTGTGGAATCGAATCAGCCGCCTTGATGAGGGGAGTGCGCATGGCACGCCATCGTTGTGACTTGGTCATGAAAGGCGGCATCACGAGCGGGGTCGTCTTCCCGCGCGCGATCGAGAAGCTGTCGAAGGACTACGACTTTCGCAACATCGCCGGAACGTCGGCCGGCGCCATCGCTGCCGTCGTGACCGCGGCCGCGCAGTACGGGCGCACGGCCGGCCACGGGGAGAACTTCGAGCAACTCGGTGAGCTGTCGACGTGGCTCGGAGGAACGAGCAAGACGACGCAACGCTCGAACCTGCTGCAGTTGTTCCAACCGACCGACGGGAGCGCTCCCGTGTTCAAGTTGGCCATGCTGCTGATCGGGAAATCCGGCCAGGCCGCGAAGGGGCTGGGTGCCCTGCGCGTGGTGCTCTTTTCGTCGCCCCGCGCCTTCCTCGGGCTCGTGCCGGGCCTTCTGCTCGCCGGCGTCATCGCGCTCCTTGGACGCGGCGCGGCGGCAGACGCCGTGCTGCCCGCGCTCGTCGTGGCGCTCGGCTCGGCGATCGCCGCGGGCCTGTTCTTCGTGCTGGCAGGTCTGCTGGGACGCGGCACGGGCGTACGCGTGGGCCTCGGCACACTCGTGCTTCTCACCGGCTGGAGCCTCGGGCCGCAGGCGCTGGCCGACGGCGACACGGTGACGTGGGTGCTGCCTGAGGTGCTCGCGCTCACGCTCCTGCTCGCCGGCTACGTCCTGAGCGCCGTCACGTGCTTCGTGGGGCGCCTCCCGCGACACGTTCCGTCGGACCTCTTCGGGATGTGCCTCGGCATGCCCACGTCGCACGGTGGCGGTGATCCCGCGCTGACCCCCTGGCTGCACGAGCAGGTCCAGCTCCTGGCGGGCCGCGGCCCCACGAGTGAGAACCCCGCGCCCGTCACCTTCGGAGATCTCCGCGGCGTCGAGCCGCCCATCAACTTGCGCACGATGACCACGTGCGTGACCCACGGTCGCCCGTACCTGATTCCGTTCGAGCAGCGGGACATGTTCTTCGACCCCGCGGAGTTTGCGCGCCTGTTCCCCGCCGACGTCGTGGAGCACCTCGTGATCCACGGCAAGAAGATCGTCGCCAACCCACGGCGCAGCGTGCGCTCCAAGGCGATGTTTCGGAGCATGCATCCGAGGCTTCCGTTGCCGGCGGCTCATGATCTGCCCATCCTCCTCGCGGCACGCATGAGCCTGAGCTTCCCGTTCCTTCTGAGCGCGGTGCCGCTCTGGTCCCTCGACTGGACGGACAAACGCAACTCGAAGGCGAGTTCCGCATGGCAGTCCTGGGGGAAGGACCAGACCGACGAGACCAAGGCCAAGGTCGCGAATCCGGCGAACGCGCTCGAAGGCGCTCCGAAGGAACGGCATCGGCCCGAGGCGCTTTGGTTCTCGGACGGCGGCCTGAGCAGCAACTTCCCCGTGCATCTGTTCGACCAGATGATTCCGAAGTGGCCCACGTTCGCCATCAACCTGCGCTACCACGCTCGCACGATCGACGAGGCGGAGCGCGTCACGATGGTGAAGAGCTACAGCGAAGGAAAGAACCCGTCGTGGTTCCGCATGGCCGATGCGGGCGACGAGACGCCGGGCAGTCTGGGTGGGTTCGCCGGCAAGCTGATCGGGGCCATGCAGAACTGGGTCGACAACACGCTGCTGACCGTGCCCGGCTACACGGACCGGATCGCGCACGTGAACCTCGGCACGGGCGAGGGCGGACTGAACCTCGAGATGACGCCCGCGCAGATCGAGACGCTCGCCGGCGGCGGCGCGGCGGCGGCGGAGGCGCTACGGGGACGCTTCCACAAGGACCACCTCGACGGGACGCGGATGACGTGGGACGCCCACCGCTGGACGCGATTCCGCTCGACGCTCGCCGTCTTGCAGACCCAACTCCAGAAGCTCCAAGAGGCGTACGTGGACACGGGCGCCCCGTGGGACGCCACGTGGGACGACCTGATCGAACGGGCCAAGACCGAGAGCCCCTACCCGTGGCACGAGGTAGCGCAAGCGGACCTGGCCCGGGGCACGATCAACGACATCCGCGATCTGCTGTCCAAGATCGCTGCAGGAGGTGGCTTCGACGACGAGCGCGTCCCCAAGCCGCGCCCGGAGCTGCAACTGCGTCCGCCCCTGTAGCCATTGAGGCGAGAGGCGCACCGTACGACGAGCCCGGCCACGGGGCCGCCGCCGGCTTGATCCTCAGCCACATGGCGGCGCTACGAAAGGACGGCAGCGGCCTCCGCGCGTACGGCCTCGTCGGCGTCGCTGACGAGTCGTTCGGCCGAGCGCCTCGCCACGGTCGCATCCAGGCCCGCGAGCGCCCACAGTGCGTGTTCACGAACGAGTGGCTCCGCGTCGTGCGTGCGCGCCTCGAGAATCGGAACCGCCGCCGTGGCCTCCACGTTGCGCGCAACGATCGCGGCGTTGCGCAGGAGGCCGCGTCGCCTGGGACGCAGCAGCGGCGTCCCTGCGAAGCGCGCCTCGAAGGCGGCATCGTCTTCGAGCGCGAGAAGTTCGAGGAGGTCGAGGCGCGGGCCTGCGCCCTGGTCCGGCGCCAGCTCAGGCCACGGCGAGGGCGTCGCGAAGCGGTTGAACGGACAGACGTCCTGGCACACATCGCAGCCAAAGAGCCACGGTCCCATGGCTTCGCGGTGCTCGTGCGGGATCGAGCCTCGATGCTCGATCGTCAGGTAGCTGATGCAGCGGCGCGCGTCGAGCACGTAGGGGCCGGTGAACGCGTCGGTCGGACAGGCCGGCAGGCAGTCGGTGCAGCTGCCGCAGTGATCGGTCGTCTCGGACTCGGTGCCGGGCAGCTCGACGTCCAGCAGGACCTCGCCGAGGAACCACCACGATCCCTTGCGGGGCATGAGCAAGCAGGTGTTCTTGCCGAAGAAGCCGAGCCCCGCGCGAACGGCGGCGGCCCGCTCGAGGAAGGGCGAGTGATCGCACGCCGCGCGCGAGCGCGACGCGCCGGGCAGGGCGTCCACGAGGTCACGGCCGAGCGCTTCGAGGCGCGGGATCACGACATCGTGGTAGTCCCGCCCCCAGGCGTAGCGCGCCACCCGGCCGTAGCGCGCCTCGGACATGAAGGCCGGCGCGTCGTGCCAGTAGTTGACCGCGAGGGTGAGAACCGAACGCACGGACTTCATGAGCGTGCGCGCGTCCGCGCGCTGGGGCGGATCCCGGCTCAGGTAGCCCATGCTGCCTTCGTGGCCGGCGTCGCACCAGGCGGTGAGCGCGGTCAGGGCTTCCTGGAGCGGGGCGCCCGAGGTCACACCCACGACGTCGAAGCCATGGCGGGTGGCAGTCTCTCGGACGAGGGCTAGAGGATCGTTCACGCTCGTCCGACTCTACGCGATGAACATCGCGTCGCCGTAGGAGTAGAAGCGATACCCCTCGGCCACGGCCTCGGCGTAGGCGGCCAGCACGCTCCCCAGGCCCGCGAACGCCCCGACGAGGGCGATCAGGGTCGAGCGTGGCAGATGGAAGTTCGTGAGCAGAGCATCGGCGACGCGGAAGTCGTCGCCGGGGGTGATGAAGATGTCGGTCGATCCCTCGCCCGCCTGGGGCAGGCCGTCGGCGCTGACCGCTGCAGCGCCCTCGAGGGCCCGCAGGGACGTCGTGCCGACGCAGACCACGCGCCGACCCTCGGCGCGGGCCCTGCGCACCGCGGTCGCCGTCGCGTCGGAGATCTCGTAGCGCTCCGCGTGCATCTCGTGGTCTTCGAGCTTCTCGGCGCGCACGGGAGCGAACGTGCCCAGGCCCACGTGCAGCGTGACAGCCACGCGCTCGACGCCACGCGTCTCGATGGCGGTCAGGAGCTTGTCGCTCAGATGCAGGCCGGCCGTCGGGGCGGCCACGGCGCCGTCGACGGCGGCGAAGCGAGTCTGGTAGCGCTCGCGGTCGGCGGCGTCGCGCTCGTCCCGGCCGGGGCGGCGATGGATGTAGGGCGGAAGCGGCATGCGCCCGTGCCGCTCCATCAGCACGGCGATGTCCTCCTCCTCGCCGCGCACGAGCCAGCGGCCCTGGCCCTCGGACGAGATCAGATGCAAGCCCTCGCCCTGCATCAGCTCGAGCCGCTCGCCGGCGCCCGGCGAGCCGCCGGAGCGGACCAACGCGCGCCAGGCGCCGTCAGGCTCGGCGGCGGGTTCCAGCAGGAAGATCTCGACGCGGCCGCCCGTGTCGCTGCGAAAGCCGTGCAGCCTCGCGGGGAGGACGCGCGTCTCGTTCACGACGAACAGGTCGCCGGGCCGGAGCAGGTCGGGCAGGTCCCGAACCTCGGCGTGACCGCGGGCACCGGTCGTGCGATCGAGCGTAAACAGCCGCGCGCCGTCGCGCTGGAACGGCGGATCCTGGGCGATCAGCCGCTCCGGCAGGTCGTAGTCGAGTTCGTCGAGGCGCATGACCAGACTCCGCGTCCTACTACTGGCCTAGTCGAGAGCGACGTCGTCGACGCCGCCTTCGCGCACCCGAACACCGCCGTCCACGATCTCGAGCCGCATGTCGCAGCTCTCCAACGTGCTCAGCCGGTGCGCGATCATGAAGGTCGTGCGGTCCTTCATGAGGCGCTCCAGCGCCGCGATGACGAGCTCTTCCGTGCCTGTGTCGAGCGCACTCGTCGGTTCGTCCAGGATCAGCACCGGCGCGTCGCGCAGGAACGCGCGGGCCAAGGCGATGCGCTGCCGTTCCCCGCCCGAGAGCCGCGTGCCGCGCTCCCCCACTTGCGTGTCGTAGCCCTCCGGGAGCTTCGACACGAAGTCGTGGGCCGCCGCCGCGTGCGCCGCGGCTTCGATCTCCTCCTGCGTCGCGTCGAGGCGACCGTAGGCGATGTTCTCGCGCACACTGGTCGAGAAGAGCACCGACTCCTGGAGCACGATGGAGAACTGCCGCCGGAGATCCGTCAGCTGGATGTCGCGCACGTCCGCGCCATCGAGCAGGATGGCGCCCGCCTGCGGGTCGTAGAAGCGCGGCAGGAGGCTGAGCAGCGTGCTCTTGCCAGAGCCCGTCTTGCCCGCGATGCCCACGCGGGTGCCGGCCGGCACGTCCACCGAGATGCCGGTCAGGACGGGCTTCGCGGGGTCGTAGCCGAAGCGCACATCCCGGAGGGCGAAGGCGCCCGTCGCACGATCCAGCGGCTTGGCGCCCTTGCGCTCCTGCACCTCGGGCTGTTCGTCAAGCACGCCGAAGACGCGCGTCGCACTCGCCAGCGCACTCTGCACGCCCGCCAGCTTGCCGCCCAGATCGCGCAGCGGCATGAAGAGCTGCGAGAGGTAGGCGACGACGAGCAGCAGCTCCCCCAACGTGATGATGCCTTCCTGCACATGCCGCGCGCCGACGTAGAGCATTGCCGCGCCGCAGAGGCCCACGGCCAATCCCACCCACAGGTCGTAGCTCGCGTGCGAACGCACGGCGACGAGCGCGGCGTCGAGGTTCGTCTCGGCGTGCCTGCGGAACCGTTCGCCCTCACGCTTCTCCTGACCGAACGCCTTGACCACGCGCACGGCTCCGAGCGACTCCTGCACGACGGAGAGCGCCGAGCTCTCGCTCTCACGGACGGCCTTCCAATTCCGGCGGAGGCGGCCGCGGTAGAGCTCGGTGAGTCCGAACACGACGGGCCCTGCGCCGAGCACGACCAGGGCCAGCGTGAAGTCGATGCTGGCCGTGACCACGACCAGCACGATCACGGTGACCAGGGACGTCGCGAAGGGGATCACGCCGTAGACGCTCACCTCCTTGATGCACGCCGCATCCACCTGCACGCGGTGCAGCGCGTCGGCGGAGTTCTGCCGACTGTGGAAGCCAAGCGACAGCAGGGTCAGGTGATCGAAGAGCTTGGCGCGGAAGCCCAGCACGAGCTTCTCGCCGATCCAGGTCTTGTAGATCCAGACGACGAACGCGTGCCCCTGGATCAGTACGGAGGCGATCACGATCGCAATCACCGACGCCCAGAGCAGGCTGTCCGGGTCGCCTTCCCAGGCGTCGGGCACGAGGGCTGCCACGACGGGCGAGAGCGGCTGCCCTCCCAGGACACCGTCCACCACGATCTTGATCGGGAGGGGCAGCAGCAGCGCCAGGGGGGCGCCCAGCATGCTGAGGAAGAAAACCGCGACGATGTGGCCACGGTAGGGCCCGGACGCCCCCGCCAAGCGCCCGTACAGCTTCCGGTCGGTGTACGTCCGGCCGGCCGGGTCGCTGGCGTTCGGGGCGGGCTGGTCGCTCATCGGCACGAAGGCTACACGCCCCCGCGCCCAAGCGGGTACCCTGCGCACGAACGGAGGCTCAAGCCCGACCCATGCATGAACCCCTGCTACATCGCGCGGCTCTCGCTTGTCCCCGCACCCGAGCTCCTGGCCCCAGCTCGACAGAGGGGGGATCAGCCCCGCCGCCGAGCTGCGGCTGCGACCTCGGGCGCGAGTCCAGCGCGAGAGCAAACCGGTCACGCTGGCGCGACAGGTCGCCGTCTGCAACCAGATGCCTCCACCCTGCTTGGCCGTCGAACGGCGCGCGCTTCATGCATGGGGCGTGCTAGATGGGCAAGACGGCGCTCAGCGAACGCGTGGCGGGCATCCTGCTGGCGGGCGGGAGCGGTACGCGCATGCGGCCCCTCACGAAGGACCGCAACAAGCATCTCCTCCCCGTGGGCATGCGCCCGATGATCGACTACGCCCTGGGCACGCTGCTCGGCGCCGGCCTCAGCGACATCCTCGTCGTCACCGGCCGCAGCCACATGGGACAGGTCGTGGACGTGCTGGGCTCCGGCCGCGACTACGGCGACGGGGTGGCGTTCACCTACCGCGTTCAGGACGAGGCGCGCGGCATCGCGGACGCCCTCGCCTTGGCACGTGACTTCAGCGCGGGCCGGCGCCTGTGCGTCCTCCTGGCCGACAACGTCTTCGACTGCGACCGCCTCCGCCCTGCCATCGAGGCCTTCGCCGCGAGCGAGGAGGCGTACGCGCTGAACTTCCTCGCCGAGGTCGAGGATGCGCGCGCCTACGGCGTGGCCCGCCTCGAGGGCGATCGCGTGGTCGAGATCCTCGAGAAGCCAGACGAGCCGCCGAGCAACCTCGCGGTGACCGGGCTCTACTGCTACCCGATCGATGCGTTCGACAAGGTGGACCAGCTGGATCCGTCCGCGCGCGGCGAGCTCGAGATCAGCGATCTCAACAACGCCTACGCGCGCGAGGGCCGCCTTCAGCACGAGCGCGTCGCCGGCTGGTTCGACGCCGGCGAGCCGGAGCCCTGGATGCGCACGCAGCGCTACGTCCAAGAGCACCCGACCCGCTTCGGCGACGACCGCTTCCGGCTGAGGCCCTAGCCCATGTCGGTGGACACGCTCGTCTTCGGAGGCGGCTGGCTGGGGCACCAGTTCGTCGCGCGCATGCAGGGGGCCAAGCTCTCGACGGCCGACATCGCGGACGCGGACGCGGTCGCGGAAGCACTGGACGAGGCCGATCCCGTGCGCGCGATCAACTGCGCCGGCCGGACCGGCGAACACAACATCGACTCGCTCGAGCGCGAGCCGGCGCGTACCTATCGCAGCAACGTCCTGGGGCCGATCGTCATCGCCGAGGCCTGCCTCGATCGCAACATCCACATGACCCACTTGGGCAGTGGGTGCATCTACGAAGGCGACGCCGGCGGCGAGGGTTTCACGGAAGACGATCCTCCCAACTTCCGCGGCAGCCTCTACGCGGTGACCAAGATCGTCGCGGAGGACGCCCTGCGCGACCTCGACGCCCTTCAGTTGCGCATCCGCCTCCCCATGGCATCCGAACCTGCGCCGCGCAACCTCTTGACGAAGCTGCTTGCGTTCGACCAGGTCGTCGGCATCGCCAATTCCATCACGATCCTGGACGATTTCTGGCTCCCTGCCATGGCTCTGATCGAGCGCAAGGCGACGGGCGTCTGGAACATGGTGAACGACGGCGTGGAGCGTCACGATGAGCTGCTCGCCTGGTGGCAGGAGCACGTCGACGCGGAGCACACGTTCGAGGTCATCACGCCCGAGGTGCTGGATCGCAGGCTCGCCGCCCGCCGCTCGAACTGCCTCCTGTCGTCGGCGAAGCTGAAGGCGGCCGGGCTCGCCATGCCGCACGTGGACGAAGCCCTGCCGCGGCTTCTGCGCGCGTACGCAGCCAAACTGCGTGAGGCCTCGGGCGCATGATGGAGGTGCTGCTCGCCGTCGTGGCGCTCGGCGTGGCCGCCCTGACGCTCTACTCGGGCTTCGGCCTCGGCACGCTGCTGCTGCCCGCGCTGGCGCTCTTCTATCCAGCCCACATCGCCGTGGGCGCTACGGCCCTCGTCCACTTCCTCAACAACCTGCTGAAGCTGGCGCTGGTGGGCAAGCACACGGACAAGCAGATCTTCTGGCGCTTCGCGATCCCTGCGGTCCCCTGCGCGTTCCTAGGCGCCGCGCTTCTCGAGTGGCTCGCGAGCGGCCACGCCATCGCGACCTACGAGCTCTTCGGCCACCCGTTCTCCGTGACGGCCGTCGGCTTGCTCGTCGGCGGGCTCGTGCTCGTCTTCGCCGCGCTGGAGCTGACGGGCGCTCTCAAGCAACGCGCCTTCCCGCCGCGACTCATCCCGCTGGGCGGCGCGCTCTCTGGCTTCTTCGGTGGCCTCTCCGGCCACCAGGGGGCGCTGCGCAGCCTCGTCCTGCTCCGCTCGGGGCTCTCGAAGGAAGCCTACATCGGCACGGGCACGGCGGCCTCGGCCCTGGTCGACGTCACGCGCCTCGCGGTCTATGGCTTCGCGCTCTTCGGTGCCTGGGACGTGTCCACCGGCGAGCAACCGCTCCGGCCTCTCGTCGTGGCGATCGTGTTCGCGCTGCTCGGCACCGTGCTCGGCACGCGGCTCATCGGCAAGATCACGCTCGATACGCTGCACCGCATCGTCGGCGTCCTGCTGCTGCTGGCCGGCATCGCGATCGTGATGGGCCTGAGCAAGTAGCCGACGCGCCTACGACTTCGTGTCGTCCGAGCGGATGTGCAAATCACGCTGCGGGAACGGGATCTCGATGCCTGCCTCGCCCAGTGCCTCGAAGACCTTGATGCGCAGCTCGTGCACCATGTCCCAGCGCTCGCCCACGTCCGTGGTCCAGACGCGCAGGCTGAAGTCGAGCGACGAGTCGCCGAAGTTGTTGAAGCGCACGACGGGTGCGGGCTCGGCGATCACGCGCGGATCCGTCTTCGCCACGGCGACGAGGAGCTTCTCGACCTCGCGCGGATCCGTTCCGTAGGACACGCCGACGTCGATCTGCATACGCGCCGTCGTGAGGCCGTAGGAGAGGTTGGTGAGTCGCTCGCCGATCAACTGCGTGTTCGGCACGATCACGCTGGTGCCTTCGAACGTGCGGATCGTCGTGCCTCGCAGGCGGATCGCTTCGATCTTGCCCTTCGTGCCGCCGACCTCGATCGTGTCGCCGACGCGCACGGGGCGCTCGAGCAGCATGATCAGACCGCTGAAGAAGTTCGAGAAGATGTCGCGCATCCCGAACGCCAGGCCGAACGTCGCCGCGCCGGCAAAGATCGCCAGCGAGGAGGTATCGACCCCGAAGGCACCCAGCAGGAAGAGCGAGATCAAGACGACGGCGCCGTAGCGGAGCACCGTGAGCATCGCGTAGCGAGCGCCCGACTCGACCCCCGCGCGCGGGAAGATGAAGAAGATGAGCACGTTGCGAACGAACGCGAGCAACAGCAGCACGACGCCGGCCTTGGCGAGGCCGCCGATCAAGGCGCCCCAGGTCTGGGAGTCCCCACCGAAGATGGGCTGCTGCATGAATGCAACCATGTCGGCCGGCGTGAGGCTCCAGATCGAGAGCAGGCCGAAGTACGCCACGATCGCCATGATCAGCTTGAGCGCGCCGGCGAGGATGCGCTCCAGGCCGATCCACCACGGGCTGCTGCCCTCGCCCTCAGCCACCTGCTCGTCGCGCATGAACGCGATCGTCGAGTGCAGGCGGCGACGCAGGATCCGGTAGGCGATGCCGACCGCGAGAATGGCCGCAGCGCTCCAGCCGGCGTTGCTGATCACCCAGATCGACAGCGCCTGGTAGCCGAGTGCATACGCGACGATGCAGAACAACAGCGTCAGCATCGCGAGCGGCACGATGAACTTGACGAACATGTAGAGCGCGAGCTGCCAGTACGTCTTCGTCGTGTCAGGCATGAGCTCGCGCAAGAGGCCACTGCGGCTCAGCGCCGACCAGGCAAAGAGCAGCAAGCCCACGTTGCGCAGGACGCCGAGCAGCGCGGCCACCGACTCACTCCAGCCATTGGCGTGCACGAGGTAGATCGCTAGCTCGGTGCCGAGGAGAACGAACAGCAGGCTGCGCACCACGGCAGCGAGGCGTTCCGCGCGGTGGTCCGGTACCTGGATGATCCGCAGGCTCGGGTTCTTCGGCGACAGCAGTTCCTGGATCACGGACGCGATCAGGGCGAAGCCGGCGATGAACGCCGCGGTGACGAGGGCCTGCTGCTTGAGGCTCTCGGAGCCACCGAGCAGCCAAGTCCAGGCGACGAGCAGCGCGGCCATGGCCAGCGGGCCCAGCATGCGCCAGAGGATGCGCAGCAGACGGATGGCGGGCACGAAGGGCGTACGCGGGCGGTCCGGCTCGGGCCGGGGCTCCAGGTCGAGCTTCGGGGCGGGCGTCACGTCGCTCATGCGTCGTCCCCGCTGTAGCCGCCTTCACCCATCTTCTGCTGGCGATCGGCCTCTTCCTTCGAGACCTCGCGCAGCGCTTCGGCTTCCACCGCCTTGGCGCGCGCCTCCTGGAGTGCCTTGGCACGCTTCGCGTGCGCCTCTTCCGCGCGCACGGTCACAGGCTCATCGCGGAGCACGCGGCTCCGGTTGGCCATCGTGCGCAGGACGCGATCGAGCCCGCGCCGACCGAGTCGCACGACGAAGAAGCTCGCGACGAGCAGGCCCAGGCAGGCCAGCAACTTTGCCCAATGCCGGGCGACAAACGTGCCCACATGCTCTTCGCTCTGCATCGTGAGCCAGCGCCCGGCGTCGCCGACGGTGTCGCTGGTGTCGCTGTAGGCCCGCTCGAGCTTCTCGGGATCGAGCGTGCGCTCGACGCGGATCTGGAAGCTGCGCGGGCCCAGCCGGAGCAAGCGATCACGGTAGTCGCGGAAGAGCTCGAGGTCCTCCTGGATGACCTTGCGCTCTTCCCGGATGCCGCGCAGCGTCTCGCGGAACGCCTTTTCGTCGCGAGCGAGGTCGCGGTCGCGACGCGAGCGGACGCGGTCGAACCACCAGCCCTGGGCTGCGCCTTGCTTGGACGCAAGGCCGGACACGATGCCCAACGCCGTCGTCGCGCCCTCGCGGGCCTCGTCGAAGCGCGTCTCGAGCGAGTCGGCGCGCGCCACCAGCTTGAGTGCCTCATCGAGCGCGCCGATCCGGACGCTCACGACGTCATAGTGATTGGCAGCGAGGGCGGCATCCCACGCGGGACGCTCGACCATCTGGGATGCGTCCCGGACGAAGTTCGCCGTGATCGACTCTGGCGACGGGTCGCGGAAGCGGCGGAGCGGATCGAGCTTGGCCGCCTGGGCCTCCGCTTCGTGGCGCGCGTCGGCCTCGTCCGTGTTCTCGCCGGGGAGGCAGCCCCGCTCGTTCTCCGTGACAGCCGGAGCGGCGTCACTCTCACCGTGATCGGGCTTCACGCGCGCCTCGAGCGCGCGCCGCATCGTCACGGCATCGCGCGTGACGGTGCTGACCGACATCAACTCCTCGAGTGCCTCGTCGTACGCCGTGAGGATGGCCTTCGCGTCACCTTCCGCGGTCTCGCCTGCCTTGGCCATGCGCTCGCGCTCGGCCTTGAGGCGCGCCATCTCGTAGTCGAGCCGGTCCAGCTGGCGCTCCCGGCGCATGCGGCTGAGCTCCGCCTCGAAGGCCTTGTGCGCCGCCTCCGCCGCCTGGGCCTCGGACTTGACCTGGCTGAGCGCGGTATCGATCAACTGGGTCGCAAGGGCGGCACGCCGGACGGTGATGTAGAGCACCCGCAACAGCTGCTCGTCGACGATCTCCTTGAGCTGCAGGCCCTCGAGCTTGAGCTCGATGCCGCCCCGCTCCGCGGCCAGCGCCTCGAGCTCGCGGTCGAGGCGCGCAAGCTCCGGGTCGGGCTTCGGGGCAGGCTCGGGTGCGCGGTCGGGAGCGGGCGCCGGCTCGTCGACCGGCGGCTTGGACTGCGGCGGCTCGACGGGCGGCGGCGCATCGCCCTTCTTCGGCTCCGCCGGGAAGTCCTTGGCCGGAACCGGCTGGAGCGGCGCATCCTTGGTGGGAGGCATGTCCTTGGGAGGCATGTCTTTGGGAGGCACGCCCTTCGTGGAGGCGTCCTTCTTCGGCTCGTCCTCGCGCTGGGTGTCGGCCTTGGCCTTCGTGGCGCCGGCATTCGCCGCGGCGACGAGCGCGGCCCGCGCCTTGGTCGCGGTCGCGGTCTTCGCGTCGAGGCCCGCCAGGTTGCGCTTCACAGCCTCGAGCTGGAAGCCGAGCTGACCGGCGTCTTCCTTGAGCATGCGTTCGGCCCGCGCCAAGCGGTCGAGCGCCTGCTCGATCGCAACGAGCCGCAACTCGTACTCCTGGGCACGCTCGAGAACGCGCTTCGCGCGCTCGCCCTTCTCCGTGACGGTGCCCTCGCTGACGAGCCCCTTGGACGGACGATCCTCTTCGTAGATCTTCACGCGCGCCGCGACCTGCTGCTGGCGCGCCTCGAGCCAGGCGCGCGCGATCGGCTCGCGCAACTCGGCGGCATCGCTCACGGCCAGCACGAGGGGATGCAGCCAGGCGTTCGAGGCCCTGTTGGTGGCGGACACCGCACGGGCCTGCTCGACGAGGCCGGCCCACTGCTGGGTCGCGCGCTTCAAGTCGGAGATACCGTCAATCGACAGGATGCCGTCCTCGGGCAGGTCCACGAGCCGCAGGGTCCCCGTAAGGAGCAGGCCATGGTTGGGCGTCTCCAGCGGAAACGAGCGGCGGACCGTGCCGTTTGTGCTCCGTAGCTCGATCGCGACCTGGCCGTCACCAAGGCCCGAGTCCATCCAGCGGTAGAGCACGGCGGCCTGCCGGATGAGGCCATCCTGTCCGGGCTCCCCCAGCAGGCGCACGAGCAGGGCGTGCTCGGCCCGGTTGGCTCGCTGCCACATCGAGCCCTTCTCAGCGAGCGTCGTCTTGAGCGCGTCGAGGCCGCCCGATTCGCGGCGGGTGGGGTCCACGCTTTCCCGGGCGTTCAGCAGCAGTTGCTCGCGAGCGTAGGCGCGGATGCTCGGATCCTCGTCCGCAGCGTCCTCGCCCAGGGCGGGCGACCACGCCACGAGGGGCATCAGGAGGGCGACCGCCCACCAAGCTCGCCGGATCCGGTCCTTTCGCGCCATGGTCGGGAGTCTACGGGATCGGTACGGTATCGCCTGCCGATGCCCCACCCCTCCGCCCGCCTCCTCTGCCTGGTGCTTCTCCTGACCGCGGCGCCGCATGCCGGCGCGGCGCCCGCGACGCTGGAGCCCAAGGCGGCCGGCACGGCCGTGGCGGGCGACGTCCGCCTCGCCAAGGGCGTCTGGCGCGTGGCCGATCCGGCCGGCACAGGCGTCCTGCGGATCACCGAGGACGGCACCACGCTCGACCTCACGGGCGCGGCGCTCCTGGGCGCCAAGGAAGGCACGCCGGCCGACGCCTTTCGCGGGGTCGGCATCGTGGTCGTCGGCGCGAAGAACGTGACCATCCGTGGCGGGGTCGTGCGCGGCTTCAAGGTCGCCGTGAGGGCGCTCCGCGCGCCGGGGCTCGTGATCGAGGGTGTGGACGCCTCGGAGAACTTCCGCCAGCACCTGCGCAGCACGCCGGAACGCGAGGACCCCGCCGACTGGCTGTGGCCGCACGAGAACGACAAGGACGAGTGGGCCTCGACGTACGGCGCCGGTTTCTCCCTGACGCTCTGCGATCGGGCCCGCGTCACGAACTGCCGCGTGCACAGCGGGCAGAACGGCCTCCTCCTCACGCGCTGCCAGGGTGCGAGAGCCGTCGCGAACGAGTTCTCGTTCAACTCCGGCTGGGGCATCGCGCTCTACCGCAGCAGCCGCTGCAAGATCCTCCGCAACCACTGCGACTGGTGCGTGCGCGGCTACAGCCACGGCGTCTACCACCGCGGTCAGGACTCGGCGGGCATCCTCGTGTTCGAGCAGTCGTCGGACAATCTCATCGCCGGCAACAGCGCGACGCACTCGGGCGACGGCCTCTTCCTCTACGCCGGTCACGAGACCACCAAGAAGACGGGCGCAGGCGGCTGCAACCGCAACCTCGTGTTCGACAACGACTTCTCCCACGCCGTGGCCAACGCCATCGAGGCGACGTTCAGCCTCGAGAACGTGTTCGTGCGCAACGACTGCAGCGACAGCGACCACGGCATCTGGGCCGGCTACAGCGCACGCTCGCTTTTCGCGGGCAACCGGATCCACGACTGCACGACGGCCGGCATCTCCATCGAGCACGGCCACAAGAACCGCATCGTCCACAACGACATCGTGGGTGCGCGCGTGGGCGTGCATCTTTGGTGGGATGACGACGCCCTGGCACGCGAAGGGCCCTACCAGGCGAAGCGCGCCACGACCTCCTCAGGCAACCTCCTGCTCGGCAATGACATCGTGGGCTCGGAGGTCGCGGTTCGCCTGCTGCGCGACACGGGCACGACGCTGCGATGGAACCAGTTCTACGGCCGCCAGACGTGCCTGCATCTGGGCCCGGGAACGAGGCCGGGCCCGTGCACAAAGAACCAGTTCCGCGGCACGCGGCTGGAGAGCCGCACGCCCTCCCTCGCAGTCCTCGACGAGACGGGTACGGCCTGGACCCTGCCGCTCGAAAACTCACGGCGTGGCCGCGTCCGCGGCGCCGCACCTGTGGATCCCCTCACGCTCCCCGAGAGCCTGACCCTCGTGCGCCCGCCCGCGCGCCTGCCGAAGACGCCGCCGGGACCCGACGGCCGCATCCGTGCCGTGCGGCTCTTCGACGCCATGCCGCAGGGGCGCAAGGAGATCCGCATCGGCCCCTGGGGTCCTCTCGACCCGCGCGACGCGCACGTGGTCCCGGCGCATGTGATCTCGGGCGGCGGCGAGACCACCGTGCACGTCGTCGGACGCGGACCGTGGGGCATCCGCAAGATCGTGGGGCGCGTCGTGGCCTCACCGGAGCAGGGCGACAAGGCCGGCCCCGTGACGCTGCGCATCGCGCCGCTGCCCGGTGACGCGCCCGTGTCGCAGCTCGTCCCGTTCACGGTCGAGTTCGTGGTCGAGGGCCGACGGCTGACGGTGACCGGGCAGTTGCTCGAGGCGCAGTGGAACGTGCGCTTCTTCCCGTGGAAGGTCGATCCGCGGGGGAGCGTGAGCGCGTGGAATGCGCTGATCGAGGGTGAGCCCGGCCTGCGGCAGAAGGTCACGAACCTCTCGTACGCCTGGCGCAGCACGGGCCCGAAGGGGCTGCCGGCGGACCGGTTCGCGACGGTGGCCGAGACGGCCCTGCGCTTGGACAAGGGCCGCTACCGGATCCGCACCGTGAGCGACGACGGGATCCGCGTGTACGTGGACGGCAAGCGCGTGATCGACAACTGGACCCACCATGCCCCTACCGAAGACACCGCGGACCTGGACCTCGGCGGCGACCACGTCGTTCGCGTGGAGCACTTCGAGCTCGACGGCTGGGCGCACCTCGAGTTCCGCATCGAGCGCCTGAAGGCGACGAAGTAGGGCAGCGCGGTCAGGGCGCGCGCGCGGTGGCGAAGAGCGTCCCGGCCGGCAGACCCACACCGCGGTGCGCCCAGGAGGACGGCACGAGCGCGTCCGGCCACGGCGACTTGGCCGCGAGCGTGCCGAAGGAGAGCGGCGTCCGCGCGGAGTGGAACTGGACGCAATCGAAGCCCGCGCGCACAAGCGCCCCCCGCAGCGTGCGGCGCGTGAAGTAGACGAGATGCTCCCAGGGCGTGATGAAGGGCCAGTGCCGTCCGCTGACGCGCGCCCACAGCCCGCCGTAGTCCGGCACGGTCACCGCGAGCAGACCCCCGCCGGCGAGCGTCACCTGCAACCGGCGGAGCGCCCGGACCGGATCGACGAGGTGCTCGAGCACGTCGAAGAGCGTGACGACGTCGAAGCTCGCGGGTGCCAGCAACGCGTCCGCCAGGGTGCCCGCGATGACCGGGCAGCCGCTGGTCTCCGCAGCACGGCGCGCGAGCCCAGGTGCCGGCTCGAGCCCCGACGGCTGAAACCCCGCCGCCTGTGCCTCGAGCAGGAGGGCGCCGGACGCGCAGCCGATGTCGAGCAGCCGCCCGCGCCCCCCGGCGGCGCGTACCTGACGCAGGCGTCGGCGGAACTCCTGGCGGAAGACGCGCTCGTCGGCGACGTAGTCCACGTAGCCGCGCTCGGCATCCCGGAAGTAGGCGTCGTCGTAGAGGGCGGCCGCGGCCTCGGCCGTGGGCATCGGCTCGACACGCACGAGTCCGCACTGCCGGCAGCGCACGAGGTCCGCGTCGTGCGCCCTGAGTTCGTGGCGCGGGGGACGGTCGTCGAGGCAGAGCGGGCAGCTCATGGCTTGCGCCCCCAGACCGTGCGGTCCGCGTACGGGCTGCGGCCAGGCAGCGGAACGACCTCGGGCCGGAGGCCGTGCGCCTCCAGGAGGAAGGCCCACTCGGCGCCGGCGCGGAAGTGCGCGACGGTGGCCTGGGTCCAGCCGAGGCCCGTCGCGATGCGCTCGTGCAGACGCGTCACGCCGAAGCGCACGCCCGCGCCTGCGTCGGGATCACGCAGCACGATCACGCCGCCGGGCTCGAGAGCATGGGCGCAGCGCTCCAGCAGTCGTTCTTGCGCCGGGGCCTCCAGGTAGTGCAGCACGTCGATGAGCGCGATGCCGGCGCAGGGAGGCAACTCCAGGTCCTCCATGCCCCCGAGCCGGGCCTCGATGGCCAAGCCCGCCGCGCTCTCTCGCAGCATCTCGATGCGCTCGGCGGCGTGATCGACGGCCAGCACGCTGCGACCGGCTGAGCCCTCGAGCAGCACGTGGGCGAGCAGGCCCGCCCCGCAGCCGAGATCCACGATCAACCCCTCGCGCGGGAACAGCTCCGCGATCTCCGCGAAGCCGCCGTGCTCCAGCCGCAGACGCCGGTAGAGCCGCGCCGCTCGGCCCCCGCTGAGGTAGCGGTCGATGATGGCGCTCATGCCGCGGCCTCGCGGCGCCTGCGCACGAGCAGCAGCACGAGGAAGCCCACGCAGGCGAGCATCAGGCAGCCCGCCTGACCGATCGGCTCGAGCGCCTTGGCGTGCGCCGCGTAGAAGAGGACCGTGCCCGCGAGGAGCACGATGACCGCGGCGCTGCGCACCCCACGCTGGGCCGCGAACACGATAGCCGGCGCCGCCATGAGGTAGTGCGTCGGCCACGTATAGCGCGTCATCAGCACGGGGAGCAGGACGATGGCCGCATAGACGGCGCCGTAGGCCGTCCCTCCTGGATCGCGGAGGAACACGATGGCGAGGAGGGCTGCGAGGAGAACCAGGCCCCACGTGACGACACCTGCGCCGACGCTCAAGGCTGCCGGTTCTTCCCCGCCCGGGAAGAGGGGACGCTCCTTCTCGAAGTCCACGCCCTGCCCCCAGCCGATCCAGGTGCCAAGCACGCGCCGGGGCGCCTGGTTCTTGAAGCGCCATTCGTTGATCTGGTACTCCGCCTCGAGATCGACGTTCGCCCCGTAGACCTGCTGCGTGACCTCGACCCAGCGATCGCTCACGTCGCTGGCCCGCGCGCCGCCGAGCCATAGCCATGGGATCAGGACGAAGCCGAGGCAGAGGCCGCCGGCGAGCCCTCCGCCAAAGCGCAGCGGCGGCATCCAGCCCTTGCGGGTGAACGCCGCGGCGAGCAGGCCAAGGCCCACGGCGTAGGCCGGCAGGAGCGGCGTGAGCCGGATCGCCGCGCCGAGACCGAGCCACAGCCCCGCGCAGACGAAGCGCCGATCCAGGAGGCACACCAACGCGCCCACCTGCAGCGCAAGCAGGATGTGCGTCACCTGCCCTCGCTGGAAGCCCTGGTGCGCGAAGCCGAGGCAGATCACCGCGGCGGCGATCACCGGAGGCCAGGCTGTACCTAGCCGCCGCAGCCAGACGATGGCGAGGAGGAGTGCGGCCACCGAGAGGATGTAGAAGACAAGGGCCGCGTCCTGCGGCTCCCAGTCGGCGATGGGCTGCAGCAAGACGGCGAGCAGCGGCGGGTAGACGTAGCGATAGCCGCGCGGGTTGGTGGCCTCGTAGGGATCCTCACCGTGCTTGAGGGCGCGCGCGGCGTACTGGTAGACGGTGAAGTCCGTGCGATGGCGCTTCACGCCGCGATCGATGCGCGCACGTTGGCGCACGTCGAGCCAGAAGTAGCCCGCGGCGAAGACGACCACGGCCAGTGCTATCCATGCCCTGCGACCCACGTGCCTGTTGTCGCCGGGACGGGGCCCGAAGACTAGGGAGTTACCAAAGCGGCAGAGCGCTGCTGTCCGGAGCGACGCAGTTCGAGGTTGTAGACCTTGCCGGGCTTGGTGGCCGAGAAGGCCAGGACGAGGTCGAGCTCGTTGCGTGCCGGCCGACCGTCGATCGTCGAGATGATGTCGCCGGTGATCACCCCCGCCCGGTAGGCGGGGCCATCGCGGACGACCCGTGTGACCTGGAGGTAGGTGCCGGTGTCCTGCACCGTCAGGCCGAAGTCCTCGGCGCGGAGCGGGGTCGTCTTGATGGCCGAGCCGCGGCCTGCCTTGCCGATGGCGGGCGGGGGCAGCACGCCGGGTGTGGCGGGCGCAGCGCGGCCCGGGGCGGAGCGGATGGACGAGGAGACGCGCGGGGCCGTCGGCGTGGCGGGCCGTGCCGACTCGGGCAGCTTCTTCGCGGCGGGCGCTCCGCCGAGGGCACGGTGGAGCAGCGCGCGCACCTGGTCGCCGGGGATGGCGAAGGCGATGCCGTCCGAGCTGGGCATGAGCGACACGATCACGCCCATGAGTTCCCCGTCGAGGTTGAGCAGGGCGCCGCCGCTGTTGCCGTTGTTGATCGAGGCGTCGGTCTGGATGAGGTTGCGCAGCGAGGCGCCCCCCGAGAGCTTGGCGTCGCGGCCCAGGGCGGAGACGACACCGACCGTGATCGTGTCGCCCAGGCCGCGGGGGTTGCCGACGGCGATGGCGGCCTCGCCGAGCATCACGTCGTTCGTACGGGCGATGGAGACGTACGGCAGGGCGGCACGACTCTGGATGCGCAGCAACGCAAGGTCGTTGGCCGGCAGGTCGGCGATGACCTGGGCGCGGACGCGGCGCGACGTGCCGAAGAGTTCCACGCTGACGGTCTGGCCCCCGCGCACCACGTGCGAGTTGGTGATGATGTAGCCGGCGGGGTGCACGATCACGCCGGCGCCGGAGCTCTGGATCATGACGTTGCGGCCCTTGCGCCGCTGGGCGAAGACGTTGACGACGGCGGGCGCTGCGTGGCGCACGGCTTCGACGACGGGTGTGCGGCGTCGATCGCTCTTGCCTCGTGCGGCGCGGGCACGCCCCATCTCGAACGCGGTGACAGCGACGAGCAGGGCGAGGACGAATAGATTGAGGATCCGGAACGAACCGGACGCGAACAACGAGCGACGCATGAAACCCCCAGGGGCCGGTGGGCCTCCCTGATGGATCGGTCATCGGACGCCGCGGCGCGAGTGCGCATGAAGGGGCAGGACGTTGGACTTGGGGGTTGGGAAGTGCGATCTCGGCCCCAACATGCGCGACGACCTCCAGTTGCCGTAGGGGCGGGCCTTGTGCCCGCCCGAGCGCGTCCTGCCACGGCGGGACTTACCATGTAGGGGCACACGACGGAGTTGGCGTACCGGGCGGCCACAAGGGCCGCCCCTACCACGGCGCGCCCGCGCTGCGGCCGCGCCTACTTAAAGGTGTCGAACCAGGGCATCATCTCGAAGACCTTCACGACCAGCGGCGCGAAGACGAGCGAGATCACAGCCATCAGCTTCAGCAGGATGTTGATCGACGGACCCGACGTGTCCTTGAAGGGGTCACCGACGGTGTCACCAACGACCGCAGCCTTGTGACGGTCCGTGCCCTTGCCGCCGGTCTTCTCGATGTGCTTCTTCGCGTTGTCCCAAGCACCGCCCGCATTGGCCAGCATGATGGCGAGCGGGACACCCGCAACGAGCGAGCCGGCGAGCATGCCGCCCAGCGCGTTCGGGCCGAGGAAGCAACCGACGGCCAGCGGGATCAGGATCGCCAGGACACCCGGGCGCACCATCTCCTTGAGCGCGCCCTGCGTCGTGATGTCGACGCACTTGGCGAAGTCGGCCTTCACGCCTTCCTTGCCCTCGCGCAGGCCCGGGATGTCCCGGAACTGGCGCTGCACCTCGTGGATGACCGCCTGGGCCGCGCGGCCCACGGCGTTCATCGTGTCCGCCGTGAAGAGGAACGGGACCACGCCGCCAATGAACATGCCGGCGAGGACGATCGGGTCGAGGACGTCCAGCGACAGTTTCCAGTCAAGGTCGCCGAGCGCGGTGCTATAGGCGACGAAGAGCGCGAGGGCTGTGAGTGCCGCGGAGCCGATGGCGAAGCCCTTGGCGATCGCAGCCGTCGTGTTGCCCGCTGAGTCCAGGGCGTCCGTACGCTCGCGCACCTCGGGCGGCAGATGCGCGCCCTCGGCGATGCCGCCAGCGTTGTCCGCGATCGGGCCGTAGGCGTCGACGCCGACCGTGATGCCCAGGGTGCCGAGCATGCCGACGGCCGCCAGCGTGATGCCGAACATGCCGGCCGAGCCGCCGCCGAGGAGGAGGTAACCGCCCACGACCGCCACACAGATGATCAGCAGCGGGAAGACGGCCGACCTGAAGCCGAGCGCGAGGCCGCCAATGATGTTCGTGGCGTAGTTGTCGCTCTGCTCCGCGAGGTCCTCGACCGTCTTGCCGGACGTGTAGTGCTCGGCCGTGAAGCCGATGCCAAGACCGCAGGCGAGGCCGAGCACCATGGCGAGGGCCCAGTTCATGGCGTTCACGCCCTCGATGTCGCCGTAGAGGACGTTGGCGATCACGAGGATGAGTGCGACGAACATGACCGCCGAGACGATCGTGCCCTTGCGGAGCGCGGACTGCGGGTCGCCGCCTTCCTTGACGCGGACGCCGAAGACGCCGGCGATCGAAGCGACGACGCCCGCAGCCACGGCCGCGAAGATGAAGCCGACGGCGGCCTCGGCCGCAGCGCCGTTGAAGGCCGCGAGGCCGAGGATGATCGCGCCGAGCAGCGCGCCCACGAAGCTCTCGAAGAGGTCCGCGCCCATGCCTGCGACGTCACCGACGTTGTCGCCAACGTTGTCCGCGATCACGGCGGGGTTGCGCGGGTCGTCCTCGGGCAGGCCCGCCTCGACCTTGCCGACGAGGTCGGCGCCGACGTCGGCGGCCTTGGTGTAGATGCCGCCGCCCACACGCGCGAAGAGCGCGATCGAGGAAGCACCCATCGAGAAGCCGGCCATGATGACGGAGGCGTCACGCACGCCGCCGCTCATGCCCGTGAAGAGGTAGAAGAGGCCGGTCAGGCCGAGGATGCCCATCGACATCACGAGCATGCCCATGACCACGCCGCCGGGGAACGCGACGTTGAGCGCCTCGTTGAAGCTCTTCGTCGCCGCCTGCGTCGTGCGCGAGTTGGCGGCGGTGGCGATCTTCATGCCGCCGAAGCCGCACAGCGAGGAGCAGATGGCGCCGACGATGAAGGCCACGGATGTCTTCCAGCCGAGCCCGTCGATCTTGCCGGAGAGGGCGAAGAGCAGGATGAGCGCGACGCCCACGACGAAGGGCGTGAGCACGCGGTACTCGCGCTTGAGGAACGTCATCGCGCCAACCGAGATGTTGTCCTGGATCTCGATCATCGCGGCGTTGCCGCGGTCCTTGGCCATGACCTTCTTCGCCATCACGGCGGCGAAGACCAAGCCGACGACGCCCGAGATGAGCGCGTAGACCGCCTCCTGGGGAAGCTGCATCCGAATCCTCCTCTGCCTGTCCGCGGCTCCCTCGCCACGGATCCCTGTGCCAGCCCAGGAGTGTACGGGCCGGGGCTTCCGCGCCTAGCCATTGGCGCGGTCCCTCGGCGCCGCCCGTGGGCACCCTCTAGAACAGGTAGACGAGCAGGAAGACGAGGAAGGCGATCACGCTGTAGAGCACCGACGTGCCGATCGGCCAGGCGGCCCCCGGGCGGGCCTCCTCGTAGCGCCCCTGATCGCGCGTCAGGCGCGCCTGGGCTCGGTCGATGGCCTCCATGGAGCGGAAGGCGCCGGCCCAGCCCAGGAGGAACCGGTCGTAGGCCAGTTGCATGGCCCCAGCCGGGTTCTTGGCGAAGTAGCGCAGCCCGTGGGGCACCGTCTCGTGCACCGCCCGGCTCAGCCAGCCGAAGGTCGCCATCAGGGGGCCGCCGACGAAGCGGACGAAGGCCCGGCCGCCCCGGCGCGTGAACCAATCCGAGTCCAGGTTCACGGAGCGGACCTCGGGCGGGTAGACGCCCGCGCGCATGAGCCAGAACACCGCCAGGGCGGCCAGCACCAGCAGTTGGAGCTGCGTGATGATGTGGGTCATCGAGTACATCTGGCCGAACGTCATGCCCCCCGCCTTGTACGGCAGGATCGAGTAGAGGACGCCCGGGAAGCAACCCAGGCCGATGCACAGCGCGGCCGAGATGCCCATCGCCAGCAGCATGTTCTTCGGCGCCTCCTTGGGCCGGAGCCCGGAGTCGTGCGCGAAGAAGGCGAAGAACGGGATCTTGATACCTGCGTGCTCGAGCACGCCGGCCGAGGCGAACAGCAGGGCGAACCACACGAACGTGTGCCCCTGCTCGGCGGCGGCGATCATGATCAGCGACTTGCTGATGAACGCACTGAAGAGCGGGAACGCCGAGATCGACGCGGCGCCGATCAGACAGAACGTCGTCGTCCACGGCATGCTGCGATACAGCCCGCCGAGATCGGTGCCGTTGATGCGGCCGGTGCGGAGCAGCACGGCCCCCATCGACATGAAGAGCAGCCCCTTGAAGAGGATGTCGCAGAACGCGTGGGCGACGGCGCCGTCGAGCGCGAGCTGCGAGCCCAGGCCGATGCCGACGACCATGAAGCCGATCTGGTTGACCATGCTGTAGCAGAGGACGCGCCGGAGATCGTTCTCGATGACCGCCCAGAAGATCGGGAAGAGCGCCATCACCGTGCCGATGATGATCAGCACCTCGGCGCCCGGGTAGCCGCGCACGAGCGCGTAGACGGCAAGCTTGGTCGTGAACGCGCTGAGGAAGACGGTGCCCGTGGGCGTGGCGTGCGGGTAGGCGTCGACGAACCACGTGTGGAAGAGCGGCCAGCCGCACTTCACGCCGAAGGCGAGGAAGATCAGGAGCGCGCCGACGCCGCCGGCCTCGAGATCGGCCGTCATGGACTCGAAAGCGACCGATCCTCCGCCTTGGACGTAGAGCGCGATGCCGACCAGCAGCAGCACACCGGAGAGCAGTTGCCACAGGATGTAGCGCATCGCCGCGCGGTAGGCGCCCTCGGTCTTGCGCGCGAGGATCAGGAAGACCGACGAGACGCCCACGACCTCCCAGAAAAGGAACAGCGTGACGAGGTCGCCCGCGAACACCGCCCCCACCGCGCTGCCGGCGTAGACGAGCGCCGAGACCTGCTGGACGCGATCCTTCACGTGCAGGGCGTAGAGCACCCCCAGGAAGGCGGCGATGTGGAAGATGTAGCCGAACACCATGCTCAGTGCGTCGGCGCGAACGAACGTGAGTTCCTCGCTGCCGAAGCCGAGCAGGCCGTAGAGGCCCCACGAGCCGTCCTGGAGGACGAGCAGGTTGGCGAAGCCAACGAGCGGCAGCAGCAAAAGCCACGCGGCGCGCAGCTTGCCGCGCAGGAACGGCACGGCCAGGGCGCCGACGAGGAGGGGCACGCACGGAGCGAGGCTACTCGTCATAGTAGTCCTCCTTCCGCATCACGAACTGGCGCAGGAGCTTGGCGCCGCCGACGAGCACGATCAGGCCGGCGAATCCGTAGAGCCCATAGAAGGCGTAGATGCCGTCGCCGGACTCGAGCTCGGTGTGGAAGTGCGCCTCGTAGACGAGGTCGGCCAAGAGCATCACGATCGCTGCGATGAAGAGGCCGCGCATCCAGCGACGGACGCGCTCAGGCTGCTGCAGGATGCCGGGCGCTTCGTCCGGTGACTTGCGCGGCACCTCGGGCATCTCGTCGCCCGGCCAGGGGGTGCGCGGGTCGGTCATGAGCCACCTCCCACGGCGGCCCGTGCGAGGTCCGCGAAGATGTCCGGCAGGAAGAAGAGCGCGATGGTCGCAGCGGCCGTGATGCTCAGCGCGACGACGCAGAGCAGCGGGGCCTCCTTGTAGCCGTCGTCCTCGCCCGGCGGGGTCGGCTTGAAGAAGGCGCGCCAGACGATCGGCAGGAAGTACGCGGCGTTGAGCAGGGCGCTGACCACCAGCACAGCGAGTACGCCGTACCAGGCGCCGTCGGCCGCCCCCTGGACGAGGAACCACTTGCTCACGACGCCCGCCGCGGGCGGCAGTCCGATCATCGAGAGCGCCCCGATCGTGAACGCCGTCATCGTGATTGGCATGCGGCGGCCGATGCCGTCGAGCTCGCTCACCTTCGTCTTGTGCAGCGCGACGTAGATCGCGCCGGCGGCGAAGAAGAGTGTGATCTTCGAGAAGGCGTGCACACCGATGTGCAGCACGCCGGCCATGCCCGCCGCCGGCACGAGCATGCCGAGGCCGAGCAGCACGTAGGACAGCTGGCTGATCGTGGAGTAGGCCAGCCGACGCTTGAGGTTGTCCTGCACGAGGGCCACGAGCGAGGCCGTGACGATGGTGAAGCACGCGCCCCATACGAGGAACTGGTGGATGCCGATGTCCTCAAGCAGGTCGATACCGAAGACATGCAGCACGATCCGGCTCACGCCGAACACACCCATCTTCACGACGGCGACGGCGTGCAGGAGCGCGCTGACCGGCGTCGGCGCGACCATGGCGGCCGGCAGCCACGAGTGGAACGGCATCATGCCGCACTTGGCGAGACCGATGACCGACAGCACGAAGGCAAGCCCGAGCAGCCCGTGCGACGCCGTCGAAGAAGCGAGCAGGCCACCCTCGGCGAAGGCCATCGTGGGGTTGTCGCCGCCCGCGTACCAGATGAGGAAGAGCGCCGGCAGGAGGAACAGCGTCGACGCGCCGAGCAGGTAGGTGACGTAGCGCTTCGCGCCCGCCTTGGCCGTCTCGGTCTCGGCGTGGATGACCAGCGGGTAGGTGCAGATCGTCAGGAGCTCGTAGAACGCGAACAGCGAGAACAGGCTCGAGCTGAACGCCGCGCCCATGCAGGCGGCGATGGCGATCGCGAAGCAGCTGAAGAAGCGCGTCTGCTTGTGCTCGTCGTGCGCGCGCATGTACCCGATGGAGTACAGCGTGTTCACGATCCACAGGCTGGAAGCGATCAGGCCGAACAGGATGCCCAGCGCATCGACCCGGAAGCCGAGCGACAGCCCCGGCACGATCTCGACCAGCGTCGAGCCGATCTCCTTGCCGTCCTGGAACTGGCAGTACATCCAAAGGACGAGCACGAAGTTGACGCCGGCCGTGATGAGGCTGACGGCTTCGCGGACGTTGGGCGAGCGCCGTGCCAGCACGATGCCAAACACGCCGAGGAGACAGACGCCGACGCTGACGGCGGGCGCGATCTCGAGGAGGGTCATCGCGAGCATCATGAGCCCAGCCCCAGCGCGCGCGCGGCGTCACGGGCGATGGACACCGAGATCGACGAGAGACCGAAGACGAGGCAGCCGGCGGCGAGTACGAGGGCGGGGCCTCGCATGGCCCACGGGACCTCCTTGGTCACGGCGGGCACGGCTTCCTTGGGTGCGAACCAAACGAGGGACAGCAGGCGCCAGACGTAGATCGCCGTGAAGATCGAGCTGGCCAACAGCACGGGCACGATCATCCAGCGGTCCGCCGCGAGCGCGCCCGCGCCGAGGTACCACTTCGACAGGAAGCCCGCCGTGAGCGGCACGCCGATCATCGAGCAGCCGGAGATGGTGAGCACCGTGGCGGTCCAGGGGGCCGTGCGCCCCATGCCGGCGAGGTCGGCGATACGCGCCGAGCCCGTGCGGTAGACGAGCGCGCCGGCCACGCAGAAGAGCGCGCCCTTGGCGGCGGCATGGTTCCAGAAGTGGATCAAGCCGCCCGTGACGCCGTCCATGTTGAGGAGCACCACGCCGAGCATGATGTAGCCGATCTGCCCCACCGAGGAGTAGGCCAGCAGCCGCTTGAGGTTGTTCTGGCGGATCGCCAGGAGCGGGCCCAACACGATGGCAGCGGCGGCCATGACCAGCAGGCCGTCACGGATCACGGGCAGGGCCGACTCGAGGAACTGGATGCCGAAGACGCTGAACGAGATCCGGTAGAAGACGTAGGCCGATACCTTGGTCGACGTCGCGGCAATGAAGAGGCTCGCCGCCGAGGGCGCCTGCGTGTACGCGCTCGGCTGCCAGCCGTGCAGCGGGAACAGCGCCATCTTCATGGCGAGCCCCACGGTGAAGAACGCGAACGCCACGCGGACGTCGCTCTTCTCGAACAGCTCGGGGTTCGCCTCGAAGAGCGCCACGATGTCGGCCATCGAGAGCACGCCCGTGCGCATGTAGAGGTGGCCGATGCCGAGCAGGATGAACGTCGCCCCGATGCTGCCCACGATCAGGTAGCTGTAGCCGGCGTAGAGCGCCTGGCGCCGCTTGCCCATGGCGATGAGTACGTACGAGGTGATCGAGGCGATCTCGAGGAAGACGTACAGGTTGAAGATGTCCCCCGTGATCGTCATGCCCATGAAGCCGACGCAGCACAGGAGGAAGACGGTGTAGTAGCTGCCGCGGGCCTGCTCGCGGATCTCCATCTTGAGGCTCGGCCGCATCCAGACAGCCGAGATCAGCCCGACCACGGCAACCATCGTGAGGACGATGCCGTTCACACGGTCCACGACGTACTCGATGCCCATCGGCGCGGACCACGCGCCGAGCGCGTAGCGGATCGAGCCTTCGATCGGACCGCTGGAGACCTGCACGAGCATCTGGATGGCGGCGTACGTCGAGAACAGCAGCGCGCCGGTCACGAGGTACCACGCGCTGCCGCGACGCACGCGCTCGACGAGCGGCACGATCAAGGCGGTCAGCAGCGGGACCACGATGACGAGGACGGGCAGATGCTGCGTCATCAGCTGCCCCCCTGGCCGTCGGCCTCATCGAGGGCCAAGATCTCGCCCTCCTCGACCGTGCCGTAGGCCGCCTTGATGCGCACGATGAGCGCGAGGGCGACCGCCGTGATGCTCACGCCGACGACGATGGCGGTCAGCATGAGGACGTGCGGGAGTGGGTTCTCGTACGGGATCGCGTCCGGCTTGCCCTCCCAGAGGACAGGCACCGTGCCGCCCGTCTTGTGCCCGATCGAGAGGTAGAAGAGGAACACGGCCGTCTGCAGCAGGTTGAGGCCGATCACCTTCTTGACAAGGTTCCCCTTGGCCAGCACCGCGTAGAGGCCGATGAGCATCAGCGCGATGTAGATGACGTAGTGGTAGTGCGTCCACAGGTGCTGGAGGAGATCACGCATCCGCGTCCTCCCCTTCGGCGTCAACCTCTTCGGCGACCCCGTCGGCGACCTCCTCGTCGTCCGGGCGGGCCATCTCAAAGAAGAGCGTCACCATCGAGGCCGTGACGGTCAGCATCACACCGAGCTCGATGCCGATGAGCCCGAAGTGGTGCGCATGGTGCTTGGCGTGGTGGTCCGCGTCGACGCCGACGAAGGCCTCGTACTGCAGGAAGGCTCCGCCCAGCAGGAGGCACACGGCGCCGATGCCGGCGTAGAGCAGGCAGCCGGCGGGCGCGATCACGTCGGCGACTCGTTCGGGGCAGTCCTCGCGACCGCGGCCCCAGCCGTAGACGAGCCCCATGAGCACGAAGCTGGAGGCGAAGATCACGCCACCCTGGAAGCCGCCGCCGGGGCCGTCCTCGCCGTGGCCGAGCACGTAGAGCGCGTAGAGTTGGATGAACGGCACGGCGCGGCGCGCCACGTACCGGACGATGAGGCTAGGCGTCTCCGTCACGACGCCTCCTTCCGCCCGTCCGGGGCATGGCCTGTCGGAGCAACATCAGGACGCACAGCGCGGCCGTGAAGATCACGCACGTCTCGCCCATCGTGTCGTAGCCGCGGTAGTCGCCCAGCACGGACGTGACCACGTTGTTCGGACCCACGTCGTGCGGCGACTCGTCGAGGTAGCGCTGCGAGATGCTCGCTTCGTTGGCCGGGGTGGCCGGGTCGTCCTTGCGATTGGCCGGAGAGTCCTGCCGGCCGACGCGCGGCATGTCCGCCGTGCCGTAGAGCAGGAGCCCCCCCACGAGTGCGCAGACGAGCACGGCGCCCCAGGCGCCGGCGCGGCCCTGGCCCTCCTCGAGTTCTTCGGCACGCTCGACACGCTGGCGCATCGACAGCAGCGGCAGCCGCAGCAACGGCATGCGGCTCGGACCGCCCTCCCTGCGCCCAATGCGGCCGATGGCTGCGAGCATGAGGACGGTGCTGATGCCGGCACCGACGGCGGCCTCGGTGAAGCCCACGTCCAGCGCGTTCATCGTGCACCAGAGCAGGGCCATCATCAGGCTGTACGCACCGAGGATGGCGGTCGCCGTGAGCAGGTCGCGGACGCGGACGGCGGCGATGGCCAGACCGACGAGGACGGCGAGGATCAGGACCTCCATCAGTGGTCCTCCCCGTGGCCCGGCCCGTCGTCCTTGGCACCGTCCTTCTCCTTCGTCCACGGCTCGAGGCCCATGATCCAAGCGCCGCGTGCCAGGGCGTGCGTGGCAGTCGGATTGAGGACGAAGATGAAGAGGAGGATGAGCGCGAGCTTCAGGCTGATGAGACCGAAGCCCACCGGAAGGGCCAGACCGAGAAGGATCAGCCCCTGCCCCAGGGTGTCGGCCTTCCCGGCGGCGTGCAGTCGCGTGTAGAAATCCGGGAAGCGCATGACACCGGCCGCGCCGGTGACGAGCACGATCCCACCGAGGCCCAGGAGCACGGCGCTGGCAATCTCGATGCCGCTCATGATGCGTCCGCCCCATCGCGCTCGCGTACGCGGCGCTCGAGGAACTTGAGCACGGCGATCGTGGCGATGAAGTTGATCAGCGCGTAGGCGAGCGCGATGTCGAGCCAGAAACCGGCGCGCTCGTAGTCGCCCACGGCCGCTCCCTTGGACACGCCGAGATCGACCTGCATGAAGCCGACGAGGGCGAGCAGCACGATCGTCTTCGTGCCGATCACATTGACCGCGAGGATCCGGTCCATGAGCGTCGGACCGCCGATGGCGCGGGGCAGTGTCGTCAGCACGCCAAGGAGGACGAGGATGGCGACGGCAAGGTGGACGTCATGCATGCGCACGCCCCCCCTCGATGGCCTGGATCTTCCTCTCCATCACCTGGTTGAGGACGCCTTCGGCCGCTTCGCGACTGATGGCGTGCACGACGAACGTGCCGTCGGGCTCGATCTCGACCGTCACGGTGCCGGGCGTCAGGGTGATGCTGTTGGCCAGCGCGACATGGCCGAACTCCGTGCGGAGGTCCGGTTTGAAGCGGATCACGCAGGGGTCGATGTCGCGGAAGCCGAGGACGCGCAACATCACGTCGACGTTGGCGAGCGCGATCGCCCAGAGCAGCCAGGGCAGGTAGAGCGCGAGGCGCACCAAGCTCACGAACTTCGGGCGGACGGCGCCGTCCCCGATGAGGTGGCGGTACGAGAGAGCGCTCACGAGGGTGACGCTCAGCGCACCGAAGACGAGGTGCACCGGGTCGAAGTAACCGGACAGCCCGATCCACAGAGCCGCCAGAACGATCCAAGTGACGATGAATCTCACGTCGCCGGTGCCTCCGGGGCGAGAACCTACCCGCCTGCTGGTCGATTGGGAAGCGCGACCGCCGCGGAGATCCGAAGGACCTGGCCCGGGCCCGAGCTAGACCCCGACGACGGCCTCGATGTAGCGCCAGAGGATGCCGCGCGCACCGTCGCCGGACGGCGCGCCGAGAGGTCCGCCGTTGAGCGCGTAGGCGTGGCCGACGCGGCCGCCAGCCATCTCGGTGCGGGCGATCTCCAGCACGACCTCGCCCTCGAAGGGGCAGCCTGCCTCCGGCAGCTCGGAGCGGCTGTGCTCGTCGAGAAGCCACTGGAGGGCACGGAGGTGCTGGGCCTCGGGCGGCTCGCCCCCCGGGGTGGCGTAGGTGGTCTGGCCGGCGTCGTCGACCTGCTCGACGATGGCGACGGCGCGGACCGTGGCGCCGGGAGGCGGCCAGAGCCAGCGCGGAACGCCCCGCGGGGGCTGTTGCTCGGGGCTGGGGCGGGGCGTGATGGGCGGCATGGCTGCAAGGGTAGCGTTAGTGCGCCTGTCTGGGGTCAAGAGTGCCGGGGAATCCGGTCGATAGCGCCCTGGAGGTCCTTGTCATGGCCCGTCGCGTCCGACATCCCCTGGTCTCGCTCGCCATGTTCCTCGTGGTCTGCAGCATGGCGTACGTCGTGTTCGAGAACCGCCACATGCTCAAGCGCGAGAAGGTCGGGCAGTTGTTGGACCAGATGACGCGCGACGACGTCCAGGACAAGGTCTTCGAGACCTTCGAGAACGACGGCTGCTTCCGAGGTCTGCGGAGCAACCTCAGCTGGCGTCCGAACGAGAACCGCTACCGGCTCGACATCGAGGTCGAGGACGGCGAGGACTGCGAGAACAAGGCCAAGGCCCTCTGCGAGATGATCGCCCACTTGATCCAGGATGAGGCCGGGGTGGTGGCCACCGTGGCTGCCTACGACGCCGCCGGGCGCGAAGTCGGCCGCTGCGTCCTCTGACCCCGTCCCTGCGGACACCGACACCGCCGCAGGGCCAGCAGGAGATGGCGCGCGCGAAGCGCGCGACCTTGGGGCGCCCTGACGCGGGTGCTGACGACGCCCGAGCGACGCTGCTGAAGCTCAGCGCAGCGGGGACTGAGAAGCTCAGCGCAGCGGGGACATCGCCCGGGCAGGCTTCATGGCGTCGAGATGATGGAGACCATCGCCGGCGAACCCGCGACCTGGACCGCGTGGAGCGCGACGCCGGCGGCGACGACCTCGATCGAGGAGACGCGCGCGCCCGCGTGCTGGTCGATGCCCGCGGGCATGCGGAATGTCGGCCTGTGCGCCGCCAGCCGGCGCATCACGGGCCCGGGACCGTCGCTGGGCGCGGCAAAGGAGCCGCGAATGCGGACCTTCGCACCCTCCGCTCGAACACCCTCTGCTCGAACACGCTGCGCCTGGACGCGCTGTCCGGCCTCGGCTGAGTAGCTCACCCACAGGCGGCGCAGCAGCTCGGTCGCGGCGTGGCCACCCGGCCGAACGATCTCGGAACCGAGGAAGCGGCCCTGGGCATCGGTGACGACGAAGCCCTGCAGGTCGCTCCAGCTGAACTTGGCATGGGCGAGCGTCCCCATCACGCGGGCATGCATGCCGCGGTGGACGCTGTAGAGACTCCAGTTGCCCATCAGCGTGCCGCGCTTGCCCGCGATGGCCGCGAGGATACGACCCGCGGCGGCACGCACGCGCTTGGCCGAAGCCCCGGCGGCGAGCAGCGCGCGGATGGACGGGCCGGCGATCTCAGGCTGCAGGACGAGCTGTCCGCCCGCATCGCCGAGCTCGAAGTTCTGCACGATACGGCAGCTGACGAGGTGGGGCTTCTTGCCGCGCGTGGCGGGCAGCCACACGGGGTGGGTCAGCACACGGTCAGCGATGCCGCCGGTGATGAACTGACCCGCCGGAATGAAGATGGGCTGGGTCGTGTCGGTCACGATGGCGACGACGCTGCCGTCGCCCTGGCCGGACTCGCCGAAGTGCAGCTGCCCATTGGCGCTGGCCTCGATGGGGTCGAGGAAGCGCACGCGAGCGGCGCCCTTCCGTCCGGACTTCAGACCCGACGCGTCCGCCGGTTCGCGCGGCAGCGCCCAGCCATCGAGCAGGTGCTCGAGGTCGGCCTTCTTGAGCTTCTTGGCCGACGTGCCGCGCGCGCTCTCCTTGCGGGTGTGCGAACGGATGATCGGAGGACGGATCTGCAGCGAGCGCATCTCGCGATCGATGCCAGGCAACGGGCTGAGCATGTCGGCCACGCTGACCTTGGTGTCCACCGCGGCCGCGGCAGCGGCGGGTCCCACCTTCGGGGCCAGCGTCGGGCTGGTGGGCGTGCTCGCCCGCACCCAGCGGCCGAGGTAGCCCTTCTGGTGCAGCCATGACAGGGCGCGCACGGTGACCAGCGGGTCGTCGGCCTTGTCGTCCCGCTTGTCGGCGGAGGGGCCGTTCCAGAAGACGAGCGCCTCGCCAAGGCGATCCTGCGCCTCCTCGTGGCGCTGGAAGCGCTGCACGAGCAGGGGCAGGCCGTCGCTCTTGCGAATGAGTGCACCACCGTCACCGGGGATCTGCGGGAAGGCCTGCTTCCAGAGCTCGCTGGACGGCATGGCCGCCTCGGCCAGCGCCTCGAACTCGGGGAAGGTGAGGCGCGGCACACCGACGAGGACGTCCACCGCCTTGAAGGGCTCCAGGGGATCGGCCGACACGAAGAGGAAGGCCTGAGGCCCCCGCGCGTCCAGGGGCATGGCCGCGTCGCTGATCTCGATGGCGGGCGTCTCGACCGGATCGGAGCCGTCCGTGATGCCAAGCAGCAGGCCCAGACCGAGACCGAGGACGATCATGGCAGCCGTCGCCAGATGCATGACGCGGATCAGGCGGTCGTCGCGGAGGCGGCGCACGCTCTGCTCCTGCACGCGAGCGAGGACGGCGTGCCGGATGCGCAGCTCGGGCGCTTCGGCATCGTTCGCATCTGCGTCCCACGCCTTGAGCACGGAGGACATGCGCACGAGGTGGGTCGCAAGCGCGGTGCAGCGCGGGCAGCTCAGCAGGTGCTCTTCGACGATGGCACTCTCGGCTTCGCCGAGCTCGCGGTCGACGAGCAGGTGGATCTCTTCGCTGAACACGTCGCAGGGCTTCATGGGCGCAGGGGTATCGGCGCCAGGCCCGCTGGAAGAGTGCAGATGATCGCTCACAGCGCCCTCCCATCGTTCGGATCACGGCCTTGGAACTCCTTGCCGACGGTGGTGCGAGCCAGCGAACGCGCGAGCAGCTTGCGACCGCGGTGGAGCAGGACCTTCACCTCGTTCAGCGAGACGTCCATGACCTCGGCGATCTCGCGGTACCGCAGGCCTTCGAACTCGCGCAGCTCCAGGGCCTCACGGACGTGCAGCGGCAAGCCGGCGAGCGCCGTGTGGACAGCGTCCTTGGCTTCCTCGGCGCGGATGGGCGCGGTGGGGTCGTCCTCGCGCGCCAGGGGCTCCAGCTCGGTGCCCTCGGCCTCGATGGGATCCATCTGGATCGCCTGGACCTTGCGGCGACGCTTGCGCTTGCGGAGGTTGTCGAAGCACAGGTTGGCGAGCACGCGATAGAAGTACGTCGTGAAGTGGCCGCGCGGCTGGTACCGGGCCGCGTTCCGGAACAGCTTGACGAAGAACTCCTGGCAGATGTCCTCCGCCGTGTGGTGGTTGCGGAAGATGCGCCAGGCGTAGCGGTAGGCCGCGCCTTGGTAGCGCCCCATCAGCTCGGTGAGCGCGGCCGTGTGGCCACGCCCGCAGCGGAGCATCAGCTCGTCGTCCGTGCAGCGGTCGGACGGGCCGCGACGGGCGCGGGTTCGGCGTTTGGGGAGGGGCGGTGTCATCTGTCTCCTTGAAACGTACCTCACCCCTTCCCGCAGCGGTTTTCCGGCTACCGTGACGCGGGGCGGGCGCCCCGGGCGATGCGCCCGCCACGGCGATCGTCAATCGCTCCTAATCCCTTTCATCACAAGTGGTTCCGTCGATCGGAACAGGAGATCCCGACCGTGAGAATCCTGGTAGTGGATGACGAGGAGGCGATTCGCGACAGCCTCGACCTCGTGCTGCGCTTCGAGCACCACGACGTGCGCCTGGCAAAGGACGGCCAGGAGGGACTGAAGACCCTGACGGAGGACCCCTCCATCGAGGTCGTGTTCCTCGACATCAAGATGCCCGGGCGCGACGGCCTGGAGGTGCTCGCCGACATCACGGAGCAGCATCCGGACGTGTCGGTGGTGATGATCTCGGGCCACGGCACGATCGAGACGGCCTTGGAGGCCACCCGTCGGGGCGCCTTCGACTTCCTCGAGAAGCCGCTCGACCGCGACCGCGTCCTGCTCACCGTCCGCAACGCCTTCCAGATGCGCAAGCTCGAGGGCGAGAACAAGGTGCTGCGCGAGCGGTTGTCCCAGACTTCGCGCGAGATGGTCGGGACCAGCGCGCCGCTCGAGAACGTGCGCGCCATGGTGCAGAAGGTCGCGCCGACGCCGGCGCGGGTCCTGATCATGGGCGAGAACGGCTCGGGCAAGGAACTGGTCGCGCGCCTCGTGCATGACCTCAGCCCGCGCGCCGCGGGACCGTTCGTCGACGTGAACTGCGCGGCGATCCCCAAGGACCTGCTCGAGAGCGAGCTCTTTGGCCACGAGAAGGGCGCGTTCACAGGCGCGACCGAGCAGCGCAAGGGCAAGTTCGAGCAGGCTGACGGCGGCACGCTCTTCCTGGACGAGGTCGGCGACATGTCGCTCGACGCGCAGGCCAAGGTGCTGCGCGTGCTCGAGGAGCAACGCGTGCAGCGCGTGGGTGGCTCCGAGCCGATCCCCGTCGACGTGCGCCTTGTGGCCGCCACGAACAAGGACCTCAAGAAGGAGAGCGACGAAGGCACCTTCCGCGAGGACCTCTACTACCGCTTGGCCGTGGTGCCGATCCTCGTGCCGCCGCTGCGCGACAGGGCGGGTGACGTCGCGGTGCTCGCGCAGACCTTCCTGTCCCAGGTGGCCGAGAAGATGGGTCGCGCCACACCGGCGTTGGCCGATGGCGCGCGCAAGTGGCTCGAGCGTCAGGAGTGGCCGGGCAACGTGCGCCAGCTGCGCAACGTGATGGAGCGTTGTGTGATCCTGGTGGACGGCTCGACGATCGAGGTGAAGGATCTCGAGGGGCTGATGGCGGCGAGCACGGCGACGTCGACGCCGGACGTGTTCCAGACGGCGGCGACGTTCGAGGAGTTCAAGAACGAGTCGGAGCGGCTCTTCTTGCAGATGCGCCTGCAGGCAAACGAGTGGAACGTGAAGCGCACGGCCGAGTCGCTCGGCATGCAGCGCAGCAACCTCTACAAGAAGATGGATCGGTACGGGCTCAAGTAACCGCGCTGCCACAGGCGGCCCCGTGTCCGTGTCCGCGTCCGTGTCCGCGTCCGTGTCCGGAACGGTGATCGTACGCCACGTTGCCCGTAGGGGCAGCCTGAGCGACGGCTCCGCCGGAGCGGTGGGCTGCCCAACCGTTACGACAGCGTCTTCAGCCCCGCGTCGATGCCCTCGATGGTGAGCGGATACATACGCCCCTCCATCATCCGGTGCAGGTAACTCACCGACTCCGTATAGCCCCACCAATCGCGGCGCACCGGGTTGAGCCAGATCGCACGCGGCCAGCGCGCCAGTACGCGCCGCATCCACACCGCACCCGACTCCTCGTTCCAATGCTCGACCGACGCGCCCGGCTCGGTGATCTCGTACGGCCCCATGCTCGCGTCGCCCACGAAGATCACGCGGTAGTCCTCGCCGTACGTACGCAGGAGATCGAACGTCGGTGTCGTCTCCTCCCAGCGGCGGCGATTGTCCTTCCACACGCGCTCGTAGAGGCAATTGTGGAAGTAGAAGTGCTCGAGATGCTCCAGCTCCGAGCGCGCCGCCGAGAACAGCTCCTCGACCCGGCGCACGTGGTCGTCCATCGATCCGCCCACGTCCAGGAAGAGCAGCACCTTCACCTGGTTCGTGCGCGCCTTTTGCATCTTCAGGTCGAGGTAGCCGGCGTTGTTGGCCGTCGCGTGGATCGTGCCGGGCAGATCCAACTCCTCTTCCGTCCCCTCACGCACGAGCTTGCGCAGCCTACGCAGCGCGACCTTCAGGTTGCGCGTGCCCAGCTCGACGTCGTCGTCGAAGTCACGAAACTCGCGCTTGTCCCAGACCTTGATGGCCTTGCGATGGCGCGACGTGTTCTGGCCGATGCGCACGCCCATCGGGTTGTAGCCCCACGCACCGAAGGGCGACGTGCCGCCCGTGCCCGCCCATTTGGTGCCGCCCTGGTGACGCTCGTCCTGCTCCTCCAGACGCTTGCGCAGCTCCTCCATCAGCTCGTCGAAGCCGCCGCGCTGGAGCGCCGCCTCCATCTCCTCCGGCGTGAAGAGGCGCTCGGCCAGCTTCTGCAGCCAGGCCTCGGGCAGATCCTTGATCTCGAGCTCGAGCGACTCGACGCCCTCGAAGGCCTTGGCGAAGACGAGGTCGAAGCGGTCGAGGTAGCGCTCGTCCTTCACGAGGCACGAGCGCGCCAAGTAGTAGAAGTGCTCGACGTCGTGGCCCGCGATGCCCTCGCGCATGGCCTCGAGGAGCGTCAGGTACTCACGCAGCGTGACCGGGATGCCGGCGCCGCGCAGGTCCTGGAAGAACGGGATGAACATGAGGGGTGGTCGTGCGCTCCGTGGGTGCGTCGAGCGTGGTCAGGCGTCGTGGTTGGGCCGAAGCCAAGGACCGTCGCACGCCTTCGACGTGCTGGATGGGGATCGGAAGGCCGATGAGAAGGACGTCGCGTGTGAACACACGCGAGGACGACGGAGCGGCCTCTCCGGCCCCGGCCCAGCGCGTCGCCCGAACGCCATGAGACTAACCTCCCGCTCGTCGCCTAGTTGTAGCGACCGCTGGGGCCCTGGCCGAGACCGCCGAGCAACGCGACGTCCTGCTCGTTCTTGAGCAGCGCGCCAAAGAGCGGCGGGAGGATGGTGCGCTTGTCCTTGCTGCGCAACGCTTCCGGCGGGATGTCCTCGGCCACGAGCAGCTTGAGCCAGTCGAGCAGTTCCGAGGTGCTCGGCTTCTTCTTCAAGCCACGCACGTCGCGCAGGCCATAGAAGGTCGTCAGCGCTTCCTGCAGGAGGTTCTTCTTCAGGTCCGGAAAGTGCGCATCGACGATCGCGCGCATCGTCTCGTCGTCGGGGAAACGGATGTAGTGGAAGAAGCAGCGACGCAAGAAGGCATCCGGCAGCTCCTTCTCGTTGTTCGATGTGATGATCACCGCCGGCCGCTGGATCGCCTTGACCGTCTCCTTCGTCTCGTAGACGAAGAACTCCATGCGATCGAGCTCCTGCAGCAGGTCGTTCGGAAACTCGATGTCGGCCTTGTCGATCTCGTCGATCAGGAGCACCGCACCGCCCTCGATCGTGAAGGCCTCCCACAGCTTGCCGCGCAGGATGTAGTTGCGGATGTCATGCACCTTGTCCGAACCAAGTTGCGAGTCGCGCAGGCGGGCCACGGCGTCGTACTCGTACAGGCCATGCTGGGCCTTGGTCGTCGACTTGACGTGCCACTCGACGAGCGGCAGGCCCAGGCTTGCCGCGACCTCGTGCGCGAGCACGGTCTTGCCGGTGCCTGGCTCGCCTTTGACCAGCAGCGGACGCTCCAGCCGAACGGCGGCGTTGACCGCGACGACGAGGTCCTCGGTGGCGACGTAGCTCTCGGTGCCTTGGAACTTGGGCTCGGGGGTGCTGCTCATGCCCGCATGGTCCTAGGCCCTGGGCGGCGCGCAAGCGGGCGCGCGGCGTCGAGGCCCGACGTTTGCTCCCCGTCAGGCGTCCCCGGCCGGAGACACCCATCTGTCCCCGGCCCGCGCCGGGCCCCGCCCAGCTCAGGCGGGCGGCCCCGCCGCCAGATGGCCACAACGCCCTTTGGGCGGGCTGGTTATGGTGGCGGGCTGATTGGCGGCATGGCAGACCGGGTTCGGCCCCTGGTTTGCGCTTGCCTAGGGCGAACTGGAGACCCCGCATGCGCACAGCACCGTCCGAGCCCTGCTCCCGGCCTCGCCGCCGGAGCCTGGTCGTGGTGCTGCTGCTCTCCGCCGTCCTGGTCCCTGCCTCCCTGCTCACGGCCCCTGAGGCCCTCGCGAAGACCACCGCCACCGAGGCGACCAAGTTCGCGACCTTCGAAGGTGCCTGGAAGGGTCGGGATGAGGCCAAGATCGTGGCGTGCATGGAGACCAAGGGCACGGCGACCTTCAAGCTGCTCGCGTACCCGCTCTCGGGCAAGTCGCGCAGCATGAAGCCCGAGCAGGCCAAGGCGACGCTCAAGACGTACTTCAAGAAGGTCTCATCCGTCTCGCTCAAGGACGTCTCACCGAAGAAGAGCCCCAAGAACGTTCGCCTGTACGAGTACACCTACAAGCCGGCCAAAGAGAATGCCCGGACGACGCATCTGCGTGTCCAGCTCAAGCAGGATAAGAACCGTCTATGGGTCCTCGCGTCGCTGACCGAATCTGCCAAGCCGCGCAAGTAGCACGCGCGGTCCTGGTCGTCGTCGCGGCGGCGTTCCTGCTCGCGGGCTGCGGCGCTGACGAGGGCGACGCGAAGGAGCGCGCCGAAGATCGCCTCACGCGCGGCGCCGCGTTCATCGCGCGGGACCTCGGTACGAAGCTCGCTGCCTGCCGCGAGGCCCTCGGTCAGGTCGAGCGCTTCCTGACGGACGCGGGCGGGGACGGCGCGGCACGCTTCGACTTCCTCGAGGCCCTGCGCAGCCGCCACGATCTCTCCGGGCTCATCTGGGTCGGCCCGGACGGCGCGTCGATCTGGGCCGGGCGCTCGATCCAACCGCACGACCTCCCCGCCCCACGGCCGTGGGACCGTTCCTTCGCGAGCGGCGACGTCACGTACCACGAGGGTCCGTTCCTGCGGGCGCTCGTCGTGGGTCCGCTGGACGTGATGGGCGGCAAGGCGACCGCGACATACCTGCTCGACGAGCAAGGTCCCGACGCGCAGATGCCGCGCGCGTTCCAGGCCCGCTGGTTGGATCCGCTCGATCTCTTCCAGGTTCGCCTGCTCGCCCCGGACGCCGTACCCGAAGCGGACTGCGACGCGCTCTGCTTGCGGCACGTCGAAGTGCGGGATGCGGACGGCAGCCACGTCCTCACCGCCGCGTTGCGTGTGCATGATCTGGACGTCTTGCGCGAGCGCGTCGTCGCCGACCGCGCGGGCATCGTCGGCCTGCTGGTCCTCGTGCTGCTGGGACTCGGCACGTACGCGCTGGTCCGCTACGGCGTGGCACGGCTGCCGCATCCCACGGCGCGCTGGCTCTCGGGCGGTCTGCTGGTCTTGGTCGTGCGCGGCGTGCTGCGCTGGCTGGACATCCCCAGCCGCTTCGAACCGCTCCGCGAGGCCTTCAGCCCATCCGAGTTCGCCGTCGAGACAGTCCTCGGCTGGCTGGCCTCCTCGGGCGACTTCGCCCTGACGGCCGTGGCCTACCTGCTCGTGGTCATCTGCCTCACGTACGCCTTCCGGCACCTGGAGATCCCCACGAGTGCCGTCGGTCGGGTACTCACCGTGGCGCTCGCCCTCCTGACGTCGGCCGTCGCCGCCGGCGTGTGGCTCCTCGTGGTGAACGTCTCCGTCGCGGGCGGCCAGACGCCCTTCTTCCAAGCGCACACCTTCGTGCCATCGGCGCCGGTCGCCCTGATGCTCTTCGGGTTGGTCGCCGTGACCGCGACGACCTACCTCATTGCCCACATCACACTCCGCCGCGGCTGGCGCGCGCTGCCCTACCGCGGGGTCTGGGTGCGGCGCGTCGTGCTCATGATCGCCGCGTGCGCGCTCACGTGGCTGGCGGCCGACCTCATCGCGCGACCGCATTGGGTCGTGCTCGCGATCCCGGTCCTGGCCTGCGGCGTCGTGGGCCGCGGCGAAGGCCGCTTCGCGATGGCGCTGCCCGGCCGTGTGCTCGTGCTGAGCGTGCTCGCCGTCGCCCTGGCCTACCCCGTGCTCTGGGCGCGGGTGGCCGAGCGCGAGAGCGCGGCCCTGGAAGAGACGCTGGAGGAGATTCTCAGCAGCGAGGACGTCGCCCACGCCGGCGTCGCGATTGCCCTGGGAGACGCCGCGCACGACGCATACCTGCAAGAAGCCCTGGCCAAGGCCTCGCGCGGAGCGAACCCCGAGGGCCTGGCGCTGTACTTGTGGTTGCGCAGCGCGACGCATTGGCAGCGCCACCCCGGCGTGATCCACGTGCTCGACGACCGCGGGCGCATGCTCGAGAAGTTTGCCCTGACGAACCTACCGCGGCGGATGCTGCCGGTCCCTCGCGAGCCCAGCAGCCAAACGGTCGACGAGGAGTTCCTCGTCGTCCCGGGCGGTCCCACCACGCTGCGCTGCCTCGTCGGACGCCTGCGCCTGCGCGACGAGCAAGGCACGGTGGTCGGTCACGTCGTGCTGACGATCCCCGACCGCATGGACCTCCGGCTCAAGGGCCTGGCCGGTCTTGCGGCGACGCGCGAGCGCAACGGGCCCATCCCGCTACCGGCGCGTCGTGCGCCGCAGTTCGCCGAGATGCGCGACGGGATCGTGGTGGCTTCGAGCGATCCCTCGCTCGCTCGCACGGCCGGCGGCTTCGGTCCGGAGGCGCTCGCGCGCCTCGGCCCCGACGCTCCCTTCCTCGACTGGCACACGGACGGCGAGCACGGCTATGCCCGCTGGAACGGCGATCGCAGCTCCGTGTTCGCGGTGCGCCGCGAAGCGGCTTCCCTGGGCGACGCGCTGCTCGCGCTCGCGCGCCTGGTCGTCGTCGGCGTCGGCCTGGGGCTGCTTGCGGCGACGTTCTTCCTGCTCGTCTCGCTGCCTACGTTCCGCATGCTCCTGCAGCACAAGATCCTGCTGTCCTACTTCGTCATGTCGGTCGTGCCGCTCGTGCTGCTGGGCATCGCAAGCGCGCGCGAGACCCAGGGGCGCCACGACGCGCGATTGACGGAGCGGCTCCAGACCGACCTCGCCCGCGTGCGCAAGGACCTCGAGATGATGGGCGCGGGCGTCTTCGACTCCGCGGACACCGACAAGCTCGAGGAGTGGGCCCCGCAGCGGCGCCACGACGTGCTGCTCTACCGGAGCGGCGAGTTGCAAGCCGCCAGCCGCAACGGTCTGATCGACGCGGAACTGCTCTCGGGGCGCCTCCCCGCGAGCGCGTTCCGCGCCACGGTGCACGAGCGCCGGGAGCTCGTGCGGCGCGAGGCGGTCTACGCCGGACGCCACGTGTGGTTCGGCTACGCCCCCGTCCTGGACGGCAACGGCGATACCCGCGCGACGGTCGGCGTGCCCCTGCTCTACGAGGCGGACCGCATCGAGGAGCAACTGACGCTCACAGGCAGCGTGCTGCTCGCGGCCTACATGCTCACGCTCGTCCTCGTCCTCGTGGGCGGCATCTACGCCTCGCGTCGCCTGACGCGCCCCCTGGGCGACCTCGCGATCGGCACGGAGCGTGTCGCCGCGGGCGATCTCGACGTCGAGCTGCACGGCGAGGGCCAGGACGAGATCGGCCAGCTGGTGCGCGCGTTCAATGCCATGACGCGCGAACTCCGTGACATGACCGAGCGCGTGCGGCAAGGCGAGCGCGAGTCGGCCTGGCGCGGCATGGCCCGACAGGTCGCGCACGAGATCAAGAACCCGCTGACGCCGATGCGCCTGCTGCTCCAGCAGACCGAGGCGGAGATCGCGCGAGACCCGGAGCGTGGAGCGGCCATCATCCAGGAGCGCGCCCCGATGCTGCTGAAGCAGATCGAAGGCCTCGACCGCATCGCGCGCGACTTCGCACAGTTCGCCCGGCTGCCCCGGCGCCAGGTGGAGGCGATCGACGCCGGCGCGCTGGTCGCCGAGGTGACGGCCGAATACGGCGGCACGGTCACCCACGACGTCCACGTGCGCTGCGAGGTCGCCGAAGGCCTCCCGGCCGTCCGCTGGGACGCGGAGGAACTCAAGCGCATCCTGCACAACATGGTGCTCAACGCCTACCAGTCCGTGGAAGCGAAGGGCGGCGGCCGGGTGCTGCTGCGTGCCACGAGCAGGGAGCGCGGCGGCCGTCCTGGGGTGCTCGTCACGATCGCCGACGAAGGCGTCGGCATCCCGCTCGAGCACCAGGACAGGCTCTTCGAGCCGCAGTTCAGCACCAAGACGCGCGGTACGGGGCTCGGTCTCGCCATCGTGGCGGGCATCCTGGAGGAGATGGGCGGCTCGATCGAGGTCCAGAGCGTGCCCGGCGAGGGCACGACCTTCGAGCTTTGGTGGCCCGCGGGACGCGCCCCCGCGTAGGCGACTGTCCGCGAAGCGCATGCGCGTTTAGGATGACGCGCCATGAGTGACGCCAAGAAGCCCCCTGCCTTCTTCTGCCCCGCCTGCGGGCAGAAGCATCGCGCGAACCTCCAGGCCCTCGAGGGCACCGGCGGCGCCGTGATGCGCCTGAACTGCGTCGGCTGCGAGAAGCCGCTTGTCGTGAGCCTTGGCGAGGACGGCGGCCCCGTCTGCAAGGCCGATGGCCCGGAGCTGTACGCCGACAAGGAAGAGACGGCCGACAGCGCCGAGACGAAGAAGGAAGCTCCGGCGCCCGCGCCGACCCCGACGAAGAGCAAGAAGGGCAGTGCGCCGGTCTCGAAGTCCAAGCGGGCCAAGAAGGGCACGCCCAAGAGCACGACGTCCAAGGACGCGTCGTCCAAAGACCCGACGCCCAAGCCCGTGACTTCCGAGAAGGCCCCGGCCGACACCCCGGCAGGGGCCTCCTCCGAAGCGAACAAGAAGGAGAGCAAGCCCGAGCAGGACGCGCCCACGGCCGCCTCCGCGAAGTACGAGGGCGCTGCCGACAAGGCGGAAGCGTCCGATGACGGCCTCGACGTCGACGCCGAGTTCAAGGACGGCGACCACATCGGCCGCTACGCGATCGAGCGTGTGGTCGGCGTGGGCGGCACGAGCACCGTCTACCGCGCCTTCGACCCGACGACGAACCGCGCCGTCGCCCTCAAGGTCCTCGCCAAGGACGCGAGCGCCGTCATGCACCAGCGCTTCCTGCGCGAGATCGAGGTGCAGGCCAACATCCGGCACCAGAACATCATGCCCGTGTTCGACCGCGGCACGCTCGACGACGGCCGACCGTTCTTTACGATGGAGCTGCTCTACAAGCCGTGGACGCTGACCGACCTCGTACGCCGCCGCGACGAGGACCGTCTCAAGCGCTATGCCACGATGAAGAAGTACGGCGACCTCGAGACGCTCGTGAAGGAGCTGATCACGCCCATCGCCGACGGCGTCTACGTAGCCAACGTCGAGAACGGCGTCATCCACCGCGATCTCAAGCCTGACAACGTGCTCATCGACACACGGACCGGCCGCCCGTACGTGATCGACTTCGGCATCTGCCACGTCCTCGAGAAGAAGACCGGCTTTGCGAGCAAGGCGGTCATCCCCCCCACGACGGAGGCGGAGGGCATCGTCGGCACGCCGCGCTTCATCCCGCCCGAGCAGGTCAAGGGCAGCGTCCACGCCCGCACAGACGTCTGGGGCCTCGGCGCGACGCTGCATTACGTCGTCTCGGGCGAGCCGCCCATTGCCGGCGCATCCAACATCAGCAAGTCGGAGCTCAAGCGCCGCATCGAAGCGCTCAAGCTCACCAAGGAGAAGGCCGTCGCGGCCGACGACGAGCGCAAGATCGACATGTGCGACGAGCAGCTGATCCGGCTCACGGACCCGAACCTGCGCACGGTGGACGACCTGTTCAAGGACGCCCGCAACGGCGTCTACGTCGACCTCCCGGCCGCCACGCCGGCGGCCCTCAGGGCCGTCATCAACAAGGCGATGGCCGTATCCACGTCCGACCGCTACGTCAACGCGCGTCAGCTGAGCACCGAACTCGGCTCTTGGCTGGGCGGCGATCGCGTTCGTGCGCTGACCGAGGTCGGTGGCAAGGCCGCGGCGGTCGAGAGCGCGCGCCGCGCCGTGCGCACGCACATCGTGACAACCGTGTGGCTGATCGTTGGGTTGGTGGCCGGTATCGGCCTCGCCTCGATGGTCGCCAAGCCTGGGGCCGCGCCGCCGTCGACACGCGTCGCCGACGCCGAAGAGGACATTGATGCGCTCAAGACGAGCCTCGAGGGACTCCGCCGCGTGGCCGACAACCTGACGGCGATCGAGCGCAACCGTCTCTGGGGCGCCCTCGATGAGCGTGCCAATCAGATCGCGGCGCGTCTCGCTGACGAACCCGACGCGCCCAGCGTCCAGGCCGTGCGCGAGCAACTCGCGTACGTGCGCAGCATCTTCGCTCCCCCGCGCATCCGCATCGATGTGCCCGCGTCGGTCGAACTGCAAGCACGCAACCTCGTGACGAACGAGAGCGTCGCGGTCCAGCGGGGCGAGAACACACTGCCCCCGTCGGCCTACCAGGTGACGGGCTCCGGCGGACTCACCTTCCCCATCGACGTTCCGCTCTGGATCCGCAATCAGCAGGAGGCGGCGAAGATCGCCCTCGAACCGCCGCTGGAGGTGTTCAGCGTGTCCGTCGCGCCCTCGAGCGCGCCCGCGGGCATGGTCCTCGTGTTGGGCGGCCGCGTGCTGGCGCGCGACTTCCCCTTCAACGCCCCGAGTACGGCGGCGACCGTCGTGCCGGCATTCTTCATGGACGCCGCCGAAGTCACCAACTCGGCCTATGCGCAGTACCTCGCCACCTTGCCTGCCCCCGAGCGCAAGGAGCGCGGCCCCAAGGCCGGGTTCATGCCCGACCCCGAGCAGGACGGCGCACCCATCGTGATCGAGGGGCTCGAGGGCTCACCCGTCGTTGGCATCCGTCCGTCGGACGCCCGCGCCTACGCTGCCTGGCGTGCGAAGAAGGCCGGGGCCAGCGTACGGCTCGCGACGGAAGCCGAGTGGGTGCTGGCCGCCGGTGCGACGATGGGGCATGACCTCGCCAACGGCGCGCGTGGCGAACGCACGGAGGCCGACTTCGTCGCGCCGCTCCGCGAGGCGGGCTCCCACGCGCAGGACAGAAGCCCGTTCGGCGTGCGGGGCATGCTGGGCAACGCGCGCGAGATGGTCACGAGCTACATCGAGGACCTGAAGGATGATGCCGTGCTCGTGAAGGGTGCGGCGGTTGGCGACGACCCCGACCAGGGCGCGATCTACATCCACCGCGTCCTCAAGGGCGACGAGCGCCACATGACGACGGGCTTCCGGTGTGTGCAGGACATCCCGGGCGGTGAGCCGCCGAGGTAGGCCCTTCCGTCCGCACGGACACAGAGGGTGCCCACGCGCGCCGCGCGTGGCGCGGCGCTTGGGAGCGCCCGTACGTCGGCCCTTGGCTCTTTGACGTTGACGTTGACTTCCACGTCCCCTGGCTTGCCACGTGCACTTCAGGGACACGGACACCGCCACTGACTGCAGCTGCTCCGTAGAAGGGCGAAGTCCAAGGCAACGTCAATGTCAATGTGCGGGGTGGCGCCCCTACGTCGGCCCTGGGCTCGTTGACGTTGACGTTGACTTCCACGTCCCCTGGCTTGCCACGTGCACTTCATGGACACGGACACGGACTGCAGCTGATCCGTCGAAGGGCGAAGTCAAAGGCAACGTCAAAGTCAAAGTGCGGGGAGGCGCCCCTACGTCGGCGCGCCGTTCTCGACCCACTCGGCGATCGCGTCCCGCGCGTGGTGGCCGATCAGCACGTGGGCACGTGAACGGGCCGCGGGGACGCCACTCGACGGCACGACAGCCAGCCCGGCGCCCTCGAGCATCGTGAGGTCATTCATGTGATCGCCGATCGCGATCGTGCGCTCGGCGCTGATGCCGTGGTGGCGCTCGAGGTAGTCGAACGTCTCCGCCTTGCCCTTGGAGTTGCCCTGCACCTCGAAGAGGTGCAGCGTCGAGCCCTCGTACTTCGGGAACATCGACAGCGGAAACGCCTCGACACGCAGCGCGGCCTTCGTCGCGTCCGAGAAGCTGCTCCAGAGCACGTCCTTGACGGGGCCGCTCGCCGGCTCGGTCTCGTCGAAGAACATGCTGATGCGGAGGATGTCCTGGGTCGGCAACTCGTGGTGACCTGAGGAACGCACGACGTTCTCGAACCAGCTGGCGACCTTGTGATGCTCCGGATGCTCCGTCATCACCGTGAACTTGGTCTCCGCCTTGTGACGGAACGAGAAGTGCGCGCTCAGCTCGGTATCGAAGATCTCGTCGAGGTACACGTCGGGGATCGGGATGTAGTGGTCCGGCTCACGGTCCGGGTGGCCGATCCACGAGCCGTTGTAGGTCGCGATCGGCGTCTCGAGCTCGAGTCGCTTGTAGTGCGGCAGCGTCCCGGCCACGCTGCGCCCGGTGCAGAGCATCACGTGGAAGCCTGCGTCGCGGAGGGCGTGAACCGCCCGTTTCGTCCGGTCGGTGACCTCGGACGCCCCATCCAGCAGGGTGCCGTCGAGATCGATCAGGATCGCCTCGAAGCGTTCACGGAGCCGTTTCAGTCCGGGTACCATCATCAGCCGCTGGCATACCAGGGGGGCACGGCCTCGGCGCAGGAAGATCCGCCGCAGGAGGCGGCCCGAACGGAGTTCATGCGTCGCGTCCCGGCCATCTGCTGGATCCTTCTCCCGCTGGCGATCAGCCTGCTCTACGCAGCCGCCCACTCCGTCGTCGCCGCAAAGCCGACGATCGGGAACGTCGCCCCGGAGGGCGCCATCCTCGTCCATCGCGTGCGCGGCCTGGACACGCTCGATCTCACCTCGCCGGGGCCTCGCGGACCGAAGGTCCGCCCGCCGCGCGAAGCGCTGGGCCTCGAACGCAACAACCCCGGCCTCGTCGGCGTGGACCACGAAGACTGGGTGCATGTCGTGCTCATGCCCCGCACGCTGGGGCTCGACTCGACGATGGCGATCTTCCGCGCGAAGGACGCGGACGCCTTCGAGAAGGAGTTCATGCGCACGGACTTCCTCGAGCGCGGCATCATCCGCCACGCCCAGCATCTCCATCGCCGCGGCGACTGGATCGCCGTAGGTCCGAACCGCGACGCGACCCGCCGCATCGGCACCGGCTCCCTCGCCTGCGAGGATCTGGGCGAGGACTGGTCCATGGCGGCCCACATGCCGAGCCTCGTCGACCATGCGCTGCAGTTGGCCAAGCACTATCCCTGGCGCGATCTGCTGCTCGCCCTGGGGCTCGACGTCAAGGCCGCGCGCATGACGATCGATCCCAAGACGAAGGAGATCTCGGCCTTCCTGCCAGGCGACAAGCGCATCCTGCGGCTCCGCGACAGCTGGGACACGATGCGCGTATGGGCTTGGCAGCACGAAGGCCGGATGCGTGCCGATCTCAGGCCGCTCGCAGGCAGCAAGGTCGCCGAGGCGCTGAAGGCCGTGCCCGCGTGGACCGCCGACCGCAAGGCCGACGAGCCGCCGCCCGCGCCGCCGAGCGCGCAGGCCTGGCTGTGGATGCCGTGGGCCGAGCACCGCGCCTTCGTGGCGCAAGCGCTGGTGCAGTGCGGTGTACGGCTCCTGGATCGCGACCTGGAGGCCTCGCGGAAGGACCCTGTGGGCGCCTTCGCCACCTACAGGGCAAAGCACCGCGGCGGCACCCTCGTCTGGGCGGAGCGCGCGGCGGGAACGGGCTATGCCATGACGCTGGGCGTCGCGGCGCGCGACGGCTCGCACGACTTCTTCACGTCGGGCCTGCCCGTGGACCCCGCCGCGCCGTGGACCACGGCGCCTCTCGCCGAGGGCGCTGCCCCCATCACGACCGGCGACACGACGGTGCCGCGCAAGGCGCCGGCGGGCACGATCGAGCAGCGCCAGGCGTCGGGCCGCGGCATCATCACGCTCGGGCCGAGCGCCGAGGCCGCGGCGGAGGGCATGGTCGCGTTCCTCGCCACGGGCCCGGCTCCGGTCGTCGCGCCGCCGGACATGCCGAAGGGCATGCACCTCGTGGCGTCGTTCTTCCTCCAGCATCGCCGCGCCGAGCGCATCCTCGGCCGGGCCCTCAAGCCCGGCGGCTTCCTCGCGATGCTGGCGGGCGGGGACATCCGCGGCGCGCTCTACACCGACGGCAAGGTCCTACGGCTCGTGGCGCACGTAGCACGGTAGGGGGCGCCCCTACGAAGCGTGCCGAGGGTGCAGGAACCGCCACGGGGGCCGGAGACGGTCCCTCGCGCGCTCTACGCTGGCCGTGGACCATGCCGCCCGAACCCAGCACCACCCACGATCCCGCTGCCGACGTGCGACCTGCCTATGTCGCCGTCGCGCTCGACCTGCCCGTGGACCGGCTCTTCACCTACCGCGCGGCACCGGAGCAGCGCGCCCAGGCCGACATCGGCCACCGCGTGCTCGTGCCCTTCCGCGGCCGCTCGCTCATGGGCTTCGTGGCGGAGGTCGACGAGACCAAGCCCGCCTTCAAGGTGCTCGACGTCAGCGAGGCACCCGACGGCCACGCGCTGCTCGGCCCCGACCTGCTCGAGCTGGGCACCTTCATCGCGCGCTACTACGGCACGTCGCTCGGCGAAGCGCTGGCGGCCATGGTGCCGCGCGGCGTCCGCCACAAGGGCAAGGGCCAGAAGCGCCGGCGCGTCACGCTGACCGATGACGCCAAGGCCGTCGTGCGCGAGGCCGACGGCAAGCTCAGCGAACCGCAGCAACGGATCCTGCGCCGCTTGCGCAAGCACCCCGCCGGCTACCTGATGAGCGACCTCTGCCGCGCCGCCCACGTCTCCATCAGCCCGATCCAGACGCTCGCCCGCCACGAGATCGTGACGCTGACCACCGAGCGCAGCCAGAGCGACGCGCTCGAAGAGGCCGCGCGCGAAGCACCGCCCACGGAGCCGCGGGAGCCGACGCCGCATCAGAAGACCTGCATCGACGCCCTCGTGGCCTCCCTCGACGACGAGACGTACGAGGCCTTCCTGCTGCTGGGCGTCACCGGCTCGGGCAAGACGGAGGTCTACCTCCAGGCGATGGCGCGCTGCATCGCCCAGGGCCGTCAGGCCATCGTGCTCGTGCCCGAGATCGCCCTCACGCCCCAGACCGTGAAGCGCTTCCGCGGCCGCTTCGACAACGTGGCCGTGTTGCACTCAGGCATGACCGAGGCCGAGCGCGCCAAGGCCTGGCGCCGGATCCGCGCGGGCGAGGCCGACGTCGTGATCGGCCCGCGCAGCGCGATCTTCGCGCCCGTCCCCAAGCTCGGCCTGCTCGTCGTGGACGAAGAGCACGAGACGTCGTTCAAGCAGCAGAGCGTCCCGCGCTACCACGCGCGCGACGTGGGCATCGTGCGCGCGCGCGCTGCCGGTGCGGTCGTCGTGCTCGGCAGCGCGACACCCGCGCTCGAGAGCTACCGGAACGCGCTGGACGGCCGCTACACCCTGCTCGAGCTGCCGGAACGTGTCGGCGGGCGGTCGCTGCCCACGGTGCAGATCGTCGACCGGACCAGCGGCGAGGAACGCCAACGCCGCGGCTCCCACATCGGACGCACGTTGGAGATCCGCATCCAAGAGGCGCTGCGAGCCAAGGGGCAGGTCATCCTGCTGCAGAACCGCCGCGGCTACGCGACGAGCGTGGCCTGTCCACGCTGCGGCTTCCTGGTCGAATGCGAGCACTGCGACGTCACGCTCACCTTCCATCGGAGCGACGCCGTCGCGATGTGCCACCTCTGCGGCCACGAGCGGCGCGTGCCGGGCGCGTGTCCGGACTGCGCGCTACCGCGCCTCGAGTTCCGCGGCGTCGGCACACAGACGGTGGAAGAGGAACTGGGCGAGCGGTTCCCCGGCGCGAACGTCGCTCGCATGGACTCGGACAGCATGGCCACGCGCGATGCCTACGAGGACGTGCTCGGCCGCTTCGAGGCCGGCGCCATCGATATCCTCATCGGCACCCAGATGATTGCCAAGGGGCTCGACTTCCCGAACGTGCTGCTCGTCGGCATCGTGTCCGCGGACACGGCGTTGGCGCTGCCCGACTTCCGCTCGGGCGAGCGCACGTTCGGCCTGCTGGCGCAAGTCGCAGGCCGTGCCGGTCGCGGTGACGAGGACGGCCGCGTCGTCGTGCAGACGACGATGCCGACGCATCCCGCGATCGTGCTCGCCGCCGAGCAGGACTACCCCAAGTTCGCCGCCACGGCTCTCGAGGACCGCGAGCAGTTCGGCTACCCGCCCTACCGCCGCCTGCTGCGCGTGGTCGTACGCAGCAAGAGCGAGCGTGCCGCCGCCGAACGCGCGGCGGTGCTGGCGAAGATCATCGTCCAGGCCGCCACGACGACCACCGAGATCCTCGGACCCGCCGTGCCGCCCATCGCGCGGGTCCAGGGCCACTACCGCCAGCACGTGGTGGTCAAGGCACCGACGCACCGCGAGATCGCGGGGGTGCTGGCAGCCTTGCGCAAGGCGAAGCGGCCCGCGCGCGGGATCGAAGAAGCCTGGGACGTCGACCCCATGGGCGTGCTCTAGCACCGAGATCGCCTGCGCACCGTAGGATCGCGGTGTGCGTTACGAGGAACACCCCGCCCCGCCGCCGCTGGACCGCTGGATCAAGTGCCTCTGGCTGATCGAGGATCCCACCGCGACCGCCGCCGACGCGCCGGAGCGGGTCGTGCCGGACGGCTCCATGGAGCTCGTCATCCACTACGGCGCGCCGTTCCGTCGTCGCGCGCTCGACGGCACGACGTGCACGCCGTCGCATGCAGCGCTGGCGGGCCAGCTCACGAACCCCCTGCTCCTCGAGTCGACCGGCCCCGTCGGGGTGCTCGGCGTGCGCTTCCATCCGAACGGAGCCTCGGCGTTCCTGCGTGAGCCGCTGGCCGCGTTGACCGACCGCGTCGTGGGACTCGCCGACATCTGGGGACGCGAGGGACGCGAGCTCGGCGAACGCGTCGCCGAGGCGCCTACCGACCAGGCGCGCATGTCGATCGTCATCACGTTCCTCCACGGCAAGCTGAACGACCGGCAGCGCTCGCAGCCGCCGGTCGCGGCGGCCGTCCAGAAACTGTCCGAGGCGGGCGGCGACGTCCCCATCGGGTCGGTCGCCAAGGACCTCGGGATCGGGCGTCGCAGGCTGGAGCGCGGCTTCCGTGATCACGTCGGGCTGTCGCCCAAGATCCTCGCGCGCGTGCTGCGCTTCCAGTCGGCGCTCGCGTGGCTGGAGGGGCCGGCACCGGTCCGCTGGGCCGAGCTGGCGATCGACTGCGGCTACTACGACCAAGCGCACCTGATCCGCGACTTCAAGGCGTTCGCCGGCATGAGCCCGACAGCGTGGCTCCGGGAGCAGCACCGCATGAACGATCACTTCACGGGGGGCCCTGAGTAGGGCGTGTCGCATTCGTCCAAGACCGGGCTCGAGGGCGTGCGGAGACTCTCGGCGTCACCAGAATCCCGCACCCGGAGCTCACGATGCGCACGCTCACCTTCCTCTCGCTCTTCGTCGCCGCCCTGGCTCTCTCGCTGGACACGGCCTCCTCCGACGAGAAGCCAACCGCCGCCAAGGCGGAGCCCGCCAAGACCGGCGTCGCCGCGCTCGCATGGCTCTCGGGACGCTGGATCGGAGGCGGTGGCGACGAGGGCATCGAGGCCGTGTACACGACGACGTCCGGCGGCGTCATGCTGAGCTCGACCAAGTTCCTCAACAAGGGCACCTGCGTCTTCTACGACTTCGAGCGGTTCTTCCTGCGCGGCAAGGACGTGCTCATGACCCCGTTCCCTGCGGGCAACCGGAGCGTCGAGTTCACGCTGAACGGCTTCAAGCCGAAGGTCAAGCGCGCACGCTTCTCCAACGAGAAGCACGACTTCCCCAAGCACCTCACCTACGAGCGCACGGGCGACAAGACGCTGAAGATCACCCTCGAAGGCGAAGAAGCGGGCAAGGCCAAGAAGATGGTCCTCGACCTGCGCAGGCCGTAGCGCCTGCGGCCCCGCGCGCTCGCTATGATGAGCCGCGGGAGAACGATCCATGCACGCGGCCGTACGACTGCCCCTGCTCGGTGCCCTGGCACTACTCGCGGGGCTCGGTGCCGCCCGCACGGCGGACGCCAAGCTCGACGGCAAGGCGTGGAAGGCCGCCCAGACCGAGTTCGAACGCCTCTTCCAGGAGCGCGGGAGCGGGCCTGAGAAGATCGCCGTCCTGAAGACCGTCGTCAGCGACGGCACCGCGCGTGCCTACAAGCTCGTGCTCCAGGGCTTCGCGCAGCAGGTGGAGCGCACCCTCGCCGTGCGGACCGACTACGCGAAGGCCGCCGGCGTGCACGGCGACATCCTGCTCGCGAGCATCAAGGGCTACACACCGAGCGCCGAGACCAAGGCCAAGGAACTGCAGAAGCAGCTGAAGGATCTCGAGGTGATCCTGGCGGCCGAGACACGAGTCATGGACGCGATGTTGTCCACGCTCACGTCCGCGCCCGCCGGGGCTCGCAAGAACATCTTGAAGCTCTACAAGGCCAAGTCGCCGTGGAGCGTGCGCGAAGCGGTGCTGCAGTTGGCCGGCATGTCCGTCGCAGACAAGACCTCCTTCAAGGTGCTCAAGAAGTTCCTTCCGGACGAGCCCGATGCGCGCGTGCGCATCGCCGCGCTCCACGGTCTGCTCACGGCCAAGGACCTACCGAAGTCCGTCCGGCCGCTGGTGGTTGCGCGGCTCGCCGACACGGACAGCCGCGCGGTCGGCCTGGCGGCGAGCCTCATCGCCAAGCACCCGTGCCCCGAGGCCATCGAGCCGCTCCAGGGTGCATGGGCCCCCGCGGGCGCGCGCAACCGCATCGCACTCGGCGCCGCGATCGAAGCCGTGCTCGGCGACGCCGCCTCGGCCGCCAAGCGTGCCAAGCTCAAGACGTGGTGGGAGGCGCAGGACAAGACCCCGCCCAAGGCGCGCGTGGCGACCATTCCGCTGCCGGCGGACGGCGTGCTCTTCCTCATCGACGTCTCGACGTACATGAAGAAGGAAACGAAGGAAGGCGTGTGGAAGCCCGCCCCCACCGACGGCTCGAAGCCCTCGACGGGCATGGCCGGCCACCGCGTGGGTCTCGCCGGGCACGAGCTGCAGATGGCGCTGCGCGCCCTGCCTGAGACGGCCAAGTTCAACATCATGGCGTTCAACCACGGGGCGAGCCTGTGGGAGCGCTCGATGCGGCCGGCGACCGCCGTCAACAAGGACCTCGCCAAGCGCTGGATGCGCGACCTGAAAGCGAGCGGCAGTTGCTACGTCGACGGCGCCATGCGGCTCGCCTTCCGGTTGGCGGGCACCTTCGCTACGGGCGACGAGTTCGAGGCGCCAGAGATCGACACGTTGGTCGTGATCTCAGCCGGTACGACGACCGACAACTCGTTCCCGACCCACCGCCCGGTCAAGCCGGCCGAGGTCCTCGGACGCATCGCGCAATGGAACGCGGGGCCCGGGCTGATCATCCACGCGGTCTGCTTCGGCGAGAGCGACTTCCTGCGGGACCTCGCCGCGGCCCATGGTGGGCGCTACGTCCACCGCTGATCGCGGCTGATCGCCGCGGCGCCTAGCGAGCCGTGTAGTCGTTGGGCGCTAGCGAGGAGGTAGATGGCTACCGAGCCGCTGCTCGCTGGACAGAACGCTGGAGTTCGAACCGGCCGGCTACTGGCTGACGTCGGGCGGCTTCGGACGAGGCTTCGGGCGGGGCGGCGCGGGCATGTGCCCACCGCAGCCACCACGCGGCTCGTCGGCCTCGCGTTCCTCGCCGGAACGACGGCCGCCTCCGGCCACATCTGCGCTGACACCACGGTCGCGTACGCGGCGGCCGCGCGCGCCATACACGGAGCGCTCCCGATCGACATCGGCGTTGGCGTCGCCTTCCTCCTCAAGGAGGACTTCCTCGATGAGGCCATTGACGAAGACGGCTCTCATCGCGTCCCCGTCGGCGGTCTTGGACTCCGCGCCGTACAGGTCCGCGAAGTCGAACTCGATGGACGCCGAGGGATCGTAGCTCGTGCCGCCGGGGTCCCTGTCTGCCAGCGTGCTGGAGACGCCCAGGAAGAGGATCAACGCGGCGGCGATCATCGGGCCGGCCCCGATCGTGACGCTACTCGGGGAGCTTCGGCGATAGCGGCGCCTGCCGGGAGCTACACCTCTGGAGGCTTTGGCCCCGCCTTGCGCGGCGGGTAGCACCCCCATGGCCAGACTCGCTCGGCGAAGCTGGCGGCGCTTGGCGAGGCCCGCTTCGTCCCATCCACCCGCGTTTCGTCGCGTGCGCGCCTTCGGTTCAACCCCAACCACGTTGGAACGTGGTTGCATCCGCAAATGCCTACGTGCCATATCTCTACTATACGGACGATTGCAGGTTCGGTTCGCCGCGGCGTCCCGAACCAGGTTCAGAGCGGCTCGAGCGTGGCCCCGGGAGTCTCATTCGTTGCAAGATCTGGTCGGTCGGTGTGTGCGCGGTGGCTGTGGGTTTGTTCCTGTTGGCTGTTGCGGCGGCGAGGGCCGATGAGAAGGGCGAGGCCAAGGCGCCGAAGGAGGCGCCCAAGTTGTCGTTCGTCGCCTTGTACGCGCACGGACCCAAGTGGGTGAAGGACAAGGGCATTGGGCAACAGCCGGGCATCGAAAAGCACGGGCGTTACATGGCCAAGCTGTTCACAGCCGGCTCCCTGAGTCACGGCGGGCCGTTCTCAGATAGCTCGGGAGGCATGACGATCTTGCTCGCCAAGGACCTCGCGGCGGCCAAGGAACTCGTCGCGCAAGATCCCGCCATCAAGAGCGGCCCGTTCAAGGCGACCTCCGTGCGCGCGTGGCACAAGATCAACTGGGCCGCCTTCGCCGCTCGTATCGAGAAGGCGAAGGGCAAGAAGTTGCGGCGGGATCCGCATGGTCACCGGTGCAGGGAGCCTGGGCCTGGTTCAGAACTTGAACACGAACCCGGTTCAGTGCCTCAGGCGGCTACTGCGGCGTGAGATGCACCGGGACCGATCGAGCGCCCTCGGGCACGACGACGGTCTGCCACCACTCGCGGGGCGGCGCCGTGCCCTTTCCCGATCGAGGATCGAAGCGGAGATGCGCGACGTATTCACCCGGAGGTACACCCCGGATTTGCAATGGTCGAGCCCGTGAGACCATCCCCTCGTGCGACCGATCGGTCGAAGCGAGAGCAATCTCTCCGGTTCCTCCGGATCGCAGGCGCAGATTGACACGCAATCGCCCCTCCATGCCCTCAGGGGGCTCGAGGCGTAGCACGTTTGAGAAGAACTTCCCGCGGAGGATGCCAGTAGCGTCACGCCGCAGGTACGCGACGCCGGACTTCTCGGACCAGAGCGTTGCGTGCTGCACAGTTACGGGCAGCTCGCCCTTGCCCTGGCCCTTCACGAGACGGACCTTCGAGGCGAGCACGGTCCTTCCGATCAGGCCGCGGCACAGTTTCGACGCACCCGACAGCGTCATGCTCCCCGGTAGCAGGTACACGTCGCCGGTCGGGGTCGCCTTCTGCACGATGACGCGGACATCCCTGCGCGGGCCGCCAATCATCTGAACGCTGTCGCTCTGAGCCGATCGATCGCCGTACCAGGTGTCCTCGCCGGTACCAGCGACGATCTGGTGACGTGTCCGCGGGAGACGACAAGACCACCCGGAGCCATCGGCAAGCGGAACAACGCGCGGCCGGTAGTTCAGGCCCCAGAAGCTGAGGCCCGCGACCTTCGCGGGACTCCAATCCAGCGGTGCGACGCCGGTCGGGATCAACCTGGGAGCGATGTTGGCTAGGTTGTGGCGCCCACGCGCAGCTGCGGGTAGGAGAAAACGGACGGTGGGTACGCGTTCGACCTGGAACCTGATCCGCGCCCCCGCCGGCAGCGGTGCTTGAAATGGCCAGATGATGTGCTGCTTGCGATGCAGAACGCGCACGTATGCATCGAGACCGGGGCACAGCCGCGCTTCGGTGGGAAGACCGGGCACCTTCCGCAGTACGTCCCATTGCGCGAGCAGCTTGCCCTGATCGTTGCGGAGAGCGTAGCCGAGCGTTGTGAGGACCTCGTCCCGGGTGGCGCCCTCTACAGAGAACTGGGCACGTTCCGCCACCGCAGACAGTGCCATGCGAAAGGGACCCAGCCCCCCCGAGCCATCGAGCGTGAACCGACCTGGCTGGTAGCCCGGAACGAAGACGTGGAGCACGCCTACTGGCGCATCGACTCCACTGGGGAGGGGCAGCCGAGGCCCGCGCGCCTTGGCGATTAGGCCGCCGTCGTGGTCCCTCAGCGCCAACAACTGACGAGTGGCGAGGTCCACTCCGCCCTTTCCTGTGCAAGCCACGCGCAACGCCACAGATGCCTGGGGCGCCGGCGCGGCCACTGGGACCTGCGAAGTAGGGGGTTGGTCTGCGAGGGGCACGTCACCCCGGATCGCCGGAGGAGAGCTAGGAGCCTGTCCCGGAATCCCGTAGATCTCGTTCTGCGCGATGTGGGGGCGAATTGCTAGGCTCGGGCATGAGCAAGCGATTCCGTTCGTGGGACGTGGAGCAGACGTGGCTGTTCCCGCCGTCGGTGTTGGATCT
>JAJDEN010000025.1 GCA_029259775.1 Planctomycetota bacterium | reverse complement strand
CCGTCCTGTGCCCTTACGTGTAGGGGCGACTCCCACACGACCTCCGGTCGCGCGGGGCCCACGGGGGGAACTCGAACGCCGATGCGCGCTCGCCAGCTCGCGCGCTGGCTCGGACGGCCTCCATCTGGAGGGGCCGGCCATGTTGCCGTAGGGGCGACCCTTGTGGTCGCCCGGGACGCCACCTCCGTCCTGTGCCCTTACGTGTAGGGGCGACCCTTGTGGTCGCCCTGCGTTCCGCGCTCCCGCGCGGACTGTTCGCCGCGGCGCGCGGCGATGCCGCGTCCGCCGCGGCGGCAAGGAGGGGCTGCGAGCCCCTCCTTCCAAACCCCCTCGCCCGCCCGCTTTTGCTCATCCTTTGCACCTCGGCTCCTGCTCGATTCCTAGGCTTTCCATCGGGGACTCCGCCTTGCACCTCAGGCGTCCCCGCGGTTGGGAGGACCGGCCTCCCTGGGAGTTGAACGATGCGTAGTCGCTGGAATCTCGTCAGCTGGGGTGCGACCACCCTCCTGCTGGCCGCCCTGGTCTGTCTCCCCCTGAGCGCCTTCGCCGACGACGAACCGGCCGCACCCGAGCCGCCGGCCGCGCCCGCGCCCGCACCTACACCCGAGGGCGATGAAAAGGCCGAGCCGCCGCCGCTCGAGAAGAGCGACAAGCCCGACGTGCACAAGCTGTACGTACCGTTCCGCGACCTCGAGAAGATCTTCCAGAAGGAGGGCGAGGGCGTCTTCCTTCCGTACAAGGAGTTCCGCCGCCTGTGGGAACTCGCCCACAAGCTGCCCGGCGACACGACGAAGCCGCCGGTCCCCGCGGCCGTGCGCTCGGCCGCCTACCAAGGCGTCGTCGACGGCGAGACGATCCGCTTCGAAGCGCAGCTCGAGGTCGACGTCCTCGCCAAGGGCTGGCAACGCGTCGCGCTCAACTACGCCGGCATCGGTGTCGAGAAGGCCACCATCGACGGCAAGCCTGCCCTGCTGGTCCCGACGAAGGCCGGCTACGACCTGCTCCTCAAGGACCCGGGTCGTCGCAAGCTCGATCTCGTCCTGCGCGCCGGTGCACCCGCCAAGGGCGACACACACGCTGCCGAGTTCTCGCTCCCGCCGGTTCCGCTCGCGCGCCTCTCGCTGCGCGTGCCCGGGCGCGACACCGAGGTGGGCATCGCGCCGCGTCTGGCTTCGACCACGACCAGCGGCATCAACACCACCGACCTGCTCGCGTTCCTCGGTCCGGTCAACAAGGTCAAGCTCACGTGGCGCCGCAAGCCGGAGGATGCACCGACCGTCGATCCTCTCGTCTTCGCCGAAGAGACCATCGACGTGCGCGTCGATCGCGGCGTCGTCCGCTCCACGTTCCGCGCCAACCTCTCCATCCGCCGCGCGCCCATCACGAAGATCCAGGTCGCCGTCCCGCCTGAGGCCGTCGTGCTCTACGTCAACGGCGCCGGCATCCGCACGTGGACCCGCGGCGACGGCGGCGCGACGATCGATGTCGAACTGCGCGCCCCCGTGCGAGAGAAGTACGAGATCCAGGTCGGCCTCGAGCGCGCGCTCCCGCCCCCGCCCGTCGCGGCCGTGCTGCCGCTCGCCGCACTCGCCGGGATGGAGCGCGAACGCGGCTTCCTGCGCGTCCAGGCCGCTGACGGCGTGAAGATCGAGCCGTCCATGACGCCCGGCCTCGTACAGATCGACATGCAGGACCTGCCCAAGCAGCTCCAGGGTGCCGTGCCCGGCAAGGCCTTCGCCTACCGCTACCCCGCACGCCCCGGCGAGACCGTCTTCGACGTCCAGGCCCTCGCGCCGCGCGTCTCGGCGTCGCACGCCAACCGCGTTGGCATCCGCCCGGAGTCGCTCGACGTCGCCTGCATCGCTCACGTCACCGTGGAGCGTTCGGGGATCTTCGCCCTCGCCTTCGACCTGCCCGCCGACCTCGAGGTGACGGACGTCAAGCTCCAGCGCGCCGAGTTGGATGACTGGACCATCCAGCGCGAGGCGGGCAAGACGCCTGTTCTGCGCGTCAGCCTCCGGGACCGCCTACTGGGCACCGCAACCGTCATCATCCATGGCCGCACGCGCATCAACATCTCCGAGAAGGAAGGCGCTCCGCCGCTCAAGCGTGACCTGCCGCTCGTGATCCTGAGGGACGCGCACCACGTGCGTGGCTTCGTCGGGGTCCATGTCGATCCCGCACTCGACCACACCGAGACGAAGAGCGAGGGGCTCACCGCCCTCGACACCGGCGCGCCGCACGCCTGCGAGCCGCCGTCGCTGACGGGCGACGCCGCGCGCCTGCCGCTGGTCTATCGCTTCGAGCACCGCGAAGGCAGCGTCAAGCTGGGCATGGAGCTCAAGCGCAAGGCACCGACGATCACCTGCGCGGTCGAGAGCTGGGTCCGCTTGGAGCCGGGCAAGACGCGCATGGGCGCCGTGCTGCGCTATCACGTCGCGTTCCGCGGCGTTCGTACGTTCCGCTTCAAGGCGCCGCTCGGACTGGCCAAGCGCCTGCACCTGGACGCACCGAGTCTCGAGCTCATCGGTCCCGCCCCCGAGATGAAGCCCGAGGGCGCGAGTGATGAGTGGAAGGCCGAGCAAGGCATCTGGACCGTCAAGCTCCCCGCGCCGAGGACGGGCCCCGTCGTCGTCCAGCTCGTCATCGACGATCGCCCCGAGCCCGAGCTCAAGAGCGGAGCCCGGCGCACGTCGTCGGTGCCGAGCTTCATCCCGCTCGAGGACGAGGGCACGCCGCTGCCCAACGTGAGCCACCACATTGCGGTTCGCCGCGATGCCCTGCTCGAGGTCGAGATGCGGAAGGCCGAGGGCGGCGAGGAGATCGACGCCCGCGAGCTGCCGGCCGGTCTGAAGGACGAAGGCAACTTCCTCGCGTTCCGCAGCTACGCGGCCGCGCATGCCGTCGACGTGCAGGTAACGAAGCACGACTACGAGCCCGTCGCGGATCTCGTCGTCTCGCACATGCATCTGGACACCGTCGTGCCCGTCGAAGGGCGCGCGACGACCGAGGCATTCCTCGTCGTCCGCAACAACGACCGTCAGAACCTCGAGATCAAGCTGCCGCCCGGCGCGAGCATCCGCGCCGTCCGGGTGGGGGACAAGAGCGAGTCGCCGCGCGTCGGCAACGAGGGCACGGTCCTCATTCCGCTCTACTCCGGTCTACGCAAGGACCAGACGTTCATCGTCGCCCTCTTCTACGACCACGACATCGAGCGCGGCGGCGCCATGTTCGAGAGCGTGCGTCTCGTCACGCCCGAGCCGCAGGGCGTGAAGTCCGATGTCCTCACCTGGCGCGTGATCATGCCGGAAGGCCGCGTCTACACGTCGTTCGGTGGCTCGGCCATGCTCGTGAACCGCGACCGCTCGTGGGCTGCGCGTGCGCTCGAGAACCTGACCTCGATCGTCTCGCGTCCCGACGCTTCGCAGCGGCTGGACGTGCGTGCGCTCATCCGTGGTTTCAAGAGCCCCTTCACGGATCGCCAGCACAAGGGCCGGCGCTTCGAGTTCCAGGGCCGCGTGGGTACGGGCGACGTCGAGATCAACTCGGCGTCGGACTCGTTCTTCCTGCTGTGGAAGCTGCTGTGGTTCGTCGCGGCCTTCCTCGGCGCGCGCTTCCTCGTCCGGGCCGCCGGGCGTCTCGGCTTCGGTGCCGCGGTCGCCTTCGCCGTGCCCGCGCTCGTGCTCGTCGCACTCCTGATCCCCGCAGGCCCCGGCATGACGCAGGTGCTCACATCGATGTTCATCGGGGTCCTGATCTCAGGCGCTGGGTCGTTCCTCGGCTGGTACACAGCCGGGCGCGCGCAGGCCAAGGCGCTGGCCGCCGAGCGCGCGGCGGAAGCCTCCCCGCCGCCCGACATGCCGGATGACACGCCCCAAGGGGACGGTCCCGAGGGCACGCCCGCGGCGGAAGGCGGTGCCGCATGATGACCCGCACCCTCCTCCTCTCGCTGATCGCGCTCACCGCGCTGGGCCTACGCCCGGCGTTGGCGGGCGATGCGAAGGGCCCGACCGAGCTCGTCCACGTTCCGACCAAGGAAATGGACGTGCTGCTGCGCGCCGATCGCAAGGGCATCGTCCTGCGCTACGCGGAGTACGAGCGCCTCATGAAGGCCGCGAAGGCGCGCGCCGCGTCGCTCGAGGCCCAGCCGCCCGTCGACGGCACGCTCGTGTCGTGCGCGGGCACCATCGACCTCACCCCGGAGCGCGCCGCCACGATGCGCCTCACCTACGGCGTGGATGTCCTCGCGGATGGTCCGCGCTCCGTGGCCTTCCCCCTGCGGGGGTTCGCCATCGAGCACCTGCTCATCCAGGACCCCGACGGCACGCCCAGCGGCCGCTACGAGGAGTGGGGTGGCCGTCCGCGCCTGCGCTTCGCCGAGCCGGGCCCGCGTGTCGTGACGGCCACAGCCAGTGCCGCGTTCGCGCGCAAGGGCGCCCAGCGCTACCTGGATCTCTGGCTGCCGCCCGCCTCGGCGATGGCGCTCTCCCTGCGCTTTCCCGCCGGGATGGAAGGCGTGGTCATCGGCGAGGGCGCCGCGGTCACGGTCCGCGCACCGAGCGACGGACCCCTCGACGTCCGTGCGCGTCCCTCGCGCAGCGGCCGCCTGCGCATCGCGTTTGCGCCGCGCGCCAAGGGCACCGAGGGCGGCCCCGCCATCCTCGATACGCGCACGAACTCCCTGCACAGCGTCGGCGACGGCCTCGTGCACAGCCGCGTCATCGTGAACGCGGACATCTTCCGCACGCCCGTGTCGCGCCTCCAGCTCGACGTCCCGGAGGGCTTCGCTGTCCGTTCGCTGACCGGCAAGGGCGTCACAGGCTTTCGCCGCGATGCCTCCGGCAGGAGCCTCACGGTCGACTTCGGCAAGCCCGTCCTGGGTACCGCCGTCATCACGCTCGAAGGCGAGCGCCCGTACCAGCCGGGTCCCGACGTCGAGATGCCCAACGTCACCGTGACCGGGGCCGTGCGCCACCGCGCCGAGATGTCCATGCAGTTCGGTCGCGACGTGCGCGTACGTGGCTTCGACGTGACGGGCGGCAAGCGCCTGCCCGCGTCACGCGCCAAGGGCCAGACGCACCTCATGCGCTACGCCCTCACCCGCGCCGAGGGCCGGCTCGCCGTCGAGCTCGAGGCCGGGGAAGTGCGCCTGGATGCGACGAGCACCTACTACCTGAACCTCGCCGAAGCGGGGAAGACACTCATCGTCACCACGACCTACCGCGTGCTCGAAGGCACCGTCTTCGCGCTGCGGCCCAAGATGCCCGGCGGCTACGAGCTGCGCGGCATCACGATCAATGGACGCCCGACGGGCTTCAGCAAGGATCTTCGCCCGGACGGCACGCTCGAGATCGCGCTCGCGCGTGGTGTGGCGCAGGGAGCCGACATCTCGTTGGCCGCCACGCTCGAGCAGTCGCAGGCCGACTGGGTGCCCGACGGACGCGCCGTCAACGTGCCGCTCAACGTGCCTTCCGCGGGTGCGCAGCGCGAGCAGGGCCTCGTGGCCATCGGCGCCGACGCTGCGTTCCAGGTCCTCGAGACCATGCGCAACGATCTCGTGGCCGTGGGCGCGGCCGAGGTGACGGCGCGCGGCATCTCCGCCGCCGGCCTGGTCTACGGCTACCGCCTCGACGGCGAGAAGGCCGCCGTCTCGTTCTCGGTGCAGCGCCACCAGCCCGTCGTGCAGGCAGCCATCGTTTCGACGCTCTTGCCGTCGGCCCGCCGCCTCGACATCGTCGGCGTCGTCGCGCACCACATCCGTCGTGCCGGCGTGCGCACCATCGACATCGACGTGCCCGCCTGGGCCGACAAGGACCAGGTCCGCTTCCAGTCGCCGTTCGTACGCGGCGCCGTGCGCCTCGAGGGCGAGGCGAAGCCCGCGAACGTCCCGGCGGGCTATGAGCGTTGGCGTGTGGACCTCAACCAGCGCGTCATCGGTCGTCATACGACCGTGGTTCGCTACCACGACGATCTCGACGAGGAGAACTGGAGCATCCCGCCCGGGCGCGCGCTCGGCGTGCGCGTGCCGCTCGAACGAGCGCAGCGCTTCCTCGTCGTCCAGCGGGCCGAAGGCCTCGAGGTCGGCGTCGACATGCAGGGTGACGACGTACGCTCGATCGAGTGGACCGAGCTGCCGGCCGAGGCCGCGGTCGATCCCCTGCGCGCACTCGACGTGCTGCGCCTGGCCAACGGATCCGAGGGCGTCGGCCTGCGCGTGCAGAAGCACGAGGGCGCGTCCGTCCTGGATGCGGTAGCGACCAGCGTCGAACTGCATACCGCGGTGGCCCGTGAAGGCATGCTGCGCACCCGTGCGTGGGTCCGGCTGTTCAACGTGGACCGGCAGTTCCTGCGCGTCAGCCTGCCGCCGCGGAGCGAGTTGATCGGCGCCGTCGTCGACGGCGAAGCCGTGAAGGTCCTGGCGGATCCGGCGGGCATCCTGCTCGTGCCGGTCCCCACGGCGCGCAAGCGCATGGACGAAACGATCGCCTCGCTCACCTACGAGACGAAGCTCGGCAAGAAGCTGTCGGGCTCCGTGCGCATCCCCGGACCGGTCTTCCATGGGCTGGAAGTGCTCAGGACCGAGCATCAGGTCGCGTTCGACCCCGACGTGCGTATCGCGTCGGTCGGTGGCGACTACGGCCGCGTGCGCGCGCCGCGGCCGCGGGCCCGCTCCCCGTGGATCGCGGATGTGTGGCCTTCGGGCGACATCTCCGTCTTTGGCATGCGGGAGTACTCACGGAGGGTCAGTGCCCCCGCGGGCAGCGACACCGGGGTCTACTTCGAGACGACGGCGGAAGAGCCGATCGTCAAGGACGAGCAGATCCAGGACCACGTCGAGACGGACAACGACCTGCCCTTCAAGGAGTCGTTCGGCGAGTCCGAGGGGCTCATGGATGCCCCCTTCGAGGGACCGTCCTCCAACGGCACGATCGGCCTCGGAGGCGGCGCAGGTGCCGCGTTTCGCGCTCAGCGCCTGCGCACCCTCAAGCGCCAGCTGGACGCCGAGACGGTCAAGTACGCACGTACCAAGGCGGTCGGCGACAAGCGGTTGGTTGACGAGCTTCGGCGCGCCTACGAGAAACTCGCGAAGAACGGCGCGCGAGCCTCACGTGCGTTGGATGCGGCCCGCAGCTCGCCTGATGCCTCATGGAACGCAGGCGCGCGCAGGCCCAGCGATCCGACGCCCACATCACCCCCGCCGCCCTCGGGCCCGCCCGTCACCGATGTTCCCGCCCTGGCCCAGCCCCGTCCCAGCGGACAGCCGATGGCCGACCCGGCTTCGGCTCCGCGTGATGATGCGAAGGGCGACGAGGATGGCGAGGCCGGCGCCGACTCAGGCGGCGCCGGACCCCGGCGCGCCGCGCACGAGCACCACGAAGGTGACCTGGTCGATGGGCGCGGCCGAGGCGGTCGCGGCCGCGGCATGCGTCGCAAGGGCCTGCTGTCGCTCGACGTCCCCGTCATCCTGGGCCCGAACGTGGTGCTTGCGCACCGCCTTGGGAGCGGCGGCTTCATCGACATCGATCTCGTCACCGACGAGGGCAGCGACACGAACCACCTCCTCTTGTGGTTGGGCTTCTTCGCGTTCGGTCTGCTTGCCGGCTATCGAAGCGGCGCGCGCAAGTGGCTCGTCGTCCTCGGCGGCGGGGCGCTCGCCGTCCTGCTCGCCGTGCTGTTCGGATCCGACGGGACGACCGTGACGGTCGCCCTGACCGATGCCGTCACGCTGCTGGCCCTGTTCTGGGGCGTGCGCTGGCTGATCGGCGCCTTCATGCGTCGCGGCGCGAAGGCCCGGGCCGTGATGGAGAGTGCCGCGAGCGCGGGCGCGGTCGCCCTTCTGCTGATCGCCTTGCTCGTGTCGTTCGCTTCGTCCGCGCAGGCGGACGAGCCGCGTCCGCCCGTGCCGAACGTGAAGCAGCCGAAGAAGCTCTACGTGCCCTATGACCCGGCGGACCCGTCCAAGGCGCGTCCGACCGACCGCGTGTTCCTTCCGCTCGACACCTACCTCGAGCTCTTCAAGGCCGCGCATCCCGAGAAGGACCCCGAGCTCGTGAAGCTCGGTCGCATGGTCACGATCGTCGAGGCCGCCTACAAGGTCGACGTCTCGCGTGGCAACGAGGACATGGCCACCGGCACCGCGACGTGGAAGTTCGCCAAGCGCGGCCAAGGGCAGCTACTCGTGAGGTGGCCGCTCGGTGGTCTCGCGGTCACGAGAGCCACGCTCGACGGCACCCCGGTGCGCCTCTTGCTCGACCGCGGCGTCTACCGCATCGCCGTAGCGAAGGAGGGCGACCACACCCTCAAGCTCGACTTCCGTGTCCCGGTGGTCGCCCGTCCCGACGGGCGCTACTTCTCGTTCGACGGCGTCGCCTTTGCGCGCGCCGCACTCGACGTCACGGCCGCCGGCTTCGACGGCGACGTGCGCGTCACCGGTGCCGGCCGCGTCGAGATCCAGCGCAGCGGCGCGGACACGACGGCCAAGGCCTGGCTGGGGCGCGCGCGCCGCGTGAGCGTCAGCCTGCGGGAGCGTTCCCCCGACGAACTGCCGACCACGGTGCGTACGCGCGCCGAGTCGCGGACGATCCACAGCATCCGCGACGACGGCACGGAGACGCAGACCGACGTCACGGTCTACGTGCTGCAAGGCCGCGCGCCCTTCATCGACCTCGCGCTGCCCGACGGCGTGACCGTGCTGGACGCCAAGGGACCGCGCGTCGTGCGCTGGGAGAGTCTCGCCCAGCCTTCGCCGCGGCTCCGGCTGACCCTGAGCGCGCCGGCCACCGGTGCGCTCAAGCTGAGTGTGCGCAGCTTCCGTCAGGCGGCGACGCCGGCGCGCACCGAGGTGATGCCGGACCTTCCCGTGCTCGATACCACAGGCGAGGGCGGCCAGGTCATCGTCAACGCCGACGACGCCATGCGCGTCGAGCCCGGTGCGACGACCAACCTCTTCCGCATCGCGCGGCCCAAGGGCCGTCACGTCGCGGGCCTCGACGGCCGTGGACGCGTGACGGGCGCCTGGCGCTTCGCCGCTCGCCCCTCACGCCTCGAGGTGACCACGCGCCGCGTCAGCTCGCGCGCGGACATCGACACACAGATCGCCGTCGTGTTCGGGGACGACCGGGTGCGCACGCGCATCACGGGTGCCATCGACATCGACAGGCGCGTGCCGCTGGGCACGCTCGTCTTCGCCCTACCGGGTCCGGACGAGGTGCGGCACGTCCTGACCCAGGGCATCGACACGTGGTGGCTCGAGGGGCAAGGCGACGATCGCAAGCTGCACGTGCGCTACATGGATCTCCGCGTCGGACGCGTCGGCCTCGACGTCCGCTTGGAGCGTCGGCTCGGCGGCACCCGCGACGGCATCGCCGCCCCGCGCTGGGCGCTCGAAGGAGCGCGGCGCGACCGTGGCCACCTCACCCTCTTCGCCCTGCCCGACGTCGAGCTGAAGGCCGGCAGCGTGCCGGGCTTGCGCTCGCTGCCTCTGCTGGGCCGAAGTCATCCGGCCACCGGCATCGAGCATGCCCGGGCCGAGCACGTGTATGCGTGGGACGCCAAGGTGGGGGAGTCCCTGCCTGTGGGCCTGCGCGAGCCCGAGCTCGAGACCGACGCGATCGTCGTGACGCTCGTCTCCCCCGGCGACGAGGAGCACACGATCGAGCATCTCCTGCTCTTCGACGTGCGCCGCGGCCAGACGGATCACCTCGTCCTGTTCGTGCCCGATGGCGCGGGCGGCGAAGAGGGCGCGCTGCGCGACGTCGTGACGACGCGCGATCTGCGCGAGATGCGCCGCGAACGCGTGACGCGCCGTGACGCCGACGGACGCGACGTCGAAGGCACCCTCTACGACCTGAGGCTGCAGTCGCCGCGCGATGACGTCATCGAGGTGACGGTCAGCCAGCGCTGGACCGCCGACGCGGCCGGTGCCACGCGCCCGGTACGTCTCGTGCGCCCGGAGGGCGTGACCGGAACGCATTGGTTCAGCCTCGTCCGTACGTTCCTCGACGGGACCATCGAGGTCTCGCCGGCGGCGGGACGTCCCGATACCGCGGCCTTCGAGGACCTCCCGTTCGTACCGGCGGGCCTCACCAAGAGTGCCGTCTACCGCAGCTATGCCTCGCGCGAGCCCTACCTGCTCTCGGTCAACGCGCAGCGCCACCGCTTGCAGGAGCAGGCGAAGGCTGTCGTGCAGGCGGCCGTGGCGACGATCGTGCTGGGCCTCGATGGCCAAGCGCGCGTGCGCGTCGACTACCGGATCTTCAACCGCGCACGGCAGTTCCTGCGCCTGAAGCTGCCCGAGGGGGCCTACCTCTTCGGCGCCACGAGCGCCGGCAAGCCGGTCAAGCCGCTGGCCGGTGCCGGCGGCAGCATCCTCCTGGCGATCCCGAAGGTGCCGCTGGGCGGCAAGGGCTACCCCGTGTCGATCCTCTACCGCGCCAAGGCGGGGCCCGACTTCGCGGACGGCGGCGACCAGAGCCTCCGGTTGCCGGTCGTGGGCGACGACGTGCCCGTGGACCGCACGGTCGTGCGGCTGTACGTGCCGGATGGCTACGACTACGACTTCGAATCCAAGATGACGCCGACCAATGCGTCGGACGTCGCGGCCGATCTCGCCTCCGTGGCCGTGCGCGAGGCGCGCGACCTGCTGAAGCTTGCCGAGAAGGGCACGCTCGCCCAGCGTTGGGCGGCCGGACAGAACGGCCTGGCGCTCATCGCGCACGCGCGGCAGAAGCTCAACCAAGCGCCGGATGCCTACCGCCGCTTCCGCTCGCTGGCCGGCGAACTGAACGTGCTCGGCAAGCAGCTCGAAGAGCAGTCGAAGGCCAACTGGAAGGACGTGTCGCAGGCGCGCGAGCAGTCCCTGCAGGCAGGGCCCAGCAACGAGGAGTTCGCGAGCAACGCCAAGAACATCGTCGATCTCGACGACGTGACCAATGGACTCGAGGACGCGTCTTCCGGGGTCCAGGTCCAGGGCAAGAACCGCGCAGGCTGGGTCTTCAACAAGGCCGACGGCAAGGCCGTGTCCGGCAAGAAGGGCTACGAAGACCTGCGTGAGCGCTTGAAGGTCAAGTTCGAAGGCCGAGCCCAGAGCGAGTCGCGCAAGAACTTCAAGAACGTCCTCGAGAAGCAGGCGCAGCAGAAGGCGAAGAACCCGACGCAGCCGAAGGGCGGGAAGTGGGCCGGGGCCAGGCTGGGCGTCACGGAAAACCTCGATGCGACCAACGACTTCGATGTCGACGTAGCGCAGATCGCGTGGCTCAACGGCACGCTCAAGATGGAGCAGCAGCGGAACCGCCAGCTTGGCGCCGTCGATACAGGACTCATCAACGATCTCAGCGCCTACACCACGCAGTGGGAAGGGGGTGTTGGTCAGGCGGGCCAGTTCAATGGCCAGACGTTCCAGTTCGAGGGTCCGTCCAACAACGGCACGATCGGTGTGAACGGGCGCGGCGACCGCGAGGCGGATCGTCTCAGCCGCGCGGCGCAGCGGGCGTCCAACTACGGGGTGCGCACGGACAATCTGTTCGGTGCGCCGTCGGCGGCCGGTGTGTACTTCAACGACAGCGAGGACGGCGACTTCCGTGGGCGTACGGAGAACGTCTTTCCTGGTACGGCGAGCAGCGGCGGCGGTGGGGGCGGCCATGGCGCGCCCGTTGTCCGCAACTTCTCAGCGTTCATGTCGCCCATGGACTTCAACACCCTGCAGCAGGACCCGACGTTCAGCAGCGGTAAGAAGGGCCTCATGGGCGTCGACGTCGCGTTGCCCAAGGTCGGCAAGGTGTACTACTTCCGCAGCCTGCGGGCTGGTGCGGTGATCGACGTGAGCGCGAGTCGTCGTGGTCGCTCGATGCCGGGTCGCCTTGCGGTGTTGGCCCTGATCCTCGCGGCCGCGATCGCGGTGGGCGTCGTGGTGCGGCGGAAGATGCTCGCGGCGGCGTAAGGCCGTTGGGGAGCGACTGGCTGTCGAACGGTTACGCGGCCCGCCGAAGGAACGGCCGAAGAGGGCGGCCACCCGCGGCGCCTCCGGCGCCGCTCGGGTCGCCCGTACGCGGGTGCTGACGACGGCCGACCGTGGTGCTACCGCAGCGCCTCGAAGACGGTGTCGAGCGTCGCCAGCAGCTCGTCGACCTCACGCGCGAGCGTGTCGGCCATCATCAGGATGCGGATCGGCGCGACCTCCGCACTCCAGCCGCAGCCCAGCAGCTTCAAGCCGTGCTGCCACGCCGTCTCGACGACGCGTGTGCGGTCCTTCACCAGGATCGCGCGCATCAGTCCCAGGCCGCGATGGCCCATCAGGACATGCGGATGCTGCTCTTGGAGGCGATCGAAGCCGTCCGCGAGCATGCGGCCCTTGACCTCGCAGTTCTCCAGGTAGCTGAGCCCGTCAAAGACCGGATCCTTGTGGTGGAGCAGCGTGTCGAGCGTTGCGAACGCGAAGTTCGTGTCGAACATGCGACCCGCACCCCACGTGTTGCTGTGCCAGCCCTCGTGGCAGGCGGCGGCGACCTCGGCCCGCGCGACGGTGATGCCAAGCACCATGCTCTTCGCGGTGCTGACGATGTCGGGTGCGACGCCCAGGTGCTCCGTCATGAGCAGCTTGCCCGTGCGACCGACGGTCTGGACCTCGTCCACACAGAGCAGTCCGCGCGTCTCGTCGCACACAGCACGAATGCGACCGAAGAAGGTCGGGTCGCCGGGCACGTAGCCGCCCTCGCCCTGGAAGGGCTCGGCGAGGAAGCCCGCGAACAGGTCCTTCGGAATGCGCCGCTCCTCGCGCAGCACCCGGACGAGCTCGCCGGGCGTCGCGAGGATCTCGTCGATTCCGCGCCAGTCGATCCGTTCGCGGAGCGGATCGCCTTCGCCGTTGAACGGGATGTGGTGGACGTTCCAGTTCTTGGGGTAGCCGAGGCGGTGCGCCTTCTTGCTCCAGGTGAGCGATAGCGCGCCGAGCGTGCGGCCGTGGAAGGCGCCTTCGCAGGCCACCATCTGGAACGGGTAGTCCTCGTAGACGATGTGGTCCGTCAGGCCCGGGTCACCGTCGAAGTAGTGCTCCGGCCGGAGACCGAGCTCGGACTGCACGCGCGCGAACACGTCGGCGCCGTGGTCGGCGAGGAAGCGCTTGTAGGCGACCTGGTAGCAGATCTTGAGGGCGGCCTCGACCGACTCGGCGCCGCTCGCCGAGAAGAAGGCCTCGTAGCCGGCCTCCCGGGGCCAGCGTTCGTCCACGGTGTCGCACCAGAGCTTGGCCAGGTCGCGCGCCGTCTTGACGCCCGACGCCGGATCGACGGTGACGTAGTCGTCCGTGACGATCTCGCGCCGCAGCGTCAGGCCCGTGTCCTCGAGGTCGCGGAGCATGCGCGTGAAGTTCGGGTGGTGCTCGTCGAGCAGCTTCTGGGCGACGCCCAGGTAGGTGTCGATGTAGGTGCCGTGGGGGGCGAGCACGAACGGTCCGTGCGTGGGCCAGCCGAGATGCAGCACGGGTGCGTCGTCGGGCAGCGTCGTCGGCAGGAGATTGGCGTGCCATGCCTCGCGCACGGCGGCGGTCTCTTCCGTTTCGATCTCGCCGGTGATCTTGACGGTGGCCGTGCCGCGGTTGATGCGCCGCGCACCGACGATCACGTCCCCGTACATGACGCGGGCGCTCTCCTTGCGGGGATCGTAGCCATCGGCCGTGCTGGACGTGTTGATGATCTTCGCCATGGCCGGAGTATCGAACGCGGTGGGGGGGGCGCAACCCCGGCGGCACACGAATCCCTGCTCCGCCTACTTGGTATCGATCGCACGCCTCGGGGGGTGCGGGGGCGACGATCAGATCACTCAGCCCATGGATCCGGCTGCTCGTCCTCGAGCTTGATGCCGACCCGGCCGTCCACGAGGACGACCTGGATCCAGCTCTCCCGCTCGACCTGGACGGTCTCGCGGGCGCTGAAGCGGCCTCCGGCGAGCACCACCGACACCTCACGGGACCCGCTGCCAATGAACAGGGGCGTCAGATTGACCGTCGGCGTGCCCTTCGGGAAGGCCACGGGCCCTTCGACGACCTTGTAGGGCCCGACGTAGATCAGGGCCTCCAGGGTCCCGCCGTCCTTGGCCAGGTGCGGGGCCGTCAGCCAGACATTCACGCGGGTCTCACGACCTTCCACGTCGGATGTCGTGGAGCACGCGGCGAGCAGCAGCAGGAGGGCGAGGGGGAGGATTCGGCGCACCCCCAGAAGGTACCGTCAGGGAGGGCCAGTGCGGAGAGCGAGGGATCGCCTCGGCAGGAGAAGCGAGCTTCCGAACACGACCTAGGCCCCGGGGGCCCGCGCCCATAGACTCCCGACCCATGGCGGATCACGTACACGCCGGCAAGGCCTTCTTCGGTCGCAGCGTCGTTTCCGCTGAGGATTTCACCAAAGACGAGATCCTCGCGCTGCTGGACGCCGCGCGCAGCTACGACCGCTTCGAGGACGGCACGCCGTCCTTCCAGCCCGTGCCCGCCACGCTGCAGGGCCGGGTGCTCGGCCTGCTCTTCTTCGAGCCCTCCACCCGCACCCGGCTGAGCTTCGAGAGTGCCATGCTGCGGCTGGGGGGCTCGGTCCTCGGCTTCGCCGACGCGCGCATCTCCTCGTTCAGCAAGGGCGAGACCCTCGTCGACACCATCCGGGTGGTCGAGGGCTACTGCGACGCGATCGTGCTGCGGCATCCCAAGGAGGGCGCAGCGCGGCTGGCCGCTGAAGTGGCGCGCGTTCCGGTGCTCAACGGAGGCGATGGGAGCAACCAGCATCCGACCCAGACGTTCCTCGACCTCTACACGATCCGCGAGGCCGCGGGTCAGCTGGACGGCTTGAAGGTCGGCTTCATGGGGGACCTGCGCTACGGCCGGACCGTGCACAGCCTCGCCAGCGCCCTGCTCCACTTCGACGTGGACCTCAAGTTCATCGGCCCGGAGAACCTCCGGCTGCCCAGCGACCTGCGCGGGCAGCTCAAGCAGGCGGGTCGGCTCGGCGCCGAGGTCACACAGCTGGCCGATGCAGGCGACCTCGATGTGCTCTACGTGACGCGCATCCAGAAGGAGCGCTTCCCCGACCCGATGGACTACGAGCGGGTGCGCAACGCCTACCGCGTCGATCGCGAGGCGCTCGCGCCGCTGGGGGAGAACCTCAAGATCCTCCACCCGCTGCCGCGCGTGAACGAGGTCGCGACCGAGGTCGACGACCTGCCCGGCGCGATCTACTTCCAGCAGTCGCGCAACGGCGTGACGGTACGCATGGCGCTGCTCGATCTCATCCTCGGCGGCCGTGCGGGCGCGGGGGCCTCATGAGCCAGCCGCGGGACTACCGTCTGCACGAGGGCACGGTCATCGATCACCTGCCCGTCGGCTCGGCCGCGCGTGCGCTGGAGTTGCTTGGCCTACCCCGCGAGGGCTCGATCACCGTCGGCATCAACGTGCCGAGCCCGTCCCAGGGACAGAAGGACATCGTGCGCGTCGAGGGGCTCTTCCTCGAGAAGCATGAGTCGGATCGCCTGGCGCTACTTGGTGAACACATCACCGTCAGCATCGTGCGCGACGGCGCCGTGGCCGAGAAGACCGTCCTCGACGTGCCGGATCGCCTGCTGGGTATCCTCGCGTGCCGCAATCCGACGTGCATCACGAACGAGGAGCAGGTGCAGACGGTGTTCTTGAAGCAGGGCGGCTTTCCGTACCACTTCCGGTGTGCCTACTGCGAGCGCGTGAGCGCGACGGAGGCGTAGGGGCGAGGAGGATTGGAAGGAGGGGCTCGCAGCCCCTCCTTGCCGGAGCGGCAGACGCGGCTTGGCCGCGCGCCGCGACGAACAGTCCGCGCGGGAGCGCGGAACGACCCACGGCACGCCACGGGCGGCCGTCGTCAGCACCCGCGTCAGGTGAGCAGCCGCCCGTACGCGACGTCCACCGCCGCGCCGAAGGCATCCTCGTCGAGAGGCCCCGCCCCCTTGTTGCGGCTGAAGAAGTGGCTGAGCCCAGACAGGACCTGCAGGTCCGCGTGCGCCGGCAGGTTGGCGGCCAGCTCCTCGTGCGGCGCGACCACGTCCCGGTCGCCCACGATCACCTCCATGGGGCACGTCAGGCTGCGCAGGTTCTCGAGCACGTGTTCGTCGAGCGTCGCCTCGGATAGATCACGCCCCAGCAGCAGGTTGCCGAAGTCGCGACGCGTCGTCGGCACGCGTGTGGCCGGAGCCAGCAGCAGGACGCCTTCCACCTGGGGGGCGCGCTCCGGGTCACGGTGCAGCAACCACGCCAACGAGCGGGCGCCGTAGCTGAACCCGGCACCCACGAGGGGGCCGGTCGGCACGCGGCGGCGCAGGTCCGTCGCCGCCATGCGCCAGTCGCGCAGGTGGCCCTCGAAGTCCGCGCGGTCGCCCTCGCTCTGGCCCACGCCGGCGAAATCGAAGCGGAGCGCCGTGAGGCCGGCGGAAGCCGCCCGCTCGGCCACGCAGATCACGACAGGATGGGTCATGTTGCCGCCGTGGGCTGGATGCGGATGAGCCACCACGGTGCTGCCGCGCACGGAGCCCTCGGCCACGTGCAGGCGCGCGTCGATTCGGTGCGTGCCCGAGACGAACGAGACGGCGCGCGCGGTCTCGTTACTCGTCGCTGCCGTCGGGTCCCTCTTCGGGCGCCCCGATCCGGGCGGGGGGGACGACGGGCTGGAGGACGGGGGGCGCGGCATCGGGCTCCGAATCGACAATCGCTTTCTGGCTGGAGCCATTGTCGCCGGAGGAGGGAAGCTCCGCCGAAGGGATCCCTGCCGTCTCCGTCTCCGTCTCCGTCTCCGTGTCCGTGTCCGTGTCCGTCTCCGTGTTGGTGTCCGTGTTGGCGCCGGCGACACGTGCCTCGTACTCGACCGCCAAGGCTGTGTAGTCCTCGGCACCCGCGGACGTGGGGTCGTACTCGAAGATGTGCTGCTGGTGGCCCGGCGCCTCGGCCAGGCGCACGTTGGATCGGATGCGGGTGTTGAACATGACGTCGCCGTAGTGGCCGCGGATCTCCTCGATGACCTCGCGTGCGAGGCGCGTCACGGGGTTCACCAACGTGGGCAGGATGCCGGCGATCTTCAGGCGCGGGTTCACGTGCTTGCGCACCATCTCGACGATCTGGTCGATGCTGCCCAGCCCGCGCATGGCGAAGTACTCGGTCTGCACCGTGACGATCAACTCGTCGGAGGCGGCCATCGCGTTGAGCGACAAGAGGCCCAGGCTCGGCGGGCAGTCGATGAGGACGTAGTCGAACTGGCCGCCGTCCGGCGTCCTCACGTCCGGCGCGGCCAGCGCCTGCGCCAGGCGCATCTCGCGCGCGATCTCGGTCGCGAGCTCCTGCTCGGCCGCCGCGAGGTCCGGATCGGCGGGCAGGACGTAGAGGCCCGGCGTGCTCGTCGCGACGATGCCGTCGGCGATGGGGGCGTTGTCCGTGAGGACGTCGTAGATGCTCGTGCCGCGCTCGGCCGGATCGACGCCCAGGTGGTCCGTCAGGTTGGCCTGCGGGTCGGTGTCGATGAGCAGCACGCGACGTCCGGCCAGAGCGAGGGCCGCGCCGAGGTTGACGGCCGTCGTCGTCTTGGCGACGCCGCCCTTCTGGTTGAGGATCGAGACCACTCTCACGGCGTACAAACTAACGGCGGTGGTGGACGGCGTTCGGCCCCGTCGCCACCGTCGTCCTCAGGGGCCTTCCGAGGCCTTCTTCCGGGGCATCTCGGAAGGGGTCGACGAGGGGGTCGGCTCGGCCATCAGGTGGGTCAGGACGACCGTCGCGAAGGCCCCGGGAGGGAGCACGAACCGGACGACCACGTGGCCTCCGTCCTCGACATCGAGGGAGGCCTCCTCGAGGGGGATCCGCAGCGGCCGGCGCAGGCCGCGTGCCTTGGCGTGGTCGGCCTCGAAGTCCTCCGGATCGATGCCCTCGGCGTCCAGCACAGCTTGCTCGAGGCGCCCGGGGGCTCCCTTGGCCAGCGGCGGCTCAAAGCCGATGAGGGGGCCTGTCGGCGAGGCCAGGCCCACCGCGGCCCGCTCCCGCTCGGCGGCGGGGTCGTGGACGCGGTACATGGCGCTGCTGGCGTGCAGCCAGGCCAGGTCGCCCTCGAGCAACTGGTTGAAGGTGCCGTCCCGGACCCGCGCGTCGAGCACGCGGTTGAAGAGGTAGGACTGGTAGGCCGAGAGCCAGATCTTGCGCGGCCGCGCGCCGGCGGCCTCGCAGGCCTCGCGCGGCGTACCGCCTCGCATGAGCACGCCGGAGGCCTTCTTCTCCGAGCGGTGCTTGATGGGGAAGAGGTCGTGGGCCTCGCGGAGGTTGCCCGCGTCGAACGCCTCCCGTGCCCGGACCATGAGCGGATTGTGCTCTTCGGGCCGAGGCCGGCCGAGCATCTGGCTGACCAGCTCATCCCAGTCCTCGTGCAGCATGGCGCGCCCGAGGAGGTGCCCGTCCTGGCGCGTACCAAAGCGTTGGCGGCCGTAGGCGTTGGGCATGCCGCGGTGCGAGAGCAGGTCGAGCACCTCGCGTGCGCGCTCGACCTTGGTGAGGTCCGCGCCGCGGATCCGGATGGTGAAGCGGTTGCCCTTGAGGTAGCCGATGCGCAGCGGCTTCTCGTTGCGGATGGCGGAGAGCACGCGGAACTTGCGGTGCCGGATGTCAAGCACGCGCTCCGGCGGCACCTTGGGCAGCGACATGAACTGGCTGGCGATGGCGCGTGCGTCCTTCAGGCCCGCGTAGCCGATCCGCCGCTCGCTCACCTTGGCCGCCTTGCTCAGGAACAGCAGTGCGTCGAAGGTCGCCGTGCCGCGCTTCTCGATCTGGACGATCGTGTAGTCGCCGCGACCGGTGGGGCGGAAGAGCGGGATCTCCTCGACCACGAAGTCCTCGGCCCGCTGCCGGATCTCGCCGCCGAGGCCGGCGCCCACGCCGTCGAGGCGGGCGATGTCGGCAGGTTCGCGAAAGAGGCGGTCGTCGGGCATGCGCAGATCAAAGCCTGCTGGGAGGTCCCGCGCCAGCCCTGCGCGTAGGGGCGGCCTGAGCGGCGGCGAAGCCGTCGCGGTTGGCCGCCCGCGAACATGGTGGGATCGTGCCCGTGCCCTACTTCTTCACACCGAACTCGATGGACTCGAGCGTGGCGCGCAGCGCATCACCCCACTTCTTCCAGCCCTCACCCGTGACCACGAGGAAGACCATGTACGTGTGCGTCTTGCTGCGCCAGGCGACGCGCACCATGGTCTCGGACGTCCCCTCCTCGTTGGTGCCGTGCAAGATGCCGCGCACGACGGAGGAAACACGGCCCTTCGTGCCGAGCAGCCGCATCTTCGCGGGGCCGCAGCACTTCGTCTTCTTGATGAGTCGGGTCGCCTCCTTGTCGTCGAGCTGCTTGCGACCGGTCTTGCCACCCGCGCCCAGCACCTTGACACGCTTCGACGCGTCGCCGAGATCGGGCAGCGTCAGGAACGTCGGGTTCTTGGAGGTGCCCGGAGCCGGCCACGCGAAGGTCGAGATCGCGCCCGTCGGATGGGCGGCGGTGAACTCCTCCCACCAAGGGGCCGCGATCCACTTCGCCAGGTCGATCGGCGAAATGCGCGCCGTGCGAGGCTCCGCGTAGATGGTCAAGGCGTAGCCGCCGTAGTTGTCGCCGTCCGTGAACTTGAGCGCGAGGTGCTCCGCCTCTTCCTTCGCGTCGATCGTGCCGCGCACGAGCTTGGCGTGCTTCGTCATGCGCCAGCCCTGTGTCGCGTACTTGATCAGTTCGGGCTTGCGCGGCGGCGCCTTGGGCGGCGCCTTCTTCGGCTTGGGCAGCGGCGTCGTGTCGAGCAGCCCGAGCGCGTTGCCCTCCATGAAGTCGACGTCGAGCTCGAGACCCTCCGCGTCGCTCGGCGTCGTGAACGCATACGTACGCATCAAGTAGAGACGTCCGCGCGCGATGGTGATCAGGAGCGAGCCGTAGCAGGGCTTGCCTGCGCTCCCGCCCGCCAGTCCGGGGGCGACGCCCGTGGCGCGCAGCACGGCCGCGGGATGCTCGGGCTTGGGCTTGCGTGCGGCAACCGTGGTCTGCTCCTCGACGAGCGTGGGCTTGGTCGCTCCGAAGCGCTTGAGGAGGAAGCCGCGGATGGCGGGGTCCTTGATGGCCGTGGCGAGCGTCATGCCCTCGGGCAGGTCACGGACGGCGAGGTGCATCAGGCCGCCGACGCCGCTCAGACTCTTTCCGCTCTTCGACTTCGGGAGAACGCGCGTGGCGCCGCGCACGATGCCGAGCGCCTGCCAGTCCGGCTTCGCTTTGAGCCACGTCCATGCCGCGGGCGCGCCCGGGATGTCCAGCTCGACATCCAGCTTGGGGTCATCCCACCTCTCAGCGCTGACAGGGGTCGCGAGCAACATCAAGCCGAGCAACATGGCAACCGTTCGCCAAGCGGGGCGTCGGGGCGAAGGCGCCGCGCGGGCGATGAGGCCTTGGCGTGGGTTGCCACGCGAGGCCGAGGAAGCGCAGCGCTGGCGAGTATCCAGCATCTCGTTAGTCCTTGAACTTGATGCCGAACTCCCACGACTCGAGCGTCTTGCGCAGCGCGGGACCCCACTTCTTGTGGGCCTCGCCCCAGAGGCTGACGAAGATGCGGTAGGAGTGCGCGCGGCCACGGAACGCGTAGCGCACGACCGTCTCCATCCCGGGGATGCGCGGGCGCTTGCCCTGCATCACGCCGCGGACGGCCTCGCTGACCTTGCCCTTCTTGCCGATGTTGTTCTTCTTCACCTTCTCGAAGAAGCCGGCCTTGCGCATGTCACTCGAGCTCATCTCGACGGCGCGCTTCTTGCCGTCCTTGACGACGACCTTGCGTGCCTTCTCCTCGCCCAAGTAGGGGAACGTAAGGAAGGTCTTGACGCCCTTCGTCTCGGGCTTCGGCCACTTGAACGTGGCGAGCTCGCCCTTCGGGTGGTTGACGGTGAAGTTCTGCCACCAGTCGGCACCGATCCACTTGATGAGGTTCGGCGGCGGCGCCTTGACGCCGTCGATGTACTGGGTCGTGGGCGGCGCGTAGACGTAGAACGAGTACCCGCCCATGCGGTCGGAGTCTTCGCACTTCAACTCGAGGAAGAGATCCTTGTCCTCGTCGGTGGTCTCGTGGCGGAGCAGCTTGCCGTCGATCGTGATGCGCCAGCCCTGAGCGCGGTTCTCGATCGTCTCGTCTTCGCGAACTTCTTCCTTTTCGCCGTCGCGCTTCGCGTCGCCGTCCGCCTTCTTCGGGGCGGCCTTGGCCTTCGGCGACTCCTTGGTCGAGATCAAACGCAGGCAGTTGGCTTCCATGTAGTCGAGGTCGTAGATGAGGCCGTCGTCGTCGTGCTCGGCGTGGAAGGCATACATGCGCAGCAGGTAGAGCTTGCCCTTCGTGACGGCGAGGACCATGTACGCCGTGCAGAGACCTTCCTTCGACTTGAGGTTGGCCGCCTTGCCACTGGTTCGCAGCACGATCGCAGGATGCGCCTTGCCGGCGCCCGTGTCGACCGTGATCTCCTCGCTCTTGACAGGGCCCTCGGAGCCCTTCAGGCGGGCCAGGAGGAAGTCGCGGATCTTGTCGTCCTCGGCGGCCTCCTTCAGCGTCATCTCGCCGGCGTCACGCACAGCGAGGTGCATGAGAGCGCCGTGGCCGTCCGCAGCCTTGCCCGTGCGCTTGAGCTTGGTCAGGCCGCGGCGCGCACCCTTGATGATCCCCGCCTTGGCCCACTGGGCGTTGTAGCTCAGCCACTCCCACGGGGCAGGCGACTCCGGGATGCTGACGATGACATTGTCCTTCTCGCTGTCCCAGTCCTTCGCATGCGCCGTCGTCGTGGAGAGAAGGCCGGCGAAGCCGACGGCAGCGGCGAGGAGGCCGAGTGCGAAGAGACGCCCCAGGGTGTTCGGTGCGTGACGGGCGGGCATGGCCAACCTCCTGGATCTCGTGGGGCCTGCGTCGGCGGCTATCGGCCGAACTTCACGGCCTTCTTGCAGTCCTTGGCGAGCCTGCCGAGCAGCTTCTCTGCGTCCGCGCCGATGAACTGGTGCTTGATCCACAGCAGCGTGGACTTGTGCTTGACGACCCAGCCCTCCTCCATGACGGGCTCGTCGCCCAGATGGCCGGTGAACTCGTAGCTGAGGCCCTTGGCCTTGCCGTAGCTGCTCTTCTTGAACTTCAGCTTCTTGCCGCCGAGGTAGGCCTCCTTGCCGGCGCCCGCTTCCCAGTCCTGAGCGCGCTTCTCGACGAAGGTCTCTTCCTTCGGGTTGGGCGTGTTGGGCTGGTTGAGCTTGAAGGTGCGGATCTCGTAGTAGAAGTACGCCTTGCCGTCGGCCGAGCGGGCTTCACCGACGAAGCGCACGTCCCGGTTCATGCTGTCGCGGATGTTCACCTGCGCCAGGGTCTTGGGCTTCCTGAACTGGAAGCCAGGTCCCGTGATCGTCTTCTCCTTCTTGGCGTCCTTGCCGCGGATCCACGCGTAGTCCGGGATCATGCCGAGCAGGGGTCCGCGGACGGGCTCATCGGTCTCGGGGAACGTGATGCCCCTGATGGCCTTGCCCACGAGGGGCGCCATCTGCTTGTAGGCGTCCGTGTGGCCCTGAACGATCGCGCTGATGAAGTACGCCTGGCCACGCAGCATGACGACGAAGACCATCACCACGCGCTTCTTGCCCTTGAACGTGCCGGTCAACTTGACGAAGCTCGCGCGGTGGTTGCCGAACTTGACGCTGTCCTTGTTCGTGGAGCCGGCAACCTCGGTGAGGGCGCCCAGCTGCTTCACGACGTAGTCCTTCGCGTGCCCCTGCTTGATCCAGTTGACAGGCTTGAACCCAGGGTTCGTGTTGAGGAGGATCACGTCCATCTGGGCGACGTTGTTGTCGGGCGTATTCTTCTCGTACTCCTTCTTCTTCCGCTTGACCCGCGCCATCGCGGACATGAAGTTGCCCGTCTTGTTCTTGACGTTGCTCGTCGCGCGCGTCCATTCGAACTTCGAGGCCTCGGGGAGGTCCCAGGAGAAGTTGTGGTTGAGCATGGAGACCTTGCGGCCTTCCTTCTTCGGACCGTTCTTCGGCCAGCCGTCGTCTTCCTCGTCGCTCGCGCTCCCGCCCTCTTTGGCGCCGTCTTCGGCGTCGCCCTTGTCGGCGGCCGCGTCGACCTCGGTCAGCGTCTCCTTGGCGTCTTCACCGCCGGCACCCTTGAGCAGGCGGAAACCCTGGCGGACGGCGTTGATCTCGTCGCCGACACTCGTGTGGGCGTCGTGCCAGCAGCGCATGAGCAACTGGTAGAACTTGCCGTCCGAGACCATCACGTACTTGCGGAAGTGCCCCGGCGTGCCGCCGTCGGCCTGGATGCGCTGCACGACGACCTTGCCCTTCACGCCGGAGAGCGTGGTGTCGAGCACCTTGGTCTTCTGGACGGAGCCCATGCCCTCGGCGCCGGCCTGCTTGAGCTCGGCGGCACGCTGGGCCAGGTCCAGGCCGTCCGTGGCCTTGGCGTAGGCCCAGACCTCGACCGAGGCCGAGCTGCACTCGACCTTGGCGAAGAATCCGGCACCCTTCTCGGCCCCGGAGACCGGGCTGAACGACCAGCCGTCGGGCAGCTTCCACTTCACGCCGGCGTCCGAGAACTCTTTCTCGGCGGCGGAGGCGTGGGTGAGAGGCATCAGCACGAAGGCCAGGGCCAGAGCGGAGAGAAAGACGGGCAGAAGTCGGGGCATGACGTCTCCAGGTGGAGCGACTGAATGTGATCGCGGGAAGCCCGATTCTAACGCCGGAAGGGCTCCGCTGGGGAGCCCCTCAGAGGGATTGGGCGGTCCCGAAGGACCCAGGCCCCTCTCGGTGACTCGAGCAGGTTCGGAGGGAACCCGATGCTTCGCCTCGGCGTCCCCAGGCATCCACTCCCCCTGCTACCCGTCCTCAGGGCCAGCGCCATCCTCGGACGCATCCTCCGCAGGGGCCTCTTCCGGGAGCGCCCCTTCCGCGAGGGTCTCGTCCCCAAGGTTCTCGTCCTCAGGACGCACCCAGGCCATCGAGACCAGACGGTCGCCCTCGGGCACGTTGATGGCGCGGACGCCGGCCGTCGAGCGGCCCATGACGCGGAACTGCTCGGTGCTCACCTGCATGCGGATGGTCTTGCCGCCCTCCGTGATGAGCATGATCTCGTCGCCGTCCTGGACGGAGCGCGCGGCGGCCACGTCGCCATTGCGACGCAGGCCCTCCTGCGAGATGTTGCGCAAGCCCAGGCCGCCGCGGCCCTGCGTGCGGTAGTCGGAGAACGCGCTGCGCTTGGCGTAGCCGCCGGCGCAGATGGTAAGGAGCGTGGACTCCTCATCGCCTTCGCTCACCACGGCCATGCCGACGACGGCGTCGCCCGTGCGCAGCTTGATGCCGCGCACGCCGCGCGTCGCGCGGCCCATGTTGCGCACGTCCTCGACCGGGAAGCGGATGGCCATGCCCTTGGCCGTGACGATCACGACCTCGTCGCCGGTGTGGACGAGGGACGTGCCGATGAGGGCGTCGCCTTCCATGATCTGCGTCGCGATGATGCCGCCCTTGTGGAGGTTCTTGTACTCGCTGAGCAGCGTCCGCTTGACGTAGCCCGTGCGCGTGACGAAGAGCAGCGCCACGGCGTCGTCGTCTTCGGTCATCTCGCGCGTGGGCAGGATGGTGTTGATGAGCTCGCCGGGCCCCATGTTGAGGAAGTTGATGGCGGCGCGGCCCTTGGCGTAGCGGCCCAGGTCGGGCAGCGCGAAGACGCGCTCCTTGTAGATCTTGCCGGCGTCGGTGAAGCACAGCAGGAGGTCGTGCGTGTTCGCCACGAGCAGGTGCTCGACGAAGTCGCCGATCTTGGACTCCGAGCCCTTGATGCCCTTGCCGCCGCGCTGCTGCTTGCGGTAGGCGCCCAACTCCGTGCGCTTGATGTAGCCCTCGTGGGAGAGCGTGACGACGACGTTTTCGGGCGTGACGAGGTCGAGCGACGTGTAGTCGGTCTGGCTGTCCTCGATCGACGTGCGGCGCTCGACGCCGTAGCGCTCCTTCAAGAGCGCCATGTCCTCGCGGATGATCCGGATGATCTCACCCTCGTCGGCGAGGATCCGCTGGTACTCGGTGATCCGTTCCTGCAGCTGAGCGTGCTCTGCCTCGAGCTCCTGGCGCTGGAGGCCCGTGAGGCGCTGCAGACGCATCTGCAGGATCGCTTCAGCCTGTGCGGTCGAGAAGCTGAAGCGCGTGATGAGGCCAGCCTTGGCTTCCTTCGGATCGGCGCTGGCGCGGATCAGGGCCACGATCTCGTCGATGAGGTCGAGCGCCTTGATGAGGCCGAACACGAGGTGATCGCGCTCCTCGGCCTTGCGCAGCAGGTACGTGGTCCTGCGCGTGATGACGATCTTGCGGTGCGCGATGTGCTCTTCGAGCAGGCGCTTGAGGCTGCAGAGCACCGGACGGCCGTCTACGAGGGCGATCATGATCACGCTCAGCGAGTCGCGCATCTGCGTGAACTTGTAGAGCTGGTTGAGGACGATGTCCGGGTCTTCGCCGCGCTTGAGCTTGATGACGATCCGGACGTCCTTCGTGGATTCGTCGCGGATGTCGGAGATGCCGGGGATGCGGTCGTTCTTGACCGAGTCGGCGATCTTCTTGAGCAGCGTGGCCTTGTTGACCTGGTACGGGATCTCGTGGACCACGATGGTGTCGCCGCCCTTGGCGGCCTCGATGACCTCGCACTTGGCGCGCATCTCGAGGATGGCGCGGCCCGTCGTGTAGGCCTGCAGGATCGAGTTGCGACCGCAGATGCGCCCCTTGGTCGGCAGGTCCGGCCCCGGGATGTGCTCCATGAGCTCGGGGATGGTGATCTCCGGGTTGTCGAGCAACGCGAGGACGCCGTTGGCAACCTCGGTGGGGTTGTGGGGCGGGATGGACGAGGCCATGGCGACGGCGATGCCTGAGCCGCCGTTGATGACGAGGTTCGGGAAGCGACCGGGGAGCACGATCGGCTCCATGCGCGACTCGTCGTAGTTCGGACGGAAGTCGACGGTCTCCTTGTCGAGGTCGTCGAGCATCTCGACTGCGCCGGCGGTCATGCGGCACTCGGTGTACCTCATCGACGCGGCGGGGTCGCCGTCGATGGAGCCGAAGTTGCCTTGGCCGAGCACGAGCGGCACGCTCATGTTGAACGGCTGGGCCATGCGCACGAGCGTGGGGTAGATCGCCTGGTCGCCGTGCGGGTGGTAGTTGCCCATCGTCTCGCCAACGACCTTGGCGCACTTGAGGGTCTTGTGGCGGGGCGAGAGGTTGAGGTCGTTCATCGCGACGAGGATGCGCCGCTGGCTGGGCTTCAGGCCGTCGCGCACGTCGGGCAGCGCGCGCGACATGATGACCGACATCGCGTACTCGAGGAACGAGCTCTCCATCTCGTCGTTGAGAGCGATCGGTTGGATCGAACCGCCAGTTGGTGTCTCGTCAGTGGTGTCAGTCATGTGTGGTTCTTCTCGTTCGTCGTGCGGTTCGAGTTGGCATCACACTTGGGGTCTGACCCCAAGTGTGATGGGGATCAGAAGTCGAGGTTCTGGACGTCGCGGGCGTTGGTGACGATGAAGTCGCGACGGCTGGCCACGTCGTCGCCCATCAGCACCGACGTGATGTGGTCGGCCTCGGCGGCTTGTTCGACCGTGACCTGCAGCAGGGTGCGCGTGTTGGCATCCATCGTGGTGGCGCGGAGCTCTTCCCAGTCCATCTCGCCGAGACCCTTCAGACGGGCGAACTGCTTCTTGTGGTTCGGCCGTTCCGCCAGGAACGCGTCCTTGGCGACGTCGTCCTTGAGGTAGATCTTCTCCTTGCCGATCTCGGTCGAGTACAGCGGGGGCTGAGCGATGTAGCAGTAGCCGGCTTCGACCATCTCGCGCATCTGGCGGAAGAAGAACGTGAGGAGCAGCGTGCGGATGTGGCTGCCATCGACGTCAGCGTCAGCCAAACAGATCACCTTGTGATAGCGGCACTTCTCGACGTCGTATTCATCACCCACACCGGCACCGATGGCGGTGATCAGTGCCTGGATCTCGTTGTTCTTCAGCATCTTGTCGATGCGCGCCCGTTCAACGTTGAGGATCTTGCCGCGAATCGGAAGGATTGCCTGCGTACGAGGATCGCGAGCGTCGACCGCGGTGCCACCGGCGGAATCGCCTTCGACGATGAACAGCTCGGACTCGTCGGCGTTCTTCGACGAACAGTCCTTCAACTTGTCGGGCATACCTGCACCCGACAACGCTGTCTTACGGCGAATGGCGTTGCGCGCGTTCTTCGCCGCGGCACGAGCTTGAGCTGCCGACAGCGCCTTCTTGACGATGCGGTTCGCCTCGGCCGGATTCTCGTCCATCCATTCGGTGAGACGGGCGTAGGTCGCCTTCTGCACGAACGAACGAGCGGGGACGTTGCCGAGCTTGGCCTTGGTCTGGCCCTCGAACTGCGGTTCGCGCAGTTTGACCGAAACGATCGCGGTGATCCCCTCGCGAACGTCGTCGCCGGTGAGGTTGGGATCTTTCTCCTTGATCAGGTTCTTGTCTTTGCCGTACTTGTTGACAACCGACGTGAGTGCAGTCTTGAAACCCTCGACGTGCATCCCGCCTTCGGTGGTGGAGATGCCGTTCGCGTAGCCGTGGATCCCTTCGTAGTACCCGGTGTTCCACTGCATCGCAATGTCGAGTGTCATCGACTCGTCGACGTCTTCGTCTTCGAACTGGCAGACCTTGGAGAACAGCGGTTCCTTGG
>JAJDEN010000024.1 GCA_029259775.1 Planctomycetota bacterium | reverse complement strand
ACGACGAGATGGGTTCGATTCGCATGATTCACCGCCTCGAAGAGTGATGGCCGCTTGCCCGCCGACGCCGGAGCGACACGTCGTGAGCCGCGTTGCCATCGCCGTCATCCTGCTTGCGCTGCTCGGCGTGGCCGCGTGCGGTGGTGACGAGGATGCGCTGGCACCTGATCTGCCGCCCAGGGCTGCTGTCCTGCCACCCTGGGCTGCGGACGACCCCGAGGTTGCTCGCCTGCTCCGTGATCTGGGTGAGTCATCTTCGGAGGAACGCCGTAGCGAGGCGGTCGTCAAGTTGTCGGACATGGGCTCGCGCGCGGTCGAGCCCCTCGTCCGCACATTGGAATCGTCCGACGACTTCATGATGCTGGCACACGCGGCGGGCACCCTCTGGAACCTCCGTGACCACCTTGGGGAAGATCACCTCCGGCGGATGCAGGCTGTGGCGGATGACCCTTCTACGGACCCACACATAGCGGGGTCGGTCCTTACTGCCATCGCGGGCAGGATGACGGATGGCGAACTTCCGTCGGCGCCCGAGCCGAAGGACGGCAAGTAGCCCCCCTGACGCCGCAGGGGCGCCCGTGAGCGCCTCGCGCGCCGGCGACGACGCCCCCTAGGTCGAGATGCGCGGCCCAAGCACGTTCAGCAGGGTCGTGAAGGCGATGACTACGCCAGCAACAGCGGCGGCAGCCACGCCCACAGCGAACAGGCGATACACAGCAAGACCACGGCGCTTCTCGCGCGGGAGGCGATGAAGCCAGCGCAGCGTGAGGATGCCCGCCACCGGGAAGACCACAACCAGAGCCAGGGTGGCAAGCATCAGCAGAGGGGCGCAGACTCCCAGGATGGTCAGATGCGGAGAGCGAACGCGCAAAGACAGCAGCACGAAGGGCAGGAACCATGCGGCCCAGGTGATCCCCGCCAACCACCACCACACAACGGGCCTATTGTCGGGGGGCGGGGTCGCGGTCACGGGTCCACTCTACAGGGCGGCCCCAGGCCGCATGGTTGCGGCAGTCGCGTTCGCCCCCAGACCCCGCAGGAGGCCCCATGAGCGCCTCGCGCATCACCGGCGGCGCCGAGGTCGCCGTTGCCCCGCCCGCGCCGCAGGGGCGCCACTCTCCGCCGGCATCGATACATGCCATGTTCGATAGCGGCTGCTCTGGCACCGCCACTCTCGGACCGAAGCATGGCCTTCCGTGCCTCACCCTCACCTCCGCGGCTATCGTAGTGGCTCGCCTCTGGACGGACGTGGCTATGCGCAAGCATTACGAACCCTCAGCATGATCGCCTCCCTACTGCGCTACGCGATGGTGCTGACTCTGCTGCTGGCGTCCGCCCGCGCCTCGCTTGCTGGTGAGGTCATCGGTCGCAAGCACGCCGGCTACCCCGGTGTCTGGGAGACTGTCGAGGGAAAGCGGCTCATCGGAATCCGCGTCTCCAAGGGATCTCTCGACGCGAAGGTACTGAGCCTGATAGCTGCGGCTCGTCACCTCGAGTCGCTGGATCTTGACGGAACGTCTCTCACAGACACGCACATGGGACGGCTACCCAAGTGCGAGTCGATGCGAGCGTTGCGCCTCGTAGGCACGGCGATTGGTGCCGAGGGACTAAGGATGGTTGTCGCCAAGTACCCTCATCTCCGCTCACTGGACGTGTCAGGGACGAAGGTAGCGGAGGCGCTAGCTTCGCTGAGTAGCCTGGCGAGGCTGCAGTCGCTGAAGGTGGATCGCGTGCCTGGCGTCGAGGCGCACCTGTTGTCCATCGCGCGCATTCCCAAGCTGGTGTCAGTCTCGGCTGTGGGGACTCTCGCGGGAGACAAGCTTGCTGCCGCCCTGGCGCGGCACGCGACGCTCGTCGATCTGGATTTGAGCGGAACACGGGTAGGTCGGGTCGGCATTCAAGAGCTCTCGAAAGCCGGTCGCCTTGAGTACCTGCAGATCGAGTCTCTGGATGTAGAAGACGACGACCTAGTAGCCCTCTCTGGGTTGGCCAAGCTCATCGACCTATCACTGCCGTCGTCGGCCGGCCCTCGCTGTTTGAGCTCCCTAGCCTCAGTGCCCGAGTTGAGGGGCCTGGACATGCACGGCGCTAGCCTGACACCTGCCGTAGTTGACGCCGTAGCGAAGCTCAAGGCGCTCCGTCATCTGGATGTGTCCGGGGGGCGTCTTCGTCCTGACGCGGTGGCGCACCTTGGAAAGTTGTCGCAACTCGTATCCCTTGACCTCGGCGCAGTCCACCTCTCGTCTGAGGCAGTTGACGCGGTGGCCGGCCTGTCGCAGCTCTACGGCCTGTTCCTGCGTGACTCCGCCATCGGGGACGAGGTCGTTCTCAGACTGGCGAAAGGCAACCGCAAATTGGGCATCCTTTGCCTAGGCGGAACGCGCGTCACGGACGGCGTCGTGGACTGTCTTCTTTCGTGGAAGACCCTGGAGGTCGTCCGGCTTCGCAAGGGGCAGCTTTCTGCGGACGCCCTAGCCAAGCTGGGGACCCACAAGAGTCTCAAGATCATGCTTGAGTGAGCTCCATTGCCCCGCCCGCGCCTGCGTGCAAGATGGGCGGCATGAAGCGCGTCGCCACCGGCCTGCTAGCAGAGTCGCGCGGCGCCACCTCGAGGGACCATGCTGTCAGAGAACGAAGGCATTCGGATCCGCTTGGCCTACGTCCGAAAGTTCCTCGCCGGGGTTGCCGACGATGCCTATGTGCGCCGTGTATGGGTCGAAGGATTGGGTAAAGAGGTCTGGTGTTTCACGGAGTTTGTGTGTGGCCTGTACGACGACATGTCACTCGCGGCTCTGATTCCTGAGGCGGTTCGCGCGGGGCTTCTCAAGACGAACGCTGCTGTCGCGCTACAGGAGTTCAGCGACAAGCTGGAGCAACTCCTGCCTCTCGTAGAGGGCATGAGCGACCTTGAGGTCCTGGATCACCCTGGGTGGCCGGGCGTCTCGACGGCGGCCAGGACAGTTCTGCCCCTACTTCCCAAGGACAGGCCACCTCCCCGCTCACCCGCCGGCTGAAGTAGCCGGCCCGTTGCCCCGCCCGCGCCGCAGGGCATGATGGGCGGGCAGCCATTTACACCTCGGAGGGCGACGTGGGAGCCTGGGGGCCTGACACATTTGAGAACGACGACGCCAATGACTGGGCCTCCGAACTCGTTGACCGCTCGGACCTCAGCCTCGTCTCCGAGACGCTCATGCGAGTCCTGGATGAGCCGGGCTACGTAGAGGTGACTGATGCCAGCCAGGCGCTGGCTGCCTGCGAGATCGTCGCGCGCTGCCTCGGACGGCCAGGCGCCGCGGACGCCTACACGGCAACGGTGGACGAGTGGGTCGCCCGGATACAACCCTGCACCGACCACGGGCTCCGGGAGATGGCTCTACGGGCTATCGACCGCGTCCGGTCCAAGGACTCCGAACTTGCGGAACTCTGGGAGGAGGCCGACCCCGCAGCGTGGGAGCGGTGCGTCAAAGACCTACGGCGTCGCCTCACGCGAGATTGACACCGCGCCGCCGCCGCACCAGGTGCAAGATGGGCGGCATCGTGAAGCGCGGGTGCGCCCTCACTTGTCGGTGCGCGCCAACCACCTGCCAGCCAAGGACCGGACAGTTGGGTTCGGGTGACTCAGCCCCTCCCTCGCCGCAGCGCAGATGTCCTCCCCCTCGACGTCTAGCGCGAGGAGCATCCGCACGGCTGCGTAGGCTGAGGGCCGGGCCGCCGTGAGCGCGTCAACGGCGCGAGGGACGGCGACATCCGACGCCGAACCAAGGGACTCCAGCGCCAGGAACGCGCGCGTCTCTCCCACGGCTTCATCGTCCATGAGGGCCAGCAGCTTGGCCGGAAGACCCTCCGCGCGCTCGGCCCGAGCGCGAATGCCGTCCACGGCGATGGCGCGTACTTCTCCGTCTACGTCGTCCAGCGCCGCCACCAGCGCGCTGGCAAGCGGCGCGCTCCGAACCGTGGCGTTTGCAACGGCCCACGTCGCGTGCCGTCGAACGGCGGCCTCTGAATCTCCCATGAGGGCGAGAATCAGCGCCTCGTTCCCAGGCGCATCGGCGCACAGCACATCGCAGAGCTGCTCTCGCTCCCTCTCGGAGCCTTCGCTCAGAAGGCGGCGGGCTTCGATGACGTCCACAACGCAAGTCTACGCCGCTGTGGCCGCTCTGCTATGGGTGTAGCAGCCTCCGCCTCGTCTCCCCGCTGCCCGAGAAGTAGCGGGTTGTCGCGAGGAGCGACAGTCGGAACCTCCCGCGAGAATGGCCCCATGAATGTCAGGCGAGTATTTGTTGGCCCTCCCTTCAGGGCGTGTCCGACGTGCGGAGCGGAGCAGGAGGGGGTGTTGTCGGTCGGAGAGCGGAGCTACACACGCGAGTGTTTGGGCTGTCGGGCGACGCGGGCGATCGACCTCCCGCCGGTGAGCAAGCACGCAATCTATCTAGACCAGTTTGTCATCAGCAACGTCGCCAAGTTGCTGGATACAACCTGTAAGTCGCACGTACGGGTGAAGGCCGACTCGTTCTGGACTGAGTTCTACGGTGCTCTGGGCCGGCTCGTGACCCTGCAACTTGCGGCGTGCCCTAGCTCCTTGCACCAGATGATGGAATCGATGGTCAGCGAGGATCCCTCGTACCAGTCTCTGCGAGACGTGTACGAGTACTTCTCGGGAGGTCTTTCGCTGCCGGGCCACCAAGACATCCTCTCGGCACAGGCTGCCGCACTTCTTGTGGCCCAGTTCGATGGTGCAGAGCCCATCTTCCCGTCGCGCGGTTCTGCAATCGAGGGATGCCTGGATGGATGGGTGGACCGGGCACGCATCACAGTCAGCTTCGGGCGACCCGCAGAACTCGTGGAGGGATCAAAGGCGGAGCTCAAGCAGGCCGAGGATGCGTGGACGCGAATAGCGGAACGCTGGAGGACATCGACTGAGACTTATGAGGAGACGCGGGAGGCAGAGGCTCGGGACTATGGACCAGCTCTGTGGCGCTCCTGGATGCAGTATCAGATGTCGCTGCTGCAGGCGGATCCCAATGCACCTGCGGCGCTGTTCCTGCCGCCCGCGGCTGCATACACAATCGTGCAGTTGCAGGAAGTTCTGAGGTGGAAGGGGGTCGATGGAGGGAAGCAACTCGAAGTGCTCGCAGCGTTCCTGCACTCACCGGGGTTTGCGAAACTCCCATACGTGAAGTGGCAGTCTGGGCTATTCGCTGGCCTCGCTCGGCGACTCCGTGCTGGACAGAAGCGGACGCCTAGTCGGGGCACGTTCACAGATGTTGAGATGATCGCCAGCCTGCTTCCTCATTGCGATGCCATGTTTCTGGACAAGGAGATGGCATCCTTGCTTGACGAGGAACCGTTACGCACGGAGGTGGCGCGTCTTGGGGTGAGCATCCTATCTCTGCGTGATCGACCTGCGGTATTGCGCTACCTCACCGATATCGAGGCTCAAGCGAGAGCCGAGCACGTTGCGCTCGTCAAGGATGTGTACGGCGAGTCGTGCCTGGATGCCTGGATGGAACGCCTTGATGGAGAGCGCAATCGGCGCGACTCTGAACCCCGGTAGGTCGGGAGGCGTGCGCAAGGTCAGCGCGTTGATTCTTCCACGACGGCTCCTCCGCCACCTTCCTGAGGCGCAACTCCGCCCCCGGCGCGTCCACCTTCCCGTCCAGCACGGCCTCTTGGATGTCGGGCGCGAGGTCGAGGAGCCGCATGACCTGGCTGACGCGCGCGCGCGAGACGCCAACGAGCCGGGCGAGGTCAGCCTGGTCGCGGACGGTGCCGTCGCGGATCAGGCCGCGCCAATGGTGGGCGAGGGCGAGCAGGCGAGCGACGCGGGGCACGCGCTCGGGGGGCGGAGGCTTCGGATTCAGAGGGCCGTCAGGGGCCCGTTCCAGCCGCTTGCGTCCCCTTGAGCCGTTGGCGACGCGCACTTTCATGATCACGTTTCGGCTCACGGCTGGACCTCCTCTGCAAGCGCCTGGATGCCGGTGGCGCGGAAGGCGATCTCGACGGTCCCGGCATCGCCGTCGTAGTCCACCCGCTCGATGAGCAGCGTGAGGACCCGCGCCTGCTCCTTGGCGTGCAGCGCGTCCCAGACCGGATCGAAGAGCGCGAGGGCCCGGCGCAGGTCGGCCTCGTCCACGGTGGGGGCCTGTGAGCGGGCGGCCTCAAGCACTTGTGCGAGCAGACCCTCGTCCTTCCCGATGGCGCGGATCTGCTCGACTACGAGCCGCTCGATCTCGGCGGCGGGGACGGACTTCGTCGGGCAAGCCCCGTAGCCGTCGGTCCGGGTCGTGCGGCAGATGTAGTAGCGGTAGCGGCGCTCACGTTTCGTCGTGTGCGTGACGCCCATGGAGGCGTCGCAGGGTCCGCAGCGAAGCAGCTTGGCCAACAGGGCGGAACCTGAGCGGCGTCGGCGGGAGCCTGTGCCGGTGGGGGCGTTGTCGGCCAGCAGCGCCTGCACCTTGTCGAAGATGGCCGGCTTCACGATGGCGTCGTGGTCGCCATCGTAGACCTCGCCGTTCAGCCGGGTCTTGCCGATGTTGATCGGATTGGAGAGTAGGGCGCGCAGGTTCGACTTCGTGAAGCGCCGCCCCGGCCGTTCGTTGCCGTCCCGCGTCGTCCATGCCTTCGTGGTCCAGCCCTTCTGGTTCAGGGCCTTGGCGGTGCCGGTCAGGGTGCCGACCTTCAGGTAGAGGTTGAAGATGGCGCGCACCTGCTTCGCCTCAGACTCGTTCACGACGATCTTGCCGCCCTCCGGCGCGACGTCGTAGCCCAGCGGTGGGGGACCTCCCGTCCACTTCCCGCGCTTCCTGGCGGCGTGGATCTTGTCGCGCGTGCGCTCGGAGATCATCTCGCGCTCGAACTCCGCGAAACAGGACAGCAAGTTGAGCGTGAGTCGCCCGACCGGCGTGCCCGTCGAGAACTGTTGCGTGACGCTTACGAAGGCCACGCCCTTGTCCTCGAACATCGCCATGAGCCGGACGAAGTCCGCGAGGCTTCGGCTCAAGCGGTCGATGCGGTGGACGACCACCACCTGCACGCGGCCTGCGTCGATGAGGGCCAGCAGCGACTGGAGGCCAGGACGCCGGTCGTTCGCACCCGTGTAGCCGCCGTCGTCAAACCGTTCAGGGAGAAGGGACCATCCGTCGTGACGCTGGCTCTCGATGTAGGAGGCGCACGCTTCGTACTGCGCGTCGAGGGAGTTGAAGTCCTTGTCGAGCCCTTCGTCGGTGGACTTGCGGGTGTAAATGGCTGCGCAGCGGACCACGGGCACCCGCTGCACCTTTGCCTTCCCGTTCGTGGCGGCGCGCGCGATCACGCCGAGCCCTTCTTGAGCCCGAAGAACGCGCGCCCGTTCCAATGGCTGCCTGTCACGGCGCGGGCGACCGCCGTGAGGCTCCGGTACGGCTGGCCCTCGTACTCATAGCCCTCGTCCAGCGCACGCACACGGATCGTCTGGCCCTTGTACTCGCGTACCAGCACCGTGCCGGGCAGCGGCGAGTTGGAGACGGGTGCGGGCCGGAAGGCCACGACGCGCTTGCCGCCGCCGCCGGTTGCATCCTGCATGATCGCGTCGGCCTTCTTGCCTCGCGGCCGCACGTCGCACTCGCGTACCAGCTCCTTCGCCCGCTGCCTCGCGCGCTCGGAGAGGCCGCCGAAGGCGATCTCCTGCAACCGCCAGGCGCAGGCCCGGAACAGCCAGACCCTGTTGCCTGTGCGCGTCGCGTCCCCAAACAACTCGGTGTACTTCTCGCGTAGCTCGCCGGTCGTCATCGCTTCAAGCGCCATGACCTGCGCGGCGACGGTCTTCTCCTTGGCCGTGCTCATGCCGCCCCCCCGAAGCAAGCCTCGGCGGCGGCCTCCTGCGCTGTCTTCGTCAGCGTGATACGTCCGCGCGCCACGCCCGCCTGGACGGCGAAGCGGATCACCTCGGGATACGTGCCCCGGTTGGCGTCCACGCGC
>JAJDEN010000023.1 GCA_029259775.1 Planctomycetota bacterium | reverse complement strand
CGGCAAGACACCGCGCACACTTTTGCTGAACATGCTCTAAGGCAAACAAAACGAATCCCAAACGAGGAATACAACATGGCCGAAGAGGCGCACCGTAAACACGAAACGCGTCCGAAGCTGGTGATCCGCCGGGCGAACGCCTCGGATGCCGTGGTGATTGCGCAGTTGGGCAAGCGTGTTTACGCCCCCCACCCCGCAATGAACGCCCGCATGATCAAGGGGCAGCTCAACAACTTTCCCGAGGGGCAGTTCGTTGCCGAATTCGACGGTCAGGTTGTCGGGCACTGCGCGACCTTCATCATCTCGGGCGATGTCGCGTTGAAGCCGCATACCTGGAACGAAATTACGGCGAATGGATTTGCCTCGCGGCACAATCCGGATGGCGATTATCTCTACGGTATGGAGGTGATCGTCGATCCTGAGTTTCGCCGGCTGCGGATCGGACAGCGACTTTATAAGGCGCGTCAGAACCTGTGTCAGGAATGGGGGCTCAAGGGCATTATCTTCGGTGGTCGGATGCCGGGGTATCGCAGGCGGAAAAAGCAGTTCTCCGCTCCGATGGATTATGTCCAGGCTGTGCAGCAGCGCGAGATCCGCGATGTTACGATCAATTTCCATCTATCGAATGGATTTGAGCCGATTGGCGTTTTGAAAAACTACGATAGGGACGACGCGCAGTCGTGCGGTTACGCGACACACATGCTGTGGCGCAACCCGCAGTTGCCTGATGAACCTGCCTCCTCAAAATCGAAAGATGAGTTGAGCCCGCAGCAAATGATGCGGGTTGCAACGGTGCAATTCCAGATGCGCGGTTTGTCGAGCCAGGAAGAGTTCCGCAAACAGGTCGAGTATTTCGTTGACGTAGCCTCCGACTACCGCTGCGACTTCGTTGTCTTTCCGGAGAACTTCACGCTGCAGCTGTTGTCTCTCGAACCAAAGCCGATGCAGCCCAAAGAGGGCGTCGAGAAGATCACGAGCTACACGGATTGGTTCTGCGAATTCATGAGCGGATTTGCCGTCAGCTACAACGTGAACATCATCGGTGGCACACACCCCATCATCGATGCGGACGGCGATATCAAGAACGTCTGTTACGTGTTTCTTCGCGATGGCTCGATCCATGCCCGCGAGAAAATCCACCCGACGCCGAGCGAAGCGTACTGGTGGAACATCAAGGGCGGGAACTCTGCCGATGTCATCGATACCGACTGCGGTCCGGTCGGGGTCATGATCTGCTATGACAGCGAGTTTCCCGAACTTGCACGCCACTTGGTCGATCAAGGCGCGATGATCCTGTTCGTTCCGTTCTGCACCGATGAGCGGCGCGGCTTTCTGCGCGTTCGCTACTGCTCGCAGGCACGCGCCATCGAGAACCAGTGCTATGTGGTGTTGTCGGGTGTGGTGGGCAATCTTCCCAACGTCGAGAACATGGACATCCACTATGCGGAAAGCTGCATTCTGACGCCGTGCGATTTTGCTTTCGCCCGCGACGGGATAGCGGCCGATACAGCGCCCAACACGGAAACGATTTCTTTTGCCGATCTCAATTTATCCGACCTGCGCGTTTCCCGTTCCGCTGGCACCGTGAAAAACCTCCAGGATCGCCGCTTCGATCTTTACCGGGTGGTTTGGCGGGATAGGTGAGGGCGGTGGCTGTAGCTGTAGCTGGCAATGCAATTTGCGATGCGATGGGTGGTGGTTGTCGTTTGATATCCATCATAGGCGCTGACCTGCATGTGCTCTAAGAATCTTATTATGCTTTCCCTTAGAGGTCGTGGGACTCTTTGGCCGTTTGGCCTTGTCATTTTCAGTGCTGCCGTTTGGCTCGGGTTGTTCTCGACAAGAGCAGTTGCTGAAGGGCATGAGCGGTCTGCCGTCGCGTGTTCCGATGTCGCCGTCGAGATTTTGGGTGCGTCGCCTAGGGAACAAGAGCTGATCTGTGCTGCAGCCGCTCAGGGCATAGAATTTTTCCGACGCTGCAAGTTCGAAATATCTCAACAAATCCGCGTTGCCGTGGTCGAGGACCATCTCAAGGTTTGCGGCGTAGACGCGTTCGGAAGCTACAGCGCTGAGAGCCGAACGATAGAGCTTCTCGACCTTAAGGCGTGCTCCTTAAAGGCGAGCGAAAACCAAGCCTATCGTTCGTTGCCGCCGCCGGAGTTCTACAGCAGCATTGTCGTGCATGAAGTTGCGCACGCCATCTTTCGTAGCCTGGTAAGGGATACGGCCCACACGCGTGCTACCCACGAATATGTCGCCTATGCTGTTCAGATCAGTTCAATGCGGCCAGCCGTCCGTCAACAGTTTCTGAGCTCGATACAGCGGCAGCCGCCTACCGATCTTGAGCCGTTTGTGGACATCGTATTTCTTTTGGGTCCATCGAAATTCGCGGCCATGGCTTACGATCATTATTCGATGCCGGGAAATGGCTGCAGGATTTTACAGGGCTTGGTGTCCGGACGCATCGAATTTCCAAGAATGGAAGAATTCGATTGATTGAAAATTTTCCCGTAGTTCGTCGCGGGAGATTTCGAGACGTTGGGACGGTTATCCAGAGCATCTTCCAACCAAATCGAACTATTCTGCTTCTCAAGCGGCGAGTCGCTCCAGCAGGAAGGCGATGCAATTCGATCTGATTGTTGGCCTGTGTTTGCTTGAAACCAAAATCTGCACTCATGGTGTTCTTTACCGAGTGACGTTGTAAAATGGCTGATGCTCTTGAAGACCTCGGCGAGAGATCGATAGCGTGGTTTTCTGGTTGTTTTGTCTCGCCATCGTCTCGGTCAAGGAAGAACAGTTCGACACATGCAGGATGCTCCAAGCCGAGGGAAGTTGGCGTTTCGCACGCAGGGCATCACCAAGACCTATGGTGCCGGTGAGGCAGCTGTGCATGCGTTGCGCGGTGTCGACCTTGAAGTGCCATCAGGCGAGTTGATCGTTTTGTTGGGAGCCTCTGGAAGCGGTAAATCCACATTGCTCAATATCCTTGGCGGGCTCGACCGGGCCAGCAAAGGACGGGCGCAGTTCTTTGAGGCTGAGCTGACCGAGATGAGCGATGCCGAACTCACGATGTATCGCCGAAAGCACGTGGGCTTTGTGTTTCAATTCTACAATCTGATGCCGAGCCTTACGGCGTTCGAGAACGTCGAGTTAGTCACCGAGATTGCCGATAATCCGCTCGATCCTGCTGAGGCGTTGTCACTGGTTGGGCTGAAGGAGCGGATGGATCATTTTCCCGCTCAACTTTCGGGTGGCGAGCAGCAGCGGGTTGCGATCGCACGCACGCTTGCCGCGGCGCCCGAGGTCGTCCTGTACGACGAGCCGCTCGCCAACCTCGACCCGGAGCGGCGACGCGGGTTGCGCGCGCTGATCCGTCGACTCGCTCGCGAGCACGGCACGACGCTCGTGTACGTAACGCACGATCCCGCCGAGGCGCTGGAGATCGGCGACGAGATTGCCGTCATGGAAGAAGGCCGGATCATCGAGCGCGGTGCGCCCGAGGACGTCTACGCGCGTCCGACGAGCCTGGCGGGCGCGCGCGCGCTGGGCCCGATCACGGTTCTGCACGGCACGTGGGATGGCGAGACGCTCCAGACCCCTCTCGGCGACGTGCCCGCCACCAACCTGCAGGCGGGCCCGGGGCCGTGCCGGGTGGTGTGGCGCCCGGAGAGCCTCCGCGCCGGTGGCGTGGGTCCTGTCGAAGTCGTGGTGGACGACGTGGTGGCGCGCGGGCCTGACTGGGCCTTCGTCGCACGCTTGGATGGGCACGAGATTCGTGGGCGCTCCGCTGACCGCCTCGAGGTGGGGGCGAGCGTGCGCGTCACGCCCGGCGCACCCGCGGCCGTGCTCGCCCCCGAGGCGACCCTGGCCACCCGCCGTGAGGAGGCGACTGCATGAGCATCTCTCGCTGGACAACCCTCCGCAGGCGCTCCTTCGGCCCACGGCTCGCGCTCGCCGTGGTGCTCGCGTGGCCCGTGCTGTGGCTGGTGGCCTGCGGGGACAGCGGCCCCTCCAAGGCGAAGTCCGGGAAGCCTCCCGCGAATCTTCCTGGCGCCGGCCCGGACGGTGCACCGCTCGGTATCTCCGACGACGACACGACGCCCGTCTTCGAGACCGCGGCGCAATGCGGCAAGTGCCACAAGGCGATCTACGCGGAGTGGAAGGAGTCGTATCACGGTCGCGCCATGTCGGACCCGCTGTTCCGCGAACTGTCGGCCGGGGTCAACAAGGAGGAATGCATCCGCTGCCACGCGCCGGTCAACCTGCGCGACTCCGGATGGGAGACGCCGATCGCGCGCTCGGATCAGCGCGAAGACGCGATCTCGTGCTTGAGCTGCCACAACGCCAACGGACGCATGGCCGGGCCGCATCAAGGGCTCAAGGGCGCGTGCCGCCCGGTCTACGACCCGCAGCAGACGGACGTCGTGAAGATGTGCTTCGTCTGCCACAACCAGCACGACACCGGCAACGAGTGGCTTCGGGGCCCGTACTCTCCCGAGGCGCCCGAGCCGCGGCAGCGCGACGCCAAGACGTGCCTCGACTGCCACATGCCCGAGGTCGAGCGGCCGCTCGTCGAGGGGTTCCCGGTTCGCAAGGGCCGTCGGCACACGTGGTTCGGCGGTCACAGCCTGGCCCAGCTGGAGAAGGCCGCAAAGCTGGACGTCGTGACCGAGAAGCTTCCGGGTGGGGGACACCGGTTCCGCGTCTTCGTGACGAACGTCGGTGCCGGCCATGCGATCCCGACCGACGCCAGGCACCGCTCTTTCGACACGTACGTGTTGCTGCGCGACGCGAAGGGCAAGATCCTGCTCGACCCCGCGGATCCGCAGCAACAGGCCCGTGCACATCTGGCCAAGTTCCGGAAGTTCTATCGAGGCTCCGGCAAGAAGGACACGCAGATCCCCCCGCTGGCACGCGTGGATACTCTCGGTGAGGGCAAGGGCTACATCGATGTGCCGGAGGCCACGTCCGGCACGGGTGAGGCGTGGCTCGTCTACCGTCTCACGCCCCGTGACGTGCTCAACAAGCGCAGCCTCGACCCGGGTGACCGCAACGACATCAAGCGCCTCTACCGTGCGCGCGTCGTGATTCGCCTGGAGTTCAGCTTCGGCCCATGAAATGCACCGCCGCCCCCTCTGTGCTGCTCCGGTTCGCGATGCCCGCGCTCGCGCTGTTGGTCGTCATGCTGCCCGCGTGCGGATCGACCGCGGAAGACGTGATCCTGGACGCGCCGCCTGCCCCGCGCATTCCGGAGCGCGTCCACGTGGCCGAGGAGGTGGGGCGACTGCTGGGCCCGGACGCCGCCGTGTCACGCGCTGCCGGCCGGCGTCTCATGGCGCTGGATGGTGAGCCGCGGCAGGCGTTCCTCGACTACGTGGGGGAGCTCGAGGGCGAGCGCGACGTGCGCCTGCTCGACGTGCTCGACGAGCAGCACGCGCTGCCGGAGATGCCGCTGGAGGCGCAGATGGACTTCCTGCTCTGGAAGGCGGGACGGGAGGATCGTTTCTACGCCATGAAGGCGCGCAGTCGGCTCATGGACATCGCGCGGGACAACCCCGATGCGGTCATCGCACGCCTCCGCGAAGGCGGCGACGGTGCGGAGGTCCTCAGTGTCGTGCTGGCCGTCTCGGGCGTGCAGCGCTCGCTGCCCGCCTTGATCGAGCGCTACCGCCTTGCTGGTTCGCAGCGCGAGCGGACGGCGGCAGCGGAAGCCCTCGGGATGCTTGCGGGCGACGAGCGCCGCCCGCGCCCGTCCGGGAGCCCCGCCGAGATCGAGCGTGATGCCGCGTCGTTGTCGACGTGGTACCGCGAACAGTTGGAGCTTGCGGCGGAGCGTTCCTCCGTGCCGCCCGCACCCGAGTCCGGAGGATCGCGATGAGAGCCCTGCTCCCGAGCGTGTTGATCGTCGCGACGTGGCTTGCCGCCTTGGTGGCTCCGGTCGCCGCGGACGAGATCGATGATGCGGCCCGGCTCCCGGTACCGAAGGCCATCGCTGCCCTCGAAGCCCTGCTCGCGAAAGCTGCCGGTGACGACGGCGCGGCGCTGCGGATCCGTCGACATCTCGGTGCGGTCTACGTCGACAGCGGTCAACCGTACGCTTCGCTCAGCTACCTCGAGGCCGCGGCGGACGCCTCGAAGTCGGACGCCGATCGTCTGGCCTACGCGGGTGCGCTGCTGGCGACAGCGAAGTCGAACATCGCCGAGCGCCGGATGGGCCGGAACGTGAATCCGTTCCTGCGAGACGCCCTGATCGTCGCCAAGCAGATCGGTGACGCAGACCCCCAGGGCTTGCTCGCGCGGGTGCTGATCCAAATCGAAGCCCACTACCTCCTGGGCGAACTCGAGGAGGCCGTCGGCGCGTGGAGCGTTCTCAATCTCGAGGCGCAGCCGAAGGCCGCGCGTGCTCGCGTGCAGGAATTGATCGCCCGCGTGCGCTATGCGCAGGGCGCATGGGTCGAGGCGGCGGAGGCATTCGCCCAGGCGGGCAACGACCTTGGTGCCGCTGCGGCGTGGGACGCCGCACGGCAGCCCGAGAAGAGCACGCCGATCTACGCGCGTGTCATCACCGCGAACCCCACGGCTTCCGGGGCCATGGCCCAGGCCGTGCGCGGCGCACGCTACACCGGTGGGCACGGCGCTCTCCTGGAGGCGCTGGCTGACATCCCGGTGCCTGACGGACGCGCCGGCCTGCCGCTGCTGCATGCGCGCGCGGAGCTTCTCGAGGCGGGGGGACGGGCCGTCGAAGCGCTGCCGCTGCTGCGCGACGCGCAGGGGCGCGACAAGCGCGACCCGCGTGCTGTCCTCAGCCTCGCGCGCCTCCTGATCGTCACGGCCAAGCCCGGGGACGACGAAGCCTGGGATCAGGCGGCCGACGCCTACATCGAGGCGATCCAGCGGGCGCCTGAGAATCGGGCGGCCGCCACGGGCCTCTCGTGGGTCGCCGATCGCACCTACCGGACGCTCTGGAACGCCTGGCGTGATGCGCGCGTAACGGATCGCTGCGTCCGCGTGCAGCAGGCGCTGGTGGTCGCGACACCGGACGATGCGTGGGCGTGGGCCAACCTCGGCAATACGCTCCGCGTGCTCGGTCGCACCGAGGAGGCGCTGGCGGCGTACGCCAAGGCCCTGGCCGCCAACCCCTTCGAGCCCGGCGTCCAAAGCGACCGGGGGCTCGCCCTGGGGGCCGCTGGGCGCCTGACGGACGCCCTGGCGGCGTACGAGCGCAGCCTCGCCCTCGACGGCGGGCACCTGGCGGGGCGCCAGAATGCGGCCCGCTCCCTGTGGCTCGCTGGGAAGGACGATGCGGCCGAAGCCCATCTCGGTGCGGCGGTGACGACGGCCCGCGCCGTGGGACGTGGTCCGGGTACGTACCGTCACCTTCTCGACCGGATCTGGCGCACGCGGCAGGATCCCCGACTACGATGAGGATCGACCCAGGGCTCGATCAGCAGCGGGAGCCGGCACCGGTTTCCGCACGCACCGGACGACGCAGGCGCTCCATGGCCCTGCGCGGCGGGGCATGCGTAGAATGCCGAGCCCGCGTTCCGGAGACTTCGATGCGTCCGATCTCGCCTGTTCAGCCCTGGACACCGCGCGCGTGGCTCGTGGGGACCAGCTTCCTCGCAGCGTCCTTCGTGCTCGCGCTGCTCCTCGCTCCGACCGTCGTCATCGCCGAAGAGAAGAAGGACGACGCCAAGAAGGGCGCGAAGGCCGAGGAAAAGGACGACAACGCGAAAGACGAGAAGGCCGACGCCAAGGCGCCCCCGGCGAAGGAGCCCACGCAGGCCGCTCGCACGCCTCTCCTGCCCGACATCCTGAAGGAGATCAAGCCGTACAAGAGCCTGATCGAGGCGGCTCGGCAGTACTTCGATCTGGACGAGGAGCAGTGGAAGGGCCGCACCGCGTTGGTCGCCGAACTGGAGCAGCACGCTGCGGAAGGGCGCTACTTCCTGAAGGACATGGAAGCCCTGCGCTGGCTCGTCTACCAGGGCCGCTCCTTCGAAGCGCAGCTGACCGACCGCAAGTGGCAGAAGGCCTTCGGGGTGACCGAGAAGAAGGGGCTGGCCGGCACCCTCAACTGGATCAAGTCCGAGGATCTCACGCTGAACTTCTCGATCCCCAAGTCCTATCCGAAGAAGGACAAGGACCTGCGGAACAAGATTCCGCGCGGTGATCCGTACCCGTTGCTGATCTCGCTGCACGAGAAGCGTGACTACAACGACAAGTACCCGGGGCAGGCCTTGCTGAAGCGCCGCTATCCGACCAAGGCCTGGCCCGAGCTCTACGAGAACTGGATCGTGATGTGCCCGATCGCGGCGGCGGGCAACTTCGTCGACAAGAAGGGCGGCATGCGGGACAAGGTCTTCCGCAACCCCTTCGCCGAGTTCTGGCGCCACTACAACATCGACTTCGAGCGCATCGTGCTGGATGGCTCCGAGCAGGCGTTCGTCGCCGCGACCTCCATGCCTGTCTACTTCTCGGGCGTGATCCTGAACGGCAAGTGGAAGCTCGACGATGAGCAGGCGTTGCTTGTGAAGAACTTCGCGACGCTGCCGACGTACGTGGTCAACAACCCAGCGCTGGCCAAGCAGCTGCGCGAGGCCGGCCACGAGGCCGTCACCGCCGGGGTCGGCGGGGCCACGCTCAAGACGTGGATGGCGGAGCGCAAGCGCGTTCCCCCCACGAAGTTCTCGTGGACGGTGGCCCCGGACCGGTACGACCAGGTGTTGGCCTACTGGGTCAACCTCGATGGCACGAACTGGGGTGCGCCCAAGCGCCAGCTCGATGTCGACGTCGTCGATACCGCGACCGAGCCCAACACGATCAAGATCAAGGCCCTCGGCATCAACTCGCTTTCGCTCTTCCTGAACGACGACGTCGTCGATCTCGACCGCAAGGTTCGCATCTTGATCAACGGCCACATCGAGCACGACGGGATCATCAAGCCGCAGGACGAACGCATGGAGAAGGTCGGGCGCGACTTCGACTTCCTCTTCAACCGGGAGCCCGTGCGCATCCGCGTTTCGATGTTCTTCGGCTGGCTCACGCCAGCACGTGTCGTGAGCCTCACCGTGCGCCCGCCGCGCAAGGTCGAGCCCAAGAAGGACGACCCGAAGAAGGCCGCCGTAGTGAGGGCGACGCCGGAGGAGGAGAATCGCGCCGATCGCCTCTGGGAGAAGGGCAACAAGCTCTACGGCGTCGGCAAGCTCAAGCCTGCGTGCTCCGCCTTGAAGAACCTGCTCAAGTTGCCGCTGAACAAGCACACCGACGCAGCTACTGCCCTGCACGACAAGATCATGAAGGAGCTCGGCTTCGACGTCCCCGACAAGGGCCCCGACAAGGTGGACGACGTAGGCAAGAAGGCAGGCAAGAAGAGCGACGAGGACAAGGACAAGTAGCGTCCGCGGAAGGCCACCACGGGTGCGCCATCGAGAAGGAGTGCGGACGCACGGATGAGCGCACGCGTCGGCCACCTCCTCGTTGCCGGTGTCTCCGGCTTCACGATCCTCGTACTCGAGTTCGCGGCCGTGCGCCTCCTGGCACCTGCGTTCGGCCAATCGATCTTCGTCTGGTCCACCGTGATTGGCGTGATCCTGCTGGCGCTTGCGGCCGGCTATGTGGCGGGAGGTCGTCTCGGCGCTCGTAGCGCCAGCGGACGATCGCTGTACCTCGCCCATGGCCTGGCGGCGCTCTACATCCTGGGCGTCACGTTCCTGGGCCGCGGCCTCTGCTCGGCGTTGATCCCGACCGGCTTGCCTGACGGCGGCGGGCTGCCGCTGGGCTTCACGGGAAGCCTGTTCGCCACGCTCGTCCTGTTCGGTCCCCCCGCCTTCCTGCTCGCCATGACGAGCCCCTTCCTGATCCGCCTCGAGGCGCGTCAGGGCAGCGAAGGGCGCGCCACGGGCGGGGTCTACGCTGTGGGGACCGTGGGCAGCCTGGCAGCGTGCTTCGTGGCGCCGCTCTGGATGCTGCAGGTGCTGGGCACGCGCGCCACCCTCCTCATCGCCGCAGCCCTGGCCGCTTCCATGTGCGCCGTGGGGCTCCTGCTCGTTCGGGGGGGGCGCCGTGACGCGGCCCAGGAGATTCCCGACGCGGCCACGCTGCGCCGGGAGCGCCCTGTGTTGGCTCTCTGCCTGGCGGCGCTGATCACGGGCTGGGCCGTCACGGTGGTCGAGTTCGCGGCCGTGCGCTTCATGTCGCCCTGGTTCGGACAGTCCAACCACATCTGGTCGAACGTGATCGGGCTGATCCTCCTCGCGCTCGCCATGGGTTCCTGGATCGGCGGTCGGTGGGCCGACGGCGCCATGGCCCGTGGCGTGGCCGGAGGACGCAGCCTCGTCGGTGGGCTCGCCATCGCGGGCCTTGCCACGGCGCTGGCGTGCGTGGTGGGACCGTCGTTGCTCGGCGCGCTCATGCCGGACGGCATCGACAGCCTGAGGATCCTGCCCATCGCGAACCATGGCAGCCGAGCCGCGGCCCTGCTGCTGTTCGGCTTGCCCATGGTCCTGCTCGGCATCGTGCCGCCGTTCCTCGTGCGCATGACGGCTCATGGCGCCGGCGCCGGCCGTGCCGCGGGCGCGCTGTTCGCCTGGAGCACGGTGGGGGGGCTCCTCGGCTGCCTCGCGACGGCGCCTCTGCTCGTTCCGGCATTGGGCTCACGCGGGGCGATGCTGCTCGCGGCGCTCGCTGTCACGGCGGTGGCGGCGTTCATCATCCTGCCGCGCTGCGGAGCGGGTCGCGGACGTGCCCATGGGCTGGCCTACGCGGCGCTGCTCGCCACGCTGGGCCTCTTCGTGCATCAGGTCGTCGTGCGTCCGCCGCTGCGGGAGCATGCGGGCCAGTTGATGGAGATGGAGTCGCCGTGCCAGACGATTCGCGTCGTCCGGAGCAACATCTGGATGGGGGCCCCGGCGCCCAACTCCACGTTGGTGCCGGCGTTGCTGCCGCGCGGTGCCCAGGCGCAGACGATCTTCCTGCGGCACGACGAAGACGCGGAGACGTACCAGAGCGTGCTGGTCGAGGATGCCGGCAAGCGTGCCGCGTGGTTGACGGGCGGTCGCTACTTCGAGCACATGGCCATCGGCGCGTTCTTCGCCCCCAAGCGCGTGAAGCGACCGCTCAAGGTGATGATCATCGGCTATGCCGGCGGCACCGTGTACCGCACGCTGCGTCAGACCTACGACGGGGCAATGGACGTGCTGGGGGTCGAGATCGACCCGGGCGTCATCGAGGTGGCGCGCAAGCACCTGGGCCACAAGGCCCTCGAAACGCCGCGCGCGGGCCTCGTGGGAGACCGCCTGCGTATCGTGACGAACGAGGACGCGCGGACGGTCGTCAACGCCCTGCCCGCCGAGGAACGCTTCGACCTGATCCTCGTGGACGCCTATGCGCGAACGAACTACGTGCCGTTCCAGCTGGCGACCGTGGAGTTCTTCGAGCGGGCCGCGAAGCACCTGACCCAGGAGGGCTGGCTCGGCGTGAACGTGCTCGGACACGGTTTCCGTGGCCAGGTCGCCAAGGCCGTGGCCAGCACGATGGGCAAGGTCTACGGCTCGTGCTGGGCCGCGCCCAACCCGGCGTATCCGGGCAATGTCATTCTCTGGGCGCGGCAGGGCGCCACAGCGAGCCCGCGGGTGCACGAGAGCGACGAGCTTCACCCTGGCATGCGCTACGCCGCCTTCGCGATCGATCGCTACCTGGTGAAGCACGACGCGATCAAGGACGGCGGCGTGATCTTGACCGACGACAAGAGCCCCTCGGATCGGCTCGCCGACAAGGAGCTGGGTCTTTGATGCGTCGCGTGATTCTCATCGCCGGTCTGCTGGCGTCTGGCGCGTTCGCTGCGCCGTGGGCCCACGCCGAGGAACTGACGCCCGAGGCGCGCCTCGACGTCGAGCACGCGGTCATGGCCGGTCGATTGGACGATGCGGTGACGGCCCTGAAGAGTTCCGACCATCCGGCCGACCTGCGCGTGCTCGGGTTGCTTGAGTCTTGGTGGCGCGGACCGGTGGGTCTCAAGACGCATGCGGCCAAGCAGGGGGCAGTCGATGGGGGAGGCCCCTATCCGCTGATCCGCGCGTTGGTCGAGGATCGCGTCCGGCGTGAGACCCAAGGCTCCGAGGGTCTTCCGGGGGCGAGTCCCCTCGAGGCGTACTGGAAATCCCACCAGGCCACGATGACCAAGGACCAGGACTGGGTCTTCCAGAACGTCTACCGGATGATGGTCCGCAGCTACCAGGGTGACGAGGACCCCCACGCGCAGTCCGTGCTGGACCGGGCGGCGCGGGACGGCATGCTGACAGCGAAGCTGGCGTGGCTCTGCAGCCTGGGTGCGTTCCTGGTGCTGTGCTTCTTCGGGGCGCTGATCGTCGCCCGACGTGCTCGCGGCCTGCCGACGGAAGCTGGCGACGGGCCGCCTGCGTAGGCACGGCACCGGTCGGCCAAGGCCTCTGAACCTCCGAAGTCCACGTTCTGGGCTCTCCCACCCACAAAAGACAACATAAGATTGATTATCAGTCGGTTGGAATTGGGCTGAGAGGGGCGGCGGGAGCATCGCCAGAGCGTGAAACCGCAGAGGACGCAGAGGCCGCAGAGCCTCGAAAGCCAACAGACGGCTTGCTGGTTGGCGCCTGCGGTGCCCAGCGCGCCCGATCCGAGGGCGCCAGCCCGGGTCCCCCAGGGCTCGCTCTGTGCTCTCTGCGCCTCTGCGGTTCGTCTCTTCTTCTTTGGGGAAGCGCTGCGTCCTGGGCTCACCGTCGTACGTACTTCCCGTCGCCGATGCGCGCGAGCGCCTTCAGGAAGTCGGCGTCGTGCTGCTTGCCGATCCCGATGCAGTGGATCGTCATCTTGGCGGTCTCGTTCCAGCCCTTGACGGTCTCGAGGATCGTCTTGGCGTCGCGGATCTTGCCGGCGGTCGGGTTGCCGTCCGTGAGGAAGAAGATCGTGTCGAGGTTCGGCGGGCCCGTTACGCGGTGTGCGATCTTGAAGCCCAGCTCGAGCGCATCGTAGATGTTGGTCCCGCCCAGAGGCTCCTGGTCGGTGACCCACGTCTTGAGCAGCTTCTTCTTGCCCTCGGTGGCCTGCACCTTGCGGTTCTGCCAGGGAATGACCTGGTGATTGAAGAAGATGACGTTGAACGTGTCCGTGGTGTTGAGGTTGAAGACGGAGCCGATCAGCTCCTGCTTGCAGATCTCCATCTTCGTCTTGCCGCCGCCGACGCCCTTCTGGACCTTGTCCATCGATCCGGAGATGTCGACGATGAACAGGATGCGGTCGCTGAACGTCTGGATGCCGTAGAAGGTCGTGCCCTTCTTGGGCGGCGCAACGTCGCCCGTTTCCTTGGGGCCCTTGGGCATCACGAACGTCTTGTGATTGTCCTCCCACCACTTCGTCCATTGGCCGCCGTACGGTCCGTGATCCACGCCTGTCAGGGACACGAGGGCCAGGTGCGCGTGGTTGCGCTCGAGCTTGAGGTCCTGGCGATCCAGGAACTTCGAGAGCGGAACGATGGCACGCTTGTCGTGCATGGTGCGCAGGGCCGCAATGCCGCCACGAACCAGCGGGGACTTCTCGAGCGGGAGCTTCAGCCACTCGAACGCCTTGCCGAGGACCCACCCATCGGCACGCGCTGCCAGGGCATCCATCGCGGTGACGCGCAGCGAGTCGGCCATCTCCGCGTTGGTCACCACCGTCCGGAGGCTCTCCGTCACGAGGGGGTGGTTCACTTCGGAGATCGCGGCCACCCACCGCACGGGCCAATGATCGCCCTTGGCCTGCAGCCACTCCTGCGCGAGCAAGGCCATGGCGTCCGCCAGCGGGTCGCCGTCCAGTTCCTTGAGCATGTCCCCCACGACCAGCACGGCTTGCTGCAACATGGCCCGATTCCGGGTCAAGTCGTTCTGCAGGTTCTTCAACTTCATCACGGCGCCGTCGAGCGCCTTGGAAACCTTGCGAGCGGTCTTGTTGTAGCGCTCGATGGCCTTGGCGTTGTTCCCGCCCATGTCCATGGTGCGCTTGGCGGCCTCGAGGTCCGAGAACGCCTTCTCGTAGCCGGCCTCCGTGACCCCCATCGCCTTGTAGACCTTGCTCTCGTCGCCTTCGACCTTCTTGATGCCCTTCGTGATCTCCGACACGGCCCGCGGATCAGGGCAGCCGCGCCAGTAGTCGAAGGCACGGCTGCGCGCCTTCGGATCCCTGGACTTCAGGGCCTTCTTGAACGCGCTCAGCCGCTCGTTGAAGCTTGCCTGAGGGATCTCCGGCTTCTTCTCGTCCTCCCCCGCGGCGGGCGGAGCGAGGAGGGCCAAGGCGAGCACCAGAGGAAGAACCCGCCGAAAGGAAAAGCGCACGCGTGCGGTCATGAGGACTCCGGACAGTGGGCAGGCATCACGCCTCGCTGGCGCCATGCGCTGCCTGGTGCATGGGGCCCCGGAAGGCCGACCCCTAGGATACGGACGTCTTGGCGTCCGGTGGCAGCGTGAGGGGACGCGTGAGGCTCTTCTTGGCGCGAACCTCCTTGAGGAAGCGCTCGCGCAGCTCGACGAAGGCCGCGTCGGGGTCCTGCCCGTTCTCGGGGAGCGGGATCTGGGCTGCGGCGAAGGTGTCGTGCCCCCCACCGTGCCCGTCGCTGATCTCACGCGCCACGGCGCCTGCCTTGACGTCCTTGGCAGGCGTCGCCCGCAGCGAGCAGTAGAGCGTCGGACCGTTGTAGCCCGCGACCATGACCCACTTCAGGCCCTCGAGGCGGAAGAGCAGATCGGCGATCTCGGCCACCGAGTCGCTGTGATTGATCTCGCCGAGGTAGGTCGTGAGCGCGAAGTCGGTCACCTGGGCATGCCGCAGGGCGCGCTCGAGCGTGATGAAGTACTCCTGCGGCACGCGGGCGCGTTCGATCCGCGACAGCGCCTTCTTGTCGGACAGACCGTAGACCTCGCGGAAGATCGACTCGTCCTGCGGCGTGGTCCCGCGCGAGAGGTCCATCGTGTCGGTACGGATGCCGTAGGTCAGCGCCGTTGCGATGCGACGGTCCATGGGGATGCCGTTCTCGACGAACAGGGCCCCCACCATGGTGCTCGTGCTTCCAAAGTCCGGGTCGTAGTAGGGGAACGCGACGCCCTTGAGTTCGCTGATGCCCGGATGGTGGTCGATCACGATGTCGGGGACCACCCCCTCGGGCAGGCGGCAGGTCCCGGCGCCGGGATGGGTGTCGACGACGACGACGAGATCGAACTCGTCGTAGTCGAGCTTGAAACTCGGCTTGATGCGGATGTCGAGATGCCGGAGCATCGCACGGTTCTCCACACGCCCAACGCGCCCCGTGTAGGCCAGCGTGGCATCGACATCCAGCAGTCTGCGGAGCAGGTAGCGCAGCGCGGCGGCACTGCCCAGGGCATCGGGGTCAGGGTTGTGTTGGAGGTGGATCAACGGCGCCCGGCGTCCGCGCGCCACCTCGATGAGCCGCCGGAGGTTGAGGACGGCTTCCCGGTGGGCGCGCCGCGCGGCACCGTTGCCGTTCGTCGCGCCATGGCCGTTCGTGGACGCGGCCTGATCCGGGGGCTGTTGGGTGCTCATTCGGGCGTGATTCTACCGGCGGCAGCCGCCCCCCGGGCGATCCCTGGAAAATGCCGTAAGTTACTTCTGCGTATGTTGTTACGACTCAACGAGCCGCGTACTGTCCATCGCCCAGCAGCGCGAGTCCGGCAAGCAGCTCCCTGTCGTGGGAGCCGATGCCGACGCAGTGCAGCCGAACGCGCTCCAGGCGAGCCCAGATCCGGACGTCCGCCAGGATGCCGGGCGTGTCGTCGAGGGGCCCGGTCGTCGCCTGCCCATCCGTCAGGAAGAACACGGTGTCGATGGCGGGGCGCGCCTCGGCGCTGCGCGCGAGGCCGAAGGCGAGGTCCAGCGCGTCGTAGGCGTTGGTCTGGCCCATGGCCTTGAGTTTGCCGGCCCACCGCGCCAGGGACTTCTTCTCGGACTCGGTCCCTGGCACCGGGAGCTTCCGCCAGTAGGTGGCCTGGGTTCCAAACGGCACGACCGTGAACCGCCGGGACGCATCGAGGGTGCCGACGGCACCGAGCAACTGGCGTCGGGCGACATCGATGCGCAGCGTCTTCTTCTCGCCGTGGTTCCACATGGAGCCGGAGGCGTCGAAGACGAAGGCCATGCGGTCGCTGAACGTGTGGATGCCGTAGAAGGCGGTGCTGCTGCCCTCGTCCGCTGCAAGGACGGCGGACGGCGCTCGAACCGGAACGACGAAGGTCGCTCCGTGGTCCTCCCACCAGGTCTTCCACGGCCCTGCATACGGGCCATGCTTCTGGCCGGTGAGGGAGATCAGCGCCGCATGGGCGTCTTCGCGCAGCCGGGCGATGTGCTTGCGCTCGAGGAAGGTGATCAGAAGCGGGATGCCCTCCTTGGCGCGCACGATGCGCAGCGCGCGAATCGACGCGGCCACGAGGTGCCAGTGTGTTGCGAAGGTGGCCTGGATCTCACGCCGCGCATGCCCAAGGGCCGCGCGGTCGTCCAGCATGGTCAGCGTATCGAGGGCCAGGGCCCGGAGTCGCATGGGCCGTTCGACGTTCGACACGACGGAGCCGGCCACGGTCGAAGCCGCCGGCAGATCGGAAGCCAGCAGGGCATCGAGGCCAGCGATCCACTGCTCCGGATCCTCCGCAGCGAGCCAGCCTTCCCGGATCAGCGCCAGGGCCACCGGCCGTTCCTGGACCGAGACGCGGCGTAGCAACGCCCCCACTTCCTGCGCGGCCGAGCTGAGTTGCGTTCGCGTTGTCCTCAAGAGGAGGCGCGAACGCTTGAGTTCCTCGAAGGTCCGGGTGCGCTGGGCACGGGCCTGCCGAAGCTTCCGCTCGAGCGCGGTCACCCGGCCGCGGCTCATGCCGCGGCGCCGGGCTTTCGTCGTGCGTTCCTCGGCCTCCCACGTCTTCGTCCGCGAGCGCTCGTAGGCCGCGAGCTCACGCCGCAGCCGCGTGCTCACGCGTGCCCGCTCCTCAAGCACACCCATGACCGCCGTACGCGCGAGCCGGATGCCCCGCACGTCCCGGACGGACCGCAGCGCCTCGAACGCCTTCGCGCGGCTTTCCGGGGCACCGCGCTCCGTCAGGCGCAGCAGTCGCTCTCGGGCATCGGCGTAGCTGTCCCCCTCGGCACCCGCCGCGCCGGGCAGGAGGAGTCCGCCCACGGCATGGAGCAGCAGGCAGAGGACGATCCGCTTCACGCACACCACCCTACCCAGGGAGCGCCGTCCGTGGCGACGAGCCGCGGTGGCGCCGCATTGGGCGTCTGGATCCGCGTGCCCCGGGTCAGGCGCCGCGCGTCTGGAGGAAGCGCGCGATCACGCGCACACCGAACCCGGTGGCGCCGGTGGAGAAGTGACCCGTCTTCTTCTGGGTCCACGCCATGCCGGCGATGTCGAGGTGCGCCCACGGCACGTCGCCCGTGAACTTCTCGAGGAACGCCGCTGCGGTGAGCGTGCCCGCGCCCGGCGTGCCGAGGTTGCTGAGGTCCGCGTACGGGCTGTCGAGCTGCGCGCGGTAGATGTCGTTGATCGGCATGCGCCAGAGAGCGTCGCCGGAGGCCTTGGACGCTTCAAGCAGCTCCGCGGCCAGCGGATCGGCGTTGCTGACGACGGCACCATGGCCGTCCCCCAGCGCCACGACGCAGGCACCGGTCAAGGTGGCGAGATCGACGATGGCCTTGGGTCGCGGTCGCATCTTGCTCGTGGCGTAGGCCAAGGCGTCCGCGAGGATCAAGCGGCCTTCGGCATCCGTGTTGCGCACCTCGATCGTCGTGCCGTTCATCGCTCGCAGGATGTCCCCCGGCTTGTACGAGGCCGCGCCACACATGTTCTCCGACGCGGGCACGAGGCCCACGACGCGTACGCCGACCTTGAGGCCGGCAATGGCCTTCATTGCCCCCAGCACCGCGGCGCCGCCGCACATGTCGAACTTCATGTCCTCCATCTTGGCGGACGGCTTGATCGACACGCCTCCCGTGTCGAAGGTCAGGCCCTTGCCCACGATGGCGATCGTCTCGGGACGCTTGCCGGAGCGCTTCTTGGGCTCGTAGGTCAGGATGATCAACTTGGCCGGTTCGACGCTGCCTTGCGAGACGCCGAGCAACGCGCCCATGCCAAGCTTGCGCATGTCGTCTTCTTCGAGGACACGCAGATCGAGGCCGCCCTCTTCGGCGATGATCGCTGCCTGCTCCGCGAGGAACGTGGGCGTAGCCGTGTTGCCCGGCTCGTTGCCTAGCTGCCGAGCGAACGTGACCGCATCCCCCAGGACCTGCCCCTCGCGAGCACCCCGGCGTGCGCGGCCGGCCGAGGCGGGGGCCACGAGCACGGAGATGCGATCGATGCCGTCCTTGGACGGCTTGGCCTTGTAGGTCTCGAAGCGGTAGAGCCCCTGGATCGAGCCCTCCACGAGCGCCTCGGCCACCGCGTCGACGCGGAACGTCGGACCGCGGCCGGAGGGCGCCACGAGCGTCACCGAGCGCGCACCGAGTTCGCGCGCCGCGCGCACACCGCTGGACGCGGCGTGTCGAATGGACTCGCCGGTCGTGGCGGAGGCCTCGCCGAGGCCGACCAGCACGAGGGTGCGCACGCGCTCGGTCTTGCGCGCGCTCAGCGTGCGGACCTGACCGGCTTCGCCCGTGAACGCTGCGTCGGCGACCAGGGTGGCGTAGCCGCCTCGGAAGTCGCGACCAGCCGAGCCGACGGTCTTCGTGATCTTCTCGCCCTGGGCTGCGAAGACGACGACGGCATCGTCACGGTAGCGGCCCAGCGGGGTGTCTACGACCTGGATGTCCATGTGATCCTCCGAACGGGCGCGAGCCCGCGATGTTCCTGTCCTGCGCCCCACCGCGGGAGTCCCTGTGGAATCTCGCAGAGCGACACCGTTGGGGGTCAGCTGCGCTTCTCGTAGCCGAGGCCTCGCAGGATGGCGAAGACCTCGCTCCACGTGGGGAACGAGCGTCCGGACGCCTCCTTGAAGTGGCTGATGGCATTGATGAACTCCAGTACGTCCTCGCTCATGTCGTACTGGTTCATGCTGCGCTTGCGGCGCGGTCCCGTGCGGCGATCCGCAGCGCGGCGGTCGACCTCCACGGGGACCTGCTTCTTGCGGCGGTCGCCCTGCCGACGGTCGGACGCCGAGCGTCGGTCGGCCTCGGGCTTCGGTGTCGCATCCTCGCTCATCAGGCGCCAAGACTACCCTCTGGCCGCCCTGCTGGAAGGCCTGACCGAGGGCGCCGGAGGCGGGCTCCTAACGGGCTTCCTCGAAGACGATTTCGATGGCCGTGGTCTTGCCGCCCTCGACCTTGGCCTTGCCCGTCCACTTCAGCGCACCGGAGCGGGCTCGGATATCCAAGTCGCCGGGATGAACGGATACGTCGATCCCTGCGTTGTGGACGCGCTGCCACGTTCCCTTGGCGCGACGCCACTCGACCACGAGGGTCTCCGTGATGTTGGCGGCTCGACCCGCAGCGTTCAGGGGATGGCCGAAGCGCAAGAACCCCCACTGGTTGAGCTCGACGACGCCGAGATTGGCCGTGCGCGCTTCGCTGACCTCGAACGACTTCGTCGTCACCTCGATGCGGCCGGGCGCACGGATGCGCAGCTTGTAGGGGCCGGGCGCGACACCCTCGATGTCGACGTCCCCTTCGCGCGACACGAACGTGCCCAGAGCATGCTCCTTGCCGTTGCGCAGGGAGACCAGGCGTACGCTCGCCGGGTCAACGATGCCCCCGCCGGGATCCACGACGCGCGCGACGATCGAGCCGCCGGCGCCGAGCTCGAAGTCCGTCTTCGTGATCTTGAGGGACTCGATCTTCACTTCCGTCGGTTGGGAGCTGACCTTGCCGAGCTTGATCCACGTGCGGTAGTGCCCCGGGTGGATGCGCTGCACGATCAACTCACCGTCGGTCGTGAGACGTTCGTTGCGGCGGAATTGCCGGGGGCCCTCGGGGTTCTCCTCGATGGACTCGAAGAGCACGAGCACACGGCGGCGGATGCTGCTGCTGCCCACACCCCCGACCCGGGCCTGCAGCGCGCCGAAGCGCTCGGCCAGCACCATGAGGTTGTCTGCGGGCACCCTCGGCACGTGCACGACCTTCTGCTTGAACGACGGGTGCATGAGGATGATGGTCTGTGCACCCTCCGCCAAGCCGTCGACGCGGAAGTTGCCGTGCTTGTCGGTGCGCGCGATGCGCCACTTGTCGCGGTACCACCAGTGACGGTAGTACGCGCTGATGCTCTGCACCTTGATGTAGACCTCCGAGAGGCCATTGCCTTCATCATCCGATACCTGGCCGGAGATGTGGAATCCACGACGGAGGCGGAACTCGCGCTCGATCTTCTCGCCCGGTTCGACGACCAGCCGCTTGGGCGTGTGCTTGCCGTCGTTCGAGTCGAAGTCGTACCACTTGTAGTCCGGGTGCGTGACGACGAACTCGACCTGCACCGTGTTGCCGAGGGGGCCGATCTCGAAGTGGCCGTTGGCGTCCGTCCACAAGCGCAGCGTCTCGCTACCGCTGTCGTGGACACTCCAGATCCTCGGGCCCAGCACCTTGCTGGTGAAGCGTCCGAGCGTGGCGAGCCAAGACTTCTCGTGCTGCTTGCGCTTGAAGACCGGGTAGGCGCCGCTGCCCGGGGGTGCGTCAGGCACCTTGTCGACCTTCTGCTGCAGGTAGATGTCGACGCGTGCACCCTGCACCGGCGTGCCGGTGACGTCGTCCACGACGGTACCGATGACCTTGCCCGCTTCCTGCAAGCGCAGGACGATGTCGTTGCGCGGTCGGTTGACCGAGACCACCGACAGGAAGTAGCCCTCGTGGTAGGCGAGCACACGCGTGATGACGGCCTGGCTGTCCGCGGCGATGCGGAAGGCGCCCTTCTCGTCGCTGATGCCCTCGCCGGCCTCCCCCATGCGTCCGATCACGGGGATGTCGGCGAAGTCCTCGCTGTCCGCCTCCGGTGCGCCGAGATCCATCTGGGGGGCGCCCGTGCTGTAGGAGACGAGCAGGACGTGCGCACCGTGGATCGGCTGCCCTTCGAGGTCCACCACCGTGCCGGCGTAGACCCCCCCCTGCTTCGGTCGTTCCGAGAGGTCTGGATCAGCGGCCCGCCGCTCCGGTAGATCGCCGACCAGATCATCGACAGGCTCGGTGACGGGCCCGTCCGCGCTGAAGAGGAACCACACCGCGACCAAGGCGGCGGCGAGGGCGAGGAAAGCGGCCAGTCGGGAGAGTCGGGGCATCCGTGGCTCCGGCGGACGTAGCTTGAAGTATCGCGCGACCAGGCCCATTGTGCGCACGTTGGGGCGTTCCGCCAACGCGCGCTGCCATCGTTACACCATCCTGACGATTCGGGCTGCCGGGGGACGACTTGGGCGACGCGTCGTCATCGCAGGCTGCTCGCCTAGATGCGACCGTCGAGCTCGGCCCAATCGAACGCACCGCTCTCCTGACCAGGGACCCGGTAGGAGTCGTCGTCCTCGTGGTGGGTCGAGAACTCGATGATCTCGCTGTCCTCCAGACCCCAGAAGCGGTGTTCGACGCCGGGCGGCACGTGGTGATGGTCACCGGGGGCCATGATGCGCTCGCCGTCGCCGAGCTCGAGCAGCACGCGACCCTGGGTGACGTAGAAGACCTCGTCCTTGTTCTTGTGCATGTGCAGCGAGCAGCGGAAGCCCTTGTTGAGCACCATCTTCTTGCCGCAGTAGTCGCGGTTGACGATCCAATGCTCTTCGCCCCAGACCTTCGACACCTTGAACGTGTCGGCCTGGGCCAGTTGCTTGCGTTCGGTGGGCTCGGTGCTCATGGGCGTTGTCCTCATGCTCCTATCGTAGTCGCCCCGCGGGCAGACCCCCTGCTCAGGAGGGCAGCCGCGCCGTTCTCACGAGGTTGGCTACGAGACTGGGGAAGTCCCAGCCCTTCACCGCGGCGGCGAGCGGCACAAGACCCCGCTCCGTCATCCCAGGCAGCGTGTTCACCTCGAGGACCCGGAGGCGGCCGTCCTCGGTGAGGATCATGTCGGTGCGCGACAGGCCGCGAAGACCGAGGGTGAGGTGGATCTGCAGCGCGATCGCGCGAGCGGCGTCGGCGACGTCGTCCGGAATCGGGGCCGGGCAGATCTCTTCAGCGCCGTCGGGCGCGTACTTCTCGTGGTAATCGAAGAAGCCAGCGGCCTTGGGTCGAATCTCGACGACGGGCAGGGCGATCGGCCCTCCTTCTTCACGGTCCTCGATGACGCCCACGGTGAGCTCGCGACCTGCCACGTACTCCTCGACCATGAGCCGGTCAGCCCCGGGCGCGAGTTCCTCGATGGCGGTGAGCGCCTCGCCCTCGTCCTTGGCGACCTTGACCTCGAGGGTCGATCCGCCGCGGGGGTTCTTGAGCACCAAGGGGTAGTTGAAGCGCTCGGCCCACCCGCCAATGCGGGCGCGCCGGCCGCTCGTGAGGTCGCCGGCCGGGACGACGTCGAAGTCGGGCGTGTCGATGCCGTGGTAGCGGAAGACTTCCTTGGACCGCACCTTGTCGAAGGCGACAGCGGAGCCTGCGGTGTCGCTGCCGACGAACGGGATGTTCGCGGCGGCAAGGAGCGCTTGCACCGTGCCATCTTCACCGAAGCGACCGTGCAGGATGGGGATGGCGACGTCCACCCCCCACTCGCGCAGCGCCACGAGGGCCTCGCAGGCACCGGCGTGTTCGCGCCAGCCCTCCGTGTCGTGCGCATCGAACGCATCGGCGGATGCTGACGTCCCCGTGGGAGCGGCCCAGCGCCTCGGCGGGATCCGCCAGGCCCCTTGCTTGGTGATGACGACAGGGCGGACGTGGAAGAGCTCAGGCGAGAGCGCCGCCAGCACGTTGGCTCCGCCCTGGAGCGATACCTCGTGCTCGCTGCTGGGTCCGCCCATGAGCACGGCGATGCGCAACCGGTCGCTCCTGGACACCACGGGACCTCCTCAACCCCACCATATCGCAGCGTAGTGGGAATTCACCTACTCCATGCTGTAGGTGGGGCTGTAGGTGGGCGGCTAGCGCGGACCGTCCATCTCGCGCGGCTTCAAGGCCGGAGCCGTCTCGGGGGCCGGAAGGTCGCGCGTCTGGTGCCAGCGCCGGACTTCGGCATCGACCAGCACCCGCGAGCTCATCAAGCTGTCGATCCCGGTGGCGTTCTTCACGGGCGCGAACTCCCACTCGCGCTTCACCTCCTGCACCTCGGCACGCGCGGCCAGAGGGAACAGGTCGAAGATGAAGCGCTCGAGCTTGGTCGCGTTGGGCGCCTCGGGAACGACGCGCGAGCCGTCCGGGGCCAGATGGGTGACCTTCTTGCGCGCCGCGTGCAGGCGCAGCGCGTCGCCCTCGCGGGCGAGACCCTGGAGGAAGCGGACGCTGAAGCCGTGGATGGCGATGGAGCCCAGCATCAGCGGAGACTCGATGGCGCCGTCAGCGCCGTCAGCGCCGTCGGCCGCGTCGTCGTCCGCGGTGACCTCGGAGTACTCGACGACCTTGGTCCGGCCCCGGAGGTCCCGGGCGAACACGCCGACCTTCTCGTCCGGCGAAGCCTTCCGGACGGCCTTGCCGATGGCCTGCAGGCGCCGCTCGACCATCCAGCCGAGCATCACGGGGTCGAGGGGGCGCGCCAGCGGGTTGTCGACTTGGAAGGTGGTCAGGATATCGACACCCTGCTCGACGAGTTCGTCGAGTACGCCGGCATCCGCGAGTGCCTGGAAGGCGCCGCCGTGACCGTCCGGGGCTTCGGCCAGGACGCCGGGGGCGGCAATCAGGGCCCGTCCCGCGTCGTCGAGGGCCGGCAGCGTGCCCTGCAGGAGAAACCGCACCTGGCCCGGCCTAAGGCCCCACGCTTCCCCGTGCTCGTCGAAGGCCGCTCGCGTCGTCGCCGCCGTGGCGGCACTCAGCAGCACGTAGAGCGGCGCAGGCTTGCCGTAGCGCTCTGTGGACGCGGCGATGCGCTCCGCGTGAATGCGGTAGAGCGTGCGGCCTTCATCCGGGCCGAACTCGAGCATCCCCTTCGGACCGTCGTAGCCGAGGCGCGTGCCCTGGCCGCCTGCGAGCAGCAGCGTTGCGACGCGACCGCCGGCAAGGAGCCCCTGCCCCATGCGCTCGACGCGATTGTGTTCCTCGTTCTGGTTGAGCTGCCGCCCGAGCGTGTAGCACTTGGGCGGCCTGAGCGCCGGGGCGCCGGACGTGGCGCCGTGCTCCAGAGCCTCCCGTAGGGATCCCCAGGGATGGGCGGCGGCTGCCGCGAGAAATGCGTCCCGGGCCTCCGGCTCGAGGGACGCCGCGTGCGCGACCAGATGCCCCTGCCCCACGGATTCGAGTCGTTCTGCAGGCGGGGCCCTGTCCGAATGTGAGGCCCTGTCCGGAGGCGAGGCCACGTCGCGGCTCGCTAGGTGTACTTGCCGAAGGCGACGGTGACGTTGTGTCCCCCGAAGCCCAGGCTGTTGCTGAGCGCGTACCTGACGTCGAGTTCCCGCATGACGTTCGGGACGTAGTCCAGATCGCATTCGGGATCGGACTCGTCCTGATTGATGGTCGGGTGGACCTTGCCGTCGGCGATCGACTTGGCGGTGAACACGCCCTCCACGCCGCCCGAGCCGCCCAGGAGGTGGCCGACCAGCGACTTCGACGACGAGATCGCGATCTTGTAGGCGTGGGCGCCGAACTCCGCCTTGATGGCCTGCGTCTCCGCAGCGTCGTTGAGCGCCGTGGAGGTGCCATGGGCGTTGATGTAGTCGACCTGATCGGGGTTGAGGCCCGCCTCGCGGAGCGCGATCTTCATGGCGCGCCGCGGTCCGCTGCCACCCGGTGCCGGCGCCGTGATGTGGTGCGCGTCCGCTGTCATGCCCTGGCCTACGACCTCGCAGTAGATGGTCGCGCCGCGCTTCTTGGCGTGCTCCAGCTCCTCGAAGATCAGGATGCCGGCGCCCTCGCCCATGACGAAGCCGTCGCGGTTCATGTCGAACGGACGGCTGGCCTTGGTGGGGTCGTCGTTGTGCGAGCGGGACATCGCCCGCAGGGAGTTGAAGCCGGCCATGCCCATCGTGGTGATGGTGGCTTCGGCTCCGCCCGTCACACAGAGATGCTGCTCGCCGTCGCGGACGCTGCGGAAGGCAAGCGCCATGGCGTGGTTGGCCGACGCGCAAGCCGAGGACGTGATGAACGACGGCCCCATCAGGCCGAAGCGGATGCTCACCATGCCGGCGATGGCGTTGGCCATCATCTTGGGCACGAAGAAGGGGCTCACGCGCTGGTGGCCCTTCTCCATGATCGTCGTGTGCGTGTTCTCGATCGTGTCGAGACCGCCGATGCCGGTGCCGAGGATCACGCCCGAGAGTTCGGGATCGAAGCCCGTGCCGTCACTCGGCAGGTCGGCGTCATCCCACGCCATCTGCGTGGCGGCGAGGCCGTACTGCGTCATGAGGTCGAGCTTCTTGATGTCCTTCCGCTCGAACCACTTGAGCGGATCGAAGTCCTTCAGCTCGCCGGCGACGTCGCACGGCATCTCGAACGCCCGCGCATCGAAGCGCTTGATGTTCGTGATCCCGCTGCGACCTGCCAGAACCGCCTCCCAGGACGACTCGACATCGTTGCCGCATGCGTTGACGGTCCCGAGACCGGTGACGACGACTCTGCACTTGCCCATGGATGTCGCCCTCTTATGACGGTGAGCCGGAGGCGCGGCTTCAGCGAAGCCGGACTGCGTGGCTAGTCCCGGCTCTCGAGGTAGGCGTCGATGTGCTTGATCGCATCGCCGACGGTCTTGATCTTCTCAGCTTCCTCGTCGGGAATGCTGATCTCGAACTCGTCCTCGAGCTCCATGACGAGCTCGACGGTGTCGAGGCTGTCGGCGCCGAGGTCGTTGATGAAGGAGGTCTCTTCGGTCACCTTGTCTTCGCTCACACCGAGCTGCTCACAGACGACCTTGATCACCTTTTCCTTGATGGCGCTATCCGTAGTGTCCATTCTTCGCTCCTTGTTGCCCGGTTGCATGGCCCCGTCCGGGGCACAGCCCCGTCCGAATCCAGTCAGGGCCCCACCCGAATCCCGTCAGGGCCCCTGGTTGTCCTACATGACCATCCCGCCGTCCACAGGAATCACCTGCCCGGTGATGTAGCCCGCGGGTTCAGACGAGAGGAATACGACGACTTCGGCCACATCCTCGGAGGAACCGAGGCGACCCAGCGGAATCTTGCTCTGAAGCTCCGCGGCGGCGGCCTCGCCGAGGCCCGCGGTCATGTCCGTTTGGATGAATCCGGGGGCCACGGCGTTGACGGTGACGGACCGGCCGGCGAGCTCGCGCGCCACGGCTTTCGTGAAGCCGATGACCCCTGCCTTGCTCGCGGTGTAGTTCGCCTGGCCCGCATTGCCCATGATCCCGACCACCGAGGTGATGTTCACGATCCGGCCCCGGGGGCTCTTCATGAGGCGCCGGGTGGCCGCGCGGGTCATCTGGAACGTGCCGGTGAGGTTCACGCCCATGACCTGGGCCCAGTCCTCGTCGCTCATGCGCATGAGCAAGCCGTCCCGCGTGATGCCGGCGTTGTTGACCAGGACGTCCAGGCCCCCACCGTGCTCGACTGCGGCCTTCACGGCCTCGTCCGCGTGGGCGACCTCGCTCACGTCGCCCGCGACGAAGCGGCAGCGCTCCGGCGCGCCGCTGGCTGCGGTGGTGGCTGCGGCGGCTTCGGCGTTGGAGCCGGTGAAGGTGACGTGGGCGCCGCGCCCGACGAACGACGCGACGATCGCGCGGCCGATGCCCCGCGTGCCGCCGGTGACGAGCACGGATACACCTTCGAAGCTCATGCAGACTCCTGGGCGGCAGCGAGTGCCGCGACGGCCTGCGCGTCGGCAGCCGAGTGGGTTTCGATGTCGGGGTCGATGCGCCGCAGGAGCCCGGCCAGGACCCGCCCCGGCGCAGGCTCGATGGCGCGCGCCACGCCAAGGTTTCGCGCTGCGCGTACGCAATCCAGGAAGCGTACGGGATGGGTCACCTGCGCGATCAGGTTTTGGCGTATCTCGTCGGGGTCCTGTGTGGGCAACGCGGTCACGTTCGAAATCACCGGCACGGTCGGCGCGCGTACGTCGATGCCCTCCAGGGTCCGCGCGAGACGGTCCGCGCCGATCTG